>JAJEAA010000026.1 GCA_022824365.1 Anaerolineae bacterium
TGGCATATGGCCGAGCAAGAACGCGCGAACGCCAGAACAACTGGAAGGTGAACGTCGAGTCTTTTACGTTGCCTTCACCCGTGCGAGAGAGGAAGTCACCATTCTTTTACGCAAAGGCGCTGTACAGTCGCCATACATACAGGAGTTAGGGCTAGCGGATTAGCCACCACCGAATGACCAACTTGAGAAGCATCTTGCACCTTGCGGGCGACCTGATAGGTCGCCCCTACATTTTCTGACGCTGGCACTACCCGCCATCGGAATCCCAAAAACTTTTTACTTGTATACTCTCTTTCGATTGTGATATATTTAACGATTGAAAAATCTTGCGCTGAAATCGACTTGAAATCCTGGCGGAACAACGCGGCAATCCTGTTGGAGTGGAAGGCATTATGGCGACAGCAGAATCGGTAAATCCAGGCGCGATGAGCGCGGCGACTGCGCGGCGGGCGGCCGCCCCCGGCATACAAGTGGCGGCACCCAGCCGGCGGGAATTTCTCTACTACATTTGGGGGGCGTCGATGGCGCTGCTGCTGGGGCAGGCTTCGGCCGGTCTGATCTGGTTTGCCTTCCCCCGCTTCAAGGAAGGCGAGTTCGGCGGCACGTTCGCTTTTAATCCGGAGGAGTTGCCGAATGCGGGCGCCGCGCCGGTGACCGTGGCTTCGGGGCGCTTCCACATCTCGCATACCCCAGACGGGCTGCACGCGCTCTACCAGGTATGTACGCACCTGGGCTGTTTGCCCAAGTGGGTGCCGACCAATTTCCGCTTCGAATGCCCCTGTCATGGTTCGAAGTTTGAGCTTAACGGGACATGGATCGAGGGACCGGCGCCGCGCAATCTGGACAGTTTCATCGCGACTGTGACCTACGCCGATGGCAGCACGGTCGAGACGCCGACGGATGGCGGGGCGATCCCGCTGGATCCGGAGCGGCAAATCACGAGCATACAAATTGACACCGGCGCGCGCATCGTTGGTGAATTGCACCCCTAGCGCCGCTTAAGCGAGACGAGGAGTATCCATGACCATCCTCCCCTTCCCGTCTTTCCTGGATGACGTCAAGGCAAAGGGCTTCAAGAAAGCGGTGTTTGAAGGCATCGATGATTCTGTCGAGCGCCTGACCGCCGGCTTGAACGTGCAGGATTTGCGCGAGGCTTTCCGCGGGGAAGCCGCGAGCCGCCGCCCGAATCCGCGCTTGACGCCGCATGCCGACGGCTTTTGGCTGCACATGCGCCCGTCTTATTTCAATCGCGATGTGACCGGCATGTATCCCACCTTCCGCTTGGGTTGGCTGTCATCGTATTTTGTTTTCTTCGAGACGATCACCGGCTTGCTGCTGATGCTTTGGTACACGCCAGCGCCGGAGATCGCTTATGGCGATATGCTGACGATTTTGAGCAATGTGCCGCTGGGTCAGTTGATGCGGGATATGCACCGCCTGGGCGCCGAGTTCATGGTGGCGGTGGTGGCGATGCACATGATGCGAACGTGGATCACGGGGAGTTACAAGAAGCCGCGGCAGTTCACCTGGTTCAGCGGTTTGTTATTGCTGGTGATTACGGGCTTTCTCAGTTTTTCCGGCTATCTGCTGCCTTGGGATCAGTTGTCGCTGTGGGCGGTGACGATTGGCGCGTCGATGGCCGAGGCGACGCCGGTGGTGGGCGATCAGGTCAATTTGCTGCTGCGGGGCGCGCCGGAGCTGGGCGCGAATGGTCTGCTGCGTTTTTATCTGCTGCATGTGCTGGCTTTGCCGGCGCTGCTTTTTGTTTTCTTCGGCGTGCATTATTACAAGGTGGTCATCCACGGGCACAGCTTGCCGCCGCAGAAAGAGAACATCGGCGAAGACAGCGCCAAACGCGTGCCGCTGGACAAGCGAGTTTATTTCATCCCCGACATGTTGACTTATGAGATGTTCTGGCTGGGCGCGACCACCTTCATCATCACGGTGCTTTGCATCTGGTTCTATCACGCGCCGCTGGAGAATCACGCCAATCCGCAGGTGACGCCGCTGGGCACAACAGCGCCTTGGTACTTCTTGTGGATTCAGGGCGCGCTGAAGCTGGGCGACAAGTTCTTCTGGGGCGTGGCCTTCCCGACAATCGCCCTGGGCGGTTTGGCGCTGCTGCCCTATCTGGATGTGACGCCGAGCCGGCGCTATTCGCATCGGCGCTTCATGCTGACGATCGCGATGCTGCTGATTTCGGTGACGACGATATTGAGTTATATGGGTCTGGCGAAGTTCGCGGTGCAGACATCGGCCGAGACCGAGATTGTGCATGAGCTCACGTTTGAGCCGGCGCATAGCAAGGTCGGCATCGGGCGGACGATCCCCTTCGATCAGATGATTGTCGGCGCTTATACGACAGCGCAGACGCACGGCCAGGATGAGATGTCGGCGAATGACATGATCGCCGAGTTCAACGCTGAGGTCGCGGCGAACGGCCAGTTTGAGCAGATGATACAGGAGTTGAAGGATCAGCACCTGGGCGCGAATCAACTGCCCTTGCGCTTCCGCAGCATTCCGGCCGACGAAGCGCCGAAGTTGATGCGGGTCATGGAAGAATTCAGCCATCATCTGGACGCGGAGCCGATAGAGTTGCCGAATGTTTGGGGCTCGCTGGTGATCACGGACAATCAGGCGGGCTTGAAGCGGCTGGATTGGATCGTGAGTTGGGACAGCGTCTTGATTGAAGGCGGCGAAGTTCAGTTGGATGACAACGGGGACCCGATCCTGGTCTACGCCACGGAGTTGGTGGCGGTAGTGGATGACAACGGCAACGAAGTGCTTGACGAAAACGGCCAGCCGATCCAGGAAGAGCGGACAAAACTGGATGAGGACGGCAACCCGGTGCCGGCGCGGCGCATCTACAGCGATCACCTCTTCATCCACGAAGCGGCGGCGTATTTCGATTAGGAAGGGCTCGCCGGGCGGCCAAGCGTCGTCGCGGCGGGAGGCAGAGCGAATCAGGAACAAGGACGTTACATGGGGCGACTACTCTTCATAAAGTCAATCGAGGGCCGGGTGCTGGCGGGCATCACCATGTTCGTAGGCATGATGATCCTGATTGGCTGGGTGGCGATCAACGAAGAAGCGCGAATGCAAGCCTTCGTGCGTCAGCATACAGGTCGTTCGATTGAGCGCGGCGCCGAATTATTCGCCTCGCTCTGCTCCGAGTGCCATGGCGAAGAAGGCTATGGCGCTGACGAGCGCGCGCCGGGCTTGAACAATCCGCATTTGTTCGGTTATGACCCGGTCGGTGTCCAGACCGCCGCCATCACGAACGCGAATCGGGCGCTGGTGCGTTTGAACAAGAACATTGAGAGCCTGTCGAACGAGATGATTGATCCGGAAAATCCGCCGTCGGACGAGCGGCAGAACGAGATTCTGGCTGAGATCGCGGACTTGGAAGCGCAAATCGCCGAGCAGCAGTTGGCCATTGAGACAGCGGTGGCGGAGCGGATAGAGATCCTGGGCACACTGTCTCAAGCAGTGGAAAACGGCCTCTTCCCGCTTTGGGACACGGTGGTAGACAGTGACAGAACCGCCGACAACGAGGTGGAAATCTTCTTCAACAGCAACGGCACGCGCCTGGCGCAGGTGGGTTGGGCTGGCGATCTGCGCGGTTACATTATTACGACCTTGATTCATGGTCGGCCGGGCAGCGCCCGCGTTTATCCCAGCAGTACGGGCATGGCGGCTTGGTCGCAGACGGCCGGCGGACCATTGCGGCAAGATGAAATCGAAGACCTGGCGGAATACATCCTCAATTGGGATAAGGGCAGCGCCTGGACGAACGAAGATTTCGGCGCTGTGGCTCAGTATGGCAAACCGCTGGCTGATGGCTCCTTGCCGACCGGACCGCAACCGGAAATGGTCGGGGACGATGTATTAGGCATCTTGGCGCGCTGGGAAGCCGACGAAATCGTAGGCAGCCCAACAAGCGGCGAATTGCTCTATAGCGCCAGATTTGGCTGCACGGATTGCCATCTCAACGGGGCATCGGCGCCGGATACGATTGGCACCTTGGCGCGTATCCAGAACGAGCGGCTGGCTGAGGCGGGCTTCGCCGGTTACACAGTAGAGCAATACCTCGTGGAAAGCATCACGAGACCGGGCGATTATGTGGTCGACGGTTACAGTTCGGGCTTGATGCCGGATAACTTTGGCGGCCGCATGACCGATCAGCAGTTGGCCGATATCGTCAGCTATTTGATGACGCAGTGATAGGCAAGCGAATGTAAATACGTACAAGCCCTCGAATACGGGGGCTTTTCTGTTTCCGCGCGACAAGTGTTAAGGGAGCGAAAAGTGAGATATTTGCTTGTTTTGAGTCTGCTACTGTTCCTTGGTTCGCCGCTCGCCATAGCGCAAGGCGAGTTCGTGCCGGGCTGCACAGCCGAGGAGTTGACGCAGCAACAGTCCACGCTCTCCGCTTTTCTGACCCTCGATTTCGGAGCCGATTTTGACCGGGCGCTGGCCAATTTCTTTCGGCTGGGGGCGCTGTATCAAACAACGGCGCTGCAATGCGGTTACACGCCAAACAACATTGAAGTCGATCAGATGCTGGAGCAGGCGCTGAAGTTTGTCTCGCTTGAAGATCTGATCGCGGCGCAGTCGGTTGGCAGTGATGTCGAGGCCATCCTGCTTGAGCTGGATGAGGTCTATGGCGATCCGCTGCAAGGGCAACTGCTCTATAATGGCTTGGAGCCGGCGCTGGGCGGCACGGCGCTGGGTTGCTCCGGTTGCCATGAGAACGAGGCGGTAGCGCCTTTGACCGCCGGCACCTGGACGCGGGTGAACGACATTCGTTTGGCGCTGCCGCAATTCGCCGATTACAGTCTGCGACAGTTCCTGGTCGAGAGCATTGTGCAGCCGATGGTCTACGTCACGCCGGATTATGCCGCGATGATGCCTGAGTTCTATGGCGGGCAGTTGACGGCGCAGCAGTTGGCGGATCTGGTGGCCTTCCTGGATAGTCAGGATCAACTGCTGGAAGATGAGTAAGGATTTCGTTTTTGCCGCAGAGTACAGCGAACGGCGGCGGGAGGCTCGAATGCGCGCAATAGCGATTGGAAACAGCAGCCCGCGTGATAGAATGCAGTTGTGAGAGTAGAGGCGAAGATCGGATTTAGGGAATGTCATCAATGAGCGCTCAGGTTAGCCGTGCGGATAGCCTTATGGCGCAGCTGCTGATGGTGAGACCGACGCCGGTTTATGCTGGCGGCGTGGGGGAGACCGAGCGCGGGGCCGAAAATGCGCTGACGCTCTCGCTCTTGTTCTCGGGCGCGCGCTGCATTCTGCAGTATGTCTTGCTGCCATTTCTGCTGCCGGCTGTCGGCGTCGCCGCTGACGCCACCGTGCCGATTCTGCTCGTGATCAACGTGCTGGCGATGATATCGATCTACTTCAGCTTGCGCCGCTTTTGGACGATACTTTACGCGCATCGCTGGCGGTACCTGGTGGTGGCTTTGACGGCGCTGACGCTGCTGGCCGCCTTCACGATTTACGATATCGCCAAGCTGGCGGCTTGAGCGCTTCCGTCCCGACCAACATAGCGCTAGAATCGGGGCGGCGTTGTCAGTGTATTTGGAGTCATGAAGATGAAACTTGTTGTCTCGCATTGGGTTAGGCGACTTGCGTTTCTGCTCTTGATCGTCTTGAGTCAAGTTGGGCTGGTGTGGGCGCAGGACGCCGAAGGCTCTTCGTCGCCGGCTGGCTTGGCGATGCTGGTGCTGTTTCTCGGTATCGCCGGGATGATCGGCGTGCTCGTGATCCGCTGGAGCCAGACGACGCGGGAAGAAGAAGAGTAAGCTCGTTCGGCGATTTTTCGCGCTGGGAGGCAAGCTCCCGGCTCTTCATAAGTCCCTGGCGACGGGCGGATTCTTCTCTTTGTGGCGAGGGACGCCCCTGAGCATATTTGTGCAATTTCCATGAAACCAGCGGCGCGCAAAGCTGTCGTACTATAATGTGAGTAAATTGACTGTTCACGTTGGGTAGTCAGGGGACTCGTATCATGGCGAACACAAGCGGCGACGCGGGATGGCTGGCGTCGGGGCGGCTGGTGGTTTTGGGCATCCTTGTTGTGATCGTAGTGCCGGCGCTCGCCTTTATCATCGCGGCGATCGGGCGCAGCGTTTCGGGCGACGCGGGGGAAGCGGGGGCGGTCGCCCTGGATAGCAGCGGCGCCTGTGTGACTTGCCATCAACGAACAACGCCGGGCATCATCGAGCAGTACAGCCGCAGCTCGATGGCGGCGGCCAATGTGACTTGTCAGAATTGTCACGAAGTCACGGAAGGTTATCCCGATTCAAAGGAGCATCACGGCAGTCATATCCTGACCGTGCCGACCACGGCGAAATGCGCGACCTGCCATGAAGATCAGGCGGCGCAGATGAACCAGAGCCGACACGGCTTGCCCGCTTATATCGCAATGTGGGGCACGAGCGTCTTGAGCGATGAGCATCTGGCGCTTTATGAATCAATCGAAGAAGGCGCGTACAACCCCGATCGTATGCGCAATGCGCTTTTTGAGAAGGAAGGACCGGCGATCACGAAGTTTGCCTGCGCCGGTTGCCACGATATTGGCGCGCCGGCGGCCGATGGCTCGGTCGGGCAGTGCCAGGAATGCCACCTGCGGCACGAATTCAGTTTGGAGCAAGCGCGGAAACCGGAGACCTGCAATCACTGCCATATCGGTCCCGATCATCCGCAGTATGAGATTTACATCGAATCCTTCCACGGCATCGCCTATTTGACCGGCGGCGAAGACTGGAATTGGGAGGCGGAGCCAGGCACGCTGACCGTGCAGGATTTCCCGGCGCCGACTTGCGCGACCTGCCATATCAGCGGCTTCGGCGGCGCGCCGACGACGCACGATGTGGGCGACCGCTTGACCTGGTATTTGTTCGCGCCACAAAGCGAACGCCGCCCCAACTGGGAAGAGAACATGGCGCAGATGCAGGCGGTCTGCACGGAATGCCACAGCGGCGCTTTCGTCGAGGAATTTTATGGCGACGCCGATGCCCTGGTTGAAGAGATCAACCGGCGGGTGCAACTGAGCAATGAGACTATCGCGCCAGCGCGGGAAGCCGGGCTGCTGACAGCCGAGCCCTTTGATCAGCCGATAGATTTCGTTCACTTCGATCTCTGGCATCACTGGGGGCGGACGGCGAAATTCGGCGCCTGGATGGGTGGACCCGATTATGTGCAGTGGCACGGCGCTTATGAGATATTGCGCGATCAAGCTGAACTGGAGGCGATGGTCGCCGAGCTCTTGGAAGACGCCGGTTTGGTCGGCGCTGCCGAGCCAAGGGAGAGCTAGACGTGTATTTGCTGGCGGAAGCTTCGCCGCGCTTTCGGCTGGTTCGCCTGCCTTTGAGCCGCGATCAGTTTTTCCTGCTGCTGGCTGCTTTTAATCAGCTCTTCATCGCCGTCGACATTTATCTGGCGCACAGCATCAATGGTACGCTAAAGTCGAACGAGTGGATACCGATCGTGTATGGCGGCTTAGCGGGCATCGCGCTTTTGGCGGCGGGCGCCATCGCGCTGGAAAATCGGCCGCGGGCGACGCGGCTGGCGAATCTGGTCTTCGTCGTCGGGATTGCGATCGGGCTGCTGGGCGCCTGGTTCCATCTGAACCGGACCGTGCTGCTGGATAGGGGCTTGGTGAGCCTGGAAGCGGTGAGCAGCTTGATATGGGCGCCGCCGGTGATCGGACCGCTTTTCTTCGTTTTGATCAGCGTACTAGGCATCAGCGCCGCCTGGGTGGAAGCGCCGGTCGATAGCGGCAGGCTCCGGCTCTTTGGCGAGCGGCATGTGCAGATGCCGTACAGCAAGACGCGAGCCTACATGCTGATCACGGCGATCTTCATCCTGGCGACATTGATCAGCAGCGTGCTGGACCACGCGCGGATTCGCTTTGACAACGTCTGGGTTTGGCTGCCGGTCGCGGCGGCGCTGTTTGGCTTCACGACCAGCCTGTTTCTGGGCATCTTTCAAAAGCCCAATGCCGGCGATATTGTCGTGCATGCGGTCGCTATGCTGCTGATCGTTCTGGTCGGCCTTATCGGTTTCGTCTTGCACACAGAATCGAGCTTGACAGCATCCGGCGCGATCGTGATGGAGCGTTTTCTGCGCGGGTCGCCTTTGCTGGCGCCGCTGCTATTTTGCAACGTCGGTGTGATGGGATTGCTGGCGCTGCTGGATCCGCGGGAGATGCGTTAACCGAGCCAAAGATTAGCCGCAGAGTACGCAGAGAAAAGCTGTATTGATAGCTGGGCGACAGTTTCCCTCTTCGGACGGCGGCGGAGAAGCAGATCGTGACAAAAATCACAATTTCGCTATAATCCAAGCTACAGCATCAAAGACGCAATTGTGAAGCTTATGTCAGACATCAGTTGGGAAAAGCCAAAGAACCTGGAGAAGCGGAAGCGTTCGCAACGCCTCAAGTTCCTGACGGCTGGCGTCGTCATATTGGCGGCGGTGCTCTATCTCCTGATTTCGGGCACATTGCAGGGCGCGCGTTATTTCATTACGGTGGCGGATTTGTTGCCGGGCGACAATTATAAGGGGCAGACCGTGCGCATCTCCGGCGCGGTCGATGGCGAGACGATCGATTACGACAGCGAGAACGCGGTCATTCAGTTTGAGATCGTCAATATTCCGGGCGAGTATGACGACCTGGCGGCGGCGCTGCATGAAGCGCTGCTGGATCCGACGGCGCCGCGCCTACGCGTGCGGGTCGAGGATGCGGCCATGCCCGACTTGCTGCAGCATGAAGCGCAGGCGATCCTGACCGGCGCATTGGGCGACGACGGAATTTTCCATGCGACCGAACTGCTTTTGAAATGCCCGAGCCGCTTTGAGGAAAGCACGGGTCCCGAGGGCTTGAGCAAGATACCGGAACATCAATAATGTTGGCTGAGGTTGGGCTGGCCTCACTGACAATCGCCTTTGTCCTGGCGGTTTACGCGGCGCTCGCCTCCACGCTTGGCGCGCGCAATCACTCGGACGGCGCGATAGTCAGCGGCCGCAATGCCGCGTTGCTGACTTTTCCGGCGCTGCTGCTGGCGGCGGCTATGCTGGTCATAGCGCTCCTGACCGAGCAATACCAAATCAGTTACGTCTACGAAGTCACTGATCCGCGGACGCCGGCGCTGTACCGCGTCACGGCGCTTTGGGGATCACAGCGAGGCTCGCTGCTCTTCTGGTCGCTGCTGATGAGTCTGTTCACGAGCGCGGCGATCTGGCTCAACTGGCGCGGCGAGCGGCGCTTGATGCCTTACGCGATCGCCGCCATGATGGCGACCCTGGCGTTTTTCCTCGGTTTGTCGCTCTTCATCGAGAATCCCTTCGAGCGCTGGTGGCTGCTGCCAGCTGCGCCATTGGGCGAACAGGAGCTATCAAGCGCGCTGATACCAGCGGGGGCGGTAGCGCCCTCCGAGAGCGCGCTGCGGGCGGGCGCGCAGGGTTTGAATCCGCTCTTGCGACACTTCGGCATGGTGATTCATCCGCCCATGCTTTACCTGGGGTTCGTCGGCTTTACCATCCCCTTCGCCTTTGCGCTGGCGGCATTGGCCAGCGGCGAGCTCTCGACCGGCTGGATCAAAGCGACGCGGACCTGGTCGCTGATCGCCTGGATCTTCCTCAGTCTGGGTTTGATCCTGGGCGGCCGCTGGGCTTACGATGTCCTGGGCTGGGGCGGCTATTGGGGCTGGGACCCGGTCGAGAACGCTGCCTTCCTGCCCTGGCTGATGGGAACAGCTTTCATCCACAGCGTGATGATTCAGGAAAAGCGCGGCATGCTCAAGCTCTGGAATATGCTGCTGGTCATCGCGACATTTTCGGCGGTGATGTTCGGCACCTTCGCCACCCGCAGCGGCGTTATCGAAAGCGTGCACAGTTTCGCCCGCAGCGAGGTCGGTTTCCCGATGTTGGGCTTCTGGGCGGCCATCACCTTGGTCGCGCTGACGCTGCTGCTATGGCGCTGGCGGCGCGGCGAACTGCAAGATGAGCATCAATTCGCCAATCTGCTCAGCCGCGAATCGCTTTTTGTGCTGAACAATGTCGTCTTCATCGCGCTTTTCATCGCCATATTCTGGGGCAGCTTCGGCTTGCCAATCATATCGGAACTCTTCTTCGGCGTGGAAGTGACCATCGGCGCGGAGGCTTTTGAATTCTTCGTCGTGCCGCTGTTCATCGCCATGTATATCTTGATGGGCCTGGCGCCGCTCTCAGCCTGGGGAGCGACCTCGCTGGCGCGCTTGGGGATGGCGCTGCGGCTTCCGCTGGTCCTGACGGCGCTGAGCGTCATCGTATTATGGGCGAGCGGGACCAGCTTGCTTGTATCGCTGCTGGGCTATGGCGTCGTGTTATTCGCTGGCTATGTCGCGCTCTACGAAATCTATCGCGGGGCGGCGGCGCGGCGGCGCTCGCTGGAGGAAAGCTGGCTCCGCGCGGGGCTGGCGCTGTTTCGGCGCAATCAGCGGCGCTATGGCGGCTATATCGTGCATCTGGGCGTCACGGTCATCGGCATCGGCGTCATCGGCAGCTCGGTGTTTCAAACCGAAGTGCAGCATACGGTGGCGCGGGGCGAGATGATAGCGGTGCGGGATTATGCCCTGCGCTACGATGACTTCATCCGGGCGCAAGCGGTTGACGGGCGCATGATGAACATCGCGCCGGTCACGCTCTTTCGCGATGGCGCGTCAATCGCGACGCTGCGACCGCGAATAGACGATTACGCGCAGATGCCTATGACCATTGCCGGGGCGCATAGCACCCTCGAACGGGACTTTTATGTATTGCTGATCGGCGGCGACCATGAGCGGGCGACTTTCCGCATCTACATTAATCCGCTGGTCAACCTGGTCTGGTGGGGCGGTATTCTGTTAATCATCGGCACCGTCATCGCGACCTATCCGAAAGCGTTGCCGGCGCGTCAGTCCCGGAAGCGCGAGGGGGCAAGGCAGCAATCCGCCCAGCCCCTTCCCCCACAAGAGGGGAAGAAGAGCATCGTCCCGTAAACTAACACATTCCTGGGACCACATATCTTGCTTTGGCCAACAGATACTGAACTGAATGCCGTGACGCTCTGCAAAGCTCTGCTTCGTCTCTCTCTCATTGCAGTTGTTTTGCTGGCTGCTATGGTATTGGCGCAGGGCGATGCGGCGACGGACAATGATGTGATTCGTGTCGCGCAACGGATGTACTGTCCGGTCTGCGAGAACATCCCGCTGGACGAATGCCAGACGGGCGCTTGCCTGGAGTGGAAAGAGGAGATTCGCGCGCAGTTAACCGCCGGGCGCAGCGAGCAAGAGGTCATCGACAGCTTCGTGGCTCGCTTTGGCGATCATGTCGTCGGCGTGCCGCAGGATCCGGTGCTGCGGGCGCTGACGGTGATCATGCCGCTGCTGGGGACGGCGCTGGCAATCGGCGTCGGCGCGCATACCTTCCGGCTTTTCGGGCGGCGGCGGAAGCTGAGCTCCCCGGACGCGGAGGCCATCGCATCAAAGGGCGAAGTACCAGACGAGATCTATCGACGGCGAGTGGAAGAAGACGCGCGGGCGCGGCTCTGAGGCCGAGCCGGCAGCGGGTGCGCCATGACCCAAATCGACAAGTTCGCCTTCAGCAATTCCAGCAAGCCGGCGCGGGAGCCACGCGGCTTGGTTTGCCCGGTCCTGCTGCTGGGCGTGATCGTATTCGCGCTGGTCCTGGGCTGGCAACTGACCGAGCGAAATCGCGGCCGCCCCCTGAGCGGACCGGCGCCGGACTTCGGGCTGACGCTCTTCGACGGGGGCGAGTTCAAGCTCTCGGACTATCATGGCAAAGTGGTGCTGATCAACTTCTGGGCGAGTTGGTGCCCGCCCTGCCGCGATGAAGCGCCCGACTTGCAGGCTCTGCATATCGATTATCAAGACGAGGGATTCACGCTGCTGGGCATTAATATGCTGGAGAGCTCAAGACAAAAAGCGCTTGACTTCATCGCCGAGTTTGATATCAGCTACGCAAACGGCGAAGACTTGGGCCAATACGTGACAAATCTGTATCGCGTCGAAGGTCCGCCGGAGAGCTTCCTCATCGACCGGGATGGCAAGGTGCGGCAGTTTTATTTCGGCAGCGTCAATTATGATCTGGTGAGCAGCGCCATCGAAGCGCTGTTGGCGGAGTAACGATGAGCATCGCCGGCTTGTTGATTTCCCTCCTTCTGGCCGCCATCGCGATCGCGATCGTGGCGCGGCCGCTGTTGCGATCCCGGCGCGGCGGTCAGCAAGAGAACGCCAGCCGGCAGCAGCAACGGGAGCAACTGCGGACCTACTATGAACGGGTTCTGACCAATATCCGCGACCTGGATGAAGACTTCTCGACGGGCAAGCAGAGCGGAGCCGACCATCAGGAGGAACGCGAAGTCTGGCTACAGCGGGGGATTATATTGTTGCGCGCGCTGGATGAACTGGACAAAGAGCAGCGCCCCCCTTCCAGCGCGAGCGAGGCTGATAGCATTGACCGCGCGATTGAAGCGGCGGTGGCTGCCTACCGCGAGACGGCGAATCAAGACGCCCCCAATTCGGGGCGAGGCTGAGCATGCGTCGGCTGATAACGACCTTTCTGCTCGCGGTCGCGCTCAGCGGCTGCGCCGGCTTGAGTGGCGAGCCGGATATTGTGATGACTGTCCTGCCGCCGACGGCAGCGCCAATCACGCCGTCCAGCGCCTGGCAGCCGGACCTTGAAAACGGCGCGCGGATCTTCGCCGAACGCTGCGCGGATTGTCACGGCGAGAGCGGCGATGGGCTGGGGGATCTGGTCTTGGCGGGCAGCGTCGGTCGGCCGCCGGATATGACCGACCAGGCGGCGGTATCGCTGAAGTCGCCGCTAATATATTATGAAATCATCACCGAGGGCCGGCTCGAAAAGTTGATGCCGCCTTGGGAGGAGGCGCTGACGGAAGCCGAACGTTGGGATGTCGCGCTGTACAGCTACAGCCGCAGCTATGATGACGCCCTCTTGGCGGCCGGCGAATCGATCTGGACCGAGACTTGCGCGGGCTGCGAAATGCCGGCGCTGATCCCGCCTGTCTACAGCGATGCGGCTTATGGGGCGCAGTTGAATGCTGCGCAATTTGGCGGCGCGTTGGCGGCGGATGAGATCGGCGCGGTTGTCGCATACCTGCGGCTGAAGTCGCTGGAATCGGCGGAGAGCAGTGAGGCTATCCCACTCGGCGATATCGCCGGACGCGTCCTGCACGGCAGCGCCGGTGGGGTCGTCCCGGCCGATACGACGGTGCAATTGCAGTACGGGAATAGCGAGCTGGGATTCAGCCTCGCCGAAACCAGCTTGGACGCCGACTTGAGTTTCAGTTTCGACGGCATTCCGCTGAGGGAAGCATTCAGATATGTCGTCAGCGCGGTGTATCAGGGTCGGCTGTTCAGTCGGCAATTGCCGGAGGCGCCCGCGACCGATGTGACGATTCAGCTTTTCGATGTGACGGATGATCCGGCGGTTCTCAAGATCTCGCGGATTGATCTCTTCGTAGACGCCATCGAACTGGCGGATTTGGGCTCGGGACTGCATATCTCGCAGCTTATCGGCTTCGAGAACAAGTCGGACCGTATCTTCACCAGCGGGCGGAGCTTTGATGACGGGCGCGAGGCCGTCCAGCTGCTGCAATTCCCGCGTGGCGCGCGCGTCATGAGCGGCGATCAAAGCGGACGTTACGTCGTGATTGAAGATATGGAGAATATCCCCGACTCCGTCATCGACACGCGGCCCGCGCCGCCGGGCGATTCGCATCAGGTCCTGATGGAGTACTTCCTGCCCTATGATGGGGAAGCGCGAATTGAACAGAACTTCATCTACGCGCTTGACGCCGACATCAGCGTGAGGCTCCTGGACAAGCTCAGCATCGATAGCGACCTGCTGCAACTGGAACGGGCTGATGATCCCAGTGAAGAGTTTCCTCTGTATACCGGGCAACTGCGCGCCGACGACAAGCCCGAGTTGCGCCTGGAAATCAGCGGCGATCCTTTCGCAACCAGCAGCGACGGCAATTTTATCGTGACGCAGGAGAGTCTGCTCCCGTTGCTGGCCGGCGCGGGCGGCGTCATCGTCGCCCTCTTCGCCGGATACAGTCTAATGCGGCGACGCCGCGACAATGGAGTCGATGAAATTGACAAGCTGGTGGCGGAGTTGGCGCGTTTGGATGACGATCACGACCAGGGGCGGATCAATCACGATCTGTATCACCATCGGCGGCGCGAACTCAAAGCGCGCCTGACCGAGTTGATGGCGGAAGACGAATAAATGACGATGACCGGCGAGCGCGCTATCATCGAAGTCGAGCGTCTGAGCAAGATCTATGGCGTCCTGCCGGCTTTGCAAGGCGTGAATTTCAATGTCTCGCGGGGGGAGTTCGTCGCGCTGCTCGGCGCCAACGGCAGCGGTAAATCGACCTTGCTGCGTTTGCTCAGCGGATTGAGCAAGCCGAGCGCCGGTACAGTTCGCATTGGCGGCTGGGAGTTGCCGCGAGAGGCGATGGCCATAAGAGCGCAGATCGGCCTGGTGGCGCATCGTCCGTTGCTCTATGAGAACTTGACCGCGCGCGAGAACCTCGCGTTTTTTGGGCGCATGTATGGAATGCAAAAGACGGAATGCGAAGCGCGAGGCAAAACCTTGCTGCGGCAGGTCGGTTTGGCGCGCCGCGTCGATACTTTAGTCCGCACATTTTCACGCGGGATGAAGCAGCGTTTGAGCATCGCGCGCACCCTCTTGCACGAGCCCGATGTGCTGCTTTTGGACGAGCCCTACAGCGGCTTGGACAGGAGCGTCGCCGAATCGCTGGATGACTTGCTGGCGGCGGCGCAGCAGGAGGGGCGCACGATCATCTTGAGCACGCATCAATTGGAGCGCTTGCCGCCGACCGCCGGGCGCGCCTTGATCTTGTCGCGGGGCCAGGTCGCTTATGACGGCGCCATTGAAGCAAGTGAACTGGCTGTGATTTACCAAAGCGCTGGCGTATGAAAACATCGTATGTCGAGACTGTCCTCGCCATCATCGGCAAAGATCTGCGCATTGAACTGCGCTCGCGCGAGCTGATAAGCGTGATGGCGGTATTCGCGCTCTTGAGCATCCTGGTCTTCAGCTTCGCGCTGGAGCTTGACCGCGCCGCCCGGGAAGAAGTGGTGGGCGGAGTGCTTTGGGTGACGTTGATCTTCGCCAGCCTGCTTGGTCTCAATCGCAGCCTGGCGCAAGAGTATGACCAAGGCAATCTCGATGCCCTGCTGCTGACCCCGACGCCGCGCTCGGCGATATTCATCGGCAAGTTCGCGGGCAACGCGCTTTTCACCGGGCTCGTAGGCTTGCTGCTCTTGCCCTTGATGACCGCGCTTTACGGCATGAACCTGCTTGACGGGCGGCTGATCGCGACTGCCTTGGTTGGCGTCTTTGGTTTCTGCGCGGTCGGGACGCTGCTGGCGACCATGACTGCGCAGACGCGAGCGCGCGAGGCGCTGCTGCCAATCGCCATGCTGCCGCTGGCTTTGCCATTTCTGCTGACAGCCGTACGCGCGACCAAAGGCATCTTGACCGGCGCAGCGGAATGGCAGGTCTGGTTCCAGTTGCTGGCCGGCATCACCGTCATCTATTTCGTGCTTTGCCTGCTCCTTTACGGATACGTTGTCGAGGAGTAAGCGAGCCGGGGTTGGCGATCACAATCTACAAATATGACGAATCCTTTGGTAGAATTTTATAGCTTTATGACATTTTTTGCTGGCTTACGAGAATCGGAGACGACCTTGACCATTGAACTCGAATCGAAGCCGATGCCGCCGTTGCTGCGCGCCTTGACCGTTGCGACGGTTCTGGGCTTCGCGGCGACGCTTTACCTGGGCTTGTTCGCGGCCGGTACCGATATTCAGCAGGGCGATATCCAGCGGATTTTCTATATTCACATGCCGTCCTTCTTCGGCGCCTTCACCGCCTTCGGTCTGACGGTTTTGGGCGGCGTCCTGGCGCTGGCGCGCGACAGCGACAAATGGGACAAGATAGCGCTGGCGGGCGTGGAAGTGGGCTTTGCCTTCGCCTTGATCAACCTGCTGACCGGCGCGATTTGGGCGCGGCCCATCTGGAATACCTGGTGGACCTGGGATCCGCGTTTGACCTCGGCCGCGGTCATGTGCCTGACCTACGCCGCTTATCTGATGCTGCGCGCGGGCATTGAAGATGCGAACCGCCGGCGCGCCTTCATGTCCGTCTACGGCATATTCGCCTTCGTCACCGTTCTTATCACGCTCTTCATCATCCGCATCGTGCCGGAGACAATTCACCCGGTCATCGTCGGCGCCAGCCCGCAGAACGCCCAAGGCAGCTTCGAGGCGACCAGCGGCGTCATCCTGGCATTGGTACCGTCTATGGTGCTTTGGCTGACCCTCATGCCGATTACTCTGATTTGGCATCGCTACCGGCTCGAGGAGCGCCGCGAGGGCTTGGATCGGCTGAAACTGAAAGCGCTGAGTGACTAGATGATGACGCGACGACTCAGGATAATCAGCGCAATCCTTGTTGCCCTGCTGGCGCTGAGCGGCGCAGCGGCGCAAGAGAGCGAGACGACCGTGCCTTATGTCCAGGCCCGTGGCTTTAACGCCCCCGTCCTCGAAGGCTGGGCTAATCAGTCGACGGACGAAAACGCGCAATTCCATTATGCGGAGGCGAAAGCGACCATCCGCGTGACGATTGTCGCTGCTGACGATCCCCTGGCTGCCGCGCAAGCGGAACTCGCAGAATGGCTGGGCGCCGAGGTCGGTCCCCCCGTCTTCAGTGACAAAGTCAACCTGGCGGATGGCACCTGGCAGGTATTCATCTTCGATATTGACGCGGCGACCACAGCCTCGGTGATGGCGCGGCGGCAGGAGGCGCAAGTCATCGTCATCAGCTTTGTGGAGACATCGCCGGAAGCGCGGACCGTCATGCTGACCCTGGCGCAAACCGACGACTCGCTGGACGCGGCGACGCCGGAAATCGCTCGCGCGCTGACGGAATTGGCTGACTTCAATATAAGCCAACTGCAAGCAGTCGGAACCGTCGCGCTGCCAAGCGGCGATTGGCATGTTCACGAGCGCCCCGGGCTGAGCGCGATGGGCATGATCTTCGGCAACGACAGTTACATCGCCCTGCAAGAAGGCGCGCTGGCTGATCTGGCGCCGCTGGCCGATGCCTGGAATCGCACGCTGCTCGGCTTCTTCGTCACACCGGATAATTCGGGCTACCTGGCGCTGGGCTTGGCTGCCGCCTTCATCATCCTCGGTCTCTTGATCCTTAGTTATTTCTGGCGCGCGCGCTCAATGCGGCAAGACCTGGCGCTGCTGAATGCGCTGGCGGAAGAAGACGACTAGGACAATTGCGGCGCGTAAATGAATCAGACAGAGTCGCCATTACACGCGCAACCATTGTTGCTTGCGGGCGTATACTGTAATGATAACGGAAGGCAGCTTAGGAGCGATACTATGGCAGATGAGATGAATCCGCAACCGGAAGCGCCGGAAGAAGAAGCGGCGCAGACCCCGCTTGAGCAATTCATTTTTCATCAGCGTCGCGGCTTGGAGGAGTTCGGCAAGGCGATGGAATCACTCCTGCCGCCGGGCTTCCGGGAACATACGCATAAAGCCGGCAACGAATTCGCCACCGGTTTCCGCGTCCTGATCGACGCCGCCATCGACGAGATCAAGAAAGCCAGCGAGATGGAAGATCCGGATGCGCGGCGCGCGGCCGAGCAAGAACGACAGGCCAGCGCCAATCTGGCCGCCGACGAAGAAGAAGAGAGCGACAGCAGCGCCACTGGCGGCAAGATCAGAGTCGAGCTGGACGACTAGCCGCATCCATCAGGGCGGGCGCGATGGACCTGCCCTTCCCCACCGGAATGAGACAACTGCATAGAGCGCCGGCGCTCACAGGCATACGTCACGACGCTTGCTCTTCAAAGCGGATGTTGAGGAATCTCTCCTCGAATTTGGCGCTGGTGATTTCCAGGTCTTGCAGTTCGTGCGGCAAGACGATATTGCGGCGGTAGGGACCGACGCTCAAGGTGATCTCCTCGCGCGAGCGGTAAAGGTCAAGCTGCTCCTTGCGGGCGAAACCGATGGGCACGCGCAGCATCCACTTGGCGCCGCCGTCCAGTTGCTCAAGCTTGTGCACGACGCCGTCGAAGAGACGCTCAGCCGGGTTGCGGTCGCCATACAACTCATCAGCCAGCCGGCGCAGCATCTCCAAACCGCCCATTTCTTCGCCGAAGAGCGGCGCTTTGAGCAGGGGCAAACTGCCGAAGGCTTCGCCCACGAATTCGATGTTGCGCGCCTGCCGCTTCTTCCAGGTATCAAAGAAGGGATCTTGAATCTCATCGGGGAAAATGCGATTCACCAGAATGGCATCGGTGGCGTAGTCGTAGAGATTGAGATAAGTGTAGGTGCGCTGCGTCTCCCGGATGACCATGCGCTCGGGGTTGACCACCAGGCGGATGCTGGCGTGTTCCGGATCAGTCAGCAATTCGCGCACGCCATCGAGCGTATCAAAGAGAAGCTGAACTTGGTCCCAGGCATTGTCGGCGATGTCGATGCCGATGTCGTTTTTCTTGCCGCGCGTCAGCAGCTTTTGCACCGGGCGGATCACGCTGTCCAGGCCGCGGGCGATCCGCATCAGACGCTCGACCCACCAGCGCGTCACATCGGGCAGGCTGAGCAGCCGAATCGTTTCGGCGGTGGGAGCGGCGTCAACGATGAGCACATCATATTCACCAGCCTGAAAATACTCGCTGATCCAGAGCAACTGCGCGCCTTCTTCCAAGCCCGGGATGATGGTTACTTCGGCGGCGTTGACCTTGGCGATGCCCTCGCGATTGAAGAAATTGCCGAGGTACTCCTGGATTTTGCCCCAATACTTCTGCATCGAATAACGCGTATCAAGCTCCTGCGCCCACAGATTCTCGGCGATCTGCATCGGCTCGGGACCCACTTCGACATCGAGCGCATCGCCCAGGCTGTGCGCCGTATCCGTGCTGACTACGATGGTCTTGAGCCCCAATTCGGCGCAGCGCAGCGCCGTCGCCGCCGAGATGCTGGTCTTGCCGACTCCGCCCTTGCCCGTATGCACAATCACGCGCATTTAGTCACCTCGAATTGCTGGTTTGCATTAAATAATGTTCTGGATGATTTCGAATCCCATAACAGTATACGCAGGATAAGGCCGAAAGGTGCGTTGGATTTGCCTGGAAGCGAGCTGAGATAGCGCCCCCGCCCGTCTTTTATTCAATGCGTAAAACATAGACGGCAAATAAACAAAAGGGGCTTGACAAGCTTAGAACAAACAATCTAAGATCAGGGCAACGAACAGATATTCGCTTTACGGAGGAAAATACATCATGCGCCCTGTCGTTCATATTGAGATTCCCTCAAGCGACAACGATGCCGTCAAGGATTTTTACAGCGCGCTCTGCGGCTGGGAAATCCAGGAGATCCCTATGGGAGGCGGTTTCAACTACGTCATCTTCGGCACAAGCGGTGTGCCCGTCGCCCTGGCGCCAGTCAGCGAAGACATTAAACCCGGCGATGTCATCCTGTATTTCGAAAGTGATGACCTGGATGCCGATATAGCCCGCGCCAGTGAGTTGGGCGGCGAGGTTGTTCTGCCGCGGCAGGATATCCCGGGCTTCGGTTCGCTGGGCATTTTCAAGGATCCGACCGGCAATCGCGTCGCTTTCTGGCAGAATGCGGATCCCGGACAGGGTTAGCGACAAGCTGCGCCAAGACGGAAATGCGCTTCAAACGGCGGGCGAACCGACAGGTCGTCCGTCGTATATGACTTTGCGCCCTTCGCGCCTTTTTGTCTTTGTGGTCTCAATAATCTCGCGTAGACGACCCATCAATTCCGAAACATCCCGTGAACTTGAACGCCTGACCATTTGCACGCTATTTACCGTACCCTTTCTGCTGCCCTCGACAACATGAATGCCAAATCGCCAGTCCAGCCTCTAAGCCAAAACCATGCCGAACATACACCAAAACACAACCTCCAGCGCGCCTTATCCGCAAACTCACTGCATAGAGGGCGTCTGTACCTATACTGTATCGATAGAGATGGGCAAACCTATCTCAAAATACTTGTGTTCTACCATACTCTGTCCACCCTTTTGCCATACTCCGTCCACCCTTTTCCATACTCTGTCCACTCTTCTCTGTAATGCTCTGGCTTGAAATTGACAGATGAACGATTACCCCTTGCTGAAGGATTTTATCGACCGGCAGTTGGTTGAGCAGATTGCCGCTCGCATCGCTGCGGCGCATCCCTCCTTCGCCAAAGCTGAGTTCATAGCGGCGGTCCTTGCCGAACTGGACGCGCTTGAACTCAAAGCGCGGCATCGCCTGATCGCGGCCAAGCTGAGAGCATTCTTGCCGGCTTATCCCGAAGCCCTGCGGATTCTGTTGGCAATGCTGGATGAAGAGCGCGGTTTCCCGCCTATTGAACACTCGGGGCTGCGTCTGATGGCAATTCCCGCATTCGTCGAGATCTATGGCGTCGAACATCCAGCCGAGTCGCTGGACGCGATGCCAATCATCACGCGATACTCGTCCTGCGAGTTCGCCATCCGTCCCTTCCTCATACAATATCCACAGGAGACGCTGCTCCGCCTGCGCGCCTGGGTATGCCATGAAGACGAACACCTGCGCCGCCTGGTCAGCGAGGGTAGCCGGCCGCGCTTGCCCTGGGGCGCCCAACTGACCGCCTTTATCGCCGATCCATCGCCGACGCTGGAATTGCTGGAAATGCTAAAGGATGACCCGTCATTGTACGTGCGCCGCTCAGTAGCCAACCACCTGAACGACATCAGCAAGGATCATCCGGAACTCCTGCTGGAACGGATGAAAGCCTGGTCGCAGGGCGCGAGCAAAGAACGCCTCTGGCTGATCAATCATGCGCTGCGGACCCTGGTCAAGCGCGGCGACGCGCGGGCGCTGGCTCTTCTGGGTTATGGCGAAGCCCAAGTCGAATTGAGCGCGCTGGAATTGACGCCGGCGGTACTGCATTTTGGCAATGAGTTGGCATTCTCCTTTGAACTGCGAAACTGTGGCGATGAAGCGCAGAACTTGATGGTCGATTTCATAATGCATTTCCGCAAAGCAAACGGAGCGACCGCGCCCAAAGTATTCAAATTGAAGAAGTTGAGCCTGGCGCCAGCGAAGACAGTTTCGATCAAGAAGAAAATGGCGATCCGTCCAATATCGACGCGCAAATATTATCCCGGGCGGCAGCGGCTGGAGATTCAAGTCAACGGGACTGTGATCGGCGGCGTCGACTTTCAGCTTGTGATGGACTGAGCGCGCCGTTACACTTCGGCAAAGTGACGAGTTGGAGAAACGACATATGCGCCTGCCGCCTTCCGATCTCTTTGATCCCCTGCCCCTCGACGAAGCATACAACTGCGACCGCTCCACACTGCGCGAGAGCCTCAAGCTGCGGGAAGACGATGCCTATGGCGACTGCGCTTATCGCGGCATCCCCTTCGCCTTTGGCGCGCCGAATGAGGCCAATGCGATCTTGCTCGACGGCGATGAAGTCCGCATAGCAGCCGGCGACAGACAGGCGACTTATATCGTCTTCGCGCATATTCTCGAAGAACGGGAGCAGCCGTTGCCAGCCGACATGTCAGACGCGCAGGCGGCTATGCCTGGGAACGAGTTGGGCGATTTGTCGGCGGAATATCAGTTGCATTATGCCGATGGCAGCAGCGTCAGTATGCCGATTCGGCGGCGCTTCGCCATTCAGCAGGCGCGCATAGGCTGGGGCGCGAGCGCCTTCGCGGCTGTGCCCCATCAGCAGGACCGAGTCAGAGGGAGCGCGGCCGAAGCATTCGCGCTGGGACGGACGCCGGCGACGCGCTACGGACATGGCGAGACCCGTCATAGCAGCGGGCGAGATAGCGTTGCGGAACATATCTGGCTCTATGCCCTGCCTAACCCGCAGCCAAACAAAGCCATACGCGAGCTTCGGCTGGCCGGGAAAAACGAACGCGCGCTGATCTATGGCATCAGCAGTACGCAGGTCAAGGCGCATCCGCTGCGCGCGCGGACGCGACGCAAGCTGGCGCTGACCTTGCCCGAAGGCGTCAATTTCAACGCTATCGGCGAGTTGGACAGCGTCGATATCGACCTGGGCATAGTGATTTCAGCGCGGGCGCAACTGGATTATGATCGAGAAGCCTGGTTCGGCGATGCCACAAATGCGCAACCGCAGCGCTCCGACCGGGTCGCCATCATCGAATACGCTGCGCATCCGGGCGCCAAACTCTACCTGCAAGCGGACAATGGCGAACTATACAGCTACGACCTGAGCGACTTGAAGGGAGACGCGCTGGAAGTGGCGGAAGCGCGGCAACTTGTTCGCGTCAGAGTGGTCGATGCGAGCGGGCGCGAGGTCGCCGTGCGCATACATTTTCACGGCGCGCAGGGCGAATACCTGCCCCCGCGGGGCAATCATCGTAAGGTCAATGGCAACTGGTTCGAGGATAACTACGGGGAGTTCGTCAATTCGCTGAATCAATACGCCTATATCCATGGCGCTTGCGAACTGGAAGCGCCGCTGGGCGAGATCTTCGTCGAGATCAGTCGCGGCTATGAGATTAAGCCGATCCGTCGCAGCTTTGAAGTCACGATGGAAACAGATGAAGTCACCTTCACCTTGGACAAGCTGCTGGATTGGAGCGAGCGCGGCTGGGTATCGGCTGATACGCATGTGCACTTTCTCAGTCCGCAGACGGCTTGGCTGGAAGGCGCGGCTGAAGGCGTCAACGTAGTCAATCTGCTGGCCAGCCAATGGGGCGAGATGTTCAGCAATGTGAGCGATTTCGATGGCAAGACGACCATCGGCGCGAAAGACTTCGGCGGCGATGGCGAGTTTCTGGTGCGGGTCGGCACGGAGAATCGCATGCAGGTGCTGGGTCATATCTCCCTGCTGGGTTATTCCGGCGCGATGATCCACCCCCTATGCACTGGCGGACCATCCGAATCCGCGATTGGCGATGCGCTGGAGGTCAGCATGGCGGAATGGGCGCAGCGCTGCATCGATCAGAACGGCCTGGTCGTCCTGCCGCATGCGCCGAACCCGCAATTGGAACGCGCGGCTGATATCGTGCTCGGTCTCGTCCACGCCATCGAAATGATGACCTTCAACCCCTTCAATTGGCAGATCACGCCCTACGGACTGCTCGATTGGTATCGCTATCTCAATCTCGGTTATCAAGTGCCGGTGGTGGGCGGTTCGGATAAGATGAGCGCCGATTCCTTGCTCGGCGGCATCCGCACTTACGCCCATCTCGGCGGGCGCGAATTCAGCTACGAGAACTGGATGGCGGCGGTCAAAGCGGGCAACACCTTTGTGACGGTGGGACCGCTGCTGGAACTTGCGGTCGAGGGAATGCCGCCGGGCAGCCAACTGGACCTCCCGGCCGGCGGCGGCACGGTCAATGTCAACTGGCGCGTCGCTTCGGCGGCGCTGCCGATAGACAAAGTAGAAATCGTGATAGGCGGCTTTGCGGTCGAAGAAGTATCCGTGGATGGCGCCTTAGCGGCCTCGGGCAGCAGCGACGTAGTGATAAACGAATCGACCTGGATCGCGCTGCGGGTGCGCGGCAGCCATGCCGGGCGGAGCGGCGAGATCGCGGCGCATAGCAGTTGCGTGCAAGTGCGCGTTGACGGGAAGCGTCCCTTCAAGCGGGAAGACGCGATGGCGGTGCTGGAGCAGATCGAAGGCGCGCTGGCTTATGTCGATACCCTGGCGCCGCGCCCGGCCGCGCAGCGATTCAAGCAGGTCCGCGCTACTATCGAAGCGGCGCATAATCGCCTGCATCAACTGATGCACCGGCAGGGCATCTATCACGAGCATAATCCCCTGCACGAGCATGGGGAACATTGATGTTTCAATTGTGAGGGTAAATGCGCGCGCTATCTAACTGCGATTATCGGCGGTCGGTTCGACGATGACGTTGACGAATTCAAATTTCTGCTTGTTGCGGTACTGATTGTTCTCGGCGTGGTTGACCTCAACGAGGGTCACTTGCGTGCCCAGGCTTTCGAGCACGAACTTGGTATGCCACTCGCCCGATCGCTGCACATTACGCAAGTAGATCAGCCGGCACTTGGGATCCATCAGCCGTAGCCGGAACTTGGCCCAGCCGTATTTCATGCCGCTGAGGTCATTGAGCAGGGCTGCGCGTTCCGCTTGATTGAGATAGGCCATGTCCTGATCCTCATTCGCCTGTGGGGGATAAATCAGCGATAATTGTAACGGCCGACGCAGCTTGTCACAACGCTCTATGTCGAGGAGGCGCATGCAAAGTTTTTCTGTTGGAGAAATCACAGGTTACATCCACGACCTCTTCGACGCCGATGACATCCTGGCGGATATCTGGGTGCGCGGCGAAGTTTCGAACTTGACCAAGGCGCGCTCCGGCCATTGGTATTTCACCATCAAAGACGCCGATGCCCAATTGCGCTGCGTCATGTTTCGCGGGGCGGCGCGGGCCGTCCGCGTCGAGGTGGGGGCCGGCGACGAGATCCTCGTGCATGGGCGCGTCAGCGTGTATGACGCGCGCGGCGAGTATCAGCTTTACGCCGATCAGATCGAAGCGGTCGGCGGGGTCGGCGACCTGCACTTGCAGTTCGAGGCGCTGAAAGCGAAGCTGGATGCCGAGGGACTGTTTGACCCCGGGCGGAAGCGACCCGTACCAGCCTTTCCGCGGCAAATCGGCGTCGTGACCTCTCCCACAGCAGCGGCCTGGCACGATATGCAAAACGTATTGCGGCGGCGTTTTCCGCTTGCCGAGCTTATCCTCAGCCCAACCTTGGTGCAGGGAGCGGAAGCGCCAGCTCAGATCGTCCGCGCGCTGCAGCGGCTCAATCGGGATACGGCCGTTGACGTGATCATTGTGGCGCGGGGGGGCGGCTCGCTGGAAGACCTGTGGTGCTTCAACGATGAGCGCGTGGCGCGGGCGGCCGCGGCTAGCCGCATCCCGGTGATCAGCGGCATCGGGCACGAAATCGACTTCACGATCCTGGACTTCGTGGCCGATTTGCGCGCGCCGACGCCATCGGCCGCGGCCGAACTGGCGACGCCCAATCGCGATGATCTGCTGCTTGATCTCGACCGGCTGCGCAACAGCTTGAGTGCGGTTCTTGGCGGCATGTTGAACCAGCACGAGCGCGATCTGAGGCGCTTGCAGAGTTCACTACGAATTGTCACGCCTCTGAAGACGGTACAGGGGGCGGATCGGGCGATTCACGATTATCGTCTGCGGCTGGCGCGGGCGGCGGAGCGTCACTTGGCGCAGCTTGGCGAGCGGCTCGCGCATCGCCGGGGAGCGCTGGAAGCCGCCAGCCCGGCGCATATCCTGGCACGCGGTTACGCCCTCGTCCGCGACGAAGCGGGCAATATAATCCGCGAGGCAAATCAAGTCAGCAAGAATCAGCGACTGAACGTACAATTGGCGACAGACCGACTTAAAGTTAGGGTCGATGACTGATGGAAGATATCACAAAGCTCAGTTACGAGGCGGCTTATCAGCAGTTGGAAGCGCTGGTGGCGCAACTTGAAAGCGGCGCGCTGCCCCTGGAAGAGTCGGTGGCGCTGTATGAGCGTGGTCAGCGGCTCGCGGCGCATTGTCAGGCGCTGCTGGAAGAGGCCGAGCTCAAGATCAAAATGGTGGATGAAGCGGGGCGCGGCGAGTAAGCGGCGCGGACCCGGCAGCGACATACGATGATTGACCTCGAAAAGCTCCCGACCAGGGCGGAAAAGAATATCTCCATGCGCGTCAAGGGCGCGGCCGAGCGAGCGCTGCGGCAGGGGCATCCCTGGGTCTATGAAGATTCGATTATCAAGCAGAGTCACTTGGGCAGCTCCGGCGACCTGGCGGTCATCTATGACCGGGACAAGAACAATTTCCTGGCGGTGGGTTTGTACGACCCGCTGTCGCCGATTCGCGTCAAGGTTCTGCACGCGCTGCAGCCGATACGGATTAATCAGGGCTTCTTCGCCGATAAGCTGCGGGCGGCGCAGGCCAAACGGCAGCCGCTGATCAATACCGAGACGACCGGCTATCGCCTGGTCTATGGCGAGAGCGATGGCTTCCCCGCGCTGGTGCTCGACCGCTACGGCGATACCCTCGCGCTCAAGCTGTATACCAGCGCCTGGATACCGCATTTGCGCGCGCTGATCCCGGCGCTGCAAGAGTCGATCATTTTTGATTCGCTGGTGCTGCGCTTGAGCCGGACGCTGCAAGCGGACCAGATGAATGTCGCCAAGTTATACGACTTGCACGATGGCCAGCAGTTGATCGGGGACAGCCCCTCGAGCGCCGCGCAATTTGTCGAGAACGGCTTGCTGTTTCAGGCGGATGTCGTGAAAGGGCACAAAACCGGCTTCTTCTTCGATCAACGCGACAATCGGCAGAAAGTCCGCGAGCTGGCGAAGGGGCAGCGCGTCCTCGATGTATTCTGCTATTCCGGCGCCTTCTCGGTCTATGCGCTGGCGGGCGGCGCGCGCTCGGTAACGGCGCTGGACGTCAGCAAACCGGCGCTGGAGGCCTTGAAGATCAATGTCGAGAACAACGGCTTTGACCCGGCCAAGGTCGATGTCATCGCCGCGGACGCCTTCGCCGGCATGCGCCAACTGATTGGCGCCAAGCGCAAGTTCAATATGGTGATTGTCGATCCACCGGCCTTCGCAAACAGCCGCGCCAGCATGAGGAATGCCGTGCTCGCTTATCGCCGACTGGTCGAGATGGCGCTGCGCCTGGTCACTAATGGCGGCCTGCTGGTGATGGCTTCTTGTTCCAGCCGCATCAATGCCGAGATGTTCTTCCAGTTGGTGGCGCGCTCGGCGACGGTCGCCGGCTACGAGTTGGAGGAGATCGCCCGCACGTCGCACACCCTGGATCATCCCATCGGCTTCCCCGAGGCCGAGTATCTCAAGGCGCTCTTCGCGCGGGTAAAGCAACAGTAGCTTATTGCGCGTCCCGCCGCATCAAACTGAAGCTCTGGCTCGTCGGACCGGTCGGCGGCTGCGTCGCCAGGAAAAGCGCCAATGGCACAACATCGGCCGGCTGCTTGAACCATTCGAGGCTGAGCGCGGGATCGGCCGGGCGTTCGGCATCGGTCAAGATAGCTGTATCGACCAAGCCCGGAATGAGCTCGTTGACGCAGATGCCGTAGGGGCGCAATTCTTCCGCCAGCACGCGGACAAACATCCAGGCGCCCGCTTTCGAGGCGCTATAGGCGGAGCCGGCCTGGCCAACGCGATGGCCCATGCCGGAGCCGATGACGATGATATGACCGCCCTTGCTCTTGAGGTCGGGGATGGCGTATTTGCAGGTGTAATAGATGCCGAGCAGGTTGACGCGAATCGTATGCTCCCAGCCGGCGATCTCGCTTTCTTCGACCGAGCGCCGCTCGAAACTGCCGCCGGCGTTGGCGACGACAATATCGACGCCGCCGTAGCGCGCGCGGGTCTGCGCGTAGAGATTCTCCAGGTCGGCCGCCTCCGTCACATCACAGCGCCGGGCGATAGCGTCGCCGCCGGCCTCGCGGATAAGCCGGACGGTTTCATCCAGTTGGGTTTGGGTCCGCGCGGCGCAGACGACCTTGGCGCCCTGCTCCGCGAAGCCGATAGCCAATCCCCGCCCGATGCCGCGCCCGGCGCCGGTGATGACGGCGACTTTCGATTCCAGTTGTCCGCCCATGTCCTGCCCTCCCTATCGTTTGACCAAGCTGATGCCGCGCTGAACGAGGGGCGCCAGCAGCGCGCGTGTCTCGCTCCAGCCGAAGAGATAATCAGCGCCGAAGAATATGACGCCGCCCCCGATGATACCAGATATCGCCGTTGCCCAGCCGCCAGTTGAGAGTGATGTTATCAGCAGCGCGACGGCTGCCGCCATCAGCAGGGAGAGCAACAGGCTGCCGCCAGCGCTGAGGACGATGCCGCGATCGTATCGCTGTGAGCCAGCGTCAAGCTCCGCCAGCCGTCGACGCAATAGCCACCACAGCGCCAGAGCTTCCACGATGGTCGTCAGAGCGTTTGCCAGCGCCAAACCGGCGAAGGGACCGCGCGCCAGGCTGTCCGGATCGCCGATGAATTGGATGAAGACAAAATTCAGCGCGATGTTGCTGAGCATGGCGCAGGCGCCGGCGATGACAGGCGTCGCGGTGTCCTCCAGGGCGTAGAAGGCGCGCGACAGCACCTCGAGCAAAGCGAAGCCGCCGATGCCCAGAGCGTAAAAACTCAGCGCCCAAGCGACCGCTTCCGTGCTTTCCCCGGTCCAGGCGCCGCGCTGCAAGAGGCTGACGAGCGGCTCGCCCAGGACAATAAGCAGCGCCGAAGCCGGGAAAGACAGATAGAGCACATTGCGCATGGCCGCCGCCAGGCGATCGCGGAACGCGGCGTAGTTGCCTTGCGCCCGCAGCGTCGCCAGCGTGGGGAATACAGCTGATGCCTGACTCTGGCCGATCATGCCCAGCACGAAGAAGCAGAGCATGAAGGCGTAGCGGAGGGCGACCACGCTGCCATCGACCATGCCGCTGGCGAAGCGGTTATTGACATAGAAGTTGATCTGCACCACCGCCAAGCCCAGCACGCGAGGACCCATCAAGCGCAGCACATCCGTCACGCCCGGCGCGCGCGCGGATAGCAGGGGACGCAGCCGAGCGCGTACCTTGTACAAGCCTGGCAGCTGCACCAGCAAATGCAGGATCGCGCTCAAGACCGCGCCATAAGCCAGACCCATGACGTTGAGATCGCCCACTTGCCCGATATTCGCATGCGGCGGCAGGGCTGGCGCAATGAAGAGCGCGCCGATGATGATGCCGATGTTGTTCATGCTGATGGCGATGGCGGGCAGCCAGAAGGCCGCGTAGGACTGCAAGATGCCCATGATCAAGCCGCTGACGCTGAAGATGACCGGCGTGATCATCATCAGGCGGATCATGTCGGCCATCAGCCGCTGCTGCTCGGGCGGACGGTCAGTGAAGAGCAACTGGCCCACCAATTGCGGGGCGAAGACGGCGACGAGGGCGCCAAAGAGGGCGGCGCTAGCGGCCGAAAGCGTCATGACCGCGCTGGCGAGGCGCCAGGCCTGTTCCGCGTCTTGCTCGCGAAAGCGCGCGAAAACCGGGATAAAGGACGAGCCCAGCGCGCCACCGGCCACCAGCACGAAGACGGTCTCCGGCAGTTGCTGCGCGGCGGCGAAGGTATCGTTGGCGGCGCCGGTGCCGAACTGCGCGCCGACCACGGCGATCCTCAGCAAACCGAGCGCGCCGCTGGCGAGGAAACCGACCAGCACAATCAGCGCCTTTTCGATGACCTGCCGGTTATCCAGCGCAGTATAGGCGCCTTTGCTCATCCGCCCTCCCGCTCGCCGGCGCTTCTGGATTGCCACTTGGCAGCGCCGCCGACATCTTTATAATATACGGGTTCAGCCAATGGAAAACGCTCCGCGAGACGCAGTTGGAGCGAATGAGGAACTTGAGATGCAAGTTATTTTACTCCAGGACTTGTACAAGCACGGGGTCGCTGGCGAAGTGGTCAAGGTAGCGGACGGATTCGCGCGCAACTACCTGATTCCGAACAAGATGGCCATTCAGGCCACGTCCTCCGCCCTGAAACAGACCGAGGCCGTTCGCCAGAATGTCGAGGCGCGCAAGGCGCAATACAACAACATGCTCAATGATCTGGCGCGGCAGATTGACGGCGTCGAGCTCATATTCGGGCGGCGGGCCGCTTCCACCGGCAAGCTCTTTGGCTCGGTAACTACGCAAGAAATCGCGGATGAACTGGACCGCGCGACCGGTGTGGATATTAACCGGCGGCGCATCAGCCAGCAATCCTTGCGCGAGGTGGGGACGCACCAGGTGGCGGTCCGCCTGGGCAACGAGATGTCGCCGGTGTTGACGGTGACGATCGTGCCGGAAGATGAACTGCCGGAATTCCTGGCGGCGCGCGAACGGGGCGAGGAAGTCCGCGCCGAAGACTTGATGACCGAGGGCTTCCGCTACCAGACCTCAGCCGAAGACGAAGTAGCCGAAGAGGATGCGGAAGAGGGCGAAAACGTTGAAGCGACGGAGGAGGCGCCGGCTGAGCTGGAAGCCGAAGGCGTCATCGAATAAAGCAGCGCGGATTGCCCGCCAACATAATTAACCCTGCAACATTTTTCTAGCCCCGGCGGTTACAGGTTATACTGTACTGTTGGGGTTATCTCTTTTATTCAAATGCGCTTTGCGTTAGCCGAGCGGGTTTGATACTTTTATCTAGGCGGCAGCCAATGATGTCGCCGCCGAACAGTTGATTTAAGGTCTTCATTGCGGATGGATGCCTACTCCCTCGGACAGGTCCTGCGGGAAGCGCGCGAAAGTAAAGAACTCGAAATCGAGGAGGTCGTCGCCAGGCTGCGAATCCGCCAGCCGATCCTGGAAGGCTTTGAAGCGGGCGACTTCGAAATCAGCGGCGTGCCGGAGATACAGATTCGCGGCTTGCTGCGGATCTACGCCCGTCACCTGGAGCTGGACGAGGAACATGTCCTGCTGCTTTACGGGCAGATGCGCCTTGCCCAGGAGAGAGGCCGGCGCGGTCGACGCGGGCGGCGCCGCCAGACAACGCCGGTCGAGGAGCCTTTCAGCTCCACCCAGCCGCTACAAGAATTCGAACAGGTTGACAGACGCCGGACTGGTTGCCGCGGCGCCTTGCGATTGCTGCTGCTGCTGCTGTTTTCGGCGGCGGCCATCGCTGTCATCGCCTTTGTCACAGTCGAGCTGGTCGGCATCGAAGCCTTCCTTCCGCCCAGCGAGACGCCCGAGACCGTCAACATCGCAGCCACGGACACAGTCGCTGTCCCGCCCAGCGATACGCCGCTCGCGAGCGAACCGACCTTGCCGGCCGGTCGCGCGCAATACACCGGCTCCGGCATCCTGGTCAGCGTCCTGGTGACGCAACGAAGCTGGATCAGCATACAGAGCGACGGCAATAGCGTTTACGAGGGCATCGCCAGCGCCGATACCTTGCTGGAATACAGTGCCGAGACCGAAGTGGCGCTGAGCGCGGCCAATGCCCTGGCGCTGGATGTGATCTGGAATGGCCAGCGGCAAGGCATAATCGGCGAACGCGGCCAGCGGGTTGACATCCGTTTCACCATCGACCAAGCTATCATCACGCTGGGTCCGGGCGGGGCGCCAAGTCCGCTCCCGCCGACAGAAGCGGCAGTGGAAGTGGTCGAAGTCGAGACCGAACCGGAAGCGGCGCCAACGCAGAGCGAGCCGGTCGAAGCCAGTCCGACGCGGGCTGTCACTCCCATTCCGACTGCGCTGCCGACGGCATTGCCGACGACGATACCCACGGTGGCGTCGCTGCCGACCGACACGCCGCGACCGATCGCCATACCGACGGGAACCCAGCCGGCGGACCCGACAGGGATCCTGCCGCCGCGTGTGACGCAAGTGGGTCTGCCGCCGACGAAGGAGGGGGCGTGATGAGTACGAAGAACGAGATTGACTTTGACTTTGACGCGCTGGAAGCGGAATTGTACAGCGCCTTGGCGAAAGCGTTTACCAGCTTGCAGCTCGATTTTCCTGACGAGAACTTTTACAACTTCACGCTTTCGGTTTCTCCTAGCATGGTGTATGTAGCGATCGCGGCAAACACCGAAGACGGTCTCAACTCCACTGCCAAGTACTTTCGAGAGAAATATCCGAAATATGCCGAGGTAAGCTTCGACGATGTCAAGGCGCTTTTTCGGCATGAATTCGGCGACTTCGCTTACTTTGCTCATGGCCAAGATATGAGCGCTTACGATGCGATGCTCAAAAGAGCAGATGAAATGCTTAGCAATTTTGTCGAAGAGACAGACGTTCTTCTAGATAATCTGCTCGAAGAGCTAAATGACGACTTTGACGCGGCCTGGAAATTCGTGGGACCGTACCACGACAGGATATTGAAGGTCTGCGAGCGAGCGATGAAACGTATTGATGAAGACAAAGTCTTTGAGCTTAACAGCCGGCGAGACACCGCGACTCTGCTAGTCAGGCACGGTGATAGCGAACCGGATCCCGAAATCGCGCGCCGGCTAAATCCAGAAAGCGTATACACGCGGTTTCTTAAAGAATATGATCATGCCCAGACTGTTCAAAAGCGTATCTACAGCAGTCAATAATGATGCCGCAATTGGAGGTCGTTATGCAGCTATACGTCGCGGTTAGTGTAGAGGAGTAGACGTGTCCAGACCAAAAGACAAATACTTCCTGCTCAGCCTGGGCTGCGCCAAGAACACCGTCGACAGCGAGAGCATGGCGCAAATCCTGAACAGGCAGGGCATGCGCGGCGTCGGCGATCCCGAATCGGCCGAGGTGCTGATCGTCAACACCTGCGGCTTCATCAACTCCGCCAAGCAGGAGTCCATCGACGCGCTGCGCGAACTGGTCGAACTCAAGCGCGGCGACCAAATGGTGATCGCGGCCGGCTGCCTGTCCCAGCGCTACGGCGACACGCTCGCGCAGGAAGTGCCCGGCTTGGATGGCGTCATCGGCACGCGCCGTTGGATGGACATCTTCGATCTCATCAGGCGCCTGCGAAAGCGGACGCATCCCGCCCCGCTCTATCACCTGCCCGATGAAGCCAAAGTGGTCGGCCTGGATGAGCGCGGCGTGTTGCGCGCCAGCGTGCAAGGCGCTTCGGCATATCTCAAAATCGCCGATGGCTGCCGGCGTCCCTGCGCCTTCTGCGCCATCCCGCGCATCAAAGGCACAGCCGTCAGCAGGCCATTGGAGGCGATTGTGGCGGAAGCGGTTCGCATGGGGGAGACGGGCGTCCGCGAGGTCATGCTGATCGCGCAGGACAGCACCGACTACGGCTACGACCTGGGCTTGAAAGACGGCTTGGCGCATCTGCTGGACGCCATCGTCCAGGCGGCGCCGGATATCCCCTGGTTGCGCATCATGTACGCCTATCCCGGCTACGTCACGCCGCGGCTCATGGAGACGATGGCGCGGCATAAGCAGATCTTGCCCTATCTCGATATCCCGCTGCAGCATGGGCATCGCGAGACGCTCAAGCGGATGAAGCGCCCGGCCAAGGTCGAATGGGTATACGACGCCATCGGCAAGCTGCGCGAGCTAATGCCCGAGTTGGCTGTCCGCACGACCTTCATCGTCGGATATCCGGGCGAGACCGAAGAGGAATTTGCCGGTCTGCTGCAAATGGCGAGGGACCTGGAATTTGACCGCCTCGGCGCCTTTCAATACAGCTACGAGTTGGGCACGCCGAGCGCCAGCTTGCCCGGCCATGTCGATGATGATATCAAGCAAGAACGCTACGAACGCTTGATGGCGCTGCAAAGCGCGATAAGCCTGAAGAAGAATCAAGCGTTGGTTGGCAAGACGCTGGAGATCCTGGTCGAAGGGCATGGCATGGGCGAAGATGAAAGCGGCGCGGAAACCGGCGATGTCATCAGCCTGGGACGCAGCTACCGCGATGCGCCTGAAATCGACGGTTATGTCCTGGTCGAGGGCGAGCTGCCTGTCGGCGAGATCGTGCCCGTTCGCGTGACCGGCGCGACCACCTATGATCTGTTGGCGACCGTTGATGTGGCGGCGCCAGCGGTAATTGAACCCGGGCGCGTCTACGGCGAGGGCATGATCGACATCGCTGGCATCGACTAAGCGAGGCCGACCCTCAACTCGTCTTCACACCCAGCGCCATGCCATCGCCAACCGCGATAATCGTGCTTTCAAACTGCGGGTGCTCCGCCAATGCCTGATTGAAGTTCACCATGCCATGGTCGTCCGCAGTGGCGGGCTTGAAGATATTGCCCTGCCAGAAGGCGTTATCCGCCACAACTGCCCCGCCGACGCGTAGGTTAGTCGCGGCCCATTCCAGATAATTTGGATAACTAACCTTGTCGGCATCGATAAACATCAGATCGTAGGGCGCTTCCCCCGCAAGCTTTTGCAGCACTTGCCTGCCATCGCCTTGCAGGACCGTCACTTTATCCGCCAGGCCGGCTCTTTCGAAATGCGAGCGCGCCAAGTTCGCGTGTACGCTGCTCTTCTCTATGGTCGTCAACGTCCCCTGCGGCGGCAGGGCGCGGGCGATCCAGATACCGCTATAGCCAGCCAGCGTGCCGATTTCGATGACACGCTCAGCGCCGGATAATATCACCAGCAGTTGCAGCAGGCGCGCTTCGTTTGGCTCCAGGTTGATAAGCGGCAGGCCCCGCGCTTCCGTCTGCTGGCGAACGAAACGAAGCACATCGTCTTCGCGCGCGAACAAGTCGTTCACGTAGCGGTTCAAGCGCCCCGACAAGTCATGGCTCATTTTCATCCTCCTGTTTCTGGCAAGTCGTCATCGCCCGCAGCGGCGAATTCGCGCCGTACCTTTTGCGGCAGCTTGTCGCGAAAGATGGCGAAGTGATCGAGATCGCGCGGGACATACGAGTTGGGAAAATACTTCCGCAGCTCTTCAATCACCTCATATTCACGATAGCGGCGCGAGATATGCGTGAGAAAGAGATACTTCACCTCACAGGAGCGCGCGAGTTCGGCCGCCTGACGCGCCGTGATGTGACCTACTTGCCGCGCGATATCCGCATCGCGATCGAGATAGGTCGCTTCAATGACCAGGGCATCGGCATCTCGCACCGCCTCATGAATATTGTCCGTGCGGGAAAGATCGCCCGTGATGACCACCTTGGTCCCGGGGATCACATCGCCGAGGACATCGTCCGGTTGCACGATGCGGCCGTCTCTGAGGACGATGGTCTCCCCGGCCACCAGCCGACTGCGTTCCGGGCCGGAAGGCAGACCCAGCGCCTCGGCTTTATCCGCCAGGAAGGGCCGGCGCGCGTCTTCTTCGAAGATGTAGCCGTAGCATTCGCGACCGCGGTGTGAGACCGGGAAGGCGCGCACAGAAAACTTCCTCCCTTCAAACAGCGTCTTATCCGGCATGGCGCGATAAAAATAGATTGGAACCGGCGGCGTCTCCCGCCGGAAGATGACCTGATAGACGAGGTTCTGCACCCGCTCTATCGCTGGCAGGCCCCCCCAAATGTGGACTTCATCCAGCGCCTCCCAGCGGCCATAGGTCGAAAGCAAGCCACCCAAGCCAAGGATATGGTCCAGATGCGCATGGGTGAGAAAGATGTGATTCAGACGCTTGAACCCGATGCCGCTGCGCAGGATCTGCCGCTGCGTCCCCTCGCCGCAGTCCACCAGAAAGCGCTGCTCGCCGGCCAGAACCGCCAGAGCCGGCAGCCCGCGGTAGATCGAGGGGGCGGAGGCGGATGTGCCCAAGAATACCAATTCAAACATTAGCCGCCGCTTTGCTGGTTGTTTGGCCCGGGCAATACCTCAATGGTGTAGAGGAAAATCCGGTCGCCGCGCGCTTCGTCGCCTTCCAGGACCGGCAAGCGGCCCAAATCTCCCCGGCGATAAGCGCCAATGGACACCGTGCGTTCCCCGGGCAGCGCGTTCGACGGCAGCGTAACATCCGTGATCTGTATGAATACATCCCGCCCGCGCATCAAGACAGGATTTACGAGGATCGTGTCGTGGATGGCAACCGGGGTGACCGGGCTGGACAAGATATGGGTCTTGAGCGTCAAGTCGGGCAGGAGTTCGCCTTCAGCCCGCCAAAAGGTGATCACATCGACGGTATCGCCCGGCATGAATTGACGCTGCATGTTCGGCTCGTAACCGAGAAAGGTCAAGTTGCCGCCGAAGCGAATCGGTGGCGCAATCGGTCTGGGTTCGCCAGCTTCCGGCGCGTAGGAGAGCGGCGCGGTGGTCGTGAATGCGCCGGCCCGATCCGCCAGCAGTTCTTCGGTTTCAAGCTCGACAATGCCGCCGCGCGGCAACTTACCCGTCGCCGGCTCGGCATGCGACAGCCATTCCTGCAAGTAAGGATGCACAGCCTCGCGCGCGCCTTCGTTGAAAAAGACGATGCGCTGCCGTTGCCCGCCGTTGGTCAAAAGCAGACTGCGGGCGCAATTGGCCTCATGGTACTCGAAGTCGGATCGGTTCATCATCAGCAGGGTCGTTTCCGTGAGATCCAGCGCCGGCTCCGGCTGGGTCGCGAGCCAGTTGGGATTGCAAATTACCACCGGCACATCATCACCGACGGTATCGAGGTAATGCGCAATCTGCCCCAATTCAGCATTAACCAATGGCAGGACGGCTTCATTGTCGCGCCAATCTACAAAGAGATCCTGCCAAGTCCAAACTAAGTTGAGCAGCAGCAGAGCCAGGACGCCAGCAACCGCTAACCGCCTGAATACCAGGTCAGCGAAGACGGGCAAGCGGATCAAAGAATAGAACCCTATGCCAAACAGAACAGCCAACTGTGGCATGATCACGCTCATTCGCGCGAAATTCGGGCTGCCTTCCACGATTAAGGCGGCGGGCAAAGCCAGCAAGAACATGAGCAAGATCAGCATGAAGCGAGGTCGGTGCCGGCGCCAAACGCAAGTGATGACGCCGACGACCATCGAGAGCCCGCTAAAGATATCCACCAGCGGGCGCCCCGGCAGATTGTGCAGTGGATTAAGATCACCCTCATGTATTATGGCGAGCAAGCCATCGGTGATTGAGCGCAGCAAGCCATCGGTGTAGTGGGAAAGGATGCGCTGCCCGGCGGAAAACTGCGGCAGGTTGATGCTCGAGATGACGTAGGGCATGCTGATGATGAGCATCAGCAGGATGGCGAAGCCGGTATAGCTGCGGCGCTGACGAAATAGGACATTGCGCACAAATACCAGGTGAGCGATATAAAACATTGCGCCGAGCACGACAAACAGGCTGGATGGATGCAGATAAAAGCCGATGCCAAGCAGCGCGCCTAGCGCAGCAAACGAGACAATATTCGAAGTGACGACCCGCGTGCGGCGATAAACAGGCAAGGAACGCGCCAGCGCCAACATGGTCGCGGAGACCAAAAACAGCACCGTGGCGTCGCTCGATACCGTGCGCGAGAGCAATATCACGCTCATGTTGACAGTCACCAAACCAGCCGCCAAGACGCCAACTATCGGGTTGAAGAGATGGTGACCCAGCGTATAAATGATGGCGATGGACAGGATGCCCAGCCACACAGCCAAGATGCGATAGCCGATGGCGCCTTCGCCCACGAAGGTGGTCACGAAGGCGACAAGCAAGTGGTACATGCCCTCTCTACCGCCGTCTTCGCCGGGGAAAAAGACGAAGATATCGCCTTGTCGGACGTTATCGACCAGGCGGATGTTGATAATCTCATCGTCGCTGAAACCTTGAGGCACAGTGGCCAGATCAAATAAGCGCAAGAAAGCGCCAAGCAAGAGCAATACTACGACAAAGAAGTAGCTCATCCGGCTCGTTAATAGCGCGTGTCCCCGGACAAGATTGATCAATGTGGCCGTCGTCGTCATGATGTCAGCGAGTATACATTATCTTTGGTCCCTAAAAGAAAAATTGCCCGTCGCCTTGATCGCGAGGGCGTGTAGATGAAGCCATTCTATTACATCAACAAGATTCACGGGATCCATTCACGGACAAATCGGCGCCTTCATCTTGCCCAGCGCGACCGGGCTATCGGGCGCGCGCTCCGGAATCTCAAAATCGTCGCAAACTTTTCGCATGTTCGCCACATCAATAAAGGCTTGACGAGGCAAGCCGGTATCGGGAGCAACAATGGACCACCAGAATTCTTCATCGTCCGGCTGCCAGGACACATCAGGCAAGTATATGAGCGTCATCAAGCCGATCCAGGGGCGCCAGTTGGCAATCGCGTATTCGTAGGCGCGCAGAATCATTTCGGCTTGTTCCGCCTCGCTCACGCTGAACCATTTGTAATCCGGATTGATTGTCTCGGTGGTATAGCCGAATTCCATGATAGCCATCTGCCGCGCTTCATCGCCGTAGTTTAACATGATTTTGCGCAAGTCTTCGATGCGGCGAAAGGTAAACCAGCGCTGCAAGGCGGCCTCGTCATCCGGTCCTATCTCCGGCGCGGCGTAACCGGGCGCATGAACGCCGACGACATCGATATGCGCCTGAAATACATTGCGATACATGTGGTCCAGGAAGATATCATCCGGCAGCGCGTCATCATCATGATTCCCTGTAGGCGCCAAGCCCGCGGAGATAAGGAGCGCGTCGGGATCCTCCGCGCGAATGGACTGGCTGCAGGCGGCCAATAGCCGGACATATTCGGCCGGATCGGGTCTTTCCCCACCCCACTCTCGGCTTAGGTTCGGCTCGTTCCATATCTGATACGCCGCCACTCTTCCCGCATAACGCTCCGCCACCGCCGCGCAGTAAGCGCGCCAGGCTTCAATGTCTTCCGGCGGCGCGTCATTGGCCAGCCGATGGTTGGGCGCGCGAGCCCAATCCGGCGTCTGTCCCAGCCGAATTACCAGACGCAGCCCTCGCCGTTCGATCTCGCCCAGGATGCGATCGGCTTGCGTCCAGTCCCAACGGCCGGGCTGCGCTTCGAGGTCGCGCCAGGCGAAAATCTGTTTGACATGGCTGAAGGAAAGGAGACGCGCCCAATCCAGATGTACACCGGCATCGCCGATATCCCACCAGAGAAAGGCTTGAATGCCGTAAGTCAGCGACGGAAAGGGCGGGTCTTTAATCGCGCTTGCCTTGAACGGATCCTGCTGTGCTTGATAGTGGCGCGCAAGGGCGATGCCTAGCGCGGAGACTACAACCATTACTGCGATTGCTGCGGCGATGCTGCGGCGAGAACCTGCTCGCATATTATGGTCCTGTGCGCGCCAGATATGCTTTCTGCCAGTCCCTTATGGCATCGTAAGCCGGGCGGAATTCATAAGGCGGTCCAATCAACGAATAGGGAACATTATCGTTTGTAATCGAGAATCCCGCCTGCGGGCCGTAGTTGAAGTTCCAAATGAAAGCCAGCCAAACGAATCCCCACTCTTCCATATTGCTCATCGCTTTGGAGGTCCATTCCGCTTGTTCCGCCAAAGAATTGTCAAGCGCAAATTCAAAGCCCGGGCGTACCCCGCTCAAGCCCTCGGCGGAGGGCCAGCCGAATTCGGTGACACAGAGTTTGGTTTCATAGCCGGCTGTGCGGATGCGGTTGGCATAACCTTCCAAGGTACTACGGAAGCTCCAGCTATGGTGCGGGTTTTCGAAGGGACCGCGGAAGGTCGCCTCGCTGTCATCCGGGATATCATTGTAGCGATAATCCGGGCTAATGTTGTAGCCATTGTGATGCGCGCCAACGCAGTCCGCCCAATCCAGCAGGCCGGCTTCGATCAGCGCATCCATATACCGGAAATCATCAATGGCGCCGATGCCATCATCAATACCAGTCGGTGAAAGACCGCCGCTGATGATGATGATGCCGGGGTCAATCGCTTTGACAAATTCGGATGTTGCGCGCAGCAGCGCCACATAATTTGCCGCGTTCAAGCCCTGGCTGGACGTCCATTCCCGGTCTATGTTTTGCTCGTTCCACACTTCTATCGCGTGGACGCTGCCGGGATAGCGCTTGACGATTTCAGATACAAAGCGAGCATAAGCTGTTGGATCAGCCGGCGGCCCGCGCCGTTCCAGGTTCACATCCGGCTCGCGCGCCCAGGCCGGCGCCATCACGATGGAAAGCAACATCTTGATATCAAATTGCCGCGCGCTCATCATGACAAAATCGAGAACGCTCCAGTCAATCTCGCCCGGCGTCGCTTCCATCAACTCCCAACTCACCTGCTGCTTCACCCAGCCCAAGCCCAGATCTTGAGCGACGGACCGGTAGTAATTATCCTGATTGACCTGATTAAAGTCAGGCGAATGTTCAACTTGTATGCCGACCTGGTAGGTCATGACATCCAACGGAAACTGAGTCGGCTGTGGCGTGGCCAGCGCTTCTTCAGCAAGCGGCGGCGCGTCTTTCGTATCGTCGGCGACCGGCGGGAGGGTCGGGCTCGGCGGGGGCTCGGTCGGCGAGAAGGTCGGCGCGGGCGTCACACTCAGCAGAACCAACGGAGCTTCGTCCGCCCCGCTCTCGGTTTCAGCTGGCGCCAGCGGGAGCGGATTGCTGGCTGCATTGTTGAGGTCTTCGGGATTGTAGGAGAAATAGACGGCGAGAAAAGTCGCCATGCAGACCAGGGCTGTGATGAGGAGCCAGGCAATCACAAAACCGCGAATCTGCTTGAATACAGTCTTGGTTACCACGGCGGCGCCTGCGGAAGAAAATACGAACTATGACGAGGGTACATCATTTTCCTAGTTGGCGGGAGTCTCAGGCAGCGGCTAGCGCGCGGCCGCCAGCGCGTTGCATGCCGGGCAGGAGCCATCAGGGCGGACTATCGCGTAACCCGCCTGCGGGTCAGCTTGGTAGTGAGTAAAGTCGATGTTCCAGACGATTAGCAAGGGCACTTGCCCGCTGCGTGAGGCGAGGGCGGCGGCTTGGGCAAGCCAGGTCGCTTGCTGCTGCAAGGTAACATTTTGCGCCCAATTGAAATAAGGCGGCAGGTTCGGCAAGCCTTCGGAAGTGAGATAACCCAATTCAGTGAAGCAAATTGGTTTACGCGTGATGCTGATGTAGCCATTGAGCATGCCGTAAAAATAGCGGGTGTAGTAATTGTCGCCGCGGGGGTCGCCGCTGGTTTGGCTGGGCGGCACAATGCCCTCGTTGTAATGAGCGCCCACGCAGTCAAGGTAGTTCAAACCGCCGCCTTCCACCATTTGCCGCAGCCAGCGATTATCCGGCATCACCTGGTCCGGGTTATCGGCAACGCCGGTGGGAGCGGGCGCGGCGCTGATGACCATCGTATTCGGGTTAACTTGCTTGATCTTCGTGTAGGCTGTGGCCAGCATTTTGGCGTAGGCGATGCCGCTGATCTGCCCGCGGGGCCATTCGCGGTCGAGGTTCGGCTCGTTCCAAACTTCAATGGCATCGGCGCCCTGACCGGCGATCCGCTGCAGCCAGGATGTGTAGGAGTCAATATAGGACTCCCCGCCCGCGGCCAGTTCATGGGGATGGCCGACTGTGCCGATCAGTACTTTGAAGCCGCTGTTATGGGCGGCGCTGATGATTGGACCGACATCCTGAGGACCATGCCAATCGAAGCGTACTTGCTTCTTCATCCAGGTCATGCCGGCGCTGCGCATTGCCCCGATTGCGCGCGGGCTATTTGTTTCGGTAACGTGCCCGCCGATGGCGATACGGATGCTGCCAGCCGGGGGCGGAGCGCCGCCAAAGGTCGTGACCGGCGCGCTGATTGGAGCGCTGATCGGCGCGGCAACCGGACGCGGCACGGGGGTCGGCGTGGGCGTGGGCGTCGGTGTGGGCGTCGGTTGGAAGAGCGGCAAAACGGCGCCTTTACGCGCGCTCTGTACGCCATCAGCGGCGATGACAGACCAATTGACGGCGTAATTGCCATCGGGCGCCTCCAGCGTCAAGACAAATTCCCGGCCAAGGCTGGCATCAACCTGATCGAGCGAACCATCGGACCCATCAATCGACCAGCGCGCTCCCAATTGATTGGGTGGCGGTTCAGCGGGCAACTGCGAGCGATAGCGCTTGATAATCTGCGGCAAGCCGGCGAAGCGATCGGAAGCAAGCAGGTCGTCCAAAGCGATGCCGGCGAGCGAATAGATACCCAGGCGCTCCAGCCGATTGGATATTGCCGCCGCGTCAGCCAACCAGATTCTCGAGATAGCGGCGTCCGAGTCATCGAGATAGTCCAGATAAAGCAGGCGCAGGTCGCTGTCGATGCCGACGCGAGCGCGATAACCGCTAAGCGAGGCGCGTATGACCGTGCCCGGCTCAATCGTGCCGGTATCGCTGATCGTCTCCGCGTCCAGCAATACATCACCCAGAGCCGCGAATGCCTCGTGCCAACCGATCGGCGTCGATACGCCATTGATCTCGCGCAGAGATCGTACGCTCAATGCCAGCAAGACCTTGCGCCTGTCGACCGCGCTGGCAGCTTGCCGCATCAGATTGTCGAGCGCGGCGGAGGAATTGGGCGCGAAGTCCAGCGGGTGGAGCGGCGCGCGCAACTGAAAATAATCGGCCGCAGCGCCAATCTGGGACCAGTCGTAGGCGGCGCTTTTCCAACCGTCGCCTTCATCTCGTTCCGCCGGCACGACCACGCCCAACCGTAAATCTTTTTCCGCCAGGCTTTCGGCGAGGTCAACAATGAAACGCGAGAAATGATCGCGATAGGCCGCTGAGAAGCCTCGATAGTCTATGAAGACGCCATCGAAGCGGTTGAATACTGCCAGATTCGTGATCTGCTTGACATGTTCTCGGCGCAGGGCCGGGCTGCTGATGATCTGCTCGACTGTGGTCCGGTCCAGCGCGCGGGGATCGACGAAGTTGCGCAGCAACGGCATGAACAGATAATCGGCATCGCTGCTGCCGCCCGGCGCCAGGCTGCCGATCAAACCGCCCTGCCCGGTCGGGCGCAAGCCGGCCGGTGACAGGATCGTCGCCAGCGTAGCAATTTCCGCGTCCAGATCCTGCATGACTTCTTGTGACAGCAAGACAATTGGCGGCGATACGCCATATTCAAAGATGGCGACGGCGCGCGGCAAAAATCGCGCTGACGCTTCCATGTATCCCCCCACGCGAGCGGCCGGCATGAACCGCCAACGCTGACCATCCCAGCCCCGCAGCGAGACAGGTTCAAGACTGGCAATGGCCGGCGGCAGCTCAAGTTCGATGCGCAAACCGTCCGTCGCTTCGCCACGGGTTTCGAGCACATAGAGGGGACTGCCCAAGGTCAAATCCGGCGGCAACTGGGCGAGCGCGCTCGGGAGCCAGGCCTGCTCCTCGCTGGCGCCGCTCGCCAGTTCGACGTCCGTCAGGCGCGTGACCTTGAGAACGATCTCGTCATGAGTCGCGTCCGACGCCAGGCTGAGGCGCAGTTCCTCATGGAAAAATTGAGCCGGCGTCCCGGCGCTGAGCGGCGTATAAGATAGGGACAGCAGGCGCTCGGCCAGGCTGAATGGCGGCAGGAAGAGGGCAGCGATAGCGAGAGCCACGGCAATGAGGCCGGACGCGATGGCGATATGCCAGCAGCCGGAGGGGCGGCGGCGTTGTAGTGGGTGAAGTCGTTCTGTCATTTCGAAACTTGCAGCCTTTAGCTCACCTTTCCACCCCACTCCGCGCGCTCCGCACCGCATTCACCAGGATACGCGCCCGGCTCCGCAACCGCGATTTCGACCAAATCCCATCCCCCACCAGCCAGCCGCTCATGCCGCATCATGTACTGGCATTCTCCCTAGGCTACAGCGCCAAATTACCCAAGTTCGGGGGGGGGGGGGGGATATTTTCGCTTGGACTAACCGTCTCTTCCAGAATCGCAGTCTGGCCAGGCTGCATTTTCAGCCACATAAGCCGCTCGGGATTATTGTTGAATAGTCTCGCCAACGTATAGGCGCTCTCTTCATCGAGTTCGCTGCCGTCTTCATTCTCGAAATACAGAGTGCCGTCAAGTATATCGCCCTCGAGCATTGCTCGGATCCGCCGTTTCTCTGCCATCATTGAATCCCTTCGATAATTGTCATCGCCCCTGCCGCAAATACAAACTCGATTATACTCCCCCACTCCGCGCGCTCCGCACCGCGTTCACCAGGATACGCGCCCGGCTCCGCAGCCGCGACTTCGACCAGGTTCCATCGCCCACCAGCCAGCCGCCCATCCCGCAAGCGACCGCGCCCGCCCCCAAGAAAGCGCGCGCATTCTGATCATTCATCGCGCCGTTGCACATGAAACTCATATGATTCAGCGGACCGAACATCGCCTCGAAATAATCAATGCCCAGCGCGCCGATGGGAAAGACCTTCAGCAGCTTCACACCCATTGACCAGGCCGCCACCGCCTCCGATGGCGTGGCCACACCCGGACCCATCAGAACATCCCGCTCCATGACGGCCTCCACCACCGTCGGTTGAAAGGCGGGCGAAACCACGAAATCCGCGCCAGCGTCAAGCGCCGCCCGAGCCGATTCAGTATCGAGGACCGTGCCCATGCCCACGCAAGCCTCGGCGCCGTATTCAGCTTTGAGCGCCTGCATCGCCGCGATCGGCGATTCCGAGTTCATCATCAACTCGAATACGTTGATGCCCTCGTTCATCAGCACTTGGCTGACCGGCAGCGCAACCTCCGGCGGAAAGGCGCCGCGCATCCCGGCGACTATGCCACCGGCTGTGATGACCTCTAATGCCTCTTCGCTGTCCATCTCTCCACCCGCCTTCAAGCTGCTATAATCCAGTCGACAATATCTGTTAATCATAGTGTTTGGGGCGCAATTTGCCAATGAATGAACGCGAGCGACTGCCGAAGACATAATGTCACTGCATGGTCACGGAATAATTCCCTGTGTCCACGATGGTAAAACCTGCGTCAATCGCTTATGCGCCGCAAGTCCTTAAAATCCGCCAAATCATAATAAGGAGAGCGAGTGAAGATTCTGATTTGCTCCGGCACCTTCAAAGAAAGCCTGACCGCTGCTGAGGCCTGCGCCGCTATCGCAAACGGGTTGCGAGAGTCCGGGCTGAACGCCGATATCGAGCCATTGCCGATCGCGGACGGCGGCAATGGCACATTGGACGCCTTCCTCGCAAGCGGCGGTCAGCGAATTGCGCTTTCTGTGCTTGATCCCTTGCAGCGCCAAATTCGCGCCGAATACGGACTGATCGATTCCGGCGGCACGGCCGTCATCGAGATGGCGCTCGCTTCGGGCTTGGAACTCCTAAAGCCCGCGGAGCTAGACCCGCTGCGCGCGACCACTTACGGTACCGGTCAGTTGATGAATGATGCGCTGGAACGCGGCGTCAAACGCATTGTCATCGGCTTGGGCGGCAGCGCCACTGTGGACGGCGGCATGGGCTGCTTGCAGGCGCTGGGCCTCAAGTTGCTGGATGCCTCCGGTCAACCGATTTCAGCCGGCGGCGCTGGCTTGGCCGATATCGCCAAGATTGACGACAGCGGTCTTGACGCGCGCTGGCGGGACATCAATATCATCATCGCCTCCGATGTCGAGAATCCGACCCTCGGCGAGAAAGGCGCGGCGCATGTGTTTGGGCCGCAGAAAGGCGCCGGTCCCGCCATGGTTGAGCAGCTTGAGCACAATCTGGAACACTGCTTCACAGCCGTTTACCAGCAGCGCGGCGTTGATGTCCGCCATGTCAAAGGCGGCGGCGCGGCCGGCGGATTCGCGGCTGGACTGATGGCTTTTCTATCTTGCGAGATTGTCTCCGGCATCGACCTGGTTTTGGAGCAGAATCGCTTCCGAGAGAAGCTAGACGGCGCCGCCCTGGTCATCACTGGCGAAGGCCGGATCGACGCTCAGACGTTGGATGGCAAGGGACCGCAGGGCGTGGCCAAACTGGCGGCCGCGCGCGGCCTGCCGACCATCGCTCTCGTTGGCGGCCTGAATATCGATGACGCCCTGCTGCATCAAGCCGGCGTGCATGCCGCCTTTTCCATCGTCGATAAGCCGATGCCCCTACAGAAGGCGCTAGCGGATGCGGAGGATCTGCTGCGTCGGGCGGCGCTGCGCCTAGGTTACGTGCTGCAACTGCGAGTCACAGAAGGTCATGAGCGCTGACTTCTTTTGTTTCGCCTGTCCTGGCGGCCAGAACTGCCCTAGAATGCCCCTTGAAAGGGACAGCAGATGCAACGAATTGTTCTCAAACTCGGCACCAGCGTCTTGACCAAGGGCACCGCCCGGCTGAACCGCCAGCGGATGCTCGAATTGGTGCAGCAGGTTGCCGCGCTCCACGACGAAGGCTGCGAGCTTATCGTCGTCTCTTCGGGCGCGCAGACCGCCGGCCGCGAACGCCTAGAATTCCCCGATCTTGGCAAATCCGTGCCGGCCAAGCAGATGCTCAGCGCCGTCGGACAGAGCTGCCTCATGCACGTCTATCAAGATCTCTTCGAGATTTTTGCGATTAACGTGGCGCAAATCCTGCTGACGCGTGATGACCTCAGCGATCGTGTGCGCTATCTGAATGCCCGCGATACCCTGCATACGCTGATCGAGCAACGAATCATCCCGATCGTCAACGAAAACGATACCATCGCCACCGATGAAATCCGCGTCGGCGACAACGACAATCTCTCCGCGCTGGTCGCGAGCGTGGTCGATGCCGACCTGCTTGTCATCCTCACAGACCAGCCGGGCATCTTCACCGATGATCCGCGCAAGAACCCCGAAGCGGCGCTGATACAGAACGTCAGGCATATCTCGGACGACTTGTTTAAGCTGGCCGGCGGCGCTGGCAGCAACATCGGCACCGGCGGCATGGTGACCAAAGTCCAGGCGGCGCGGATCGCCAGCCGCAGCGGCATCAAAACGATTATCGCCAGCGGCAGCGAACCGCAAGTCCTCAGCCGCATCGCAGTCGGCGAGAATATCGGTACGCTTATCGAACCCGAACGCAACCGCTCGGATAGTCGCAAACGCTGGCTGCTGACAGATCGGGCGCAAGGCTCGGTATTGGTGGACGCCGGCGCCGCGCGTGTGCTGCTCAAAGGCGGCGCAAGCCTCCTGCCAGTTGGCATACGCGAAGTACGCGGCGACTTCGAGCGTGGGGCGAAATTGTCCGTGCTTTCGCCGGAAGGCAACGAGATCGCCCACGGCCTGAGCAATTACAGCAGCGCCGATCTGCGCCAGATCAGCGGCCAGAAATCGAACAAGATCGTCGACATCCTCGGCTACAGCTATGGCGACGCCGCGCTCCATCGCAATAACCTGGCGCTCCTGTAAACAAGCGCTCCACAGGCGCAACACAAATATAAAGCGAACTATGTTAGACTCATGGCAACTGGGATGAGGACGAGACAGCCATGGAAGTGAAAAAGCGCCTCTACACTGTGGATGATGTTTGGGCGATGCAGCGCCAGCCGGGCAATGCGGACAAGAAATATGAACTGATAAACGGAGAACTTGTCGAAATGTCGCCAGCTAATCTCTTTCATTCATGGCTTGCGCCAGAAATTGCCAGTTTCATCCGCAGTTATGCAAGAGTTCAAGACCTTGGCTACGTTTTCGTCGAGGGCGGGTTTTCACCTCCCGATGATCATACTACATTGCTCGCGCCCGATGTCGCTTATGTGCAAAAAGAAAGGACCCCATTGCCACTTCCCCAGACCTTCGCCGGTTTCATGCCCGACCTTGCTGTAGAAATCATGTCGCCGAGCAATACTATCCCAGAGTTGCGCCGAAAAGCAGCCATTTACCTGAATAACAGTACCCGCGCTGTGTGGATCGTGAATCCAACGGAACGCCAGGTTGAAGTCTGCCGCCGAACTGAAGACGGCGCAATCGAAGTCGAAGTCATCGGCATCGATGGCTCGCTTTCCGGCGAAGACATTCTGCCCGGCTTCGAACTGGCTCTCCGCGAGCTGTTGCCGCCCCACACCGCCCAGCGCTAATCGCCGCGCCCCGCCCCCGCCAGCCGCAACATGCTAATGCGGCTGCTCGCCCAAGCGCCCGCCAGATATATCCAGTACATGATGAAAAGCGCCAGATACTCTATTAGCGGGATGCGCAGCGCCTCATTCACCTGATAAGGCTCTCGCATCAGCAAATACACGTACAAGACCAATATGAGAAACGATCCGTAGAAGGCTTGCCGGACCCAGGGCTTCAGCCCCAAGCCATGCATCTGAGTGACCAGAAAGATCGCCGCGAAACCGAAAAAGAACATTGGCCAGATATCGCTGCTCTGGTTCAGCGCGACCTGAAAGGCGTGTGGCAAAACCAGAATCTCCAGCAGAAACATCCAACGCTTGTTCAGATGAACGCGCGTGAACATCAGCGACCCCTGCGCCATCACCAGGACGACATGAATGAAGCCAATTAAGTGTCCCCAAGTCGGTTCCATTGGGTGAAACCAGAAGGTATAGATGACGGCAAAGCTGAAAAAATAACCGTGATATCGCCTCAACCCGTCGGTAAATGCCCGGCGGAAACTTACCTTCCGGCCAAAGAACAATCCGCGCCGCTGGTTTTCCATGCCGAGAACGATTATCAGCATCAGCGCGACGGCGAATTGCGCCGTCCAACTGGGCAGGTCCTGCGCGATGCCATCGTAGAAAATCAGCGTCTGAAGATAATGCAGGACAATAAATGCGAGATTGATGCCCAGCGCCCACAGATTCACCGGGCGCAAGGTATTGCCATAATCACGCCTGCGGTAGCGCTTCTGAGCATAAAGGATCGTGCCCCAAATTAGCAGTTGATGCAGCGCAAAGCCCAACCAGGCGGTGAGCTGTCCCCAGGCGCTCTGCTCAGCCAACTGCCATTCGTAGACCAGGGGATCTTGCGGATGCGGTATCAGCTCAAATTGGCTTAGCGCGCCACCCATAGCGACAATCGCGGCGCAGAGCGCGACCGAAAAGATGATACTCCAGTTGACGATCTGCTTGGCGTCTACGCGGTCAAGCAACATTGTCTTGTCTCCAATGTTCACATTTGCAAACCTTGTATAGCATTATAAGCGCTGCTGCGCAACAATCTGACGAGACGCGACTAAGCGCGCTGGCATGCAAATTCAATTCAAGCCGTTGAAATTTGGCGGCGCCTGTAGTAAATCTGGTAGATGATGAAGCGAGCCGAGAGAAGACAAGCCCATGAAAGTCATAGCGGAAGCGATTGATTTACGGCAGATGGGGCTGCGGGCGCGCGCCGCCGCCGGCGAACTCGCGCGGAAATCTACCGCCGAAAAGAATATGCTGATCATCGCGATCGCCGATGCGCTCATGGCGCGTACCGGCGACATCCTGGCGGCGAACCAGCGCGACCTTGATTTGGCCGCGCAAAACGGCATCGACCCCATCTGGATCCGCGATCGCATCGCCCTCGAGCAACGCATGCCGGGCATCATCGCCGATGTGCGCAAAGTGGCGGAATTGCCCGATCCTGTCGGCGATGTCCTGCTGGAATCCACGCTGGAAAATGGCTTGCAATTGATCAAGCGGCGCACTCCCCTCGGTGTATTGGGCACGATCTACGAATCGCGTCCGAATGTCACCGTGGATATCTCCATCCTGGCGCTGAAGACGAGCAACGCTGTCATCTTGCGCGGTGGCTCGGATGTGCTGAACAGCAATATGCAACTCGCTGCCGTGCTGCAAGACGTCCTCGCGCAACACGGCTTTCCCGCGGACGCGGTTCAATACATCAGCAGCACCGACCGCCGCTATGTCAGCGAGATGCTGCGCCTCTACGAATATATCGATATGATCATTCCGCGGGGCGGCAACGGGCTGCATACCTTCTGTCGTGAAAATAGCAGCATCCCGGTTATCACCGGTGGCATCGGCGTTTGCCATATCTTCGTCGACGCAAGCGCCCAAATAGATAAGGCGCTGCCAGTATTGGACAATGCCAAAACCCAGCGCCCGGCCGTCTGCAACTCCATGGAGACCTTGCTGGTGCATGAAACACTGGCTCCTGAATTGCTGCCGAAAGTGGTCAATGTCTTGGGCCAGGCCGGTGTGACATTCCACGCCGAGCCGCGCGCCTACAACATAGTCGGCGCCGACGAGCGGGTCCTGCCAGCGAGCGATGATGACTTCGACACCGAATGGTACAACCTGACGCTTAACCTCAAGGTGGTGGACGATGTCAACGAAGCGATCGCGCATGTCGCCCGGCATGGCACCCAACATTCGGACAGCATCCTCACCGAGACCGCCGAACACGCCAAACGCTTCCTCAATGAGGTAGATTCCGCCGCCGTCTATTGGAACGCCAGCACGCGTTTCACCGACGGCAGCGCGATGGGCATGGGCGCTGAAGTGGCGATCAGCACGCAGAAGCTGCACGCCCGTGGTCCGATGGCGCTGGAAGAATTGACGACCTACAAATGGATCGTCAAAGGCGACTACACATCGCGCGCATGACGATTTCTATCGCAAAGACCAACGATACGCGGAGCGTCTTCAGCCATTGGGCTTGGGTGGTTCCTGTCTTGCTCTGCGTTTCATCCATGACTCTATATCAAGCTGATTTAGTACCGCCGTCTTTCGATGAGTGGATGACCATATACAGCTCCGGATGGCTGGGGTACGTGGGGGAGTCTCCTGCCGAATTTCTTCAGTCGCTTTTTCAGACAAAGGTAGGGAATATGCCCGGCTATAACCTGCTCCTAAGCGCATGGGGCAGTCTAACCGCTTACAAAATCGCAATGGCGCGCGTGCTTGGCATTCTGCTGCACCTTCTTACCCTGTCACTCGTCTACCGCCTGGCGCGAGACACCGTCGCCCCGGTCGCCGGTCTTCTTGCTGTTGTCATCGTGGTGAGCAGCGCATTTTTCAATTTCTATATCGCGCTCGCCCGACCCTACACGTTATTCGTATTGATGTCCTGCGTGACCATCTGGCTCTATCTCCGCCTCGTTCATCGTAGAGACGCTCCTAGAAACAGAGACCTAGTCTCGCTCGGAGCGGCTGTCTTTGCGCTTGTGATGGCACATCTATTTTCCGCCACTCTATTGCTTACTCTTGGCCTTTATCATCTGATTTTTGTGCCCAAAAACCACCGCTGGCTGAAGTTTGCGCTAACTGTTGTGATACCTATTGTCATCTGTCTGCCTATGGTCGGGCTCGTCTTGTCTGATTACAGTACAGCTAGCAGCCATCTACTTAATAATGTGACAAGCGGTGTCGTAGCAGTCAATCTCTGGCTCAATGTTATGCTGAACAATCAGCCTTTACCGCTGCTGATTTTGATCGTTGCCGGGATAATCTTGGGCATAAGACAAAGACTGATTCGCTACCAACCATGGTTCACTCTGCCTGCGCTTTTTCTGGTCACAATAGCATTCCTGGGCCAATACACTCAATTAATAACACCTACTACGATGAGGCATCAACTGGATGGGTGGATACTCCTTGTCCTTTGCGCCGCCGCCAGTCTTTACGCGTTTTCCAAATGGAAACGCTGGTTGGGGTTACTGATTCTGCTTTGGTTGCTCTCCGGGCATGCCTTCCAGCAGTCCGCCAATTGGTGGGATATCTTAGCATATCGCGCCGCATCGTTTTGGCTCCCGCCCAGCCAATTAATATCTCGATTGGCTCAAGAACAGACGCGCAAACCCTATATCTTGAACTATCCTTTCATTGAACTTTATCACCAATCTCTTCTGCCCGTGGCTGTAACCGGCTTCGCTACTGAAGTCTCGCAGCGCCAGCACTATTTTTCTCAAAACGGGATCGGGGTCGGGGTCCCGCAAAACATGGATGAGCTTGTTGAACAACTTCAAAACCAGACGTTACACTCCCCGACAGTCTGGCATATTTATCAAAAACCGCTTGCGCAGGCAGAAGACTTGTCCGAGGCTGCTGAGGCAATACGTGGAATGCAGTATGAGTTCTGCGAGGAACAATCGCTTGGTTTGAATACCATCATCAATCATTATTCTTGGGATCTGCTTGATTGTCGCCCGCCTGTCAATCCTGCTGCTTATCAGACCGAGTTCATCGAATATGAACTCTTCAAGACGGGCCTCAACGCCGACAAGGACAAAGTCCTGTTCATTGATAGATGGACTCCTCTACAGAACTTCAATACGCCAAGCTACAACATGTCCTATCAACTGCTCAGCGAAGACTGGAGCAATGTCGCGCAATTGGACCTGCCCATGGTACATGAGGCAGAATTGCGGCAATTCTCGATTGACATATCGCAGGTTCCGCCAGGACAATATCAGCTCATGCTGATCCTGTACCACAAGACCACCGGAGATCGTTTCGTCTGGGAAGACAACCCGGGTTATGTGCCGGAGATGCTAGAGCTTGGCTCGATCACGATTCCCGTTTCTTGACGTTGACTTTGCGACGCTGTATAGCCGCCGTTTGACAGAGTCCTAACTTGGGCATGCCGATGTCGATGAAGAAACAAGACATTCTTGGGCACTGGATTCTGGCTCTGGCGCCGATGCTTCTGGTCGCTGTCCTTAGCATTCCGCAGATTGATAAGTACATGCTGGGCCTCGACGCGCAATTCTCATTGTTAGCCTCGGGCTGGATTACAGAAACAGCTTTTTCATCCGTTGATGTACTCAATAAGATTGCCGAGGTAGCGCCTGACCAAGCGCCTCTGTATTTTCTCCTCTTGAATCAATGGGGCAACCTTGTAGGGCACGAAACCGCAATGGGAAGCGCCTTCACAATTTTTGCCGGCCTGCTCTCGTTTGCGATGATTTACAGGTTAACGCGGGATGCAGTTTCGCCCGTGGCCGCGACCTTCGCCATGATTATCCTGGCAAGCAATGCCTTTTATGCTTTCTACATCCCGCACGCGCGCTATTACCCGCACCTGGTTTTCCTTTCCGCGCTGGTCTTATGGCTTTACCTGCGTATCGCAGTTTTAGAGCGAGCGTCGCGGCCCAGCGATTATGTCGCGCTTGCTTTCGCCTGCGCCGCCCTCGTTAGCACACACGCTTATGGTCTATTGCTATACGTATTTTGTTCGCTCTATCATCTGTTGTTTGTTCGTAAGGACAGACGGTGGCTGCTGGCGCCAATCTCTGCAATTGCCGGCTTGGCGCTGGCTGGTCCTCTCATTTTCGTCTTGTTTACAAAGGGCGTCGAATATGCAGTTGGGGGCCACGGCCCGCGGGCGGACGATCTTTGGACGAATTTCGCAGCCTGGTTCAATGTAAACTTCAATGGGAGCCCGCTTCTAGTTCTACTTGCTGTAGCAGGCGCAGCGGCAGGCTGGCGCCGGAAATGCCTTGCCCTGCGGCGAAGTGGAATACTGTTTGGGCTTCTCTTGCTCAGCATTGCCTTGACAGTCACAGTCACAGGGTCGGTTAGCGCAGGCTTGATGAGGCACCTGCTGGCAAGCCTCCCCATCGCCGT
>JAJEAA010000018.1 GCA_022824365.1 Anaerolineae bacterium
CACTTTCCCGTTCGACTTGCATGTATTAGGCACGCCGCCAACGTTCATCCTGAGCCAGGATCAAACTCTCCGTATTCACAGGGTTTGTTTCGCTCTGTCTTAACCTGCTATTCTGCTGTTAATCCGCACTCGCTTACCCTAATCGAGGGCGCAAAAAAGCGAGAGTCATCCTCTCACTTTTAGTATCACAAATTTAGCAATTCACAGAGACATTGTCAAGCTCCAATCCGACAATGCCGCCGATCTTTTGTGAGACCGCGTGAGAGTTTAATCGAGAGCAGCATACTGTCAAGCCCGAATTCGAAATTCAAACTTCAGTTTAGACTAGGGTGGCGCGCAGCGCGCTTGGCCTCTTAATAGAATTGACGTCTGCGTCAGCGCAGCAAGGAGGCAAGTGTACTGCCGAGCACGAGTAGAGCAGCAAAACCACCATCGAGGCTGACCAGATGGCAGGCGAAACCCAAACAAGCGATAGGCCGATTCGCAGTTAGATGTCGCGTGAGCCTTTGCTTTTCGCAACTGTGTGTGTTGCGTTGTATTCCATTGCCGCGCGCAGCAGAGTCTTGAGCGCGGGGACGTCCAGCTCATCACCTTTGAAGTAATCTATCGCTCGCGACTGTTTCGCAGTCAAGCTGGCGTTGAAGAGTTTCTTCGGGTCGGGGAGTTGGGCTCCGTGGTGAAAGGTGAGCTTGACCTTCTGCTTGAAGATATTGCCGTGAACGAGCATCCCCTCGTGCGACCAAACCGGAGTGCCCATCCACTTCCAATCTTCGACGATGTCGGGATTGACCTGGTGGATGATCTCGCGAAGCTGAGCCATCATCGCGCTTCTCCAATCGCCGAATTGCGCAATGTATTTATCAATCCGCCGAGCGGCTTCTTCACGGCCTATTGGTTTGGCCGCCTTGGCAGCGCGCGCCGCCGAAATTTTCTTTTCAGCTTTCTTCGACTTGGAAATTGCCACCCGCTTCTTCTTTCTCTATGACGCCAACTCCTTTAGACCTCAAAGCCCGTGACACGTAAGTCAGATATTTGTGCAAAGTCGAGCTTGGCAGGAGTCAATCGACGCGAAGGCGCTAGGAGGGCTCCGGCGCAAATTCTTCTTGGCTTGCTTCGGCCTGTGGCGCAACTTCAACTTTAGCTTTAGCGCGATCACCAAGCACATCTTTCACATACATTTCGTCCACCAGCACAGCGACGCAGGCGCTGAGCGGCACAGCAAGCATCAAACCCAGAAAGCCAAAGAAAAAGCCGAAGATGATCTGCCCCAGCAAGATCAGGATCGCGGGCATATTCATCCGCTCGCTGGCCAACACCGGGCTCACGACCTGACTCTGCATGAATGAAACGCCATATATAATCACCACTGTCCAAACGACATTCTGCGGGGCTTGCACCAAGGCAACCGCTACTGACGGCACCAAAGCCACAACGGGACCAAAGTTCGGGATAAAGGAAAGCACGCCGGCCAAGACACCCAAGGCGACCCATTCACGAATGCCCAGAAGCGCAAGGCCCAGTCCTGTCAATATCGCGACGACAACCATCGACACCGCGGTGACGCTGATCCAGGCGCGGAGCGTCGAATCGATACGCCCCAATATCGTCATCATCCGTTCGCGATACCAAAGCGGCGTGAGCTTGATAATGCCGGACACATAACGTTCGGGTTCCGCCAGGAGGTACATGCTAAGAAAAAAGATGATGAGCGCGCTCAGAATGGTATTGGCGACGCCGCCGACCACCGGCAAGACTGTCCCGCCCAGCCGGCCGACGGCATCGGTCACTTGCGAAACAAACTGATTGATCAAGTCGTCACTGATGAGATCAGTGTTATCGTCAGAGAAAATCCCTTCCAACGGCGGAACCAACTCGATCAAAGCTTCACTCGTAATTGAGTGGCGCGCCTGTTCCAAACCGCGCGGTATCACGTCATTTGCCAGAACATCAAACTGCGTGACTATCGTACGCAAGATTGGCATCCCGAGCAGACCAATAACCACAAAAAAGCCGATAACGCTGACGATGATCGCAACCAAGCGATTCATCTCGAAACGGCTCACGAGGACACGAATCGGCATCGTGAAGAGCACGACCAATACTACCGCGGCAAATGTGAGCATCAGTGTGCCGCGTATTTCCCAGACGAAGACCAGTCCCAACACGATGAGTATGGTTGCGACAACATTGCGCAATCCGATATTGATGGACCGGGTACCCTTCACGCTCATCTCAACTCCAAACCAAAGATTATATTGAGGTCCCCGAGAGTATACGGGTAGACTTCTTCTAACTCATCGACAACGATTGTAACATCCATAACCCGTTACGCCTAATTTAGTTCTGCGCTCGCGGGCAAAGTTCTGACGCGATACAATTCTTCCGGAACCGCAAGGACAGCCGATGAAGTTTGATGTCACAGTATTCACGAATGACTTGAATGGCGCTGCATCTTTGGCAAAAGCGGTGGAAGAGCATGGCTTCGATGGTTTATGGGTAGCGGAAGCGGCGCACAATCCTTTTTTGCCGCTGGCGCATGCGTCGCTGTCGACCAGCCGCATCTCACTCGGCACCGCCATTGCAGTCGCTTTCGCTCGCGACCCGCTGATCATGGCGCAGACTGCCTGGGACCTGGCCGAGCAATCGAGCGGGCGCTTCATCCTCGGCTTAGGCACGCAGATCAAGCCGCATATTACCAAGCGCTTCAGCGCGAGATGGGGCAAACCGGCGCCGCAACTTCGCGAATATATCGAAGTCTTGCGCTTGATTTGGCATAGCTTTCAGACCGGCGATGATTTGGAGTATCGTGGCGAATTCTATAGTTTCCTACCTTCAGCGGCCACTAGACCGGCCCGGCCGATGCCATACCATCAGATTCCACTCTACATCGCCGGCGTCAACACGGGGCTGGCGCGACTCGCCGGGCAATGCTGCGATGGTTTCCACGTCCACTCCTTTCATACGCCGCGATACCTGCGCGAGGTCTTGCTGCCGGCTTTCCGCGAAGGGCGCGCCAAGAGCGATCGTTTAGACGCGCTCAGGCTTTCTTGCGCCGTATTCGTCGTGACCGGCGCTGACAAAGACGAAATCGAAGAAAGCAAACTGCTTACAAAATCCCAGATCGCCTTTTACGCCAGCACGCCTAGTTATCGGCGAGTCCTAGAGTTGCACGGCTGGGAGGATCTCATCCCGCGCTTGAACGGGCTGCTGCGGCGCAATCGTTGGCGCGAAATGCATATGTTGATCGGCGATGACATGCTCGAGCAGTTTGCTGTCATGGCGCCGCCGGCTGAGCTGCCCTACAAACTGCGCGAGCGCTATGTGGGCCTGCTTGACCGCGCCGGTTTCTATTTCCCCTTTGAACCATCGGACAAAAGCAAAGGCCTGGTCTGGCAGCACGCGGCGAAGGCAATGGGACACTGATGCCGGTCATAGAACTCGACGGCGAAACAGTCGCCTACGCGGTGCGTCATAGCAGACGGGCAAAACGCGTATTCGTCAAAGTCAGTTTGGAGAGCGGGCTGGAGGTGGTTTATCCGGCGGGCAGGCAAACTCCGGCGCCAGAGGATTTGTTGCGCGCCAAATCCGACTGGGTAATCGCAAGCCTGCGCCGTATCCGCCAAGTCAGCGCGAATCACTTCCGCCGAAAATACGAGGATGGCGAAATCTTTCTGGTGCGAGGAGTGTCCTTTCGCCTGAAGCTTCGTTGCGATGACGTCGGACGCAAAGCCACAACGGAATTACGCGGTGATGCGCTTGAGCTGACGCTACCGCCCGGCGCCTGCTATGACGACTTGGAATGGCGGTGGGACGCGATCCTGCGATTCTATCGTCAACTCGCTCAGGACTATTTGCCAACTCGCGTTGCCGAGTTGGCCTTAGAATACGGCTTCCGCTACAACAGACTGCGAATCAAACACCAGAAGACGCGCTGGGGAAGCTGTTCCGCCAAGGGCAATATCAACCTGAATTTGCGGCTGATGATGGCGCCGTGCGAAGCCATTGACTATGTGATCATTCATGAGCTTTGCCATTTGCGCGAACTCAATCATAGCAAGCAATTTTGGACGCAGGTTGAAAGCTGCTGTCCTGAATACCGCAATTGGATAGCCTGGTTCAAGCAGCACCGGGCGCAGCTTATTCTTTGAGGTGAATCTGTGGTCAATGGATCACTGAAAATCGATATCTTGCTAGACTCGTCCAAGGACTTCCGCGCTGATGCAGAATTGATTGGGCGAGCCGAAAGCTCGGGCTATGACGCTGCCTGGATCGCGGAAAGCGGCGGAAATCCTTTCTTCGCGCTCACCATCGCGGCGGTGTGGACTCGGCGAATCAGGCTCGGCACGCGGTCTGCGCTGGCCTTCCCTCGCAGTCCGATGGTCACCGCCCAGATCGCCTGGGATCTGGCGCGCCAATCGGGCGGACGATTTGTTCTCGGGTTGGACAGCGGCTTGCGCAGCCACAATGATGCTCGCAACGGCGAAGAATCCCCGAGCCGGCTCGGACGCATGCGCGAATACATCAAAAGCCTGCGCGCTATATGGGATACTTTCCAGACCGACGCGCGGCTGCGTTTTCGCGGCGAGCACTATACCTTCCGGCTGATGGCGCCATTCTTTAATCCGGGTCCCATCGACCAGCCCGATATTCCGATCTTCCTGACTGGCGCCGATCCAGGCCTTTGCCGATTTGCCGGCGAGCATTGCCAAGGCTTGTGGGCGCCAGCGCTGAACACGCAATCATACCTCAGCAACGAGTTGCTGCCGGCTTTGGGAAGCGGCTTGATATCAGCGGAACGGGAGCGACTTGATATCGAATTGGCCGCGCCTGTGTTTGTCGTCAGCGGACAGGATGAGGCGGAATTGCAGCGAGCAAAACATGCGGCCAAAAGACAGATCGCAACCCTGGCTCGGTCGCCGGCAAATCGCGGCATCATTTCTTATCTCGGTTGGGAAGAGACGGTGGACAACCTCAACGCAATTGCGACATCGAAACGTTGGGAGATGATGCCCAATACAATCACGGACGATGCCCTGAGCGAAGTCGCTATAGTCGCGGAACCGCAGGATGCCCGCGCCCGAATACAGGAGCGATACGCTGGCGTCGTGGATCGTGTCTGTGTATGCGTTAGCCGGGAAAACGCCGGGCTGATCGAAACCATCATGAAGGCATGAAGGCGGGCCTAAGACCATACGATCACATGTAAAGCTCCGGCATGGGCTCTTCAACAACTTTGAAAATGCGGAAGCCGCGCTTCTGATAATTCGCCAGAGCATGCGGCCCATCCAGATTGCAGGTATGCAGCCAAACTCGCATCGTGTCCATTTCCCAGGCGCGGGCGACCCCGTAGCTCAACAGGTGCTTGCCTAATCCCCGCCCCATATAATCGCGCCGCAAACCAAAGTAGGCGATTTCGACTGACTCATCATCGTGCTTAAAAAGCTCAACATAGCCGCCCGGCGAGCCGCTCACATACAAGACGTGTACCTGCGTTCGCGGCGAATTTAATATCTGCCGCAACTCGGCGCTGGGGATTTGCAGGCGGTCGCGCCAAGCCCACTCTTCACCAACCGACTGATACAAGAACTTGTAGAAACCCAAGTCGGGCATTTCCATCCGAACGATTTCAACATCATTCGCCTTTATATAGGCAGGGGCGAAGTGCGCTGGACTGGTCATTTCCAGGTAGGTGGTAATGAGGATCTCAGCTTGTCTGGTTGCGATGGCCATCAGTGAGCGCCACCTTCTTGTCAAACCGCCAACTGTGGTCGCCGAGCGCGCTCGCTATTTTCTGAGATCGAAGCGGCTCCGTTCGCCGCCGCCGAGCGGCTGATTTACAGATACCTTAACGACAATTGGTAGCATATCCTATCGAGTAAACGGCGCTTATGGCATAAAGGCACAAAAATCGCCAGGCAGTCCTAATCAATGTCACCAATTCGAAAGGCGGCAACCGCGTCTTGCTGGCGTTATGAGCAGCGGCTACCATGATTCTTGTTCCTAATATCCAAATGCGGCAGCGCCTGCGGAGCCACCTGTGATAAAGCGCCTGAGCCATAAAATCTCGATGCTGCGGTACAAGCCGGTAACAACCAAACGCTTGGCTGAGCGCATCGCCGAACAAGGCAGATCAGGAGGCGGCCATACCTTGATTGAAGTGCTCAAGGAACGTCTGGCGCACCAGGACGGCAGCCTCGAAGGCGTTGACTGGTCGGGCGTAGAACTCAATAGCGTGGTTCTATCTTCCAGCCTTTTGGCTGGCGTCAGCTTTCGCGCTGCCGAGCTGCGCGGCGCTTATTTTGGCTACTCCAATCTGGGCGCGGCGGATTTCACCAAAGCGGACCTCCGCGAGGCGCATTTTCGCGAGGCGCAACTGACGGGGGCAAACTTCGCAGGCGCAGACTTGCGCGGCGCGAATTTCGCCCGCGCCAACTTGCAAGACGTTTCTTTCGCCGGGGCTGATCTGACTCGCGCGAATTTCTGGGGCGCTGACCTCCGCGGCGTCGATCTGAAAGACGCGAACTTGGCGGATTGCAGTTTCCAAGCTGCTGTCGTGGATGCGGATAGCGGACGGCAAACGGCGCCGATCGACGAAGTTGCGCGGCAAATCGAGCATAGTGAGACGTCTGAGGATTAAGCAAATGGCGTATTGCCTGTAAAATTACTTCAAATAGTCAGGAGGTCTCAATTGACGCACATTGTCACATTCACGCGAAGCACGCCTGACACAGCCGCGAAAGTCTGGGTCGATAGCGAAGGCGAGGTCACTTGGGGCGATGTGGCCACGGTCGTGAATCCCTGGGATGAATACTCGCTCGAAGAGACGATCGTTCAGGCGAAAAGCAGCGGCGCAAAATCAACCGTCATCGCTATAGGCTCAGCCTTGCATGACGATGCGCTGAAGCACAGCATCGCCATGGGCGTCAAAGATGCGCTGCGGGTCGAAGAACCCGGCGCGGATATAAATGACAGCCTGATATGGTCGGCATTGGCGGCCGGCGCCATACAGAAATTAGGCGATGTCGACTTGGTCATCTTCGGCAAGGAGAGCGTCGATGTGGCTACCGACCAGCATACTTACCAACTGGCGCGCCGCCTCGGCTGGACCATGCTGAGTTACGTCTCCGCGATCTTGGAAGTAGATTATGCGGCGGGCGTCATTAAAGTCGAGAAGATGCTGGAACAGGGAAAGCAAGTAGTGGCGGCCAAGTTGCCGGCCGTTATCTCCGTGATGAAGGGGATAAACGAGCCGCGCTATCCCAACTTTCTCGGCATTCGCAAGGCAGCCAAAGCGCAGATACCAGTCTGGTCGGCAGAGGAGATTGGACTTGCGCTGCCGCGCCCGGCGACCGGCGCCCTGCGTTATATGAACCCGCCCGAGCGCGCGGTTAGCACCGAGATCATTGAAGGAGAGGACACTGCCGCCAAGGCGGCTGCCTTGGTCAAGCGTCTGTTTGAGGAGAAGGTACTTTGAGCGTTTTCGTCTGGATTGAGACTTTCACCGGCCGCGCGCTTCCCAGCAGTTGGGAGGCGCTTGGCGCCGCCAGGAAGATTGCGGCGGGCTTCAATACCGACATCACGGCACTTGTCTTCGGCGAGGAAGCCGTCTCCATAGCCAATGAAGCCGGACTACGTGGCGCGGCTCGGGCGATAGCCTGCGCCGATGATAGCCTACAAGAGTATCGCCTGGAGGCTTATGCGGCGCTATTGAGCGCGCTGACGCAGGAGCGGCGTCCGGTCGCTGTCCTTTCAGTCGCGACCAATCGCGGCCGGGAATTGCTGGCCAGCGCCGCCGGCGACACCGAGAGCGGGCTTATCTCCGATGTCATAGATCTGCGCCTGGAAGACGGCAAGATCATCGGCACACGCCCTGCATATGCCGGCAAGGTTTTAATGGAGATGGCTTGCAATACCGCGACGACCTTCGTCACGGTCCGAGGCCGCGCCTTTCCGGCGGCAGCGCCCGATGATGAGGCGGCTCTAGCTGTTGAAAAAGTAGCCTCCATACCTACGCCCCAGTCCATTCAGACAGAAGTCCTCGACTTCGCGTCTGAGGCGGGCAAAGTCAACCTGGCTGACGCAGCCATCATCGTCAGCGGCGGCCGGGGAATGGCCAACAACCCGGCTGCGCCGCCCGTCGATATCAGCGGCGACGAAGCGAATATATGGAAAGCGCAGGATGGTTACGCCAATACATTGACTCCGCTGGCGGAGACGCTCGGAGCGGCCATCGGCGCAAGTCGCGCTGCGGTTGACGCCGGTTACATTCCCTATGAGCATCAGGTCGGGCAAACGGGAAAGGTCGTCAGTCCCGATCTCTATATCGCTTGTGGCATCAGCGGCGCGATACAGCACCAGGCCGGCATGCGCAACAGCAAAGTCATTGTGGCGATCAACAAAGACGCGGACGCGCCTATCTTCAAGTTGGCGCGCTATGGCATTGTCGGCGATCTCTACGACGTGGCGCCTGCCTTAACAGCCGCGCTTAAAGAGCGCCTGAATAGCTGAGGTCCGCCGCTTGTTGGTTGCATTGTACACTGCCGACCAGCATTCGCTTGGAACATTTCACCATTGTTTGGACAGTGCTAGCAGGTAGGCTAATGACCGGCGTGGCATTATTTGACGCCACTGCAAACAGCTATCAGATAATGTCATAGTCGGGCGCAATTACTTCAGTCATGGAACTCTTAATTGTCACCGCGATTCCCTTCCTGCTGGCTGTTTTCCTGGCGTTGCCAGCCGTCAGATCGGCGCTCGACAAATCAGCCCAAACTTTACTCTCGTCTCTGGTTATGGCAGCGCTCTTTATCTGGTTGCTGGCCTTTGCTCCTCGGCTGCAAGCTGAGCCCACAGTCATTCAGTCATTTGACTGGATCCCCTCGCTCGGGATTACGCTATCCTTTTATCTCGATGGTCTATCGCTGCTCTTCTCTCTGATTATCACGGGCGTCGGCGCCTTGATCTTCTTTTACGCCGGCGCCTATTTCGACGACGCCAGCGAGCACAATCGCTTCATGATTTGGCTTTCCAGCTTTGCTGGCGCGATGCTGGCGGTCATTCTATCCGGCAATTTGCTGATGATGTTCGTCGCCTGGGAGATGACGAGCATAACATCATTCGCGCTCATCGGCTTCAAAGGCGGAAAAGACGCCGACGCGCGGGAAGGCGCTTTCAAGGCGCTGTTCATCACCAGTTGCGGCGCGCTTGCCCTCATTGTCGGCATCGTCATGCTGAGCGTTGCGGCTGGCCAGATGCTATACCCTGATCTTGGGATCACGTTGGTCGCCGACATTGAATCTATCCTCAAGGCGAAATCGCTGGCGCAACATGAGTGGTACACCCTATTCGCTATCCTGATCATGCTGGGCGGCTTCACCAAGAGCGCGCAATTCCCATTTCATTTCTGGTTGCCCGGCGCCATGAGCGCGCCGACGCCGGCCAGCGCCTACCTGCACAGCGCCACAATGGTGAAAGCCGGCATCTATTTGTTCGCGCGTCTTTCGCCAGTCATGTACCAGAATGATCTATGGACCAGCATGCTGCTTACTGTGGGCCTTTTGACCATGCTCGTCGGAGCCTACTTCGCCGTGAAGCAGAAGGATATCAAGGGGCTGTTGGCCTATTCCACGGTGAGCAAGCTGGGCACCATCGTCGCCATGATCGGCTTGCCCGATCAAAATGGACTGAAGGCTGCCTTAGTCGGCATCATCGCCCACGCCCTCTACAAGTCCGCCTTGTTCCTGGTGGCCGGCGCCATCGACCATGCAACCGGCACCCGTTTCATCAATCGCCTTGGCGGCTTGCGTCAGCGGCTTCCGGCGCTCTTCTTCGTCACGGTAATCTCGGCGCTATCAATGGCTGGCATGCCCTTCCTGCTCGGCTTCCTGGCAAAGGAGGTCCTGCTTGACGCCATGCTGCATTACACGGCGCCGTGGACGCAGTTGGTGATGCTCGTGATCGTGTTCAGCGCCGTCTTTACCGCGATGGCGGCCTATATGTTGATATATGATATCTTCCTGGGCAAGCCGCGCAGCGAGATTCATTTTCACCGCCCGTCCGCCTTGATAAACCTCAGCCCGGTACTGCTTTCGCTCCTTTCGCTTAGTTTGGGCTTATTGCTCGAACCGCTTCTATTGCCGCTGCTCAGACTGGCTGTGCCTAAAGTTTTTGAGTTGTCTCTTTTTGCCGGATTCAACGACGTATTCATACTCAGCCTGGCAATCCTGGCCGCGGGCTTTGTTCTTTTTTTGCTGCGAAAACCACTGATCGCGCGGATCACCTTCCCTATTTCCTGTGATATGATATATCGTGAGATCCTGGCTTATGTCCGTTGGGCCGGCACGACAGTTCTGCATACACAATCGGGCTTCGTCCGCTACTACCTCGTCATCATTCTTGGCGCGGTAGCGGCCGTGCTCATTGCCTCGGGAACCTTATCGAACATCGCCGCCGGTCAACGGCTATTGCCAACTGACTTTTCCGTCACCATCACCGACCTGGCGAAGATATTCATGCTTTTCTTGACGGTGGCGGCCGGCGTCATGACGGTTGTCGTCCGTGAGCATGTCAAGGCGGCGATCGCTTATGGCGTGATAGGATACGCGATAGGCGTCATTTTCTTGATCGACCACGCGCCCGATGTCGCCTTGGTGCAACTCCTGGTGGAGACTATGGCGACCGTCCTGATCATCATCATGCTCGGTCGCATCCGCGCCAGCATTCGTCTCAAAATGATCGAGGGGCTTTGGACCGGCCGCCACGACTACAACCTGGGCATACTCCGGGATCTGGGCATCTCAATCGTGATTGGCTTGGCGGTCTTTGTCTTCGCCCTCATCGCCCTGGTGAATCGGCCCGAGCGCGATAGCATCGCGGAGTGGCATCTGGAAAATACACATCTGGTCAACACAGAAGATGTTGTCGGCGCCATTGTGGCTGATTTCCGCGGTACCGATACATTGCTGGAGATTGCAGTCTTCACGACAGCCGCCTTGGGTGTATTGACCTTGCTCGCGCGCGGCCGTCAAACTGGCGGCGCCTTCGTTCCGCAAACATTGCAACCGAGTTCGCTCCGCGAATTTGACGAAGATGTCGTGGAAGAAATCCAGGATGCGACCAGCCTTTCAACGCCTTTCACGCGTTCTGTTTCCTATGTGGTCTTGCCTGTCGCCATACTCATTGGCATTGAGCAAATACTCTACGGCGGACGCGGACCCGGCGACGGTTTCACCGCCGGCGTCACCATTGGCTTGGCGGTTTCGCTCTGGTACATCGTCTTCGGCTACTACGAAGCCAAGCGTCAACTCCCCTGGTTCCGGCCGGAACTCATCACGCGCCTGGGCTTGGTCCTTGCCATTGCAAACGCTGTTTTCCCGATCGTCATCGGCAAAGGCTTTATGGGGCACGTGGAATTTGACCGAGCGCTTGGCCTTTACGATCTCATCGGCTCCTTCGGCCTGCATATCACATCATCGCTGATATTTGAGATCGCGATTGCAATTACCGTCATGGGCGGCTTGGGCATCATCATCGAGGCAATCGCTTATCCGACCGCCCGTTCAAATGGACGGCAGGAAAACGCGTATGACGAGCATGAGACTATGCAGCATGTTTAAGGATTCCTTGGTGAAATGCACAAAGACTGTGAGGAGGATTCGAGACAATGATTGAATTTACGTTCGCGTTGGCAATTGGCGCCCTGTTTGGGATCGGCGTCTTTCAATTGCTGCGCCGCGACCTGATAAAGGCGGCCATCGGCTTCGCCATTTTGTTCTCCGCCATTAATCTGTTTTTTGTCGCGGCCGGCGCCTTTGAGGGCGATTTCGCGCCTTATGTCAGCAATGTTGAAGCTCAGCGGCAAACCAGCGATCCCTTGGTCCAAGCGCTGATTCTCACCGCGATTGTGGTCAGCTTTGGCAGCTTCTCGCTGGTCCTTGGCTTCGTCAACATCATCTCGCGCCGGTACGACACGATCGACTCCAACGAGATAAACAAGCTTAAACACTAGGCAGGCAACGTCCATTTGACTAATGGCATTCAGTTGAGAAACACTCGTTGACAGAAATGGCAAACAATCCACTCTTGGTCGGCGCCTTGGTAACGCCATTGATCGGCGCGGTCGTCGCGCTGATATTCGCCAAATCGAATCGGCTGCAGCGCTCGCTGGCTGTCTTGACTGGATTGGTAGCTTGGGTCTTCAGCATTGCGCTTTTAGCGCAAGTTCACGATAGCGGAATACAGACATACGCCCTCGGCAACTGGTCCCCCCCTTATGGTATTTTGCTCGTGGCGGATTCTCTTGGCGCGCTCTTCGCCTTCATGGTTACGACCATTATGATCGGCGGCTTGCTCTACACCTTTCACAGTCATGACAAGTGCATGACCTACCCCGCCTTCGTGCCGCTATTTCTGTTGATGGAAGTTGGTTTGGTCGGCGCGATGTTCACCGGCGACCTGTTCACATTATTTGTATTCATGGAACTTATGGTGCTGGCTTCGGTGTCGCTGACAGCCATCTCGGATGATCAATACGGCTTGGAAGCCGCGCTCAAATATATTCTCATCAGTTCGATGGGGACGCTTTTTCTCTTACTCGGGATCGCGGCCATGTATGCCACCTTCGGCACACTCAACATGGCGCAGATCGCGCAGATTCTACTGACCGGCGATCGCCCCTTCCTGGCGCCTGCTTCAGCTCTTATGTTGCTCTGCGCTTTCTTGCTTAAGAGCGCGGTTTTCCCATTCCATTTTTGGCAGCCGGATTTCCACACCACCGCCCCGACGCCCATCAGCGCGATGCTCTCGTCGATCGTCGTCAAGGTTGGCGTCTATGGCATCTTGCGCCTCGTCACATTGCTATTCGTTGAGGACGCCCCTGTGCTAGAGCCCTGGCTATCCGTGCTGGGCATCATCGGCATCATCTTCGGCAGCCTCGGCGCGCTGCGAACGTACAACGCAAAGCGCATGCTGGCTTATTCAACCTTCGCCCAGATAGGATTCATTCTGGTCGGCATCGGCTGGGGCGGGACCCTGGCGCTGATTGGAGCCATCGTCTATGCCTTCAATCACGCCTTCATCAAATCCTCACTGCTTATGCTGATCGGCATAGTCGCGAGTTATACTAAGATCAAGACAGCGAACTTCGCCGACATCAGCGGGATTGGCCGCCGCTTGCCATCAGCTGTCGGCTGGCTGGTGTTGCTGGGCGGTCTGTCACTCGCCGGCGTTCCGCCATTTAACGGCTTCATCAGCAAGCTCGCGCTCATTCAAGGCGGCGTCGAAAGCGGCGACTGGGGCAATCTGATCATGATGGTCGGGGCCGGCATCTTGACGCTTATGTACATGATTCGCGCCTGGCAGCGGATATTTCAGCAGAATCCCCTCCCCGGCGCTGCCGAAACCAAAAGCGAAGGCGATAGTTACTTCGCCCCTATGCTCATGATTTTTGTCTGTCTGCTCCTAGGCACGATTCTGGCCGAGCCGCTCATTCAACTGGTCAGCGCGACCGTGGAACAGATCCAGGATCCGAATCTTTACATTGAGGCGGTTTACCCCAGGGGATTGGGTCAATAACGTATGGCAATCGGTTTATATTCACCTGAGGATTGTATGCTTCGGCAAATTGAACAGGAACAGGAGCAGGGGAGATGACCGGGCGAATGCGCAGAATCGGCAAAGCAGCAGTGCTGGCCATGCCGCTGGCTTTCGGCTGGACCATCTATACGGCGCAGCCGACGCCCGGTAATTTCTTGCTGGGTTATCTTTTCAGCATCGTGGGCGTCCAGGCGACCGGGCTGCGCGGCGACAGCCTGAAAATACGCAACGCCTTCGGACAAATGTACAACCTGTTCGCCTACATCATGTATATGGCAAAAGAGATACTGGTCGCCGGCTTGAAGGTGGCGCGCATCGTCCTTTCACCCAGCATGCCGATTGATCCCGGCATGTCTGTCGTTAACACCGGCGACAAAGACCAAGACGAATTGATATCCGCCATAAGCGCCCACGGGATCACCATCACGCCCGGCGAACTCGTTGTGGACTTTCAAGATACCAGCGACGACGGCGTCCTGATGGTTGTTCACAGCCTGAATATGGCTATCTCCAAGAAACACCTTGAACACGACCAAGCGATGCGTCTGAAGCGAATCAAAGGAATCCTGGGACATGATTGAAAATCCCTTGGCTCAATCCGCCATACAACTGATTTTGCTGGCTCTGGTCATCCTCTTGATACCGGCATCCTGGCGGGTGGTGGCCGGTCCTTCTTTGCCCGATAGATTGGCGGCGGTAGATCTGATCACTACTCTGTTGATCGGGATTATTGTCATGCTCGCCCTGGTCGAAGGCACGCAAGTATTCGTCGACATGGCTATTGCCTTGGCGGCCTTCGCCTTCGTGGGCACGATCAGCATCGCGCGCTATATCTCAGAGGGCAGGGTCTACTAATCATGCTCGAGTTGCTGGGCGTCGCCGCATTGCTGTTTGGTCTCTTTTTCAGCGCGGTTGGAGTTATAGGCGTGATACGTCTGCCCGATGTGCTGACGAGGCTGCATGCTTCGGGCAAGGTGGCGATTTTGGGATTGTTCGGCTTGCTGCTTGGCGCGGCGCTGCTCATGCCATCATCGGCTTTGCGCTTGCTGACACTTGGTCTATTCGTGCTGCTGACCAGCCCGGTGGCCACCCATGCCATCGCCGCCTCCGTCCACCGCCGACAAGAAATCGCAGACGAGATCGCGCATGAATTGGCGAAAGATTCGACGCCGACAGAAGAAACGCCTTTCGCGGGCGCCAATGTCACCGCGGTGCTAACGCGCTCGAGGATACAGGATATCATTGAAGCGCAGGAGCGAGCCTTGCAGCAGCGTTCGCGCGATGGCGGCGCGAAGTAGGCGCGTTATCGTTCAGGGCAAGATCCGCCGGAAAATGGGATTCTCTTTCGCCTGCAAATGATCCAGCAAATTCACCAGCAGGAAACCCAGGACCAGCAATAGCAGCGCCGCGCCAAAGATCTCCGAATCCGTGACGGGGGCGGTGTTCTGTTCGACAAGGCAGCGGAAATCGCCATGCCGGTCGAGATCGCTCTCGATACATTCCTTCCACGGGTAGATTTTCCACAGCGAGCCGGCCATGAAGCCGACCAGCAAAGCCACTGTCAGGTTGTAATAGCGCGTCAGAAAATAGCTCAACACGCGCGAGAAGGCGATGATGCCGACGACAGCGCCCAAGCCCACATATATGATCGGCGGCAGATCACGGTTGCTGACAGCGGTCAAAACATAGTCGTATTGACCCAGGATCAACAGCATGAACGAGCCGGAAATGCCCGGCAAGATCATCGCCGTAATCGCGATCATCCCGCTGACAAAAAGCGCCGGCGCCGTATGCTCCGCTTCGGCCGGCACGATGTTGACGATGATGAAGGCGGCGGCCGCGCCCAATATCAATGTCGCCGACGACGAGGCGTTCCAGCGGACCTTGCTGCCGACCGTAAGTATCGACGCCAGCACCAAGCCAAAGAAGAAGGCGAAGAGCATAATGCGACCATCGGCATCATCCATCGTCGTGCTCAGGAAGCTTGAGAGCAGCAATATCGCCGCCGCCAATCCAAGCCCCAAAGCCAGCAAGAATCGCATCGAGACATAAGCCAGCAATTCGCCGATTTTCAGACTCAGCGCCAAGCGAATCGCGTCGACATTAAATGATTTGATCGCGTCGATTAGATCTTCATATACGCCAAGAATGAAGGCCATCGTGCCGCCGCTGACGCCCGGCACAATATCGGCCGCGCCCATGGCGAAGCCGGTGAAAAAAAGTCGCAAGTATTGCGCAAGCGTTTTCGGCTCTGATAAATCTGTAGGTTTTCCCTTCACGTCATGTCTCCTCTCCTGGACCCGCATGTCGGCTGCCAAATCACTCGCAGGATCGCCTAGGCAATTGGCGGCTTCACTCATTTTATGCGGATTGCACAGTTCAGCCAGCCAATGCGGCGCGTATGTCGGCGAGTGACTGCTGGGCATCACTGTTAGCCACTAGCCATCATTACACATTTTCTGCTTTGCTTGCTTTTGATGTTATGCTACTGTCGTTCGCAACCGCAATTCCAGCGTGAAGCGGCCGGCAAGGGACGGTCCGCCGGATAGACCGGGAGATCAGTGAGAGGCAACTCAGCATGCCAGGCTACGCAAACTGGAAGGACCTGTTCGCGCTGGAATACCTGCAACTCTACGAAGAGGGCTACCCAGTCGGCGATGCGATTCAGCCGAGCTACTCGGCCGACTATTTGCCGGAGCGATTGCGCAGGTCCGCGGACGTCTCGGCGTTCACCGAAGCGGACTGGGAGGAAGCCTACCATTGTCTGTGGAGAACCCGCGAACGAGGCCTTCGCCCGGACTTCCCCTTCGTCGAGCCGGACGACTTCGAGTCCATAATCGCCGATGCCGCGCGCGCGCCGAATCTGGCTTCGCTGAATGAGGCCGAATACTTCGAGCGAATCAAGGGCGCGTGGTATGGTCGGATCGCCGCCGTAATTCTGGGCAAGCCTTTCGAAATCCAGGTCGATCGACTGTTCATCAAGCGCTACCTGGAAAGCGTCGACGCCTATCCTCTGAATGACTGGGCGCCCTACGAATCATCCGCTTTAGGCATGACCTTGCGCTGCCAACCGTCGACGCTGGGCAATGTGCAGTACGCCGAACCGGATGACGACATTCACTACACGATTCTCGCTTTAATGCTGCTGGAAGAGCGCGGACTCAGGTTCAGCAAGTTGGATGTGGCGAACAATCACCTGCGTAATATCCCGTATCACTGGCTTTGGTCATGCACGCGGCAGTCGTACTACCACATGGTAAACCTCAGCGACGATCGCCCGGTTGAAGAGCAAATCGACGAGTTTCCCACCAAGATCAATCCCTGGCGCGAAGGCATAAACACGGCGATTCGGGCAGATTTCTGGGGCTATATCGCGCCGGGCGATCCGCGACGCGCCGCCCGCATCGCTTATCGCGAAGTGACACTCAACGCCGTCAAGAATGGCATATACAGTTCAATGTTCGTGGCGGGGGCTTTGAGCGCCGCCTTAAGCCGGGAGCCGACTGTCGATACGATTATCGCAGGGGGGTTGTCGGTCATACCGCGGCGGTCGCGCCTGGCGCATATCGTGCGGGAAGTAAGGGACTGGTACGCCGCAGACGCGGATTGGCTGCCGGTCTGCGACCGTATTTACAGCAAGTATGGACATTTGCCCTTCCTCCACGCGCTGCATAATATGGCTTTTGTTGCGCTTGCCCTTGTACACGGCAAGCTCGACTACAGCAAGACAATTACAACAGCCGTCATGTGCGGCATGGATACGGATTGCAGCAGCGGCACAGCGGGCAGCATCGTCGGCGCCGCCATCGGGTACGACAACCTGGATCAGCGCTGGATCGCGCCGCTGAACGATCACGTGAAAACTGTAGTCGCAGGCTATGGGCAGGGCTCAATCTCCGGTCTCGTGCGGCGGAACTATGACCTGTGGCGCAAACTGCGAGACGAGCCAGCGCCCTGAGGCGAAAGCACTATGCCACTTATTGAAACCGCGAGCGGCAAAATATGGGCGGCGATCCACAGCTGTCATGACCATGCGCCAAGCGCGATCTTCTTACACGGAGCCGGCGGGACTCATCAGAGCTTCCCGGCTTCCCTGCGCCAGCTTCCCTCCATTCAGCCGATCCTGATGGATCTCCCCGGTCATGGGAACAGCCTCGGCGGGGGGCGGAAGTCCATCGTCGATTACGCGCTAGATGTGGTCGCGCTAATGGACGCGCTCGCGATCGACTCGGCAATTGTCCTTGGGCACAGCATGGGCGGAGCAATCGCGCAGCAACTCGCGCTTGATCAGCCGACGCGCGTGAGCGCTTTGACGCTTGTCGCTACCGGCGCGCGCCTGCCGGTTAATCCCGCGCTGATTAGCGGTATCATCGCCGATACGGAAGGCACGATCAACAGCCTGACCCGCTGGATGTGGACGAGAAGCGCCCCGGCTGATGTGGTAGCGCGGACGGCGAAGATCATGCGGGCGACGCCGCCAGACATCATACAAGGCGATCTGATCGCCTGCGCCAAGTTTGGCGTCGTCGATCGTCTACGGAGCATAAGCAGCCCGACGCTCATCCTCGCGGCCGATAAAGACAAGATGACGCCGATCGCGCTTAGCGAAGAACTAAAGGCTGGCATTGCCGGCGCCGAATTGGCAGTCGTGCCCAAAGCCGGTCACATGCTCCAATTAGAGCAGCCGGACTTCACCTCTGATGTCATCGACCGATGGCTGGCGCGTGTCTTGAGGTAAGGAGGCAGTATTCAGTTCAAAGGTCTGCGGAAGTCAAATACGCCCTGCTCAATCCCCCATCGCAAACCATCTTTGTTGACGAGCGCGTCGCCTTCACGCTCAAGCCGGGAACCCGTCAACGGGCACTTCAAGATGGCTAGCGGGTCGCTGTTCGCGGAGAGGGTCTCGCGTCCAGACTCCTTTTTGAGGCGCAAATCAAGAAAGACGCTCGGCGAGAGCAGCCAGCCGGCGCCTTGCAGCGCGGCATCGAGGCGTACAAGAAAGCCGGTCGGCAGCGCGCGCTTCAGCAGGCCAAGCCGCAGCCAGGATACCGGAACCGCGCGCCGAACCTCGAATCCACGTTCATTTACTTGCCGCTGCATATATTGCGGATGGAAGTTGAAATTCAACTCGACAAACTCTACCGGCGACAAGGTAAAGGGATCCCAGCGATTGCGTCCTATGAGATGGCGCAGCATGGCTTTCAGATTGCGTTTGTTGGCATATTCCAAGATGAAACTGCCGCCGCCGCTTAGCGCTTGCTCCACTTGCGCGAGGACAGCCGGCACATCTTCGAAATGATGGATGACGCGGATCATCGTGGCGGCATCAAAGACACCCGCTTGGAAGGGCATCCGATAGGCATCCGCCGCGACATAGAGGTAGCCATCATCGCCGAAACGATTGCGCGCGTATTGCAATTGCTCAAGCGAATAATCGAGCAGGACAACCTGGCGGAACATCCGATACTCATCCGTGACGCGTCCGAAGCCGGCGCCGATTTCCAGGAGCCGCTCGCCTCTTGGAGGCAACAATTTCGCCAGAACAAGGCGCTCGACCGCGTCTTCGTAATCGCGCCCCTGCCCTTCCCAGAAATCCTGCCGGTAAGATGAGTCGCCGTAATCGCAGATGCGCGGTCGCTGCCTCATTCGCTATCTCCGGCGGTCAAGCGAGTTCCGCCTCCCGGCGCAAGAACTCGGCTTTGTCCGTTTTCTCCCAGGGCACAACAAGATCTTCCCGCCCGAAGTGTCCATAAGCCGCCACTTGGCGGTAGATCGGCCGGCGCAAGTTCAAATCGCGGATTATGGCAGCCGGGCGCATATCAAAGTGCTTTCGTATCAGCGCTTCAATCTTGTCGTCGCAGATCCGGCCCGTACCGAAGGTCTCAACTGCGAAAGACGTCGGCTCGGCCTTGCCGATTGCGTAGGATACCTGCAATTCAAAGCGATCGGCCAAGCCCGCTTTGACGACATTCTTGGCGACATAGCGCGCCATATAAGCGGCGCTGCGATCGACCTTGGTGGCGTCTTTGCCGGAAAAGGCGCCGCCGCCATGCCGCGCCACGCCGCCGTAGGTATCGACAATTATCTTGCGCCCGGTCAAGCCCGCGTCGCCCAAGGGACCGCCGGTGACGAAGCGCCCGGTCGGGTTGATGAAGTAGCGCGTTTCGGCATCTATGAGTTCTGATGGAATGACATCGCTGACGATGCGCGCGACGATTTGCCGGTGGATTTCCTCATTGCTAATCTCAGGCGCATGCTGCGTCGATATCACCACGGTATCGACGCGCCGGGGCTTGCCGCGGCAATATTCAACCGTCACTTGGCTCTTGGCATCCGGACGCAGCCAAGGCAGTTCGCCGCTTTTACGCGCCTGCGCCAGGCGGCGAGTCAAGCCATGGGCAAGCGACACCGTGAGCGGCATCAACTCGTCCGTTTCATTGCAAGCGAATCCGATCATCATGCCTTGATCGCCAGCGCCGGTCTCATCGATCGTGGCGTCCGAGACGGCGGCATCACGCGCCTCCAGCGCCGTATCCACACCCTGCTTGATATCCGCCGACTGTTCCTTGACCGAGATAAGCACACCGCAGGTTTCCGCGTCGAAGCCGTAATCGGCGCGCGTATATCCAATTTCTTCCACCGTGCGCCGGACGATCTTTTCGATATCAACGTAAGCCGTGGTGGTTATCTCGCCAAAGACGACTACCAGACCAGTGTTCGTCGCCACCTCGCAGGCCACCCGCGCCATTCTGTCTTCGCTGAGGATCGCATCCAGTATGGCGTCGCTAATCTGGTCGCACATTTTGTCCGGATGGCCTTCGGAAACCGACTCAGACGTGAACAGGTACTTCGGAGAAGTCATGAAAGTCGTCGACATATCCCACCTTTCTAAATTGTCAAACCACAATTTACGGCAACCGAGCGCGATAGCTATTATCGCTACCATCAGCCTAGACAACAAAAAACGCCATGCGAGGCAGCGGGCGTAGATGCAGTGCAATCTGTAACGCTCATCTGCCAGAGTCTAAACCCTGCCGGAATTAGCACCGTCCCGAATCTTCCAGGGGTTGCCGCGAGATCGCTGAGCCGGTTCTCTCACTCGCTCTTGATGAGTGCCATGGCACATTAGCGCCACGACAAGAAAATTATAGCACAACTCGAAACCGCCGCAAGCGCGCAATGGAGCAACGGCATTCATCTAAACAGCCGGCGCTTGAACTGTGACGGGCGCATGACCTACTCTACTTTGGATCTTTGGATATGCATAAGGAATTCGTTGCGGGTAGCTTGCTTGTGCCGGAAGTCCCCCAGCATGGCGCTGGTGGTCATATTCGAATCATGCTTCATCACGCCGCGAATCATCGAGCACATGTGATGCCCGGTCATGACAACAGCCACGCCTTTGGGATCAAGCACCTCAACCATAAAATCGGCGATCTGTCGAGTAAGGCGTTCTTGCACCTGCAAGCGGCGCGAAAACATATCCACGATACGCGGAATCTTACTAAGGCCGACTACCTTGTGGCGCGGCATATAAGCCACATGCGCGTGACCAACGAAGGGCAGCAAGTGATGCTCGCACAAGCTGTAGAATTCGATATTGCTGACAATCACCATATCATCATATTCGATATCAAACACCGCATTGTTCAAGAGCTTAACCGGGTCGGTAGTATAGCCGCTAACCAATTCCCGGTAGGCTTTGGCAACGCGCCTTGGCGTATCCACAAGCCCTTGACGGCCCGGGTCTTCGCCAATCGCATGCAGAAGCGCTGTAATCGAACGCTTGACCGCTTCGTCATCAACCGGCGTGGCATTCAGCCCATAGCGCTCGAGGAGATCCTCGGATGCAAGTTGCAACTGCATGCCATTTACGTCCGCGCTTGCGGCTGGTGTTTCTTGTCTGTCCATGATGAGCCAATCTGTTTCCCCAGGACCCGAACTGTCAATACGCCGATGTGTTCAGGGGAAATCTTAACGTAGTCATTATCGAGCTTAACATTATATTGAGTTGGAATGCCCAGCGCAATAGAGCGCGCCAGACGAAACTATGACGGAAGCAGTCGCCGTCGCGCGCTAACATGCGGAAATTGTAATCCGTGTTAAACTGCCCAGAGAAACAAGCGCATCTCATTTCGGTCCATGGATACGATTGAAATCTCCAACTTGCGGGTGCGCGCCGTGATTGGATTCAGCGCGCATGAGTTGCAAGAGCCTCAGGATATTGTGATCAACTTGCGAATCGGCACGGAGCGCCGTCTGGCCAGCGAAACCGATGACCCGGCCGATGCCCTGAATTACAGGACCATCTGCAAAGCGATTATCGCTCTAGTCGAAGGATCGCAATTCGCGCTGGTGGAAAAGCTGGCCGAAGAAATTGCGCTTCGAATTACTGTCGACTTCGCCGCGCCTTGGGTCGAGGTCAGCGTCAAAAAGCCCGGCGCCCTTCGGCATTCCGACTCGGCCGGCATTCGTATCGAGCGCCGCCCGGCAGATTACGCGAAAAACCTGGCGTACATTTCGCTGGGTTCAAATATCTCCCCTGCAAAAAACATCATTGCCGCCATCGCGCTTCTCCGTCGATATACGACTTTGCTCGCTATCTCACCCATCTATCGCACTGCGCCGCAAGGCTATCAGCAGCAGTCGCCCTTCCTGAACATGGCCGCAAAGGCGCATACCTTGCGAACGCTGGAAGACTTCAAGATCGCGGTAATCGACCGCATTGAGCGTGAACTCAAGCGAGAGCGGGACCCGGCCAACAAGAACGGGCCGCGGACAATCGATCTCGATATTTCACTTTGGAATGACTCGATCATGCAATTCGGCGAGAGGCCTTGGGAAATCCCCGATCCGGATATCTTCCGCTTCGCCCATGTCGCTGTGCCGCTGGCCGCGCTCGCGCCTGATTATCTTCACCCCGTCACCGGCACTACGCTGAGCCAAATCGCTGGCTCGTTCGAAGCGGATGACCTCGAACTCGTTCAGTTAGGCTTCGGATCGCCGGGGGACTGAGGTTTAGCTCGCTATGATGTGTAAACCCAGTCAGATGATGCCATTTCGCTATGACGCCATATTAGCATCTGGGCTAGAATATCAACGAAGGCCTTCGCGTCATCAAGAGGAGCAGACATGGCGAACGTCAACCTTATAACGCTCTTGCAACCGCGCTCCGCCGCCGCCGAGGCATATCGCAGCCTGCGCACCAACCTGATGTTCAGCAGCGTTGAAGACCCGATTCGGACCCTCCTTGTCACCTCGGCCGCCCGCGAAGATCAGAAAAGCGCCACCTTGGCGAATCTCGCGGTTACCTTCGCCCAAAGCGGAAATAAAACTATCCTGGTTGACGCCGACTTGCGACAGCCGAAACAGCATGAGATTTGGGATATCGGAAACGGTCCCGGGCTAAGCGCGATGATGCTGGATGACAGCGCAATTACGGACCCGCCGCTGCATGCCACCGATGTCGAAAATCTGCAAGTTGTCACATCCGGCGAGTTGCCGCCCAACCCAGCCGATCTCTTGAGCGGAAAACGCATGGATGAGATCATCAGCGTCTTGGGGGATCGCGCCGACTATGTGCTCTTTGACAGCCCGCCAATCCTCGCAGCGACCGACGCCGCCCTGCTCGGCATTAAGCTGGATGGCGCGCTGCTGGCCATCCGAGCCGGCGATACCCGCCGCGATCACACGGCGCAGGCGCGGCAGGCGCTTGAGCGCGTCCATGTGCGCATTGTTGGCGCCGTCCTCACCAACGCCCCCCGCGAAAACAGAATCGCCTATTGATTCCGCAACGTGAACATGCGCCGACATATTTGCAGGCCAATGTTGACTTCTTACGCAAGCGGCGTCGCTTGCTAAGGTCTGTCTTTGTCCTGCGAAGGCAGGCGAAAGGAATTCGAGAGTGACTATGAAGGGACTCATTCTCAGCGGCGGCAAGGGGACACGACTTTACCCCTTGACTTACACCCGCGCCAAACAGCTGATCCCGGTCGCGAACAAGCCTGTTCTCGTCCGCGTCATTGAAGCCATCCGCGAAGCCGGCGTTCGCGAAGTCGGTATCGTGGTGGGACCGACCGCCGCCGAAATCCAGGACGCGCTCGGCGATGGCTCGGAATGGGATGTTGCGCTTTCCTACATACATCAAGCCAGTCCGGACGGGCTCGCCCACGCCGTAAAGATTTCTCAAGAGTTTCTTGACGATGATCCCTTTGTCATGTTCCTCGGCGACAATGTCATTGAAGGCGGCATCAGCAGCCTGATCAGGGACTTTGCGGATAAGCAATGGAACAGCCAGATCGTCCTCAAGGAAGTCGAGAATCCCTCCGAGTATGGCGTCGCCAAAATGCGCTCCGACGGCAGCATTGAACAGCTGATCGAAAAGCCGAAGTCGCCACCGAGCAACCTGGCGCTGGTCGGCATCTATATGTTTGACCATCATATCTTCAAAGCAGTGAACGACATCAAGCCATCGGCGCGCGGCGAATACGAAATCACCGATGCTATCCAATGGCTGATTGACCAGGGCTACATGGTCTTCCCGCATATTCATCGCGGTTGGTGGATCGACACCGGCAAGCCCACCGACATGCTGGAGGCGAATAGTTATGTCCTGGAAGAGATTACCCCCTGTTTGCATGCCACCGCCGCCATCGACAGCGATTCGTCGGTCGATTCCCGCGTTACCTTGCAGGCAGGCGCGCAAATTGTGAACAGCATCATTCGCGGACCCACTATCATCGGCAGGGATACGCTGATCGAGAACAGCTATATCGGTCCTTTCACCAGCATCTATAACGGTTGCCAGATTCGCGACTGCGAGATTGAGCGTAGCATCATCCTGGAAAACAGCCGCGTCACCAATATTGACAGCACCTTGCGCGACAGCCTCATCGGCAGAAACGCCTCAGTCAAACGCAGCGGCAGCAAGCCAAGCGGCATCAAGATGAATCTCGGCGACCATAGCACACTTTGGGTATAAGAAAGCGATAAGACCAGATGGTGGAGACGCAATGAAGAACATCCTCGTTACCGGCGGCGCAGGCTTTATCGGCAGCGCGTTCGTGCGGCACATGGTCGCCGCCTATCCCGAATACAATATCATCTGCTATGACAAGCTCACTTACGCTGGCAATGTGGACAACTTGCTGCCGGTCAGCGACGAGGAGAATTACCGCTTCGAACGCGGCGATATTGCTGACCGCCACGCATTGCAGCGCGCGTTGGAACACTACGCGATTGACACAATCGTGAATTTCGCCGCCGAAAGCCATGTGGATCGCAGCATCCTTGAGCCCGACGCCTTCATTCATACCGATGTCGTCGGCGCCTACATCTTGCTCGACGAAGGCAAAAAGCATGGCATCGAACGCTTCTGCCAAGTCTCAACCGACGAAGTCTACGGTGATATCGAAATCGGCTTCTCGGTTGAGGATGACCGCTTCCTGCCCAACAGTCCCTACGCGGCCAGCAAAGCCGGTGGCGAACTGATGGCGCGCGCCTACCAGGTGACCTACGGCATGGACACCGTAATCACGCGCGGCAGCAATACCTACGGTCCCTATCAGTATCCGGAAAAGCTCGTCCCCTTCTTCACCACCGAAGCCATGGACGACCGTCCGCTGCCCCTATACGGCGATGGCAAACAGATCCGCGATTGGCTTTATGTCGATGACCACGCGCGTGGCGTCGATTGCATTCTGCACCTTGGCAAGACGGGCGAAGCCTACAATCTCGCCGGCGAGAATCAGCGGCACAATATCGATGTCACGCGGCGGATCCTTGAGTTGCTGGGCAAGCCGAACTCATTGATTCGTCATGTGCCCGACCGCGAAGGGCACGACCGGCGCTATGCCATGACAGCGGAAAAGGCGCGCGCGTTGGGCTGGCAACGGCAATACGATTTCGAAGACGGTCTCGAAGCGACCGTACGCTGGTATCAGGAGAATGAATGGTGGTGGCGCAAGATCAAAACTGGCGAATACCTCGAATACTACAAACGGCAGTACACCGAGCGACTGGCATCCATACGCTGAGTCTCAGCCGCGACCTCGCTCTCGAGTACCTGGAATCGACGTCCGCAGACCTGGCCGGCATCAGATGAGAATCTTGCTCACCGGCGCTGCCGGCAAACTTGGCTCGCAACTTCGGCAACAGCTTGCCGGGCGGCATGATGTCATCGACAGCGATATCGTTGGCGATGTCAGGCACGTTCTCGATTTGACCAACTACGCCGACGCGCGTGATCTCGTCCAGCGACTATCGCCCGAGATCGTCCTGCATCCCGCCGCCTGGACCGATGTCAACGGCTGCGCGCTTGATCCGAACAAGGCGCTGCTCGTCAACGGCATTGCCACCGCGCACCTGGCCGCGATAACCTCCCAAAAGAATATCCCGATCCTATACGTCAGCAGCAACGAGGTTTTCGACGGCGCCAAAGACCGCCCTTACACCGAGGTTGACCGGCCAAACCCCATCAATTCCTATGGTTACAGCAAATGGTATGGCGAGCGCGCCATCACGCAAGTCAATCCGCGGCACTACATTGTCCGTTCCGCCTGGCTCTTCGCCCATGGCGGCGGCAACTTCGTTCAGGCCATCCGGTCCGCCGCCGCCGCTGGCAAGCCACTGCGCGTCGTCACTAACGAAGTCGCCAACCCCACCTATACGGACGATCTCGCGGCCGCCATCGCGCAACTCATCGAGACCGAGCGCTTCGGCAGCTATCACCTGGTGAATCAAGGCGCGATCAGCCGTTGGGGGTTCGCTCGCGCAATTCTGGATGCGTCCGGCTACGCGGACACGCCGATCGCGCGCATCAGCCGCCACGAATGGCAACGTCCCTCGCTGCCGCCGGAATATACGCCCCTGGCGAATATCGCCGGCCGCAGCCTCGGCATCGAGTTGCGCCCCTGGGGGGAAGCCCTGCGCGCTTTCCTGGCCGCCGAGGCATCCGCCTGATGGGGGGAGCGCGCCTTTCCGTTGTCATCCCAAACTGGAACGGCAAACACTTCCTCGAGACCTGTCTCGGCGCCCTGCGTCGACAGAAGGCAGCCGATATCGAAGTCATTCTTGTGGACAACGCTTCGGCTGATGGCTCGGGAACCTATGTCAAAAGCGAGTATCCCGAAGTCCGGCTGATTGAACTGCCGGAGAACCACGGCTTCACTGGGGCCTGCAATATCGGCATTGAGGCCGCGTCGGCGGAGTTCATCGCCCTGCTCAATAATGACACCGAGGTCGACGAACACTGGGCAGCCGAAGTCATCGCCGCTTTTGACGCGCGGCCGGACGCTGGCATCGTCGCTAGCAAGATGCTGCTCTTCGATCAGCGCGATCGCTTCCATACCGCCGGCGACTACTTCACCATTGATGGACGCGCCGGCAATCGCGGCGCCTGGCAAACCGACCGCGGGCAATACGATAGCGGCGAATACGTCTTTTCCGCCTGCGGGGGCTCAGCCGCCTACCGACGCGCTATGCTTGACGAGATCGGCTCGCTTGATGACGATTTCTTTTTTTTGCTCGAAGATGTCGATATCGCCTGGCGCGCTCAACTGGCCGGCTACAAAGTCTGGTACGCGCCGAGCGCCATCGTCTACCATCACTTGTCCGCCACCGGCGGCGGAGCAACCGCCAGCTACTACGATGGCCGCAATGGCATCTGGTTGATCATCAAGAATATGCCCGCCAGCCTACTGCGAAAATATGGCGTTCAGATATTGTCCAGGCAGCTAGCGCTTGCCTTTTCCGCGCTTAAGGCATGGCGCGGTCCCGAAGCGCGGGCCCGCCTGCGCGGCATGATAGAGGGCCTCGCAAGCATGCCTGGCGCGCTATCAAAACGCCGGGGTATTCAAGCGCGGAAGCGGGTTGACGATGACTACATCGATAGCATGCTGACGCGGCTCTAAGAGCCGATGCCATGCCGGCGCCGACGCTAATGCCTCAATGCGCAAGTGTACAATTGCGCATTATGGCTTATGATACAGCGTGTAATTGTGACCGGGCAGTTCGCTCTCGCGCGGAGACCCTATCTTGAATTTGCCTTTCCTTAGCATCGTGATACCAGCGCACAATGAGGAAACTCGCCTGCCGCCCAGCCTCGCGCAGATCAATCGCTTTCTGAGCGCGCAGGATTATTGCGCCGAGGTCATTATTGTCGAAAATGGCAGTCATGATCGCACTTATGAAGTCGCGCTGGAATGCGCCCGCGACTACAGTTATCTGAATGTGATTCGTTCGCCCGATAATCTGCGCGGCAAAGGCTTGGCCGTAAAGCAAGGGATGCTCGCCGCTAGCGGCCAGTGGCGCTTCATTTGCGACGCCGACCTGTCGATGCGGATTGACGATCTCGTCCACTTCTTGCCCCCAGCGACGACCGGCTACGATATCGTCATTGCCAGCCGCGAAGCGCCCGGCGCCACGCGCGTCGGCGAACCGGAATATCGTCACCTTATGGGCAGGATCAATAATTTCATCATCAAGCTCGCCGCAATTAACGATTATGAGGACACTCAGTGCGGCTTCAAAATGTTCAGCGCGGCGGCTGCGCTCGACCTCTTCAAAGTACAACGTATGAATGGCATCGGTTTTGATGTCGAATTGCTCTATATTGCCAAGAAACGCGGATACAAGATCAAGGAAGTGCCGATCACCTGGTACTACGACCCGTATTCCACCATGCGGCTTTGGGACGATTCCATCCACATGCTGCGCGAAATCGGGGAGATACGCCGCAATTGGCGCAGAGGTTATTATGCCAAGCCCGCCGCGAGCGCCAAAGACAGCTAGCCTGCACCACGAAGGCCACTACTACCGCGCTGGCTGCCGCTACATCTTTGGTATGGACGAAGCGGGCCGAGGTCCGCTGGCGGGTCCCGTCGCGGCCGCGGCGGTCGCCCTGCCCCTGGATAGGAGCGACTTGAGCCAAGCCCTTCGTGGCGTCCGCGACAGCAAAGAGATGACCCCCTTGCAGCGTGAGTCGCTGGACGGAACAATTAAGGATATCGCCTTGGCTTGGGGCATCGGCAGCAGCAGTTCCGTCGAAATTGACCGCCTCGGCATTGTCAGCGCCACCAAGGCAGCGATGCAAGCGGCGCTGGAACAAGCGCTTGGGCGAAGCGATATTCGCCCCGATTGCCTCTTTCTCGATTACATGCTCTTACCCGAACGCCGCGACCTTCCACAAGTCAGCATCGTCGCTGGCGATAAACACTCGCTCAGCATCGCCTGCGCCAGCGTCATCGCCAAAGTCTGGCGCGACAAACACATGCGGGATCTGGACACGCTTTACCCGCAATATGGTTTCGCAAAGCACAAAGGCTACGGTACGGCCGCGCATCGCCGCGCCCTCCAACGGCACGGTCCCTGCCCCGAACATCGGCGTACTTTCGCGCCCGTCCATAGCCTGATCAGCGGCTAAGCGCCAGGCGCCAACATGGTAGAGTCGATTGGCGCCTCAGCGCATCCGGTGAAAGAAGGCAGGAATTTGAAGCTCGCGCTCGTACACGACTGGCTCAATCAGATCGGCGGCGCTGAAGACGTCCTGGATGTCCTCGCTCGCCAATTTCAAGACAGCCCAATATACACCGCCATCTACGCGCCCGAGCGCATGCCAGCGCATTACCGTGATTGGGAGATTCACCCACTCTGGCTGAACAAGCTGCCGGCCATACATGAGCGACATCAAGCTTACCTGCCGCTCTATCCCCTGGCTTGGCATAATCTGCGGCTCTCCGAATTTGACGTGATCCTCAGCAACAAGAGCGGATTCTGCCATGGCTTGCAGTTCGACGAACGCACCTTGCATATTTGCTACTGCCTGGCGCCAACACGCTACGTCTGGCAACTGGACACTTACCTCGAAGGCGAAGACCTAAGCGTCAGTGTCCGCTGGTTGTTGAAGCCGCTTGTCGCGCTGCTGCGCCGCTGGGATTATGCCGCCGCGCAAAGGGTCTCGCACTTCATCGCCATCAGCAGCGCCGTCAAAGAGCGAATCAGCCGGTATTACAATCGCGATGCCAGCGTCATCTTCCCGCCAGTCGATACCAGCCGCTTTACGCCGGCGCCGGCCGCTGCGCTTGAGAGTTACTATCTGATCGTCTCGCGTCTCATCCCCTACAAGCGCATCGACCTGGCGGTGAGAGCAGCGGCGGAATTGCGCCTGCCACTCAAAATCGCCGGGGCGGGGCGGGATCTCGAGCGTCTGCGCGGCTTGGCCGGCGACACGGTCGAGTTCCTCGGTTTCGTGCCCGATGAAGACCTGCCGGGTCTGATGGCGAAATGCAGAGCGCTGATCTTCCCGGGCTTGGAGGACTTCGGCATTAGTCCGGTACAGGCTCAAGCGGCGGGCCGGCCTGTCATCGCCTTTGGCGGCGGCGGCGCGCTTGATACCGTCATACCGGCAGTCACCGGCGAACTCTTTGCCGACGCCACCGTTGGCAGCCTCAAAGAAGTCTGGCGCAACTTTGACCCCGACGCGTACAATTCAGAAGCGATTCGCAGCCACGCTCTGCGCTTTGATACGTCTGTTTTTATTGAACGTATTCGCGCTTACATCGAACAGGCTTGGCAAGCGCATCGAGCCAGACGCAGGTTTCAATTCAAGGACCCTATCGTAACCGCTGAAGGGTAAACCGATGGAATATATCGAACTGATTCGTATCCTCTTCCGCCGCTGGTGGCTGATTGCGCTGCCCGTAGTCTTGGGCGGGGTCATTGCCGTCCCCGATCTGCTCAACACCGCGCCAAGCAGCGCCGGCGGCTACACCGCGCAAGTGCGTTACAGCGCCGCGCAGAGGCTTAACCTGCCCCAACGCGATGGCGATTACACCGATGTCTGGCAAGCATCCGAGTACACGGTGGACGCCTTGACCAAGTGGGCGCGGAGCGCCAGCTTCCGCGAAGAAATCCGAGCGCAGTTGGACGATGCCGAGTTGTCGCTAGGGAGCTTGCAGATCGCCGCCGATAACGCCCGTAGTATCGGCGTCATCTATTTCAGCCACAGTAAAAGCGACGCCTTGCGGACGATAGTTGATGCCGCGCTGATCGTCTTGACCAGCCGCAGCCAGACCTATTTGCCGCAGCTCGGCGGCGAAGCGGCAATTGTGACTATCCTTGATCCAGCGACAGTCACACCGGCGCCGCCAGCCTTGACTTCTCGCCTGACGCCGCTGATCCAGCTGGGCATCGCGCTTCTGGTCGGCCTGGCGCTGGCCTTCTTCGCGGAGTATGTCGATCCAACTATTTATCATCAAGATGACCTGCGCCGAATGGGCATGACGCTCGTGGGCAGCATTCCCAGCGAGCGAGCATGATTGGCGCGTGAAAACAGGAAAAACATCGTGACAGACATATTTGATCTCTCGGAGCGGGTCGCTATCGTGACCGGCGCGTCGCGCGGCATCGGCAAAGCCATCGCGCAGCAGTATGCGCGGGCCGGCGCCAAAGTCGTCCTAGCAAGCCGCAAGCAAGACGCACTGAACATCGCGGTCGACGAAATCCGCAGGGCCAGCGGCGAGGCGATCGCCATTGCCGCCCACAATGGCGACAAAGCTGCGCTCCAAGCCCTCGTCGAGCAGACCTTGAGCCATTACGGCAGGCTCGACATCCTGGTCAATAATGCGGCGACCAATCCGCATTTGGGCGCCATACTCGAGGCGGACGACAGCTATTGGCGGAAGACGCTTGATGTGAATCTTATGGGTAACGTTTGGCTTAGCCAAGCGGCGGTCAAAGCCATGCGCGCGGGCGGCGGCGGCAAGATCATCAATGTCGCCTCGATCGTCGGCTTGAACCCGGGCCGCTACCAAGGCATCTACAGCATCACCAAGGCAGCCGTCATCAGTCTGACCAAGACGCTGGCGGCCGAATTAGGCGGGGACAACATTCAGGTCAACGCCATCGCGCCGGGCTTGGCGCAGACGAAGTTCGCCCAGGCGCTATGGGCGAATGAAGACCTGCTGGAACCGATTCTGGTACGGACGCCGGTTGGTCGCATCGGGCAGCCAGATGATTTCGCCGGCATCGCGCAATTCCTCGCCTCATCCGCTTCCGATTTCACCACCGGCGCGGTATTTGTCCTCGATGGCGGACTGAGCGTAGGCGACATTTAGGCGGGGTCAGGCTATTCCCTGGCGCTCTCTTCAAGTTCCTCTTCCGACGCTGGGACCTCATAATCGCCGTCACTGTCTCCGCTACTTTCCAGAGCGCCACCCATCTGCTCGAGCGCGCTCCGCGGTTCCTGCCCCATCGCTTCGTCTTCTGTTGGCGGGCGGGTCGCGGAATGCCCAACCATGGTGATCTTGCCATCGATGAATGCGCCCTCTTCCGTTGTCAAGGCAGACGCGCTGATATCGCCCCAGATGCGGCCGGTCCGGAGCAATTGCACTTTATTGCCGCTGACGTTCCCGCGCACGGCGCCGGCGATAGAGATGTTCCGCGCGTTGATATCAGCGCGGATCTCGGCCGATTCGCCGACTAGAATATTGCCGGTGATCTCAAGCGATCCGGTGAACTTCCCGTCCATACGCACATTGCCCGAGCTGGTAAAGGCGCCTTCAAACTGTGTATTGGAGCCGATGACGGTATCGAAGCCGACGGGCCGGCCGGCCGGCATAACCGTCACCGTCTCCTGTGGTTCGGCATCCGCTTGTCCGCGGCGGTTGGTAAAAAACGCGCTCATGCTATTCCCTCTGTTATCCCTTGCATCTGCCAGTTCTCGATCGTTCGCTTGGCTGGCTTGTAATTCATCATAGTCGGCGTTCAGCCAAGCCTCGCCGCATGACTGCGAAAGCGCTCAAGATCAGATAGCGCGCGCACCTGCTCAGCCGCTCGATAACTGCTACGCACCAGGGGCCCGCTCTCCACCCACTTGAAACCCATCGTTAAGCCCCTCTGGCGCAAATCCTCAAATTCGGCCGGCGTATAATAGCGCTCGATCGGCAAGTGCCGTTTGCTCGGCTGCAGGTACTGCCCCAAGGTCAAAATATCGACGCCGATATCGACCAAATCCGCCATCGTTTCCAAGACCTCGTCCATGGTTTCACCGAGGCCGAGCATGATTCCGCTCTTGGTCAGCACCAGCGGATCCATCCGCTTGGCGTTGCTGAGGGTCGCCAGCGCCCACTCATAGCGGTCTTGCGGCTGCACGCGCTTGAACAGCCGCGGCACCGTCTCCACGTTATGATTCAAAATCTCTGGCTGCGCGTCCATCACGATTTTCAGCGCCAACTCGCTGCCCTTGAAGTCGGGAATCAGCACCTCAATAGAACAACCCGGCTGCAACTGACGAATGCGGCGGATGACCATGGCGAAGAGCGGCGCGCCGCCATCAGCGCGATCATCGCGATTGACGCTGGTGATAACAACATGCTGCAAGCCCATCGCCTGCACACTCTCGGCAATGCGGTTCGGCTCGCGCCAGTCCAGTGGATTCGGCCGCCCGGTCTTGATATCGCAGAAGCCGCAACTGCGCGTGCAGGTATCGCCCATCATCAGAAATGTCGCCGTGCCCTTGCCCCAGCACTCGCCCAGATTGGGGCACTGCGCCTCTTCGCAGACCGTATGCAAGGTCTTGCCGCGCATCAGCTTGCGCACTTGCTCGTAGGTCTCGCCGCTGGGCGCGCGAACGCGGATCCAGGGCGGGCGGCGACGCGGCGACTTGGGATCAGGCTGCCAATCCGTCGCGGTGGTGACCGGGATCAATTCCGGCTCAATCGTCTTTGTCAATGTTTTGCTCCTGGCGGAAGTTGAGTGAATCACCTCGGAATATCACCTTTCAGTATACATCAGCGGCGGCGGACATTTCCATATCACGGCTGCCACATCAGGGCAATTGGATCAAAACCAATAAGTGTCAAATGTCACACAGACCTGTCAAATGAAGGGTTGACCGACACATAGCGTTGCGGCAACGTAGCGAGCGAGCGGATGCAAAGAAAGCAAAATAAGAAAAGCTGAATAAGGGCAAAAATACCGAATAAGGACAAGCAAAGGACAAGCATATAACAAGCAAAGAACAAGCATATGACAAGCGTATGACAAGCGTATGACAAGCCAAGTATGCTCGCTATATCAATACAGTATGGATACAGCCACGAAATTGGAAGAGATATTTGAAAAATCATGTGGATTTGCTTTGATTCTGGATTGTTGGATGCTGGATGCAGGGATAGGGACGGCGCGACGCCCTCGCCGACAAAATGTTTTTTTGGCAATCTGGCAATCTGACCGGGGCGCGAGGCGGACAAGCGGCGGGCGATCGAGATATGGGCGCGGGTATTCATGGAGCAATTATAGTAGGTTAAGGAGCGAAAAGATAGACCAAATGTTCGATTAGTCATTTGGGGACCCATCTAGTCACCAATTGCCGCTGCGATTTATGGTTTCGGGCAATATGGTATGTCGCCGCTACAGATCGTTAATTTTCCTTGCTTTCTTCGTTTTCCTGAGAAGGCAGTGAAAGAGCCAGTCGATGATTCTATGTTTCGGGCGACTCTGTGAGCTGCCCCTAGGGATCTCGCGTATGAGAGGTCCCACGCGCGTTGACGGATGTCCTCGGTGTAGTCGGCGGCAAGATCAGTTTTGTCCCGCAAGTGTGTTATTCTTGAGCACAATCCCAAGCCCGGGCGGAAAGCGCTGCTATGCGCACAATCACCCTCAAAGACGTCAACAAGACTTTCTACGACAAGAGTCGGAAGCTGACGCCGGTTTTGGCGATCAAGGACTTCAACCTGCACGTCGAAGATGGCGAGGCAGTTGTGCTATTGGGACCTTCCGGCTGTGGCAAGACTACCTTGCTGCGTCTCATCGCTGGTTTGGAGCAGCCCGATAGCGGCAGCATCTTCTACAATGGCATCCCGCTTGACGACATCAGAATTGAAGACCGCGGCATCGGCATGGTTTTCCAGAATTATGTGCTAATCCCACACTGGGAGAGCCGCAGAACGGTTGGTTTCTTCTTGCGCCTGCGCGACCGCGAAGATGAAGTGCCGGCGCATGTCAAGACGGTCGCCAATATCACCGGCGTCGATATTGAAAGTCTCATGGGGCGCTTCCCGCGGCACCTGTCCGGCGGAGAGAAACAGCGCGTTTCCATCGCGCGCGCCTTCGCCCGAGATCTGGAACTGCTGCTCTTCGATGAGCCTTTCGCCAACCTCGATGCCAAGTTTCGCGCCCAAGCCCGCGTCGAACTCAAGCGCCTGATTCAAGAGTTCAACGTGACATTGATTTATGTCACGCACGACCAGGTCGAGGCGATGAGCGTCGCCGACCGCATCGTGGTCATTAACGCCGGGCGCATCATCCAAGCGGGCGCATACGAGGCGCTGCAAGCTGACCCGGACAGCCTCTTTGTCGCCGAGTTTTTGGGGACGCCCACGATCAACTCTTTCTGGGGACGAGTCAGCGATGGCGAATGGGATGGCAGTTATATGGGCAGAGCGCCGCTGCCACGCTTTCGCCGCAATGGCGCTGAGGTCATCGTCGGCTTGCGTCCGGAACATATCCACTTGTGCGATGCCGAAATCGGCATTCCGGCTGTCATCGAGCGCGCCATTCCTTTCTACGCCGAAAAGTTCACCCTGCTGGAAGTCTGGCTGCGCAAAAGGCGCTGGCGGATACAGGCGCCGCTGGGCTCGCCCCACGAACCCGGCGACACTATCCACTGTCGGCTTGATTGGTCACGCGCCTTCTTCTTCGACGCCAACTCCGGCGCGCGAATTCGTTAGTCGAAAGCCACCAGATCTGCCAGCTTTTCCAGGGTTGCGGGACCGATTCCCGACACATTGTCCAGATCACTCAACCTGTCAAAATCACCGACGAGCTCGCGGTATTCGATGATCCGCAGCGCTGTTTCCGGTCCGATACCGGGCAGCGTTTCCAGCTCCGCCTGCGTAGCGGTGTTCACGTATATACGTTGCCCGCCTGATGGCGTCGGCAGGTTCGCGGTTTTTCCTTCGTCGCCGGTAGAAGGCGCGTGCACTTGATCGCCATCGCGCAGGATAGCAGCCATGTTGACGAGGGCATTGTCCGCGTCGTCGGTCAAGCCGCCGGCCGCTTCGATGGCGTCCGCGACCCGACTACCATGCGGCAGTTGATGGACCTGATCGGGCTTGGCAACAGCGCCCGTGACATAAACCTTGATCGGCGCGGGTGTGGGGGTCGGGAGAGGCGTCGATGTGGGCACAGGCGGATGAATTGTGATGACGTAGTGATTATCACGTTGTTCAATCAACAGCGCAGCGCCACCAAGGGAGATGGCTATGGTTAAGATAAGGAAGGCAATTACATATAACCGCGAGGTCGTCGAAGTCGGCATATTGGTAACTTCCTACCCAGGTCGACAATTGTTGCAACAATAGCAGGAGTCTTATTTGCGGTTTAAGGTCAGTCTTCCACCCAGACGGGCAGGTGCCCCAAAGCGACGATGTCGTACCATTGGGCGCGGTCGCCTTCGGTGAATATGGCGGCTTCCGACACGACCTGCGCGCCGGCCTTGTCCATGATGAGGCGCATGCCTTGCAGGGTGCTGCCGGTGGAAATGACATCGTCGATGATGGCGACGCGTTTGCCCGCCACTAAGCGACGGTCCCTCTCGTCCAGGAACAGGGTCTGCGGCTTGCCGGTTGTGATGCTCAGCGTCTCGCTTTGCAGAGCATCACCCATGTAGGGCTTATGCGTCTTGCGCAGGACGACGTAGGGCAACTTCATTGCAGTGCTCAGGGCATGCGCCAGTGGAATCGACTTTGCTTCCGCCGTCACCAGCACGTCGAGGTCGCGTTCGGCGAGCAGAGCCGCCAGTTCCGCGCTTGCCGCATTGACAAATTCATAATCGCCCAGGATATTGAGGATTGCGATTTTGACGCCGGGTTTAATCTCCATCAGCGGCAGATCGCGCTTGATGCCAGCAATTTCAACAGAAAAGAATTTGTCAGCCATCTGATCTCCTAAGCGAAGTTGTAGCGTTTTGAGGTCGAGTATAACGCGAGAGAGCGCCTCGCCAAAGATGTCAATACAGCATTGAGATGATGCCGATTGATTTCAAGCAGGCGCAACTTGATGTCAATAGTCCGCCATTTGGCTGTCACTTGTCGCCGCGTTCTTCAAGCCGTTTCCCGGCTCGATGCGTCCGTCCACGAGCGTCAGGACCCGGTCCATCCGCTCGGCGAGAGAGGGATCATGCGTGACGAGGACGACGGTCGTGCCATTCTCCTCGCGGATATTCGCAAGCGCCTCAAGGACAGTTTCGCCGGAGCGGGAATCCAGGTTGCCGGTTGGTTCATCCGCCAGCAGGATTGGCGGACCATTGGCGAGAGCGCGGGCGATGGCGACGCGCTGCTGCTGGCCGCCGCTGAGTTCGTTGGGGCGGTGGCGCAAGCGGCCTCCCAGCCCAAGCTGATCCAGCAATTGCTCGGCGCGCTCAAAGGGTTTGTGCCGGCGCTCGTGGGCGAATTCGACGGGCAGCGCGACATTTTCGAGCGCGGTCAGGGTGGGGATGAGATTAAAGAATTGGAAGACGAAGCCGATCTTCTGGTTACGAATGTCGGTAAGCTGGCCTTCATCCATCCGGGTGATATCGACGCCGTCGATCGCGATTGTGCCATCGGTTGGGCTATCTAAGCCGCCGATGATGCCGAGCAGCGTGCTTTTGCCGCTGCCCGAAGGACCGATGATGCCGACCATCTCATTTGGATAGATGTCCAGGTTTACGCCGCGCAAGGCATGTACGATGTGGCTGCCCAATTTGAGTTCGCGGGTGATATTGCTGGCGTGAATGACTGGCTGTTTCATCGACGAGGATTCCAAAAGAATCTTTCCCCCACCCTACGCTCCCTCCCCCAAAATGAGGGAGGGGCTTATTCTATCGTGGCATATGAGGCATACAGCAAGGTCATTAGACTTCGTTGACGATACTGAAGATCATAGGGCGGCGTTTGGTTTCGCTGTAGATGAGCTTGCCGAGGCTTTCCTCGACCAGGGTTTGACGGCTGCCGTTGAGATTCCGCCCGTTGCGATTGATGGCTTTCTTGACGGTATCACGAATTTGATCCAGGAAATCTTCGGCGTCCCTGAGGTAGACAAAGCCGCGGGATACGATGCGAGGCTCTTCAACCAGCTTGCCGCTGCGACGATCGACATTGGCGCTGACGAGGACAAAGCCATCCTGCGCCAAGATTTCGCGGTCGCGAATGACCGCCCGCCCCACATCGCCGACGCCGCTGCCATCGACGAAGACGTAGCCGCCGGGCTGCCGTTCCCCGACAGTGACGCCGCGTCCATCGAGCTCGACTGTCGCGCCGTTTCCGATCACAGTAACCCTGTCAGCCGGGATGCCGTTATCCACAGCGAGTTTGGCGTGCTGATGCAGATGACGGATTTCGCCGTGAACGGGAATCAGATTTTTCGGCTGGGTGAGGTTGAGCATGAGACGCATTTCTTCCTGGCAGGCGTGGCCGGAGACATGCACCGCTTCAATGGCGTCGTAGACGACATCGGCGCCGCGTTCGATCAAGCGGTTGATGGTGCGGTAGACCATTTCTTCGTTGCCCGGGATAGGATGGGACGAGAGGATGATAGTATCGCCCTCGCGGACATCAAGCTGACGATGGCGGCCGCTGGCGAGTTTGCCCAAGACGGCGGCCGGTTCGCCTTGCGAGCCTGTGACCATGAAGACGACTTTATGCGGTGGCAGAGCCTGCGCCTGGCCGATATTCACGAGCATGCCATCATCGACATCGAGATAGCCGAGCTTGCGCGCGATCTTGGCGTATTCGGACATGGTGTAGCCGGTGATGCAGACCTTGCGCTTGTGTTGACGGGCGGCGTTAACAACTTGCTGGACGCGGGAAATGAGCGAGGCGAAGGTAGCCACCATGATGCGGCCTTTGGCGCGGCGGAAGACACGGTCAAGCGCGCCGTCAATGACCGCTTCGGACTCTGTCCAGCCGGCTTTGTCGGAGTTGGTGCTATCGGCGAGAAGGAGGGCAACGCCGCGTTGGGCGAAGCCAGCCAGCCGAGCGTAGTCGGTCTTGCGCCCGTGGACGGGCGTGTTATCGAATTTGTAGTCGCCGGTGTGCACGACTACGCCGTAGGGTGTATTGATGCCATAACCGACGCAATCAGGGATGCTGTGGCAGACGTGGAAACTCTCCAGCTTGAAGGGTCCAATACGAATGACATCGCCGGCGGTGAAGGTGTGAAGGTCGGTTGACTTGAGCAGGCGGGCGTTTTTGAGTTTGACTTGCAGCAAGCCGGCGGTGAGCGGCGTGGCGTAAAGCGGCAGATCTGGAAAGGATTTAACCAGATGCGTGACGGCGCCGATATGGTCTTCGTGGCCGTGGGTGAAGCAGATGCCATGCAGCTTGATATCGTCGCGTTCTTCGAGCCAGCGGAAGTCCGGGATGATATAGTCGACGCCGTGCATGTCGTTGGCGGGGAACATGATGCCGCAATCGATCAGGAAGCCGTCGCGGCCTAACTCGAAGAGGGTCATATTCTTGCCAATTTCACCCAATCCGCCGATGGGCGTGATTTTGAATTTAGATTTTTTTGCCATTGAGTTTGAACTCCAAACTACAAATGCCCGTTCGCGTTCGCAGCAACGGGCTTACGTATCTGATATGGTGTTTCGACGAACGATGACGATGTATTTGCTCCGTAGATGATCAATCTGAAACTACTGCAACGCGCCATTGCCCGGCGCGACAAGGTCAATGTCATGCAATAAATCAGAGCGACAATACCGGCATTGTATCACAAGCAGCGGAATAAGTTAATCCCATTCTTCAAAGGCGCGCAATGCGGAGATTACCAAGGCTTGTTCGTCCGGCGTCAGATGATAGTGAAAGGGCAAGCGAAGCAGCCGGTCAGCCAGATCTTCGGTTACAGGACAATCGCCGACTTTGCCGCCATAGCGCTGCCCCATCGCTGACAGGTGCAAGGGCAAATAGTGAAATACGCTGAGGATTCCGTGTTGTTTGAGATGCGCGATTAGCGCGGAGCGGACTTTCAACGATGGCAGCAGCAGATAGAACATGTGGTAGGACTGCTCCACGTTTGCCGGAACCGTCGGCAAAAGTACATCGCGCTCGGCAGCCCAGGCGCCCAGGCATTCGAAATAGCGACGCCAGATCTGTTGACGGCGGGCCTGAATCTCGGGCGCCCGCTCAAATTGAGCATAGAGGTAGGCCGCGAGCATGTCCGAGGGCAAATAGCTGGAGCCCAGATCTACCCAGGTATATTTGTCGATTTGGCCACGGAAGAAGCGGCTGCGATTGGTGCCTTTCTCGCGAATAATTTCGGCGCGTTCCATCAGGCTCTCGTCATTGATGAGCAGAGCGCCGCCCTCGCCGCAGGTGAAGTTCTTGGTCTCATGAAAGCTGAGTGTGGCAAGCTCGCCAAAGGTCCCCAGATAGCGTCCTTTGTAACGAGAAAAGAGCGCGTGGGCGGTGTCTTCTACGACGGCGATTCCGTGCTGCTGGGCGAGGGTCATGATGGTGTCCATGTCACAAGCGACGCCGGCGTAGTGCACGAGGACGATGGCTCTGGTTTTCTCGGTGATGAGTGCCGGCAATTGGCGCTCGTCGAGGTTCAGCGTATCGGGACGAATATCGGCGAAGACGGGTTTGGCGCCGCGCAGGGCAAAGGCGTTAATGCTAGAGACAAACGTAAACGCGGGCACGATGACTTCGTCGCCCGGCTGAATATCGAGAAGCAGCGCCGCCATTTCCAGCGCGTGAGTGCAAGACGTGGTCAGGAGGGCTTTGCGCACACCGAGGGACTCTTCCAGGAATTGATGGCATTGACGGGTGTAGCCGCCATCGCCAGAGATGTGAAAATCGGCGATGCTGTCCCGGATGTATTCAGTTTCGTAGCCAAGAAAGGTTGGCTTGTTGAAGGGAATACGATATTGGGTCATCGTTGTCCTTGCGTAGTTGCGAAGGCCAGTCGCGGTTAGTCAGGCGTTGTAAACCACTTATGGAACCACAGCTCTACCGATCGGGTCACAAAGCCGCAGCGCTGGTAGAGTCTTTGCGCCGGGATGTTGCGCCCTTGGGTGACGACATTGCAGCGGTCAAAGCCTTTCTCCTGGAACCACTCTAGCGCATGGAGAACCATGCCACGGGCGCAGCCTTTGCCGCGCGCGGATTCCGACACGCCAACCAAGCCGATATTGCCTTCGCCGGCGGGACTATTCAAGTGGCAAGTCACGTAACCGGCGGGCAGCCCGTCAAGATCGGCGACCACAACCGCATCCGCGGAACTGGCGACGAGGCTGTTGCGCAACCAGATTTGGTACATCTGCGAGGCTGCGTCGCTGCCAAAGCGGCGGTCGACATAGAAGCGCGAACCCTGGTAGCCGTCGCGGGCAATTGGGAGCAGAGCCTCCAGGTCGTCTTCACGCCCGAGCCGGAAAACCAGCTTGTTCGCCTGTGATGGCCGCGTCGGTTCAAGGAAGCGCGCGGCGAAAGTCAGGCGGATATCGACGAAGTCGAAGCGGTTTGCTTGCAGAACAGCGATCGTATCCCGGTCGGCGGCGTCGGCGAGGAAATAAAGACAGTCCATGGCTTGGTCTTTGCAGGCGGCGAGCAAATCGCAGCAGGCGCCCGAATCAAGTTGGCGCGGCGCGGCGCGGGCGATACGGAAGCCGAAATGAGCGGAATCCCAAGGCAGGAATGTCAAGAGACGACTGGTCATTCCGGTTCGTCCTCCGCTTCTTCGGTCGATTCCTTGACTACATAGACAGGGCGATCCATGATGCGCAGGTGCATGCGCGCCAGATACTCACCGATTATGCCCAGGGTAAACATTTGCGCGCCGGCGAAGATGGCAATCAAAGATACGGTGAAGGTGAAGCCGGGCACCTCAAAGCGGAAAGCGAACAATTGGCTCAGGATGATGTATATGAGTATGACCGACCCAAAGGCTGTCATCAGGAGGCCGAGGGCACTGGCGAAACGCAATGGCAGCGTGCTGAAACCGGTAATCATGTTGAAGGCATGGTTGAGCAGTTTCCCGAAGGTGTAAGTCGATTTGCCGATCGTGCGGGGGGCGTGCGGCGTAGTGACTGCCGCAAAGCTGATCGTGCCCCAGGTCAGCAAGACGTCAATGTTCACTAGGGGGCCGCGAAAGTGCTCGAAAGATTCTCGCAGCTCGGTACGAAAGGCGCGGAAGGCGCTGACCTTGCGGGCGGTCTCCGCGCCCATGGCGCCCTGCAATGCGAGCTTGGTTGTCCAGGAGGCGATGTTGCGCAGCGGGCCGTGCCGTTCTTTTTCGGGCGTGCCATAGACGACGTCGTAACCTTCGGCAAGTTTCTTGAGCAGGTCACTGATGGACGTCGTCGGATGCTGCAAATCATCGTCCATCGTCACGGTAATTTCCTGGCGCGCAGCGCGAATGCCGCAGAGCAGCGCATTATGCTGACCGAAGTTGCGCATGAGTCTAAAACCGCGAACAAAGGCATATTGATCGGACAAAGCCTGAATGACCGTCCAACTGTTGTCGCCGCCACCGTCTTCTACCAAGAGCACCTCATAGCGGTCGGCCAGCTCGGGCAATTCACGCGCCAATTCTTCGACGACCAGCGTGATGCTATTTTCACTGCGATATACCGGAATGACGACAGATACAGAAGGCATCGAGATCACCATGTGACATTGACGCGCGCTGCTTAATATTGTCGAATCCGCCACAAGTATTCAGCGAGCGCGCAAGAATAGCGCCAACCGCGCCATAGAGCGAAATGCATAAAGGTCCCTTGACGGTTGCGGACGGGACCCGCCGCTGGGCTCGGCGGCACACAGAGATTGTGTTTCAGTTTTACGCAGACTGCAAGCCATGAGTCATATAGGAGTTGTGAATATGGCGGACATGCCGCATTCTTGCCCCCATCCCCCAGCCCTCTCGCCATCTTTATGGCAATGTTGTCGTCTCCAAAATCGGGGCAAGTTCAATCACCTTTAGGAAACCCCGCCAGGGAGCGGGAAAACTCCATGCAATTCACCACTCCCGTCACATAGCTTGGCAGTTTGGGACGCCTTTGATTTGCCCTAACAAGACAATTTAACTGTCGGCGGATTGTGCTATAATTCCGCGGATTGACGCAATTTGGCGGTGAGAAGGAGACAAGCGAGTAATGGCTTACGACAAGATCAAAGCGCCCGACACTGGAGAGAAGATCAGCTTTAGCCAGGGCAAGATGCAGGCGCCGGACAACCCGATATTGCTGTTTATCGAGGGTGATGGCATCGGCTACGACATTATGACTGCCAGCAAGCGGATCTGGGACGCGGCAATCGCCAAGGCTTACGGCGGCGCGCGTCAGGTCTCCTGGATGGAAGTGTATGCCGGCGAAAAAGCGGCCGGAGTATACGGCGGCGATTATATGCCGGAGGAAACATTTGAGGCCTTTCGCGAGTACAAAGTCGGGATCAAGGGACCGCTGACCACGCCGGTCGGTGGCGGTTTCCGCAGCTTGAATGTGACCTTGCGGCAGGTGCTTGACTTGTATAGCTGCGTGCGGCCGGTGCGCTGGTATCAGGGTGTGCCAAGTCCATTGAAGCAGCCGGAGGATGTGGATGTCGTCATCTTCCGCGAAAATACGGAGGACACCTACGCGGGCATCGAATACGAATCGGGCACGGAAGAAAACCGGAAGCTGGCGGCGTTTTTGCGCGAAGAGATGGGCGCGGCCAATTTCTTCGAGGATGCCGGCTTGGGCATCAAGCCGATAAGTCCCTTCGGCAGCAAGCGCTTGATACGAGCCGCGATCAATTACGCGATCGAGCGAGGGCGCAAGAGCGTCACGCTGGTGCACAAGGGCAATATTCAGAAGTTCACCGAAGGCGCGTTTCAGAAATGGGGTTATGAGCTGGCGCGGGAGGAATTCCCTGAGCAGACGATATCCTGGGATGAGGCGGCGGCGCAGCACAACGGAAATGTGCCGAATGGGAAGATCCTGATCCAAGATACGATCGCCGATATCATGTTCCAGAAGATGCTGCTGCGGCCGCGCGAGCATGATGTGATCGCCACGACGAATCTCAATGGAGATTATCTCAGCGATGCGCTGGCGGCCGAAGTTGGCGGCGTCGGCATCGCGCCGGGGGCGAACATTGGCGATGAGATCGCGCTCTTCGAGGCGACCCACGGCACGGCGCCAAAGTATACCAATTTGGACATGGTTAATCCGGGTTCGCTGCTCTTCAGCGGCGTGATGATGCTGGAACATCTGAATTGGTTCGAGGCGGCTGACTTGATCACGCGGGCTTATGAGAAGACCATCGAGCAGCGCTATGTCACTTACGATTTCGCGCGGCAAATGGAGAACGCGACGAAGGTGGCGACGAGCGAGTTCGCCACGCGGATCATCGAGAATATGGACATCGTTTAGTCCGATTGAGGATAGGGTGTTAGCGAAAGAGCGGTCCGGCGGATCGCTCTTTTTTGTGACGGGACAAGCGAACCTGCGACTGTCCGTACAGGCTGGCAAAACTGCATGGGGCTTTCGCGCTAGAAGGTCAGCGCAAGCCCGCCAGCCAATCGCTGAGTTTCGCTTCCAGGCCATTGCGCACATCAATGAATGAGCGCAGCACGGCGGCGTCATCGCCATCGACAGCCGCTGGATCAGGGAAGCTCCAGTGGATGCGCCGGGCGGGACCGGGAAAGACCGGGCAATTCTCGGCGGCATTGTCGCAGACCGTTATGACATAGTCGAAAGCGGCGCTCAGATACTGGTTGATGTGATCCGAACTGTGGCGCGAGATGTCGATGCCGCGCTCGTTCATCGCTTCGATGGCGAAGGGACTGACATGAGAGGGCTTGGCGCCGGCGCTGTAGACGTCGACGGCATCGCCGGCAAGGTGACGCAACAAGCCTTCGCCCATTTGAGAGCGGGCGGAATTGGCGGTGCAGAGTATGAGGACTTTCTTTTTGTCGTTCAGCTTGGCCTCCTCTTACCGGTGGAATTTATGTATCTATCGGCAGCCAGTTAGCGAGAAAGCCGGTCTTGCGCGCGAGCGAAGCCTTGGGAGAGGAAAAGCGCGATCATCGCCAGCACGATGAGAATTAGTCCAGTCCAGATAGCGGCGTCGATATCGCGTTCAAAGATACTGTAGACAAGCAGAGGCATCGTCTGCGTTTTGCCTTGCAGGTTGCCGGCGAAGAGGATGGTGGCGCCAAATTCACCCAGAGCGCGTGCCCAGCTGAGAATCATGCCGGAAATGAGCGCTCGCCAGGCGATGGGCAGAATGATGTACCAGAACATGAGCCAGCCATAGGCGCCATCGACGCGCGCGGCATCTTCGATTTCCGCCGCGATACTTGCAAAACCCACTTGCGCCGAGCGAATATAAAAGGGCGCGGAAATGAAGAATTGCGCGATGATGACGGCCAGGATAGAAAAAGGCACGATGATGCCAGCGTCGGCGAGGAAGGAACCGATGACGCCAGCCCGGCCAAATGTGAGCAGCAGCGCCAAACCAGCGACCGCCGGCGGCATGACAATCGGCAGTTCGATGAAGAGGCTGACGAAGCGCTTGCCCCTGAAGTTGTAACGGGAGAGGACAAAAGCCAGCGGCGTGCCCAGGGCGGCCGTCAGGCAGACGACAGCGCCGGTGGAGGCGAAGCTTAGAAGCGTGGCGGATAGGATTGTCCCTGAATCGGGCAGTCCTTCCCAGGCGCGCGAGCTTAAGCCGCGGGCGAGCAGGACCAGTACAGGCGCGGCCAGGAGCAGGAAAGCGAAGGCGCTGACGGCAAAGACGAGCAGTCTATCGGCCGACAGACTTTGGCGCTGGGCAGACGTTTTGCGGTGATTCGGCAGCATCGTCGGCTTCAAGCGTTGGCTCCGGCGTTGGGTCTTCTGGCAAGGTTTCCGTAAGTATAGCAGGTGAACAGAAGCCGTATTCAGCGAAAATGGGCTGAGCCGCCGGCGAGAGGACGAAGCTGATGAAGCGTTGGGCAAGCGCCGGGTTTGTCGAAGCGGCAAGGGGGGCAATTGGATAGGATGCGAGCTGATTGTGCGCCGGATCGATTTCGAAGGCGCGCAATTGTTCGGCGATAGCGCCGATGGCGTCGGACTGATAAACGATGCCGGCATCGGCTTCGCCCAGGGCGATGCGGGTCACGACCTGGCGGACATTGCTCTCTTCCGAGACGAGGTTTTGCATAACCTGGTCGATGAAGTTTTCGCCGTAGTCATAGCTGTGAGAAGCGATCATGGCATCGGTGTAGGCGCGGATGGGCGTGCCCTCAGCCGCCAGGACAAGCAGGACAGAGTCCTTGGTCAAGTCCAGGATCGATTCAATGGCAGCCGGATTATCGGCCGGAGTGATCAGCATAAGTTGATTGTGAGCGAAGATATCAACCGTGTCAGCCGCGATCAAGTTACTGTCGATAACCAAGTCCATCTGGAGTTCGTTGGCGCTGGCAAAGATGTCGGCGGGAGCGCCCTGGAGCAACTGGGCGGCCAGGGTCGATGAACTGGAGAAGTTCAAGAGGATGTCCGCATCGCTGTTGACTTCAATAAAGGCCGCGCGCAGACTTTCGAAGACATCGGTTAAGGATGTCGCCGCGAAGACGATGAGAGATTGACGCTCGCTGTCCTGGGCGGTTATTCCGCCGATTGGCGCGAGCAGGATCAAAAGCGCGATGACAAGCCGGTAGCGCATGCGCAGCTCCTCATGACTGAGGCAACATGATATGTCATGACCGACATATTGCAAGCGTCACGCAAGCCTGTCATGTAATACGCTTGCGCTTCGGCTAGCCGACGCTTGTTCAACGTTCGCTTGATTGTGTCCCGACATGCATTATGTTTAGTCTAGGGGTATCAGAGGTCGTCATGGGCATAGGCCAGCGGTCGGGTCCGCCTTCTTGGTTCGTCATATTGGTCGGCGTCGCCATCGTTTTCGGCGTGTACTATATGTGGGTGGGTCTGCGCAATTTTATGGCTTCGGGAGTGAGCGTATCCGAATCCACCCAACAGGCGATCGAACAAAGCACGGCAACTGCAGCCCGCATACAAGAGATTGTGCTGAATGCGCCGACGCCGCTACCCAGCTTCACGCCGGTTCCGCCTTGCCAGGACTTCATTGTCAGGGTGCCGATAGCGATAGTCCGCGCGGAACCCAGCTTGAGCGGCCGAATCGTAGAGGGCTTGCGCGAAGGCGAAACCGTCTGCGTCCTCACGATGCTGCCGGATTCCGAATGGTATATGATTGACCAGAACATGCAGACACGGCGCATCGAACGAGTTTATATGCACCGGGACATCATTCGCGCGTTGAATCCCACGCCCAAGCCGACCGCCACAGCGATACCAACCGATACCTCTACTCCTACCATTACGCCGACGGCGACCGACACTCGACCGCCGACGGCAGCGCCGCCGGCCCTCCAGATCACTGCGACGGAGCGACCGTTGCTTCCCTCCCCTACCGCGACGGCCAAGGCTACCGTCACCGCCCCAAGCATTAGCCTTTAGCTTGCGGTAACTAGCGCTTCGACTATACTGATTTGCAGTGTATCCAGAGGCCGAATCGCGGCAATGAAAGGGATTGCGCTTGGCTGCAATTTTGCAGGTCATTGCGGGGGTGGTCTTCGTCTTCATTTTGCTCAGCATCGTGGTGACGGAAGTCAACTCGCTAATCGCGCGAGCAACCAGGCTGCGCGCGAAGAACTTGCGCAATTCAATCGATGGCATCATCGAGGACCCGGTGATACGAGCCAAGGTTTATACGCATCCGCTGATTCAACTGGTGAAGGCGGACCCGATCGCGCCGAGCCAGCGCATCTCGCGGGAGGAGGCGGAAAAGGTCGCCAGCGGCCCAATCGGCGCTGTTGACTGGATTGACCCGCAGATATTTGTTGATGTGGTCCTGAATACGATCAAGGCAGAATCCGACCAGCAGATCTTCGGCTCGCTGCTGAATGTCATCGACGGCATGCCGGCGGGACCCGAGCGGCGTGGATTGCGCGTGATGGTCAACCGAATTGTCACGACCGGACAAGGTATGAAAGAGCTGCGCAAGGCTTTGCCTTACGTGCAGGATCGGCGCTATCGGGGCGCGTTAACCGAGATTGTGAACCAGATCGATGAGGAAGTAAGCTTGCTTGGCGTAGAGCCGTCGAACAATATCGCGCTAATGGCCGGCATCAGACAAATAGAAGATCCGAACCTGCGCAGCGCCTTGGCCACGGTCATGCACAGCGCCGGGAGCATGGAAGGAGCCCGCGGCAATCTGGAGACCTGGTTCAACAATTCGATGAATCGGGCAAGCGCGACTTACGCTGCGCGAATGAAGTTGCTATCGGTCGGCGTCGCGCTGGCATTCGCGCTTACGCTGAATATCGACACGGTGAATATCGCGCGGTCACTTTGGGAAGATCCAGCTCAGCGACAGGCTTTAAGCAGCGAATTGGCGTACTCAGTGCAGAGTGGCGAATTACAGTCCCAAGTGGATGGAACAGGAAGCCTGGACGACCAATTCAGGGCAAACCAGGCAGACGGCGCGAGCCCGATAGAGGACGCTGTTGGCACGGGAGCGGAGATCGTCCACCAATTGCAGGACATTGAAGACTTGAGACTGCCCGTGGGCTGGACATTCCAGAACGTGGCCGATCAAGCTTCGGCGCAAAGCGACCCGAACAACTTGTGGAACTACTTTCCGGAAAATAATCCGGATGGCTGGCTGGGATTGCTGGCGGGCAAATTCCTTGGCATTGCCGCAACTGTAATCGCCGCGGCTCAAGGAGCGCCATTTTGGTTCGGGATTGTCAACAGGATCTTGCGGCGGTAGCAAACTTCGCGCGCATTTTACAATGTCGCGCCAAATCGATTAAGCAACCATTTAACATGAGGCGCGGTTTTGCTTTCCGCGAAGGCGAATAAAACCAGAATCGGCTAGCGGAAACAAAGCGTTTTTGTAGATTTTATCGGTTGACAAGGCGACAAAAATCCGAGCAAAATAGAAATCACACCGTTGCACTACGTCGGCGGAAAAGTTCACTTAGTCTTATTCATCCAAATAAGTAGAGGGACGCCGTGATACAAGCACTTGTTGAGCTTGCCGAACAACGTGGTTATGTAACTTATGAACAAATTGTGGAAGCGCTAGACGATGATGGTGACGACCGCGTCGCGCTTCGCAACCTCCTTTATGAACTGAATGAGCTTGGCATAGAACTGCGCCGGGATACAGACAGTTCGCGATCAAAAGCGGCCGGCGATATCATTGAGCAAGAGTTCGAAAGCCGTGAATCGATACCGACCAAGATCGTAGCAGATTTAAGCGCCATATCGTCCGACGACCCCGTCGGACTTTATTTTCGGCAGATGGCGCAAGAGCCGCTGCTGACAGCGACGGATGAGATTGATTTGGCGAAGCGAATCGAACGCGGCTTCAAGGCGCGCCGGCGTTTGGAACAGCCCGATGTGATGCAGAAGAGCGCGCGCTGGCGCCGGCATCTGCGGCGGCTGGTATTCGACGGGCAATGCGCGCGGGAGCATCTCGGACGGGCGAATACGCGGCTGGTCGTCAGTATCGCCAAGCGATATATGGGGCAGGGTTTGCCCTTCCCGGATCTGATACAGGAAGGCAATGTCGGTTTAATGCGCGCGGTCGACAAGTACGATTATTCGCGCGGGAATCGTTTCAGCACCTACGCCACCTGGTGGATTCGGCAGGCGATAACGCGGGCATTGGCGCAGAAGACGCGCACGATCCGGATCCCGCTGCATATGACCGAGAGGATCCGCCAGATGTACCGGGCGGCGCAGGATTTGGAGCAAACGCTCGGTCGACGGCCGACGGCGGAAGAGATCGCCTCGGCGATGGAAGTGGCGGCTGATGCGGTGCGAGCGATGATGGACGCGAGCCAACACGCGATCGCGCTTGAGCGGCCGGTCGGCGATGACGGCGACAGCGAATTTGGCGACTTCATCGAGGATCAGGATTCGGTCAGCCCGGTCGAATCGGCGACGCAGAACCTGCTCGAGGAAGCGATCGAAGAAGTGCTGGCGGAGTTGACGCCGCGGCAGAGTCATATATTGCGTTTGCGCTTTGGTTTGGGCGGTGGCGAGCCGCATACGCTGGAAGAGATCGCGAACAAGTTTGGCTTGAGTCGGGAGCGGATCCGGCAGTTGGAGAAGGAAGCCTTGCGGCGTTTGCGTCATCCGCAATTGGCGCACAATTTGCGCGACTATCTCGGATAGTTTATAATTGTCATTCAATCGATTATGAGCGGTCGAAACCGGTATGGTTTCGGCGGCTTTTTTGTATGGGATGGGTGAACCTTGAGCGAGCCATTTGAGCAACTGTTGAGCCAGCGCACGAGAGGCATACAGCGGAATCCGATTCGCGAGATATTGAGGGCTGTGGGACAGCCGGGCATGGTCTCGCTGGCCGGCGGCATACCGGCGCCGGAGACCTTTCCCATAGAGGAGCTGTATCGCATCAACGAGACGGTATTGGACCGATATGGGGCGGCCGCCCTGCAATATGACTTGACCGAGGGATTCGCGCCCTTCCGCGAGGCTTTGGCGGGATACCTGGCGACGAAGGGCATTGACGCCGATCCGGAGCGGCTGTTGGTTTTCAATGGATCGCAGAGCGTCCTGGACACATTGGGCAAGATCCTGATAAGCCCCGGCGATGTTGTGGCTTTGGAATCGCCGAGTTATCTGGGCGCCATATCGGCCTTCAGCAGTTACCTGCCAGAATACGTCAGCATCGAAACGGACGATGACGGCATCATTCCCGAATCGCTAGAGCGAGTATTGGATGAACACAAGGTGAAGTTCGTCTATTTGGTGACGACCTTCCAGAACCCGACCGGGCGCACGCTCAGCTTGCGGCGGCGGCAAGAGATTGCGGCAATCATAAAAGCGAGGGATGCGCTGGTTGTTGAAGACGATCCATATAGCGATCTGCGTTATCGCGGTGAGGTCGTTGCGCCGCTGCAAAGTTTCGCTCCGGAAAACACGGTATATGCCAGTACGCTGTCGAAGATCTTCGCGCCGGGCTTGCGGCTCGGGTTCTGTCTCGCGCCGCCGTTGATACGGGAGTGGCTTTATACAGCGAAGCAGGGCGCGGATTTGCACAGCAATACTTATGCGCAGGCGCTGGCCACGGAGTATATCTGTGGCGGACTCATCGAGCGGCAGGTGCCCAAGATCATCGACCTGTATCGTCCGCGGCAAGAGGCGATGCTTTCGGCAATGGCGGAGCATTTTCCGCAGGAATACCACTGGATGAAGCCGGAAGGCGGCATGTTCGTCTGGGTCGAGGGACCGGCGGGCGTGGATGCTGAAGAGGTCTACTGGAAAGCGATTGAACGGAAAGTCGCCTTTGTGCCGGGCAAGTACTTCTATATTGATCCGAGCGATGGACTGGCGACGATGCGCTTGAATTTCACGCGCGTGGATGAAGCCGCCATCGAATCGGCTATAGCTGCCTTAGGCGCGGTACTGAAGGAATTTGGGGTCAACTAAGCTCTTCTCAAGAGGGCCTAAGCCGCTAGACTGGAACAATGGCGAAGTCGAAAGCGCAGCAAAACCCTAGCAATGCAGCGACAGGATTGCGCAAGTTGATCCTGTCGTTTTATTTGCCCGCGCTGATGGTGACGGTGGGGCAAGGCTTGCTCGTGCCGATTCTGCCGCTCTACGCGGCCGATTTTGAGATCGGGTACGCGCTCATTGGTTTGGTATTGGCGGGCGAGGGCTTCGGTACCTTGATCGCGGATGTGCCGACCGGTATGCTTCAGCGGCGCTTCGGCAACAAGCAGGTGATGATGATGGGCTTGTTGGTGAAGACGCTTTCGATTCTCCTGCTGTTTTTCGCCGGGACGATTTGGATGGCGCTGCTTCTGCGCTTGATCGCCGGCTTTGGGCGATCCATGTATACGGTGTCGGCGCATGTTTACGTGACCAATCAGGTTGATTTGGGTCAGCGAGGCAAGGCGATCTCGATGTTCGGCGGCACGTATCGGCTGGGCGGTTTTATTGGACCGGCGATTGGCGGAATCGTCGCCGGCTTGCTGGGTCTGCGGGCGGTGTTTATCGGCGTGGCGCTGGTAACCGCAATTGGTCTGCTGCTGGTTGTGATGTTCACGCGCAAGAGCGGCGGAGGCGAATCGGAAAGCAAGCTGGCCGAACGGCATTCGCTGCATCTGCTATCGGTGCTGAAGTCGAATTATCGGGTGTTGGCTTCGGCTGGCATGGCGCAGGTTTTTGGCCAGACGATACGCGCCGGGCGGACGGTGGTGATTCCTTTATTCGCGGCCGATGTGCTGGGATTGAGCGTCGATCAGATCGGCTACATTGTGAGCATCTCGATGGCGGTAGATTTCAGTCTGTTCATGGTGGCCGGCTGGCTGATGGATCGCTTCGGGCGGAAGTTCGCGATTGTGCCTTGTTTTGGGATTCAGGCGCTGGGCATGGCGCTGGTGCCCTTCGCGGCGAGCTTCACCGGCTTGCTGTTGGCGACGGTGTTGATCGGCTTGGGCAATGGCTTGGGCGCTGGCAGCATGATGACGCTGGGCGCGGATCTGTCACCGGCGCGGTCCCGGGGGGAATTTTTGGGCGTCTGGCGCTTGATTGGGGATATGGGGCACACCGGGGCGCCGCTGATTGTGGGCGCGGTGGCTGATCTCCTGGTGCTTAGTTCGGCGATTTGGGTGATCGCAGGAGCAGGTCTCGTATCCGCGAGCATATTCCTGTTTCTGGTGCCGGAGACGTTGAAGCGGCGACCTGCTCTGGCGCCGGCGACTTGACCCGCCCTATTGCAGTTGCAGGCAAATGTTGCAGAAGCTCAACTACCTGACGGTTGATTGGCCGCTGCGGCAGGAGCGGCTGTTTACGCGCGTCGCTCCGCTGATCGTCGAAATCGGCTTTGGCAATGGCGACTTTCTGGTCCATCTGGCGGAGACGAACCCCGACTGCAACATCCTCGGGCTTGAGATTTCCAGCCAGTCGATGGACAAGGCAGAAGCCAAGATCGACAAGCGTGGGCTGAACAATGCCCGTGCCATACACGCGCGGGCGGAGACGGCTCTGTCGCATCTGCTGGCGCCCGAGACAGTACAAGCCTTTCACATCAACAATCCCGATCCTTGGTTCAAGAAGAAGCATCATCGACGGCGGTTGATAAAGCGGGCGACGGTTGACCTGCTGACAAGCCGATTGGCGCCGGGCGGCCAATTGCATCTGGCGACGGATATACTGGACTACGCCGAAATGGCGCATGAGCTCTTGTCGGGGACGCCGGGTTTGTCTAATCGATTTGGGACACCCTGGGTCAAGGAGATCGCCGGGCGCATTCAAACCAAGTATGAAATCAAGGGCTATCGTGAGGGCCGCAGCGCGCACTTTTTCTGCTATGAGCGCAACAGCGCGCCGGTTCAGCATCCGCCGGTGGTCAAGGAGTTGGACATGCCGCATCTGTTCTTGCAGTCGCCATTGGACGCGGGGGAGATTGTCAAGCGCTTTGAGGCGACGCGTGCACACGCGGATGGCGTCCATATTGCGATACTAAATGCTTACGCCAATCCGAGTCGGAACACGGCGGTCTTTGAGGTTGTGGTGGAGGAGCCGACGATCGAGCAGCATGTCTTGCTGTCGCTGTCGCCGCGAGAGGAAGCGGGGCAGTACATCGTCAAGCTGACAGCGGTGGGCTATGCGCGGCCGACTTATGGGATGCACCAGGCAGTAGCGGCGGTCGGCGAGTGGGTGGCGAGTTTGGATGAGGGGTCGAGGGTGTTGGAGCGGAAGATAAGGGGGTGAGATTATTCGTATTCTACGTGCCAGTCGGTTGAGTCAAGGCCTGCAGAAGTCATAAGATCCTTACAGAATTGTACATGGCTGGCGGCGTAGCGATTAACGTAAACGTACCAACCGTTGTCCATTTTCTTGTAGTACTTCCCGCCCGAGCGATTGAAGTAGGAAACATATTCACCCACGTGTTGAGCTACGAGTGATTCAATGCTGTCGCAAAGAGAAAAAACTGTCTCAGCGGTCCTTATTGTTACATCCTGCCAAGTAGAGACGTAGAGCTTCATTCCAAGTATGTACAGAGCTATCGGTGTTTTCCCTTTTACTTCCTCTGTTATAGGCGGCTCGCCAAAAGCAGGCCAAACTTCAAAGATAAGGTCAGTAAGCCATGCAGTGCGGGCTCGGATAGCATCGGCATCCCACCGAGATATGTCATTGGAAAAGTAATCGTGATTTAGCAACAGCGCATGCTTCGCCAATAGGTCCCGCTTATCTTTAAAAGGTCCATCAGAAGCTTCGCTGTTCTTGCCTTGCGTGACCAGCGTCAAGTTGCCTATCGTGTTCAAATAGTCGCGATGGGTGGAATCTGCAGAAGATCCCAAATGCCTGCGCCATTCATCATTCAAGTTTTGAGGCATAATGTGCTCTATAGTTGCCTCGTCTTTCAAAATGGTAAAACCGTCCGTCCCTTGGGATAAGTGTCGATTGAGTGTATCCATCACGAATACTAGTCTCGCCCTGCGATTGCCATCGTATAACGCATTCGTGAGCAAATTCTGGCGAATTCTATTGTCCGAGGGATAGAGCCGCTTACTCCCCATAGCAGTCTTAAGCGAGTGTAGAATGTTGGACGGTTCTAGCTCTGCAATTAAAGACGGAAACAGCCGATTCAATCCAGTCGTTGAGCCTCCATTCAGAAATACTCGAATGATGAAGTTCTCAATGAGAACCAACGCTCCGACAAATTCGGTCGTCTGAAGTGTCTGCTGACTATGCAACTCATAGAGATGCATCACTAAGGGAAAGGCAGTAACCGATTCAGCTTTCTGCATGCGAGTCAAACCTTCCCGAATCGGTGCATCATGCTCGTTCTCTGGTCGCAGCAGTCTATCGTAGTGTATTGAATGCTTGTGCAAATCCTTGATTTCGCCAATAAATGCGCTATCTGAGTCGAAGCTCTCGATCATTCTGCTTCGAAACGTTTCGTAAACTCGATTCATGTTCGGTACTCTAGAGGTCTTCATCGAGAGATAATGACGAATGTACGCTGTCAATTCTCCAGGACCTCTGCGACCTGTGCTTCGCTTTTCCTGCAGCTTCTTTTCGATGGGCAGCCAATGATTATTGAAGATCGTCTCTTGCCTATCTGTGGGCAAGCGCATAGCAATATAATTTCGCACGAGGTCGGCCTGAGTTAGCGGCTTTCCTTTCGCATTGAGGCTCTCGAAAATCTTGTACGGAGATTCGCCCTTGTTTAAATCGACATACACGATTTCCATACAACTGACGACGCAATTTACCATTCGCTCGACGTCGAGTGGATTACGTTTCTGCTCGATATTTACAAGTGTTAGAAAACGCTCGAATGCAGTTGAGATCTGTGACTCCGACTTTGCGCCGTTGCGATTGCCGCGAACGATCGCAGAGTACGCCTGCCGGTCACCGTACATTAGCGACGGTACAACCTTGAAGTAGAGGTCGCCAACCTGTCCATCATTAACCAAGAATCCATTTATCTCAGTGTAGAGACTGGTATTTGAATCCACACTGTCACGAAGCGCGCATAATAGCAACGATGCCGTGACCAATCGCTGCTGACCGTCAACAAGCTTGTAGTAGTTTAGGGTTAGCCCCTGCTTACCCTCATACTGCACCACGATGGTTCCAAGAAAGTGCTTCGGTGCATTATCTGGATTTACCCATTCCGCATTATACAGCGCCAAAACATCATCAAAGAACATGTCCCAGTTGCGCTTATCCCACGCGTATTCGCGCTGAAAGTGGGGTAACCTGTATTGAATTTTCCCACCACTACTGAATGCGTCTAGGATTGTCGAGTCTTGGACTTCCATGGTCGAACCTCGTATTTTGAACTAGCAATTGCCTTAAGCGCCGCATAATTCTATCATTGCACAATTGACAGTTCAAGCGGATGCCCCACCTATGCCAAGCCTCACCCACCACACCCTCCCCAACGGACTCACCGTGCTGCTCAAAGAAGCGCACAGCGCGCCGGTGATTAGCTGGTGGCTGGCTTACCGCGTGGGCAGCCGCAATGAACCGACGGGCAAGACCGGCATTTCGCATTGGGTGGAGCATATGATGTTCAAGGGTACGGAGCGCTTTCCTATGGGCATGCTCGACCGCGAGATCGACCGCGCCGGCGGACAATGGAACGCCTTCACCTCGATGGACGCGACGAAATATTTCGAGACCTTGCCGGCGGACAAGATCGCTATCGCCATGCAGGCCGAAGCCGACCGCATGGTCAACGCGCAATTTGACCCGGACGAGACTGAATCCGAGCGGACGGTCATCATTTCCGAGCGTCAGGGCGCGGAGAATCAGCCGACATTCTGGCTGCAAGAGGGGGTGCGCGGCAGCGCTTTTCGGGTGCATGGCTATCACCATGAAATCATCGGCGATGAGACGGACTTGAGGACGATGACGCGCGCTGATCTGTATGAGCATTATCGCGCGCATTATTGCCCGGCGAACGCAGCCGCTATTGCCGTCGGCGCATTTGACACAGGCGAAATGCTGGCGGAAATCGAGCGGCTATACGGCTCAATACCGGCGACCGGCGCGCCTGAGTTGTTCGCACGGCAGGAACCGGCGCAGACAGGCGAGCGGCGCATCGTCGTTGAACGGCCGGGAAAGACGGCATTTCTGGAAGTGTGCTTTCGCGCGCCCGCGGCGACGCACGAGGACTGGATGACGCTGAACGTGCTGGACGCGGTCTTGAGCGGCTCAAGCGGCGCTTCTGACAATAAGACCAGCCGCCTGTATCAAGCCTTGGTCAAGACGGAGATCGCGGCGGGGGTCGGCGCCTGGCTGAGACCCACGATCGATCCTTATCTGTACAGCATCCTGGTAACACTGCGAGAAGGACGGACGCCAGCGGAAGCGGAAGCGGTTTTGCTCGGCGAGATCGAGCGCTTAAAAGCGGATGGCATCAGCGAGGAAGAATTAAATCGAGCGCGGAAGCAAAGCAAAGCCGCTTTTGCCTACAACACAGAGAGCGTTACCGAGCAGGCTTTTTGGCTGGCGCAATCGTTTATCCTGGGTGATGTCAACTGGTTCGATAATTACGCCGAGCGCTTGATGGGCGTGACGGCGGATAATGTGCTGGATGCCGCGCGGACTTATCTCGTGAGCCGGCAGCGTGTGGTCGGCGTTTTGCGGCCCGTCGAGGCGGAAGAGGAGCAAACACAGGCATGAGCAAGAGCCAGGCGAGCATTCCCCATTCGGGAAATATTGAGCAGGCCGAGCTACCGAACGGCATCAAGATTCTCGTATATGAAAACCCGGCGGTGCAGTCCGTCAATGTTATGGGTTCGCTTCATGGCGGCAGCATCTACGAAGCGTCCGAGCAGAGCGGCTTAGCCTCCATCGTGGCGGGCGCATCCATGACGGGCACGGGGAACCGCGATTTCGATGCGATTCATGGCGCGCTGGAAGATATCGGCGCTGCTCTTAATTTCAGCGGGCATAAGCACAAGGTCGGCTTTTCCGGCAAGGCGCTGGCGGAAGACCTTTCGACCCTGGTAGATGTAGCCAACGATGTTCTGCGCAATCCGGTTTTCCCGGCCGAGCATGTCGAACGGCTGCGTGGCGAGCGCTTGACCTGGCTGCAATACAGCCAGTTTGACACGCGTTATCGAGCGTCCAAAGCCATGCGGGAGGCGCTTTATCCGGAAGACCATCCTTATCACTACGGGACATACGGCAACGAAGAGAGCATCGCTGGCATCAGCGTCGACGACTTGAGAGCATTTCACAGCCGGCAATATGGTCCAGCCGGCATGATTCTGGTGATCGTTGGCGCGGTGAAAAGTGATGAGGCGCTGGCTTTAGTCGGCGATGCTTTTGGCGATTGGCGGCAGGAGAGTCCATCGGCAGCGCAATGCGTCGACGCCCCGGCGGCGCAAGCGGCAGGCGGGCGACGAACTGTGTTTGTGCCAGGCAAGACACAATCGGATATCAGCATGGGCATTATTGGTCCTTCACGCAAGGCGGACGACTTTCTGGCGGCGCAGCTGGCCAACAGTGTGCTGGGCGTATTTGGCATGATGGGCCGCATCGGCAAGAGTGTGCGCGAGGAAAAGGGCTTGGCCTACTATGCCTACAGCAGCGTCGGCGGCGGGCACGGACCCGAGCCCTGGTCGGTGAGCGCGGGCGTCAACCCTGAGAATGTCGATTTGGCGATCGAGTCGATATTGGCGGAGATTGAGCGGCTTAGTACCGAGTTGGCGACGGAAGGCGATCTTGCCGACAATCAGAGTTATTTCACCGGGCGGATGCCGCTGCGCCTGGAAAGCAACGAAGGCATCGCATCGAATATTCACAGCATGGAAAGCTACGGGCTGGGGCTGGATTACCTTCTGAATTATGAAGAAATGATCGGGCGGATTACTCGCGAGGATTTGCTGGCGGCGGCGCAGACTTACTTGAGCGCGGAAGATATGACAATCGCGGTGGCAGGACCCGAATAACAAGGCGCGCGGACGGAGAATAGTATGGCGGATTCCGGCGCCGAACTGGTTAAGCTCAAGAACATCGGCGAGACATCCGCGGAAAAGCTTGTCGGCATCGGCATTTCGTCGCGGGAGCAAATTGAGGAGTTGGGCGCGGTCACTGTTTTCAAGCGACTGCGAGAGCGCTATCCGGTGAGCATGACCATGCTTTGGGCGCTGCAAGGCGCTTTGCTGAATCTACCCTACTATCATATCCCCATTGACATAAGAACCGCATTGCTGGAGGAACTGGCCGGCGATGACGTTTAGGGCGACGCACAATTCAAATCTGACAAGGCGCGGAGTATAATCAGAAGCATTGTTGAGCCTAGGAGCAAGTTTCACGAAAGCACGGATATGGCGGATAAGCGCGTAGTCATCACTGGTATGGGCTTGGTCAGCCCAGTCGGCAATAACGTCGAGGAATCCTGGGCGAATATCCGCGCCGGCAAGTCCGGCATCGACTGGATCAGCCTGTTTGACGCAGACCTGGTCGAAAATCGGGTAGCGGGCGAGGTAAAGGACCTCGATCTGGAGGACATCTTCGGTCGGCGAGAGATGCGGCGGATGGACCGGGCGCAAATGTTGGCGCTGGTAGCGGCCGACGAAGCGCTGAAGGATGCCGGTATCGAGATTACCGATGACAACAAGTATGACGTCGGCGTCGTCGTGGGTTCGGGGATTGGCGGCATCGTCACGGTCGTGCAGGCGCTTCAAGGCTTTCAAGCGCGCGGGCACCGCGGAGTAAGCCCGGTGATCGTGCCGGCTCTGCTGCACGATGGCATTAGCTCGCGCGTGTCCATGCACTTCGGATTAAAAGGACCTAATTACAACATCACGGCGGCTTGCGCGACCAGCAACAATTCCTTGGGCGACGCGGCCGATTTAATACGCATGGGGCGGGCAAAGGTGATGGTCGCCGGCGGCAGTGAAGCATGCATTATGCCGATGGTCATCAGCGGCTTCAACAACATGAAAGTGCTGACAAACACCGAGGATGTCCCAGAGAAAGCATCGCGGCCCTTTGACGCCAATCGCGATGGTTTTGTGGCGGCGGAAGGCGCGGCTCTGCTCATCCTGGAAGACCTCGACCACGCCTTGGCGCGCGGAGTGAGAATCTATGCGGAGCTAACCGGCTATGGGCATACGTCAGACGCCTTCCACGTGACTGCGCCGAATCCGGATGGCGTAGACGCGGCCGAAGCCATGCGGCGCGCCTTGAAGGAAGCGGGCATAGCCACAAAGGAAATCAGTTATATCAATGCGCATGGCACGGCGACGCAACTCAATGACAAGAGCGAAACGCTAGCCATCAAGCAGGCGCTGGGCAAAGAAGCTTACAATATACCCATCAGTTCAACAAAATCTATGACCGGTCATATCCTGGGGGCGACAGCGGCAGCCGAAGCCATCTTCTCGGTGAAGGCGCTGCTGGACAATTACATTCCGCCGACGATCAACCTGGAGACGCCGGACCCCGAGTGCGATCTCAATTACACGCCGAATGTCGGAGTGGCGACGCCGATGCAGCACGTGCTCAGCAACTCATTTGGTTTTGGCGGCCACAATACGGCTGTGGTTATCAGCCGCTACACTCCCATCCCCTAGCTCCTTCCCCCAGATGAGGGAAATGGAACTTAACCTGCGACGATTTGCGACAGAATGCCCTCAAAGGCGGCATCGGCCAAGGCGCGGATTTCCTCGTCGCTGCGGTCCTGTATCGGATGAGGCACGTAGCAGACAGCGGGATTGAAGCCCAGCGCGGCGCCTTGCGCCTCGGCTGCTTCTACAAACTCGTCTGAAGCAATGAACATGCCGGGAATCCCGCGGGATTCGAGGTCGGTGATGTCGTGCACACTGCACGACGTGCATGAGCCTCAATCGGCTAAAGCTTCGACTACCAGGTCGCATTCACTCGCGATCTGATGCTTCAAGTCAACCGGGGCGACGCGGGTGAAGGTTGGCTTCTGATAGCGCCTCGCTTCAATGCCCATGCTGTCCAACCGAATTGCCAGTCGATCAAGAAAGATATCGCCTTTGGGCTTCGAGATATCGAGCAGCGCGATGCGCTTGTTGATCAGGGAATGCGGACGCGGAAGGCGTTCTCGCTGGGCTGGCGCGTTTTCTGATGTCGGGTCTAACAAAGGCATGTCGGCACTCTCCTTCATAGTCCATACGATTTGATGGGCACAGTCACAGGGATACTGCCATGGAGCCCGCTGGCGGCCCAGCCGGTGATTATCGCCGACCACATGCCGGCCGCGCCACCGGCGTGAACGATCAACAATCCGCTCGGGCGAAATTTGTTCACGCGTTTTCCAGCGAAACGCTTGGGCATTCCCTCGGCAATCCCGTCCTCGCCGGCCAAAACATCCCGACCGTCGATGGTCAGATGCTTGGCGAGCTCATCACGAAAGCGCGTCTTGCTCCAGCCGGCGCCGCGAAAAACCCGCATGTGCTCCGGCGAGATAACCAAGAGGGCATCGGCGGCGCCATAGATTTTCGCGTGATGAACCGTGCGCAAACTAAGCGCGAGGCTGCGGGTCAAAGATTCGGACGCGCGCGACTTCTGATCGGCGATGGGATGGACGCCGCCGCCGGCGAAGAGGGTCACGGTCGAATCGTCGCGACTGAATCCGCGTTCGACCGCCAGGGACTCCCAATATGAATCATGCTCGCGTTCGGCTATGCAGAAGCCGAGCTTGCCGGGTTGGCCCAGAGCGGCGCGGTCTACACCGCCCGGACGCCCGCCGCCGACATTACGGACGACCAGTTGCAGCGCCCGTCCAATTGTCGAGTTTGCTCGGTCGCCCTGCCCCAGCGCATTGTTGCCCGAGTTCATGCCGATTTTGTCGCGAATTGGACCATTGACGATGAGAATCGGACCGGCGAAGTAGGTGGTGGCGAGGACGCCGTGCATGCAGAATTCGTCGCGACAGGCGGCTTCGACCGCCGCCAGAACGACCGACAGATATTCCGGCTTGCAGCCAGCCATCACCGCGTTGATGGCGATTTTTTCAACGGTGCAGGGAACATTATCCGGCGGGATGATGCCGATGATCTCGGCGGGCGAACGGGTCGTGCCTGTGAGCATTTTGAGCACGCGCTCTTCTGTCGGCGGGATGACGGGCAGGCCATCGGACCAGCCGCGCTCGAAAACGAGTTCGTGCTCGTCTTGTTGGGCAGCCACGTCAATGCGCCGGGCCTGCAAAGGCGTGTCGCCGAATTTGTATGCCAGTTTTTCGGGCATGCCGGGATCGACCGATTTCGAGCCGCAACCGGGACTGAAGCCCGGCAAGCTTTCGCCAAGCTCAGCCAATTGCGTCAGCCGACGCCAGTCATCTCTTTGCCAGCCCGCCAGTCTGCGCGTTTCGCGGCCGGCGTCCATCTGGATTAACGTTGGCACGACTTCGATTTCGAGACGATAAGATAGCTCAAGCTCGGTGTCGTCGCGGACGCTCGTGATACTCTCCGGGAAGGCCGGGTCATCTTGCGAATAGAGCAGAAAACTGAGGCTGTCGTTGAGTTCGCGCAGCGCGGGTTCAATCAGCCGACAAGTCGCGCAGTCTCGTTTCACCACGGCTACGAAGCCGGTGAAGTCGGCCGGGAGCAAAGATTGAATTCGAGCCGTATTCTGCAACATCTTCTTATTGTAGCGTTTGCCGGCAGAAATTGCAGGCGCTTGGCAGCGCAAGCCAATCGCATTATGCTATGGGCAGAATGACAGTCGGCAAAACAAGAGTAATAGCATTGAAACTGTCTGACATTTTCCGGGAAGGCTCTGACGCGCGAAAGCTGTTTGGGAAGTTTTACGCGGTGGCGGCGATCGGCATCATTCTGTTTGTGCTTGTCCTGCTCGCCTTGGCGACGCGCGGCGGCTAGTCGTAGTCTTCTTTTCCTTCAGACCAGTAGGGCTCGAGCGCAACCCCCAAGCCATCGGCGATACGATTGACGTAGGCATAGTAGGCGACGACTTGCGCGATATCCAGAATGGCGCGGTCGTCAAAGCCGGCAGCCCGCAGGCTTTCGATGTCGGCCTCGGCAATATCCCAGGGCGTACGAGTCAATTTCGCTGAGTAATCCAGCATTGCCTTATCCGCCTCGGAAAGTTTGGCCTCCCGATAATCCGATTCGATATCGGCGGTGAAGTCCTTGTCTCCAGTCAACTGACGGAGGTTGCGCGCGTGGTGGCGCAGTCAGTATTCGCAGCGGTTAATGGCAGAGACGACCACACCAATCATTTCGCGCTGGGCGCGGGACAGTGGAGACTCGCCATACATCAGAGTTTTGTAGAGATGCTGATGGTCGACCAGGGAAGCCGGGTTGAGGCTATGGATTTTCATGATGTGGTCGACATTGCCCGTCTTCGGATCGGCGGCGCGACGATAAGCGCGCTGCAATGCGCCGCTTGCCTGTGCTTCGGGCACGGTTTCAATAAAGGCGATGCGAGGCTTGCTCGGTTTCATCTGATGTTCTGCTCCATAAAACAGTTCATTCAGGCGTCGACATAAAGGGGAATATTAAGTTTCCAGGCGATGTAGAGCGCATGGAAGAAAGCGACGAAGTCTTTCATGCAGGTATCGTATTCGGCAGGCAAAGTCATATCAAAGGCAGTCGTTTCGCGGACGGCAGCGCCAAAAGATGAAATGTCCTGTATCGCCTCCACTTCGAGATCGCGTTCAATCGCATTAAAGAATAGCAGAAGAATACCGGCGTGATTGGGAATGATGAGATTGCCGACGCCGAAGATCATCTCGAGGACTTGATCGGAAGACAGGCGAAGCTCGCCCAGCCGGCGTTGCGGCGCGTTGGGCAATTCGAAATACCTGCGTAGATTTGTTTCATCGACTCGATCAACCTCGCGCAAAGCCTTGACCGACGCGCCATCGTAACCGAGCTTTTGGATGCCCTGTTTCAATAGCAGCCAAACCAGCGGCTCGTCGGGCAGCGGCAGGAGTTCCAGGAGCCAGGTCTCAGCGAGCGCGGTGATTGGGTAGCTGATCGAGCCGATGCAACCGTAGGCATTACCTGTGCGGTTGGCCGGGCAATGGCGGCAATGCCAGGCGTGGTCGTCCAGCGCGGCGGCATGTTCGAGTAAATCTTGCACGACTATGAGTTGCTTCTCGCCCGTCTGCCCCGGTGTGCTTTGGCTGAATTCAAAACCCATCTGGTCCGGCGGCCGATTATCGCCGGCGGAGCGAAACCAGTCGACGACTTCCTCGGCGCGCTCGCGCTCTTTGAGACGTTCCAGTATGCCGGGGGCGGTCAAAGCCTGCTTGGGCTTACAGTCAAATTCAATGATGTAATCTATCGCCACAGCCTATGCTCCTCAGGCAACTACTAAGACTCAACCGCTGCGAGTATACGGCTTGTTCGGCACTCGGTCAAAGCCATCGTTCCTGTCACTCGTCGACTCCCGTCCGGCAGTTTGACGCCCTTCGACTTCGCAATAATGGCGGAAACAGTCCGCAGTCATCCAGCCTAAAGCGCCTCTAAAACCCCTGAAAACGGCTAAAACCGCCTGAAAATGCAGGAAAATTCCGGCTGTATATTGATACAGTATGTATACACCGGCGTAGCATCTGGGGGGAGGGGTATGGTGGCATAGCGCTTGTACGTGAGCGATATGGCATGCTTGGGGAATAGATGCTCTATTGGCGAAATGTTGTTCATGACAGTCAGTGTAGCATAAACAGGCATGGCACAGACGACCAAATGTTCGCGTATTGAAGCGAGACTGTAGGTTGGACTTGACACGGGATTTCCAGCAGCGGACAAGCATTATAGCGCAGCGTCAAAGACATGGAGGCAATATTAGAGCCGGCCGTAGCGACGAAGCGCCAGCAAAACATTGATCGTTGTCATGGGATACCACTGAGGCAGGTCGTGTTGATCGAGCCAGTGGCCTTCTTCTTGTTGCGAATTCTCCAGCACATTGAGACAGCGCTCAATGAAATCCGCTGGCAGCGCTCGCGCTATAGCCGAGTCGGGCCTGGGCGCGAAGGCGAACACTGTGTCCAATTGCTTGTCCGGCGCGGCGAGGGCGCAGGTCACGATATTGTCGATGGTCGCTTGGCGGAAGCGTGGCAGGCCGGGCAAATCATCCACAGCAAAGAAGAAGTCGAAAGCATGATAGGCCATGAAGAGCCACTCGTTTTCTTTAATCTTCTCGGGCGAAGTGTTCGCCAGGACCCAACGCTTGGTCCGTTCGACCAGCGATGGGGTGGCGCAGCCAAAGTGGATGAGATTGCCGACGATGGCGTCGGGCATGGTCTGCCCGCCCCACTCTTGCCACCAAGGCGCCAGGGGATAGTCGCGAATTTCGGCTGGATTGCGCAAGCTTCCGTCGGCGTCCATCTGGCTTTCGACCCAATCGGCAGCGCCATCGAGAATGGCGCCGGGCGGGATTTCCGCGTGTTTCATCACGCCAAGCAAATATTCAAGCGCGAGAGGATTCGATTGCGGCGCTTTCAGATCGTGCTCGAAACCGTGACCAAATCCCGAATCGGGATTCTTGTAACAGAGGATTATCCGGTGCAGGCGCTCCAGGCTGCCGCCGTCAAACAAATAATCAAACAGGGCTCGCTCAAAAAGCGTCCCCTGGCGATAAACGTAATCGCGAGCTTTTCCCAAATCAATTGACATCGGTCAGTCTTTTCTCAAATTACGAACATATATTCTATTATAGGGCATGAGGCGAGCAATCGCAAGAGGTTAAACGTACTGCTTGAGAATGTCGGTCAACTCATGGGCGCGGTGGCGGAAGGTATGCTGTTTCAAGACCCGCTCGCGCGCTGCCTTGCCTATCGCTCTGCGTTTGCCGTCGTGAGCGAGCAAGTCTTTGTAAGTTTCGGCAGCTTCCTCTGGGGAGCGCGCCACGATGAGTTCCTTGCCCGGCTCGAACCATTCCTCAATGCCAGCGTAAGGATTCGCCACAATGCAGGCGCCCATAGCGGCGAGCTCAAAAGGACGCGAGGACGACGATGCATATACGCTGGCGTGCGCGCCGCGGGTGATACACAGATTGATCTTGCTGCGGCAGATGTACTCGCGCAATTTACTGAAGCTCAAGTAGGGCAGCGGATGGGCTTTGCCGAGGTCTCCCAGATTGGCGCCGCGGACTGCGAAACGCGCCTGAGGCAATCGCCGCGATGGAACGGTGATCATGTTGTCGATCCATTCGGCGCGATACTCGCGGCCATGACCGTAAAAGAGCAAGTCAATGTCTTGCGCCGGTACTGTGATGGGGCTAAACACGGCAGGATCGGCCCCGTACCAGACGGTATGCGCATTTTTGACGCCAAGCTGCCGCAGCATGTCTTCGCCGCCGCTGCTGTTGCTAATGAAGGCGGTATATTCCGAAAGGTCAGCGCCTTGATAGATGCGGAAGCCGGACGCGAAGCCTTGCATCGTTGGCAAGCTGGCGGGCACATCGCCATCGAAATACAAGACGGGAATATCGAACTTCTCGCTCAGATAACGCGGGACGCCTTTAAGGTGGTTTAGCGGCACGGTGAGAATTAGCAGGGCGGAGACATCTCGCTCCTGGGTGAGAATATGCTCAAGATGTCTTTGCCAAAGCGGCGCGATGAACGATTGCGCGACAAGTCTGATCGCCCGGTCGGACAAGGGATCGGATGAATCTGCAGCTGGCTCCGACGCCGGTTTGCCCGGCCGCAGGAAACGGGCGCGATCGCGCAGCCACTTGAAGGCGTCGCCCTGCCAGCGCGCTGGATTTGGAAGCGAGCGCCACCACAAGCTCTCGACCGGCGCGCCTTGATACGGCGTCGCGATGACTTCGACGCCAATTTCGTACAAGCCCTTCATCAGTTGCCACCAAGCCGGCGTGGCGCTGTAAGGCTGTTTGAGATCCAGAGATGATACGACGACAAGAATCTTCACGATTATGCGCACTCGGTGGTTTTGCGGCGATTGTACATCATGCCGAAATCAATTGAATTTACGACGGCGCGACCGGCCGCGGCAATTCAGTACATTAGTTTGTTTAATAGAATATACAAATGGCGCGAAATCTGATACCATTGTTTTTGATGCAAGTCTCAAACAATCAATCCCTGAAAAGGAGACATGAAACCATGAAACGAATATGTCTTGTTCTAATGTTGTTGAGCCTGCTCGTCGCCTTCGGCGGCTCGGCGGCTCTGGCCGATTCGCATTGTATGGATGCGTTGGGCTGTGTGGAGTTGGGTCCCGATGATCCGGTCGTCATTGGCGCAATGCTTTCGGTATCCGGCGCAACCTCATTTTATGGCGAAGATTCACTCGGCGGCGTCGAAATCGCGATTAATTCGAGAGACGGGATGCTGTTGGGCCGCGAAGTAACATTAGTTGTCGAAGATGAATTGTGCAGCGCCGAAGGCGGCCAAGCGGCCGCGCAGCGCGTTGCGGCTGACGAGACGATCGTCGGCATCATCGGTACGACCTGCTCTGGCGCTGCTCAAGGAGCGATGCCTATCATCAGCGAAGCGGGCATGTTGATGATTTCGTCGTCGAATACATCGCCGGCCTTGACCAACGACGACACCGATGCTGGCGGCACCTACCTGCCGGGTTACTTCCGCACGGCGCACAATGACCTCTTCCAGGGCGCGATGGGCGCGCGTTACGCCATAGAAGTATTGATGGCGCATAGCGTGGCGACGATCCACGATGGCGATCCTTACACCGAGGGCTTGGCAGTCGTCATGGCGGAAACATTCGCGGATATGGGCGGTGACGTGGTCTTCCAAGGCGCTGTCAGCAAGGGCGACACCGACATGACCGCCATCTTGACAGAAATCGCAGCGAGCGGGCCCGATGTGGTGTATTTGCCGGTATTTGTGCCGGAGTCAGAGTTTTTGACATCGCAGTTAAGGACAACGCCCGGGTTGGAAGATGCTGTGGTTATGACGGCTGATGGCAGCTTCTCGGCGGGATTCGCTCAAAATACGGGCGATGCCGCGGTTGGCGTAGTCATGACTGGCCCGTATGTTGCCGGCGAGACATACGACGAATTCCTTGTGGCATGGGATGATCAGATTGGCGGACAGCCGCCGAGCGGCTTCCATGCGCATGCCTATGATGCCGCGAACATTTTGATGGACGCCGTTGAAGCGGTGGCTGAAGAAATGGATGATGGCACCGTCATAATTGGACGCCAGGCGCTGCGGGATGCCGTTGCCGCCGTAGAGAATTATGACGGCTTGACGGGATCGCTGACCTGTCAGGAAGAATCGCCGTACGCTGGTGATTGCGCGACAGGCACCGCGCTGGCTGTATTTGAGATTGGCGAAGCGGAGGTCATGGGTGATTGGCCGCCGGCCGTCGCTTGGGATCTGTCAATGTCAATGATGGACGAGTAGGCCGATACATCCTATCTTGTCCATTGATCCGCAAGGACAAGTCGGGGATTCATGTTCCCGGCTTGTCCTTCACTTATTTGCGGACGCGCCGCAATTGGCGTTCCTATCGCGACTATGCAAACGTCACCGCGCTGACATGCACCTACGTATCGTTATTTCACATCCGAACCTACAGGACTGGTTTAATGATAAGACAACTGACACTCGCTCTTGGCATCTTAAGTTTCCTCGCCATTTCTGCTTTCCCGTTACTCGCGAACCAAGAATGCGCCGATCCTCTCGGTTGTGTTGAAGTGGGACCGGACGATCCGATTGTCGTCGGCGCCATGCTGGTCGTTTCAGGACCGATCAATTATTTAGGGGAAGATACGCTGGGCGGAGTTGAACTGGCTTTGCTCGCCCGCGATTACACATTGTTGGGACATGAGATTGAGTTGGTAGTCGAAGATAGCCTGTGTACGGCGGAAGGCGGTCAGGCGGCGGCACAGCGACTGGCGGCCGATCCTACGATCGTCGGCGCGATTGGCACCAACTGTTCAAGCGCGGCGCAAGGCGCGATGCCGATCATCAGCGGCGCAGGCATGGTCATGATAGCGCCTTCAAATACTTCGCCGAGTTTGACAAACGAAGATATTGAAGCTGGCGGTTCGCATTTGCCCGGTTATTTCCGCACCAGTCAGAATGGTCTGATTGAGGGCATGCGCCTGGCGGAATTCGCTGCGCTGGCGCTAGAGGCAGAGACCTTGGCCACGGTTCACGATGGAGACCCGTATACGGAAGGGCTTGCGCGATCAGTCGCCAATACTTTTACTGATCTTAACAAAGAAGTGGTATACGAAGGCGCTGTCAACAAAGGCGATACTGACATGGCATCTATCCTGACTGAGATCGCCGTTCACCAGCCGGATGTCATTTATGTTCCCTTATTCGAGCCGGAGTCCAACTTCTTCGCCGCGCAGATGGTGCATATCGCCGGACTCGAGGACACAATCATCATCGGCGGCGCGGCCAGCTTTGCATCCAATTTCCCCAAGAATACGGGAGAGGCGGCCATTGGCATTTATGTATCGGGTCCGCTGGTCAGCGGCGCAGCTTATGAAGAAGTGCTTGCGCAATGGAAGGAAGAATATGGCAGCGACCCGCCGAGCGGTTATCACGCCCATGCCTATGACGCCACCAACTTGCTCCTAAACGCATTGGAGGCGGTCGCAGTTGTCAAGGAAAACGGCGGTGTGACATTCGGCAGACAAGCCATTCGCGACGCCGTTGCCGCGACGGAGGATTACCCAGGCCTGACCGGCCGCTTGACTTGCCGAGAAGATTCGCCCTTTGCCGGAGACTGCTCGCCAGGCACTGCGCTAGCGGTGTTTGTCATTACCGAAGCGGAAGTGTTCGATGACAATTGGCCGCCGCCGGTGGCGTGGAATTTCGCAGCCGAGGCTGTAGACTAGACGTTTCACAGTCGAATGATTGATGATGTGCAAGTACAGCGCGCCTTCAACGGAAACAATTACGTCAGTTCAGTGCAACGGAGTCGCCAATGTTCAAATGGAGATCTGACGACTTTTCCTGGGTCGACTTCACAATAGATGTACTGCGGGTGCTTATCGTCCTGGGCGTCGTGGTTGGCGCCTGGAACACATTGTCCTCCGGACGCATTTCATTTGCGCAGTGGGTGAATTTGTTTGCGGCGGGTCTGTCCCAAGGTAGCATTTATGCCTTGATCGCGCTTGGTTACACCTTGGTTTACGGCATCTTGCTGATGATCAACTTCGCGCATGGCGAGGTGTTTATGGCAGGGGCTTTCTCCACAGTGTTCCTCGCCGAAGCTCTAAATCGGACGGGCTTTCTGAACGAACAGCCGGTATTGGCTATTCTGCTAATGATCGCATTCGCCGGACTTGTATCGATGAGCGTGGCGATACTGCTGGAGCGTATTGCCTACCGCCCGTTGCGCGGCAGCCCACGCCTCGTGCCGCTCATTACAGCGATCGGGGCGTCATTCTTTTTGCAATACACCTTCCGCGGCTTGTACGGGTCCGGCTTCAAAGCCTATCCGGGTGTCAAGGCGCTGCAGGGCGTCATCCAAATCGGCGGGATCAGCATACCGGTGGTGCAGGTATTCGTCTTCTGCGCAGCGCTGCTGCTGATGTTGTGCTTGTACTGGCTGGTCGAGCGGACGCGCGTTGGCAAGGCGATGCGCGCGGTATCAGAAAATAAGGAAGTCGCCCGTCTAATGGGAATTGATATTGACTGGGTAATCATGTTTACCTTTGGCGTCGGCGGGTTCCTGGCGGGCTCAGCCGGTGTGATCAACGGTCTGTTCCGGCCACAGGGCGTCAATTTTTATATGGGTTTCATCCCGGGCATCAAGGCATTTACGGCGGCGGTTCTCGGCGGGATTGGCAATATCCCCGGCGCGATGCTTGGCGGTCTATTTCTCGGCGTAATTGAAGCCATTGGTCCAAACCTTGTGCTTGCCGGTTTGGGCATTCCGGGCGCGAACCAACTCAAAGATGTCATCGCCTTTACCATGCTTGTTCTGGTTTTGATCTTCCGCCCGCAAGGTATTCTCGGCGAGCGCCTTTCCGAAACGAAGGCATAGGAGAGCGTCATGAATATGCTGAGATCGCGAAATCTGCGGATTGTCGTCACCCTCGGGCTGCTCTCCGGGGCCTTCATTCTTTATACAGGCGCAGTAGGAATGATCGCGGCCTTTCATGAGCGCGAAGTGGTCAAGGATGTTATTAGCCTGGGGCAGGTATTACTTGCGCTGGCGCCATTTGCGGCGGGGTTCATGGCGGCGAACCGGATTGGAGATGAGGGCGCGGGGCAGGCGGCGATACTTGCCGGCGGCTTCGCCGTGGGGCTTATCACTGCGACGCCAACCATAGTGCTGCTGCTGTTTAATTCGGCTGAATACCGCTTTCTGCTGGAACTTACGCTGCGAGTCTTGCCGTTTTTAGTGGCGACTTATTTTGCCTGGCCGATGTACCGCAACGGCAAGGATATGCAGTTTGTCATCGGCAGTTGGTTGGCCATCGCCGTGCTGATCGGCATCGTCACGTTCTCGTTCGCGCTGATCTTTGAGATCAAAGGCGATTTGCGTTCTGTCTTGGTCAATATCAATCGCGATTGGGTCGACGTGGTGACCTTCGACAACCGCCGAGAATTGATGACCGGCATTCTGACCTTGGCAATTGTCTCGGCTGCGGCAGGCCTAGCCGGGTCGGTTTTTCGTATCATCCCGACTATTCCACGCCGGGCGCTGCTATATGGGTTTGGCGTAACCTTGCTTGTTGGCGCGTTCGGCGAGACGGTTCGTTTGATCCTGCAAGAGAACCTGGATCGTGACACGATGCGGGAGCTTTTCCAACGCGATACTCTGCGTCAGCAGCCGGCGCTGATGCTCCTCATAATCAGCACCGTTGCCGGCTTCCTCTGGGCCAAATTTGGTCAGCAAGTCCGGACCGGATTGACAAGCATGGAGTCATCGCAGCGGCGGGTGGTGAATGGCGTCGGCATGCTTGTCTTTGCCGGAATCCTGTTGATGCTGCCTTGGCTCATTGGACGGACTCTGAGCGATGTCGCTGTGACAATCGGCATCTTCGTGTTGATGGGTCTCGGTTTGAACATCGCGATCGGCCTCGCTGGTTTGCTGGATTTGGGCTACGTCACCAATTACGCGGTAGGGGCTTATATCCTGGCTGTGCTGACGTCTATTGGTCCGCTAGGCCGGCTGGATGGCGTATTCACTTTCTGGATGGTCATACCGGTAGCGCTGCTCGCGGCTATGTTTGCCGGCTTTGTTTTTGCAGTTCCGGTCTTGAGAATGCGCGGTGATTACCTGGCGATTGCGACACTTGGCTTTGGCGAGATTATCGGCAAGCTGGCAATATCGGATTGGCTGAAACCCTTAATCGGCGGCGCTCAAGGCGTGCAAGCGATTCCAAAACCGATCTTCCTGGGCGCCGAGCTAAAGAACCCGGAGCAACTTTATTACATCGTGTTGGCGGCCAGTCTCGTTACCCTATTCGTATCGATACGATTGAACAATTCGCGGACTGGGCGCCAATGGATGGCGATCCGAGAAGATGAAGATGTGGCGAAAGCAATGGGAATCGATACCGCTCGCGCCAAGTTGTTGGCTTTTACCTTGAGCGCGGCCACCGGTGGCGTGGCGGGGGCGATCTTCGCGGCAAAGGTGGGCACGGTATTTCCCAATAGTTTCACTGTCTTTATCTCGATCAACGTCCTGAGCCTGATAATAGTCGGCGGCATCGCGAGCAATCCGGGCATCGTGGTGGGCGCGGTGGTGCTGATCGGCATGCCGGAGCTGCTGCGCGAGTTCTCGGACTTCCGATTCTTGATGTATGGCGCGCTGCTGGTCATGATGATGATCAATCGCCCGCAAGGGTTCATACCGTCGAAGCTGGTAAGCCATGAAGTCAGGGCAGCGGTGAAGGCGAAAGTAGCGACGGCGGATTAAGGCGAGAGGACGACAGCATCGTGGCTGAAGACAAACGCAAAGGGCAAAGGCGAATCCTCGAAGCCAAAGGCATGACCAAGCGCTTCAGCGGCCTGGTCGCGGTGGACAGTCTCGACTTTTACATCCCGGAAGGCGCGATCGCCAGCATCATTGGGCCAAACGGCGCAGGCAAGACGACATTCTTCAACTGCATCACTGGCTTTTATCAGATTGACGAGGGCGAGATTCTGTTTGACGGGACGCGGCTGAGCGGGAAATCGCCGGACCAAATCACACGATCCGGCATATCAAGAACTTTCCAGAATATCCGCCTCTTCAACAATATGTCGGCGATTGAAAATATCATGGTTGGCCAGGAGCCGCATCTCACATCGACCTGGATTGGGGCGATTCTGGGCTTGCCGGCGACGCGGGAAGAAGACGAGAGCAGCGAAACGCGAGCGCGAGAGTTGCTGCAGTTCGTCGGCTTGGAAGGCAAGGGCGATATGCTCTCCAAGAATCTGTCTTATGGCGACCAGCGGCGGCTGGAGATCGGACGCGCCTTGGCCAGTAAACCGAAGCTGATTCTGCTGGACGAGCCGACTGCGGGCATGAATCCGCGCGAAACCATTGAAACGACCGGCTTCATCCGGCGCTTGCGAGACGAACTCGGCATCACCGTGGTCTTGATTGAGCACGATATGCGCGTGGTCATGGACATTTCCGAACATATCACGGTGCTCGATTACGGACGCAAGATCGCTGAAGGCTTGCCAGCCGAGATTCAAACCAATCCTGACGTGATCGAAGCCTATCTTGGGCGTGGCGCGGCGGCCGCGAGCGGGCAGAATTAGGGGATACGGAAATCGGCTATGGGACTCCTAGAAGTCAACGACATCCACACATACTACGGCAACATCCATGCCTTAAAAGGCATCTCCTTCGAGGTGGACAGCGGGGAGATTATCGCGCTGATCGGCTCAAATGGCGCCGGGAAAACGACGACGCTGCGGACAATATCTGGCCTGATGGAGCCGCGAGAAGGACAGGTCATATACGATGGGGAGGACATTTCATCGGCGCGCGCGGACACTTTAGTGTCAAGAGGCATATCAATGGTGCCGGAGGGTCGCGGTGTCTTCGCCAAGCTTACCGTGGAAGAAAACCTGGACATGGGCGCGTATGCACGGCGAGACAGCGGGATCAAGGACGACCTTAAAGGCATGTACGGGTTATTCCCGCGCTTGCAAGAGCGCCGGCGGCAACTGGCCGGAACCTTGAGCGGCGGCGAACAGCAAATGCTAGCCATTGCGCGCGCGTTGATGGCGCAGCCGCGCTTGCTATTGCTGGACGAACCATCGATGGGGCTGGCGCCGGTTCTGGTTGATGGCGTTTTTGATACCATCCAGCGGATTGCCAGCGAAGGAGTCACAATTTTGCTGGTCGAGCAGAACGCTCACATGGCGCTGCAGGTTGCCGATCGCGGCTACGTTTTGCAAAGCGGCGAAGTGGCGATCAGCGACACCGCTGAGAATCTGCAGCAAAACGAGACAGTGCAGAAGACCTACCTCGGCATCGACTGAGCGCTATGCCCGCAAACGCAACTCCATTTGGTCGGCAGGATCACGAATCGAGAATCACCTCAGATTACTTGTCAGGTTTGGCGAGAATCGCAACGGGGGATTCCGCATACGCGGTCGCCACCTGGCAGAGCGCTGTAGTGCGCGGCGGTTTCGGCGGCGCCATTGGCGGAACGGCGCTATTTCGTTACACCTTAAGAAGCGATGCCGGCGGCACGGTCTCGCTGATTCTAAAGATCTTGCAGCGGCGATCGGGCGAAACGGAACAATCTCCATATTACTGGAAGCGTGAATTCGAGATCTATCGAGCGGGCTTGTTGGATGATATGACATTCAGTTCCTTTGCCATGCCCCAAATCTTTTTTGTGGAAGATCTTGGGGATGCTTGCTGGATTTGGATGGAAGATATTACGGACGCGAAGGCAGACTGGTCGCTGGAAGATTACGCGGACATCGCTGGGCGGCTGGGACGTTTCAACGGAGCCTGGCTGCGCGGAGCAAAACTCCCGCGCGCAAAGTGGTTGTCCGCCAACTGGCATAGCGCGATTGTGCCAGCGCTGGCTGATACCTTTAAGCAACTGGATCATCTGCTTGAAAATCCGCTGGCGCAGGTCACGTTGCCGCTGGAGGCCAAAGAAGAGATCGCCGCCATTTGGCGCGACCGGGAGATCTTTCGCCGAGCCTTGACGGAGCTTCCCCGAACATTTTGCCACTTTGATGCTTTTCGGCGGAATTTCCTGGTACGCCATGGAAAAGTGTTCTTGATCGATTGGGCGCTGGCCGGCATCGGCGGGCCTGGCGAAGACCTGGTGTCGCTGGTTGCGCTCAGCTTGTATTACGAAGGCTTTAAGCAGGCTGACGCCCTCCAACTTGACGAATTGGTTTTTGCCAGTTATGTAAGCGGACTGCGGGAGGCGGGCTGGCGCGGCGATGCGCCGCTGGCGCGGATTGGTTATACCTGCGGCATGACCTTGCGTGGCCTGGCAGGCGTGAAGCAAGATATCAATCTTCTGTTGAACCCGGCCAAGCATGACCAACTGAAGAGGAATCACGGCTTGGACAGCCTCGAGGATATCGCCAGATTCTTCGCGGAAATTCGGCGTTTTCGGCTGCTTCACATGGCGCGGGAAGCTAGGTCGCTGCTTGCTGCTTAGTGGTCCTCTGAGCTGGCCCCAGCAAGGAAAGCAAGACGGCCAAGGCAATTAAGGCGCCGCCAAGCCATAAGGCGGATGTCATTCTCTGACCCAGGAACATCGCCGCCAGGATAGCGCCAGCCAGAGGCTGAGCAAAAAAGAATAGCGAAGCTACGGTTGCGGGCGCCAAGGCGAAGGCGCGATTCCACAAGAGCAAGGCGAAAGCCGTACTTATCAAGCCGAGATAGAGCACACCGAGCACGATGCCGGGACCGATTGCGCCGATCGGACGTTGCGTAATTTCCAGCAAGCTGCCTGGCAAAGCGATCAGCAAGCCGCCGATCAAAGCGAAGACTGTTACCACAAGCGCAGGACTATTGTGACGCGTCGAAACCCGGCGGACGAGGACGGAGTAGAGCCCCCAGGTCACGGCAGCGATCGCGAGGAAAATATCGCCGATGAACGTTTCGGAGCTGAAGTCGGCCGAAGCCGGGTCGAGGATAATGAGCACCCCAAATGTCGCCAGGATAATCGCTGCCAGGCTCGCCAGAGTCAGCTTTTCACGCAGGATGAGCAGCGCGAACAGGACGACAAAGGCTGGCGAGGCGCTGGTAACCAAGGCGCCGTTCACGGCTGTAGACAAGTCGGTGCCGATGAACTGCGCGCCGAGGCTAATGCCGATGCCGATTACTCCAACGGCGAACAAGCCGGGAAGCGCGGACCGGGGCGGCGGAGCGTATCCCTGCCGCCGGCTAAGCGGCAGCAAGACCAGCAGCGCCAGTATGACGCGCAGGCTCAGCAAAGTGAAAGGCGGCACGACCTCGAGGACCAGGTCCGATACCACGTACATGCTGCCCCAGATGCTGGCCGCGGTAATGCCATAAACAGTGCCGCGCCAGAAACCCGAATTCTCCATCAATACAGAGTGTTCACGTCCATAGCCAGAGCGCGAATCTTAGCGGAACAATGTCGCTGGGGACAGGTTTGGCCGAGCTAAACGAAGGCAGAATTGACGTAGTATTGGACAACGAAGCAACCGCCCAAGAGTATAATTGTAGAGTGAAATATGGAAACATGAGCGCGGTAAGGAGTTCCGTCATCAACGAGAGCTTGATTTTTGTTTCCTATCATAACATTGATATCAACTATGCTTTTCAGCTTGCCGCATTGTTGACGCGCTGTTATCGCAATGTATGGCTGGACCGCTATGAAATCGAGCCGGACGCTGACTGGCAAGACGGGATTCGCGATGCGCGAGCGCGATCTACCGGCGCCATTGCCATCGTCAGCGACGACTATTTGCAGTCGGAATATTGTCGAGCTGAATCGGAGTATTTTCGCCAGCGTGGTATCGCCGTCACAGCAGTAATCGCGCGTGACTTTTCCACGGACGGGATCGCAAATTTTTCCTTCAGTGACTGGGTCGATTTTCGCCGCTGGTTTGACGATCCGAACGACCTCAGTGTAGAGAACTTGCTGAGCCAGTTCCCGCAATCGGAGTCGGTGACCGGATCAAGCGAACGTCTCGATTACCTGCGGGAGTTCATCCAAGAAATAGAGCTCGGCTTTTCCAAGATGCCGTCGGCCTGGGCCGCCATGTACAACGGCGCGACGCGAGGCGCAAGCGCTATCAGGCCGCGCATGCTGCACACTGCTTTGCTTAGTGAATGGGAATTCACCGCCCAAAAGGCAGGCACGGCATTGCCGCTTACTGATCTGCGCGGGTGGGTTGAGAATGAATCGCAGTTTGTGATCATTGGCGAAGCGGGCAGCGGGAAGACATTCTTTGCCCGTCTGCTTGCGCTGGAGCAGGCGCATGCCGCGTTTCGAGACGAGCAAGCGGCATTGCCCATTTGGTTTGACCTGACGCGTTGGGATGACGACACGCGATCACTTGATACATTCATCGAGGCGAACTGGCCTCTGCTATCCTATTGGCGGCATTGGATGGCGGCTAATCCAAGCCTGATTATCCTCGACAATTGGGATGATATCCGCCATGCCTACCCTGGCTACGCGGTCGAGATCATCAATTGGATCGACGCGAGCCCGAATCAGCGTTTTGTTTTGCTTTCAAATCACCTGAGCGGCGCAGACCTCCCGCTACCGACCGTGCGCATCAATCAAGTTAGCGCGCCGCTGGCGCAGAAATTCGCAAGTGGCGTATTGACGCTGGAGCAGCAGAACAGCTTCCGGCAGCTCCTGCGGCAAAAGAGCGCGCTCATCGAAGACAATTCCCTGGCTTATCTTTCGATCGGGTTGGAACTGCTGGCGGCGGACCGCGCGCTGGCATTTAATCAGTGGGAGCGCAATCCGTTGCCGGCATTGCTTCGTTTGCGCGGGCGACAGATACCGGCTGCCGCTTACGGGTTGCGTGCGGAGGCGGTCCTGGCCGGGCTGGAAGAATTGGCCTGGTTGATGATGCAGCGGGACAAGCGCCGGTTTGTCTCAATGGATTTCGCTCGCGATACAGTGCGCGACATGCGCGTGATCGAATACGCGCTGGCGATAGGTCTTCTTGTTGAGAGTGGCGCGTTGCTTCGATTTGAATCGGAGCAACTTCATTTGTCTTTCGCCGCGGAGAGTTTCAAGCGAGACGGGCTGATAAAATATTTGGCGCGCCCAAGCTTCAACGCGGATTCGGGCCGGGCGCCGCAAAAATGGGATATGCTTACACTGCTCGTAGTGGATTCACTGGGCGAGGAAAGCCGCGGACGGGTTGTAGATCAGATCGCTGACATAGATCCTTTTTTGGCCGGTATGTGCCTGCGCCGGCGCCCGGAGCTCTACGACAATCATCGGGAAACTTTGATTCAGAAACTGGTTGACCTCTGCGCCCAAAACGCCGCTGCGCGGGACGCGTTTCACAGCGCCATCTCTGGTTACGCTGAGCCCGACTTAACCGCGGAGTTGCTCATTGGGCAGATGAGCAGACTGAACAACAAACTTCAATTATGGCTTTGGCATGAGGTGGGGACCTTGCCGCTGGAATTGCCGCTGGACTTCCTTGAGCGCGTCGCCGGCGTCGATCGCAGCGGCGCAGTATCCGCGGCCGATCAACTCGCATCCTACAGCTTGTCGCGCGCAGTCGCGTATCTGATCTCCCTGTCACAGCGGGATGATACGCATCTCCGCCGCAACGCCATTTGGTTACTCGGCGAATTGAAGTATTTGCCAACAGCGATATTGCTGTTGGATTACCTGGATACAGCGCAGCCCGACGACATTGAAGCCATACTGGTCGCGCTGATGAAATTCGCCTATTCGGAGATATTGGCGCGCCTGCTCCGCTGGTCGGAAGAGAACCCCGAACATCGCGCATCGGTATTAGCTGCTCTTGCAGCCAATAAACGCCGGGTGACCAGCCGTTTGCTTTCGTTGGCAGATGCCAAAAGACTGACCCTGACGCCGGAGTTCAGCGATATCGCGATCAATACTGCCGAACGAGATATCGCTATAGGCTTGGCGCAAATCGCCGCGGAACATGTCGAATTGCCCGAGGCAGTTGAAATGGCTGTGCTGGCCGCCGGAAACGCAGCGGCTTTGCGTCAACGCCTGGCCGGCGCGATCAAGCATTTGCCCAATCGAGAAGGGTTCCGGCAATTGCTTGAAGACATCGCGCAAGTGCTGCGCGATCCGCCGGAAGCCACTATCATCGCCGGCAGCAATATTGATGCGCTGCTCTATGGCGAGTCGATATTTGATGACATCTCAACCCAAGCAGAAACGTCCTCCGCCGGTGGCCGCCTCGCTGAATTGACCGCCCAATTGCGCCACAGCAATTGGGAGCGGCGACATCAGGCGGTGAACAGTCTGGTCAGTTATTCGGTGGACGAATCATTGCCGCTTCTATTTGAAGCGACGGCGGACGTGGATAAGCGTGTTCGGCTGGCTGCCTATGACATCCTGTCCAGATTTGAAGGCGACGCCAGCGCGCAGAAAGCGGTGGTCGCCGCGCTTTCAGATCCGGATATTGAGCTTGTAATGGCGGTGACAGAATTACTTCAAGGCAAGGCTTTAAGCGATTTTGACGTTCTTTATGACTTGCTGGAAAGCTCCAATGCGTCGACGGTTGCCGCGGCGATAACGATACTTGGCGCTTCCGGGCGGCGGCCGGCGATTGATGAATTAAAGCGACTGCAGGACGATGAGCGACAACCGGCGCAAGGCGGTCCCGCTATCGGTCAGCGCGCCCGTGACGCGATCGGCAGACTCGAAGCATCGGTAATGCAGGGAGACAATCCGCGCCGTAATGGCGCCAGACCTGTCGATGGCAATGAAGCAAGATTCAGCGACGAAGAGAAAGTACGGCGCACCCTGCAAGTGCTGCGCGATGACGATTGGGGCCGAAGCCAGAAGGCGGCGAAATTCTTGCGCAAGTTTGCCCGCCACATGCGTGGCCGAACCAGTGATGAAGTCAGGCTACTTCTCTGCGACGCCCTCAGCGATGGGAACTGGAGTGTGCGCTGGGCGGCGGCAGAGGCGCTGGCGGTGCTGCGCGACCGGGCCGCAATTTCGGCGCTGCGCCCCAGATTGAGGGATTCCAACTGGATAGTACAGGTGGCCGCGGTACGAGCCTTGGTGGAGTTGCGCGCGCTGGAATCGGCAGCGGAGGTCCTGCCGCTTTTGCAGAGCCAGCAGACCCAATTGCGTGAAGCAGCGGCGGAAGCGCTCGGCGTTTTCGGGGATGCGCTGGCGATACAGCCATTGGGCAAAGCGCTAAAGAACGACCCTGATGACTTCGTCCGCTTGGCGGCGCTGAACTCTATTTGTCAGGTCGATTCCAGTGATGTCCGCCATTGGCTGGAGCTTGCGCTCAGTGATAGCTGCCTGCATGTGCGGCTCTTTGCGATGCGGCAACTGAGTCCGGAGATGGACGAGAGCGACCTGCCTATTTTGCGAAAGCTGCTCGAAGATGACGAGGCGCCGGCCTACGAAAGCGAATCGCTGCGCGACCTGTCGATACAGACGCTCAGGCGAATAGACAGCGCGAAGTGCCGCGCCTTGCTGGATTCCCTTCCTGCGATTGAAGACAGGGCGGGCGGATGAAGATCTTCGTAAGTTACGCGCGGGTCGACAAGCCGTATTGCATCCGCATCATCGAGACGCTGCACGCGCATGAGGTTTGGTATGATCAGCGCCTCTATGCCGGGCAGGACTGGTGGAAGGAGATCCTGCGACGGCTGGATTGGTGCGAGGTATTTGTCTATCTGCTGTCGCCAGATTCGGTGGCGTCGCTATACTGTCGCCGTGAATTGGAGCTGGCGCTAAGGCTCAAACGGGACATCATCCCAGTGCTGATCAGCGCGGAGACCGTGCTGCCCGAGGCAATGAAAGACTGGCAATACGTCGACTTATGCGACGAACTGACGGTTGAAAATGTTTCGCAGTTGCTCAACGCGATCCTGATGGTAGAGCGGCAAAAGGCGGCTGTTCCCGTCCCGCCGATCGTGGCTGACGAAGTCAATACCAGCCCGGCGCCTTCGTCAAAGCCGGCCAGCCTGATAAGCGACGGGGTGCGCGCGCTTGAGGAAGGCAAGTTCGACCGAGCCGTCATGCTGTTGAAGCAGGCCAAAGCGAGCGGCTACGAATCGCGTTTTGTCCCGCTGGATAAATTGCTGCGGATCGCTGAAGCGGCGCTGAACGAGCGAAGTCAAACGCGGGAAGTTGAGCGCGAGTATCAGCATATCGTGGCGCTCTTCGCCTTTGAAAGCACGCGCCAATTGGCATGTGAAGCTCTGGCTGAATTCAGGCGAGAATTCGGCGATTACGATCCCCAAGGTCTAAGACGTCAGTGTGAGACTGGCGGGACGCAAAATCCCGCCTCCGGTAGCGCGATCCGCCCGGTCAACAACAAACGGAAGCCGTCCGAAACAACGCCAATTCAAGCAAACCCGCAGGCTTTGAGTCATCCGGCGACGATACGCGCGCGCAGCCAGGCGCAACCGCTAAACCAGCCGATCCTTCCTATCGACCCAGCAGCGGTTCAGCCTGCCCTGCAAGCAGAAGCGCAACCGGCGCGGCGAGCCATCGACGATGCTGACGCGCCGCTAACGGCGAAAGAAATTCTGCCTATGCTACAATGGTGTGATATTCCGCATGGCGCGGTGACGATATCCAGCATTGACGGCTCGGATGAAGACTTTGGCGAGATGACGGTGCCGGTTGACAGTTTTGTCATGAGCAAATTTCCGGTGACAAACGCGCAATTTACCATCTTTGCGCGCGCCGAAGATGGCTACAAAAATCCGCGCTGGTGGAGTTTTTCTCGTCAGGCTCAAGGCTGGTTTCGGCTGGGAAAAGGCGTGGCGCAATCGCGTTTTGATGGGGAGGATTTGCCGCGGGTCAACGTCAATTGGTACGAGGCGATGGCCTTCGCCAATTGGCTGGGCAGCCTGCTCAAGATGAAAGTAAGCCTGCCCAGCCTGGCGCAATGGCAGCGAGCCGCCAAAGGCGACGATGACCGCTACTATCCTTGGGGAGACGATTACAACGAAGATCATTGCAATACGTTGGAAACAGGCTTGAAGGCGGCCACGCCAGTCAATCGCTATCACAAAGGTCAAAGCCCCTACGGCGTATATGACATGGCGGGCAACGTCTGGGAATGGACGACAAAGACGGCGGCCGCGGCGGAAGAGGCTCGAGATCATCGCCGGGCGGTTGCCGGCGGCAGTTTCGTCAGCCCCTGCGACCGGGCGCAGACTGCCTTCCGTTATTACCTAGATCCGCGCGTGCGTTATTCATCTATAGGAATTCGGCTGGTCGGCTTAACCTAGACCACGCCGCAATTGGTCTCGACAATCCAAACGAAGGGACAATGACGATGGAATCGAGAGAAGACAGCCTGGATGCAACGAAGCAGATCCGGCCGGACATAAACATTGATATTGACCATCTGTCGGTAACGGGCCATGTCGTTTTCGCCGGTCGTGATGGTCAGGTCAAAGTGCAGACGGGCGGCGATGTGGCGCAGCACACCAACCAGACCGTCACAGTCGGCGGTGTTGAGACGACCCCGCAAGAACTCGACATGATGCTGCAATGCATTCGCAATGTCGAAGACACAATCAACAAAGAACAACAGTTGGCGCCGGAGACGCGTGAAGCAGCGCAGCATGACTTGCAGACAGTAGAAGCCCAGTTGACCACATCCAGGAAACCCAACCCGCGCATCCTGCTGCGCGCGGCGAAGTCGCTTCTCCGCTTTTCGCCAGCTCTGACCGCCGCCGCCTTAACGTTGTTCGACCAACCTCTCGTTGGGGCGATCCTGGCCAGCGCTGGCGAAGTCGCCATCAACTTCCACGAAGCGATCATGCGGCATCGTCCCGGGAAAAAGATCTGACCTCAACGTCGCAAATTCACGGAACGCGCGTCCGCCGAAGTAGCGGGAAGCCCTATCTTGCCGATGACATTCGCGGGCATCTTCATAGCACAATTGGCATTCTTTGATAGCGAGACAATTTCATGACTCAACCGCTTCGAAATCAACCTGCTAGCGCTATCAAACAGGCTGAAACAAGATCGCCAAGCCAAATGATGATCGCTTCGCCAAGCGCCTGGCGCGGCTTCGTACAGGGCAACTGGGGGAAACTGAAGAAACTGGCGGATCAATCGACGCTGGATTCGCCTTATCAAAAACTGGTAATGATGGTGTTTACACCGGTCATGCCGAACCCAACTACCAAACTGAATTTGCTGCGGCGGCTGCTGAAGAAGTTCCGTTATTGCGATGCCTTAGGCAAACGCATGACCGAGATTTACCGAGATCGGAACTACAGGCGAACGGCGGAAGAGTTGGCTCAGCATGAGTTGGCGCCGGAAAAACTGAGCCGCGACGAAATCGTCGGGCTGGATTGGCTCATCGTGGCGACCGGCGGGCTTGACGGCTCGGCAAATCAAGGCGCGCAAGCGATACAATTCGCCCGCACTTTGCTGGAAGCGATGCGTGAATACCGCGATTATCCATCGGCCGTTCGCGTGCAGGCGGGCAGCATTTCCGCCGGGGGACACGTCATATTCGCGGGCCAAGATGTGAATATCGTCGCCGAGCATTATCATGGCAACAAGTCGGCTTTAAAGGCTTATCTGGCGGCTGTCCGCACCGAGTGGGACATCCCAACAACAACGATACATCCCGCCTCGCAGCATCATACGCCGGCGGCTCTGCATCAACTTTATACGCCCGTCGATATCTGGACCGACCAAAGGCAGTTTCACAATGTGGGTATCGAGGAACTGAATGCCCGGCGCTATCAGGCGATTGAGAAAGACATGGGCTACGTTCGCGAGTCAGTCTTCGAAGTGATCGCTGCTCATGCTTTGATCGTCATTACCGGCGCGGCCGGCACGGGCAAGAGTTCCCTCTGCCGCTACATCGTGACCGCCCTCGCTTTTGCCTGCGACCCGCGCGCGGAACGGCAGAGCAAGGTCAGGGGTCTGGAGATGCTGGGACCATCCTGGATACATGGACCAATCTTGCCGATATACGTCAGTCTGCGTGATTTCGCCAATACGCCCGAGCTTTTCCCGAAGACTCTCGGCGAAGGCAGCGCCAATCACTTGCTGGAATATGTCAAACGCGCGACTGGCAATCTGGCGCCGCACCTCGAAGCCTACTTGACACAGAGCGATGTGCCGACCCATGGCAGCTTGCTGGTGCTGGACGGGCTGGACGAAGTCTACGAGGAGAAAGACCGCATCATCCTGCAGCGGATCATCGAAAATTGGGCGGATCGTTTTCCCAATTGCCGCATCATCGTGACTAGCCGGACCTATGCCTACCGGCACGATTCACGTTGGCGCTTGTCGGAACGCTTCGCCTCGGCGGAGTTGGCGCCCTTCACCTGGAAGCAGGTGCGGACTTATATCGAGCGCTGGTATGCCAACGTCGCCGAGAATCGACCGAGCGTCTTGGGCGGGAGAGCGATGGCATCGAAGCAAGCGGCGCTGATGGCGGACGACCTCAACAAGACGATACGCGAGACGCGCGCGCTTTGGCCCCTGGCGCGGCAGCCGCTGATGCTGGCATTGCTCACCTTGATACATGAAGACTACAAGCAGTTGCCGAATAAACGGGCTGAACTATATGAGCATACGGTGGAATTGCTCGATCGCTGGAATATCCCCTCGCCCGCTGACAAGCTGCACGAGAAGCTGGCACATATCAACCTGGATCGGATGCGGGCGGCGCTAAAGCTGATCGCCTTCGAATTGCACTCGGAGCAGCGAAGCACGCAACGTTACCCGACAATTATCCAACGCGCGCGATTGCTGGACAAATTGATCGAGCAACAATCGCTGGGCGGCGGCTTGGGCGCGGGCATCGAAGATGTGCTGGAATACCTGGCGACGCGCAACGGCATCCTGGTATCGGATGCGCCGAATCTGTATCGCTTTCCGCATCTGACCATTCAAGAATACCTGGCGGCTTGCGCCCTGCTTGAATTTTATGACGAGTGCAAAATGCCAGCGGGCTTGCATGCGCCGGGCAGCGAGGGCTGGACATTCCCGCAGAATGTCGTCGCTCTGCTCTGTCACGACTACGCGCGCTGGCGGAATGTCGTTTTGTTCGCCGGCGCCATCATTGCGGCCGGCAAGTGGCAGGACATGCGCTGGCAACTCATTGATGAGTTGCTGCCGCAGAATGTCGGCGCGGCGCTCACTGAACAGGATTTACATTGCATCAGTGTTGCCGCCGAGATATGGGGGGAGAGTTGGCTGAAATCCCGCACGAGAAGCCAGTTCGTCATCGAGTCCCACCTGGTGCGCTGTTTGCGCCAGATTCACGGCGACGAACGCATTGACGCGCCGGAGCGGGCGAACAACTACTCGATACTAGCCCACCTGCTCAAGAACCAGCCCGCGCGCGCTTGACACATCTGCAGAGTAGCAAGGGAGGAAGTTAATGACCGCCATACGAATTGCGATTTCGATCTGCGTCATCTTGTTTGCCGCCACTGCGACATTGGCGCAGGACACGGATATCATCGTAACGCGCGAAAGCGGACCAGCGGCGGGCAGCATCAAGCTGACCGAGATCGCTGGCGGCTTTAACCGTCCAATCTACGTTACCCACGCCGGCGACGAATCCAATCGTCTGTTCTTGATTGAACAAAGCGGCAAGATCTGGATCCTCAACGATGGCGCGCGCTCGGCGCAGCCCTTTCTCGATGTTTCGCGAATCATATCGCCGGCAGCCCTAGGCGCTGGCTTCACCGAGCAAGGTTTGTTGGGACTGGCATTCCACCCCGACTACGCAGCAAACGGCGCCTTTTTTGTCAACTTCACCGATGGCAACGGCGATACCGTGGTTGCCAAATATCAGGTATCCGAGAGCAATCCATTCCTGGCTGATGTCAACAACGCTCAAGTCGTATTCCGGCTTGCGCAGCCATACTCAAACCACAACGGCGGGCATATCGACTTTGGCCCGGACGGCTATCTGTATATCGCCTTGGGCGATGGTGGTTGGGCGAATGACCCGCTGGGCGCAGGCCAAAATCGCGGGCTGCTCTTGGCGACGATTTTGAGAATCGATATTGACGGCGATCGGCCATACGCCATCCCGCCGGATAATCCCTTTGTGGACGATCCCAACGCCCATGATGAAATCTGGGCTTATGGCTTGCGCAACGTCTGGCGCTTCAGCTTCGACCGGCTGACTGGCGATATGTACTTCGCCGATGTCGGGCAGAACCAGTGGGAAGAGATCAACTTCCAACCGGCCGACAGCCCGGGCGGCGAGAATTATGGCTGGAATGTATGGGAGGGCAATCACATCTTCGCAGGCGGCAGCGCGCCAAATCATGTGCCGCCGATTTTTGAATACACCAGAAATATGGGCTGTTCTGTGACGGGCGGATATGTCTACCGCGGACAGGCGGTCCCGGAATTGCAAGCGGCCTATATCTTCGGCGATTTCTGCACGGGCCGCATTTGGGCGACCTGGCGCGATCCAGACTTGAATTGGCAGACGCAACAAATCATGAACACCGATCTGGAGATCAGCAGTTTTGGCGAGGATGAGAATGGCGAGCTATATGTGATCGATTATGGCGGCAGCTTGTATCGCTTTGATCCGGCCGATGCCTAAGCCATGACAGGCCTTTCTTCCGTTGTCGTGATCCCGGCGCGCGTCCGTTTGTATTGGGCGATGAGCGTTTTTATCTGCAACTCGATCGGGTGATAGCGCTTCATCACCTGTTTGCCTTCGGTCTGCAATTGACGCATACGAGTCTCGACCTGGCGCAATTTGGATTCGAGCTTGCCATCGTGGTTCTTCCAATCGATATAAGCCAGCGGCACGAGCAGAATACAAAATGCGCCGATGCCGTACACCACAGAACCATAATCTTGCTGGCCGGTGTATTGCAAATAAAAGCCAAGCGCGCCGCTCGCCAATACGAGCATAACGTGCAAGATCATGCGTCGGGCAAATGCGCCGCGTTTTTGGCGTCGGTCAAGTTTCTTCTGCAGCTTTTCCCGCTGCATCCGGAGTTCATCGAGTTCACCGCGGATGCTGTTCACGCGATCACGAAGCGGCTGCCCTTCCTCAATGAACGTGTCCAGCCGGTTCTTGACGAGCCGCGCTTCCTGCCAAGTATCCATCATCCGATTGTAGTGAACTTCCAGCGCCTTGATCTGAAGTTCGAGCGGTTGATAGCTCTGTTGATATTGGGTTCCTTCCTGCTTGAGCTCGAGCATCTGCTTTTCCAGCTTGCGCTGTTTGCGTGCGGTGCGCGTCCGCGGGTCTTTCCAGTTGGCGATCACAACCGGGATCAAGAGACCGCAAGCCACTGCCAAGCCAAAGGCGACCAAGCTCAAGTCGCGAAAGGCATTGAAGTAATGGAAACCAACTGTGCCGCTTACGGCGATCAGGACAACCAGCATAGCGACGCGCCGCAGCGCGAAACTGCGTTTCTTGCGATTATCAATCTTCTGCTGACGCTTTTCATGTGTGACGCTAAGCGCCGACAACTCGCCGAGGACATTGCCAAGCTGCTCGCGCGCCGGCTGGCTCTTTTCTCTCAACGCGTCAAGACGATGTTTGAATTGCTGAATCTTCAGCCATTCTTCATACTGCTCCTGGCTGCCAACAAACCACTCGCCCGCCTTGTCATCGCCGAAAATGAAACGGCCAAATTCGAAGCTGTAGGGCAACGGCTTCCCGTTGCTCAGGCTGCGTTCCAGATCGTTGACCTCGTCAAGCAATTGCTCATGCAGCAGCAGCAGCAGATTCATTGGCGCGGCGCGGCGTTTCAAATCTTCGGCGGACGCGGCGCCGTTTTCTTCAGCGACCAAATCACGCTGCGTGGTCAGTTCCGTGCGCAAGCGCGCAAGCTCTTGGCGAACTCGGCGGATTCCGGCAGCCCGCTCGCCCGCGGTCAGGTGCGGCTGAAACAGTCGCGTAATGCCGATCGCGTGCATATCATCAAGGTATTCCTGCGCTGTGGACTGCTCGATCATCGCGCCGGCTCGTAGTCGATCACGGATTATCAATACAAAAACAACCGACTTTCAACGTATGTTGAGTCATGGCCATTATATCATATCCGTGTAATGACATAGGATAATTAAACAGTGGAGCGCCAAGCGAAACTCATAGTTGAGGAGGCCATTCATGCCTGACATATCGCTTTATCCTCTGAAGCTTCAGCCGGCGCTTCACGTGAAAGTCTGGGGCGGTCGCAAGTTGGCGGAGCGGCTGAACAAGCCATTGCCAACGGCCGAGCCCTACGGAGAATCCTGGGAGTTACACGACAACGTCCGTGTAATCAACGGCAGCTTGCGCGGCAAGAGCCTGGCGGAACTGACACAAGAATACGGCGCTGAACTCATAGGGGAAGGCAACGATCCGGCGGATGGTTTCCCGCTCCTGGCGAAATTCATTGATGCGAACGACTGGCTATCGATACAGGTTCATCCCAATGACGCGCAGGCGCAGGCGCTTGAAGGCGAGCCCAGAGGCAAAACCGAAGCTTGGGTCGTGCTGGATGCCGACCAGGGCGCCAAGCTCATTATCGGCCCGGAGCCAGGAAGTAGCCGCAGGCAACTTGCAGACGCCATCCAGCAGAACCGACTCGAAGATCTGCTGCTGTACACCGAGGTCAGGACCGGCGATGTGCTCTACATACCCGCGAATACCGTTCACGCGTTGGGACCCGGTATACTGATATACGAGATTCAGCAGTCCAGCGATATCACGTATCGGCTCTACGATTGGGGTCGGATGGGGCTGGATGGCCGTCCGCGTGAACTCCATATCGGTAAGGGCCTGCAAGTCTCTAACCTGGATACGCTGCCGCGAGTTCAGCGGCCCACCGGCGAACTGCTAATTGATGGCCAGTACTTTCGCGCCTGGCGCCACGAGCTGGTGAAAACAGAGGTCGAGCTGGAGTCCGAAGGACGTTTCCAAGCGCTGACCTGTATCGCTGGCAGCCTGCTGGTGGAAGCGCAAGGGCATAAGCCGATTGAACTCGCCCTCGGCGATACGGGATTAATCCCAGCATGTCTTGACGCCTATTCCTTGGCAGGCAGTGGCATCATCATCCGATCGTGCCAACGCTAGCCGACATTTCCAATTAGATAACAAATAGTTTACAGCGCGCTTACACCCTTCCAACATTTCTGCGTCAAGATACTTCTACATGGTATGCGGAAAGGGAGGGGCGATGGACTTCAGTCGTCACACAAACAAAGCGCAGCAAGCTATCCTCAAAGCGCAAGGCATCGCGGCCGAATATCATCACACCGTGATTGAGCCGGTTCATATCTTCCTTGGCTTGATGACGCAGGACGAAGGTCTGACGCCACGCATCATGCGGAAAATTGGCGCGCATCCGGATTCGGTGCAAGCCGAGCTGGAGTCCGCGCTCAGCAAGTTGCCGAGGACAAGCCAGCCCGCAGCGAGCCTTCAACTCGGGCGAGCCAGCCTGGATATCTTCGCGGCTGCGGAAAAAGAAGCGAAGAAGATGCGCGATGAGTACACCAGTACCGAGCATCTGCTGCTCGCGCTTTCCAAAGACAAGACAATGAGCGCGCTCCTGGCGCGCAACGGCATCAGCTATGACGATATCTTGCAGGCGCTGCAAGCGATCCGCGGCCATCAGCGGGTTACCAGCCAGGACCCGGAATCAACTTACGAAAGTCTGGCCAAGTTCGGGCGCGACCTGACCGCCGATGCGCGCCAAGGCCGGCTGGATCCAGTCATCGGGCGCGACGAAGAAATTCGACGGCTGATACACGTCATTAGTCGGCGCACGAAAAACAATCCGGTACTGATCGGTGAAGCCGGCGTCGGCAAGACGGCGATCGCAGAAGGCCTGGCGCAGCGTCTCGTCAACGGCGATGTGCCGGAAGGTCTCAAGGACAAGACAATCATCGCGCTGGATATGGCGGCGCTGGTGGCGGGGAGCAAATTCCGCGGCGAATTCGAAGAGCGGCTGCAAGCTGTCTTGAAAGAGATCGCCGAAAGCCGGGGCGAGATCATCCTCTTCATCGACGAGCTGCATAATATCGTCGGCGCCGGCAAGGCCGAGGGATCGATGGACGCCAGCAATATGCTCAAGCCAATGCTGGCGCGTGGCGAGTTGCGCATGATCGGCGCGACCACGCTTGATGAATACCGGCAATACATCGAGAAAGACGCCGCGCTCGAACGGCGCTTTCAGCCGATCTATGTCGATGAGCCAAGTGTTGAAGACACCATCAGCATTTTGCGCGGCTTGAAGGAACGTTACGAAGTGCATCACGGCGTGCGGATTCAAGATGGCGCAGTGATTGCCGCTGCCGCCCTGAGCAATCGCTATCTGACGGATCGCCAATTGCCCGACAAAGCGATCGACCTCATCGACGAGGCCGCTGCCCACCTGAAAATGGAGATCGATAGCAAACCGGAGCAATTGGACAAGATTGAACGGCAGATCATGCAGTTGGAAATCGAACGCGCGGCGCTGCGCAAAGAAAAGGATGATGCCTCGAAGCGGCGGCTTGAAGACCTCGAGATTGAACTGGCTGATTCGCAAGAAGCGCTGAACAGCCTGCTCGCGGTATGGCAGCACGAGAAGGACGTGATCCAAGGCGTCTCGGCCGTCAAAGCGGATATCGACGAGGCGCGGATCCAACTGGAACGCGCCGAGCGTCAAGGCAACCTGGAAGAGGCGGCCCGCTTGCGTTACGGCGTACTGCCCGAGTTGGAAAAGTCCCTCCGCGAGGGCGAAGCGACAATTGAGACGATGCGACAGAACAGCTCGCTTATGCTCAAAGAAGAAGTCGACGCGGACGAAATCGCCGCCATCGTCAGCCGCTGGACCGGAATACCATTGGCGCGCATGCTGGAAGGCGAGATCGAAAAACTGCTGAATATGGAAGCGCGTCTGCATCAGAGAATTGTCGGGCAAGCGGACGCGATAGAAGCAATATCAGCAGCGGTGCGGCGCAGCCGAGCCGGTTTGCAGGACCCGAATCGACCAGTTGGAACCTTTCTCTTCCTGGGTCCGACGGGAGTTGGCAAGACCGAGATGGCTCGCGCGCTGGCGCAGTTCCTCTTCGATGACGAAAGCGCTATGGTGCGCATTGACATGAGCGAGTACGGTGAGAAGCACAGTATCGCCCGACTGATTGGAGCGCCGCCGGGTTACGTCGGCTATGAAGAAGGCGGTCAACTGACGGAAGCGGTCAGACGCCGTCCCTACAGCGTCCTGCTGTTTGACGAGATCGAAAAGGCGCATCCCGACGTTTTTAACATCTTCCTGCAGGTATTCGACGACGGCAGACTGACAGACGGACAAGGAAGAACGGTCAACTTCAGCAATTGCGTGATCATCCTGACAAGCAATGTGGGGAGCGCCACCCTCAAGGAAATGGGAGAACAGGTCGACCGGGACTCGCAGCGCGGCGCCATCATGCAGGAACTGGATCAGTATTTCCGTCCGGAGTTTCTGAATCGGCTGGACGAGATAATCATATTCCACAGCCTTTCGCGCGAAGATATCATCCGCATAGTGGATTTGCGCCTCGGCGATCTGGAGCGTATCCTGGCGCAACGCAGCGTCACGATCGAACTGAGCATCGCCGCAAAGACGCTTCTGGCGGACTTGGGCTGGGACCCTGTCTTTGGCGCGCGCCCCCTCAAGCGGGCGATTCAAAGGCATCTGCAAGATCCGCTGGCGATGGCGCTACTAGACGGACGCATCGCCGAGACAGATAGAGTTTGGGTCGATGTCGCTGAAAACGGCGAGGGGCTCGCGTTTGAATCGACGTCGCTCGAACCGGCCACAGCGTAGCCGCGGTATAAACTTGGGGACACAGGGGCAAGGTCTTGTCCCTGTTTCTATTCTTCGGGCGGCGGCGCCGGCAGATCGGCTTCGGCGGTGTCTTTCCACTTGGCGCCTTCATCCACCAGCATGACCGGAATGCCATCCCGGATGGGATATTTGTAGCCACTATCGTCACATACCAGCCAACTGTCCTTCACGATGCGCAAGCGCCCGGGATCGTCGCCTTTATCCGTATAATGCACGGCCACAGGGCATCGCAGGATTTTCATCAGATCATCGGAAACGACAGCCATGGATTAACCTTTCAGCGCCTCAAGAAAGCTGCCCACAGTATAGCTTTCTGGCGGAACCACGTCAATTCAAGCGCTATCGCCGGTGTTGATTCTGTTTCATGCCACTATAATCAAGGCGTTGCCGTGGCGCAGGCAACTCCAACCGCCAAAAAAGACCAATGCTATGCGAATCGAGTTGAGTGCGGCAAGTCCCCGACCGGAATTAAATCTGCTTTGGGCAAGACGGTATAGATCTGCGTTGCGCGTCATTATCATGATTCTGGCAATCACGACCGCGATTGGCAACGCGCGGGCGCAAGTCCCGGTCATAGCTACCACGGCGCCGGGCGCTCTCATCGGCAGTGACGAGTACATTCGCTCCGACCGCCTTGGGATTACCTTCATAAGCTTCGTCGACGATCTCGGCGCGGAACGCTATCGCAATGCCCTGATACTGGGAGCCGGCTGGAATCGCTGGCCGCTATATTGGGACCGGGTGGAAAAGCAACCCAACAATTATGACTGGCTGGCCTATGACAAACTGCTGGCGACTGATATACGAAACGGATTGCAGACAAACGCGATACTGCTTGGGCGCCCGGGGTTTTGGCAAGATGGCGAAAGCATCCGCAACTTGTTCACGCCGATCTATGCCAATGGCACAGATAACGCGGAAACGGACGAGGCGATCAATCCCGATAATCCCTGGGCGCGATTTGTCCATTATGCAGTGACGAGATATAAGCCGGGCGGCGTCCTGGCGCAACAGAACGCATTCACAGATGGCCAAGGCATACGCGTCTGGGAGGTCTGGAATGAGCCGGATGTCCCGCAGTTTTGGAACGGCGGCCGCGAAGCCTACGCGCGCCTGCTGAAGACGGCCGCAATCGTAATCAAGACGGTCGATCCGGAGGCGAAGATCGTCTTCGGTGGTCTGCTCTTTGCCAGCGATGAAGGGTTTCTCACGAATGTGCTGCGAATATTTCGTGATGACCCATTGCGCCATCGCTACAACTGGTTTTTTGATATTATGGCGGTGCACAGCTATGATGACCCTTGGCGCAGCGGCTGGCTGACGAAAGTAGTGCAAGACACGCTTGAATTATACGACTTGGCGCGTCCCGTGTGGGTGAATGAAACTGGCGTCTCAGTCTGGAATGATTATCCTGGTCCCGTATGGGCTTATGCCCCCGAACAACGCCATCGCCTGGCTACGCTAGAGCAGCAGGCGCATTTTCTCGTCATGAGCGCTGTATTCGCCTGGTCCAAAGGCGCCGAAGTGATCTTCTATCATCAGTTGTTTGACGATTGCGGCAACTACCCCGCCGGCACGAATTTCCCGCCGCATAATGGCGAACTCTGCGCGCAGGGCGTCTGCTATGGCGATGCCTTTGGCCTTTACCGCAACACTCTGGATTCGCATTGCTTCAGCCAACATCCATTCGCCAACTCGCCGCGGCCTGCCGCCATGGCCTATCAACTGCTCGCGGAGGTATTTGGCACGCAACCTTTTGCGCCGGTCAGCCTGATCGGCTTGACCGAAGACGTCACTCACATCGTCTTCCAGCGCTCCAACAACGAGAAGATCACTGTCGTCTGGAACAATACTCGACAGCCAAGGCAATATACCTTCAGAGCCAGCAGCGCAGGCGCGACGGTGTACCATCTGAACGGCGGGAAAATCGAATTGCCTGCGGTCGGCGGTAGCTATACGTTCGACCTGAAACCGGCGGGGGATTACAGCTTTCCCGATCTGGAACGCACTCGGAGCAGCGCGATCGGCGGCGAACCGGTCATATTGGTCGAGTCGCCAAGCCCATGACACAGAGACGCCTGATGATTGTCCTGGCGAGCGCGGCCGTCAGCATCATTCTGCTGTTGCTGATCCTGCGCGACGTGCCGCTCAATGATGTCGCGGATAGCCTCCGCGTGGCGGATATCGGCTTGGTGCTGCTATCGCTGCTGATGGTGGCGCTTGGACTGGCGATTCGAGGGATTCGTTGGTCAATATTGCTGGGGCGGCGCATCAGCATTGTTCGAGCGACGCACTTGGTAAACATCATGTTTCTGGGCAATCAACTGCCACTCCGGCTGGGAGAGGTGGCGCGCGGCGTTTTGGCGACGCGCAGCGGCGTTCCCCTGGCGACCTCGGCGAGCAGCATCATTGCCGAGCGCCTCATTGATTCGCTGGCTGTCGTGCTGGTGATCGCTTTAACAGTAAGCCAGTTGCCGGACGCCATGCCGGAAGTTTCGGAACGCGCATCGCTTTTCGGTTTGCTGGCCCTCGTATGCTTCATTGCATTGCTTGGCTTGGCGCGATTCCCTGACAACGCCCGGCGCATGCTGGACGCTCTGCTGAACCTGATCCCGCCGTTGCGTCGCCTGCCGCTTGAATCCATTTTGGTCGATTTGCTTGGCGGCTTACAACCGCTAACGCAAGCGCGCGCCATGCTCGTCATAGGCTTCTGGACAGTTATCGGCTGGATTTTCTCGCTGTTGACCTACTATCTTCTGCATCTGGCATTGGGCATAGATACCAACTACTTAATAAGCGTCCCGCTCGGCATTGCGCTTGTGGCGCTGGCGATAACAGTTCCAGTGAGCATCGCCGGCTTGGGTCCTTTTCATGGCGCCGTCGTGGTCGCCGGCCAAATGGTTGGCATGACCCCGGTGGAAGCCATTTCACTGGCCTTTCTGCTCCATGGCGTGACGGTGTTAAGCTACGCGGTATGGGGCGCGGTTGGTCTGCTGGCGCTGGGCATTTCGCCCAAGTCCGCCTTTACCGCCAAAGATGAAGCGCCCACGGATGATGTCAAGCCTTCGTGAGAAATTCGTGCACAAGCGACTGAAAGTGGTGGACCCCATTTTCCCGCAGTACGGAAAAGCGGCCAGCGTTGTACGCGTTTGACCGCAAGCCGCGCTGCACCCATTCGCAGAGTTCAATATCCTCCTGCTGTATCTCGTCGCTGAAGGCGATGATCTGCTGCATGCTCTCCCAGCCTTCGCCAGTGCCGGGCGCCTCGAAGTACCATTCAAAGATCGTCAATGTTTTGTCGTGGCCGGCCGGAATTATGATGTTTATCGAGGTATTGTCGAGATAGACATTTAGCATGACATTGGGGAATATCCAGTAGTATAGAGCGTCTTCTTCGCCCTCGCCGCTGCGCACATAGCGACGGTCGCGCGTTTCACCCGGATCAACTTCGCGTATGGGCGCGTGCTGTTTGGAATAGTAGCGGTAGGTATCCACCCGGTATTGATCGTAATCAACCTCACGAAACAAGCCCGGATGAGCAATCGGCAGATGGTAGCCTTCCAGGTAATTGTCGACGTAGACTTTCCAGTTGCAGTCGATCAAGTAGTCGCGGCGTTCGACCATTCGCATCTGGCTCAAATTAAAGCCGGCCGCCTTGATTTCCAGCTCGATGTTGCCGTAAGTATCGACCATTGGCGCCGCGCCTGGATCCAGGTTTACAAACACCCATGGTCCCCAGGCTTCCACTTGTACCGGTTGCAAGCAGACATCTTGGGAACTCCAATTGTTGACGCCTTCAAATTCTGGCGCGCGCAGCAGCTTGCCATCAAGATCATAGGTCCAGCCATGATATTTGCATTGCAAGCTCTTACGATTGCCCCGCCCTTGCGCCACAATAGCTGCCCGGTGCGCGCAAACATTGTAGAATCCGCGCAGTTCTCCGGAGCGATTGCGGGTAATGACCAGAGGTTGATCCAGGACTTCGCAGCAAAAATAGTCGCCAATTCGCATGACATCTTCGACGCGCCCCACGGGCTGCCAGCTCTTGTAGAATATTTTCTCGGCTTCCAGCGCGAGGAAATCCGGTTCGATATACCAGCGCGCTGGCATGGTCTCGGCACGTGAAAGATCGTCTGAAGGGTTGTAATCACTTAAGTCCAAGACTGTCATGGTCTGCTCCTCAAGTATCCGGGTCGCGCTGGCGGTAATCATCGATATTACACAAATTTTACGATTGTAAGAACGGTAGCGGACACTTTTTCGTATAATGATAAATGAGTGCGGAAGCGGTGAAGCTTGCAATGCCTCGATTCACCATGCCATAATGTGGATGATGCGCTTGGATGTGAAGGAGACTAGCAAAGTTGCGGACCCTGTCTAAAGTACTTTGGCCTTTGATTCTGCTGCTAAGCATTGTCTGGATGGTAGGTGGCGCCATCGTCACCTCCGATGCTTATGAAGACGGACAAGTTGGCGGCGACGTCCTTGATGGCGTTCAATCACTGGCCTCCGGCTTCAATATCAATGTCCCGGCCGAGATTCCCTTGCCTCTCTTGTTTGTAGCTACCGGTCTGCCGCTTGCCTTGATTTCACTCCTGTTTCTGCTGCGCAACCGCGGCTCGCGCGCGGCAGGTGAAGCAAACATGCTTCGGCTGAATACACGCCGACAGACCATTCTTATTGCGGTGCTGGCGCTTGTTTTCGCCTTGTTCCTATGGAACATGCGCGATATCGAACGAGTTTTCGTACAGCCGGATGGGACTATAGAGACGCAAGGCAGTGCGATTAATGTTTCCGTGATTACATTCCCGGTGCGTCTCTTTGTAACCTTTGTCCACGAGGCCGGGCATTCGCTTGCGGCGCTGCTCACAGGCGGGCAAGTCGAGGGATTTGAAGTGGCGCTTGACGGCTCGGGCCGAGCTCTCGTCAATGGCGGCAACATAGCTCTGATAGCGCCAGCGGGCTATTTGGGCGCGGCTCTTTTTGGTTCGCTGCTCTTCTTCTTGATAAACCGCATTCCCAGGTGGACACGGGGTCTGTCTTTCCTTATTGGCTTGGCGGTAGTCATCCTCACCCTCTCTTTCGCCATGCCAAGCGCCGATCGCGACGCCATCGCGCTCATCGTAGGAATTGGCTTCGGCATCGGCCTGATCGCCTTGGGCTGGTTTGCGCCGCGCGTCATCAATCTGTTTGTTCTCAATACGCTGGCAATCTTGACCGGCCTGAACGCCGTATTTGATGTTTGGCATCTGGTCATGAATCCAGGCGCGGGCGCGGGACCCATCGTCAATGATGCGGAGAGATTCTCCATTGAAGTTACGCCATTGCTGCCCCCAGCCGTGGTCGCCTTTATGTGGGCTGCCATCGCCGTAGCCATGCTGGTATTCGCAATGTATTTTGGCTTGGTTAAGCAAGTTGAAGGCGAATTAAGCGAAGTCGTCCAGGGCAAAGCCAAAGTTCCTGAGTAAGAGACAATCGCGCGTAGAGAACGGTATATGTGGCGAAAGATAGATGTAAGAAGAGTTTCAGGAGTGACAGCATGTTAAGAAAGTTCGTAGAGCGCAAAGTGCGCAGACAGGTCGTACACAGGAGCCTGCTGATCTCGTCGCTGGCTTTTGTGGCGATTCTCGTGCTTTGGTATTCGCCAAGCGCCTCGGGACTGGTGCATCCGGTGCGGATGTTCATCGACAATATCCATGGCGCGCTGACCAACATCGCCATGGCGCTATCAGGCGGATCCGTTGAGGGATTCACCCTCTCGCCCGAAGGCAGCTACACGATCACCTTTTCCGGCGGCAACAAAGCGCTCTTCCTGCCGGCCGGCTATCTCGGTTCCGCGTTGGTCGGCTCCGTCCTATTCTTCCTGGTGAATCGCGCGCCGCACTTGTTGCGCGGTTTGACGATGTTCACAGGCTTATTCACGGTGGGCTTCCTGGCGCTTTTCATTCGTCCTGACGGAGCCGGCGACGGGATCTCCTATGTCCTATGCTTCGGCTTCGGCATCCTTCTTATGGTCATGGGCTGGAAAGGGCGCGGCGACCTCAATCAGTTGTGGTCCTGGCGTTCAATCACCCAGATCATTATGACAATCGTTGCGCTGATGACAGCCTTGCACGTCGTCCTCGACCTCTCATACGTCCTGGTTGCCCCAGCTCGTATCGATGACGGCACAATAGTCAATACAGTAGCCGCCTTCGCTGAAGAAGTCATGCCAGGCATATCCGTCTCCGTCGTAGCTTACACTTGGTCTGCCATCGCCATCGCGCTCCTAGGCTTCGCCTTCTATCGCAGCATCCCGCGTCAACTCAAGCAGATTCCCAAAAACGACGATATCGTATAGCCAAGAACTGTAACATCAAACTCAAAGGGCGTGCCAGACGGCGCGCTCTTTTTCGTTGCCCGTCTGCTTGGCTGGCGCGGACCGTCGCCAGAAAAGAATTCGCGCCCAGCGCTTTCATTCTTATAATCGTGAAATTTGTATTTCATTGCGGGTTGCACTATAAATTAACTTATGTTAAATTAAATGTATCTTGAAAGCAGTACTATAGTTAACCATGCTGATCTGATGAATGCGGTAACGACAAATTCGCGACAGCAAATGCAGACCGCCGACGCCCGCCAGCCCCTGCTCAGCGAAGCCTGGTTGGCGCCCCGACTGGTGGCGCTGACTTTGCTCGCTATCGTATTAAGCTTCCTTGGCGAGCGCGCGGGCTTCCCGCATGGCCTGCTTCTCGCGCTCAATATCATCTCGTATCTAGCCGGCGGCTTCTATGGCGCCAAGACGGCTATCGAAAGCCTGCGCGAGGGCGAGATCGATGTTGATATGCTTATGGTGCTGGCCGCTCTCGGCGCCGCAGTGATCGGCCAGTGGCGCGAAGGCGCTGTCTTGTTATTCCTGTTTTCGCTGAGCAATGTACTGCAAGATTACGCCATCGGTCGCAGCCGCAATGCGATCAAGAGCCTCTTCACGCTTTATCCGGAAGTTGCCAAGATCAAGCGCGGTGATGAAGTCATAGAAGTCAATATCACCGAGATCGAGCTGGGCGACACTGTGCTGATCGAGCCGGGCGAACGTATTCCGGTGGATGGCGAAGTCATCGCTGGGAATTCCGCCGTGGATGAAAGCGCCATCACTGGCGAATCAATCCCAGCGGACAAATTGGCCGGCGACCCTGTCTACGCCGGCACGCTGAACAAAGTAGGCATTCTTGATGTGCGCGCGCTGCGGTCGGCGGAGCAGACCACCTTGTCACGCATCATCAAGCTGGTGGAAGAAGCGCAGGAAAGCAAGGCGCCAACCGAACGCTTCCTCGATCGCTTCGAGCAGCGCTATGCCAAGCTGATCATACTCTCTGTCTTGCTCTTCATCATCATTCCCCCCTTGCTGGGGCTAACTGATTTTCAAAGCAACTTCTATCGCGCCATGGTCTTGATGACGGTAGCGTCGCCTTGCGCCCTGATCATTAGCGTACCCTCCGCCTTCATCTCAGCCATCGCCTCGGCTGCCCGCGGCGGCGTCCTGTTCAAAGGCGGCGCGAGCCTCGAGCAACTTGCCGCCGCGAAAGTATTTGCCTTCGACAAAACAGGCACTCTCACCATCGGCGAACCACGAGTAACGAACGTTGTTTGCGCGCCCGGGATAAGCGAAGACGAGCTGATCGCCGCGGCCGCCTCAGTTGAGGCGCGTTCGGAACATCCGCTGGCGAAGGCAGTCGTGGCTTACGGCGAGCGCGCGGCAGTTACGCTGTCCCAGCCGGAGCAATTCTCGGCGGTCCCCGGCCATGGCGTCCGCGCATGTGTCGATGGACGCGAGGTACGGGTAGGCAGAGTATCTCATGTGGAGCGCATGGCGACCTTGCCCGGCTCAATGCGACAGGCGCAAAACAAGCTTGAGAGCGACGGCAAAACCGTTGTTGCGGTGCTGCGCGACGAGCAGTGGCTCGGGCTGATCGCGCTGGCGGATGAAAGCCGGGCGGAAGCGCGAATGCTGGTCAAGGCGCTTCAGGACGCCAACATCATCTCGGTTATGCTCACGGGCGATAACCGGCGCGTAGCCGAATCAATCGCTGGCGAGATCGGCATAGAACGCGTTTACGCCGAACTCCTGCCGGAACAGAAGGCCGAAGTCTTGCGAAAACTCCAAGCCGAATTTGGCGCGGTGGCAATGGTTGGCGATGGCATCAATGATGCGCCCGCATTAGCCGTGGCCGAAGTCGGCATCGCCATGGGTGGCGCGGGCACGGATGTCGCCTTGGAAACTGCCGATGTCGTGCTGATGGGCGACCGCCTCGAGCGCATCATGGCTGCGATAAAGCTGAGCGCCCGAGCGCGCCGTGTCGTGAAGCAAAATATCGCGTTCTCGCTGGCAGTTATCGCCCTTCTGACGCTGGGCGTATTTGCGGTGGAACTGCCGCTGCCTCTCGGCGTTCTCGGCCACGAGGGAAGCACCGTGATAGTCGTGCTCAATGGATTGCTGAGTTTGCTTGTCCTGCCGGAGATAGGGCGCCGGCGGCTAGCCCGCAAGCGCTAGCGGCGGAACTGCGTACCCGCCCACTCGGCGAATAGCCCCTGCAATTTGAGACGCTGATACTTCCCCGTCGACGTAACCGGGATATCTGTTCCGAAGACAACTGCCTTTGGCGACTTTTCAAAGGTCATCCGCCGGCGGCATTGGGCGATGATGAACTCGGCATCGAGCTTTGCCCCGTCTTCCAAAACGACATACGCGCCGATCTCTTCGCCGTAATAGGCATTCTCGAACCCTATAGCCAATCCCACTTTGACGCCGTCAATGCCCAGCAATATCTCCTCGATGTCAAGTGGGCTAAATTTCACCCCGCCGCGGTTGATCAATTCTTTGATGCGGCCGGTGATGAAGAAGAAAGGCCTGCCGTCCGCGTCGCGCAGGAAGAAGCCCTCATCGCCGCTGCGGAACCACTGGAACCTAAAGGTCTCGGCATTGGCATCGGGCCGCTTGTAATAACCTTGCATGACATTGTGCCCGCGGATACATATCTCGCCGCGTTCGCCTTCGCTCAGCTTCTCACCACTGCCATCGGCGGTAAAAATCGCCATTTCATTCGCTTCGATCGGGCAACCGATACTGGGATAATCGTGGTCCAGCAGCCAATGTTGATTGGCCTGCCAAGATAAATTGATCGGCAAGAAGCAAGAATAACAAGTCGTCTCGCTCAAGCCGTAGCCGTGCAAAATGGTAATCCCGAACATATCGCTGAATGCGCCGGCCAGCGCCACCGAAAGTGTGCCGGCGCCACAGATCAGATGACGGAAATGAGAGAGATTCCGGCGACTTATGTCCCCGCCGAATATCGTGTTTCCCGCCTCCCGCTCCCGCTCGCCGTATTCTATAAGAAACTGCAATAAGGTCGGAACAACGCTGACGACATTGACCCGCTCGGCTACGATCCTCTCCCAGAAATGTGAGACGCTGAAGCGGCGATTAAGCACCGTTGAGCCGCCCACGTAGAGCGGCGCGATCAGTGTCACCACGATGCCGTTGACATGATGGATCGGCAAGACGCACATCATCCGCTGATTGCCGGTGATCGCCTGCCACTGGCTGATTCCCTGGGCGTCGACGAGCAAATTGTATTGCGCCAGGATGACACCCTTGGGCGTGCCGGTGGTGCCGCTGGTGTATACCAGCAGCGCCTCATCAGACAGCCTTGCCGAGTCAGCGCTGCCTTCACCCTGAGGTACATCATCCGCCTTGGCGCCGGATTCATCGCCGAGAAAAGTCGTCGGACGGCTGGCGATCTCGGCGTGGAAGTCTATATGCCGGCCGCCGTGCTCCCGGCCGACTGCGACAATCCGCGCGATGTTCGGCGCGCCCTCATCGCCATCAACGCCGGCGATTATATTTTCCGCGCGTTCCAGATATTCGACGCGCGCAAAGCAAACTTTGGCTTCGCTATTACGCAAAATGAAGGCGATCCGTCGGTCGTCTTCGGCGACATTCTGCGGCGCGACCGCAGCGCCGATCACCCAGCAGGCAAAATATATCAAGACCGTGTCGACATGGTTGTAAGCGATCGTGACAACGCGATCCCCACGACGGATGCCGAGATCTTCATACATGAAGTTCGCCGCCTGATGTACGCGCGCATTAAACTCGGCATATGAAAGTTCTTGTCGCGCGCCGTCTTCGTCGTAGTAGATCAGAAAAGGCTTCCGTCCCGATGTCTTGCTGTGCATAGACAGTACATCGCGGATGTTGCGATGCGGAACTTTCCTCATCTCTTGAGGAATGCCATCTTTCACGTGCGCTTGCTCTATGTTGGCGGCAGTGAGCGCGTCCATGTCGCTGGACATCTGGGCTTTCTCCGGCCTTAACTATCGAATTGCCGCATCAGTATAGCAAGCGGCAAGCAAAAATACACAAGGAAATCGCCATCGCCAAGTCGGGAATCCAATTAGAATTTAAGTGGAAATGGCAACGAGCGCGGAACCTGATAATGCCTTTGACGCTCTGCAGGGCTTGCCTGATAAAGAGGAGAAATCCCTGCCGCTGTGTATCCCTATGTAGCTATGAATCATCACAAACTTCCTAACTGAGAGCGAGCCGATATGAGACAACTTTCTGTGGTAGGGTCCGGCTATGTCGGATTGGTGACGGGTACCTGTTTTGCCGATATGGGCAACAGCGTGACGCTGGTGGATATTGACGAGCGCAAGATTGACATGCTGCAGGCGGGCCAACTGCCCATCTATGAGCCGGGCTTGGCCGAGATGGTGCAGCGCAATACCGACGCCGGGCGGATGCGCTTCACCACATCCTATGCCGACGGGCTCGCGGACGCCGAGTTTGTCTTCGTCTGTGTCGGCACGCCATCAGGCGTCGATGGGGAGGCGGACCTGCAATACGTCCGCGCCGCCGCCCAGACCATCGCCAAGACCATGCGCCAGCCGCTGATCGTCATCAACAAGTCTACGGTGCCCGTGGGCACAGGCGACTGGACAGCCGAAATCATAAGCAGCAATCAGCCCCAACCGGTGGACTTCGCGGTGGTGTCTTGTCCGGAATTCCTGCGCGAGGGGTCGGCAATCGCCGACTTCATGCACCCGGACCGCACCGTCTTGGGCTCCTCCGACGCTTCGGCAGCCGAGCGGGTAGCCGAGCTTTACGCGCCGCTAGAAGCGCCGGTCGTCATCACCGACATTCGCACGGCCGAGATGATCAAGTACGCCTCCAATGCCTTCCTGGCGACGCGCATCAGTTTCATCAACGAGATAAGTATCATCTGTGAGCGGCTGGGGGCTGATGTGACCGAAGTCGCGCGGGGCATGGGCTATGACAAACGAATCGGGCCGCACTTCTTGCAGGCCGGCATCGGTTTCGGCGGCTCATGCTTCCCCAAGGATGTCAAAGCCCTGGCGAATATGGCGCAGACACACGGCATGCACCCGCAGTTGCTCAACGCCGTCATGGAAATCAACGCCTTCCAGCGGCGTCAGATTACGTTGAAGGCGCGAGAATTGCTCGACGGCAGCGTCAGCGGCAAGACGGTGTCGATGCTTGGCTTGGCTTTCAAGCAGAATACGGACGACACGCGCGAGTCGCCATCGCTGACGGTGGCGCGGTCGCTTTTGAATCAAGGCGCAATCGTCAAAGCCTACGATCCCGTTGCGATGGCAAATGCCAGCCGCGATGTGCCGGGCATTACCATGTGTGACAGTCCCTACAGCGCCGCTGCCGAAAGCGACGCCCTGCTCGTGCTCACTCCGTGGAACGAATTCAAACAATTGGATATGAGACGCGTGCTGAAATCCATGCGGCGTCCCATCATCATTGACGGGCGCAACATGTACAGCCCGGACGAACTAAAAGAAATCGGCTTTGTCTATCGTGGCGTCGGCCGCGGCTATAACGGCGAAGGCCGCTTGGCGAACGGCGACGACTGATGCGATTTCCGCGCCTCGCCGCGATCTTGATCCCTAAAGCGCCGCTATATCCGACCGCCAAAGCTGGCTCCGCAACCCGCCCCTCCCGCTCGCGACCGCCCGTCCGCACTGACAGGCGATAGCCAGACATGTTTCCAGGGGCAAGTCACTGAGCCAACCGGCCAGAAAGCCGGCGTCAAAACTGTCGCCAGCCCCTACTCCATCGCCTCCGCTTTCCGCCGGCATCACCGCCTGCCTCGCGCGCCGGCCCCTCAGCCAGGCGAATGCTCCCGCTTCCGCTTGCTTTACAACAAGCAGTGGGACCTGCTCCCGCAAGAAACTGATCGCCGACGGCAAATCGGACCTGCCGCTAAGATGTTGCGCTTCCTGCTCGTTTGGCAACAGAACGTCAATATAATTCAGCGCCCGCAAGAATCCCTGATCCCATTCCTCCTGCGGATCCCAATTTGTGTCCAACGATACGCTGAGACCAAGCCGCTTGGCGCGTTCCAGAATCTCGATCCAACGCGGCAGTAAACCGGTTTGCAAGTACAGGCTGCCGTAGTGCAGGTGACGCGCGGAAGCCAGTATCTCATCCGTCGCGTCAGCCGCCGTCAGCGCGTTTAGCGAACCCGGATATGTCAGCATGGCGCGATCATCATCCTGCGCGAGGTGGACCGTAATGCCTGTCTTCAAGGTCGAATCAACGATGACGCTCTCGGTATCAACGCCGGCTGATCTGAGGGTGTCGATGATAAGCCGCCCGTAACTGTCATCCCCTACTCTGCCCAGGAGCCGAACGCTCAATCCGAGCTTGGCGGCTTGCGCGGCGAAAATGCAGCAGGAACCGCCCATCTCGAGCTCGTAGCCGCTGACGATCTTTTCCGCCTGCCCAAATTGCGGCTTAATATCTTTATCGCTCAGAATGAGATCGACGCAGGTATCGCCAAAGACGACAATGTCATAAGGTTTATCGTCCAGGCTCATTCGCATTCAGTCGACGCTCAGCGCCAGCTCCTCGGCCAAGCCGATATACGTCGCCGGCGTCAACTGCAAGAGGCGCCTCTTCTCTTCCGCCGGGATTTCCAACTGACCGATAAATTCATGTAAGATCTCGCGCGAGACCGCTTCACCGCGTGTCAGCGCTTTCAGTTGTTCATAGGCATCGACAACTTGAAACTTGCGCAGAACCGTCTGGATCGCTTCCGCCAGCACTTGCCAGTTGTTCTCAAGGTCTGCCGCCAGCACAGCCTCATCGACCTCGATCTTCGCGAGGCCCCGGTGTATTGACCGGAGGGCGAGGTAACCGTGGGCGATCGCCGCGCCATAATTTCGAATCGCCGATGAATCGCTCAAATCCCGCTGCAAACGAGAGATTGGCAGCTTCCCAGCCAAATGCGAAAAGCCGCTATTGCTGAGGCCCAGGTTGGCTTCCGCATTCTCGAAATCGATAGGGTTCACCTTGTGCGGCATGGTAGACGAGCCGATTTCGCTCGCTCTGGCCCGCTGCTTGAAGACGCCGAGCGAAATGTAGAGCCACATATCGCGGCAGAAATCAAGCAGGATGGTGTTGAAGCGGATCAAACTATGAGCCAATTCCGCCAGATAATCATGAGGCTCTATCTGCGTCGTCACGGGACTGAAAGTCAAATCCAGCGAGTTGACAAACTCCTCTGAGAACTTTCGCCAGTCTACGTCCGGATAGGCAACTTCATGCGCATTGTAAGCGCCGACGGCGCCGTTGAATTTGCCCAGATATTCCTGCGTCTCTAACCCCAGCAACTGCCGCCGCAGCCGATAGACAAAAACGGCGACCTCTTTGCCGAGCGTGGTCGGGCTTGCCGCTTGGCCATGCGTCCGCGAGAGCATCGAAACATCAGCCCAATCACGCGCGAGCGCCCGCAACTTCTCGAGCAATTCAGTCGTCGCCGGCTGCCAGACTGAATGCATGACATCGCGAAACATCATCGCGTAAGCCAGATTGTTGATGTCGTCAGAGGTGCAAGCGAAATGAATCCAGGCCGAGGCATCGCGCAGGCTGGCCCCCTGCAACATCTCGCGCAGGTAATATTCGACCGCCTTCACGTCATGATTCGTCTCCGCCTCAATCGCTTTGATTCGCTCCGCCGCGCCATCGTCAAAGTCGTCCAGGATGCTCTCAAGCAGGTCGCGTTCCGCCTGGCTAAAGCGCCTGAGTTGCCTGACGCCCTTATGCTCCGACAAGGCAATCAGCCAGCGCAACTCAACGCGCAGCCGATATTTCATCAACGCCCATTCGGAAAGATATGATCCGAGCGGCGCGGTCTTCTCAGCGTAACGCCCGTCCAACGGCGATATGGCACGCAAACTCGCTGTCACAATATGTGCGCCTTTAGATTAGATTGCGCCCGTATTGTACACTGAACAAGTTGACTTTTCCGCTCACGCACTGGAACCGCGTCCCGGATTACGCCGCCGATTTTCGCCACAACGCCTCGCGCCACTGCCTTCTGAAATAATGTATCGAAGTCGGTTGAAATTCAAATTAATCAAGTCACCACAAAGACACAAAGGACACAAAGTGTAAGTTTGAAATGGCTCTTCGCTTCTTCAAAAGCAAGAAAATAGTATTTGTCCTGCCGCTAAATATCACTTTGGAGTCATAAATTGGTCGATGTCCTTATAATAAGGGGCTTTTCCTCTGTGCTCTCAATTTAACTCTGTGCTCTCGGTGGCAAAGCTTTTTCTGTTTCAACCGAAATGGATACACTGTCACTTCTGAACAAATGTTCACATTTTACCCAACACCTGCTATAATAGACTCATGACTGCCTTCGCCTATAATCCAATCCATCCACTCCGCCTGTCATCGGACACAAAATGTGGCCAGATGGCCGAAAAAAGTTTTCCCCCCGGCCACATAGCCGACCTCCCAACCTCGCAGACTCGCCGCTGCCGAAGATTATCAATAAATGCCGCCTTTATGATAGAAAAAAATGTCCCGCCTATCGATAATCATCTATCGATAATTCGCCCGCTTGACGAATTCGATCTCTGCCCGCGCCAAACCGGTAACCGTAGCAGGCTCCAGGTTCCTGTTGCTTTCTCGCTGCCCTTTGTGGATTTGACCAACATACAGGAGCGCATCGCATGTCAAACCTGATTCGGTCAACGCCGCGCGCGGATGGCTTCCGTATGCCAGCCGAGTGGGAGCCGCATGCCGGTTGCTGGATGCTCTGGCCCCAACGCCGCGATACCTGGCGTAACGGCGGCAAACCGGCTCAATACGCCTTTGTCGAGGCGGCGACCCAGATCTCGCGCTTTGAACGCGTGACGATGGCTGTCAATCCTGACCAGTTCGAGAACGCCCGGGCAATGCTGCCGCCCCAAATACGCGTTGTGGAGCTCTCGAACAACGACGCCTGGATGCGCGATATTGGCGCCACCTTCGTGGTGAACGAAGCAGGCGCGGTGCGCGGCGTCGATTGGACCTTCAACGCCTGGGGCGGCTTGCGGAAGATGATGTATTTTCCCTGGGACCAAGACGAACTCGTGCCGGCGAAGATGCTGGAGATTGAGTCGCTTGACCGTTATAAGGCGCCGCTGGTCATGGAAGGCGGCTCCATTCATGTGGACGGCCAGGGTACCTTGCTCGCCACTGAGCAATGCCTGCTGAATCCGAATCGCAATCCCGACTTGTCAAAAGCCGAAATCGAGCAGCATCTCGCGGACTACCTCGATATCTCGCATATCATCTGGCTGCCTCGCGGAGTCTATGAAGACGAAACCGATGGTCATGTGGACAATTTATGCTGTTTCCTCCGCCCCGGCGTGGTCGCTTTGACCTGGACCGATGACCGGGGCGACCCGCAATATGAGCGATCAGCCGAGGCTTACGACCTGCTAAGGAGCGCGCGCGATGCCAGCGGGCGGCAACTGGAAACGCACAAGATACATCAACCGGATCCAATGACGATGACCGAAGAAGAAGCGGCCGGCCTCGATATCGTGGATACCGCTTTGCTCCGCCCGGCTGGCGAACGGTTGGCGGGATCCTACATCAACTTCTACATCGCCAATGGCGCAATCATCGCGCCGCAATTCGGCGACCGCCATGACAGCGCGGCTTTTCGTCAATTGGCGCAGCTATTTCCCAACCGCGAAATCGTCGGCATCGCCGCGCGCGAGATCCTGCTCGGCGGCGGCAACATTCATTGCATTACCCAGCAGCAGCCGGCCGGCCGCGCGCCTTAAGAAATCGAGAATCGCTCTATGTCCGAGTACGTTACCGTAGACCTTGAATTCGGCGATCACCCCGATGTTGCCGATCTCTATGTCAATCAGCCTTTAACCGACCAAGATGAGGAAATCTACGAAAGCCCCTCAGCCGGTGATCTCGGCTCGCCGATCGCGCAGATGCTATTCGCGGCCGTCGACGGCATCCAGAAACTAACAATCAGCCGAGACTGCCTGACGATCACACGAGAATCGGATTATGCCTGGGAAGCGATCATCGACGAGGTGCGCGATGCCTTGCGCGACTGGTATCTGTAAATCGCTAGGGCTTTTCCCCCTGGGAAGGGTCGGCAGGCTTGGCAGGCGGTTTTTGAGCAGCGCCGCCCCTAATCCGGTCTTCGCCGCCAACTTGCCTGAACAGTTCACTGACCTGGCTTCGGTCTCCCGCTTCGAGCACCGAGAGCATTTCCCCGCTGGACATCTTGCTGTAATCCCGCCGCAATCCGCCAATCGAGACCCTCGAAATCAGCCGAGCCAAGTCAGCGGAACCGCATTCACAGCAGCGCGGCGCGGCGCTGTCGTATTCGCCGTATGTGCGATAGGTGACGCTGAAGACCTTTCCGCAGGCTTTGCAGCGGAAGTCATACTGCGGCATTGCTTGTCACTTTCCACCCTGGTTCTTGCCGGTCGCTGCGCTCGGCGTTGTCGCCCGCCGTTGCAGGGCTTCGGTATGCCCCATATCAGGATTCCACTCGTCGAGCAAGGCGTCCTTGTGCCGCGTGGCGATCCAGCCGCCCAGATCACGCGCGATCCGCTCGAGCATCTTTGGCTGCGCCCAGGTCGCCGTATCGACTTGCACCGCGACCGCTCCCGCTTCGATGTAGTCACGGGCATCCGCCGGCGAATGGATGCCGCCCGAGCCAATAATGGGAATCTCTTCCGGAATCTCCCGCCGCAAACGACCAACCATGCGCAAAATCATCGGCTTGATCAATGGACCGTAAATGCGCCCGCTTATCAGTCGCCCGCTGTAGGCATCGCGCGCGGTGCCCCGAGGCGCTGCCGTAAGCACCAGCGCGTCGACGCCCGCCTCCGCCACCGGCAAAGCCAATTGGTAGCACTCATAAAATGGCAAGCGCGCCAGCAGAGGCTTTTCCATCTTGGCCGCCGCCCGAACGAGCGCGAGCGCATCCGCCTCGTCAAGATCATCGCTCAAGCCCAGCTCCACCGCCGCAATCTCGTCGACTTCGTCGATCAGCCTGGTCGCGCGTTCGACATGCTGCGCGGTGGCGCCGACGAGATGCAATATCACCGGAATCGGCATATTCGCCCAAGTCTTGCGATAGCGCCTGATTACCTTGTTCAATCCCGGATTTGGCAACCCGGTATGCAGGAGAATCCCCGCGTCCAGGGGGATCATCCGTGTGCCCGCCGCCGGATTCCAGGCATCAAGAGTCACCGGATTGGTGACGAGAGCGCCGAGCTTCTCGTAGTTGATCATGGCTTTGTAGCTATCAGCGAAACCCAGCGTTCCAGCCGCCGGCATCACCGGAGTGGAAACGATAAGGCTATACTTGCCGGGTCGAGTGATCTCTATCGCCATGAGAACTCGTCTCTCAATTCAGACGCAGCATGGTCAGATCAAAGGCGGGACCGTCCAGACATTGCAGCATCTGGGAACCGCGCAGATTCAGCATACAAGCATGGCAAGCGCCGACGCCGCATGGCAACGGGCGCTGCAAAACACCGAACACATAATTCACCGGCACCTCGTTGCGGCGCTCCCGCATTAGCCGCATGATGTCCGCGAAATGACTCAGTTCATCGCCCGGCCCCACAGCGGCAAACACCTGATCAGCCCAGCCCAAGGTCATGACCATGTCATTCCAGGTCAAATTGTCCTCCGCCACAATAATCTCCACTTCGCTCGGCAGATGATCTGTTCCGTATTGCCTGGCGCTCCCCATCAACACCATAGTCACGCTGACTTGTCTTTCCAACAGGTACGGCAGCATCAGGAGCAGCGGGGCCGGTGGCGCATGATAGGCTATGAGCAGGATGTTGCGCAGCTTTTGGCGAAAACGAAAGGGCTGCCCGACCGGTCCTATAATGCTCAGAAGCTGCCCCGGGGCAAATTGCTCGCGCGCGGACAATTCGATGGTCAAGATATTGCTGGCTTGAACATCGACCGGAAACCAGAGATCGCGAAGATAAGGATCCCAACGCTCGGCGTCGTAGTCCTTTTCGATACGCCGCGCCAGCAGCGCTTGACCCGCCAGGAGCTGCGAAAGCGACTGATCAACTGCCAGATCCAGCCGCTGAAAATCGCGGTTGACGCGTTTGATCCGTTCAATATAAGCCTGCGATTCTTTCATGAATCCCTGCCTTGTTGTCAGGCATTATAGTCGGATTGCCCGGCGAGGACAAAGTGACATGCTTGCCGATAAACCGCCGCCCGGGCCGGTGTCAAGATTGATCCTCGCTCTCGTGTACGAATCCATAGAGTTCCCATGGCGCCTCGCCCGCATCGGCGATATGCGCCGCCAACTCAAAGCGCGGGTCGATCTCTTCGCCGAGATAAAGCGGGTCAAGCGCCGGCCGGGCCGCCGGCATGAGCAGGTAGTCGATCTCGAACTGCCGCGCCAGCGTCAGCGTATCCTCGCGAGAAGCCAAAGGCGTCACTACCGAAGAGTAGCCGAATACGCTCAATACATAGGGATCTTGCGACATGAGCCGAAGTTCGCCGTCTCCCGTTCTGTCCGGCAACTCATCCAGCCGGTCGACCAGAATCTGCACGCTTGCGTAGAACCTGTCCGCGTTTGCGGTCTCGTCTCGGACCAGGTCATAGCTGCTCCATGCCAGCCAACAGAGCGAAAGCAGCGCGAACGCATAGCGCCACTCGCGACGCCGTATCAGTTTCTCCAATGCAATCGCGCCGACGGGTATCAGCAGCGGCATCACAGTCAAGAACGCTTTTTTGAAGCTGCCGCTCTGGTTGAGCACAGGCAGCAAGAACGGATAGATGATCAGAATTCCGACGGTCCAAATCAAAACCGGAAAGTACAACGAGAGCAGCTTCCGATTCTCACGGGCGAAGACGACAAGAACACCGGCTGGAACAAGCAAAGCCAGCGGCAATTGAAGCGCGAATGCTATTTGTTTCAACGCCGCCCCAAGTTCAAAGAGCCTCTTGCCCAAAAGCTGCGCAATGTTCTGCCGCTCCAGCATGGACTCCAAAGAGATCGGGATTCCATACGCATAATGGTCGCGCGGTTCGATCATGAAAGGCATTCGGCTCGTCAACGGGCTACCGACAGTACCGATTTCATGCAAATTACGAATATGCCAAGGCAAAACAGTAATAGCAAAAGCGAGCGCGAGCAGCAAGATATCGACGCGGCGCACTCGCTGTACGCCCATACGGTCCAATACGAAGACATACGCGACAAGCAATAAGAACAGATAGACGGAGTCGTTGCGAGTCAGATGCGCCAAGCCAAAAAAGACACCGCATAGCAGGAATCCAAGTTTGCTTCCCGTTTTCGCTGCAATCCCTGCAAGCAGGAACGCGGACGCCACCAAAAACTGGTTGATTGCCACGGTATCGGTTCTCAAGGAGTTGAGTGCGAAATCTGGCAGCGCTACGGCGAAGCCTGCCGCAACAAAGGCGCAAGACATTGTTTGCCCCAATTGTCTGGTCGCCAAGAATACCAACGCTGGAAGCAAGGAGCCCGCCAGGACAAAAAGCGCCAAGGCAGCGTGAACATTGACGCCGCCGGCAATCATGCCAAAAGCTGCCGCAAGGCCGGGAAGCGGCATCCAATGATCGATGTCATGCGGCAGTCCGACTGGCATGCGGGCGTAATGCCAGACGTAATCAATGGTAAAGCCATCGCCCTCGGACAAACGTCGACCAAGGTTGTAGTAGTGCGCCGGATCGCTTATCCCCGGGTTGTGGACAAATGACAGAAGCGCCAAACGAAAGCCCAAGGCAATGGCTGTTATTAGCAAAAGTTGGACGATGGTCGTCTTCATGCCGCCTGCAGCCGTCCTTGTGTTTTACTGGTCTCGATACTACCATTCGGCAAAGACATACCGTATATCAAGATGTGAAATTGATGCAAGCGGACGTCCGTCATACTCGCATACTTTGGATCGTTCTGCTGATCGGCCTCTTGTTGCGTCTGGCCTTCGCCCTTACCGAGCCGACATATTCTAGGTTTGACCTTGCTCGCGGCGGCGATACAGGCTGGTACCTGGTCAACGGCTACGGATTCTTCAGCGGCGAGGCGCATGGCTGGGTTGAAAAAATGCCGTTTTACATCAGCAGGATCCCGACGCCGCCCTTGTATATCCTCTTTGCGGGCTTCGTTCAGCAATTCTTTGGCAGGCACGAGACCATTGTCGTCATGCGTCTCCTGCAATGTCTTGCCTCAATAGCGACCGTTTATCTGGCCAGTCGCCTGTCGCAACTGATCACTGGGGACAGGCGCGTCGCGACGACTGTCGCCGTCTTGGCAGCTTTTCATCCCGTTTTTATCATTGAGCCGGCCAGTATCGCTACTGAAACATTGTACATATTCTTCCTTGTCTTGGGCTTCTGGTTATACACAGAATACGTAGTTGTCGCTGTCCTGCGGCAACAGGAATACAAGATCAGCCCGAAAGCAGCCATGCTCCTGACGGCGACTGCCTTTGCCCTGGCTACCTTGACGCGCGCGGTGGCGGTATTGTTTCCCGCGGTTATAGTCTTGCATCTGATGCTGCTGGGACGCCGCCGGCTTGTCGCGATGTGGCGCGGCCTTGCGCTCGTACTGGTTGTGGTTTACGCCGTCACGATCTCGACCTGGACCATTTACAATATCGTGCTCTGGGATCGGCTGGTCATTGTTAGCGATCAGCTTCTTCCCGCCCTTTGGCGCGGCGCGGAAACGCAAGATGGCTCGCCGGCGCAGAATGACGCGCTCTTGCTGCAAGGAAAGGAAGTTGCTACTGACGACGACTGTCAGGTTGACTGCAAGTATCAGCACCCGGCCGAGCTTTATATCGAACATATTGCTGCCATCGTGGATGCGGACATCGCCGGTTTCATTTTGCGTCGCCTCAATGAATTGTCATATTCGCTTATTCAGCCTCACGGCACCGCGAGATTCGGGGAAGCCAGTATAAGAGACGCGGCTGGGGAATTGCTCCGTCAAAATGTTTCGGCTGAGAGGCTGCTAGCGATAGCGCAAATGGAAGGATTTGCGCTGAAAGTTGCCGCATGGGTCCTGCATATCGGGGCTATGGTCATGGGAATCATGGGCATGTGGCTGACGCGCCAGCGTCTTGCGTTTACATCTCCTCTGATCGGCTTCGTCATTTACACGATAGTGGCGCACCTGTTCTTGTTGGCATTGCCGCGCTACTTGTTTCCGCTGGAGTTCATCTGGCTTCTTTTCGCTGGAATCTGCGCGATCAGACTTTACGATGGTTGGCCTAGGCAAGCGGCAGTCTAGCCGTCCATCTTGCCTGGGCAAGGCCTAACAAGATGATGCGATGAAGAATCGCTGAGGGGAGTTGGCGACTTGAAAATCTACACCAAAAAGGGCGACGCGGGGCAGACTTCTCTTTTCAGTGGAGGGTCTGTGCCCAAGACGCACCTGCGCGTCGAAGCCTATGGCACAGTGGACGAGCTTAATTCACTGCTGGGCGTCGTACGAGCCGCAGACTTAAGCCAGCGCGCTGACAGTTGGCTGAACGAAGCGCAAAGGCAGCTCTTCCGCCTGGGCGCGGATTTGGCGACGCCAATGGACGCGAAAGCCGATTGGATCACGAGAATCGACGCTGGTGAGATTCGGTGGCTGGAAGACACGATCGACGAGATGACGGCTGAACTGGAGCCGTTGAGAAACTTTATCTTGCCCGGAGGCACAACGGCGGCAGCGACGCTGCAACTTTCGCGAGCGGTATGTCGGCGCGCCGAACGCCTCGCGGTCGGCTTGGCTCGTCAGGAAGAGCTAGGCGACCACGTGATCGCGTACATAAACCGCCTGTCGGATTGGCTGTTCACTTTAGCGCGCTATGAAAACTTGCAGGCTGGCGAGCCGGAAACCAAATGGAGCGTACATTGATAGGTTGGTCTTGGGCTAGCGCCTTGGGGCTTGAGGTGCCGGAGGTGGGAGTCGAACCCACACACCCGAAGGTACACGAGTTTGAGTCGTGCGCGTCTGCCAATTCCGCCACTCCGGCTCGCGGATTGGAAGTCTACGCCTTTGCCGGGCAGATGTCAATGCTGAAGCGGCGCGCGGCTGGATGACCATGACCCGAATTGCCCGATTCTGCGCGCTTTGCGGCCAGCCTCTAATCATGCGGCAGCACAGCGGTCGCTTGCGTCCCTATTGCAATGTTTGCGAAACGCCGGTGTATTTCGACCCCAAAGTGGCGGTCGTGATCTTCATTCAACGCGATGAGCGAGTTTTGCTGATTCAGCGGGCGGTTGATCCGGGCAAAGACAAGTGGGCGCTGCCGGCGGGTTTTGTCGATTATGATGAAGCGCCGGAAGCGGCCGCCATCCGCGAAACGTTTGAAGAAACACATCTCAAGGTGCGCATTGACAAACTGCTGGCGGTCTATCCCAAACGCGATGAAGGCTTGGCGGATATCGTAATCGCCTATAGCGCTACCGTAATCGGCGGAATCGCCAAAGCCGGCGATGATGCGGCGGCTTTAGGCTGGTTCGACCGGGAGAATCTGCCGCCGCTGGTGTTCTACCCTTCAATCACGCTGACCAATGAGTGGCGCGAAGGCAGGTTGATCCTTTGCTGACTCGTATTTGACCTGGAATACAGACCTCAACCGCTGTTTGGCTTCATGCCTAGCAGTCGCATAATGCTGGTGGCGAAAGCTAATAAATAGCTGTAGACAATCGAAGCGCGGACTCGGGTCGCATTTCGACCATCGTCCAAAGCCTGATAGATTGCGCGCGCTTCTTTATATTTCCGGCGCGCGCCTTCAAAGTCCCACTGCGATTGAAAGACTGAGCCGAGGGCATACAGATAGCGGGCTTCGCTTGCCGGATTGCTGACGGTTCGCGCCATCTCAACTGCCCGCTGATAGTAGGCGATGGCGCTATCCGGTTGGTTTCGCAGTTCCTGCCATTGCCCCAGCAAGCCCAAGGCATACATCTCGTAAGGCGGGTGCTGAATATCCTGCGACAATGCCAGCATCTGGTCGAAATAATCGCGGGCATCCGACAAGTCCTTCGCCGCCAACATCGTCATGGCAAGCGTGTACAGCCGCATGAACTCATGGAAGACCGATTCCATACCGCGAGCGACTTCCAGGGCAGTCAGTTGCTGCTGGATGCCGCGCTCAAAGGTATCGCTGTCTTGCGCCAGGACCAGACCCTGCTGCCCGATGACGACGCTTTCCAATAATCTGTCCTTGACCGATTGCGCCTTGCGCAGCGCCACAAGCAAGCCGTCATTCGCCTTGCTGAAGTCTTGTTTGCGTATGAATGCGTTGGACAGCAGAAGGATGGCGCGCGCTTCCATTTGGCCGTCGTTAAGCTCGCGCGCGATATCTATGACCTTCCAGGCATGCTTGCTAGATTCATCCGGGCTAGCCGCGATCTCGCCCAAGCCCAGGAGCGATTGGCCATAGCGCCGCATGTCGCCTGCTTCAAAGGAGTAATCGACTGCCTTGCGATAATCATCGAAGGCTTCAGCGGTCTGCAAATAGCCCTCGCGGGCGATTCGCGCCCGGATGACAAGCGCGTCGGTCATCAGGCTCCTGGAGCCGATTGCTTCGGCGGCGTCAATAGCCTGGTTGACATAATCTCGCGCGAAGTCAAAATGCCCGAGCGAACATTGGGCTTGCGCCAGACCCAGAAGGGCGATGACCTCCATGCTATAGTTCTTTTCCCGGCGAGCCAGCGTTAACTCAACGTGGCAGCGATCAACGATCTCGTTGAAGCCGCCGGACTTCATGAGTTCCGTGATGTCGTACCTCAGGTTATCGATCTTTGCAGGCATCAGAAATTTTCCCCGCGCGTCGTCTCATCCCATTATACGCACATTCCAGCAGTTCGGTTCGTCAAGATTTTGCGGCGCCCCATCGGCTTGCTCGTCCAAACGCGCGACACGGATATCTCAACGAAGCTTTCTTAGCCGCCTCGCCAAGCCGGCGGTCCAGTCTATGGATGCGGGCGGCAGCAGCAGAGTATAAAGAGCGTAGAGCCGGCGCTGACGCGATTCGGGCCCGTAGAGCGCCGCAGCCCGCAAGAAATGCTTCCGCGCCAATCGTCTATCGCCTTCCGCCCAGAGGTAGGCGGCGTAGACGTGATGCCTGGACGCCTCTTTGCGGTCGAATTCTTCCGCGTCCATACAGCGCTGCCAGCCATAGTGACGGGCATTTTGCACTGTTTTGAGACGCCCCAGCGCGCCATACAGTTTATCATCCGAAATCATGTCGCCGTGCATCCGGCGATAAACGAGACGCCGGTCGATAGCGTGGAATTTGAATTTCGCCGCCAGCCGCAGAAAGAGATCCCAGTCTTCAGCGCTGCGGAATTTCGGGTCATCGGCAAAGCCGCCAACCGCGCGCAGAGCCGACGCGCGAAACATGCTTGAGCTAGTCAATATGCGACAGCCGGTCTGGCGCAGCAACTCGCAGAATACATCGTCGGAGAAGCGTTCAAAAGCCGGCGTCTCCAGCGGAGTTCCGCCGTCGCTCGCGACAAATTGAAAGTGCGTATACAGCACGCATACATCGGGAAAACGCCGGAAGACATCGATGCCTATCTTGATCTTTTCTTCATGCAAGCGATCATCAGCATCGAGGAAATGGATGAACTCGCCGCGCGCTTCAGCGATGCCGCGATTTCGCGCGATCCCGGGACCTTGATTGCTCCCTACCAGGAGCCGGACTGAGTCGCCGTATTTCACACGAAGGAAATCCGCGGTGCCGTCCGTGCTGCCATCGTCAACGACGATGATCTCGACCTGGTCATATGTCTGGGACAGGCAACTGTCTATGGCCTCCGCCACAAAGCGCTTGCGGTTAAAGGTAGGGATAATGATGCTGACCAGCGGTTTGCTTTGCATGTCCTCGTCCAAAGTCACCCTCATCGTTGATACACCGAGTCCAGCGCGCAATATCACGGACGCCGCAAGGCAGGCGCGCCATTAATGCTACCGGCGACCCAACCGAAAGTACCATTGGCTGTCTGTACGCGCCACCAACGATAGCCTTCGTTCTCGTAGGGTCCGGCGAAGATGGCCACATAATCTCCGGCAACGGCTCCACCAACAATGCGGCTGGATGTCGTCGGCTGCTGGCGAATATTCAAATTTGGCAATGTGACTCTAAGCTGCTCGCCCGGCGCATACTCGGAACCTATGATGACAGCTTCCGGGATCGGCGCGTCGGCCGGCGCCCTGACACCAAACTGCGGATTGCTGACAAGACCCGTGTCATCACTGACGATTCCGCTGTCTATCTCAACGGTAAACTGCTGCCCCTGCACAGTGAGAACAACCGCGCTGCGGTCAGGGAACCAATGCGTCTCCTCCGCTGGCGCGCTGCCGATGAAGTTGGAGAGCTGATTGCCAGCGCCGTCATACAGAGCGAGAGGACCGCTGCCAGGACCGCCGGGACGCCCAAGCGCGACGTATTGGCCGTTGGGAAGAAGGACGGCATCCTGCAGCCACAAACCACGCGCCGAGCCATCAAGGATGATTCGCTCATCCTGCAGGTTCCGGTTCACCGCGCCAATGATCACCCGGCCATCGGGACGCCTCCCGCTGACGGTGATGCTCTGTCCGTTCGGATTCCAAGTCGCGTAGTCGTAGCGGGCGATCGGGGGCAAGTCATTGGCATAGAACGGATCTCGGGCCGCTGGCGCAATCGCGATTCCGTTTCGCCCTTCATCGGGCAGATGCAGATTCAAGAGAACGGTATTGTCTCCGCGAATTGGCGACCAATGTACAGCAACGGTCTTCCAATGATAGGGCGGTCCAGGTCGATTGACAATTTGACAGGGCGCATATCCCTCATGCGCGCAATCTCGAATGATCTGATATGCAGCGCCGTGTACCGGGTCATTAATTGGCTGCCAGAAAAAGACGCCGGCATGGCTGGTATCCATGCCCGGTGGCGGGTCAACCCGCAAGCTAAAATGCGTCCCGTCAGCGGACCAATCCAATTCAACAACACGATTCTTGTTCTGTTCGTAGCTGCCAATTTGGCTCCCATAACCGGGATGGAATGGTTTATCTATCATTTCGATTTCTTGCGCGCCACCGATGGACCGGAAGCGTAATATGCCTTTGCTGTCGGTGCGAAGGAAACTATTGGAATCAACCGGATTCTGCAGGAACAACCGTACGCCGCCGCCCAACTGGATATTCTCAAATGAAAAGACCTGCCCTGCCCCGACATCGTATTGATAGGCCGATGCGCCGGTGATGTCGAAAGTAGTCGGCTGAGAAATCGGCGGTTGGATAGCCGGATTCAGCAAGTCGCTGCGGACTGCGACGGTTGGTTGGAAAAAGGTGGCGGAAGGACTTGGCGTCAAGGTTGGTCGGTCCAACTGTGATTGAGGCGTTTCGACCCCGGGCGTCGATACAACAGGCTCAACATTTGGCGCCGAGATGTCAACAGGCGCGGTTGATTCCGGCGGGGCTTCGGTGGTAAGGACGGGAGGCAAGGTCGGGATAGCCGTCCAGGTCGGCGGCAGCGTCGGTCGCGGCAGCGGCGTCGCCAGCAGTTCCGCCACTTCGGTCGGATTGAATGTGGGCAGCGGCGTAAAGCTTGGAAGCGAGAGTATGACGATTTCCTCGCCTTCGGTCGATGTAGCCGTAGGTGATGGCTCTTCAAGAACCTGCGGCAGACTCTCCGGCGGAGTGTGGGTGGCAGTGGGCGTTACTGATGGCGCGTCGGTTTCGAACTCTATGCGAGTCGGCGTCGGCTCAATGGTTTCGGTAGGCGGGAGTGTGACTGTCGCCGTCGGCTCCGGTGTATTCGTATCCGTCGGCAGATCCGTGTTGGTTGCGGTCAATGTGATGGGCCTGTCGGTTGCTGTGTTAGTGACAGTAGACGTCGAGGTATCTGTTGCCGTCAGCGTTTGAGTCGCCGTCGGTGTGTCCGTCACAGTAGGAGTACCTGTGACGGTCGGAGATGGCCTGTCTGTTGCAGGAGGCGTATCCGTCGCTGTTGGACTGTCCGTTACAGTGGCCGTAAGCGTCTCGGCTGGCGTTGGGGTTTCCGTATCTGTTGCCGTTGGCGCATCTGTCGCTGTGACAGTTGGAGTAAATGTGACCGATGGCAAAGCTGTTGCAGTCGACGTCGATATGGGCGACGCGGTCGCTATCATTGTCTCTGTCGGCAATTCCGTTGCGACGGTCGCCTGCGGCGCGCGCGTATCAATTGGCGCCAAGGTCAGCGTGACCTCGGGCCGACGCAAATTGCAGGCACACAAGCTCAGGGCCAGGGAAAGGAAAGCGAGCGCCCGGCGCATCAGCAAGAATTGCTCCGGAACCTAAGTTCAACCGCTATGAAATCTTAGCTGATTATATCAGGCGCGGGACGCATAACTTGACGCCAACAATACGGCTTGCAGGCGAATCTCAAAAGAGACCGGCGGGGCATTGTGTGAGGATAGGGACGGAGGCATATCCCCCGCCCCTCGTTGCTAGCTCTGTAGAAGAGCTTCCAATTCGGACGTCACTCGGGATTCATCAATGATCCCGAACCAACGCCCTACAATTTCATCAGCAGAATTGACGAGCACATACTGCGCTTGAGCGGTAATGCCCAATCTGCGTCTTATGTCATTAAGCGATGAGTCGTCAATGTCAAGCACCACGAACTCGATGCGGCCGGCGAAGGTTTCATTTATCCCGCTCACGGCGGGCGCGTTTGCGCGGCAAGTCGGTCACCACGAAGCCCATGAATCGTAAAAGGTGAAACGCGGCGCGCTCGGCGCCTCGACGACGTCCCCAACCGACGACTCGGCGGGCGCCTCTCCTCCTGCGGAACCGCTGGTCAGAATCGACCGCAGTGCGGAACATCCGCTTAGCGCGATCAACCCAAGCAGGAGTATCGCGATCAATCTTGGAGTTGACTTCATACTACCTCCCATCATATTGCGCATGACAAGGCAAGCCTAACAAGGACCGATAACAAAAGTCTTAAGCAATTCGTCCCAATGCTACATTGGGGATTATACAGCATGATCGTAGAACAGAATCCAAAGAATGCTCAGGTCCCTGCGCTTAAGCAAACTTCAGGCGTCGGATCGGGCTGCCAGGTTCTCGGCATATTGCCGCTCCGCGCGCCTTCTGCGATAAGCCAAGGGCGGCGATATAGCGTCTGACTCAAAAGACTCTACGATCTCCGTCAGGTATTCAACGAGCGGCGTATACGTTATTCCCAGCTCCGTTTTGCCCAGATTGTTGTCCAGAGCGCTCATCCAGCGTTCGCGGAAAGGCGCGCAATCCGGAAGAAAGCCGTTGGACACGAGGGCGTTGCGGTCGGCGCTAAGCCATACCGCCTGAGTACCCATAATGGATGCGAGGATGTTGAGGAATTCCTGATGGCTGACGTGTTCATCCTGAGCGATGTTATAGGCTTTGCCTTTGCCCGCGCCGCTCTCAATCAGGCGCAGGATGATGTCAACAACATCGAGGGCGTATACATGGTTCAAGGCGTAATTCGGCGTGCTGGGAACCAGGATCGGTCCCCCGTCTCGCAATCGCAAGTAATAGTTGAGCAGTCTGTGATAAGGATCGCGAGCGCTGTTGACCATCGGCAGGCGCAGCATCGTATAGGGAAAATCCGAGCGCGCGCCTTCCGCGATCATGACATCCTCGGTTTCGCGCTTCTGCATGCCGTAAAGCCATTCTTCATAGTGATACGATGTTTCCGCCGGCGCTGGCATCAAGTCGCCTTCATAGTCGCTTTCGTAATACGGACGGCGTAATCCTTCACGCACGAGATACACTTGGCCGCTGCTGAGGGCGATGTAATGCTCGACGTTGTCGCGGAAGAGCTCGATGGCAGTCAGCGCCTCATCCCGTCGATACAAGACAAAATCCACCACAACATCAAAGGATTTCGCCAGCAAGGCGCGCCGCATCTGCCTGTGATTCGTGCGGTCTACCGTCAGCCGGTGAATCGACCGCGGCAAATCCTCCGCCGTGATGCCACGATTCAACAAAGTGAGATCACAGCCCATCTGCGCCAGGCGCTGCGAAAGGTAATAACCCATATTTCTTGTGCCGCCAATGATGAGAATGCGCATGATTTCTGCTTCCGGTCCAGAACACGGGGGATGAGATCTAATCCCGTATCATCCACCATATTGTAGCAGCTATAACGCCTTAGAAACCTATCTCTACCGGCAAATGTACACGACGTGACGAGCGCTGCTTGCCTGGCGGCGGTTGAATGGAGGGATCTGGAGTAAGCGTGAGGGTATCGGATTGTTGTTGATTGGTTAGGAGTTTAGCCGACATTGTCCGTTTGTCGGACATGGGAAAACTCTTTTCGGACAAAGTCGCGATTCGTCGGCCGGGCAGTTTTTTGCGCCGGCGGGGAAGGGTACGTTGATTGATGCTAGTAAGCAGGCGGACGGCGATGATGTCATCATGGATATCGAGCAGGTTCATGGCGCGGCGTTTTTCACGGTCTGAGAAGTAGCTGGTTTTGGGCATGGCGGTCCTCAGTTGGTTGGGATTGGAGTCATTATAGCACAGGTGTTCTGAAATGCAAGGACTGAAGGCGGCGATTTTGAGGCGCGGCAAAAATCGTGGACATACCGCTCGTTTCCTCCGCCCCCTGCCCCATCTCAGTAATTCCAAGTTAGTCATGCGAAAATAACAGGTAGCGGATGTTGCAAGCGGGCGATCCAAGGATCGCCCCTACAGATTTCGCATAATGAAGATCACCGAACTTTTTCGCATGACTTACTTGCGCTTGCTTCTATGGCGAGCATCCCCAAATGAGGCACGGGGAGGTTTCATCGTTTTGAGGTCTCTCCCGCTCGGGGAGGGATTTGGTATGGGGGAAAACTCCACGCAATTCACCACTCCCGCGGTCATTTCGCCCTTGCCGCAGCATGTCGATTCTCGCTATAATTCGCCGTCGCAAAGTTGATGGCAGAAGGGCCCTGTAGCTCAATTTGGCAGAGCAAGCGACTCTTAATCGTTAGGTTGAAGGTTCGAGTCCTTCCAGGGTCATATACGTTCTACGCCGCATCAAGCGCAGGATAGAATTACAGAAATAGAAGCCTCGATCAGAGGCTTTTTTCATTGACGAGGCGTATCCGCTTGCCGCGTATTGATCAGCCAATGGCGCGCTTCACGGCATCGCGGTAACCAAGCCTCATACGCGTGCTGACGTCCGCATCCGGCGCGGACATCTCGGCGCCATGATACATCCCGGGATAGACCTGCAGCTCGGTGGGAACACCGGCCGCCATCAGCCGTTGCGCATAAGCGATGTCCTCATCGCGAAAGAGATCCATCACGCCAACAGTGACGAAAGCGGGCGGCAGTCCGCTCACATCCTTCGCCCGCGCCGCCGCCGCGTAGGGCGATACATTTTCCGCGCCGTACTCATCGCCGAGGTACATCCGCCAAGCTTTCAGCGACAGCTCCCGGTTCCAGACTGTCGGATGCGTGATTTCATGGCCCGAAGGACTGTCATGCCTGTCGTCTATCATCGGGTAGATCAGCAACTGCAAGGCGAGATCGTGCCCGGCGTGGTCCCGGTTGTGCAGAGCAACCCCAGCGGTCAAGCCGCCACCGGCGCTCGCCCCGCCGACAGCTATTCGCTTCGAATCAACGCCGAGTTCCGCAGCGTTCTCCACCAGCCAGTTCAGCGCGCCAACACAATCGGCGACGCTCTCCTTGTAGGTGGATTCCGGAGCGAGCCGATAATCCACCGAGACAACGGTACAGCCGACATGCTCGGCGAAGCCAATGCCGTGCGGATCGTTGCGGCCGGAGCCGACGATGTAACCGCCGCCGTGAATCCAGAGCAAGCCCCCGCGCGGCGCCGGGCTTGGCGGCTGATAGATGACGACCGGGATATCGCCATCGGGTCCCGGCGTCGATGTTTCTTCAATGGCGACATCGGTCGGCGGCATGTCATCCGCCAGGGCGTCCCAGATGGGTTGGAACATCTCGCGCGCCAGTGGCGGATCGTCGCCGATGGCGGTCATGAGTTCGGCCGGGAAGAAGTCGAGGGCGTGGACGATTTCGGGGTCTATTTGTTCGCGGAAGGACATAGAACGGCTCCGTCTGAATTAGGCATTACAATAAAGCTCTTGTAATAATTGCCCGCCAATACATCAAGGTCAACCGATGGCGCGTTTGAGGGCATCTAGGTAGCCCATGCGCATACGTTGGCTTACGCTGGCTGTCGGCACAAAACCTTCCCCACCGTGAAACATGCCGGGAATGACCTGCAGTTCGGTCGGGATGCCGGCCGCCATCAGCCGCTGCGCGTAATCAATGTCTTCATCGCGGAAAAGGTCTTCCGTACCGACGGTAACGAAGGCCGGAGGCAGTCCGCTCAAGTCAGTGGCGCGCGCCGCGGCGGCGTACGGCGAGACGCTTTCTGTGCCATATTCATCGCCGAGATACATCTTCCAGGCTTTGAGAGAGACATCACGATTCCATACGTTGGGATGCGTGACTTCGTAGCCCGACGGTGTCTCGTGGGTATCGTCAATCATCGGATAGACAAGCAATTGAAATGCGATATTCGGTCCCTTGTTATCGCGGTTATAAAGCGCGAGCCCGGCAGTCAAGCCGCCACCAGCGCTGCCGCCGCCGATGGCAATGCGGCTGGTATCGACGCCGAGTTCGGCGGCGTTATCAAACATCCAATTCAAGCCGGCAAAGCAATCGGCGATGCTGGCTTTGTAGGTGAACTCTGGCGCCATGCGATAGTCGACCGAGACGACGGTACAGCCCACATGGTCGGCGTAGCCAATGCCGTTAAGGTCTTCGCGGGCGGTGCCGACAATGTAGCCGCCTCCGTGAATCATGAACAGTCCGGGTCGAGGGGCGGGAGCAGGCGGCTGATAAATGGCGATGGGAATGTCGCCGTCAGGACCGGGGATGCTGCGCTCTTCAATCGTGACCTCGGACGGCGGCAGCATCTCCGCCATAGCGGCCATCAGCGGTTCGAGCATGGCGCGGGCGGCCGGCGGGTCATCGCCAATGGCGGTGATCAATTCGGCTGGGAAGAGGTCGAGCGCGGGCACGAGTTCTGGGTCTACGCGGTCGATGAATGACATGGGTTTGGCTCCTTAGATAAGAAAAGCAAGCGACGGCGGCAATTTCCGTTGATGGTTGAAGATTATCGCAGTTGGCAAAGCGTGGCAACTTTGTGAAAATAGTGTCGAGATGAAGGAGGCTGAAATGCCAGTTATTGAGGTACTTTTGCAGGTTGCGCCACACATTGCTTTGGGCTTGGCTAGCGGTCAACTTGAGAGGGTGGGCGGCGTCATTCGCGATTCAACTAGCAAACAAGTTGTCGCCTGGCTGCGCGAAGGCGGCCAGATTCGGAATAATCCCGACCCTGCCAGCGCATTGCCGCGATTCCTGTTTCAGAGCATTTTGCGGTCAGCAAACTTGGCGAATATCGGCGATGTCGCCCAGCAAGTCACAGCGCTCTCCAAATTGGCTGGCTCGCTAGGCGCCGCCAACAATGTACTTGGCTTGGTGAATGTCGCGGCAACAGCGCGTTCTCACCATCTTATCAATTTGCGTCTACAAGCGATTCAAAACATGGTGGGCGTTTCTGCTAGATTAGGAATGCTGCAATTCACGCTTTCCGGCTTCGGATTGTTGCTGATGCTCAAGCGATTCGCAGATATAGAAAAGCTTCTAGAAGGTGTTTATGAGCAGGTATCTCAAGCTGTCTCAGAACAGAATAAGCGCAGCCGCCAAGTCAACTTGAGAGCCGCGATTGACAGCGCCCACGTTGTGATCAATGCGGAAGACGGCCACTTCAAAGAAGCTATGGCCGCCAGTCTTGATTTTCTGCTCATAAACGCCCGCGAACATTGCTTGAGCGATTTTCAAGCCAAGTGGAAAATGTCAAACAAACAAGACATCGAGTTGGCGCAGAAATGCCTTTCACAAGCCATGCACCTGGACGAAACAAGGATACGCGCTTTCCTGGAAGTAGGGCAAAACGATTTGGCAAGATCCATAATGGAGGAGCGGCTGAACCAATACAGAAGGGAAACTCAGGAATTCGTCGACATTCTGCTGGGGCATAAACACAAGCGCGCAGTCTACTTCCATGAGAACGTAAAGGATGGCGAATTACGCCGATACTTGCTGATCGAACAATGGCTACGCGGCGAGGAAGATATACTTTGGGACATTGTCCTAGAACAGCGTAAGCAGTTTTGGAATGCCAGTGTGAAGAGCACCATTGAGCCGGAAGGAGGAATTACCCTTCCTGGGAAACCTGCGCCTAAACCGCCTACACGACATTTGGACGCTCTCGACCAGGCAGAGGCCGCTGTCGAGAATTTCCAACGATTTGAAGGCTTCGCCCTGGAATTGGACTCCATATCGCGGCTAGGCATTTCTATAAGGGAATGGGAGTCGCTGGAAAACACAGGGAATACTGTGTTCGTCAATGAAGAGAACGTCAAATTGGATGAGCACGACGACTTCGTTCTGTTGGTGGAGCGAGATTATCTTGAAAGTGCCAAACGGTTGAGCGCATAGGGAAGCCCATGAAAATCACAGGAATCGCCGCTTACCAAGTCGACCTGCCCCTGCACGAGGGCAGCTACAAATGGTCGGGCGGCAAATCTGTCGAAGTCTTTGACAGCACCATCGTCCAAGTCGATACCGATGCCGGCATCACCGGTTACGGCGAGGTCTGCCCGCTGGGTCCCTTCTATCTGCCAGCCTATGCCGCCGGCGTTCGCGCTGGCATCAAGGAGCTTGCCCCGCACCTGCTGGGCTGTGACCCGACGCAGCTATCCCTTCTGAACCGGCGCATGGATGCCGCGCTGAAAGGACATCCTTATGTCAAGACCGGCATTGATATGGCTTGTTGGGATATCCTGGGCAAGGTCGCCGGATTGCCTGTCTGCGCGCTGCTCGGCGGACGCTACGGAGAAGACTTCGTCTTGTACCGCGCGATTTCGCAGGAGTCGCCCGATGCCATGGCCGAGAAGGTAGCTGGCTATCGCGCCGAGGGGTATCGGCGCTTCCAATTGAAGGTCGGCGCCGATCCGCAGTTGGATATTGAGCGCATTCGCCTGGTCGCTGATCTCTTGGAGCCGAGCGACAAGCTGATTGCCGATGCCAACACCGGCTGGCTGATGCACGAAGCGGCGCGCGTCGTTCGGGCAGTGGACGATGTCGATGTCTATATCGAGCAGCCCTGTCTCAGCTACGAAGAATGTCTCTCGATCCGAAGGCGAACGACCCATCCATTCGTTTTGGACGAGGTGGTTGACGGCCTCGATATGCTGATGCGCGGCCAGGCCGATCAAGCGATGGATGTCGTCAATATCAAGATCAGCAAATTTGGCGGCTTGACCAAAGCCAGCCTGGCGCGCGATCTCTGCGTCTCGCTGGGCGTCGCGATGACCATCGAGGACAGCTGGGGCGGCGATATCACGACGGCCGCCATCGCTCACCTGGCGCATAGCACGCCGACGGAATTTCTCTTCACCGCCACCGACTTCAACAGCTATGTGACGGTCAGCACAGCGCAAGGCGCGCCGCAGCGACTACAAGGGCGGATGGCCGCGTCTACTGCGCCGGGCTTGGGCGTTGCGCCCAAACGAGACATCATCGGCGATGCCGTCGTGGAAGTGCGCTGAGCCCCGCCCATGTCCGCCGCCGTCCGTGAAATCAACATCGAAAAGCCCAAAGCATTGCTGCGATACTTGCGCGAGCGTCAACTGATCGCCGAGGACGAATTTCCGCGGTTTGAGATCCTGGCTGGCGGCGTTTCAAATCGAACCGTGCTCGTGCAGCGAGAGCGCGGCGAGGATTGGGTGCTGAAACAGGCGCTGGCGAAACTGCGCGTCGAAGTCGACTGGTTCAGCGCGCCGGAACGCATTCATCGGGAAGCCAGTGGTCTGCGTTGGCTGGGCAAAGTCGCGCCCGGCCAGGTTCCCCGTTTCTTGTTTGAAGACGATACGCGCCATATATTAGGCATGACGGCCGTGCCTCAGCCGCATGAAAATTGGAAACAGGCGCTGTTGAAGGGCAAAACTGACCAAGAACAGGCGCGGTCTTTCGGGCGCTTGTTGGCGAAGATCCACAACGCCGCATTGATTTACCCCGAACTTCGCGATGAATTCTCCGAGCGGCGCTTCTTCGAGGAATTGCGCTTGGAGCCCTACTACGCTTACACGGCGAGTCAGGCGCCGGCAGCGTATGACTTCCTGCAAGATCTCATCGCCGAGACGCGTGAGCGGAAGTTGGCGCTGGTGCATGGCGACTACAGCCCCAAGAACGTATTATTGCACGACAGCCAGTTGATCTTGCTGGACCACGAGGTCATCCATTTTGGCGACCCCGCTTTTGATATCGGCTTCTCGCTTACCCATCTCTTGGCCAAGGCTCTGCGCCTGCCCCGGCATCGTTCGGATTTCCTGGCGATGGCTCGCGCATACTGGCGCTCTTATGTGGATTCGCTATCATCGGGGCTGTTTGAAGCGGTGCAAGGACAAGCGGCGCGACACACCTTGGCCTGCATACTGGCGCGGGTCGCCGGGCGTTCGCCGCTGGAATATCTAGGCGCGGGCGATCGCTGCCGCTTGCAGCAAGTCGCGCTGGCATTGATTGCGAAAGACTTGGCCGATATCGAGGAACTATTGAACTCCTTTGAAGGGTCATTGGCGCGCTCATGAGCAGGATACAGTCGCTTGCCGCCGTTGAAATCCTCGATAGCCGCGGACGACCTACCGTGCATACTAGCTGTCAACTCGCCTCCGGTTTCTCGGCAGCGGCGACTGTGCCCTCCGGGGCGTCGACCGGAAGCGCCGAGGCGCTGGAACTGCGCGATGGCGATATGCGTCGTTACGCCGGGTTTGGCTGTCGCAAGGCTGTCGCGAATGTCAATCGCGAGATCAACGAAGCGCTCGCTGGTAAAGACTTTGTCGACCAGGACGCGCTTGATCGCTGTCTGCTTGACCTTGACGGCACGGAGAAGAAGTCGCGGTTAGGCGCTAATGCGATACTAGCCGTCTCGCTGGCTTTCTGCCGCGCCCAGGCTATTGAGCGAGGCATTCCGCTCTTCAGACACATGGCGCAGATGGCGGAGCAATCACCGCAGCTGCCGCGACCGATGATCAATCTCTTCAGCGGCGGCGCTCACGGCGGCGGCCAAATCGCGATACAGGATGTTCAGATAGTTGTGCCCGCCGCGCGCAGCATCGCCGAAACGCTGCAAGTCATGACGGACATCTTTCGCGCGGCCGCCGATCTCGTTTCGCAGCGCTATGGCATGAGGCTGCTTACCGCCGACGAAGGCGGACTGGCGCCGGACTTCGAGTCTTCGGAAGCGATGCTTGCCAATGCCGTGGAAGCCATCAGGCTTGCCGGTTACAAGCCGGGAGAAGAAGCCGCGTTGACCCTTGATGTGGCTGCGTCACAGTTCCATTCGGATGGCGCTTATTATATCGACGGCGAAGCCATTGACCGCGATGGCATGATTGATCTGATCGACTCCTGGCGCGCGAAATACCCTATCGTCAGCGTGGAAGACGGCCTGCATGAGGCGGATTGGGATGGGTGGCGGCGCCTCTACCAAAGGCTGCAAGGTCGCGCTATGGCGCTCGGCGATGATCTACTCTGCACCAACCCAACTCGTATTAGACAAGCCGCCGCTGAAAATGCCTGCGACAGCCTCTTGCTCAAGGTCAACCAAATCGGCACATTGACCGAAGCGCTCGAAGCCATGCGTCTGGCGCGAGGCGCCGGTTGGAAAGTAGTCATCAGCGCTCGAAGCGGCGAAACGGAAGATGACTGGCTGGCGGACCTGGCGACGGGCTGGGCGGGCGATTACATCAAGGTCGGCTCAATCACACAGTCCGAACGACTGGCAAAATACAATCGTCTGCTCGTGCTTGAAGCGCTGCACGGCCTGAGCCTGACAGGCTGACCTAGAGCAAGGTAGAAAGCAAGCCGCCGTCAATGCGATAGAAAGCCCCGGTGATAAACGAGGCGTCGTCACTGGCGAGGAATAATACAAGTTTCGCCACTTCTTCCGGCCGCCCCACCCGTCCAATCGGATGCAGTTCGCCCCAATCGCTGATCATGCTCGGCGGATCCTCGGGACCGAAGAGTCTGGCGGCATCGTCAAGCATGGGCGTATGGATGGAGCCGGGAGCGATACAATTGCAGCGGATATTCTCACGAGCGTGGTCGAGCGCCACCGTGGTTGTGAAGCTGACAATCGCGCCCTTTGACGCGGCATAAGCGGCGACGGTCCGCTGGGAGGCCACCGCTTGGGCCGACGATGTGTTGACGATGGCGCCGCCGCCACGCTTGCGCATCTCTGGAATGCAGTATTTGCAGGCGAGAAAGGTCGCCCGCAGATTGATGTTGATCTGGTAATCCCAGTCCGCAACCGGTTGATCAACCACCGTCCCGTATCGCACGACTCCGGCATTGTTGTGCAAAACATCGACGCCGCCGAACTCGCTAGCCGCTTCCGCCACCAAAGTCCTGACGTAATTTTCCTCCGCGATATCGCCCGGAACAAAGATAGCGCGTCCCCCGGCAACCTCGATCGCTTGTCGCGCGGCTTCGCCCGCTGCCCGATCGATGTCCGCAATCACGACGCTGGCGCCTTCGCCGGCAAAAGCCAGAGCGCTGGCGCGACCGATTCCTTTGCCAGCGCCAGTAACAATGGCGACTTTACCCTCAAATCGTCTCGACATCATCCGCCTTCCTGGCCGTCACTTCAGTTCGACATGGCCCGCATCGTCAATATGTTGAACTCCCGAATGCGATTCATAGAAGACCGTCTTTAAGTTGACCTCCCGACTTTCGCCAGGTTGCAGCGTCAAGTGCGTTCCGGTCTTTTCCATCACCGCCGTCAATCCCTGGCCCGGGATGGAGGCAGCCGGCTCGATAGCGATCACGTAGCTGCGCTTGTAGAAGGGAAAACCGGGCGACGAGTTCAACTCTTGCCAGAACCAGGCGTAGGGAAACACGTCCACATCCCAACTCAGACCAACTCCCAAGCCAAGCGATGTGTTTGTGATGCTATACCAGCCGCTTTCAAAGTCGCTCAAGTAGGCGAGCAGATCTCGCGGACGGTCAGGCGCCGGCACTCGCGACATATCAATATTGCCAGCCACCGGCCAGTCATACGCGTGACCCAGCGCGAGCGGGTTGGCCGCGCCAATATACTCGTCGTCCACTATCAGCCGGCGCGCGTCCGTGTCAATGACGCAGTCTTCGCTTAGGAAGGGCGCCCCATAGGCTGGATGGTGACTCCACATGCAGTCCATCGGCTCGCCAGCGTGATTGGTAATTCGCTCGCGCAGATCCAGGATCGGGCTGCCAGCGTCCAGCCGCAGCCACCGCTCAAGAGTATACGGGCTGCGCGAGAGACGAACACTGAGCTTCACCGCCAGCGAATCATCAGAAGCGCGCAGAATCTCATGATCCCAAGCTTTCATCGAAGCTTCCCCATGAAAACCGAGGCTGGCGCCTTTGTATGTATTGGGAAAGCCGCCGTTGGGAAACAGCACCTGCCAGCCACCGGCGTAGGCTTCCAGCCAGGCTGTCTGCGAATCAAAGGCCGAGTCGAAGCCTCGACCGCTTTCCTTCATACCCCAGGGCGACTTCCACAGGACATCGAGATTCTTCGGCTTGTGCCTGAGGCGATAGATATCCGCGCCCTTGTCAAGCAAGATTGTCACAGCCAGCAAGTCGTTCTCGATTTCCAGCGCGCGCATCGTCCGACCCAGGATGACTTCGGAGACTTTACAGGTCATGAATACCGCCTTTCAATTGCCCGCAGCTACAGGCGAATCGTCAAGCCGCCATCAGCCACGATCGCGGCGCCCGTGACAAAGGAAGCGTCATCGCTACACAGGAAGAGCGCGACCTTGGCCATCTCTTCCGGCTTGGCGATCCGTCCCAGAGTATGCAAACCGCCCCATTCCTCAAGCGCGCTTTCCGGCTCATCCGGGCTAAAGAGCTTGGCGGATGCGCGGAGCATCGGCGTATCGACTGAACCGGGACAGAGACTATTGGCGCGAATATTGTCGTCGGCGTGATCGATGGCCATCGTGCGCGTCATGGCGATAACCGCGCCTTTGGAGGCCGCGTAAGCCGCCACATTTGGTTGGCTGAACAAGCCCTGCACCGAGGCGACCGTGACGATAGCGCCGCCGCCCCGCTTGACCATCTCGGGGATACAGTATTTTGCCGCGAGATAAACACCCTTGGCGTTAACGGCGAGCGTGCGCTCCCAAGTGTCTTCATCGGTGTCCACCACCGTCCCGTAAGTCTGGATGCCGGCGCTGGCGACAAGGTAGTCGACGCCGCCGAATGCGGCTGCTGCCTCGCTGACGGCGCGCTTCGTATCTTCTGCCTTGGTGACATCAGCGACCAGCGCGATGCCAGTGCCGCCAGCCGCCTCTATCTCGCCAAGGCGCTCGTCAAGCGCGGCGGCATTTACGTCTGTTAAGACGACGTCCGCGCCTTCCTGACCAAAAGCCACAGCGGTTGCGCCGCCGATGCCGGTTGCCGCGCCAGTTACTACCGCAACTTTACCTTGAAATCGCATGCTGTCCTCCCCGCTCTTTCTCTTGCTCGCGAATGTAAATTGTCCTGAATTTTGACTGGCGAAGATTTTGACACAGCTATCCCTATATGTCTAATTTACTGCCGCAACGAATGTTCCAAAATTTCGAGCAGGCTTCACAGGCGCATGGTTATGCGTCGCGCTAATGGAAACCGTGGGGCTTTCCGCTTTCGCCCTTAACCAGAATCCACTACATTAGCGGCATGCGCGCTGGCAAAGGGGCAAACCCGACATGGTGAAGACGGAACAAGGCAGCAGGAACGCCTTTAACATTAGCGATCCCAAGCGCTATCGCTGCCAGGTACACCATTACCATCGCAAGCTTTCCCGTCTTTATCTCAGCGTCTACAAAGGCGCGCGCAGTGAGCCGGTCTTCTACCTGCTTTTTTCCGATGTCGCTTACGTTGACGCGCCGATGAGCTGGCTGAGCGCCGAGTTCGACATTGCGGATAGAAGCGATTGTATCCAGCTATTGCTTCGCGTCGGACTGGTGGGAGAAGCGATACATCAGTTTCCCGACGCCTATGCCTCAATCACTGATTACGCGCGCTTGTATCAGGTTCATTCCGCGCAGACCCTAATCCGAATTGTCGCCAGCAGCGCCGCGATTCTGCAGGATATTCCAGCGGCGATTAAGTGAGATGACTGCGGTAGCGTGTAAACAATCATGAGTTCGGCTTATGATATAATGCGCTGCGTATCTTTGACGCCGCCTATAATATAAAGTCTTAGCGTAGGTATACCATGAGACATCCTCCATCACGACCGCCGGATCCAACAGCGCCCAAGCCGACTTTGAGCGTCGTCATCCCCTGCTATAACGAAGTCAAAACCGTGAAAGATATTGTGGTGCGCGTCCTCGCTGAAGACCTGGTTGACGAGGTCATTATTGTGGACGACGGCTCAACCGATGGCTCGCGCGATGTGTTGCGGCAGCTTGAATCGGATGGGGATGATCGTCTTATCGTTCAGTTTCATGAGCGCAATCAGGGCAAGGGCGCGGCGCTGGTCACGGGGTTTGAGTACGCGACCGGCGATGTGATCGTCATCCAAGATGCCGATTTTGAATATGATCCGCGGGAATATGCGCTCTTGCTCAAGCCGATACAAGAAGGGGTAGCCACGGTCGTATACGGTTCGCGTTTCCTGGGCGGCACGCGCAAGGCGATGAATTTCTGGAATATGGTGGCCAACAAATGCCTCACGCTCTTTACCAATATTCTCTACAACGCCATTCTCAGCGATATGGAAACCTGCTACAAATGTTTCCGGCGCGAGGTTGTTGCTGATATGAAGATCAATGCCCGCGGTTTCGAGTTTGAGCCGGAATTCACCGCCAAAGTTCTGCGACAAGGCATCCGTATTGTCGAAGTGCCAATATCCTATTACGGCCGCGAATATGAAGAAGGCAAAAAAATCAAGTGGACCGACGCCCCAATCGCCGCTTGGACTCTCTTGCGCTACCGCTTTTTTAACTGATAAACAATCGACAAGCGCGGATTACATCGGTCCCAAGCGCGGGGGACCAGCGTAAAGCATCGTCATGTGCGCGTCAAAACTCCGTTGAAGCAAGCCGGTTTTCAGGTCAAGGTGACCGAAGCTATCCCATAAATCGACAAACTCTCCCGGATCAGCCTCCAAATCATAGAGTTCGCCCAGGTTGTGATTGTGGTAAAGCACCAGCTTATAGCGACCATCAAAATACATACTGGCGACGGAACCATCCGGCAAGTCGAGCGCGTCGATGAACTCGCTGCGCACATAATCTCGATGGCGCTCCGATGACAACATTCCAGTAAGAACCGGCAGAAGCGAGCGGCCAGAAATGTACTCCGGAATCGGCAGTTCGCATATCGCAAGCAAGCTGGGAACGATGTCTGTCAATTCAACCAAGGCCGAACTGCGCAAGCCGGACGCGAACACGCCGGGCCAAGACCAGATAAGCGGCACGCGAACCAGACCGTCGTAAAAGCGACAGCCTTTCTGTATCAAGCCATGATCGCCCAAAGTCTCGCCATGATCGCTGGTGAAAATAACGATCGTATTTTCTCGCTGTCCGCTGCTTTCCAGCGCCGCCATGATTCGCCCTACCTGGTCGTCTATCAGCTTGATCATGGCGTAGTAAGCGGCGATCAAAGTCCGCGCGTCGCGCTTGCCGCCCGTATGCGGCTCGATGAGCGAAGGCACTGGCGATTGCGGCAAGATCGGGCTGCTGATGTCGAGCGCGTCCGGGTAGCGCGCTTCGGACTGGAAATCTACCGCCGCCAATTTTGCCTGCTGTTCCAGGTCGCTCTCACGGAATAGCGGCGGCTTCACTTCCTCGGGGTCAAACAAATCGCGATAAGCCTGCGGCGGATTAAACGGCGGGTGCGGATCATAGATATTGACGCTGGCAAAGAATGGGCCAGAGCGATCCGCCTGGATGAATTCTATGGTCTTTTCCGCACACCAGGTTGTCTGGTGATATTCGGCCGGCACGCCTGCCTCATCCTTGATCAGCTCGGACAGATCGGCGCCTTGCGCCCGTACCCAATCGGCATAGTCATGCCCGGTCGCCCAGTCATCGCGCGGGGCATGGCTGTATTGCCAGTATGTATAACCATCGTCCGCCCGCTGCTCAATGCGGCCATAAGCGCTTGTGAGATGCAGCTTTCCGATGAGTCCACAGTCATAACCAGCCTCGGCTAGCGTCTTGCTTATCAGCGGCGGGAAATCCGGAAAAGCCGGATTGCCATTTCGATTGACGCGGAGAGAACTGGGATACATGCCGGTCAAGAAGCTCGCGCGGCTGGGGGTACAGATCGGGCTCTGGCAATAGGCGCGTTCAAACGCGACGCCCTCTTCCGCCAGAGCGTCCAGGTTCGGCGTGGACACGCAGGGATTGCCCAGGGCGCCTATCGTATCGTAGCGCTGCTGGTCGGTGCAAATCCACAAGATGTTGGGGCGGTTCTTGTGCTCGCTCATGTCGGTCTCTTCAGTCTGAATAAGCAATGGGCAAATACAGATTCTAGCGGAATTCTCGGAGATTTGATGATATCATAGGCGCAATACTTTGTTCGACAAATACGTCAATTGCTTGTATTCGCCTACGAGGTCAGACATGTTTCGATAGAGACGCCAACGAATACGTTCTCCCCCGCCTCCCTTGCGCTTAAACGCTTATGAGTCACTTATGAGTCAGTCGCAAACAAAGGAGGCGGAAATGATAAACATTCGCAAAATCCAAGCATCGGATGTAGAGGTCATGCTGGCTTTGCGGGCCAGATGGCTGTCCAAGCAGTTCAATACTGTGAATACGACTGAGCGTGAGCGCGCCTGGTTTTCGCGCTATCCGGGCAATGAGGTAGCGCCCGCCCTCCTGGCTGTCGATGGCGATCAGATCGTAGGTTACGTCTTATGCGCCCTGATGAGGCATCCGGCCATGACCGGCGTGTCTGCAACTATCGACGAGATTTGCGTTGCTGAATCACATCGGGGACAAGGCATCGGCCGGCGGCTTGTCGAAGAACTGCGCAGCCGGCTATGCTCGACTGTCAAAGATCTAAACACGATAAGCGCGCAAGTCGATCACGAAGACGAGACGGCGAAGGCCTTTTGGACGGCATTGGGTCTCGAACACCACCTGCTCGAGTTCACTGACTATCTGGAATAGTCCAGAGCTGTTGTCTTCGACGCAGTCAAGATAACAGAATGCCCTTCACTGATGTGAGGGGCATATCTGCCGGGTCAACCTCATAAGCCGCATTCTGTCGTGGGGAATCATCTATCTGGGATCGACGTTGCCGCCGATCTCTAGCGGTGTACCCGGCGCTTTCTCCGGAACGGGCCGCTCCCGGCGCCTGCTTCACCTTGCTCCCGATGGGGTTTGCCTGGCCAGCTGCATTACTGCCGCTGCCGGTACGCTCTTACCGCACCCTTTCACCCTCGCATCTCGCGATGCAATCTGCTCTCTGTTGCACTTGCCGTCAGGTCGCCCCGCCCGGCCGTTAGCCGGCATCGCTGCCCTATGGAGTGCGGACTTTCCTCGACAGGCCTCAGACCTGCCGCGATTCCCTCGGTCAACCCGGCACCTATATTCTAGCATGAAACGAGAAAGATCTGAGGCTCGGCAACTGCAGCGTCGGCGGATCGTAGCGCGGCGGCGCTTGTCAGCCCAGGCGAGTTGTCATAAGCTATTCAAAACTGTCACGCTGGCAGAAACAGGAAATGACCGCGACGAGCTTGGGCGCAAGACGAACCCGTAGAAAGCGATCTCGCTGGCGCAGCCCAGTGTCGCTTGACACGATCTCGACCTTGATTGTGGTCGGCCTGCTGCTGGCCATGCCCTTGATGGCAATTGATATCGCCGGCTGGGCGGTCGACATGGAAATCGTCCTGCCGGTAATGCTCTCGAGCCTGCTGCTCGGCTTAATCCTGGCGCGCAGCCGCTTTAGCGAATTCTTCGCCCTCCTGCTCAGCCTGTTATATGGCGCGGTCGCTGTCGTTCTGGCCGCGGCCGCGAATCAGAATCTGCCTTTCCACGAGGCTCTTGCCGCCGTCCTGACGCGCTGCTATGAATGGACGGTTGACCTGTTCAGCGGAGGCATCAACACGGACGAACTCGTGTTAACCATGCTGGTGGGGCTCCTATTCTGGTTCCTGGCGTATAACGCGAACTGGCATATCTTTCGCCTGGATCGCGTCTGGCGAGTGATTCTGCCGCCGGGGTTGATCCTCCTGGTCAATATCATATTCTTCAGCGGGGACGAGCCGCTTGACCGCCAACTCTTCGGATTCCTGCTCCTTTCCCTGGTACTCGTCGTCCGTTCGCATTTGGACGCGCGGCAATGGGAATGGGCGATTCGCGGCGTTTCTGTCCCGACCATTGTGCGGCGGCAATTTGCCACGATAGGCCTTCTCTTGTCCTTGCTCGCGCTCGCCTTTGCCTGGAGCCTGCCAAGCGCGGCGCTGGAAGAACGCCTGCAAAACTTTCAACGCTTTCTCGCTTCCGACCCCATCGAGCAAATCGCGGAGCTGTGGAACAGGCTCTTTGCCCCGATAGAAGGAGAAGGTCCGGCAACCTCCGATTACTACGGAGCCGACTTGCTCAATCTTAGTGGCGCGATAAGCCTGGGCGATGATGTCGTATTCACGGTGAAAGCCCCGGCAGACGGCTATCGTTATTATTGGCGCTCGCGAGTCTTCGAGCGCTACAGCGACGGTCAATGGTCGCCATCAGCCGATCTGCGCATCACTGACCGTTCGCCGCCGGTACAGATAGGGATGAATAGCGAGGTCTCTGGCGCGGACCGTCAGCGGGTTCAACAGCGCTTCACCGTCGGAACCGCCAGTTCGCGTATCTATTACGCCGCGCCTCAGCCGGAATCCATCGATCGCAGCGGCCGTATCGACCTCATCTACACCGACCGGCCCGACAATACTTCCATGAACGTCTCAGTGATCCGACCCCTAAAGGTGCTGCGCCGCGGCGAGACCTACCTGGCCAACAGTTTGATAAGCACGGCCTCGGCAACACAACTCCGCAGCGCTGGTTCTAACTACCCGGATTGGGTCAGCAGCGCCAATCTTTATATCGGCATCCCCAATACGCGAGTATGGGAATTGGCGCGTCAGATCGTTGAAGAAGCCAGCGCGAACAATCCCTATGACCGAGCCAAAGCCATCGAGACCTGGCTCCGGAAGAATGTCGCCTACAACGAATCAATCAGCGCGCCGCCAGCGGGTGTGGATACGGTCGAGTGGGTCCTCTTCGACGCGCGCGAGGGATATTGCACCTATTACGCCACTTCAATGATCGTCATGCTGCGACACTTGGGCATACCGGCGCGCCTGGCTGCGGGCTTCTCGCAAGGGACCTACGATTCAGATGCCGGCCAATTCGTCGTGCGCGAACGTGAAGCGCACACCTGGGTGGAAGTGTACTTTCCCGGCTATGGCTGGATCGAATTTGAGCCGACCTCGGCCCAAGCGCCAATCCACCGCGACGGCGATGAGTTGGCGCAGGAGCAGGAGGCGCCGCAAAGCCCGGAGCCGACAGCCACACCATCGCCGTCTCCCTCTCCCACAACGCCGCCCAGCCCCACTTCTCTGCCTAGCCAGGAGGCGCGCGAACAAATCCTGGAGCAGCCCACCGCTACGCCGACGCCAACCGCCCTGCCATCGCCATCGCCGACGCCCTTCATCTTGCCGACGGTGCAGCCGCCGATCTCCCCCGATAATCCGCCGCCACTCAGTCTCCTGCAACCGATAATCTTCTTCGCGCTGGTGGTGATGGGCTTCTTGATCGTTCTCGTCATCATCGCCTTGATTCTGTTTTGGTGGTGGGAATGGCGCGGAATGGGCGGTCTCAGTCCCGTGTCGCGCGCCTATGCTCGCTTGGAACGATACATACAATTGATCGGCATCAGCATCGGCAGCACATTGACCACGCTGGAGAAACGCCGGGAGTTGCAGCGGCGCATCCCGGCCGCGCGCGAGCCGATTCGCACAATAAGCGATCTTTACACGCGGGAACGCTACAGCGGCAATCGCGATGCTGTCGAAAACAGTCGCTTCGCGGAAAGCGCGGAAAAAGCCTGGTATCGCACGCGGGGCAATATCCTGCGTCGCTGGTTGCGCCGTCGTATACCGTTCTTGCGCCGCCGCTAATCACCGCTTCTCTATCACCAGAAAATGGGACAGCGCCCAAGTATCCAGCGGCGTCCCTTCAAATCGGTAGGCCAAATTCCGCAGCAAAACGGCCGGCGCGCCAAGTCTGGCGATGATATTGTCGTACCCGCCATAAATGCGTGTGTGATGCGCGACTTCCGCTCGGTCAACTGGCAGCAAGTGTCTGATATCTCTGGCCGTATAAGCGCGGACGTGCGGCGCCAGTCGATCGCGCCAGGGCTTGGGCAGGTAGTTGATCAGCGGCGTATTGCCGAAATGATATTCGCCCTTCCAGTAATGTCCATGCGTTTCGAAGGGATACCATCTATTGGGGCAAAACAGCAATATCCGCCCGCCCGGTTTGGCGACTCGCAGCATCTCCTGCAACGAGAGTCGATCATCGGCGACATGTTCTATCACCTCGTGCGACAAGACCGTGTCGAAGCTATCCGATGCAAAGGGAATAGACTCCCCAGCGGACACGATAGCCTGCCGCAAATCGGCGCGAGCGCGCTTCACGCGATCAAACTCGATGTCAAATGCTGCGACGGAATCGGTGAATCGCGCGCGAATCTGACGCGCGTACATGCCGACGCCGCAACCAGCCACGAGCACATGCGCATCGGTCAGTCTTCCCCAGCGCGCCATCATTTGCAGGCGCCGCTCTTGACCAGCGCGCCAAACATAACTTGGCTCGCCACGCAGTGACGCCAGATCAGAGGGGCTCATTCCGATTCAAGCGCGACGGCTCAACCGCCCTGCGCGATTGACAGCAAGTATTGATAGAGGTTGCGGGAGCCGCTATTGCTGAGGCGGTCGGTGGAGAATTGGTGGACTGTGCCCAACTCCCCGCCAGAACGCATAAAGGTGACAAAATCTTCTTCGGTCAAGTCGAAACCCAGCAGACTCTTGCCAAGGTCCGTGCCTTCTCCGTTCGCCCCGTGACAATTGCCGCATTCTAGCGCCTCAAACCGTCCGCGCCCGCGCCCTACCAGCTTGGGATCGAGTTCCACCGCAAGGTCGTCGCTCTCTCCATCTTCCGCATCTTCGTCGCCGCTCTGTTCAAAGACAGGCGCTTTCGTTGGCTCAACGAAAGCAAATGTAGGAAAGGGCGTGACTGTTGGCGGCGGGCTGGTCGGCGTCGCTGTGGGCTGGCTGGAACCGCCGCCGCAAGCGGCCAAAAGCAAGGTCCCCACCGTTAACATCAGAACCGCTTGAAGGCAACTTGTCCTTATCATAGCAATCTCCAATTCAGTCACCGCGTGAAGGATCAAGCGCTTCCTGCAAGCCATCGCCAACAAAGGAAAAACTCAGCATGGTCAGCGCTACCAACACCGTCGGGAAAAGCGCCAAATGATAATCAACGATGACCGTGGACGACTTAACACTGCCTCCCACCATTTTACCCCAACTTGCCGTCGGCTCGGTGATGCCAATGCCCAAAAAGCTCAACCCGGCTTCGGCGAAGATCGCCAGCGGCACGGCAAACGTAAAGGAAACCAGCAGAGGCGTCAGAGAATTGCGCAGGATGTGACGCGTGATTATTTGGCTCTCGGAAGCGCCCAAAGCGCGCGCGGCCAAAACAAATTCTGTCTCGCGGTATTTGAGAAACTGCGCCCGGGCGATCCGCGCCGGTTCGATCCAGGACGTGATCGCCAGGACGAAGATCACGTTGCCCAAGCCGGCCCCCGTAATGCTGATGAGAAACATCGCGAAAAGCAGCGGCGGAATCGCGGTGGCGATCTCGATGACGCGCAATATGCCGAAGTCCCAAAATCCGCCGCGGTATCCGGCGATCGCGCCAAGCGGCACAGCAAAGCCAAATGAGATTAGCGGCACAAGCAGTCCAACAAAAAGCGATGTGCGCGCGCCGTAGATCAAGCGCGTAAGAAAGTCGCGCCCGACGCCATCGCCGCCCAGGATGTGATTCGGGTCTTCAAACGGGGGCAAGCGCACAATGGAAAAATCCACTTCATTCAGCCCGTATGGCGCCACTATGTCCGCCAGCACAGCCACGATCACAAGCAAGGAAAGCAAAATCGCGCCCAGCATCGCCAAGCGGTTTTGCAGAAAGCGGCGCAAGGCATCGCGCAAGAGCGAACGCTGCTCCAACTGTTCAGGCAGATCCGCCTTCAATACCGGGGGCTTAGCGGGCATTGAGTTCAAGCTCCCTTCGTCTCGCCAAGGCGGATGCGCGGGTCGATGACGGTGTAAAGGATATCGGTGATCAGGTAGGTCAACCCCCAGAGCAATGCAATCAGCAGTACCAAGCCCATAATCATCGGATAATCACGATTGAAAATGCTCGTCACGAAGAACTTGCCCAAGCCAGGCACACCATATACCACTTCAATAAAGAGCGAGCCGGTCAGCAGATTGGGCACCTGCGGCAGCAACACCGTGATCATCGGTATCAGCGCATTTCGCAGGACGTGACGCAGCATGATGAAGCGCTCGGACAAGCCTTTGGCGCGGGCTGTGCGTATGAAATCCGCCGTCAGCACATCGGCGAAGCTTGAGCGGGTATAGCGAGAGACCAACGCCAGCGGCGCCAGGGCGTAGGTCAGCACCGGCAAGAAATAATCCCAGGACAGGATAGCGGCGCCATCCGCGGTAACCGGTCCAATGATCCACTTGCTCTCGACGCCCCAGCCATTCTGAAAACCAAAGATCAAGAGGAACCAGGTGGCTATGATGAAATTTGGCACGGCGATGCCGGCGGTCGCGACAAAAGTGACAAAGTTGTCTACCAGCCCATTTCGATAATAAGCGGCAATGACGCCAAGGGTGATGCCCAAGCCAAAAGAAACAAGTATGGTGTAGAAGCCCAGTTGAAAAGTGACCGGCCAAATGCGGGCGATCAAGTCTTTGACCGGCGGATTGCCCGCCACTGAAAAGGAATTGCCAAAATCGAGTTGAACCGCGCCGGTGAGGTAATTGATGTAGCGAACGTGCAAGGGCTTATCCAAGCCGTACTTGCGCTCGAGGTTTTCCAGCGCGGCCCCGCTATAACCGCGATCGGCCAGAGTGAACGGACCGCCGGGGACCAGATTCATCAAGACAAAGACCAAAACCGAAACGACCAGTAGCACAAAACATAGCGATAGCAATCGGCGGAAAATATAACCGATCATGGTTGCGGTATTGCCTCATTGTCAATGACTATGGCCTTCTCGGAAATAGCGGTCATATCGCGCGTCTTCCGCTGACTAGGCTCGCGCCGAAGCGCCGCCGGCCAATGTAAGCCTGGACCAGGCGGCGCTCAAACAAAAATGGGAGCGGGCTACTAACCCGCCCCCACTTGTCTTCTCTTGCGCTCGAACTAACAGCTACTCATCGCGATGAGTGTCGTAGTTCATCACCTCATCCGTGATGTAGTAATCGCCCCAGCAATGCTCGTTGCCCCAATGGGTGGTCGCCAAGCCTTGCCGATCAGGTTCCCAGCAGTTGCCCGTCGCCCCCATATACGGATGCCACAAGTCGCCTTGAATGCGGTGAACCAGGAAAATCCCGCCGACGTCTTCAACCATGATCCGCTCGGCTTCTTGGTACATCGCAATGCGCTCAGCCGGATCGCCAGTGAAGGAATTCGCCTCGCGCACCAGATTGTCAAAAGCTTCGTTGCGCCAGGAATGGCGGCCCGTCGAGACCCAGACGCCCATCATGTTGGCCGGATCCAAGTAGTCCATACCGTAGGACACACCGCCGAATTGAAGCGTCGTCGGACGTTCCAACAGGCGGGTCATATAATCCTGGAATTCAAGATTGTTGACCGTGATTTCGACATTCAGGCATTGGCCGATCGAAGCGGCCGCGGCGATGAACCAATCCTGAATGAAGGCGGATTCGCCGCGCAGCGCCAATTCAACCGCCGGGAAGCCTTCGCCGCCAGGATAGCCGGCCTCAGACAAGAGACCTTGCGCCGCTTCGCAATCGAAGTCCTGGATGTCCTGCAAGCCCGCGCTGTTGGAAGCGGGGAACCCGGGCGCCAGGAAGGAATAGGCCGGGATGCCCACCGTCGTGCCGACCACATTTTCCACAATGGACTCGCGGTCAAGCGCCTTGGCAAAAGCCAGCCGGACATTGACATCGTTGAAGGGCTCGGTGTAGGTGTCCATCAACAGGTAGTCGGTGCGGAAGTCGCCCGCATGCTGACGATAATTCTGCGACATGACCTCATCGGCGAATATCACGTCAAAGTCGGCCGGGCTCAGCAAGGACTGGTGTACCTGGTCAATTTCTTGATCCTGGAAAGCCAGGAAGCTGCTGTTGAGCATATCGCCATAGACAAACTCCAGACGGCGCAGCCAGGGCCTGCGCGGACCAACATAATCCGGATTCGCTTCAAGCACCGCGTGGCTGCCCGGCTCGAATTCGCGGAGGATGAAAGGACCGGAGGAGACATGCGTCTCGGGATCCAGAATGTAGTCAGGTCCGATCTCCGTCAGCGCTTTGGCTTGCATCGGCGGCCAGAAGAAGAATGTCGCCGGCAAGGGCGGGAACGGAACTTGCGTCGTCACAGCAAGCGTATTGTCGTCGACGGCTTCCAAGCCAATCTCTTCCGGTGAAATCTCCCCGGCGACCGCCTCGTCCCAGCCGTCAATGATGCCCAGCCATAACCAGACGAAGTCATAGGCGTGATCCGGATCCGCCATATAACGCCAACTCTCGACCCAGTCATTGGCGGTGACGGGACTGCCATCACTCCACATCTGATCGCCGCGCAGGTTGAAGGTCCAGGTCAAACCATCTTCGGATACGGACCAGTCTGTGGCGGCCGAGGGAATGATTTCCATATTGTTGTTGAGCACAACCAGGGAATCGGAGAATTTATCGAAGGCGCCAGTGCTGCAAATGCGGGAATATACGGTGACGATTGACGACAGCGAAGTTTCCTGGCGCGCCGAGTCACACAGGTTGCGGTAGACCTGCATCTCGTACGGGGCGGCATCCGCGGGCAACTCGCGCCCGTAGACATCAACATTGTCTTGCGCAAACGCAGCCGGCACCATCGCAAGCAGCGCAAGCAGCAGCAAGAATGATAGAAAACGTAGACTTCTAGGCATTGATAATCCTTTCCTACACAGATACGAACCAAAATGTAACACAAACGCAATCGCGCCATATTATAGCAATCTATGGCAAAGTCGCAATACAAGCTTTGCGTCGGCTCACCGGCATGTATCCCGTTTAGCGGCTCCCGCAAGGCCGCCTACCCACCCTTTTCTAGCGTTGACGACGGCGATACACTCTTCGCGTTATCCAGCGACTCAAAAGATTGAAAAGGTCAAGTGATGCCAAGCCCAACTCTATTGGCAAAAAAGATATCCAAATCGCCGACGATCGCGATGAATGACAAGGCGAAACAGCTTGCGGCGGAGGGCAAGTCCGTTATCGGTCTCGCTGGCGGAGAGCCGGACTTCGACACGCCGCCGCATATTGTCGAGGCGGCGATCAAAGCGCTGCGCGATGGCGAAACGCGTTATGCGGCGCCCTCCAAAGGGATTCGTCCGCTGCTGGAAGCGATTGCGGCGAAAACGGAACGGGACAATGATGTCCGCGTCGATCCCATGACCGACATCATTGTCACGCCCGGCGGCAAGCTGGCGCTCTTCCTGGCGCTCAAAGCCATGCTTGATCCCGGCGACGAAGTCCTGATTCCAGCGCCATATTGGGTCAGTTATCCGTCAATTACGACGATGGTTGGCGGGGCGCCGGTAACGATCGAGACGAGCAGCGCGGACAACTACAGGCTGGACCTTGACCACATGAAAGCCTTTGTCACGCCGAAAACCAAGGCGATCATCATCAACTCGCCCTGCAACCCGACTGGACACATGCTTTCCTCGGCCGAGATTGAAGCGGTGGCGACGCTCGCGTTGGAAAACGACCTCTACATCATCTCGGACGATATATACGAGAAGCTCAACTTCGATGGGCGTCCGGCTGTTTCGCTGGCGTCGATTCCGGAAATCGCCGATCGCGTGGTGGTGATCAATGGCATGTCCAAAGCTTACGCGATGACAGGCTGGCGTCTGGGCTGGCTCGCGGGTCCCACATCGCTGATAAGCGTGGCCGGAATGTTCAATTCACAGACCTCTACCTCGGCCGCCACTTTCACGCAGCATGCCGCGGTCGCCGCGCTCACCGGACCCCAGGACTGCGTAGAAGAGATGCGCAAATCCTATGAAGAACGGCGCGACTTCATGGTCAGCGCTTTCAACAGCATCCCGAACATGTCCAGCCCGAATATCGAAGGCGCATTCTACGCCTTCCCCAAAGTGAATGAAACGAGCAAGACCAGCGATGAAGTCGCCAACATTATCCTCGACGAGGCGGTGGTTGTCGGCGTGCCGGGCAGCGCCTTTGGCGTCAGCAAAGACGCTCATATTCGCTTTTCTTTTGCCGAAGACCTCGGCAAGCTGAAGGAAGCTGTTGAAAGAATACGGCGCATTGCTGACAAACTCGCCTGATTCCAAGAGCGACGGCGGTCGCCAAACGTGAGGAGCGGATTGCGCCGACAAATGCTCCTTCTTCTATTTGCCGGGCTGCTGGGCGCCTGCAACTTGCCAGCGGAATTGCTGCCCGCGCTAACAGCCCTGCCGGCAGCCACACCCGTATCGAAATGGGAGACAATCGCCGTCGGGCTGGAGTGGCGGACGCTTCGTCCCGACGGCGGTGATTCGTCACAGCTTGTCGCCTTACGCATAGACCCGCGGCATTATCGTTTTCGCGCTATCTACCATGCTGGCGCTCCCAAAAGCCTCGCAGGCTGGCTTGAGCTTGAGCCAAACGCAAGCATCATCATCAACGCCAACTTCTACGATCAAGCGAATCGCGCGCTTGGAGCGGTAGTCAGCGACGGCCGCCTCAGCGGCAGCGCCTATCACAACCGCGGCGGAACCTTCCTCGTGCGCAATGGCGCGGCCTCCGTCATCGGCTTTCGCGCCGTACCGCCCCCAATCGATACGACCGTAGACCAGGCGATTCAGGGTTTTCCCTTGCTCGTGTTCAACGGCGAGCAAGCCTACTTCGGCTCATCTGCAGGAGAACGAAATCGCCGCACCGTCATTGCCGAGGACGCAGACGGCAAGATCCTGATATTGACGGCGCCCTACTTCGGGCCGTCCCTGCAAGACCTCAGCGCCTATTTGCCGTCAACCGATCTCAACATCGTGACAGCAGTCAACCTGGACGGCGGCGGCTCCACAATGATCGCCATTCCAGCCGCGGACTACTATCAGCCCTCATTCGACGCGGTTCCCACCGTGCTCGCCGTCTACCCGCGCTGACCTAACCTTGCGGCTATCGCCCAGGCTCGAAATCTTGTACCCTCGCCACGGCAAAGCTTTCTACCGGAGTGACAATGCCTAGATTGGCGCAAGTTGCCACAGCCAGGCAAGCGCAACTGCAAGACGGCAGACGCTTGGGGTTCGCGGAATATGGCGAGCCTGCGGGCAAGCCGGTCATGCTCTTCCATGACCTTTGGGGCAATCGCAGCCTGCGCCATCCCGATGATTCAATCTTGACGCGCCTCGGCATCCGCTTGATCGGCGTCGACCGGCCTGGCTACGGCGCCTCCAGCCGCAAGCCCGGGCGCGGCATCATGGATGTCGTGGACGATGTGATGCTGCTCGGCAAAGCGCTGAAGCTTGAGCAATTTGCCGTACTGGGCTACTCAGCCGGCGGTCCCTATGCGCTTGCCTGCGCCTGGCGGTTTCCGCAAGTCGTCAGTCGCTGCGCAGTTGTTGCCAGTTGGCCCCCGCTGGATCACGCCCTTGGCTTCCGCGCCTTGCACCCGCTCTATGGCCGCCTGTTTCAGCTTGCCGCCGGCAACGAAGCATTTTTCCGCCTGCTGCTGCGCGCCTTCTTCGTCTTCGATGGCCAGCGCCCGGCCGACCAATACATTCGTGATCTTGGCAGTTCGCTCTCGCGTATTGACCAAGCTGCCCTGAGCAACATCGACCTGTTTGTCAGTCGGCGCGATATGTGGGACGAGATTCGAGGGACCGGCAGCGACAACCTGGCGGACGAGATCCTCGCCCTCATACGCCCTTGGGGCTATCACCTGCAATCTATCCGCGTGCCGGTCGATATCTGGTGGGGTGACGCCGACCTTTTTTGCTCGCCGGTCGTGGCGCAACGCATGGCGAAAATGATCCCCAACGCTCAACCGCATTGCGAGGCCCAAGCGGGGCATCTTATGTTGTATTCGCATTGGGAGGCGATTCTGCAAGCCCTGACCGCCGACTAAAACATAGTCTTAATACGGGCTGCCGACCCCGTTTATCCTGTCGTTCTCAACTGTCTCCAGCGCGAGGCTATGCAACTTCCCCACCGCCCTCTCAAGATCCGCCTCGGCGATGATAAAGGAAATGCTGCACTCGGATGACCCTTGAGCGATCGCCAGGACATTGATTCTGTTTTCCCCCAAGAGCGAGAAGACCCGGCCCGCCACACCCGGCGTTCCGCGCATGCCGGAACCGACCACAGTAATAATCACAATATCGGACAGCACATCCACGCTATCTACGTTGTTGTGCTGGATCTCCCGCTGCAATTCTGTCTCCACCGCTGTTTTGACCGCCTGCGCCAGCGGGTCAACCACGGTGAAACAGAAGCTCTGCTCCGAGGAGGATTGCGAGATCATCAAGATATTGGCGCCAGCCTTGGCGGAGGCCAGGAAGGTCCGCCCCGCGATGCCCGGCACACCGAGCATGCCACGGCCGCTGACAGTCAGCATCGAAACGTCTCTGATGCCGGTGACGGCTTTTATCACCGTTGCGCTGGCTTGCGTCCTGGCGCCCACTAAGGTGCCCGAATGTTTCGGATTAAATGTGTTCCGCACGCGCAGCGGAATGCCGCGATTGATAATGGGTTGTACTGTCTTGGGATGCAGCACCTTGGCGCCGTAAAACGCAAGCTCGCCGATTTCCTGATACGACACATAGGGCAAGACGCGCGCGCGCTTGTCCAGGCGCGGATCGGTGGTCATTACCCCGTCCACATCGGTCCAGATTATCAGTTCGTCGCAATCCAGGTAGGCCGCGATAATCGCCGCGCTGTAATCGCTGCCGCCGCGCCCCAGCGTCGTGATCGTGCCGTCCGGCGTGGCGCCGATGAAACCGGTGATGATCGGCGTAAGTCCGGAATCCAGTTCCTGCCGAAGCGAGCCAGCGACGCGCGCCTCAGTCTCGCCCCATAGAGGTTCGGCGTCGCCGAACTGATTATCGGTGACGATGAAGGCCTCCGAGTCGAGCTGTCTGGCCGGCAGCGCTCTCGCCTGCATAACCGCCGCAATAACTCGGCTGCTCAGGCGCTCGCCAAAAGATACAAGCGCATCCGAAATCCTCGGCGTGACTTCGCCCAGGATATACACGGCTTCACATAGCTCGACATGACTGCGCAGCAGTTCCTCCATCTCGGCGTCGATGGCTGCGCGGTCGGCATCGGAATCGATCAACCCTTCTATCACCTTAGTGTGCATCCGACGAAGCTCATCGCTGATCGCCAAGTATCTGGCGCGATCCCGCGCGGCAGCCGCTGCGGCCGACTCCAAGAGCATATCGGTAACGCCAGCCATCGCCGAGACAACAACCGCCAACTCGTGCCCCTCAGCCAGGAAGTCTTTGACGATCTCAACGACCTGGGCGATTGCCTCCGGAGATCCAACCGATGTGCCGCCGAACTTCATCGTATATCTAGCCATCACATATTCCTTTCCTGCGCGAAATGGTTTACCCGGAATCGCTTGAGAATGCCCCTTGCAGACAGCTCTCGAAAACAAAAAAGGCGTGTGGAGGTTTTCCACACGCCCGTTTGCTGCTCGCTTAATTCCGCCTACAACAAACCAAAACCTCCACGTTGCGCGCAGTGGCGCATCATAGTCGAGGTCATAGTCATGCCCATGGCGGCTATTCGTGACATCGCCGATCCAATTTGTTCCAGTCTGACGGAAGTCTAACAAGCGCGTCAAAAGCTGTCAAGTACACATCTCGCGCTTTCGGCTGGAGCGCATGTATGCTCGCTCGCAGGCGATACCTGTCATTAGGCGTCGGGCTGCCTCCGCTCATCGTTTACGGGGGCGAGACCCTATGCTAAAATCACGCCATTTGCAAGTGATGTGCCATGGCTCATTTGGTGGCGGGATCCAGCAACGCATCTGATTCCGGGCAAGGGCGCCTGACGGCGAGCGCGCGCATTTTTCTGCTGTGCCTCTGTCTGGCGCTCGCATTGATCGCGGCCAACCTGACATACAGCGCGCTGTCACAGCCGACAGAAGCGCTTGCCGGCAAGGACGGGGCATTGCTTTATGTCTCCGCCTTCTCCAGCTACAGCGAGGACTGGGATTTGTTTGCAGGCCAACAGAGCGCGCGGATTGTCGCGGAGCAACTGGAAATCTCTGTGGCGGACGCGCAGACTGCCGCCTGGTCCGCTTCCAAGCCGCGATTTGCTGATTTCGACGCGAGCGTTTCGGCCAGCGCAATCGGCGGTCCGCTGGACAACGCATTTGGGCTGGTCTTCCACGTCCAGGACGCTGCGGACGACTCCTGCGCGCTGCCTGCCATCTTGCTCTGCGGAATCAGCGAGCTTTCGCCCTTAGCCGGCGCGGCTCTGCGCCAAGCTTTTGACGGGCGGCAAACAACCAGCTACAGCGCCTTCATGATCAGCAGCGACGGCTACTATTCACTTTGGCGAACGGAAGACGGCGCGGCGAAAGCGCTGAGCGGTTGGATCCCCTCGCCCCACATTAATCAGGGCATCGGCGCGGAAAACGCGATTCGCGTTCTGTCGCGGAATTCCAACTATCAATTCTTCATCAACGATGTCAACGTCAGTCTATGTATTCCCGATGACGCGGGCGCCGCAAGCACCTATTCCGCCGGAGAATGCGTCAACGGCAGTATGCGCGATACCTACCGGGACGAGATGAAGCGCAGCGGGAAAATCGGATTGATCGCGCAATCAACCGCGACCGGGGGCGGCGGCGTGGTTCTGCGCTTTGACAACATGATTGTATACAGCCCGGCCGAGACAGGTCGCGAGGACGCCAGATTATGAAAGTGCATTTGCGCATGGTCGGTTGCCGGCTCAACCAGAGCGAAATCGACACAATGGCGCGACAGTTCAGGGCATTGGGTCACGAGGTCGTTGCTTCGCCGGAAGAAGCCGACCATTTCGTCCTTAATACCTGCGCCGTCACCAACGAGGCCGCCAAGACGAGCCGTAAGTTCATTCGCGATTTCCAGCGAAGCAACACAAATGGCGCAATCACTGTGACCGGCTGCTATGCCCAGATCGCGCCAGTTGAAATACGTCATCTCCCTGGCGTGCAGCGAGTCATCGATAACAGCAGCAAATCCAGGCTCGTATCGCTGGTCACCGGCGAAACCGTAGATGAGTTCGACGCCGAGCCAATCGAACGTCAATCCGGAACCGGCCTCCTGGGAAAGACGCGCGCCTTCGTGAAAGCGCAAGACGGCTGCGACAATGCCTGCACCTTTTGCGTCACTACAATTGCCCGCGGCCAGGGACGCAGCCGTTCCATCCCTGATCTCGTGCGCGAGCTGAATTACCTGCGGCGCAGCGGTTATCAGGAAGCCGTGCTTACCGGTGTGCATCTGGGCAGCTACGGTCATGATTTTGGCGATCGCCAGGGATTGAAGCGCCTTGTGGAAGCTCTGCTCTCCGAGACGACGATGCCGCGGATCCGTCTTTCTTCGCTTGAGCCTTGGGACCTGAGGCCGGATTTCTTTGCGCTGTGGAAAAATCGGCGGCTCTGTCGTCATCTGCATCTGCCCCTCCAAAGCGGCTGCGACGCGACGCTCAAACGCATGCGCCGGCACACGAATCAAGCGCAGTTCCGCGCGCTGATTTCATCGGCCCGCGCTCTGATTCCAGAAGTGCGAATCACCACCGATGTCATTGTCGGCTTCCCCGGCGAGACCGAAGACGAATTCGCCGAATCGGAGCGCTTTATCCGAGAGATGGAATTCGGCGGTCTCCACATCTTTCGATACAGCAACCGGCCCGGCACGCCAGCAAACAGAATGCGGCATCAGATCAGCAATGACGTCAAAAAAAACCGCAGCAACAAACTGCTCGCCTTATCCCGGCAGATGGAGCGACAGTTCGCCGAGCGTCTGCTTGGCACAGTGCAGTCAGTCCTCTGGGAACAGGTCATTGGCGCCACGCCGCGAGGATTCATCAACACGGGCTACACCGACAATTACATGCGGGTTCGCGCCGTGCATCCGCGCGACCTGAGCAATATCGTCGCCTCTACCAGACTAGACACATTCACCGCGGGCGAGATTCATGGTACAGTGAAAGAAGTCCTGCCGATCTTGGACCCGCCCGATTCAAGCGTTTCAGCCATTGCCGGCAGCAGCGCTTCATATAGTTAGACCAAGAAACAGCAATGCCGAATCCTAAACAGCAATTGCAGGAAGCCCTCAAAGACGCGATGAAGGCGAAGGACAAAGAGCGCCGCAACGCCATTCGATTGTTGCAGAGCGCCATCAAGCAGGTCGAAATTGACGAGCGCCAGTCGCTGGGCGACGAAACGATCCTGGACATCCTGCGCCGGGAAGCGAAAAAGCGCCGCGAGACCATTGACGAGTTGGAAAGCGTCGGGCGCGCCGCCGAGGCGGCAAGTGAACGCTTTGAACTGGCGGTGACCGAGGAATTCTTGCCGCGACAATTGACAGACGAAGAATTGCGCCCCATCGTACAGGAAGCGATTGACGAAGTCGGCGCCAATTCTATAAAAGAAGTCGGAAAAGTCATGGGCCTCATTATGCCCCGTGTGCGCGGGCTGGCGGATGGAAGAGCCGTCAACGCGCTTGTGAGAGAGTTGTTGAGTTAGACTGTGCTTGCGTCCGTCGCTGATCTGCTCGAAGAACGCTTGAACATACGTCCCGAACGGACGGAGGCGGCCGCGCATATTCTGCTGCTTCTGTTCGCCGCTGCTATCTTCGCCCTCTGCTGCACGCTCATCATCGCGCTTGACGACATATTCTTGCGCTTCAATAGCACATCGAACCTGGGCATCGGCCGCGTGCCCACCGAGGATATCATCGCGCAGGAGGAAGGGTCCTTCATCAGCGCGATCCTCACCGAGCAAGAACGCACGAATGTCCTGGCGCAGGTCCCAACGGTATTCGCTCCGGCCGACCCCGGCGTCGCCCGCCGTCAACGCGATCTTTCGGAAAATATCCTCAATTATATTGACAATGTGCGCGCCGATTCCTTCGCTTCGCTGGAACAACAGATCGCTGACATACGGGCCATAACATCGCTGCAATTGGACAACAACGAAAATACCATCGAAGCGATTCTGCAGTTGCCCGATGAGAGTTGGACCCAAGTGCGAACCGAAATCACGCTCGTTCTCGAGCGCGTGATGAGCGACGAAATACGCGCCGCCGACTTGAACCGCGCGCGTGAGCAGCTTCCGAATCAGGTCAGCCTCCGCTTGAGCGAGCAGCAGAGCCAGATTGTCACCGAGATCACTTCCGATCTGATACGCGCCAATACCTTTGAGAACCCGGATCAGACGGCGATCAACCAGGCTGAGGCTCTCGCCAAGGTCGAAGATCAGCAGCGCCAGTTCATTGCCGGGCAGATTGTCGCCCCGGCGGGCCAACGCATTGACGCGCTCTCCTTTGAAGCGCTACAAGAATTGGGTTTGCTCGCGCAGACCGCCAATCGCGGCCCGAGGGTCCTGCGCGCTCTCGTAGCAAGCGCCTTGGCAACCATCATGCTCGGCCTTTACATAGGCCGGTTTGAGCCGCAAATGATATCCTTGGACCGCGCCAACCTCCTGCTGATTGCCGCGCTCTTTCTGGTCGCCCTGGCGACGATGAGAGCCTTCGGCAGCGCGAACATTTATCTCATGCCAGCGGCAGCGCTTGGCATCGTCTACGTCGCAATTAGCACGCCAAACTTCGCTATCGTCGCCGCTGTAGGCTTCGCCTTTCTTAGCAGTTTGCTCAGCCGCAGCCCGTCGCTGGAGATCGCCAGCTTGGTCGCCGCCGGCAATATCGGCGCCATCTTAACGCTGAGGAACGCCGGGCGCCTCAACAACTATTTCTTGGCCGGTCTCTTCGTCGGCTTGGCAAACGCGGCAGTAGTCGCGATCTTCGCGCTGCAGATCGGCTATCAGCCCAATGACGCCTCCAATATGCTTCAAGCCTTATTCAGCGGTTTGCTCATTGTTCCGACTGCCTCCTTTGCTGTGATGTACGTATTGACCGTATCCTTGAATCTGGCGACGCCCTTCCGCCTGATGGATTTGAGCCAGCCCAGCAAACCCCTGTTGCAGCGCCTGCTGCGTGAAGCGCCGGGCACTTATCAGCATTCATTGCAGGTGGCCAACCTGGCTGAACAGGCGGCACAGGCAATTGGAGCGGATACGCAGATGACCCATGTCGCCGCCCTCTATCATGACATCGGCAAAATGAGTAATCCGTTTTTCTTCACCGAAAACCAGCAGCATATTCAGAACCCCCATGATGCCCTCTATGATCCGTATCGCAGCGCGGATATCATCATCAACCACGTCATAGAAGGCGACCAGATTGCCAAGAAGTTCAACCTGCCGAATCGAATTCGCGAATTCATTCGCGAGCACCACGGCACGACCCAGGTCTACGTCTTTTACCAACGGGCGCTGGCCGCCGCTGGCGATGAAAACGGCATTGACCCGGCCGATTTCAGCTATCCGGGTCCCATTCCGCAAAGTCCTGAGACAGCCATACTCATGATGGCTGATAGTTGCGAATCCGCAGCGCGCGCGGTCAAGCCGCAAACGAACCAGGAAATCGCCGAGTTGGTTCACAATATCATCGAGGGGAAACGCAATTCCGGTCAATTGGACAACTCCAATCTCACTCTTAATGAATTGCGGTTAATTGAAGACACGTTCATCGACATTTTCCGCGGCTTGTTTCACCCGCGCCTGGATTACGCCAAAGCTGTTCAGCAGCCGCTGCGACCGGCCCCTCACAGCGGCAATGGAGCGCCCAAGAAGAAGGATGAGCCCGGCAAAGCCAAAGCGATTGCGGCGCCCGCGCGCTCCAACACCGTCGAGAAAGCGGCAGCCTCCGGCGCCACGCCCTTGCCGGCGGCAAACGCAAATGCGGACCAAGCCGCTAAAGGTAAGACTCCGGCCGAATCAAGCCCCCTTCTCGCTGAGGAGCCCGGCGACTCCATCATCATGGAAGATGATGAACCCCTGGCTGACGTGCCTGTCTTGCCAAAACGCAACGGCAACCGATCGCAGCCCAAGCATCCGGTCAAGCGCGCCGACGAAGCGGATTAGCCCGTGTGGCGACTCAAATACAGTTTCACAATCCTGACCAGTACCGCTTGAATGAGGAGCGCCTGAAACGCGCTGCGCAAACTGTCCTGGAGCAATGCGCCGTGTATCCCCGCGCCGGAATGACAATTGTCATCACCAGCCAAGACAACTTGCGCGAGCTTAATCAGCGTCATCGTCTAATAGACGCCCCGACAGATGTATTGTCCTTTGCCGCGCCCTCTCTGCCCGACGAAATCAGCGAAGAACAAACATATCTTGGCGATGTAATAATTGCCTGCGAATACGCCGCGGCGCAAGCGGCAGCGAAAGGCGCGCCCCTTGAGGAAACTCTCTGCCTTCTTGTCATTCATGGTACGCTGCACTTGCTGGGATACACGCACGACGCGCCGGAAGCTTGCGAGCGAATGTGGGAGGCGCAAGCCAAGGCTTTGGAGAGCTTGGGCATAAACCGCGCGCTTGTGGATAGATATGAGACGGTCAAGCGTGCCTAAGCGATTCCAGCGCGACCTGCGCCCGGCGGCAGAGTCAGATCCCGCCGCAAGCAGCTATCGCGTCAGCTCCAATCGGCTGCAAAGTCTTGCCTTTGCCCTGGCCGGATTCGCTTACATGCTGCGCTACCAGAAGAACACTCGCATCATGGCGCTTGCGACCATCACAGTCATTGGAGCAGGTCTGTGGCTCGGCATAGATGCCAATGGCTGGGCGGCATTGAGTCTCGCGATCGCGCTGGTATGGCTTGCTGAATTCCTAAACGCCGCGATAGAAGCCGCGGTCAATCTAGCCGCGCCGACCTATCACCCGTTGGCCAAAACGGCGAAGGATGTGGCAGCCGGCGCTGTGCTGGCGGCAGCGATATCCGCCGCCATCGTCGGAGTTCTCATTCTTGGACCGCCTTTGCTGGAGCAGTTAAATTCGCCTTAACTCTGTGCCTTGGCTCAAGCTGAGCCTTTAGCGTCAGGGTATAGGAATAGAATTGTGATACAATACAGTTCCATTGAATGTGTAAAACATTTCGGACGAATCCATGTCCCAGAGCCCTGACTCAGCCTCCGAAAATTCTTCCTCCAGGCGCGGACTCCGAACTATTCTCAATCCCGTCTTATCTTCAATTGCAAAACTGCTGACCAGCTCAGGAAGCGGATCAAGCGCCAGAAGCGGAATCGGCCACTTGGGACGCCAGCGCGCTCTGCGATTGTCTGCCTTGCTCGCCCCTCGCAATCGGCTGAGAGTTGGCGCAGCCGCCGGCTTAGTCCTGGCTTCCGGGTTGCTGATTTCCGCGGTACTTAATCGGAACATCGAACAGTTGCCCCCGAACAACGCCATCTGGTTGGATAGATCTTGGGTCTACGGCGATCTCGACGAGAGGCGGTTGGGCGAGTTTGTAAATCGCTTGGTTGAACACCGCATTGGCAAGGCTTACGCCTACGTCAGTTCGCTTGGCGCAGACGAACGCTGGTCAGGCGGAGCGCAAGGCGCTGCCAATTTCATGAACTCTCGCGACGCCGTCGCTCAGTTCGTCGAAACATTCAAGAGCAAAGGCGATGAACTGGAAATCCTCGCCTGGATTGAGATCTGGACGCATCTGGACAACGTTGACGGCTATCGCCTGGATGACAGCAATCTGCACCAAAATATCGCTGAATTTTCCCGGCTGCTCGTCAAGGAAATGGGTTTTGACGGCGTATTGCTTGATGTCAAACCGATGTTCTCCGACAATGATGATTTTATCCGCCTGACCCAACGAGTGCGCGCGGCCGTCGGCGCCGAAAGCGCTATCGCCATCGCCGCCACTGCTGATCTAACTCCGCCCGATCTTCGATTGCAGAATATCCCGTCAATTGCGCCCGGCACAATGTGGTCGCCTATTTTCAAACAGCGTGTCATAGCCCCGGCCGACGAGGTCATCTTGCTCATGTACCAGAGCTACCGCCAAGAACCGCTGGATTATGTGAACTGGGTCGCTTATCACATCGAAACCTATGCCGATCTCGCGGAATCCAGCACAAAAATCCTGGTGAGCATCCCTAACTACGGTGGCGCGAGCAATGCGCACAACCCGGCGATCGAGACGATGGCAAACGCCCTTGACGGCGTCAACGAAGGTTTGCGCCGCCTGGACGAAGAGAGGCGCGCCTTGGTAACCGGCGTCGCCATATATTCCGATGAGCAACTGAGCCAAGCTGATTGGAACGTGTTCCGCGAACAGTGGCTGCAACGCTAGATCGGCCCGCCCGATATGCCCGCCCTGGTTAAACGACTGACCCCTGCCGGACTCGCGGACGTCAACTACATCGCGGAAAACCTGCGCGACGCGGCGCGGCACGAGCCTTGTGACGGCGTATACACAGTCAGCAATACCTACAACTCAACACAGACTTTGCTGCTGGGAGCTCATCTTGACCGTCTCGAAGATTCGGCTTTGCGCGAAGGTATTTCGCTCCAACTGGACCGCAACTGCCTGAGGCGAGCCTTGCGCCAAATGATCGTCCACTCCGGCTACGGCGATGCGCGCTTTCGGATTTCTGTTCCCGCAAATGCTCCCGACGAATTGTTGCTCACGATCGAACCATTTCAACCGCCGGCGCCTCATGCCATCATCGAGGGCGTACGCTGCATAACAACCGCAGCCGTCGCGAGGAGCAATCCTGCCTCCAAGTCAAGCATGTGGATGCACCAACGCGAATCTCTCCTTTCGGCAATGCCGGCGGGCATCTATGAAACCTTCCTCGTTGATTCCCGCGGCGCCATCCTCGAAGGCTTGACTTCCAACTTCTATGCTGTCAACAATAGTCAATTACTGACAGCCGGTGATGGCGTGCTGGCTGGTATCTCGCGCAAGATCGTACTTGAGGTTTGCATCGGCATACTCCCGCTGCGCTGGCATGCGCCACGGCTGGAAGACCTGCCTCTTTTCAACGAAGCCTTTCTTACCAGCAGCAGTCGAGGCATCATCCCCGTCGTTGAGATTGACGGCGTGGCGATAGGCGATGGCAAGGTCGGCTTGTTCACGCGAAAACTGCGAACCGCGTATGACCGCTGGGTCGCTGATCACTTGGAAGAATTGTGATGCGGCGCCTGGCTGGCATTTGGAATGCTGTCAAGCTTGTTGGCTCGGCCCGCGATCTGGCCATTGAGACGCGCCGCCTTGAATGGAACGTGACCTTGCCCAATACCTTTTTCCTCCAAGCCGAACACTGCGATATCAGCTTGTCCTGGCACGATCAACTCAAGGTCTTGGCAACACTGGAACTACCAGCGAGCTTCGGCTGGCAATGGACGACTGAGCAAGATGAGGCGGGCTTATATATCGTTGCCAGGCGGAAACCGCTTATCGGCAGCATCGGCCGAGGGAAATTCACTTTCGCCCTGCCCCAAGGCCTCCACCTTTCGCTTAAGCTGGAGAATTGCCAACTCTGCTGGGACCGCCTCCATACTTCGCTAGAGTTGCCGCCTTTTCAATAGAATGCCATCAGAGTTTTCATCCCTTCTTGTATTCCGCGCGCGGCTGTGATAGTGTAAGCGTATGAGCAAATCTATCTCCGTCAGTATGTTTACGACCTGTTGTTGTCTGGGCTACAGCCTATAGGCGGGTGAGTTTGGTTTGCCAGCAGCATGGTTGTTCGCTACCAACAAGTCAACCCGCACAGGTTGGCTTTTTTGATTGTGCAGTCCGAGCGGGCAACCACTGTAGTACCTCGAAAGACTAGTGAAACGGGAGAAGCAAGCATGAGTGATATCGGAAGTCGTGGGTATGCGAATCCAGACAAGCTCGTCTCGACAGACTGGGTCGCCGCCCGCCTGAGTGACGACAATATTCGTATCGTCGAATCCAACGAAGACCCGCTGCTGTATCCAAGCGGTCATATTCCTGGCGCCGTCGAGGTCGATTGGGTCAAGGATCTCAATGACCCGCTGCGCCGGGATTACCTCGGCAAGGCTGGCTTTGAGGCGCTGGCGAGCCGCATTGGCATCACGCCGGATACGACAGTGATCTTCTACGGCGACATGAGCAACTGGTGGGCGACCTATGCCCTTTGGGTCTTTGAGCTCTTCAACCACAAGAACGCCAAAATCATGGACGGCGGTCGGCTCAAGTGGGCGGAAGAGGGGCGCGAACTCACGCGCGAAAAGCCGGTCATCAGCCCGACATCCTACAGCGCGCCGGAACGGGACGACAGCCGTATCCGCGCCTTTCGCGATGGCGTCTTGCAGCATATTCAATCCAGCGGCCAGTTGGTTGATGTGCGCAGCCCGGCCGAGTTCAGCGGCGAGAAGCTGCACATGGAAGGCTATCCGCAGGAAGGCGCCGTCCGCGGCGGTCATATCCCGGGCGCTTCGAGCGTGCCCTGGTCGCGCGCCGCCAATGAGGACGGCACGTTTAAGAACGCGGCCGAACTGAGCGCGATCTACCTCGAGGAGATCGGCTTGAATCCGGCTGAGCCCACCGTCGCCTACTGCCGCATTGGCGAGCGCAGCAGCCATACCTGGTTCGTCTTGACAAACCTGCTCGGTTTTGCCGATGTGCGGAATTACGACGGCTCCTGGACGGAATGGGGCAACAGCGTCGGCCTGCCTATCGAGAAGTAGTGGATTATCCGTGAATCGGGGCAGCCAGGCGCTGTCCCGGCTCATTTGGACAGGGTGAGGCGTCAATGGCGGATTATCCGGCAAAGCTGCAAGAATACCTCGACGACTTCAGCTTCATCACATCGCGGGAAGAACGCGTCGACTATCTGATCGCCATCGCCGACGAATTCCAGCCGGTGCCCGAGTCGATTGCGACCAAACCCTACGACGAGGCGCATCGCGTTATCGGCTGCGAATCAGAAGCCTTCGTATGGGCGCTTGAGCGCGCGGACGGCACGCTGGACTTTTACTTTGATGTGCTCAACCCGCAGGGCTTGTCAGCGATGGCCATGAGCGCCATCCTTGATCAGGCTTGCAGCGGCGCGCCATTGGAGCAAGTGGCTGCTATCAATGGCGAAGTTGTCTTCACTTTCTTCGGCCGGGACATCTCTATGGGCAAGGGCCGCGGCTTGACCGAGTTGATCAATGCCGTCGTCTATCAAGCGAACCAACGCCTGAAATCTGCCTGAATCAGCCGCTCTCCAGAAAGGAGTCGCTCGGCGCGCCTTCGTTGAATATGGCATGTGTGCCTAACATGCCGCGATAGCTGCCGGGCGGCTCGGACCCGGGGATCACCTCGGCGCCGACGACTTTCTCATAATACTCGACTGGTCCCGCCCAACCGATGATGCCATACATGTAACCGGCTTCGCGCATGGCGTGCAGCGTCGCCATTAGCAATGCTGTGCCGATGCCGCGCCCGCGCTCCGCCTCGTCAACGCCGGTGGGACCAAAAAAATTCTTCTGCGCGGTATCGTAACAGGCAAAGCCTAGAATCTGCTCGCCGCGATGCGCCAAAAAGATCGTTGGCGGACGCGCAGAAAAGCCCGCGTCGGCTTCACTAACCCAATACTCGCTGAAATGCTGGCGAATCCAATCCAGGACCAGGAACTTCTCCGGCGCCATTCCCCGTCTGATCGTAATACCCATGTCCTGCTGCCTGGCGAGCGCGGGCGCCAACTCCGGAAGATCGTATAATTTGACAAGCATATCTGGCATGGCGCCCCTCTCCAATTCAGCGTTGCCGTCCTTTGCCGATGTTCCACATGGTATACGGACGATAACTTCTTATTGCTTTATTCTACAACGATTTCATAGCGCAGCCGCCAATTCTCAGCGCTAACTCGCCTGCACTTGGCAGGCCTGCCTGCCAGCCTGTATGATTGCCGGGATATTGAGACTACAGGAATATGACAAATGGATCTGCGGCCCGAAACCGAGGCAGTTCACAACGCGGCGATTGACCCTGCCAGCGGCGCAATCGTAGCGCCTATCGTGCTGAGCACCACCTTCGAGTATGAGACGACAGGTGGCGAGCATGAACCGGACGAACTGATCTACACGCGTTATCAGAACCCCAACCGGGCCGCCTTGGAAGCGTCTTTGGCCAAGCTTGAAGGAGGCGCGGTCGCCCATGCTATTTCCAGCGGATCCGCCGCCATGCTCACCATTTTCCAGGCGCTGGAACCAGGCGATCATGTCGTATCGAGCGATGATATGTACTTCGGCATTCGCGTTCAGTTGAACGAATTCTTCGCGCCCTGGGGCTTGGAAACCACTTACGTCGATATGAGCGATCTGAGCGCCGTGCGCGCCGCCATGCGCCCGGAGACCAAATTGGTCATCTTCGAGTCGCCGACCAACCCGATGATCCGGCTGGCTGATATCGCCGCTATCGCCGAGATCACCCGTGAAAGCGGCGCCTTGCTGCTGGTCGATAACACCGTGGCGACGCCGGTCGCGCAGAATCCGATCGCGCTTGGCGCCGATATAGTTGTCATGTCCCTGACCAAGTATATCGCCGGGCACCACGATGTTTTGGGCGGCGTCATCATCTTCGCCGAGGAAGACGATTTCGCCGAGCGCGTCATGCGGCTGGTGAGGATAGGCGGCAGCGTCCTGTCTCCGATGAATAGCTGGCTGGCCGCGCGGGGCTTGCAGAGCTTGTCTTATCGCGTCCGCGCCCACAGCGAAAATGCCTTGCAAGTGGCCTGTTTCCTGGCGGAACACCCCAAGATCGAACATGTGCTTTATCCGCATCATCCCAGCCACCCGCAATACGAACTGGCGCTGCGGCAGATGCGCGTCGGCAGCGGGCTGATGTCGATCCTTGTCGAGGGTGGGCGGCAAGGCGCTATCGACCTGGTCAACCGTCTGAAGCTGTTCACGAGCGCGACCAGCTTTGGCGGAACGCACAGTCTCATCGAGCACCGCGAGTCGATCGAAGAAAGCTCGAGCACGCCGTCCAACCTGCTGCGCGTTTCCATCGGCCTTGAGCACCCGGCGGATTTGATCGCGGACCTGCAACAAGCGCTTTCATGATCTACCACATAAGCTCCCACGGGGCTTGGCAGGCGGCGCAGGAACGAGGTTGGTACAGCGCCCCGTCATTGGCGAGCGAAGGCTTCATACATTGTTCCCGGCGCGAGCAGTTGCTGACGGTTGCGAAGGACTTCTACCGCGGCGCGGCGGATCTGTTGCTGCTTTGCATCGACGAAGATCGGCTGAGGGCGGAGCTTCGCTGGGAAGCGCCAGCGCATCCGAGGGCGCAGGACGCCGAGGCAACAAGGGGCGAAGCGCTCTTCCCGCATGTCTATGGACGGGTGAATCTCGATGCGGTTTTGAAGGCGGTCGAGTTCACTGAATCCGAAGACGGCTTCAGGCTGCCGCCGGACCTGCCCTGACAACACTTAGCCGACGCCAGTCGCTTCGGCGCTGAAAGCCCAAAGCGCTTTCTGCTGCTCGCGGTCATAGGAGTTCTCGCTCGAGCGCTTCTGTTGTTTCTCATTCCAGTATTTGCCGCTGATGCCAGCCGCATCCGGTGACGAGGCGAGATAGACGAGGGTTTCGGCGCCTCTTTGCGGGGATATGGCAAAGAGCTTCTGCAAGATCTTGATTATGGGAGACCAAAGTCCCCCCGTATTGTGGCCGAAGCCGGTATCGACCAACCCGGGATGCACCGCATTGACGGTCACAGCGGTGTCTTCCAGCCGCCGCGCCAATTCATAAGTGAAGAGCACATTCATCAGTTTGCTGGCGCCGTAACTGTTCATGAAACTGTACCCGCTCTGGTCGCGCAAGTTATCCAGCCGCAAGGCAGCGTTTCTATGGGCGCTCGACGACACGTTGATGATGCGCGCTTCGCCATGTTCATGCGCGGTAAGCTTGATGATATCAAGCAGGAGATGAGTGAGCAGGTAATAGCTGATGTGATTCAGCGCGAAAGTCATCTCGTAGCCATCAGCCGATTGCTGATACGCGGAGAAGACGGCGCCGGCGTTGTTCAGCAGGACATCCAGACGCTTATATTTCTCGCGAAATTCGGCGGCGATGCGGCGAACCTCGTCCATGGACGAGAGGTCGGCCACCAGGATATCCACGCTGGAATTGCCGCTTGCCTGCTTGATGTCGCGGCTTACTTTGACCGTCTTTATCTCGTCGCGCCCGACAATGACCAGTTCCGCGCCCATCTTCGCCAGTTCAAGAGCGGCCTGTTTGCCGATGCCATTGGTCGCGCCGGTGACAAGTATTCGTTTGCCAATCATCGTTTGCCCTCGACTGATTCTTTCCGTCTTGTTTAATATATACGAAATCCGCCTGTTTCGTGTTTCAGCCCCCCAAATAACATAGTCGATGACTATAGACCATCTGCGACTGAAGCTGTCAGCGATGAGGCCCGTCGGGACCTCAAAAATGATTCATTCAAGCCGGTCAATGAGAGCGCTGGCGGGTCCTGGCGCTAGGCATCATCATCGCCGTAAGCATGCCCGCCAAATATCGCCCGGATTTCGGCGGCGGACTTCGCATTTTGCAAGGCATTCATGCGCGCGGCTTCCTCTTTTTGCAGGGCGCGCGCGTTGATCAGCACGGCTTCCAGTTGATCGGCCGGGAATTTGCAGGCGCCGTTTTCGTCCATGTGAATGAGTTCGCCGGGCGCCACATCCATGCCGCCGACGGAGACCGGCACATTCACGGCTTGCACCGCCATGGCGCCGTGCCCGGCAGTCACGCCGCTCAACATATACTGGAAATCCATTTCGCGGACCTCGTCAAGATCGCGCGAGGGACCGTTGGACAACATGCCGACGCAACCGAGGGCTCGCATCGCCGAGACCATATTGCCGCCAGCCAAGCCAACTTTGCCAGCGAGCGCCGGCGGAAACTTCTGCTGCAGGATCAATACCGTTGGCTGAGGCGATGCCTCCAGCGCGTCCAGCACATCGGCGAAGCCCAGGCGGGAATAATTGGGATCGGGCAAACCGTAGACGCAAGTCACAGCGTAGCCAACGCGCCGTCCCAACTCCGGGTACATGCAGCGTATCGTTTGATCGGTGTACCAATTCTCGGTCCAGGGATTGTACAAACCGAGGCAAAGCGGCGAATCGGGATAAGTCGCCACCACATTGGTGATGGATGGCGTATCAAAGTTTTTGAGTTCTTCCAGCATTTGCTTCGCGTTCATAGGTTAGGCATCTCCTCGGATTTTGGCGTTCTACATTCTACTCCGCCACCGCTATGAAGTCTAAGGGTCGCTGGCGAGCGGAGCGGCTCGCGACAGTTTTGCGGCCGGGGGAAAACTTTTTTTTGGCAATCTGGCAATCTGGCAATCTGAGATCTGAGCCAGCGGGAAATGTTTCGCCGATCGCTTTCGACGCCGAAGCAATACCAAGCCTTGCAGTCGAAAGTTCGGCGGATGAGGTAAGTAAAAGGTGGACGCAGTATGGAAAAGGGTGGACGGAGTATGGAAAAGGGTGGGCGCAGTATGGATAACGGCAGGCAGAATCGCCTATCTCTATGGATACAGTATCGATACATTGGTAATTTGGGCGCTGAAATTGGGGAATTGGGGAGATAAAAGTTGGATTTTGGATTAGTCTTGGCATGGTTTCGGATTAGATGTTGCGCGTGAGATCTGTTGTTCATGTTGTCGAGGGCAGCAGGAAAGTTCCGGGCACAGGCGACTAGACAGTCGCGCATGAGACGGGCGCGAGCGGGCGGAATTGGAAGCTGAAAACGCAGGGTCAGACGAGCCATAGAGCCATGCTAGCACACAAGGCGTTCTATACAAGAACAAATGTTCATATATTAACTGGATTCGAATCGCTTTATAACTGCAAACGGGGAGTCTATTCATCCGAGGGCGGGGGCCGCAGCGTGCGGCGGAAGACGAGCAAGATCGGCAGCAGAATCAGCGCCGAGCAGGCTATAGCCACGCGGACAGAGCGCCACAAGCCGATAGCGCCGACGACAGGACCGCCGGCGATCTGCCCAAAGGCGTCAGCCTGCCCGCCAATGGACAGCACCGTCGCGCGCAGATCCGATTCCACGTAGAGGTTCAGCCAGGCGTCCATCAGTGGATTTCGGAGGCCGCGCGCCGCTTGGGTCAGCCAGAAGCCCAAGAGTATCAGCGCGAAACTTTGGCCCAAGGTGAAGAGCAGAACACTGCCGATCATCACAAGGTAGACAGCCGTCAAGGTCTGCGCCACGGTACGCCCGTCGGTCAGGTCCAGCCGGCGGCGGATGACTTCGGTTGCGCCCAGAGTCAGGGGCATGGATACGGCGCTGATGATGCCGAACCAGGCGATTTCGTTGAGCGCGCCCAAGGGCGGCAATTGGAAATTCTGCAGAATGTGGGCGGTGGAGAGACGGTCGAAGCCTTCGCTGAAAGCGCCGTGGATCACCATCGTGATGATGATCAGCAACAGGATTTGCCGGGCGCGTATCAGCCGGATGCCGTCGCGCAGCGTCGCGCTAAATGTCCGCCAGGATTCTCGTTCGCCGGCCGCAGGTCGCGCGAAGCCGCGCTCGGGCATGACCAGCGCCAGCAAGACAGCGAGCACAAGAAGAATGACACCGCCGGTGATAATGGCGAGCTGCAGGCTGTAACTGGCCAGCGCGATGCTCAAGCCAATCGCCAGGAAGCTCGCCACTTGCGCCACTTGCGACGAGCGGAGAAAGGCGCCGGACGCGCGTTCATAGCCGATCTCGTCGACGATCCAGGCGGAGGTCGCGCCGCTGAGGAAGGTATAACCCAAGCCCATGATGACCTGGGCGACCAGCAGCGCTTCAAAGATCGGCAGCCCGCCTTCCACAATGAAGCCGATACCGAGCAGGAGAAAGCCGACAATGACTGACAGCCGCCGGCTATAGACATCGGCGACGACGCCGGTGGGGATCTCCATCAGGAAAGCGGTCAATTCCAGGGTTGTGCCCACCAGGACCAACTGCAGGGCATTCAAGCCAACTTGCTGCACCTGATAGACCAAGTTGATCGTGAAAACGGTGGTCAGGGCGACCGCCTGGACCGCGGTCATGAAGAGGTAGAGCTTGTATGCGTCAGCCCGGGGCAAGCGCGTTTTAAGCAACATTCGGGTTCTCTCCAAATCGCTGTCGGCTAGAGCGTCGCCGAGCGGCGGAGCAACAGACCGGCGGACAGATAATCCTTCAGTTCGTCGGCGCGGGCTTGAAGGAGAGCCGGCGCCATAGCCCGTACATTCGGCAGATGCAAGTTCTGCAGCAGCCAGCGACAGGACAGGAGTTGTCGCGCGGCGATGAAATCTTCCAGGGAAGCACGCTCTTTCTCCGCCTCGGGGCGGACTGAGAGGTAGCCCTGCCAGAGCGCAGCCTCGAGCTCGGGATAGTCAGAGGCGCGATCGCCCTTCAACTGCCAGAGCAGAGGCGCGAGGTCGTAGAGGAAATAGCCCCAGCCGCAGTATTCGAAATCGAGGGCGGCGATCTTATCATCGGCGAAAATCAGATTCTTGGCGAGCAAGTCGGCATGGATCAAGCCGAATCTATCGCCGGCGGGGTCCGGCTGAGTCATGGCATGGCGCAGGCGCTGCATCACCGCGCGAAAGATTTCGCTCTGCTCAGGCGTGAGGAGCGCGCATTCGTCCGCCACATAATAGGGCGAAGCGATGCCGAAAAGCCCGTCGAAGTCGAGATGATGTCGCTCGAAATCGGCCGGGGGATCGAATTGAGCCGCGCGGTGCAACTCGCCGAGGCAAGCGCCGATTTTGCGCAGATCTTCTGCGGTCAGCGCTGAGGCCGGCTTGCTCTCACCGGCTATTCGCTCGAACAGTACGCAATGCAGCTTGCCAATTGATGGCGGCGAAAAGGCGGCGAACCATTGACCGTCTGAAGCGGAGACCGGCATTGGCGCAATCAGGTCCGTCCGCTGCCGGATGACTCGCAGCCAAATGAGTTCGGAACGCAGCGCCTTTTCGGATACTCGGCCGGGCGTATGCAAGCGCAAGATGTAGCGACCGGTCGCGGCTTCGACGGCGAAAACGGCATTTGTGCTGTAGCTGACCCAGGCAATTTTGTACTCGCCAATTTGCCATTGGGGCAGGACTTGGGCGGCGACGGTTTCAAATAGGGTCTTTTGCCGTTGCAAGCTCAATTCGTTCAATTGCATGTGTTTCCCCGGCGTAGCGTTCGGGAGCCAAGATGACTTTAGCACAGAGTCAAGTATGAGGAGTGGCGAATTTTAAGGGCATGGAAGGTATAGCGAACTCGACACAGAGGGATTGACCACAGAGGCACAGAAGCAAGCGCAGGTAAGTAATACAACAATCAAGTGTTTGCGGGCGATTCACAGAATCGCCCCTACAACTTTCAGCAAATATGATGCTTGTGATTGCTGTCCCGTCGCTTTCATATACGAAAATCAAACCTCCTGTCCTCAGCCCATAAAGAGAGAGGGAGGGGCTTCAAACCCACAAGGACATTAGGAAACTCCCTTCTCTCCTTGTGGGGGATGGGGGACTTGCAGCCACGTCAATCAAGTTCACTACTCCTCAGGTATGCGGAGAATCTGAAACTGTGGGCGATCCAAGGATCGCCCCTACATCTATTATTCCCGAGTCAGGATAATTGGTTGCCATGTCCTCAATTTCACCACTCCCAAGTATGAGTCTGGCGGGATGGCGGTCGACTTTCTGCTAAAATACATTGGCATTCATCGGTCGGTTTAGGAGCGCCCAATGCGCAAGTGGATCATCCTGGGCAGCGCGCTCATTGTAATGGTCGTCCTGGATCAAGCCAGCAAAAGCTGGGTTGTCGCCAATCTGGAATTATACGAGAGCGCCGCGCCGATTCCACCGCTGGCGCCGCTATTTCAGTTTACGCGCAGCAGCAACACCGGCGCCGCTTTTGGCATATTGCCGATGGCTGGCGATGTCTTTCTGTTTGTGGCGCTGTTAATCATCGCCGGTTTGCTCTGGTACTTCCGCGATACGCGGCCTGAAGCGCGCTTGGCGCCTTTCGCGATCGGGCTTGTTATTGGCGGGGCGATCGGCAATGTGCTTGATCGCTTGCAATACGGGCATGTGGTGGACTTTATCCATTATCAGATTCCGGATGTAATTTCGAATGTATCCAACCTGGCGGATCACGCGATTGTGCTCGGAGCGCTATTGATCGTCGCCGAGAATCTTTGGCGGGACGCGCGGGAAAGAAGACGCGCCGCCGACAGCCCAGCCTGAAGCGCCGCAGCGGAAAGCAGCTGAGCGGCTAGAAGCGTTTCTCCAGCTCAATCTCATCGCGGATGGTGATGCCGTGCAAGCCCGTGATGGGGATCTGCGGCTTGATGCGCCGGGCATCGGCTATGGCGTTTCTATGCACCGTGACCAGTTGGTAGCCGCGCTTTTGCCAAAACTTGAGAGCGGCAAGATTGTCATTGGTGGTGACCAGCCAAAGGCGTTCTATGCCGGCTTCCCGCGCCCAAGCCTCCACCGCCTCCACCAGCGCCGAACCCACGCCGACGCATTCCGTCAAGCTGTTTAAGGTCGTGATCTCGCATTCTTTCTCATCGATATGCACAGTGACCAGGCCGATATTCTCCAGGTCGGCCGCTGCCTCTGGCGCTTCATCTTCCGACTCGTTCGCAGTCCGCTCCGCCATGAAGCCGGGCAAGAGGTGGCCGTACACCGCTTTACCGCGCGAGACAATTTGTGTTGTTCCCCACCGCTCGTCCAAAAAGTGAGCCACCCATTCACGGTCGGAGCGCTCCAAAGGACGGATGCTAAATTCGGCCATCGCAAGACCTTCACATTTCCGTACGTATCCAGCAACCATTATAGCCATTTTGAGCCGACATGAAAAATCGGGGTACTGGCATTGCGGGGCAATCGCTTCAAAACTCAGATCCGCTGTGAAGAGTAAAATCAAACTGAAATTTAACCACAGAGAACACAGAGAGCACAGAGGAAAAGCCCTTTATTAAAGGACATCGACTTATTTATGACTCCAAAGCGGTATTCAGCAGCAGGACAAATTCTATTTTCCTGCTTTTGATGAAGCGAAGAGCCTTTCAAGCCAAAATTATGTGTCCTTTGCGTCACAATAATTTGGAACGATTGCCCCAATTCGCATTGAGGATCGGCGCTGATGCAAAGAGCGCGCAAAATGTGATTCAGGCGGCGAAAAGGAGAGCCACGCCAAGAACGGCCAGGACCGTGCCGATGCAAGCGCGCAGGGTAATACGCTCGCCAAAGACGATGAAGGAGATTGGAATGAGGAAAATCGGAGTCGTGCCGGTCAATGTCGATGAGATGCCGACGCTGGTAAATTGCAAAGACAGCAGCACCAATGTGCCGCCGGCGACCGGACCGGCGAGGGAAGCCAGCACGATCAAAGCGAGCGAGCGCGGCTCGGTAGAAATGAGGTCTAGAGTGTAGCGAAGTTTGCCGCGTATTCCGATGAAAAGGCAAAGCAGAACCAAGCCGACCACGGTCCGTATCAGGCTGGCGCTCATTGCCGGGTAGTCGCCGGCCAAGCCTTCGGACATCAAGATGAAGGAGGCGCCCTGGGCGAAGGCAGCGCCAAAAGCCAGCGCCAAGCCTTTGCGATATTCGGCGGTCTTTCCGCTAATGGCGCCAGCGGAATCTTCGGAAACCACCGCGACCACCCCGCTGATCACCAGCAGGATCCCGAGAATTGCGTGATTCGGCAAGCCTTGATCCAGGAAGAGCCATGCCATTGCTGTGGCGTATATTGGCGAGGTCGCGCCGACGAGCAGGGTCAGGCGGGGCCCGATGTATTGAAACGCGCGCAGAAGCATCAACGCTGAAATGACGAAGCCGGCCAGGCTGGACAATCCCAGCATTAGCCAGCGTTGCGGCGATGTTCCAAAGGGAAAGATCTCGCCTTGCAGCGCCAGATGAAGGGGCAGCAAAAAGACAAGCGAGATCACGAGACTCAGAGCCATCGACACGCTCGCGCCAAACTTGCGACCGGCCAGCGTAAAAGTGGTTGACGCCAAGCTAAAACACAGGGCGCCGGCGAGCGCGGCTGTCTCGCCCAAGTAGTTTTCCAATGGGAGCCTACTTTAGAATTTTGAGGGAAGCTGACCTCGATTCTAGTTGGTCGCCGATGCAGACGCAATTCTTAATAGCAGGGGACGCGGCGCTGCCCCAGACGCGCGATGCAAGACAGCCGTCCGCTCAAAACTGAATGACGAGCAGGCTGTGCGGAGCGAGTTCTGAAAGCGGTCGGTAGCTGTCAAAGCCGCCGTCAGAGTTAAATGACGGGGTCGCAAGCTCGCCCGCTCCATAGACAAGCCTCGGGAAGCCAAGGTCGAGGTCGCTTTCAGCGAGCGCAAGCGAATAGTCCGTAAGCGTTTCGCCGGAGAGATTGATTAGCACGAGGAGAGCCTGGCGGGCATCGTGACGGAGAAAGGCGTAGATATTCCGCGCCGAGCTATCCACCGGGACGAAGCCGCCCCGACGCAGGGCGGAATTACTGTTGCGCAAGTGAATCAAATCGCGGTAGTGGCTCAAGAGGGAATCGGGATTCGAATCTTGACGGGCGACATTGGCGGCGGCGACATTTTCCGGGCTCTGCAATGGCTGCCAAGCTGAATCGCCGGCGGTGAAACCAGCATGGCGGGAATCATCCCAGTGCATCGGCGTACGCAGGCGCTCGTCCGGCTTTGTGCCGGCCATGCCAATTTCTTCGCCATAATATATGAAGGGAACACCGGGACCGGTCAACAGCAGCGAGGCGGCTACTTTGTTCTTGCCGATGTCAAAAAGCAATTGGTTCGCCAGCCGGACTTGATCGTGGTTGGTCAGGAACGTCGCGAACTGGTTGAGGGGATAATCGCGGATGGCATTGCGGTGGGCGCGGGCAATATCGCGGTTGACGCCGCGTTGAGCCGCCGATATCAGCTTGTCCGCCAAATTGAAATCGAAACCGACATCTATCGCGCCTTCCTCGATGTAGCGCGCGACGATAAAAGAAGGTCCGTTAAAGATCTCGCCGACCGTGAAGCTGTGCGGCTTCACCGCTTCGAGACGGTTCTCGTAGGCTGTGAGCCAAGCGCGGCTCTCGGGCGTATTTTCCTGGGATTCGCCCGCTTCAATGAGATGCTTGATCGCGTCGAGCCGAAAACCATCGACGCCGATGTCCATCAGCCAGAATGATGCGATATCGTAAACCGCCTGAGTCGCGGCGGCGTTAAGAAAGTTCAAGTCCGGCATGCCGTCCCAGAAGACTCCGTAATAATAGCGGCCGCCGGCTTGATGCCAAGCGGGGGCGCCCCAGGGACCAAGGTAGCCGGGATCGTCATCAGCCCAAATATACCAGTCGGCGTAGGTTTCCTCGCCCAAACGAGACGACATGAACCAGGGGTGCCGGCTTGATGTATGGTTTATCACCATGTCGACAAGAACGGCGATGCCCCGTCTATGCGCTTCGGCAATCAGCCGGCGCATATCAGCCAGGCTGCCGTAGTCCGATTCAAGCGCGTAATAGTCGGTTACATCATAGCCGTGGTAGCTGTGCGCCTCGAAGGGCGGCATCAGCCAGATGCCGGTGACGCCCAGGTCATTGTCAGTCGCCGGGTCGCCATCGTTGAGATAATCGAGCCGGTCGATTAGACCTTGAATATCGCCGATTCCATCGCCATCGCTATCCTGAAAACTGCGAATGAATATCTCGTAGAAGACGCGGTCATTCCACCATTCGTCCTCCAGACCGCCTTGCGATTGGGCCGGGGACGCGCCTGAGGCAAGCAGAGCGGTCAACACGGCGATTGCCAAAAGCAGGGGCTGAACCGGCGTGAAACGTTCAGCGGAAGCGCCCGTTATCGGTACAATTTTCGTCATGATCACATCCAGCAAGCGCCCAAAGCGGGGTCGGGTTCGCGCTGGCCTCGCTAGTTAGTCAGAGGCGAGCAGCTTCTGAAACTCGCGCATCCAGGGGGCGCAGTGGCTTTCGCGCCGGTCGTTGGTTTCGGCGAAGGCTTTGGCCGCCTGCTCCATCCAGCGCAGCGCGTCGGCGTTCTGCCCAACTCTATGATTTACCATCGCCAGATAATAATGCGTTTCGGCGCGTTTGGGCTGGGCAGCGTGGGCGACCGTGAAATAGTTCTTGGCTTCAAGCCACTTCTTGGCGCGATACGCGATTAAGCCAGACCCGTAATTCGCCAGCATCTCATAAGGGTTTAACTTGAGCGCGCGCTCAAAAGCCGCGACAGCCTCCCGCTGACGTTTGTCATCAAGCAGGACAAATCCCAACGCGGCATGATACTCGGCATGTTTTGGCAGGAGTTCAACGGCGGTCTCAAGCGCCTGAATCGACTTCGGCAAATCACGCCTTACAAAGGCGGCGAGGCCAGCGCGATAATGCTCATCCGCCTCATAGCGGGAAATGCCCAGATGTTGCGCCAGTTTCATCATGCTCGTTGCAAATGAAATGGATTGCGAACGGGCTAAACAAGAAAGGCGAACCGGCTAAACCTGAACGGTATGGCGCTCTCCCTGTCTGCGCACAACGTAGGTGCGGGCGAGCTTGTCGTGCCAAGTCTGATTGTTCTTGTCGAAAATCGCCCAGATATAACCCAAGCCACAAGCCAATGAACTTACCTGGTAGCCGATCGCGCGGATGACCGCATCAATATCGCTAATTGGCGAGCCGTCGGCTTTGACAACCTGGATCCCGAGCGCGAACTTGCCGGGCGTTTGTCCGTTGCGGCGCGTCCAGAAATACCAGTTGTAACCGATAGGCACCGTCAAAGCGGCAAATTGAAGCAGAAACTCGGCCGAGTCGCCCCAAACCAGCCCTACCAGCATTACCGCCAGCACAAGCGCTATAACCTGCAGGATGCCGTCCATAATGCCTGCCAGCAAGCGCGTGGACAACCCAGCCAATTCGAGCATCTCATCAACTTCGTACCCGCCTGTCTTCGCTTTCTCTTCCATACTCGCCTTTTCTCCCTATTCAGCCAAACGGATTTGCCTTGAGCGGAAATCAGTGACTTGCCTCAAGTGTACTATTAACTTGCGGCAACGGTCAATTGAAGCCCGGCAATTCGGAAGCTTAATCATTTAGCTGGTAGTAAATGGCCGGGTTGGGCTCAGCCTCGAATTCTCTCAGGTTGGCGATCGCCAGATGACCATGCTGATACAGATATTCGACATGGGCGCCCGCTTCCTCGATAGCGAGCAAGATATGGTAGCCCTCGACATCGGGGTACATTTGGGCTGAGATTTGGCTGATCGTCATGGACGAGCCATGGTCGCGCATGATTTTGCGTATGCGGTCAAGCTTGCGATTGTGGCTGGCGCGTATAGCGTGGATGCGCCCGTACAAGTCATGTATGGCGTCTTCGTGGCTGCCGAGGGCGAGACGGATGCCGTCAAAATGCAGGAGCTTGCGCAGCGAATCCGCATAATGGTCCAGCCCCATGTAGTGGGTGATGCTCTCGGGCGATTGATGCGGGGTCGTGCGCGAGAGCACATGATCGGCGCTGAGCAGGATATCGCCCAGCCGAATGCAAACCTGGCCCGGGCAATGACCGGGGGTATGGATGAATTCCATGCCGTCGATGATCTGTTCATCAGCGAGGCTGAAATCGACATCGATCGACGTGACATGTTTTTTGGCGAAACCGTACATGGAGAAAAGCGCGTCGCGCTGTGACGGGGGAATGCCGGCGCGGTCGAAGAAAATGCCGAGAGCCTTGGTCGCCACAACAACGCGTTCTTCGTAGTTGGTCAAAACGCGGCGATCCAACTCGTGGATGCCGACAGAGGCGTCGGTCTGCGATTTGACGAAAGCCAAGCCGCCGAAGTGGTCAATATGCCCATGAGTGATGATGACGCGTTCGATATCTTGCAACCGGATTGATTTGCCGAAGCGCTCGTCGATTTGCCTGAAGCCGGCCAGAAGATCATCATTGCTACGCCCCATGCCCGAGCCGGTATCGACCAGGGTAAGGGGACCAGCGCCGTCCAGAACAAAGGCGTGGCCGCTAAAGTTATTGGGGAAGAGCACCAGCGGCAGACGGTAAATGTCGACTCCGCTGCTGCTGGCAAAGCGTTCTACGGGCGGCAAGTGATTCATGGTCGCAGTCTTTCGAGAACTTGGGCGCGCTCGCCAGCGCCGATCAAAACGGCGGGCAACGTTATTGTATCAGATCAACCGCCGGGACCGGGTTTCCGCTGAAAATGCTATAGGCGATGAAGGCGCAGTATGCGGCGAGGAAGAGCGCCGAGCGCTTTCGGCCAAGTCGTTGTTCCCACATAAACGGGATCAGCAAAGCCGCAAAGGCAATCATGACGATGAACTCAAACTGCACTTCGGCCCGAGCGACCGGGATAGGCTGCAAAAAGGCGGTCACGCCCAGGATGAGCAACAGATTGGCGATATTGGAGCCAACCACATTGCCGATCGCCAGATCGGTTTCCTTGTGCCAGGCGGCTGAAATAGAGGCGGCCAGCTCGGGCAGAGAGGTGCCGAAGGCGACCAGGGTTATCGCGATAATCAGTTCGCTTATGCCAATGGCGCGAGCAAGCACTACCGCGCTTTCGACCATCAGGCGCGAGCCGATCACCAGCGCGACAATCCCGGCGACCAAGCAGGCTAATGCCTGGCCGCGGCTTAGACCTTCTTCCGCCTCATCAAGGTCGGAGAGCAGGCGCTCGCGCGTATCTCTTTCTCGCTTGGCAAGCAGGTAGAAAGCCGCATTGAAGCCGACGAAAGCGATAAGGAGGATCAAACCATCTTCTCGTCCGATTTGCCCGTCGAGCGTGAGCGCATAGGCAAACACCGAGATCAATATCATGATCGGTATCTCACGGCGCAGCAGAATCGCCTTCACGCGCAAGGGCGCAATCAACCCGGTCGCGCCCAGGATCAGCCCGATATTGGCGATGTTGGAGCCGATGACATTGCCGATCGCGAGATCGCTCTTGCCGCTGAGAGCGGCTTGAACGCTCACGAGCAGTTCCGGCATAGACGTGCCGAGAGCGACAAAGGTCAAGGCGATGATCAACACTGAGACGCCGAAAGACAGAGCCAGGTTGGACGCGCCGCGCACGAGCCAATTGCCGCCATAGAATAGCGCGACCAGTCCCAGGATGAGCAATATGACTTGAGAATGCACTGGCCGTAGGCCTTTGGATTCAAGAATGGCGAGACGGCATCGGCGCCATCCCGCTTGCGAGTTTCATTTATACCACGCGATCAAGCATAAATGACGTGCTGAAGCAGGAAGCGGTCGATTCTGTTGTAGTAGGTCTCAACCGTTTCCGCTTTGCGCCAGCCATGCCCCTCGCCTTCAAAGAGATGGTATTCGTGGGGTACGCCGCGGCGTTTCAAGGAAGCCACGATACTGTCGGATTGATCTTGCGGCACGACCACATCGTCTGTGCCTTGGAAGACGATGACAGGATCGACGATCTTGTCCGCGTGGAAAACCGGCGAGCGCGCGCGATAGAGCTCGGCCGCTTCCGGCAATTCGCCCAGCAGCCAATAGGTGTAGCGCTCTTCGAATTTGTGCGTGTCCATGAGCAAGCCAAATTGATTGGAAACGCCATAAGAGCAAATGCCGGCGCGATAGAAACCCGGATACTCGACCAGGGATTGCAGGACGGTGAATCCGCCGGCGCTGCCGCCCATAATCACAGCTTTGCCGGCATCGACCAGGTCCGCATCAGCCAGGTATTTCACGCCATCAATGGAGTCTGTAACATCATAAATGCCCCAATTGCCGCGGTGCATTTCCATGTAGGCTTTGCCATAGCCGGTGCTGCCGCGGTGGTTGACTTGCAGCACTGCGTAGCCGCGCGTGGTAAAGAATTGCACTTCGTTGGCGAAGGCGGCAAAGCGCTGCGAAGTGGGACCGCCATGCACATTGACAATCAATGGCGGCTTGCCGGCCGGCATATCGTCCTGCAAGACCGGCGGATAAAACAGCCCGTGAGCGACGCCGCCATCAGCGCATTGCCAGCTTATCGCTTCGGCAGCCGACAGTTGATTGGCTTGTAAGTTCTCCGCAGCGCGGCGCCGGTGAATGAAGACGTCGCCATCATCCGCCAATGACAGCACTCGGGGCGGAATCAACGACGACGATGCGATAACGGCGACAGCATCGTTATCGGGCGAGACAGAAATCTGCTCGAGATGCGTGTATGCTTCCAGACCGGCGACCGGCTCGCTCGCGGCGCTGTCCAGGCGGTGGCGCTTGAGGGTCACAAAACCGTCCGCGTTTTCGAGATAGATGATTGAACGACTGTCGCCGCTCCAGCCATAGGTACGCAATCCCTGCGCCCAGGCCGGCGCGCCGTGCTCCGCTTCGTTCTTCGTCAACTGGCTGTGTTCCGCCTTTTCAAGGTCATAAAGATAGATTTGACCCCAACCGCTGGCATCGCTAATGTATGAGAGATAGCGGCCGTCCGGCGAAAATTCCGGTTGAAAAATGGCGGTCTCCTGGTCGCCGGCAATCGTCACAATATCGCCGGGGACGGGCAAGGACGAGCCGTCGTTGGCGAGCTTGAGCAAGCGCAACTCACTGCCGTTCCAGGGCATCTGCGGATGATTCCAGGCGATGAAGGCGATGTAGTCGCCCGATGGGCGCCAGGTCGGCTGCATAACAAAGTCAGTGCCATAGGCGAGCTTGCGGGGAAAAGATTGGCCGTCGGCGTCAACCAGCGCAATGCCGTCGACATGCTCGTAGCTGTGAACGAAGGCGACCCACTGTCCATCGGAAGATACGGCTGGCGAGGCGTAGCTGCCGAAAGCCGGCGCGATCGCCTGCGGGTCGCCGCCAGCGAGGGACTGTCGGTAGAGCCTTCCGTTGGCCGCAAAGTAGGCTTTGCCCTCAGCCACTGTGAAAGCCCCGCCACCGTAGCCAACGCGCCCCGACACGTTCAGCCGCCGGTCCGTCAGATCGCGCGGAGCTTGCGCCCCGGTTTGAGCCGCGAGCACACCTGTCTTGCCCCGGCTCTCCCACCAGACCAGCGTATCGCCGCTGCCATTCCACTGAACATCGCGCAAGTTTAGGCCGCTGGCAATAGACAGGCCGTCGATTGGGCTACTCCAGGCACCATACGGTTTGCTCATGCTGTTTGCCCTGACCTAGTGTATAAACCGCTACCGATTTTACTTGTGGTTGAGCAAAACAGAATGCCCACTTTCGCGAGCATTTGGAGGGTAGATCAAACTAGAAGCAGTCCGAATCAAGCCGAGATCGGCCGGTAGTTCGTATCGATTGTCGCGATGTACTCTTGGGCGTAGCGAGCCAGATCACTTTCCGGCGCGAATTCGTCAGAGATAATTTCGACCATCGTGCCTTGTTCCGCCCATTCATATAAATCGCGAGCCCATTTATCCACCGACATGATGCAGCCAAAAGTCGAAGGTTCATAAACGCCGCCGCCGCCAAGGTAATTGCCGTTGGGCAAGAGCACCGCGCCGTGGAAGCCATTCATCAAGCCGGGCACGACTTCATAGATGCCCATGAACCAAGCCATTTCCCATTGATTGCAGTTGGTTCCCGCTTCGTTGCAAAGCGCGAAACTTCCGCCAAAAGCCTTCTCGTTATGCGTCAGGATTTGGAAAATGCCGGGATAGGTCGGCGCTTCTTCGCGTCCGGAGGAGATGCCCCAGTCAAAGACGAGTTGACCGTTTTCGAAGCCGACAAGCCATTGCGCTTCAAGGTCGACGACGATTCGCTTGTGCGGCACTGGATCTTCCGGGATCAGGACATCGCGGGACGGAATCTGCACGGTCTGTCCAACAACCAGGCTACTCCAATTCACGGTGGGATTCGCGTCGCGGATAAGCTCGTAGGGAATGCCGCGCTTGCGGCCAATGCGGTAGCCGGTGTCCTTGCGAACGATTTCATATTCATCGGGCAGATAGTTTAGCCGCAGGGTAACATCAGGTTCGCCGCGAACCAGCGCTTCTTGCAGTTTTTCGGTGGCGAGCAGCTTATCAATGTAACGCCCGCCACGCACCAGCTTCTCGTTTTCCGCCGCAATGAACTCGCCAAAAGTTTCCACCCTGACGGACAAGCCATTAACGCCGGCAATTAGCCACTCGGCAGCCAGTTGCTGGTCAATGTTGTAGGTATTCATATCATTCTTGAAGGGGTCGTAGGCTTGCAAGCGGATTCCGTTGCCGAGGAAGACCAGAGCTTCATCGAGGAAGGGGGAGCTATCCGCCACCGTTGGGTTAAGCGGAATTGTCTGGAGCTCGAAACGGCCTTCCGATACTACAGTCCCCGCGTTAGCTTTCAATCGATCCAGACTGGCTTTGATGTCCAGGTGGCGACCGCGGCGCCCGGGCACCGTTATCAATCGGCCGCCCGACCACTTGTAGCCGGCTTCATATTGCTGCACATAGATGGATTCGGTTAAGTCGAGCAGCAATGTCTGGGCGCGGCTATGAGATACCGTAACAACCGGCTCGATATTGTAACCGAAAGGTATACCGACCAAGCCGGCTGTCTTGGCGTCGGCAGCCATCGCAGCCGCATCAACCGCCAAGCCCAGCTCGTCCGGGCTGACGAGGTCGACAGTCTCGCCATCAACCCGGATATCGATGGAGAGATCGCCATTCCAAAAGTCAAGTATCTGTTCCGCCGCCGCCGCTGGCGTCAACTCTCCCACCGGCAAACCCATCGCGTAAATATTGGGGAATATGCGATCCGAAAGCAAATAGCTGCCGATGAAGAATATAAGCACCGATACAGTGACCACAGTCGTCAACTTGGCGACTGGCGAACGGCTCGAGAAAAGCCAAGCCAAGGCGCGATGCGCGATTTTTGTATCATCATAGGAGGGAAAGCGCTTGCGAAAGAAGGCGTGGTTGTCGCCACTGGTCAATTTGCCTTCCATCATCTCGAGTCGTCGTTGCTGCCGCGCCAGATTTCGTTCGCGCGCTCGTTTCGCTTTTCGTTTACGCGGTCTGCCAACACTTTCTGTCATGGCAAAGTCTTTCCAGCCAACCGGCAATACAATGTAACTCCATTGTATTCAGGCTGGCGAAACGGGCAAATCGCTCGCCGTTGGACCTGGCTTGCCGCGGCGTATCGAACCGAGAAGTCTTAGAAACGTATCAAAAATCGGGCATGAGACGAACTCTGATACCATTTTTGCGCGTCTATATGTAGAGTAAGGGTATGGCAAACAAGGAACTGATCTGATGACCTATTGGGAAGTGATGTTCGACGAGTTGGCCGAGCCGCCGACGAAGATCAAGGTTGCGCTCAGCGAAGAGTTGGATGACGAAGGCACGGCAATTGACCTGCCGGAAGAATTGCCGATTCTGCCTTTGCGCGGTCTGGTTGTGTATCCACAGACCGCGATTCCGCTCACGGTTGGTCAGGAGCGCAGCATACAGTTGGTCGACGATGTCGCGGCCGGCGATCGGCTTGTGGGCTTGGTCGCGTCCAAGGACCCGAGCTTGGGGACACCCGGGCCGGATCAAGTTCAAATGGTGGGGACGCTCGCGACGATTCATCGGCTCTTCCGCACGAATGATGGCACCGTGCGCCTGCTGATACAAGGTCTTCAACGCATCCAGATTGACGAATTCGTCGAGACCGCGCCTTATCTCAAGGCTCGCGTCACAAGGATCCCGGAAGACGCAGTCGTCTTTGCCGATGACATTGAAATGGAAGCGATGATCCGCAGCGTGGTTGATCGCTTCAGCGCGCTTGCCGAGTTGGTGCCGAGCATTCCGCAAGAGCTGGTCAGCAATGCCTTGAATGTCGAAGATCCGCTACAACTCGTGTATTCCATCGCGACTTACGTGCGCATCGAGTTGGAAGAGGCGCAGCTCCTGCTGGAGATGGACAGCGTCGGCGACAAGATTCGCCACCTGCTAAAGCTGCTCAGCAAAGAACATGACGTAATGTCGCTGGGACGCAAGATTCAAGAAGACGCGCAGCAAGAGATGGAGAAGACCCAGCGCGATTATTTCCTGCGCGAACAGATGAAAGCCATTCAACGGGAGTTGGAAGAAGACGAAGATCAACACGAAATCGAGAAATTCCGCGAGTTGATAGAAGCGGCGAATATGCCCGAGGAAGCGCGGCGAGAGGCGGAGCGCGAATTGAACCGCCTGTCGAAGCTTTCGGTGGCGGCGGCCGAATACGGCGTCATCCGCACCTATCTTGATTGGATCTGCAGCTTGCCCTGGGACAAGCGCACCGAAGACAAGCTGGACATCGCGCATGCGCGGGACATCCTCGATGAGGATCATTATGGTTTGAAAGATGTCAAGGAGCGGATTCTGGAATTTCTGGCTGTGCGCAAGTTGCGCGCCGAACGTTCCGCCGACTTCGCCGACAGCGATGGGTTTGACCCGGTCCGGCGAGATCGCGCCGGGGCGATCCTGCTCTTTGTCGGCCCGCCCGGCGTGGGCAAGACCTCGCTCGGCGCCTCGATCGCGCGCGCGATGGGACGAGAGTTCATCCGAATGAGTCTGGGCGGCATCCGCGATGAAGCCGAAATTCGCGGCTTCCGCCGGACTTACATTGGCGCCATGCCGGGCCGAATAATTCAAGCGATTCGCCGCGCCAAATCGCGCAATCCGTTGATCATGCTGGATGAGATCGACAAGCTCGGGCGCGACTTCCGCGGTGATCCGGGCTCAGCGCTGCTGGAAGTGCTCGACCCGGAACAGAATGCCGAGTTCCGCGATCATTATTTGGATGTGGCTTTTGACCTCAGCGATGTGATGTTCATCACCACCGCCAATTCGCTCGATACCATTCCCGGTCCTTTGCGCGACCGCATGGAGATCATTCAACTCAGCGGTTATACCGAAATGGAAAAACGAGCTATCGCGGCGCAGTATCTCGTGCCCCGGCAACGGCGGGAAAACGGCTTGCGTACAACTGAGCTGGACTTCAGCGATGAGGCTCTGCTGCTGATTATCCGGGATTACACGCGCGAGGCGGGCGTGCGCAATCTGGAGCGCGAGATCGGCAAGGCGGCGCGCAAGGTTGTGACGCGCATCGCCGAGGGCAAGGCGGATAACGTGAGCGTGACCGTTGACGAGATCAAGGACTTGCTGGGCAAGCCGCGTTATGGATACCGCAGCGAATTGAAAGAACGCACCGAGATCCCCGGCGTCGCGACCGGGCTGGCTTGGACGCCGGTCGGCGGGGACGCGCTCTTCATCGAAGCCACCAAGATGAAAGGCGGCAAGGGCTTCGAATACACCGGTCAATTGGGTGATGTGATGCAGGAAAGCGCAAAGATCGCGTTCAGCTTCGCGCGTTCGCGAGCGGAGCAACTGGGCGTCGACCCTTCCTTCTACGACGAATATGATATTCACCTGCATGTGCCTTCGGGCGCTGTGCCGAAAGACGGGCCCAGCGCTGGCGTAACCATGGCGACCGCCCTGGCTTCGCTGTTGACAGGCAGAACGGCAAAAAGCAACATTGCCATGACCGGCGAATTGACGTTGAGCGGCCAGGTATTGGCGGTCGGCGGGATCAAAGACAAGGCGCTCGCGGCGCATCGCTTGGGCGCGGATACTGTGATCTTGCCGCGCAAGAATGAAAACGATATCGACGATGTGCCCGACGATGTCCGCGCCGAGCTCAATTTCGTGCTTGTTGAGCACTTGGACGAGGTCCTTGATATCGCGCTGGCCGATGGCTCTAGCGCAGTTGAGTCCGATTAGCCGTTGCGGACCGGGCGAAACTTCGAAAGAGGACTGGTATGCCGCTTGTAAAGCTGGCGACTGGGGCAGCGCTTCATTATGAAGATATGCTGCCGAAGAGCGATCAAGTCCCCGTAATTCTGATTCACGGCATGTTGGGCACAGCGCGCGGGCACTTGGGTCATGTGATGGATTGGCTTCACAGCAAGATCCTGCGCGTCATCGGCCTGACTTTGCGGGGATACGGTGAATCGCTGCCCAAACCGCGCGACTTCCCGGATAACTTCTATCAGCGCGATTGCGACGATCTGATAGCTTTTATGGATGCTCTCGCTATCAAGCGCGCGCACCTGATCGGCTACTCCGATGGCGGCGAGGTCGCTCTGATCGCAGCGGGCAAATTTGCCGGGCGTATCGCGTCTTGTATTGCTATCGGCGCAATCGGCAATTTCGGACCGGAGCTGCGGCCGGTCTTTCAACGCATGTACCCGGGCGATTGGATCAGCGACGAAGAAAAGCGCATTCATGGTTTTTCCGACGCGGCCAGGTTCACAGGCGAGTGGGCGCGCGCGATGACAAAAATGATCGATGCCGGCGGCGATGTCAGCTTGGGTCTGGCGCACAGAATTGAATGTCCGCTGATAATCATGCTGGGGCGGGAGGACAAACTCAATCCGGCGCGATATGGCGAGAGATTTCTGAATCGCGTCAAGAAGGGAAGACTGGCGCTCTTCGATTGCGGCCACGCCGTGCAGGACGAGGCTCGGGACGAGTTTTACCAGATGACGCTGCGTCACTTGCGTGAGGCGTCCGAGGCTTGAGCTCTTTGGATTCGGAGCGCAAGGACATATCGACGGTCAAGCATTAGCATGACAAGCGGCGAGGGTACCATGGCATGAAGCCGAAGTTCTGGAGTTTCTGGCGATTTGTCTTGATCCTGGACGGCATTGGCATATTGGTATGGTCCGGGTTTGAAGATAAAGAGGCGACTGGCGCGGCCGCTTTCGGCCTAATCACTGCCATTGCCCTGGCGATGACAATGCTGGGACCAAGACTCGCTGGAATGAAGCAGCAAATCCTAACCGCGACGCTTATGGGCTTGTTAATCGGCGCTTCAGCCAGCGTCATCAGCGCGGCGTTGATGCTTTTCAAGGACTTGCGGCATGCGCATCCTTTTCCCGATTTTCCGCCAGCGATGCTTTTGGGCATGCTTGAGCGCTTGCCGCCGTGGACGGTTGCTGGCGCCCTGGCTGGGCTCGGTCTGGGTCTATTGCATCATCTGGTCAAGGAGCAACAAGAAAATCGAGCATGAGACCACAGGGCTGCGATGCGTTACAATGGTCGAATGATTATCTGACAGGCTAGGGCTCGTATACAAATGTCATCTTACATCCTCGCGCTCGATCAGGGCACAACATCCTCACGCGCCATCTTGTTTGATAGAGAAGGCAGGACCGTCCGCAGTTCGCAGTTGGAGTTCCGGCAGATATATCCTCAACCCGGCTGGGTTGAACATGACCCGGCCGATATCTGGGCAACGCAGCTGCGAGTGGCGCAAGACATCGTCGATGATCCGCGCGACATCGCGGCCATCGGCATCACCAACCAGCGCGAAACCACCGTGATATGGGACAGAGCGACCGGCGAGCCCATCCACAATGCCATCGTCTGGCAGGATCGGCGAACATCCGCGTTTTGCGACGAGCTAAAAGCGGAGGGCTTCGACCAAGTGATCTTGCGGCAGACCGGCCTGGTCACTGATGCCTACTTTTCCGGCACCAAGGTCGCCTGGCTGCTGGATAATGTGGAAGGCGCGCGGGAAAGGGCGGAAGCGGGCGAGCTTGCCTTCGGCACGATCGATAGCTTTCTCGTCTGGAAATTGACCGGCGGCGCGCTGCATATCACCGATGTCAGCAACGCCGCGCGCACGATGCTCTTCAATATCCATCAGGGCGATTGGTCCGACGCGATACTCGAACGGCTGAATATACCGCGCGCGCTCCTGCCGGAGGTCCGCCCTTGCAGCCAGGTATACGGCGAATGCGATGCCGGGCTATTCGGCGCGGCTATCCCCATTGCCGGCATGGCTGGCGACCAGCAAGCGGCCACTTTCGGGCAGGCGGCGTATCAGGCTGGTATGGCGAAGAATACTTATGGCACAGGCTGTTTCATGCTGATGAACACCGGCGATAAACCGCAAGCCTCGCGGAACAATCTACTGACGACCATCGCCTGGCAAGTCGGGGAAGACGCCAGGCAATATGCCTTGGAAGGCAGCATCTTCATGGCGGGCGCCGCGGTGCAGTGGCTGCGCGATGAAATGAAGCTGCTGGCTGACGCCGCCGAAAGCGAGGCGATCGCCAACAGCATCGCGAGCACTGACGGCGTTTATGTCGTGCCGGCATTTGTCGGCTTGGGCGCGCCGTATTGGGACCAGTATGCTCGCGGCACGATCGTCGGCTTGACGCGAGGCAGCGGACGCGCGCAAATCGTCCGAGCTACCCTGGAGTCCATCGCCTACCAAACCCGCGATGTCGTTGACGCGATGTCAGCCGATTCCGGCTTGCCGCTGGAGACGCTGCGCGTTGATGGCGGCGCTGTGGCGAACGACTTCCTGATGCAATTTCAAGCGGATATACTGGGCGTGCCGGTCCAGCGCCCAGCTGTGACAGAGACGACCGCCCTGGGCGCAGCCTATCTCGCCGGATTGGCGACCGGCTACTGGGGTTCGCAGGATGAAATCGCGAGCCAATGGCGGGTCGAGCGCGAATTTGAACCGGCTATGTCCCTGGACGAACGCGAGCGCTTGTACGCCGGCTGGCAGAAAGCGGTCGAGCGATCGCGCAACTGGGCTGATAGCTAAGACGCCTCAGCCCACCCGGTCGAGAATTCCGCTATACTTGTGAGGCTTCTATTGTCTGGATTCCAGCGATGCTCAAGTTTGTCATTCGCAGGTTGACCTTTTCCATCCCGGTGCTACTCGGCATCCTTATCGTCACATTCACGCTGGCGCGGGCGATACCGGGCGATCCTTGCCTTGCGGTGCTGGGCGAGCGAGCAACGCCGGAAATCTGCGAGACTTTCTTTCGGCGCAACGGGCTTGATCAGCCAGCGCCAATCCAGTTGCTGATCTATATGCGCAATTTCGCCCAAGGCGACCTGGGCGAGTCGATGCGCTTTCACCGTCCGGTGATGGAGTTGCTGGTCGAGCGGCTGCCGACCACGGTAGAGTTGGGCGCCTTCGCTCTGCTCTTCGCGATCAGCGTAGGCGTACCGCTCGGCGTGCTCAGCGCTTATCGCCACAAATCGGCGCTGGACGTCGGCACGATGATCGGCGCGAACATCGGCGTCTCCATGCCCGTGTTCTGGCTGGGCTTGATGCTTGCTTACCTGTTCGCCGTGCTGCTGAAAGACACGCCCTTCGCGCTGCCGCCATCGGGTCGATTGACGCCCGGCGCCAACCCCGATCCCTTCTATATTGTGGCGGGCTGGATCGCCGAAGGGGCTGAGCCGCCCGGTTTGCTGCGCTTCATCTCCCGCATCAACACCTTAAACGCCATTCTCACCTTGAATTGGGAACTGCTGATTGACGCCTTGCGGCATCTGATACTTCCGGCGGTGGCAGTCGGCACGATACCGCTGGCCATCATCGCGCGGATGAGCCGTTCCAGCGTGCTGGAGGTGCTGAACCAAGATTATGTGCGGACAGCGCGGGCGAAGGGTTTGCGGGAACGAGAGGTTGTTGGCAAACATGCCTTGAAGAACGCCATGCTGCCAGTCATCACGGTGATCGGTTTGAACTTCGGCTTGGTCATCAGCGGCGCTGTTCTGACCGAAACGATCTTCAGTTTGACGGGGGTCGGCCGGACTTTGGTGGATAGCATCACCTCGCGCGATTACACGCTTGTGCAGGGCTTCACCGTCGTCATCGCCGCCGGTTTCGTACTTATCAACATGGTGGTCGATATCTTGTACGGCTACCTTGATCCACGCATCCGCTTCAATTAGCGAGCGCACGAGCCAAGCTTATGGCAACGACAAGACCAGCGGCGCTTCAACCTGAGTCAGCCTATCGTTCTCCAAACTTGTGGTTGGAAGCTCTGCGCAATCTGCGGCACAGCCCGTCCGCATTGCTTGGCATGATTATCATCGGCGCGCTGGTCATCATCGCCATCGCCGCGCCGATCTTCGCCACGCATGATCCGATCAAGACGATGATCGGCGTGCCGGGAGAGACGGGGCGGCTGCCGAGCAAGCCACCGTGCATACCTATCCTGGGTTGTGAAGAGCCGCAGCATATCCTCGGCTTGGACCTCAACGCGCGCGATCTATACAGCCGGGTGATCTATGGAACGCGGACTTCGCTGTCCGTGGGTGTCATCACGATCAGTCTATCGATCATCGCGGGCACGACGCTGGGCTTGATCGCGGGTTATGCCGGCGGCACGGCGGACAACGCGATTATGCGTCTGATGGATGTCATTCTGGCTTTTCCGGCGCTGCTGCTGGCGATATCCATCGTCACGATTCTTGGTCCCGGGCTGACGAACGCCTTGCTGGGCATCACCATCACCTTTATCCCGCAGTACGCGCGGCTATCGCGGGCGAGCGTCTTGTCGATCAAGGAGCAGGAGTTCGTTGTCGCCGAGCAGGCGTTAGGCGCGAATCCCCTGCGAATCATGCTGGCGCATATCCTGCCGAACGCCATCACACCGATCATTGTGCAGGGGACGCTCGGCGTCGGCACGGCGATTTTGGACGCGGCCGCGCTTTCCTTTCTGGGATTGGGGGCGCAGCCGCCTACGCCGGAATGGGGACAGATCCTCAGCGAGTCGCGCAATTACCTGTTTACATCGCCGCATCTGGTTTTCTTCCCCGGTATCGCCATCATGATTACCGTGTTGGGATTTAACTTGCTCGGCGATGGCATGCGGGACGCGCTGGATCCGCGGTTGAATCGGAATTAGCCCCCCACCGCAATCCTGTACCAAAATGTATGAGCGACCCAGCGGGCCGCCCATTTGTTGGATAGCTGCGGCGGGCGACCGGATCGGTCGCCCCTACAGTTTACGTTTGACGCAGCGTTAGCACTGATCGGCGTTGATGAACTGCTGGAAGATGGACTTGTAGATGGCGAAGGCTTGGCCCGTGCCGGTGTGGTTGGGGCTGGCGCAATCGGCGGGAGCCTGCCAGGACACGACGACATCATTAGCGTCCAGGGTGGAGCCATCGTGGAAGAGGACGCCCTCGCGCAGGTTGAAGGTCCAGGTCAAGCCATCGTCCGACACTGACCAGGTTTCCGCCAAGCCAGGAATCACATCGACGCCGCCGCGCTCAAAGTCGAGCAGCGCTTCACTGACCTGATGGCAGGCGCGGAAGGTCTCGCCGTCCCAGGTGTCGTTGCAGTAGAGCGAGATCGGCTCGGCGTTCTGCATGTAGATGACGTTGTTGTCGTCCGGGTCTTCAATGCGGGAGAATTCTTCCGTGCCATCGAGCAGGCCGGGATGCACGCCGACCATGCGCACTTGCCAGACATCGGCGGCGCCGGCATGGCCGAAGGGCACCCAGGGCACATGTTCCGCCATAGCATCAGCGACTTGCCGGAAATACTTCATGCGCTCTTCGGGATCGAGCACTTGGGAAGCGGAGACCAAAGGCTCGTACAGCGCGGGATTGGGAACGCCTAGTTGCGTATTGTTGGGACCGAAGCAGCAACTGTAGAAGTTGGAGGCGTCGGGGAAGTCAGCATGCCAGCCCAGGATATGCAGAGGTTCGTTGCCGGCATTCGCCGAGGCGAGGAAGGTGCCGGATTCAACCACCTGTACATCGGCGATGACGCCAATATCGGCAAGTTGAGACGCGACATCGTTGGCGATGATGCCCGGGTTGGGCAGGTAGCCGCGGACGACATCACGCCAGGTCAGGGTCAGACCACGCTCTTCGCCGCTGCGGGTATCGACCACGGAATCCAGCGGAAGCTCGAAGCCCAAATCGGCGGCAGCTTCTTCAAGCAGAGCCTTGGCGGCGTCTTGATCGAAGCCGGGCACACCGCCTTCGGAGACATGACCAAATACGGCGGGGGGAGCGAAGTCGGGCGTCAGAGGCGAGCCGGGCGGGAAGAAGTTGTCGACGATGCGCTGGCGGTCGATGCCCATGGCGATGGCTTTGCGGACGCGCACATCGTTGAGCGGCGCGAAGAAGTTGCTCATGGCGACATAGACGCCGGTCAATGGCGGAATGTCAATGAGATTGAAGTTGGGATCGGCGCGGAAGACCGGAATGTCGTCCGGATTGGCGAACTTCATACCGTCGATAGTGCCGGCGCGCAGCTCGGTGGCGCGGGCGGCCGCCTCGGAATTCCAGCGCAGGATGACAACATCTTCGATTGAGGGCTCGCCCCAGTAGTCGTCGTTGCGCTCGAAGACGATTTCGTTGCCTTGGTCCCAGTTAACGAGTTTCAGCGGACCGGTGCCGATGGCGTGGGTCAGCAGATCACCTTCGCCCTGGGTGGCGTTGACGTACTCGGCGGGATGAATGGACAAGCCCAGGCTGGCTGCCTTCTGTTCGAAGAGCGCGTCCGTATTGCAGAGCGTGATACGCACGGTGAGAGCGTCAACCGCTTCGACCGACTTGAGGTTGCCGCCGTAATCACAATCTTCGGCGCTAAAGCTCAGCATTTCGTCCTGGCTGGCGACGGGTACGGCGAGCATGGCAATTATGAGCAGCAGAAATGACAATCGGCATAGAACTTTCATTAGGAAGTCTCCTCCATTGGTATTGTAGACAGTTCAGATTGTAGTGCAGATAGCAGCGATTCACCACAAAAGCGGAGAAATCCGCGGCGGCGCTCATTTCGCAGCGCCCTCGCAAATCAGCGGGAGATTTCTTTGGCGGGCGCTTCCAAATCGCGGTCAAGCTCTTCGTCAAGCGCGCTGGGCTGTTGGTCGCTGAGGCGGGCGGCGCTGACGGCGTCGTCTTGGAGCAGGCGCTGATTCAGTTGGCTGGCAATGTAGCTGGCGTATTCTTCAACGAGATCGCCACAGACCAGCCGGCGGCCGCCATCCAGAAAATTTGCCCAGACATGATAACGCGGCGTATCGTAACCTTCGCGCTGGGAAGCGACGGTTTCTTCGGCGCTGAAGGAGTCGATGCCGTCCAGAGTGACCTGCCGCGCCTGAGTCAAGGACGGGAGGGGGCGGCGGGCGACATGGATCGCTTCCGCATCGACGCGGATATGCGTTTGATTATAGACGATTGTCGCCAGGGAATAGAGCGCCGCGCTTGCCATCAGCAGAAACATCAAGGGCAAAAAGACGGGGACCTCGCCTTCCTGCTGAAGACCCAGCATCAGCAGCGTGAGCATGCTGAAGACGCCGCTCATGATGGCGCTGGAGCGAAAGCTCTCGCTCCTGTCCAGGCGGAAGTTGGTGCGGAAAGCGAGGTGAAGCGGGTCTTCCGCCAATATACGCAGAGCTGGCGGTCGCTTGACCTTGCGGCGCTTGGCTTTTTGGCGCTGGTTATCGATGTCGAAGACGCTGCCGCAAGCCTCGCACAAGGCGACCATCCGCTGGATATTGATTTGCTCCGCTTTGATCGGCTCTTGGCATTGCGGGCAATGTGGCTGCATGTAGCGGCCTGCTAAAACTCGAACTCATCGAAATCGCGGCAGAGGTGGATGGGACCGTCGTAGGCTTCAGCCGCCTCTTGCACGAGCGGTTCGGGGTCTTGATTCCAGACCTGATAGTGGATCAAGCGCAATTCCTTGGCACCGGCTTCGGTCGCCGCTTCTCCCGCCATGCGCGCTGTGCTGTGGCCTGGCGGGGGACCGCCGGCTTCGTGGATGAAGATGTCGGCGTTCTTGCCAATTCTTAGCGCGTTGGGGCAGGGTTCCGTATCACAGCTGTAGGCGAGGACGTTGCCGTTGTGCTTGTTGGTAATGCGCATGCCAATGGTGGGGATAAAGTGGACCACCGGAAATGAATGAATGGCGAAGTCCTTGTTCTCGAAGAGCAGAGTATTGTCTTGCAAGCCAATGCGAGAAAAGGACACGGGGAAAAAATTCGGCCAGTATTCCCAGCCGTACATTTCCATCGTCTCTTCAACGCGGTTGATGCAATGGGGAATGCCATAGAAGCGCATCGGGGTCTTCCGCCCCATCTGCCACATGTGCATAAGCATGTTTGGTACGCCGGCCACATGATCGGAATGAAAATGCGTCAGAATGATGTCCTGAAGCTGCCGGTCGTCGATGCCGAGGCTCTTGATCTTGTCCAAGGGATTGGAGCCGGCGTCGACGAGGACGGGCGTATCTTTTTCACCGATCAGCAGAAAATGCGTATAGTCATGTGTGGCGCTGTTAACCGCACCGGCTGTTCCCAATATTACGACGCGCGCCATTTCTTCGCCTTTGACTCGCCGGACTGGCGTGGCACAAGTATAGCAGACTCGTACACCGTCTACCTTGCTCAAATGACGATACCATAATTCAGCGGATAGGAAAACTTTGTAATGCGCAGCGATACCAGCGCGGCATGCCGTCGGACGCCGAGGAGCCTAAAGCAACGTTCAGCGCGGGGGAAGCGCTGCCTTCGGCGGGCGAGCCGTAACAATCTGTAAGGATGTTTGGCGCGGGCGCTCGCGGAGACCGCCGCGGTCTGGCTAAGTGTCCGCTGCCTGTTTAGCGGCCGCCTCGGCAGCAGCGACTTCCCGCTCGCGACGGCGCCGAAAGAGTATAACAGCAGAGATAAGAAAGGCGATAAAGGTGACGGTCTGCGAACTGTTGATGCCGGAAGCGCCGATTTCCGCGACTTCGACGCGCAAGAATTCGAGCAGGAAGCGCGCGAAAGAGTATTGGGCGATATAGAGCAAGAACAGATCTCCCTCGACCAAGCGCTCGCGATACTGGTGATAAATGCGCCAGAGCACATAGAAGGCGACGAGGCTCCAGAGCGCTTCATAAGCCCAAATCGGATGAAACAGGGTATCGAGCGGAAAATCAATCAGGCTTTCAAAGGGCGCGACGCGCGCGTCTCGCGGGATCTGAATGCCCCAGGGCAGGTTGGTAGGCGCGCCGTATAACTCTTGATTGACGTAATTGGCGAAGCGGCCGATGGCTTGACCGAGGGGAATGGCGACGGCGGCGATATCCATCCAGGGACCCAAATTCATGCCTTCATCCGGGAAGGCGCTTTTAGGGCGCTGGTAGCGGAAGGGATTGACGTCTTTTCCGCGCAGGCGGGCGGCAATCATATTCACGAACCATTCCAGCAATTGATACAGCCACAGGACCGGCGTGAGAATCGTCGTGAACAAGCCGACGATGCGGTTATGCCAGGCGCAGAGATAGAGCCAAGCGCCAAAGGCAGCGCCAATCAAGCCGCCAAAGATGCTCAAGCCACCGCTCCATATCGCTATGGCGCCGCTCTGCGCGTCGAAGAAGTTCTCGAGGAACCAGGCGGTTTCCTGGCAAACCTCGCCTTCGATGCCGCAGCCGGCGATCAGTGACACCGGCGGGAAGAGCACAAACCACAGGCGCGCGCCGATGATGCCGGGAATGATCGCCCAGGTTAAGCCGCCCCAGATGTGATCGCTGTCGCGGCCGCTGCGGCTGGCGAGCAGCGAAGCGACATAAGCCCCGGCGAGCAAGGCGATGACAATGATGATCCCGTAGTAGCGTATTTGCAGGTTGCCTATGACAACGTGGGCTTGTTCAAATTCCATTTAGTCACCTCTGTCTTTCAGCCTTGAATATACATGCCGGAGCCGTTGCAGCGCCGTAATGTTTGTGCCGATTGCCAGGACCAGCGTACCGATTTCCAGCGGAAGGGCGGTATTCAGCAGGCCGCTGCCGATGGTCATGACAAGTATGACAGCCACTCGCTCCAATCGCGTAAAGAATCCGACGGTTGTGCCGACGCCGACCTTGGCGTCGTCGGCGCGCGCGCGGATGTAACTCACCAAATAACTGCCGATCAAGGCGGCGAGAGCCAAAGCCAGCATGTCAAATCGCGCGTTCGCGGCAAAATAATAGCTGAAAGCGGCAAAAATTAAACCGTCAGCGTAGCGGTCCAGGGTTGAATCCAGCACCATGCCAAAAGCGCCGTCCCGTCCCATCGCTCGCGCCACCGCCCCGTCCAGGGCATCGAGAGGCAGGCTGAGCAAGAGGAGCGCGCCGCCCGCCAGGAATTCGCCATGCGCCAGGAAAGCCGCGGCCAGAGCCACCAGCAGCAAACCGGCGATGGTAATCCAATCGGGATGAATGCCCAGCCGCGCAAGTATTCTCGCGCAGCGCTCAAGCGGGACAGCCGCGAGCTTCCTCAATCGGTCGGTCAATGTTAACGGAGACGCTTCGGGCATCATTTTGCCTTGTCAGCCAGGTGGGACTTTGCTAAGCTACTTGGGATTTTGTCGGGGCGTGGCGCAGCCCGGTAGCGCGCACCGTTCGGGTCGGTGAGGTCGTGGGTTCAAATCCCGCCGCCCCGACTAATAGACCGCAACTGCCAAGTATGTCTTGGCAGTTTTCTATTGAGTTGACAGCATCCATTTATCACCTGCATTAGCCTGCTGGCTCTGCCCTCGCCGCCACAACATTATGGCCGGCAGCAGTGAAAACAAGTACAGGAAGCCCCCCGCCCAGTTTGGCGCGGCGGGATGGAGCGCAAAGAACGAACCGGAAACGGCGGTGGAAATAATCACACCCAGGCTCATCACCGATTGATAGACCCCGAGTATAGTCCCGCGCAACTCCGGAGGCACGGTTTTGGTGACAAGAGACTGCAACGCGGGCAGCAGCAATCCGCTGCCGATCGCGATGAAGACCATGCTTAAGGAGCCGAGCGCAGGTTCTGTCGCCGCGGCGAAAATGAACATGCCCAGCGCGCGCGAGCTGGCGCCGAATATGACAATGAGCGGGTCGCTGAATTTCTTCAATGCCCCCGGCAGAATCACAATTTGAGTGAAGAATTGGCCGACGCCGACGAACATTAGCATCAAGCCGACGCCAAGGCTGACGGCGGCGAAACCGGACCCGGCGAAGATAACCTTTTCGGCGAAAAGCGCGAAGGTGGCGATCAAAAGGCCGAAGGCAAATCTGCCGACAAATGCTACCGTCAATACCGCCATTAGGGGCGCGTTTCTCATCAGTTGTCGCGCGCTTATGTTCGCGTTTTTGCTTTCGCGATTGCGCCTTTGGTCGCCTTCGCTCAAGGTCTCCTCGAGCGTGAGCCAGGTCAAGACAACTGTGAAGAAGGCCGCCAGCGCTGCGAATAAGAAAGGCATGCTCGGTCCCATTTGGCTGGCGAGCAAGCCGCCTAGAGCGGGACCAACGATAAAGCCCAAGCCAAAAGCCGCCATGACATAACCCAGGGCTTGGGTGCGCCGGCCTTCCGGCATGATGTCGGTGACGTAGGCTTGCGCCACAACGATGTTGCCGCCGGTGACGCCATCAAGGATACGGGCGACAAATAGAATCGCCGCGGATTGCGCCAGGCCAATCATCAGAAAGGCGATGACAGTGCCGACCTGGCTGAGCAGGAGCACCGGCAAACGGCCGCGTCGGTCTGACAGCCTGCCGATGAAGGGACCGGCGATGAACTGGGCGGCGAAGAATGCGGTGAGCAGCAAGGTGATGACTTCCGGCGTCAAGTCAAATTCGCTCTGCGCGTAAAGCGGCAGAATCGGATTCACCATCGATGTGCCGATCATTTGCACGAATACGATTAATAGAATTGTGAGAAGACGGCGGTCAAAAGCCCAATGCCGGATTTTCAAGTCTTAGACGCCTAGAGGACAATGCCTGTCGTTATAGTCCCATGTTATGTCAGGGCGCGGCAGAAGGTAAGCGGCAATAATGGCGAAATCGAGCCTTTGTTCCCGCGCGGCGGCAATGATAGACTTCGGTTCAGTACGCGAGTAAGAAAGCCTCAGGAACCGATGGCAGCAACCACCCTTTATTTAATGCGGCATGGGCAAGTGCATAATCCCGATGACATTCTCTATGGACGCTTGCCGGGATATTATCTTAGCGACGAAGGCAAAGCGCAGGCTCGCGCCGCGGGCGCATGGTTGGCGGACAAGAATATAGCCGCGATATATTGCAGCCCGATGGAGCGCGCAGAGCAGACGGCCGGCATCGTGTCCGAGTACGTCGGGGGGATAAAGCCAGTTAAAGACGAGCGGATCATCGAAGTGAGAACGCCATACGAAGGCGAGCCGACCGCCAAGCTGGCCGCGAAAGGTTGGGATCTGTATACCGGCAACGAGCCGCCGTATGAGTTGCCCGCGACCGTGCTGGACCGAGTCCTGAATTTCTTCGATGCGTTAATCGAGAAGCATCACGGAGAATCCGCTCTCGCCGTCGCGCACGGAGACATCTTGGTTTTCCCCTGGTTGCAGGCTCAGGGCGAAACACCGGAAGCGCTGATGAAGGACCGTCTGCTGGACTATGCCCTGCCGGTTGCCTATCCCGCGACCGCGTCAATCATGATTTTCGAGCTTGCCGACTCGCCGCGAAGAGCGCGCCCGCGCGTTAGTTATCACCGCCCGTATTAGCGCCGTCCTCGCTCGGCAGCGGCCAATCGTCTCGCCGCCCATACAAGATCACCCGCTAAACTGCTCTGCTGAGCCACATGGTTCAAGAAAATAAAGGCGCAAAGGGATTGACCTCGCGCCAGCGCGCCACAGCTTCCGCCAGTCTGTCGCGCTGCGGCTCGACCCCTATGCCCGCTCCATCCGGCGTCTTAATGCAACTGCCCTGCTCCAATACAAAGGGCGGTTCTGTGATATCGGGATTGAAGTAGCGATCGGTGGCGGAGATGTCGCTGGGCAGGTTTACGGCTGGCAGCGCGGCGAAAGACAGGTTAGCGGCGCGTCCGATTCCGGTCTCGAGCATTCCGCCGATCCATAACGGAGTTTTCGTCTCGGCGCATAGTCGGTAGATCTTGAGACTTTCCGTGAATCCGCCAACTCGCGCCGGTTTGAGATTCAGGATTTTGCCAGCGCCGAGTTTCCGCGCCACCTGCCAATCGTGAGCGGAGGCGATGCTTTCGTCCAGGCAGATTGCGGTACGCAATTGCGGCTGCAATTGACTGTGTTCGTAGATGTCATCGTAGGCCAGGGGCTGCTCAATCATGAGCAGGTCGAATTGGTCGAGTTGTTTGAGGCGCCCGGCGTCATCCAAGGTGTAGGCGCTGTTGGCATCCAGCATGAGCATGATATCAGGAAATTGCTGACGGATGGCGCGGGCGACATCCACATCCCAACCCGGCTCTATCTTGAGTTTTATGCGTCGATAGCCTTCGTCAAGCCGCTTCTTGACCAGCGCGATCTGCGACTCCAGCGAGGCCTGAATGCCAATGCTCACACCGACTGAAACTGAGTCGCGCGGCTCATTGCCCGGGGGCAGGTGCGCAGCGAAATAATCAGCCAAGGGCAGCTCGTTCGTCTTAGCCATGAGGTCCCAAACGGCAGCTTCCACACCAGCGCGGGCATGATGGTTGCCGCGTACAGACCTAAAGAGAGCGGGCAGCGCCGTTGGCGAAGCGATGGTTTGACCCTGCAACCTCGGCGCAAGGAAGTCGCGAGCGATATGCAAAGCGGTGAGGACCGTTTCGGCGCCATAAGAAGGTTTGGTCTTCACCGGGATTTCTCCCCAGCCAGTAAGCCCGGCCTCGCTCACCGCCTCTACAATAATAGCGGTCTTGTATGGCTCAGCGCCGAAGCTAGTCTTCAGCAATTCCACGAGCGGCAAAGCCAGCGCGCGCAGCTTGACATCTTGAATCTTAACTGGTTTCAATGTGGCGTCTCCTTGAGTTGAGTCCGACCGCAATTGTAGTGACTGCTGAGCAAGAAATCCAAGAGGCGAATGCCTAGCGACTCACAGCGCGAACGACCGGCGAATCTTCGTATATTTTGTATAAGTTTTTTGCTATCTGCCCTGTGCAGAATGTCCGAATCGCGTATAATTGTGAGGTTGCTGTTCAGCAAAGGAGAGAAACAAAATGCAAGACTTGGTATTTCTGGCGTCCCAGTTGCACCGTCAACGGTCGCAGGCGCTGATGGAGGAGGCGCGGATTGAGCGCTTTCTAGCCGAGAAGAAGAACCGTGAAGCCACCGCCTGGCAGCAGCGGCGGCATCAACGCCAGCGCAACCACAGCTGAGTCCGACGTCTATCAATTGAAAAAGCCTCGCAAGCGCGGGGCTTTTCTGCTTTCAGGAGGTCTCTCAGCCCTGATTGCTGAACGCGGGACTTGAGCCTATAATCGAAGCTAAACAAGAATTGTCGCCAATTTGCAGATGAAGAACCTGCTGCTAGCCATTGTCATGCTGATCGCGGCCGCCACTGCCAGCGGGCAAGATGATTTGCGCCCGGGGCTATCGAGCCAAAGTTGGGATGTTTATCTTCAGCAAGAGGCTGGGAATCCAACCGAGACCACGGTCATTTTTATAGACCTGCTCACAGGCGATAGCGTGTCAGCACTGACGGCTGGCGTGCGGCACACGCTTATCGATGGGGCTGTCCTTTACTTTGATCAGGCAGACCGGCAGGTCAAGCTGGTAAAGCCGGATGGCATCATTCGCGATCATCCCTACATAGTGACAACCAGCGAAGACTACCGCGTCGATTGGGCTGTTTCAAGCGATGGGCGGCGCATCGCCTGGGCAGTCAGCCGCAAGGACGACGACGACCTGCTGACCACTACGCTTTCGGTCGCTGATGCCGCTGGCGCCGAGATTCGGGAGTTGCTGGTCTATGGGCCGCGGGAAGGGATTCGCCTGGCGCCGCTGGCTTTTGCTGGCGCTGGAGAGACCATTTACATTGAAGCGCATGCCGAAGGCGCCGACGCTGGCGGAGGTTACGTGCGACGCTCGGGGCTGTTCGCCCTTCATTTCAGCGGGGAAAATGTCGCCACAAGCGCCCTGCCGGGCGAGCCCGCCTGCTTTTGCGCTGTTGGCTTTGGCGACGATATCATGGCGCGTCTTGTATCGGACAGCGAGTCAGCCGGCATCCAGTTGGAAATATACCAACTCAGCAGCGGCGGGCTACTTACTGTGCCGCCCGTGTCTTTAGGCAATTATAATGAAGCCGGCAATATCGTGATAAGTCCGGACGACGCCATGGCAGTCTACGCGCTGTCTCAGGTTGATGGGCTCGCAAGCCAGCGGGAAGAAATCAGCAGTGTTATCGTATTGGCGGATTTGGAGAATGCGCGCCAGATGGTGGTCAACTATCCGATGTCCGCCTTGGCGCGTCCGCTGAGTTGGACCGAAGACAACAGCGCGATACTACTGACGCAGGAAGGCTTGGGGGGCACCTGGAAGATGCGGTTGGACGATGGGAAAACGATCAAAGTCGCCGATAGCGTTTATCTGGGCATGATAGGGACGCCAACCCCAGAGTAGTCAATTACCGTTCGGACGCAGAAACTTGGGGCGATTTGCCCAATCCCAAACTGCATCGGCGATTTCCCAAACCGCATCGGGTCGCGCAATGCGTTTGGCGTTGGCCGCCCGTTTTCGCAGGCGCTCAGGACCTTCTTGCAGCCACTCGACGATAAGATCAGCGACGCTTTCCGGCTTGGGCAGATAGACGCCGGCATCGTTCTCGGTCACCAATTTGACGTTGCCGGTCTCCTGGCCGGGAATGCGGTCGCTGATGATCATGGGCAAGCCGGCAATAGCGGCTTCACTGATGGTTGAGGGACCGGCTTTCGTCACGACGATGTCGGAGGCGGCCATGATCCGCGGCATTTCGCGGTAATTGGTGACGTAGCCGTAAATGTGGCGAGGGTTGTTCCAAGAGCGATTTTCCAGTTTCTCCTTTAATGCCGCATTCCTGCCGCATACCACCACCAATTGCGCGCCCAAGCGCTGCGCATCGAGGACCCTGACCAACTTGTCGATCGTTCCCATACCTTCGCTGCCAGCCACAATCAGGACCGCCGGCAATTCCGGGTCGAAGCCCAATTCGGCGCGAGCCTTGTCTTTGCAGGTCATGGAGTTTATGAAGTGCGGGTTGACTGGCAGCCCCGTGATCTGCATCTGCGACGGCGACATGCCCAGCCGAAGTCCGCGGCGATAAGCCGTTTCGGTCGGCACAAAGCAGTGGTCGACGCGCGGGTCATACCAGAAAGACGGGGTGGTGACCAAGTCGGTGACGACGGTCAAAAACGGCGGTCGTTCCGGCAGCGTAAGGAAAGCGCGAAAAGTGGGATTGGCGATGACGGAATGCGTACATACAACGACGTCAGCAGGATGTTCGGCTACGATGCGGCGCAGGTTGCGGCGATTGTTGCGATAGATCAAGTGGCGCGCCAGGCGCGTGCGATGTTTTCCATCGAAGCTGTGATACATCAGCGCCCACAGCAGCTTTGAGGTGTTGACCACGCGGGGATATAGCTCGGGTTGCTTGTTAAGGGGCCACTTGCATTCGCGCAGGACGTCAACGGCATCGAATTCGACAGCATCGCCAAAACGTATTTCCATCGCGTCTCGAATCGCCTGGAAGGCGGAGCGGTGGCCGCCACCAGTATCAGAGAACAAAAACAGGACTCGTTTTGCCGCCAAGATTGACCTTAGATAATGTCGCTACAGGCGCATATTTCTATCAATTGTACATCGGCGGCTGTCGTCGGTACAGGTGGTTGGGCGACGGCGGCGGTGAATGCGGCTCGGCTTTGCATTACAGAAAAGGCTGCGAGCAGGCACAGGCGCGCCAGCTCGGCATGCTCTGCGGCGGGTGTAAAGATCGCGTAAACAATTCTCAAAAGCAGGCTAGATCTAGTATATTATGGGGACAGAGACTGTATAAGCGAGACAGATCTATGTTGTTGAATTTGCATCCCGTCACGATTGTGATCAACCTGCTTGTCCTTGGCGTTGCGATGACGGCGCATGAATTTGCGCACAACTTCGTCGCCTGGAAGATGGGTGATGAAGTCCCAAAGTTGCAGGGTCGCTTGACCTTGAATCCGCTGGTCCACATCAATTGGCTCGGCTGGTTGATGTTCGCGATCATTGGTTTCGGCATTTTGGGCAGCGCGCCGATCTCGCCTAATCGAATGCGCGACCCGCGTCGCGGTTTTCTGGCGGCGGTTGCAGCGGGTCCATTGTCGAATCTGGCGCTGGCGGTATTCTTCGCCCTGCTGTTGAGGCTGGTCGGGCTTGGCGCCGACGGCTTCTACGCCTATCACGATCCGCAGCTTATTACAAACCCGCTGGCGCTCTTGGCCGCCCTGCTCTACGCCATGGTGTTCTGGAATATATTGCTGTTTGTATTCAACTTGATTCCGCTTTTCCCCGTTGATGGCTGGCATATTGTATTGAGCCTGCTGCCGGGCGCCTGGCTCAGCCACATGCAAATTCCGGTGTTCATCCAGCGGAGCATGCGCCCGCTATCCGAGTTCCTGATGCGCCCCGCATTCAAGTGGCGCGATTGGCAAATGGCTAGTTATTACGTATTCATCGGTTTGATCTTCCTGTCTGTTCTGCCGCTTGGCGGTATCAATCCCTTCGGCCTCTTTATCGGAAGGCCGTCCTTCGCGCTCCTGCAACTGCTGCTCTTCTAAGCTGATGTCAGCTATTTTGCGCCGTCTGGGGCAAGGCCTGCGCGCTTTGCTGGCTTTTGCAACGTCGCCTGAACTTGATCTGGCGCAGCGTTATTTGACTGAGCGCGAGTTTGCCGCTTTTCAACGCTTGTCGCGAGCCGACCAATTGCATAGCTTGAATGTGCTTCGCGCGGTGCTCAGAGCGGAACCAAACCCGCCGCCGGCTTTGGCTGCCGCTGCGCTTCTGCACGATGCGGGCAAGTCGCGCTATCATCTGGGAGTCTGGCAGAAGACGCTAGCGGTGCTGATGCTCCGGCTGGCGCCGGCGGTCGGTCAAAAGCTCAGTCAGGGCGAGCGGTTGAACATATGGCGAGCGCCATTTATCGTGCGAAAGCAGCACCCAAGGTGGAGCGGCGAGCTTTTGCGCGAATGCGGCTCGGACCCTGTGGTCGTCTGGCTGGCGGAAAACCATCACAAAGACGCGTCATATTTCCAAGATCACAAGGATCTTTCACTCCTGATAACGCTGCAAGCGGCGGACGGCGCCTGCTAGACGCGGCTGACGTTGCTATGGCTATACACCTGTGCCCTACGCTATAGTATGGAGGCGGAAGCCGGCGGCCTGAGCGACCGGCGGCTGTTCAAGCGCATGACTTGTATCGACAATTTGCGAGCCTGAGGGAGCGTGGCATGGCTAAGCTGACTATCGCTATACTTGGACTGGATCGTCTTGGCGTGTCGATCGCCACCCGTTTGCGCGCTTATGTCGAAAAAGGCGGGCAGCACCAGTTTGAGTTGATCGGCTACGACAACCGCGAAGACTTCGAGAAGCCAGCGCGAAAACTCAAGGTGCTGGACAAGGTGGAGCGCAAACCGTATACGGCAGTGGAGCGAGCCGATCTCGTCATTATGAACCTGCCTTACGAGGATCTGCGGGCAGGATATGAATTGATCGCTTCGTCGCTGCGAGATGGCGTAGTCTTGTTGGATACCGCCGTCATCAAACAGCCGTCATTGGAGTGGTCGGCGCAGTACCTGAGCCCGGAACAACATTGGATCGGTTTCACCCCGGTGGTCAATTCGGCTTATATGTTCGAACACGAACTGAGCCCGGATCAAGCCAGCGAAGATTATCTGCATGACAGCGTGATTTACCTCACGCCGTCGGCGCAGTGTATGCGGGAAGCGATCGATCTCGCGGTGAACTTCTCAATAATACTGGGCGGCAAGCCGGCCTTTCTGGATCCCGCCGAGCACGACAGCCTCACCGCAATCACGGAAGAGATACCGCAACTGCTAAGCATCGCGGCATATTCCACTGCTATGAAGCATAATGCCTGGGGCGATGCGCAGCGACTCACCAACCCGCCTTTCAACATCTTGACGCGCTACCTTTTGACGCACCATCCGGATGCGCTGCGCGATGAATGGCTGGCGAACCGCGAACGGCTCGCGCGTGGTATAGACGAGCTGGTGAGTACCTTAAGCGATGTGCGAGACCGGCTGGCGGAGGGAGATGAAACCGCGATTGAAGCCTTTTTGATAGCGGCTTCCGATGATTATCAAGAATGGATAAACCGACGACATAAAGGCGAGTGGGACGAACACGCTGCCCCGGGCGTTCAATTCGACAATTCCATTGCCAGTTCCTTGTTTGGCGGCGCGATCAGCAAAAGATTATTCGGCAGAAAAGACGGCAAGCAGTGATCGGCGCGTCTTCATCGTTCACGAAATACGAGCGGCTGTAAGGGTCTCTGAGGTTTCGCGCAGCGCAACCATCGGCGCCGCAAATGGCGAGAATCCGGACAAGCGAAGCAAAAGTTTGACGTCACGCGGCAAATCGTATAAAGTAAGCCAAAGTACGCTATTCACGAGATTTGGATTCTCAGCCTACTCTATTGTCGAAAGTGAGGAGCTATTGACGATGAAACAGAAAATGAGCATTCTGATACGCTTGTTCGCCGTGCTTGCGCTTATGATGAGCGCCGCGGTTGTCTTCGCGCAGGACGAAGCCCTAACTGAGAATAGCGAGATTCCATTTATGGGCATTCGCTATTGGGGCGTCAACGAAGGTTTGCTGGTTACCGGCGTGATTGCCAATACACCGGCCGAGGCCGCTGAGCTTCAGGCGGGCGATGTGGTGACCGCTGTTGAAGGCGAGGAAATCTACGTCGAGACGGTGAGGGATGTCGTCTGGAAATATGAGCCGGGCACGACAGTCACTTTGAGTTTGGAACGCGCTGGCGACGCCTTGGAGCAAGACCTGACCCTGATGGCGCGGCCGGAAGATCTATTCTCTAATGAGAAGTACGCCATGCCGCTGGATTTGGCGTCAATCGGACTGTTCGTCGGTGAATGCGACGGCAAATTGATGGTCTTGGGCGCTTTGGCCAGTTCGGAAGTTTCGACTGCGGGCTTCCAATTGTACGACCATATCGTTGAGGTTGACGGGGACGCTGTCCACAATATCGGCGAGGCTGATGTAGCTGTATCGGACTTGACCGATGGAGACGCGCTCAGTTTCGTCGTCCTGCGCGATGGGCGCGAGATGACGATCAAGGTCGCCGCGGTTGATCACCGCCATCAGCCTCCGCGTCAGCGCCCATATCCGCGTCCGCGCGTTGAGTTGTCCAATACCTACGTCAGCGACAGCATCGGCTTGGGTTACGGTGATGGCTTCATCGAGGTCCAGGCGATAAGCTCGGCGCACGACCTGTACGCCGCCGGCATCCGCCGCTATGACTTGATCACCGGCGTGAACGGCGCGCCCATCGAAGAAGCCAAGGATCTCTTCGCCGATGATGCGATAGGGTTGACAGTGCAACGCCCGAGTGGAACCTTCGAGTTTGACGCGCCCGCGACCGTTGCGCCGCTGCTGCTCTACGGTCTGGACGGACAGGTTGAGCAAGATCGCTCGCAGTGGCTTGGCTTGCACGAAAAGCAGGTGACGCTGGGCGTGCGCTACTTGCAGCTTGAGCCGGACAATCCCTACTTCGAGGGCAGTGGCGTGAACCATGGCGCTTACGTGGCCGAAGTCATTGAAGGCTTGCCCGCGGAGAAGGCCGGGATTCAGGTCGGCGATGTCATCGTGGCGGTGGCAGGCGAAGAAGTGACGCTGGAGCTTGACCTGCGCAATCGCATCTACTTCCATAAGCCAGGCGACCAGGTGACGCTTGATGTCCTGCGCGATGGCGAGATGATGCGGATTGAGGTTACGCTGCGCGTGGCGAGCTAGCTAGTAGAATGAGTCACAGTTTAGAAGCCCCTGTCAAATGGCAGGGGTTTTGCTATTTTATATATCTGTGCGGCTAGACTTGGACCGTAGTTGAAGTCCTGTACAAAGCAAACTGCCAAGAGATCGGGTAAGGCTTCTGATGACATACATTTTCTTGACAGATCTCTTTAAATGGGATTTGGGAAAGCTAGACAGAGTGAACCAAAATACGGTGGTTAAGACGATAGATCAATTAAATGCGAACCACCATGATCCGACTTTGCAGGTCAAGGATGTTAGGAACTTCCCTCGCCGAAATATTTTTCGAGCCCGTGTGAACCAAAACTTTCAACTACTGGGGGAATGGCTGCCCCAGGGAGATATCCGGCTATGGCGTGTTGGCAGCCATAACTTTGTTGATGCTATTGACGACCTACCTTTTGCCGCTGGCTATAGGTGGACGAGATGGAGTGAAAGAGAGGAAAATTCTGCCGGAGCATCAAGTAAGCGTCAGTCTCAAGAAAAGCCGAGACCATTTAAGAATTTCCCGAGTAATATTCTGCGTTTGTTTGGCGTGCCAGACTCGCAACTGGAAGCGGTTAAATACTTGCATGACCCTGAAACCATTTGGGAATTTCCGATCCCCCTTAACGTCAAATGGACACTGAATGATATTGTTAACTTGCAAGAAAATTGGACGGCGGACCGCTTTCTTGATCCGAAACAACTTCTTTATCGAACTACAGTTGATCAGTTGAGAGGATATTGCGAAGGAGAGATCAAGCGTCTATTGCTCAATCTGACGGAAGAGCAAAAGCAGTTTGTGCACATCAAGGCGAATGGCCCCGTGCTGGTTAAGGGTGTTGCTGGATCAGGCAAGACAACCATCGGGCTTTATCGGGCTCATGAACTGAAGAGAGAAAACGGAAGCAGCAAGCGAATGTTTGCTCAGAAGAACTATCGAGTTTTGCTGCTCACGTACACCAAAACGTTAACTAATGCGATGAAGCAGTTATATGAAGAGCTCTACGGCGAAGTCCCGCATGACGTCAACATCACTACAATCAGTTCTTGGATGTTCAGACAACTTAACAGAGCCGGTGTACGGCTCTCCATTGCTGAAGACTCATTTAGACATGAGTTGATAAGGCAAGCACAAAAGGAAATAACCAGGCGTTATCCGACAGACACAGTTGTGTCTCAGCGAGATACGGAGTATCTTTTGGATGAAATAGACCAGGTCATTCGCGCTCGGTGGCTGAAAACCCTGGCTCAATACAAGGCGATCAATCGTGTTGGGCGAGGCGTGGGTTTGGATCGAGAACGTCACCGCCCCATCGTTTGGGAGATTTACTTGCGCTATCAGCAATTGCTTGACCATGAGAGGTTATGTGACTGGGCAGATTTGCCGCGCCTAGTCGATAAATTCTGTCAGCCGCTGCCACAATTGCACGGAGTAATCATTGATGAGGCTCAGGATCTACCTCCAAGTCATCTTCTTCTGATATCACAGCTAATTCCTGATTTTCGTGAGGGGCGCAGCTTGACCTTGCTAGCGGACCCAGCGCAAAGCATCTATTATCGAGGCATCGCTTGGAAAGAAGGTGGTGTTAATGTTCAAGGCAGCCGTACCAGAACGCTTGACAAGAGTTTCCGCAACTCGCTACAAATACTGGAAGCCGCTCGCTATATTGCAGAAGGTTTCAGCGACCTCAAAACCGCAGAGGAATACATCCCTCCTGAAAGCACCGATCGAAACGGGCCGAAGCCAGTACTAGCTGCATACAAGTATGTCAGAGATGCAAAGGATTTTGTCATCAACAAAACCATAGAATTGTGTCAGAGCGGCAATTATCGGCCTGGCGATATAGCAATTCTATCTCGCACCAAAAAACAGTTCGCTTCTTGGGAAAGAGCATTCCGTCTAGCCTCGCTGAACCTCACTTTTTTCCGCGAGGGCAGCTTCCGTATCTTGGAGAACGATGCCAAGTTCATCACGATGCACTCCGCGAAAGGACTAGAGTTCCCAGTCGTGTTCGTCATAAATTTAGATGACCGCATAATGCCGCTCATCTTCCACTCGTCCGAAACTAAAGCACAAGATGAACTACAAGAACGCAAGCTCTTCTACGTCAGCATGACGCGGGCGTCCGAGCGGCTGTATATGCTCCATCCTCAGCGCAATCCCAGCCGCTTTTTGCGCGAAATCGGCGCAGACGCCATCTGCAAAATCCAATGTTAACGTAGCCTACTTCGCGTACTCCACGCGCCGCGTCTCGCGAATCACGTTCACCTTGATCTGCCCCGGATATTGCATGTCGCTTTCGATGCGTTTGGCGATATCGCGGGCCAGTTGAATCGAGGAGTAATCGTCCACCACCTCGGGACGCACGATGATACGCACCTCGCGACCGGCTTGCAGCGCATAGCTCTGCTCGACGCCATCGAATCCGTTCGCAATCTCCTCTAACTGCTTCACGCGCCGGATGTAAGAATCGAGGCTCTCGCGCCGGGCGCCGGGTCTCGCGCCGGAAATGGCGTCGGCCGCTTCCACGATAAAAGCTTCGACGCATTCTTTCTCGACTTCGTGATGATGCGCGGCGATGCAATTCACAACCGGGTCAGAACCGCCATAGCGCTTGACAAACTCAGCGCCGATTTGGGCGTGCGTCCCTTCAATGTTATGATCGATCGCTTTGCCAATATCGTGGAGCAAGCCGCCGGCTTTGGCGATGTTCACATCGGCGCCCAGTTCCATCGCGATCATCCCGGCGATATGCGCTGTCTCGATGGCGTGCGCATGTTGGTTTTGGCCGTAACTCGTGCGGAACTTTAGCTGCCCCAGCAGGTTCAGCACCTCCGTGTGCAAGCCATGAATCCCCGTCTCATAGGCAGCGCGTTCGCCTTCCTCGCGAACGATCTGCTCGACCTCAGCCCGCGTATCTTCCACCAATTTCTCTATGCGCGCCGGGTGAATCCTGCCATCCACGACAAGTTTCGCCATCGTGCGCTTGGCAACTTCCCGCCTGACCGGATCGAAGCTGCTGATGGTGACGGATTCAGGCGAGTCATCGACGACAACATCGACGCCGGTTGCCAACTCAAAGGAGCGGATATTGCGTCCGTTGCGCCCGATGATGCGCCCCTTCATTTCGTCGCTCGGCAAATGCACAACGCTGACGGAGATCTCGCTAACTTGCTCGGAGGCCAAGCGCTGTATCGCCATGGCGATGAGACTGCGGGCGCGCTGATCGGCGGTTTCACGAGCTTCCGCTTCCACTTGGCGGATGATGCGCGCCATGTCGTTGCGCGCGTCCAACTCGATGGAATCGAGCAATTGCTGCCGCGCTTCGTCCACGGTCATTTGCGCGATCACTTCGAGCTTCTCTATCATCGTGGACTCTGATTTGCGGAGCTCGTTTTCCTTTCGGTCGAGGCGGCTTTGGCGCTTGTTCAACTGCTGATCGCGCTGTTCGAGCCGTTCGACGCGCTTGTCGAGTTCATTGCGTCGGCGCTGAATACGCTCGTCCTCATCACCCAGGTCACGGCGGCGGCGGGCAATCTTGGCGTCGGCCTCATTAATACGCCGGCGCGCATCGCCTTCCGCCTCGGCGATGATCTGCGCCTTTTCTGTTTCGGCGGTTTTGAGTATTTCCTTCGCGTCGGCCGATGCCTTTATTAACGCGCTTTCACCTTCAGCCTGCTGCCTTTTGAGCAGCGCGTCAACACTACGCCGGCTGCCGATGGCATAGCCCGCGCCGATCCCCAAAACTGCAGTAACGATTGCAATTGCAAGTCCAGTGAGTTCCATATTGTTCTGACGGTATCCAACGGATACATACGTCCTTGCTCCTTTCTCTACAAATTATCGGACCTTGACCCGCGACGCTATTCCTCCGCATCACGGTCAAAATAACCGTCTTCGGATTCTTCGAGCTCTTGTTGCAGGCGCAGCGCAACAGCGTATATCGTTTCGCTGTCGAAACCGCGTCGACGCAACATGGCGCTCAACTTACGCCTGAAAACCTGGCGTGTAGTTCCCCTGTATCGTGTAATCCGGCTTTGCGCCGCGCGGTAGGCTGCGTCCTCCGCATCGACTTCCGACAAGACGCTGTCGATAATCTCGCCGTCGATGCCCTTCTGCCTCAACTCATAACGAAGCGCCCGCGGCGCCATCGGTTTGAAGCGATTGCGATTCTCAAGCCAGAACCTGGCAAAGGCTAGATCGTCCAGATAGGCGCGCTCACTCAGCCGCTCCATGACAGCCGAGATAACAGCTTCCGCGACGGCATTCCTTTCAAGATTGCGCCGAACCTCTTCCGCGCTACGCGGGCGGTAGGATAGAAATCGCAGAGCGCGATCATAGGCGCTTTGAATCGCCTGGACCTCGGACAAAGCTTCAACTTCCGCCTGCGTCAAGACTTGCCCCTGATACAAAGTTGCCGCCTGAAGCGACGGCAAATTCATCACAAAATTGTCGTTCAGGAACAGCTTGACGCAGTCTTTGTTTCGGCGATGGACTTCCAAGGCAGTAATGACCGGCATGGCTCGCGCCCAATGCATAAAGCCGCAGTTGATACAAGGCTACGGTCATAGCAACAATAGGATTACGGAGTGTACTGATACAGCTCAGTGTCTTCGGATTGTGCGCCGTGCTGGCGCAAGAGGCCAGCCTGCCCACGTACAACAGAAAAACGCTAATGCTTTCGATCTATTGCCAATCCACTTGCTGTGGGGCAGTTCACACAAATATGATCCATACCCGATTTTTGCCGGTTGATCGCTCGTAATCCGCGCAGTATAAGCCGCAGCAGCGGAATCAGCTTTTGCCATGATATTGCTTCGTGGCTGAATCCGCGGGTATTCTCGCCAATACTCTCTACCCTTAAACCATAAGCCGCATTTGAGGCAGTAGAGCACAGGTCTTCAATTAACGAATTGGCGAGGCAAGATCGGAACTTTCTTCCAATACCTCGCACCAAATCATTATACATCATAATCCAGTCTGACAAGTATCGCGTTGTCTGCAAGATTCCAAAGGGCTAAAATTGACGCATGAAAGGAACTGTTTTTCCGCCATTTCAGAGTCCACGTATGCAGCGCCGCAGCGTCGGGATTATGTCACTTTGATGTTTCCTATGCAGCAATTACGAAAGCTATTTCTATATCGTTTCCGCGAACGCGCCATCTCGATCGAAGACGCTTGAATGAATTATCGTGAGCAATAATCCGGTGAGAAAGTCGCGCGGAATTTTGGTTACCGGCGGCGGCACGTTTCTTGGAGACAACATTGCCGCTGCCCTGCTGGCGGAAGGCAGCAAGGTCAGTCTATTGCTGCGGCCCGGCGCCGAAGACAAGCTGGGGCCACTGGCTCAGCAGACGCGCTGGTCGACGGCTGATGTCTGGAGTCCGGCCAGTTTGCGCGGGAAGGCGCGCAATCACGCAGCCGTGATTCACACGGTGGGCAGCCTGACTGCCGACCCCAGCCGCGGGCTGTCCTTCGAGCGAGTGAACTTTGTATCGGCGCGCAATGTCGCCAATATGTGCGTCAGCGACGGCGTAGAGCGCATAATATTGATTAGTGGAGCCAGCGCGCCCTGGGTCAATCGAGCTTACATTCAATCGAAACGCAAGGCGGAAAGCTACCTGAACCGCGTCGGGCTGCAGGCGATAGTCGTTCGGGCGCCGCTCCTCTACTTACCGGGGCAGAAGCGGCCGCTCTTCTATCAGGCGATGTCGCTTATAGGCGCGATACCACCGCTTTCCTGGCTTTATCTCGGGCGTATCGCGCCGATTTCTATTGATATCCTGGCTCGAGGCGTCGCGCGGATCGCGCTGGACGAGACCTTAACCGGGTCGATCCATTACGCGCGCGACTTGCGGCGACTGGCTCGGCCTGGGGCCGGCTTGTCGTCATCGGTCGGATTGGACCGCCATTCCTCAGGCGGAGGGGAAGATGACAGCCCGTTTGACAGCCTGGATGAAGAACTGCCATTTGGCTGGTCGCCAAGGGACGAGCCGCCTTAACTCGTCCTTGAATCGGCTCTGCCGCGCAGTATAATATGGGGCGCGCTGGGCGACGTGGCCAAGTGGTAAGGCAGAGGTTTGCAAAACCTTCATTCGTGGGTTCGAATCCCACCGTCGCCTCTCATCTCCCATTGACCTGCGCCTCACTTCCTGAATCCGACTGAGTCAGGAGCTAAATCTCAGGCACGGGTCGGCTGCTCGCTATCATCAGCTTGACACACGAAAATACTGGCAATTCGCGCGCTGCCGGCTGTGAAGCCCCGCAGGCCTGCGCGCAATAACAAATACCGCTTTCAAGTTGCCGCGATCTTCCAAAAGCGTTCCACGTATGAACCGGTCGAGGCGTCGGTGAAGGCGCGGCGCACATCGGCTTCCATGGTCTCCAGGTTGTCCCAAAAGGTACTTATCTGCGATTGGTAACAGGCGATGGCTCTGATCTTCGCGCGTATATCCGCTTCGTCAAGAATTGAATCGGCCGGCTCAAGCGGCATCCCGAAATCGGCCAAAGCAATTTCAGTCGAGCGATCGGCGTTGGAATACGGGAACTCGGCATAGAAGCGCAGCGCGGATTTATCAGGAATATCACGCGCTTGCGTCATTCCCCAGTCGCGCGCGATCTGATGATCGACATGATGACCGACGCCCAGGGGCAGATATACAGTAGCGGCGGTTTCCAGCTCGGGTATTTGAATGCCCTGCAAGAGGCGCGGCGCGTAATCGGCCGGATGCACGTCCGCGAACAAAGACTCTTCAGACGGGTAGAGCGCCAGGTCCCCGGCGACGCGGTAGACACAATCCGGGAGCGGCACGTGCATGAAGTCGACATTGATGCTTTGCGACGCGCTTTCATCCTCCAATTGCCGGCGGTGCAAAGGATTCTCGCCCGCTTCCCAGCGTCGATGCAGATCCGCCAGAATTGGCGTATCGGGCAGCGCGCCATCGTATAGGCCGCCCATGATCGTCATGACCGTCACGGCATGGCCCGCGGCGCTGAGTTGATGCGCCGTACCGCCACAACTAAAGATGCCGTCATCAAAATGAGGCGAGATAATCACATGGGTCTGACCAGCGGACTGTTCTTTCAAGTTCCCCTCTATCCCGCGAGTTGACGCTAACTGGCGTTCTAATCGGCCGTAAAGAAGTCGCAATATTTGCTGATCGGGCAACGTTCGCAAGCCGGCTTGCGAGCATGACAAGTATCGCGCCCATGCTGGATCAACTGAATGTGAAATTGATAATAATCTTCCGGCGGCACGATGGCTTCCATAACGGGATGAGCGTCATTGGCGGAAAGCTTGTCCGGAATAAAGCCAATGCGCTTGCTAACCCGATAGATATGCGTATCCACCGGAAAGGCGGGCCGCCCATAGGCGAAGCACAATACGATTGCCGCTGTTTTGGGTCCCACGCCGCGCAGCGAACACAACCAATCTTTGGCATCCTTGATGCTGCGGTCGCTCAGAAAGTCGATATTATATTGGCCGGCTTCGTCGTAGATGATCCCCAGGACATTTTGGATCCGGGGCGCCTTTTGGTTCGCCAGCCCAGCGGGACGAATCACATCAGTCAATTCCGCTAGGTCGGCAAAGCGGACTGCCTCCCAATCCGGGTACGTCTCTTTCAAACGGGCGAAGGCGCGGTCGCGGTTGGTATCGTTCGTGCTCTGGCTGAGGATACAGCTAATCAGCTCATCCATGCCGTCTTGTTGGCGGGACCAATCCAGCAGACCGTATACATCGGTCAGCGCCGCGACGACGGGAAGGTATTTTTCCTTGCGCGCGTCGAGATTGTCGACCTTCTCAAGCGGGTCTTTGCGTTTGGCCATAGGACAATTGTAGCGGTCAAGCGTCACATCGCAAGCGTAGAGCGTCAGCGAGTTTTGCAGGCTAGGCTCGCCGTTTGGCAGTAGCCGGCTTGTCTGCCGGCAAGACATACAACACGGTTATGGCGATAATAGCGAAGACCAGCGCCGCGGCGATGAAGGTGCCGCGCATGCCCAGCCAGAGGGCGATTGAGGCGCCAATCAGCGGCGCGACGGTTTTGGAGCCCGCCATAGCCGAATTGTCTATGCCGTAAACAGCGCCGGCCGATTCCTTATGCGTATAGCGAGATAGCAAGGCGCTCGGCGCAGCGACCAAACCCCCGGCCGCGATCCCGGCAAGCCCCTGCAGAAACAGCAGCTGCCAGACATCGCCCACAAAAGCCTGCGGCAAATACAGTGCAGCGGCGGCGGCGGAGCAATAGAGGAGGACTTTGCGATGGCTGATTCTATCGCCAAGATGCCCCAGAAAGACTGCGCCAAAGGTCGATGTCGCTGCGGAAACTGCCATGACCAGACCGGCGTAAGTATTGCTGGCATCGATGTCCCGCGCGATAAGAGAAGCCACAAATAAAGGCGCGATTGGCATGATGATCACGCGAGCCAGGCTGGCTTGAAAGCGGATGAGCAAGACGCAGCCAACCCCGGAAGTCCGCACGATAGCCTTCCAGTTGCTCATGACAGCGGCCGCGTGGAACTTCTCCTGCTTTGGCGGCGCGCTGAAATCTTCGTTGATACCCAGCAATACCACAAACCCGCCGGCCAACAGCAAGAGCGCAGTGATGAAAAAGGGCAGCGTATAACCGAAGAGGTCCGCCAGCACACCGCCCAGCAAAGGTCCGATCGCCACGCCAGCCCATAAGCCAACTTGCAGCGTGCCCATGGCGAAACCGACGCGGTGGCGCGGCGCGGCGGCGGCTACCAGCGCGTTATTCGCGGAAACTGTGCCCGTGACCATGCCTTGTACAGCGCGCACAAATATCAGTTGCTCGGCATTTTGCACTACGCCCATCAAGCCTAATGTGATAGCGCCGCCAAAGAGGGCCCGCATGATCATCTTCTTGCGACCGAAGCGGTCAGCCAGGGCGCCCCAGACCGGCGCGGCAATCATCATCGTGATGCCCTGGGCGGACAAAACCAAGCCAGCAAGCAATTCTGTGCTATGTCCACCAGCGCTGCCGAGGAACTCAATATAGAGCGGGAGGAAGGGGAAAATCATCGAGAAGCCAACGGCGGACAAGATCTGAACTATGAAGAGCACAGCGAGGGTGAATTGCCAGCCGTGGGAAAAAGAAAACGCTCGACTGAGCGAAGGGGTGTTGAGTGACAGGACTTTAGCCATGGATTCCTAGCCCATACATTTCGTGAGTAACTTCATTGCAAGTTTCTCGCAGCCATCGCCGCAAACCCGCCGGCCGCATTCGACCAATGTGGACGCGCCTTGCGCATGTCAATTAACTCCTGCCGACAACAGCGGCAAGCAAGCCAAGGGTCCAGCGTTTTCGCGTTGGCAGGAAATGCGCGCCGATAACAAGGATAGCCAGATAGTAAATGGCGACGGCGGCGAAGACGGCTCTCAAACCGAATATCGCCGCGATAACCGAGGCTGTCATCGGCGCCATGCCATTGGCAAAAGAAGACACGGACGCATCCAGCCCATAAACCGAACCTTCATTGCCCAGGTCGGTGAACTTCGCCAACATCGCCGCGGGCGCGGACAAGACCCCACCGGCGGCGAACCCCGCCAGACCTTGCAGCAAGAGCAACTGGCCGATATCGCTGACGAATACCTGCGGCACATAAAATACGACCGCAGCCAATGAAGCGCCCAGCAAGATGTTGCGATAGCCCCACCGGTCGCTGAGCCAACCCAATATCAGGGAACCGGCTGTAGTGGTGATGGCCGATACCGTCAGGACCAAGCCGGCATAGCTGCTTGCGCCGGTCGCCAGCGCGCTCGGTATCAACGCCAATACGAAGAGCGGCGCGATCGGCATGATCGAGCGCTGCGCAAAACCGTTGAGGAATCGGAGCGCATAGACTGTCTTGACGCCGCGCGCATGCAAAATGCCTCTCCAGGCGCGGATCATCTTCAAGGGACTGAGATTCAGCGCGGCATCCGCGGGCGGTTTGTAGGTCTCGCGCACGCCGAAAGTCACGAGCAATCCGGCGAGAATGAGCATGGCGGAGGTGAAGAAAAAGGGAATCTGAAAACCCAGGCGTTCCGCCAGCACACCGCCAATCATGGGACCTATCGCCACGCCCCCGAACAAGCCAACCTGCAATGAGCCGAGCGCGAATCCGATCCGTTCTCGCGGGCTCTCACCCGCCACCAGCGCCATGTTTGCCGCGATGATGCCACTCGTCAGCCCTTGAAGCCCGCGCAGCAAAATGAGCGCGAGCGCCGTCTGCGCGAAGCCCATCAGCGCGAGAATGATTGATGCGCCGAATATAGCGCGCATGACCATTTTCTTGCGGCCATATTGATCAGCCAGCCGCCCCCAAAAAGGCGTCGCGATGGTCGCCACCAGCGGCGGCATGCCGATCACGATGCCGGCCAGCAATTCCGAGCTGATGAATTGAGCATCGTTGAGCGTCTGAATATAAAGGGGCAGAAAAGGATAAACGAGGGAAATGCCACCGGCGCCAAGACCTTGCGCCAGCGCCACAACAATTAACGTTATGAGCCAGCGATTGGGAGGTTGGGAATCCTCAGTATCTTGCATCGCCCCACGCATTCAGCAATATTTTTTGCAAACTCCAATAGCTTATACCCTTCGCGGCAAATTGCAAGCGAGAATTTGGGCAATCGCCGTGAATCAATTGAACCTGTAATTCCGCGGCGGATTATACTAATCTGTTGGAGAAAGATTGCTTCCACGATTGCATGATAGCGGGCGCTCCCCGCTTTTCTTTCATAGGGGAATCTCGGAGACAGACGGCGGCATGTGGCAACCTGGCAAGCTGGAGCTTGAACGGCTGGACAAAGCCAAACGATTGCAGGAACGGGGCCTTGAGCTCTATCCAGCGCGGGCGAGGCGCAGTCATCGCATTGTCGAAGCGGTGCAAGCCTACCTCGCCCTGGAAAGGGAGGAGCGAACGGAAGAAGAATCCATTGAAGTTACGCTCGCCGGCCGCATCCGTCGCTTGAATACCAAAGGCAAAGTGGCTTTCGCCCATATTGAGGATGAGAGCGGCCGCGTACAACTCTTCCTGCGGGTCAATGCTTTGGGCGAGGCGACCTATGAACTGGCGCGGCGCAAGCTGATTGATGTCGATGACTTCGTGCAAGCGAGCGGCAGCATGATGCGCACACGCGCCGGCGAGATCAGCATCGCTGTGCAAGAGTTGCGTTTGATCAGCAAGTCGCTGAGCCCTCTGCCGGTCGTGAAGGAACAACGCCTTGATGACGGCGCGGTCATTGAATACGGCGAGTTCACGGATGTCGAGACGCGCTATCGTCAGCGCTATGCGGATCTGGCTGTCAACAAGACCGTGCGCGATGTCTTTGTCAAGCGCGCGCGGACGATCACGGCGCTGCGCGACTTTCTCGACGGCGAAGGCATGCTGGAAGTCGAGACGCCAATACTGCAGCCGCTATATGGCGGCGCGGCGGCGCGGCCCTTTGTCACGCATCACAATCAACTGCATCAGGACCTCTATCTGCGCATCAGCTTTGAACTGTATCTGAAACGTCTGCTGGTCGGCGGATTCGACGCCGTTTACGAGATCGGGCGGGACTTCCGCAACGAAGGCGTGAGCTACAAGCACAACACCGAGTTCACCATGCTTGAGTTCTACAAAGCCTATATCGACTACGCCGGCGTCATGGACATAACCGAGCGGATGTTTGCTTACGCGGCTCAAGAAGTCACAGGATCGACGGAAATCGTCTACCAAGGAGAGCGAATTAATCTGACGCCGCCCTGGCAACGCCTGAGCATCCGCCAAGCGGTGCAGGACTTGCTTGGATTCGATTATATGGATTACGCCTGCAGCGAGTCGCTATATCGCTATCTGGAATCGCGCGGGATGGCGGACGGTTTGAATCCGGCTGATACCTGGGGACGTATGATCGTCGAGCACTTGCTGGGCGATTACATCGAGCCGAAGCTGATTCAGCCGACAATCATCAAGGATTATCCGCGCGATATGTCGCCCTTTGCCAAGCGACTGCAAAGCGAGACGGAGCCGACCAGCGAAAAAGAACGGCGCTACATCGAAACGCATACGGAGCGCTTCGAGTTTTTCATCGCCGGCATGGAGATGGGGAACGCCTTCACCGAGCTAAACGACCCGCGCGATCAGCAAGATCGCTTTGTCGAAATGAAGCGCCTATACGCGGACGAGGCTGACGAGACCACGCCGCTGGATGAAGATTATCTGAAAGCCATGCGTTACGGCATGCCCCCAAACGGCGGTTTCGGCGCCGGCGTCGACCGCCTGGTCATGCTGCTGACCGATCAAGTCAGCATCCGCGATGTCTTGCTCTACCCGCACTTGCGCGCGCCAGCCCTGACCGAGCGCGATTTGCGCGGACAATTCATGCTTGACGCCGCGGTTAGAGAATGTGAATACCAACTCGATGTGCAACTGGACGGATCGAAGCGGAGGCTAGCGCTTTACCTGCCCGCTCACAATGTGGGCGTCGAGTTTCGCCTGGCTAACGCGCTTGAAGGCGCCTCGCGGCAGTTGAACAACCTGCGCAAAACCTTTGATGGTTCACTCTATGTGATGACGGAGAAAAACTTCTACCGCGTCGAAGAGTCGCTTGTCGAAGTCGATGTCTCGGACTTCTGGCGAAACATGGACGGCGGCAAGCGTTAGGCAAGCAGAAACAGAATGGCGGGAGAATCAACTGTGACGGACAAACGCGCGGCAGTCGAAGCCTAAGCTGGAAAACCATGTTCATCGATTTCTTGACGCCCGAAGTGTTTGACGCAATCATAATAACCAACATCCTTGTCGGCTTGTTGATCGCTTCATGGCGTTTCAAGCGCGACCTCGACCGGCCTCTGCCGGATGACGCTCCCGAATGGACGCTCGCTCGTTACGAAGGGTCGATTACCTCCTCCTCTTCCAGTCGCTCTTAGATCCATGCGCCGCTCTAGCGAGGCATGAGCAACCATTGCCTGCGGCGCATGGCAAGGGCAAAATACGAGACCATTCAAAGCTAAGCTGAAATCTCAAGGAGAGACGAATTATGCTGGATATCGCGCTGATCCGCGAGAAGCCGGATTGGGTGAAGGAAGAGATCAAGAAACTAAACGACGAGGCAGCGCTGAATCGCATCGACCGCATCGTCGAACTGGACGCGCAGCGGCGTGAGACGCGGACCCGCATCGAGACGGCGCAGGCCGCGCGAAACAAACTTAACCGCGCGATGGGCAAACTGCGCGGCAACAAGAATATGTCCGATGCGGAGAAGGCGACAGTAGCCCGGGCTGCAAGCGCCGCGATTGGCGCCTCGGAGTTTGACCGGGCGAGCAGCCTGATGGATGGCACAGTTGCGGTCGCAACGCAAGAGGGGCAGGATCTCAAAGCCTCCTTCAACGAACTGATTCGTGAGTTGCGGCTGATGGGCGATGAGATTGCGGAAGGATTCGAGCGCATCAACGGGATCGAGAGCGAGTTGCGGGAAAATATGCTCTGGATTCCCAACTTGCCTCACAGCAGCGTGCCAACCTTTGACAGCGAAGAGCACAATATCGCGCAAGCGCCTTGTGGCGAGTTTCGCGAATTTGACTTCGAGCCGAAGCCGCACTGGGAGTTGGGACCGGACCTTGGCATTATCGACTTTGAGCGCGGCGTCAAGCTTTCGGGCAGCCGCTATTACCTGCTCAAGGGCTGGGGCGCGCGTTTGCAGCGGGCGCTTATCAGCTTCTTCCTCGACCAAGCGCGGGCGAACGACTACACAGAACTCTACACGCCCTACATCGTGCATAGTGAAATGCTTTACGGCTCGGCGCAATTCCCAAAGTTTCAGGACACGGTTTACGGCATAGCGGACGAAGACAAGTTTCTGCTGCCCACCGCGGAGGCAGCCATCACCAATATGCACCGCGACGAGATATTGGAAGAAACCGATCTGCCGCTGAATTATGTCGCGCATACCCCTTGCTTCCGCAGCGAAAAAGCCAGCGCTGGGCGCGATGTGCGCGGCATCAAGCGCGTGCATCAGTTTGAAAAGGTGGAGATGTACAAATTCGCCAGGCCTGAAACCAGCTACGACGAATTGGAGACGATGACCGAGCAGGCGGAAAACATCTGCACCCTGCTGGATATTCCCTATCGCCGCCTGGAGATTGTCACGGGCGACCTGGGTTTCAGCGCGGCCAAGAAATACGACATCGAGATGTGGTCGCCGGGCTGCGAAGAATGGCTCGAAGTCAGCTCCTGCAGCAATACCGAAGCCTTTCAAGCGCGGCGGGCGATGCTGCGTTATTATCCGAGCGGCAGCCGGAAGACGCGCTACCTGCACACTCTGAACGGCAGCGGCTTGGCCACGCCACGAGTGATGATCGCTATCTTGGAGAACAATCAGCAAGCAGACGGCAGCGTGGTCATCCCTGAAGTTTTGCGGAAATACCTTGGCGGCGCGGACGCGATCAAAGCAGACGGCAGTTGAATCGACGTTTGTCGCGCAAGACAACGGAGTCCACAGCATCGTTCTTCTCCGCCCGACTCGCTAATGTTTGGGGGGTGTACCCATGATTCCGCCTCAGCGCGCCAAGTTTCAACCCCCAAAAACTGGGGGTTGTCCGATTCTTCTTGACCAGGATTTTCCGCGCGAATTATAATCAATGCAGGTTGCCCGCGGGTTTTGGGCGCGCCAGCAGCCGCAAACCTCAGCGAAAGGAAAATCAAAATGGCGTCCGGTTCCATCATTGAAATTAAGGGACTCTCGAAGACCTACGGCTCTGGCTCCAAGCAAACCGCAGCGCTCAGCAACCTGGATCTCAGCGTCAATCGGGGCGAAATATTCGGTTATCTTGGACCGAATGGCGCCGGCAAGACCACAACGATTCGCTTGCTGTTGGATCTGATACGACCGAGTCAAGGCGACGCAAAGATCTTCGGCATGGATGTTCGCGCTGACAGCGTTGAGGTACACCGGCGCATCGGCTTCTTTCCCGCGGAACTCAGCTTGTGGGAGGGGCGCAGCGGCGACCAGATCATCCAGTATGTCGCCAGCGTGCGCGGCGACGCCAAGGGCATTGTGAAGCACGCCGGCGAGTTGGCGGAACGCCTCGATTTGGATACCACCAAGCGCGTGCGCGACCTGTCGTCCGGCAACAAACGCAAGCTGGGACTCGTCATCGCCATGATGCACTCGCCCGAGCTTCTCATTCTGGATGAGCCGACAGGCGGGCTTGACCCGCTGGTGCAGCAGACATTCCACACGATGATGGACGAATACCGCGACAAGGGCAAGACGGTCTTTCTGTCGTCCCATGTCTTGAGCGAAGTTCAGGCAATATGTGATCGCGTGGGCATCTTGCGCGATGGCGAATTAAAGGCGGTGGAATCGGTCGAGAAGATCACGAATGTAGAATTCAACTGGGTCGATGTCAACTTCCGCGATGCCGTTCCCGCCGGATTGCAGCAGAAGCTGGAGAACATGCCAACGATCACGGATGTCAGCGCGAATGGCGCGCGCGTAAGGATGCGCATGATCGGCGATTTTGATCCACTGCTGCGGGCGATCAGCGACGGCTATGTTGAATCGCTGCATATTGAAGAACCGACGCTTGAAGAAATCTTCCTGGCTTATTACAGCGGCGACAAGGAGACGAGCTAATGAGCGGCATTGTAATCGGCAACACCTTGCGCACATCCTGGAAACAGATTCTCTATTGGGGCTTGGGCCTGGGAGCGCTCGGGCTTTACATCGACTTCATCGCGTCCAGTCCGGATATCATCTCGGGTTACGCCGAGCTGTTCAAGACGATGCCGCCCGCTATGCTCAAGGCTTTCGGCGCCAGCGATGTGGCGCTGTTCACCACATCGGAAGGCTGGATCGTCTCGATCTTCGTGTCGGAAGCAGCGATATTTTTGTCAGTATTCGCCGTGATGGCCGGCTTGAATATCACAGCCAATGACGAGCAATCCGGCGTGATGGACGTGATCCTGTCGCTGCCGATTTCGCGCGCGGCCTATATCTTGGAGCGCTGGATCGGCTATGCGCTGATTGGGCTGGCGATCATCCTCTTGACCGCGGCAATCACCGTCGGCGGCGTTGTCGGCATGAATATTGAGGCGCCGTCTGACGTAATCTTCGCCAGCATCCTGAATCTGTATCCGAGCATGCTGCTGGTGATGACCGTGACGAGCCTGCTGGCGACGGTGATGCGCCGGCGCGCGCTGGCCATCGGCTTGTCCGCCGCCTTCGTCATCGTCAGCTACCTGTTCAATGCGATCGGCGCGGCCGCCGGTGGCGCAGCCGCTGATCTGATGGAGAGCCTGTCCTACTTCAGTTACGTGCATGGCGAAGCATTCGTGCTGGGCACGTATGACCCCATGAATACAGTCCTTGTGTTAGTCGCTGTAGCAATCGGCTTCGGCTTATCCCTGAAAATGTTCGTCAGCCGCGATATCGGCATCTAGGAGGCTCGCGATGATTGGTTCGGTATTCCTCGAGACACTCAAACAGACCTGGAAGCAAATGATCTATTGGGGCATCGGTTTGGCGGCGATGGCGCTCCTGATCGTGCTGATGGTGCCGCTTTTCGATATGCAATCGGTAGCCACGCTGCTGGAGAGCTTTCCGCCGGTGATCCTGGCCATGGTGGGCATTGGCGAAGACCTGGCGATATTCACCACCAACGAAGGCTTTGTCGCCATCGGTTTCTTCGGCAAGTCGGCTTTGATATTCGCCGTCTACCCGGTCGTCATGGGTATGCGAATCAGCGCCAACGAAGAAGACAATGGCACGAGCGATGTGCTGTTGAGCTTGCCGATTGCGCGAGCGCAGGTCATGGCGGAGAAATTCCTGGCTTATGCCCTAAGCATGGTTGGCGTGGTCGTCCTGATCTATTTGGGATTGCATGTCGGCGTCGTATTGGGCGGGGTTGAATTGGATGTGGCGCGCTTGGCGGAAGTCACCTTTTACCTCATTCCGCTGATGGTCTTTGTCATGGCGGCAACCATGCTGATCGCCGTACTCGTGCGCCGGCGGACAGTCGCGCTGGGCATTGTGACCGCTTTCGTCATCATCAGCTACATGCTGCAGACGATTGGCGCGGCGGCGGAAGGGACGGTGGCGGAGTCGATGGGCGCCATTTCCTTCCTGACCTATTACAATGCCGGCGAGATATTATCGCAGGGCTTCATCTGGCCGCACATCGCCGGATTTGTCGGCTTGTCGGTGGTCATGCTGCTGGCTTCCTTGTATCGCTATGAACAGCGCGACATCGCCGTGTGAAGCAGTCTTCAGGCTTCAGTTGCATAATACGTCCGCGCCTTTGCGCGGGCGTTTTTATTGGATAGAATCGAAGCGAAGTCTTTACCAGGCTGAGCCAACTAAATAGGAGAAAACCGCATGGCGCTTCGACAAACTGCGATTGTTTTGCTCGTACTTATATTCGCGATGACAGTTGGGGCGACCTACGCTCAAGATGAGATTGTCATCGATTTCTATTTCCCATCGGCCACAGCCAATGACGCCGAAGGGATCTTTCAAGGCTATGCCGATATGTTTCAGGAGGAGAATCCCGGCATCAGCGTGAACCCAGTCTTCACCGGCAGTTATACCGATACGCGCAACACCATCCTGACAGAGCTGCAAGGCGGCGGCGCCGGACCGGATGTGGCGGTGATGCTGTCGATTGATCTTTACAGTTTCGCCGAGGAAGGCTACATCGTCCCGGCGCAGGGTTTCATCGACGCGATGGACATGGGCTCGGATTATGTGGGCGACTTCTTCCCGTCTCTGATGGAAAACGGCGTGGACGAGATGGGCAATGTCTGGTCCATACCCTTCCAGCGCAGCACGCCGATTCTTTACTACAATGCCGACCTGCTCGCCGAAGCCGGCTACGATTCGCCGCCGACCAACAACGCCGAACTGGTCGAGATCGCGCAGGCTTTGACCACCGATGAGCGCGATGGCTTGCTGGTGCCCGTGGCTGGCGGCTTCCCCATCTGGATGTATCAGAGCTTCGCTATCGCTTTCGGGCAGAATATCGTGAGCGATGATCCCACCGAGGTGTATTTCAATACGCCGGAAGCGGTGGCGGCGGTCGAATTCGTAAGATCGCTCGGCACGGATCTGGGCGTGGGTCCTGCTGGCGGCGCGGCCTGGGGCGACACGCCTGTTGCCTTCTTGGCCGGTCAAGCCGCTATGATTTACCACACCACCGGCAACCTGACGCGAATCCTCAACGACGCGGATTTTGAAGTCGGCGTATGGTATCTGCCGAGCGGACCGGCGGGCGAAGACGGCACGGGTTACGGCGCGCCAACTGGCGGCGGCAATCTGTACATCTTTGATGACGGCAGCAAGTCCGATGCCGAACTGGACGCGATCTGGCGCTGGGTCATGTTCTTGTCATCGCCGGAGATCCAAGCCGATTGGGGCGCTACGACCGGCTATATCGCCGCGCGCGCAAGCGCCTGGGAAACCGAGCCCCTTGCATCGTTGGCGGAAGAACACCCGCAATACGGGATTGCTCGCGATCAATTGCAGCACGTCGGCAAAGAATTCTCCAGCTATGCCACAATCACCATCCAGGGCATCATCAATGGCACGCTGGAAAGCATTCTCACCGGCGAAGCGGAAGATGCCCAAGCCGCTATGGACGAAGCGCAAGCGCAGATTGACGGCATCCTTGCCGAATACAGATAAGGTAATTGAGGGGGCGCCTTAACGCGCGCCCTCCCTCTACCCAACCCGCACGCGATAGCCTTCGGCAACTCTAATGCCAGCACGCCTCAGGCAGAAATCCCCCCTCGCCTTCCTGCAACCCTATCTCCTGATCGCGCCGACCTTGATCCTCGTGCTGATGTTCAACGTCGTGCCGGCCTTCAGAACGGTTAATGACAGCCTGTACAAGCCGGCGCGTGGACTAAACGCGGCCGGCAAGCCGCCTGATTATGTTGGCGTGGAGAATTTCCGCGATCTGTTTGATGACAGCCATTATATGGGCGGGCGCTTCCTGCGCGCCTTTCGCAACACCATCATCTTCGCCTTGGCAACTGTTTGCATCGGCGTGCCGCTCGGGCTGCTCCTGGCGCTTTTGCTCAATCGGCGGCAACCGCTGCTCGGGCTTTGGCGCTTCGCCGTGTTCTATCCGTCGCTGCTTCCGTTGATCGGCGCCGCCAGCATCTGGTCATTCATCTTTTCCGACAGTATCGGCCTGGCAAATGCGGTTCTCAAGACCTTTGGGCACCCCGGCTTGAATTGGCTTGGCGACCGCAACCTGGTCCTGCTCTCCATTATCATCGTCAATATTTGGAAGCAAGCCGGCTATTTCATGATCTTCTTCCTGGCTGGCCTGCAGAATATCCCGCGGAACATATACGAATCATCGAGTTTGGATGGCGCCGGTCCGCTTGAGCAGTTTGCCTATCTCACTTTGCCCTTGCTGCGCCGGACCGTGCTCTTTGTGGTGGTGATATCCTTCACCTTCGCTTTTCAGACGGTCGAGCAACTGCAGGCTCTGGGCGAAGGCGGGCCAGCCGATAGCGCGAATCTGCTGCTGTATCTCATTTTCCAAAACATCTCCGAGCGTCGAAACTGGGGTTACGTCAACGCCATGACCATCGTCCTCATCGGCGTGGTGCTCATTTTCACGCTGAGCAATTTCTTGCTCTTTGAGCGCGACGAGACCAATCGATGATAGACAAGAATGTTTTGCGGCAGCGCTTTGCCGAGGCGCTAAAAGCGGCGCTCGCCATCATCTTTCTCTTGCCTCTCTTCTTCACCATCCTGGTCAGCTTTCGGCCGGAAGCGGAACCGGTCACCAACGGGAACATATTCTTCGGCAGCGAAATAACATTGGACAATTACGAGCGAGCCTTGGTCATCGCGCCTTGGAGCCTGCACTACATCAACAGCTTCATCTTCGTGGCCGGTACGCTGCTGGTGCAATTAATAACCGTGACCATCGCCGCTTATGCCTTCGCGCGCATGAACTTCATCGGACGAGACATTCTCTTGCTTATCATCCTGCTGCAACTGATGATTCCATCGGGTGTTCTGCTCGTGCAGAATTTTCGTACCATCAACATGCTCGGCCTCTTCGATACCAGAACCGCCCTGATGATTCCGTATTGGGGCTCGGCATTCGGCCTGCTATTGCTGCGTCAGACTTTTCGTGAAGTTCCGATTGAGCTGGAAGAAGCCGCGCGCATTGACGGCGCCAACCTGTTTCAGGTCATTCGTCACGTCTATGTGACCAACTCAATACCGGCCTACCTTGCCTTCGCGCTGGTATCCGTCAGTTCACATTGGAATGAATTCCTTTGGCCCTTTATCATCACACGCTCGGAAGAAATCCGACCGCTTACAGTCGGACTAAACAAACTGATCAAGACAACTGACCAAGGCGCCTTCTACGGGCAGTTGATGGCCGGCACCTTGATCGTCATCGCGCCCTTGGTCATTCTCTTTCTGCTTTTCCAGCGCCAATTCGTCGAGAGTTTCGCGCGCAGCGGCATTCGCTGATTTCAGACTATAGTCATTGGCAGCGCCGTACTATAATCGCGCCAGATCATCGACAGATGCCGAGCGACCATGAATTACAAAGAGACACTGATAGGCAAGATCGCCAATCGCAAGGCAAAGATCGCGGTTGCAGGTCTTGGCTATGTCGGATTGCCGCTGGCGATCGAGTTTGCCGAAGCGGGCTTTCAGGTTCTGGGTTTGGATGTTGAAGCCAAAAAAGTGGAGCGGATCAACGCCGGCTGCAGTTATATCGACGATGTGCCTGACGAGCGAATTTCCAGCCTCACCCGCTCCGGCAAGCTGAGCGCCACAACCGCCTACGAAGACATCAGCGACGCCGATGCGATTAGCATTTGCGTACCAACGCCCCTGCGCAAGACCCGCGATCCGGACATGTCTTACATCATTCAAGCTGCGAGATCAATCGCCGGGATATGTCGGCCAGGCATGCTCATCGTGCTCGAAAGCACCACTTACCCCGGCACAACAGAAGAAATCATTGTCCCGGAAATCACTGGTGAGGACCACGTTGTTGGCGAAGATATCTTTGTCGCCTACTCGCCGGAGCGCATTGATCCGGGCAATCAGACCTTTTCGGTGCGAAACACGCCGAAAGTGGTTGGCGGAATCACGACGAATTGCACAGAGGTGGCGACCGCCCTGTACAGCGCAGCGGTGGACACCATCATCACGGTCAGTTCGCCGACCGCGGCCGAGATGGTCAAATTGCTGGAGAATACCTTCCGCGCCGTTAATATTGGCTTGGTCAATGAAATGGCGCTGATGTGCGACAAGCTGGATATCGATGTCTGGGAAGTCATCAACGCAGCCGCTTCCAAGCCATTTGGCTATATGCCTTTCTACCCGGGTCCGGGGCTTGGCGGTCACTGTATCCCGGTAGATCCACATTATCTCAGTTGGAAGCTAAAGATGCTCAACTACAACGCGAGATTCATTGAGCTGGCAAGCGAGATTAACACCTCCATGCCTTTCTATGTGGTCGAGAAAGTCACTGAGACGCTCAACAACCAAGAACGAGCTGTTCGCGGCTCGCGCATCGTCATCCTGGGCGTGGCATACAAACGCGATGTCGACGATGTGCGCGAAAGTCCAGCCCTTGATATCATCAGCTTGCTGCGGCAGCGCGGGGCCGTCGTCTCTTATCACGATCCTCATGTGCCAGAGATAAGCCTGCAAAATGAGTTGCTGTTGCGGTCGGAAGCATATAGCGCCGGCCTGCTTCAAAATGCGGACTGCGTCGTGGTGGTGACCGATCATTCTGTTTTCGACTGGTCGGAAGTCGCTTGCAATAGCCGATCCATAGTGGATACTCGGCACGTCTTCGCCGCCTACGACAGCGAACATATCATCGGTCTGTGATGTTGCCGCGCCCCCCAATAACTGGCCGCGCTCGCAAGCGACGCCGGACACTGTGACGGACGGCGAGCCAAGCCGATGAGCCAATCGCCATACCGGATCGCTATCGATGCCAGCCGCAGCACGGCAGGGACGCCTACCGGTACCGAAACCTACTCCCTCCGCCTGAGCCAGGCTCTGATCGCCGCCAATGATAGCGCGGAGGTCCCGGCGCGGATTTCGTTGTATTTTCGCGACCGCCCGCCCGCAGGGCTCTACACGGATTCCGTCAATGTCGACATCCTGCGCATTCCCTTCCCGCGCCTCTGGACGCATCTTCGTTTCGCCGCCGAGCTTTGGCGGTCGAGACCCGATATCACCTTCGTGCCGGCGCATACCCTGCCCTTTGCCTTTCCGGGCCGAGCCATCGTGACGGTTCATGATCTGGGCTTCAAGCGCTTCCCCGCCGCGCATCCGCCCGCTCAGCGCCTTTATCTGGACGCCAGCACCCGCTTCAGTCAAGCCCGCGCCGATCTCATCTTCGCCGACAGTCAGGCCACGGCGGCGGACTTGATCCGATATTACGGCACGCCAGCAAAAAAGATACGCGTTATCTATCCCGGCGTCGACCCGGCGAAGCTGAAGGCCGCCACCGAGCAAATCGAGGCTGTCCGCGCCAAGCATCAACTGCCATCGCGCTATTTTTTGTTCATCGGCACCTTGCAGCCGCGGAAAAACATCAAGGGCATCGTGCAGGCGTTCGCAGGTTGGCAGCAGAGCCGGAACGAACCTGAAACCGGGTTGGTTCTGGCTGGCGGAAAAGGCTGGTTATATGAGGACGCCTGGCTGGAAGGCGCGCAACAAGTTTATGCGACCGGCTACGTGAGCGAGGCCGATAAAGCCGCCTTGCTAGCCAACGCGCTTGCGCTGGTCTTTCCCAGCTTGTACGAGGGCTTCGGCTTCCCCGCCATAGAAGCCATGATCGCCGGCGCGCCAGTCATCGCCAGCAATACATCGAGTCTGGGCGAGATTGTCGGCGAGAGCGGGCTCCTGGTCGATCCGCAAGACGTGAATGCCATTGCCGCCGCAATGAGCCGAATCAGCGATGATGAGCCGCTGCGGCAGGCCTTGATTCACCGAGGCTATCAACGCGCCAAACGCTTCACCTGGGAATCGGCCGCCGAGCAAGCGATGAGCGCTTTTCGTGAACTGGGCGCGCCCGCTTAAATCGTCCCCTCGCCAATCTGATAGAATGGCAGTGTGCAAGTGGCTTCTGAGATTATGGCGAGCGAGCGTTTTCTCCTGGTGCAATTGGCGGATATTGGTGACTTGGTCCTGACCACACCAGCCATCGCCGCATTGCGCGAGGCTCATCCACAAGCCCGTATTGACCTCTTCGCCTCGGAGCGCGCGCTGCCCTGCCTGCCGGACGGGTTGGCGGATAGAGCCTTTCCCTTCAAGGGCGGCGGAAACGCCAGCCGCGCTTTTTTCTCACGGGCGAATCTGCCGATCTTGAGCAAATTGCGACGGGAGGATTATGACGCCGTCGTGTTCTTTCACCACTTCACAAAGCGAGCCGGCGTATTGAAATTCTGGCTGATCGCCAAAGCCAGCGGCGCGCGGCGCGTTATAGGCTTACAAAATGCTCAGGTCTGGTTCTTGACGGATGCAATAGCCGACGGCGGCTTCGGCGCGCAACATCAGGCTCAATACTGGCTGGACCTGGTCGCCAAGCTCGGCGCAAGCAGCGCAGCCCGCCCCGCGCAAGTGAAGCGCGAGGCTTTCAAATGCGACGCTCTCTCCGATGCCATCGCGCCAAAAGTGGTCATCCATCCAGGCAGCGGCGGTTACAGCAGAGCGCGGCGCTGGCTTCCGGAGCGCTTCGCGGCAGTGGCGAAAAACCTGCAAGATACGCACGACGCCCAAATCATCCTCGTGGGTACAGCCAATGATGACGTAGCTGCCGTCGCGCAATTATTGAACGAGGGCAGTATCAATCTGGCAGGCAAGACTTCCTTGCCGCAACTGGCTGATGTGATTGCGCGGGCCGATCTATTCATAGGCGCTGACAGCGGTGTGATGCATATCGCCGCCGCCGCCAATACCCCTCTCGTCAGTATTTTCGGTCCAACGAACAGCAATGCCTGGCGTCCCTGGACCGCCGGCGCGGAGTCCATCGTCATGCGCAGTGGCGTGGAGTGCAGTCCCTGCAGCTACGTCGGGCACAACATCGGCGCGCGTGAGGGATGCGCCGCCCGCACCTGCATGAAGCTCGTCACGATCGAACAGGTCGCGGACGCCGCCGCCAACGTGCTGGCGGGCCATACAGCAGTCGGCAACATCCGCCGCGCATATTCGCCGCCCCCTGTCACTAGCCCGCGTATTGATATTCTGGGTGTGCCTGTCAACGCCTTAACCTACGACGACTTGCTGCGACAAATCGACGCTTGGGTATGCAGCGCGAACGGCGCCCAGCACGTCTGCACCGTCAATCCCGAATTTATCATGATTGCCAGGGGCGATCCGATATTCTTCAACATTCTCAATCGCGCCGCCATCTGTGTCCCCGATGGCATCGGCTTGCTTTGGGCCAGCCGTCAATTAGGCGCGCCCCTGCCCGAGCGCGTCACGGGATCGGATGGCGTTCCGCTTATCGCCCAACGGGCCGCCGAGCGCGGCTGGAAGATATTTTTCCTCGGCGCGGCTGAAGGCATAGCCGATAAAGCGGCCGAAATTCTGCGGTCGCGTTACCCTCGGCTGCGCGTGGCGGGGGTATATGCCGGCAGCCCGGCGGAGCATGAAGAAGACGAGATTGTTGAATTGGTGAACGCCAGCGGCGCCGATATCCTCTTCGTGGCTTACGGCGCGCCAAATCAAGACAAATGGATCGCCCGCAACCTTCTCCGCCTGAAAATATCGATGGCGATGGGCGTCGGCGGTTCTTTCGACTTTATCGCCGGCGTCGTGCCGCGAGCCCCCGCTTGGATGCAGAAGCGCGGACTGGAGTGGCTTTACCGCCTGCTCAGGCAACCCTGGCGGCTGAAGCGCATGATGCGGCTGCCGCGCTTTGTCATTGCCGTGCTGCGTCAATCAAGGCGCTGAGCCCCAACCGCACCTTTAGCTTGCGGGCTGCCCTGGTGTAAACTGCAGAAGGTACTGACGACCGGAAGCGAGACTGCGCGTGCCCAACGAGTTGCAATCACTAGTCGCCAGCTTGGCGAAGAAAACTGTGCTTGTTATCGGCGATGTGATGCTGGATGAGTACATCATCGGCAAGCCGACGCGGATGAGCCGGGAAGCGCCCGTGCCGGTACTGGAACTGGAATCGAGACAATATATCGCCGGAGGCTCCGCCAACCCCTCAGCGAATATTGTTTCCCTCGGCAGCCGCGCGATTCAAGTCGGCGTCATCGGCGCGGACGAACCCGGCCAACGCCTGACGCAGATTTTAAGCGACCAGGGCATCGACGCGGGGGGCTTGGTCACTCGCTCGGATCGTCCCACTACCGTGAAGACCAGAATCCTGGCGCAGATGGGCTTGCGCTTTCCGCAACAAGTGACGCGCGTCGATACACTCACGCGCCGGCTTATCGACGGCGAGACCGAAGGCTTAATTCTGGAATTCGCGCACAGGCATATCAACAGCGTTGACGCCGTGCTCTTGTCGCACTACCACGGCGGCTTGCTCAGGCCATCGCTGGTCAGCAAGCTGCGCCAACTCTGTCAACATGAAGCGGTATTGCTGACCGCTGATGTGCAAGGCGAGTTTGAGACCTTCCGTGGCATAGATGTCATCAAATGCAATGCCGAAGACGCGCAGCGCTATCTCCAGCGCGATCTCGCTTCGGATGACGATTTCAGTTGGGCGGCGCAGCAACTCTGCGATAGGCTGGGCATCGTCAATAGCGCCATCATTACGCGAGGCAGCCAAGGCGCAACGCTGTCATTTGAAAACAGCGCTTGTCACTGCCCCGCTCCGAAAATCAGCGATGTCTTTGACACGGTTGGCGCCGGCGATACCGCCATCGCGACCACCACGCTTGCCCTGGCTGGCGGCGCCTCCGCGCCAAACGCAGTCATGCTGGCTAATCATGCCAGCGGCATTGTGGTGCGCCATCTGGGCAATTACGCGCCCTCGGCGGAAGAGCTGCGGCGCAGCATCAATGACGACTTATGAGGCCAATTCGACAAACTCTATGGTGTTGCCATCTGGGTCCGCCAGCGATGCCACCTTGGCGCCTTTGTATTCGTCGATGGGATTGATTTCGCTGCCATGATTTGCCAAGCCCTGCTCCATGATCGCCTCAATATCTTCGACTTGAAAGCGAAACTGCTGCCGATTTTGTTGGGCGATTACACCGGCAATCGCATTGGGGCAGAGCGTCAACTCAATCGCCCCTATCTTGCCGCCATAAAACTGCTCGGGTCCAATATGCACGGTCGCTTTGAGTTCCGCCTTAAAAACAGCATTGTAGAATTTCACCATTTTCTTCATATTCACGGCTGCAATCGTCAGCCCGGTCATCTTCATTTGCCTCTCCTGTCGCGCTTTATATCTTCGCGCCGTCAAACAAGCCTTTCCATTTCGCCTCATCTACCTCGGAGGCTCCATGTACAACCCGCCTAACGCCAAATCATTTTTCGAAACCGTGTGGGATATCGTCTTGCAGATCCCGGCTGGCAAGGTGAGCAGTTACGGGCAGATCGCCTCGATGATCCCGCCTGACGAATACACGGAACCAGCTCAAATGCGCAGCCTGGCGCCACGCTGGGTCGGCACGGCCTTGCGCAAGACACCGCGCGGCAAGTCCATACCCTGGCACCGCGTCATCAACAGTCAAGGCGCGATCAGTTTCCCCGCCGGCAGCCCGCAAGCGGAACAGCAACGGCGCCTGCTGGAACTGGAAGGCATCGCCTTCGATAAACGCGGGGTGGTCAACTTTCGGCTCTGCGCCTGGGAAGGTCCCGATCATGAATATCTGCTGCGCAAGAATCTGCTGCCGCCCAAGGCCCTTGGCTGAACGCTAGAACTGAACGTAACTGTTCTCCGCCAGGACGAAACGATGAGCATCCGGCATGTGCGTCGCGGACGTAACTCGGGCGTTATCCGCCAGCAGGCTGCGGTCGATTCGCCCCATGATATTGCGAATCTCGCAATTCTTCATCACGATGCTGGCTTCGACCTCGCTACCCTCCACCGTGACATTGTCGCCGATAGATGTGTAGGGACCGACATAGCTGTTGCGGATGACGGTGTTGTTTCCGATGATAACTGGACCGCGGATGACACTGTTGATGATGCGGCTATCGCGCCCGATAAGCACACGATGGGAAACTTCGCTTTCGCCTTCAATCTGCTCGCTTTGCTCCGGCGCCGGCGTGTATGGCAGTTCTTCAAGCACCAGTTGATTGGCCATGATTATCGCGTTTGGCTTGCCGGCATCGATCCACCAGCCGTTCAACTTGTATGAGGCCACCGGCAATCCGTCATTGATCAACACCTGGATCGCGTCAGTGATCTCCAACTCATTTCGTCCCGATGGTCTGATGCGCTGAATCGCGTCAAATATCGACGCGCGAAAGAGGTAGACACCGGCAATTGCCATATTGGAGGGAGGATCTGCCGGCTTTTCCACCACTCGCAGAATTCGGCCATTATCTATCTCGGCAATGCCGAAGCGAGTGGGATCGCTGACTGCGCCCAGGACCACCGTCGCTTCTTTATCGGAATCGGCAAAGGATGTGAGCAAATCTGTCATTTTGTCCTGGAAAATATTGTCGCCGAGAAAGACGGTAAATGGCTCTCCGCCGACGAACTCGCGACAGAGCGCCGTGGCATGCGCCAAGCCGAGTTGCTCATCCTGGACGATGTACTCAATCTTGACGCCGAGAGCCCGGCCGCCTTTGAGATTGGTGACAACCGGCGAATCCAGGCTGTTGACGACAATGCCGATATCGGTCAAGCCAGCTTTCTTCAGCGCGTCCAAGGCGTAGTTGATCAGCCAACGATTCGCCACCGGCACCAGGGACTTTGGCATGGTCAAGGTCACCGGTCGCAAACGCGTTCCCTGTCCAGCCGCCAATATCAAAGCCTTCATCAAGCATCTCCAGATCCATGTGAGCGATTGTCGAGATCACTAGGGATACTAGCAGAGGTTGCATTTTCGCGACAGGCGAAGGCCTACTTCTTGCCGGGCAATCGCTTCCAATTATTTCTTAGCGCCGAGTACAGCGATGGTCGCGTAGACACTGACCGGCGATCGCTTAGACACCCACTAAGCCGGCGGCACAGGGTATTTATATTTGCCAGCGAAGTTATCATGCAGTCAGCAGGCAGACGCTCCCAGTGAATATTTCTTTTTGGTTTGTTTATTGTCCAAAACGGACGAAGTCGGACAATAAAACACTTTTTTCGGACAATAGACGCGGTTTTCTGGGCGAAAAGGACAAAGCGGAGGCGGCTGCCGGTATGATTTTGGTATGCTTCCGCAGCGGCGCAACGGCCGGCATAGAGGCGGGAATCGGCGGAGGGCATGGGTTGGGCGCCGCGATTGAGAGCTTGCGATAATTGATCCATAAGGGAAGTGTATCATCATTTTGAGTAGAGAGCAAGAACAGATGTTCGCGATCTTCGAGGTCGCCGAAAAGCGATTTCGGACGTCCGGCAGGGTCACGCAGGACGCGTAAGTCACGTAGGCATTGACCTTCGACACAGCCCTTTGACACTGGGCGCGCTCGGTGGCGAAATTGAGTTTGAATTTGTCTTCGCGGCGGATGTAAATTTTGAAGCGATTGCCCTAAGCGTTGGCAGTTTTGCGCTGACGCATCACTTCGAAGGCGATGACTGCGGCCGCCCCGACCGTACCGAGAGAGGGCGGAAACTCCCGCCCATAGGGAATATTAAGCCTGAGATCGGCGGATTCTATGAAAGACCGTGTGACGCCGCGACGTTCGCCACCGATAAGCAGAAACAAGGGCTGCGCAAGTTCCGCTTCATGGAGTGGGCGCGCGCGGCTTGATTTGGCCGCCACCGCAATCCGCAAACCCTGCGCGCGATAGAAATCGGCAGCTGCCGCCGCGTCAGGCGCAATCGTCAACGGCATACGCTCGAGCGCGCCAGCGCTCGCCCGACCCACGACGGCGCTTGCGCGCGACCAATTCCGCGGACGCAGCACGATGCCATGAGCGCCTGCGGCGTAAACGACGCGGACAGCGCCAGCAAAATTGTACGGGTCTTCTATGCCATCCAACATCACGATGAAGGCAGCTTGCTTGGGCGGGAGCAAGTCTCCCAATTCCCTGAATCGCCGCTCGCCAACGCGCGCCACAACCCCGCCATGAGAAGCGCCACTGACAAGCCGGCCAATCTCATCATCCGAGACATACGATACACGGATGCCGGCAGCATCAGCCAGTCTCCGCAACTCGCCTAGCTGCCGCTCGAATCGCTTGCTTTCCGCAATCAGGAGATCATGGATATCGCGGCTTTTCGCCTCGATCGCCGCCTGAATCGACAAATGACCTTCCAGGAACATGTCACCTGTCATCACATGCCCAAGCGCTTGGCTTCCTGCCACCAGTTCTCAAGCTCGTCCAAGGTGAACTCGTTAAACTGTTTCCCGGCCTTTTCCACCTGCGATTCGACATGAGTGAAGCGGCGATAGAACTTGGCATTGATTTCCCGCAGCAAGCCCTCCGGATCATCGACATTCAACCAGCGCAGCCAATTCACGAGCACGAATATCAAATCGCCGATCTCCTTCGCCCGGCGCGCATCGGTCTTGGCTGAGAGAACTTCCGCCAACTCTTCTTTGAACTTCGCTTCCACGCCCGTAACATCTTGCCAATCAAAGCCGACTTTTGCCGCCCGCGCCGAATAGCGCTGCGCCACGAAGAGCGCCGGCGCGGCTTTGGGGATGCCATCAAGGATCGACTCAGGCTCGAGGTCTTTGCCCGCGCGCTCAGCCGCCTTGGCATCTTGCCAGATCTGCGACAATTGCCCGAAGTCGCCGGTGGCCGGCACATCGCCCCAGACATGCGGATGGCGGTGGATCATCTTCTCGTTGAGATGTCGCAGCACATCCGACATGTGAAACTCGCCCTCGTCGATCGCGATTTGAGTATGCAAGAGTATCTGCAAAAGCAGATCCCCCATCTCATTACAAAGCGCTTCCGGATCGTCTGCGTCCAGGGACTCCAGGACTTCATAGGCTTCTTCCACAAGAAAAGGGCGCAGGGACTTGTGCGTCTGCTCGCGATCCCAAGGGCAGCCTTCCGGCGAGCGCAAATGCGCGATGATATTTTGCAGCGCCTCGAAGCTGCTTAGCTCGCCGAGCGGCGGCAAGTAAAGCGAGGTGCTGATGTCGATCCGGCGGGAGCGGTCAATTTCATAAAGCGGAACCGATTCAATGCGCGCGTCGGCATTGCCGGCGGAATGGATGAGCTGTACCAAGAATTCGTCGGGATACTGATTCATCAAGGTCAGCTTGAGGTCCGAGGCGACAGCGCGGCTGTAAACCTGCCCCAGCAATGCCGGCAGCGACGGATTTATCGGCGGGTGATACTGCGCGGCGACGCTCAGCGCATCCAGAATCTGCAAGCCATCCAGGGCATCAATCCCCAAGAGCGACAGACAAGGCTCGACGAAACTGACGCCGGGAATAATCTCGATATCGATCGAGGCAGCGCGCGCGCCCTCGATAATCTTGCCGACGCTCGCCTCTCCTACCAGCGGATCTCCCGGCACGGCATAAACTGCCCCGCCATCGCGCCGAGCCGCTTCCAGCACTCGTTCCGCGATTTCCCTATAGACCTCGTCAAATTGCTCATGCGCTTCGTAGATGTCGTCGAAACTTTGGCAACGCAGCGTCGCCGGCAGGTCGGCCGCACAAGGGTGGCGCGACGTGCGCAGGTAGACTGTATTGGACTGCTGAAGTTTCTCCCAAGCGGCAAGCGTCAAGTGCTTGACCGAACCGGGACCTAAACCAATTATCGTGATCAATTTTATGCAACCTTCTTCGCCTTACACGGTAAAGAGTTCGCTCGCGCTGAGTTCTTCAAAGGCGCGCAAGCCGTTTGCTATCGCGTCCCAGCGCTGCCATTTGCCATCGCGCCAATCTTCAATGCGCCAGGACCCTATCATTTCGCCGAGTCGGGTGCCAACTGCGATACGATAATCTCGCAGAAACGCGTCGTAGGTATAATCGCGCAGGCCGCAGCGCCTCATCTCGCCCCAATGCCGCTGCAAGAAGCGAGGCTCTTCAAAACGACGCTTGGCCGGTATCCAGTGGAAAGCGATCATGTTGGCGAGGTCTTCCGCCGCCAAGCCCAAGCGCCAATGCTTCCAATCCAGTATGCGGCAGTCATGATGCGAATAGTGCAAATTCGCCGGTTCGAGATTGCCATGAATGATAGTTTGATTCCGTCCGGAAAGGCGCCGCTCGCGAAAATCAGCCGGCATCTTTCCGACCACCATATCAAACGCAGCCCGTTGAGCCGAGTCAAGCCGAATCATACGATCCGCCAGGAATCTTTCATAGCCCTCTCGCTGCCGCGCCAGCCCTGCGTCCAATCCCCATTCACCGAGCGAAATACCTAGCGTATGGCCCAGCCGCTTGTCTTCCCAAAAGCAGGTGTGGATTCTAGCCAAGGCATCGGCGAGTTGAGCAAAATGGCGTCTGCTCGGCGGATTCGCTTCGCTTTGCCCCTTGTATGAGTCGAGCAGCCCAGCCAGGAGAACATGCGACTGATCGGCGTCAATATCGTAGAAAGCGTCGTAACAATTGCAAATCGAAAGCTCAATATCGCCGTAAGATTGCTTTAGCTCCGGCAGCAGGCGCCCATAAAATGTCACTTCTCTGTCCGCTAGCGGGTGTCCGGCGAGGTATACCTTGAGCACTGCCGTATCCGGCAAGGTCCGTGTCACGCTGATATCGCTGAAGCGCAGGCGCAGCGTATGCAAGATGGCCGAGTCACTTTCGCGCGAGTGGAGAAGCCGTATATCCCGCACACGGAAATAAGGCAGGCAACCGCCTTCGCGGAGCCGCTGCGTCAGCCAATCCGGGTTGATCTGATCAGGCGATGTGATAAGAATTGCGTCAGTCCTCAATCTATGTCTGCTCGTGATATGAAGAGCCGCGTCGTTTGCGCGCTGCGCTCATCGCAGCAACGGACTCAGTGCGACTGTCAAAAGCCGAAGCCTCTGCCGCGTCAAGCGATAAACTGAACGGGGCGTCCATCGTCTACAACAAAAAGCAGCCAGATTCTCTCTCGGAGTCTGGCTGCCCGGCAAATAACTGAATGTAACGGCTACCGTTTGGTGTAGGTCGGCGCCTTGCGCGCGCGCTTCAAACCGGGTTTCTTCCGCTCTTTAACGCGCGCGTCGCGGGAGAGAAATCCTTCCCGTTTGAGCGTCCCGCGCAGGTCGGGATCGATCTTTTCCAGGGCGCGGGCGATCCCAAGCAGAATCGCGTCGCGTTGCCCAGTGATGCCGCCACCGTTGACATGCACCGAGACATCATAGCTCCGCTCCTGCCCGATATGCGTCAATGGCGCCAGGCAGGTCTGCATATCGCCCAAACGCGGCAGATACTCTTCGCCTTCTTTGCCGTTGATGATGAATCTGCCCGTGCCGCCCGGAAACAAACGGACACGCGCCGATGCCGACTTGCGGCGTCCAATCCCCTCATAATACTGTGCTGACATTCAATCGCTCCTCAACCTGCCCTGCTCCCAATTCAAATCTATCCGAATCCGAAACAATTGCTTACTGACTATAGCGCCAAGACTTCCGGCTGCTGCGCTTGGTGCGGATGCTCGCCGCCGGCATAGATCTTCAGCTTCTTGTACATCTGCCTGCCCAGCGGTCCTTTTGGCAGCATGCCCTTGATAGCGAGCTTCAAAGCCCGATTAGGAAACTTCGACATCATTTCCCGCAGGGTGATGCTCTTCAAGCCGCCGGGATACCCGCTGTGTCGATAATAAATCTTTTGATCCAGTCGCTTGCCCGTGACGCGGATCTTGTCGGCATTGACGATGACCACATAATCGCCGGTATCAAGATGCGGCGTGAAATACGGCTTATGCGTCCCTCGCAGAATTGGCGCCACCTTCGAGGCGACGCGCCCCAAGGTCATGCCTTTGGCGTCAACCAACCACCAGCGCCGTTCGATGACCGCCGGGGTTGTGGCGTAGGTCTTCTGAATGGCTTGTCTCATACAATTTCCTCCAGCGGCGTCTCGTCTGCTTCAGCCGAGGTCGCCCGCACCGTGCCCTGTCAATTCTCGCGGATACTCTACCGCTTCCAAAATCAGTCCATTTGGCGGCGCCAAGACCTTCGCGCGTTCCAAATCTCGACTCAAAAGAATATCTCTGAAATCTTCTACCCTAAGCTTGCCCCTGCCTACCTGCGCCATCGCGCCGACCAGCCGCCGCACCATGTGATACAAAAAAGCGGCGCCGCGAATCCGGTAGCGATATGACGTCCCGTATTCTCTCTCTTGACTCTCCCAGCGCGATACATATACCTGGCGAATCGTGTTGTTGCTGCCTTGCTGCGGCGCTGTGCCAAAAGCGGCAAAATCATGCTCGCCCAAGATAATTGCCGCCGCCTCATTCATGCTCTCGATATCCAGGCGCTCGCCAATCAACTGCCAAACGTGCCGGTCAAGCAGAGGCTGCCGCACGCCGGCCGTTGCGATGCTATAGGCGTATTGCCGCCACAGCGCGTCATAACGCGGATGAAAGCCCGCTTGCCGCCAAATCCGCTGCAAGGCAATGTCTCGCGGAAGCTGTGAATTGATCGCATCCAATAATTCCCGTTCTTTGTGCTTCCACTCAACATCAAAGGCGATTACCTGTCCGCTCGCGTGGACTCCCGCGTCTGTCCTGCCAGCGGCGACAATGCCTACTGACCGTCCGACAATCGCCGCGATAGCCGCCTCAACCGCGGCTTGTATCGTAGGCGTCGGCGCGAGCTGACGTTGGAAACCTTGATAGGCTGTCCCGTCGTAAGCCAGGATCGCGCCATACCGCGCCATCGCCGGATGCCCTGTTAATCATCCGAGTCGTATTCCACCAGCTCGATCAGCGCCATCTCGGCATTGTCCCCTTTACGCGGACCGAGTTTCAGGATACGCGTATATCCGCCGGGACGATCCGCATAAAGCGGCGCCAACTCGTCAAACACCTTTCCCACCAGCACACGATTGTTGTTCAAACGGCGGGCGACTTGCCGACGGGCGTGGACCGCCACCATCTGATCATCGCGCGCTTCCGCCTTCGCCAAGCCGCGCTTGGCAATTGTGATGAGCCGCTCGGCATGACCCTGCACAAACTTGGCTTTATGGAAGGTTGTCCGGATTCGGCCATGCGTCAGCAACTCAGACGCCAGGTTCATCCGCAGCGCCTTGCGGTGGCTACCGCTGCGGTTGAGCTTTTTTCCGTGATGCCGATGTCGCATAATTGCGCCTCGCTTGCCTGCTATTCAGCCTTGTCCTGCGGCCAGTAGTTCTTTTCTTGCAGCTTCTGTTCCAGCTCATCCAGTGACTTTTCACCGAAGTTGCGGATCGCCAGCATCGCGTCCGGTCCGCGATTCAGCATATCAAGCACATCGCCGACCGATGTGATGCCCGTGCGCTTAAGAGAGTTGAATACGCGAACGCTTAAATCCAACTCTTCGATCGGTTTGTCGTAGAGAGGCGGATAGGTCGGCTCGTCTTCGATTTGCGGCGGCAACTCTATGGATTGGAACCAGTCTTCATCGACGCCGGCAATGACCTTGAGATGGTGCATCATGATCTGCGCCGACTGCGCGACGGCTTCTTCCGGGCGGATAGTCCCGTCCGTCCACAACTCAAGCACAAGCTTGTCGTAGTTGGTGCGCTGCCCGACGCGGGCGCGTTCCACGTCAAAATTGACGCGCTTGATGGGGCTGTAAACAGCATCAACCGGCAACTCGCCTATTGGCAAGCGGCCTCGCTCTTCCGCCGGGCTGAAGCCGCGGCCGCTGCGCACCTCAAACTCCATCTCGATATTCACGTTCGAGTCATCAACCGTGAAAAGATAGAGGCTGGGATTCTCTATCTGCACTTCCGGCGGCGCCCAGATATCAGCGGCCGTCACAATGCCCTCGGCGCCACTGTGCTCCAGCCGCAAGCGCGCGCTTTCAACGCCCAGCAAGATCAGGCGCAGTTGCTTGATCTGCAGGATGAGCTGGGTCATGTCTTCGCGGACATAAGGAATTTCCGAGAACTCGTGATGCACATCGGATACGCGAATGCTCGTCACCGCCGCGCCGGGCAAAGACGACAGCAAGATACGCCGCAGGGAATTGCCCAGCGTCAAGCCATAGCCGCTCTCCAGCGGACTGATGACAAAGCGCCCGTAATCCTTGGTGATATTCTGGCTCTCCACTTGATGTGGCAAAACCATGTTGGCTGTTACTTGATTGGCATCGACCGTGCTCGCGCCGACCGATGCGGGTTCTGCTGGAAATACCATGTTCGAGGGTTACCCTTTCGCTTATACGCGCCGGCGCTTCGGCGGACGAACGCCATTATGCGGCACCGGCGTGACGTCCGTGATTGAACGCACCTTCAAGCCACTCTGCTGAATCGAACGAATAGCCGCCTCCCGCCCGGGTCCAGGACCCTTCACGAAGATATCAACTTCCTTCATGCCATGCTGCTGCGAATTGGCCGCCGCTGTCTCCGCCGCCATACGCGCCGCGTAAGGCGTGTTCTTGCGACTGCCCGTAAAGCCGGAGGTCCCCGCGCTCGCCCAGGTGATGACGTTTCCCGATTGATCCGTCATGGAAACAATCGTGTTATTGAAGGTGGCATAAATATGCGCCTGACCATAAGGTATATTCTTGAAAACTCGCCTGGCAGTACTGCGACTGCCTCTTCTTGCTCTCGCCATTCAATTGCTCCCGCTGGACTAAGTTTCCTGCTCATCCCAAGTCTCCGCTTTGAAAGCGGAGGTTATCAGTTTGTCCCGATCGATTGCCGATTTCGATATGCCGCCCGCACATTGCGCCGCGCGAACCAGCCTACTTCTTGGTCGCGCCTCGGCGACGGCCGCGTCCGGCGACAGTTTGCTTCTTGCCGCGGCGGGTACGGCCATTGGTGCGCGTGCGCTGGCCGCGAACGGGCAAACGCCGGCGATGGCGCAAGCCGCGGTAAGAATTGATCTCCATCAAGCGCTTGATATTCAACTGCGTCTGCCGACGCAGATCGCCCTCGATCGTCAAACCGCCGATCAATTCTCGCAAGCGCTGCACTTCGCTTTCGCTGAGATCGCGGACGCGCGTGCTATGGTCGATGCCGGCCGAATTCAACAGCCGTTGACTTGTAGACTTTCCGATACCGTAAATATAGGTCAAGCCGATGACAACACGCTTGTCCCTAGGCAGGTCGACGCCTTCAATACGAGCCATAAATCATACTCCTTTATAAGGACGGACAGCCTTAGCCCTGCCTCTGCTTATGCTTCGGGTTTTCGCAGATAATCATGACGCGCCGTTTGCGCTTGATGACCCGGCATTTCGGGCAGCGGCGCTTGACACTCGCTCCAACTTTCATTCAAATCGCCTCATATCGCTAAATTCCGCATTCGCAAAACAATAAACTACCTAGGGAGCATCCACCCGCAGTCATTGAATCGTTTGACAAGCCATCTTCCTTTGTTCAGATACCCAAATGCTTCTCTGGGCGGCTGACAACGACGGAGCATTGTATCATAGATTTTCCCCTCGTCAAAGGACATTTCCGCCTCGGTCTCATTCATCTTGCCCGATATAAAATTCAAACGGCGGCCGCTCGGGCGGACAGCTATGTTGAGGCGCCGCCGTCGGCTCTGACAGAAACGCCAGCATGACCACCTGGGCGGACTTGTCCTACAAGCGAAATCCATGCCTCGCCCGGCGCCTGATGCCTAGGGCAAAGTTAATACTAACGGACCATCTTCGGTGATAGCGACTGTATGCTCGAAATGCGCCGTCAGCGAGCCGTCTTTCGTCACTACGGTCCAGCCGTCATCCAGCTCCAGCAAGTCAGAGCGGCCCGCGATCAACATTGGTTCAATCGCGTAAGTCATGCCCGCCTGCAATTCATAATCCTGCCATTGCGCCTGGCTCTTCTTGCCGCTCCACCAATTAGGCACTTGCGGCTCTTCGTGCATAGCGCGGCCGACCCCGTGCCCCGTGTATTCGCGAGCGACGCTATAACCAGCCCGAGCCGCTGATTTCGCCGTGGCCTTCGCCACATCGCTGATGCTGTTGCCCAGGACCGAAGCGGCAATCGCCGCATTCAAGGCCGCCTTGGTCGCGTCCATCAGGCGCCGAGCCGAACGCGATACTTCGCCGACCGGGTGCGTGAAGGCGGCATCGCCGACATAGCCTTTGTAGAAACAGGCGACATCCAACCCGATGATGTCCCCCTCATCAAGAACGCGCGACTCCGAAGGAATGCCGTGGACCAACTCGTTATTGACCGAAGCGGTGATCGTCGCCGGAAAGGGCGGATGATTTCCCGGCGCATATCCCAAAAAGCAGGGCTCGGCGTCATGATCGCGCAGCACGGTTAAGGCGATGGTATCGAGCGCTTTGGTGCTAACGCCCGGCGCAATGGCGCGTCGCATCTCCTCGTGCGCGATCGCGACGATGCGCCCAGCCTCGCGCATGAGTTGTAGTTCCTCAGTCGTCTTTAATACGGGCGCCATCACTCATTCCCGGTAACGCGCGGATATCTAACGATACTCTAGCGCGCGCTTGATATCGGTCCAAACAGAATCAATGCTCTGGTCGGCATTAATCCGGCGGACGATGTCACGCGCCTCGAAGTAGCTGATGAGAGGCTGCGTCGTTTCCAGGTAGGTGTCAATCCGCTTGATGATCGCATCAGCGCTGGCATCATCCGGACGCCGCTTAAGCGACTCTCCGCCGCCTGCGACGGTTGCTTCAAGCCGCGGTGGAAACTGACCAGCCGGATCTTGCGTCCACTTGAAATCTACGCCATCAGCATTGTAGTAGTAATTGTAACTGCCCCCATCCGCCGCGGACACGCGTCCAAACGCGCGCTTGAAGGCAGTGAACAAATCCAGTTCGAGCAGCAGCACCGAGTTGACGCGCGCGCCCTTCTCCGCCAGATGAGCTTCTAGGAAAGCCGCCTGTACCTGATTGCGGGGATAGCCATCCAGGATCACGCCGCGCGCCGCATCCGCCTGCGCCAGACGGTCGACCACGATGGCGTTTGTCGTGTCGTCATCCACCAGTTGGCCCGCTGCCATGATCTGCTGCACTTTCCGCGCCAGGTCGTCCGTGCGCGTGCGCATTGCTCGAAACAAATCGCCGGTCGAAACCTGTGGAATGCCGAAATGCTCTTCAATCCGCTTCGCCTGCAATCCCTTGCCGGCGCCTTGTATCCCCATCAAAATCACATACAAGCTCATGTTGCCAACTCCAAAACCCTCGCGCATTGGTCGCAGCGTCTGCTCCCGCGGACGCATTCGGCTGACAAAATTAGAGCCGAGCAATATAAGCACTCGGCTCCAGAAAACTCCAGACAGGGGGCTATCTAGCGCATAAAGCCCTCATAGTTGCGCATGACCAACTGCGCCTCCAACTGCCGCATCGTATCAATGACGACGCCGACAACGATAATCAGCCCGGAACCGGAAATCACCAGACCGGCGTTAATGACCGCGCCGGAGGTCGACGCCTCAAGCGGAAAGATGATGCGATTCACAAGGTCAACAACACCCGGGATGATAGCGATCACGCCCAGGAAAAAGGCGCCGACGAAAGTAATGCGGCGCGTCGTCGTCTTGATATAATCCTCGGTCCGCTTGCCCGGCCGGATGCCAGGAATAAAACCGCCATTTCTCTGTAAAGACTCCGCCAAATTCTGATTGCCAACCATCACTTCCGCATAGAAGAAAGTGAAGCCAACTGTCATGAGGAAGAATGTTCCCCAATACAGCAACCCCTGCTGATTGCCGAAGGTCGTCTGAATCGTGTTGCCGACAGCGCCGGGCGGGAACAGGCTGGCGATGATCGCCGGAAATGTGATGATCGATTGAGCGAAAATCAGCGGGATCATACCCACCGGGTTCACGCGCAACGGGATGAAGCTGTCTTGCTGCGCAAACTGCCGATTGCCCCGCACGCGGCGGCCGTACTGCACCGGTATCCGCCGAACGCCTTCTTGAATCACCACCACTGCCAGGACGCTGAGTATAGTGATGACGATGAACAGAACCAGATTGTAAATGCTGCGATCGGGCTGCTGCGTCAACAGGCGGATCAGATTCTGCGGCGCTTGCGCCACAATGCCCGCGAATATGATAATCGAGATACCGTTGCCGATGCCCTGCTCGGTGATCAACTCACCCAACCAGATGGCAAACATCGTGCCGGCCGTCATAGTCGTCAGCACGGAGACCGTCAATAGCATATTGCTGCCTAAGCCAAAGCCGAAGCCGGGAATGATCTCCGCCCCGGTTCCGGTCGCCAGATTGAAGATGCTGATCTGCCCCAGCGCTTGCAATACCGCCATCGGTATCGCTACATAGTAGGTATAGCGCTGGATCTTCTCTTGTCCGCCCGGTTCGCGCTGGATGCGCTCCAACGCTGGCACAATCGGCACCAGCAGTTGGAAGATAATCGAGGCGGTGATATAGGGGTAAACGCCGTTTGCGATGACGCTGAAATTCGCCACCGCGCCCCCTGATAGCAAGTTCATGACTTGTATGAGGTTGCCCGCGCTGCTGCCGCTCTCGAATACTTGCCGCAAGACATTCCGGTCGACGCCAACCACCGGCACGTGCGCCGCGAATTGGTAAACGATCAGAATGAAGACTGTGAACAACAATTTGTTCCGCACATCCGGCAAGCGCCAGGCGTTACGCAATGCTTGAATCATGTGACCGCTTCCCTATCCAAAACGAAGTCTCTCTGCCAGCCCGATCGCGTCAGCGCTCTGATGCGCGCAACAATACTGCAATGCCACTACGGATTATACGTGTGACCGCTCATTCCTGTTGCGCCGCCAAAGAACTTCGGCCGACCGGCATCAGTTCGTTTCGCTATACAGGCGCTCCAAATCGACTTTCCGCATCCGCTTCACGGTCGCGCGGGCGCCCGTTACTTTCAAGGCATGTCTGTTGACGGCGCCGCCAGCCCCTTCAATCTTCGCGGCGGCGCTCTTGGTGAACTTGTTCGCGTGGACTTCCAACTTCTTCTTTAATTCGCCCCGGCCAAGCACCTTGATCGGCTTCATAGCATCGCGGACCAGCCCCGCCTCGACAAGCGTTGCGCCATTGACGACAGCGCCGTCATCGAAGCGCGCTTCCAGCATATCGACATTTACTTCCTGATAGGTGATGCCGAATATATTGGTGAAGCCGCGTTTGAAGGGCAAACGGCGGACCAAGGGCAGCTGCCCGCCCTCGAAGTAAGGCCCCTTGCCGCCGCCACTGCGCGCGCCCTGCCCCTTATGCCCGCGCCCGGCTGTCTTTCCTTTGCCAGCGGAGATCCCGCGGCCAACGCGGGTTCGCTTGCGCTTTGATCCCTTGTCCGGTTTCAAGTCATGCAACTTCATTTTCTTCGACCTCTTCCACCGTCACCAAATGGCGCACCTTGTTGATCATGCCGCGTATCTGCGGCCCGTCTCCAATAAGCACACTCTGGCTCATCCGGCGCAATCCCAGTGATTTGACGGTTTCTTTCTGTCGGCTGTTGTAGCCGATCGGGCTTTTGACCAAGGTGACCTTGAGCAGCTTGCCGCTTTGTTTAGGCATGCTCGCCTCCCCGTTCGCCGCGGCGTTCCCAAACGGGCGCCACCTCATGCACTCGCTTGCCGCGCATCTCGGCCAGTTGCTGGCCGCTGCGCAGTTGTCGCAGCGCATCCAGCGTTGCCATCGTGACATTGAGCAGATTCGCGCTGCCTTGGCTCTTCGTCAATATGTTGCGCACACCCACAACTTCCAGAACCGCGCGGACGCCGCCGCCAGCGATGACGCCAGTACCCGGCGCCGCCGGCTTAAGCAAGACGCGCGCTCCGCCATGCCGCCCAATGACGGTATAGGGAATGGTCGTCCCCGAAAGCGAAACGCCTTCGATATTGCGCCTCGCCCGCTCGGCCGCTTTGCGGATGCTATCGGGGACCGCCCGCGCCTTGCCAATGCCGATCCCGACATTGCCCTTATTGTCGCCAACGACGACAACCGTGCGGAAGGCAAAACGCCGGCCGCCCTTGATCACTTTCGCCACGCGCCGAATATCCACTACGCGCTCGTCAAACTCATCGCGCTCTTCCTGGTTTCTGCGCGAATCTCTTCTCCTGTTGTCAGCCATAGATGACCTCCACGCCTATACCTGCAGGCCCGCTTCGCGCGCGCCTTGCGCCACGGCCGCGACGCGACCAGTATACTTGAATCCACCGCGATCAAAGACGACCCGCTCTATGCCAACCGCCTTCGCCCGCTCAGCGACGGTCTGGCCGACCAGCTTCGCCGCCTCGACCTTGCTCTTGTCCGCCAGGGATGGCGCCAGTTCCTTGTCGATGGTCGAGCAGGAGACTAAAGTGCGTCCGGCAATATCATCAATGACTTGCACAAAAGTGTTGTTGTTGCTGCGGAAGACGTTCATCCGCGGCCGCGCCGACGTGCCGGAGATATGCTTGCGCACCCGCCGGTGACGTCTCTTGCGAGCGGCGTATTTCTTTCGACCAGTGATATCTGCCATTTCCCTATTCCCTTGCTTTTGTCATAGCGCGACTACCCGCCAGCAAGCCCGGCTTTTGCTCGATTCCAGCGACCCCCAGTCGCCTATCGTTTGCCCGCCTTGCCAGCTTTGCGCCGTACATATTCACCCAGATAACGCACACCCTTGCCCTTATAGGGCTCGGGGGGACGCCATCCGCGGATATTAGCCGCCACTTGTCCAACGACTTGCTTGTCGATGCCATCGACATGGATGATCGTGCCGCGCGAATCCTTCGGCACGTCAAAGGTGACATGCGCTGGCGGCTCAACAATGACCTCGTGAGAATGCCCGAGGCGCAATTGCAGATTCTTGCCTTGCAGCGTCGCCTGATATCCGACGCCCTGGATCTGCAGCGTCTTGCGGAACCCTTCGGAAACGCCCAGCACCATATTCGCCAGCAGCGACCGCGTTAGTCCATGCAAGGCTTTGTGATGACGCAGGTCTGACGGACGCTCCACAACGATAGCACCGTTCTCCTGCCGAATCGTCAAATCCGGATTGAAATCCTGCGACAATTCGCCCTTGGGTCCAGACACCCTCACCGTGTTCCGGTCGATTGATACGCTGACCTTGTCGGGCAGCGAGACCGGTTGCTTGCCTATGCGAGACATCTTAACTTCCCTTCCATCACCAGACGTAACACAGCACTTCACCGCCAACGCCGCTCCGGCGGGCTTGCTGCGCCGTCATCACACCTTTCGGGGTCGTCACGATAGCGATGCCCGTGCCGCTCAATACGATGGGCAGTTCCTTGCGCTTTCGGTAGACACGGCGTCCCGGCTTGCTGATACGCTGCAACTGCGTGATCACCGGCCGCCGCTCCCGGCGCGAGCCGAAATATTTCAGCTGCACGTTGATCAGTGGCGCCGGACTTTCGTCGCCGATCGTGAAGTCATCAATATACCCCTCTTCCTTAAGAATCCGGGCAATCTCAATCTTGATCTTTGACACCGGCACAATGACCTCCGGCTTCCCGCGGGTCAGTGCATTGCGAATGCGCGTCAACATATCGGCAATTGGATCATTTGTCACGTTAGACACTATTGCTGCCTCCTACCAACTCGCCTTCACAACGCCGGGAATCTCGCCATTTAACGCCATCTCGCGGAAGCAGATCCGGCACAAGCCGAAGCGGCGAATATAAGCCCGCGGACGACCACATACTTTGCAGCGATGCCGGACGCGCACCGCGTACTTGCGTCGTTGTTCCCGGAACTGCATACATTTTTTTGCCATGTAATCCTCTCTAGTTCCCCTGGAAAGGCATACCGAGTAGCGTCAGCAAACGGCGGCCTTCCTCATCTGTTTTTGCTGTGGTGACGATGGTGATTTCCATTCCGCGCACCTTGTCGATCTTGTCAAAGTCAATCTCCGGGAAAACCAGTTGCTCCCGCAAACCGACCGTGAAGTTTCCTCGACCATCCAACTTTGACGGCACGCCGCGGAAATCGCGAATGCGCGGCAGCGCGATATTAACCAGCCGGTCGTAGAGCGCCCACATCCGTTCTTTGCGCAGCGTAACTTTCGTGCCGATCGCGCGACCTTCACGCAGCTTGTAGGTGGCGATGCTCTTTTTCGCCCGCGTGACCACCGGCTGTTGCCCGGTGATGGCTTTCAGGTCTTCGACAGCCCCATCGAGCGAACGCGGCTCGTCAATCGCCTCGCCCACACCAATATTCAAGGTGATCTTGCTGATGGTCGGCACCTGCATCGGATTGGTATAGCCGAACTCTTGCGTCAAGGTCGGCACAACTTCTTCCAGATAGCGAGTGTACATGCGGTTTTCCATTTTTCACCTCGCGCCGCTACTCGATTATGCTCCCGCTTTTTTTGCTGTAGCGCACTTTGCGCCCGTCTTCCGTGAAGCGAAAGCCGACCCGCGTACGCTCACCGCTGGTTGGGCAGACCAGCATCACGTTGGAAAGGTGCAAAGGCGCTTCGAACTCAATGATCTGCGCCGGAATCTGCTGCCCGCCGGGCGCGGGGCGCGCCTTGCGGTGCCGCTTCAAGATATTGACTCCGTTGACGATCACCCGATTCTTGTTGACCAGGACGCGGACTACCTCACCGCGCAAGCCCTTATCCTTGCCCGCGATGACTTCGACCATGTCTCCTTGCTGCACTCGTTGCATCTCATTACCCCCTTTACAAGGTCTCCGGCGCCAGCGAGACGATTTTCATAAATCCCTTGTCCCGCAGTTCTCGCGCGACCGGACCAAATACGCGCGTGCCTCGGGGATTCTCAAGGTCCTCAGCCAGGACCACCGCGGCGTTGTCATCGAAACGGATTGTGGACCCGTCAGAACGGCGGAATTCCTTGTGCGTGCGCACGATTACCGCGCGCACCAATTCGCCTTTCTTCACACCGCCCGCCGTCGAAGCCGACTTCACCGTGCCGACTACAATATCGCCGACATAGCCATACTTCACCTTCGAGCCGCCAATAACACGGATGACAAGGATTTCTTGCGCGCCACTGTTGTCGGCTACTTTCAAACGCGATTCTGTTTGAATCATCGCTACTACTCCCCGTTCAAGCAACTTGCGTCGACCAAGCCGACTCAGTTAGCCCCGGTCTCCGGCGCTTCCAGGACTTCTTCCACCACCCAGCGTTTGCGTTTGCTGATCGGGCGGCTCGCCACGATGCGCACCAAAGCGCCGATGCCCGCGCCAGTTTCGTCATGTGCCATCACCTTGCGCGTCGAAGACACAACCTTGTGATAGACCCGATGCATCTTGCGATTCTCTATCGCCACAACGACCGTCTTTTCCATCTTGTCGCTGACGACCGTTCCAATCAAGCGTTTGCGATTATTAGGCATTCTGCCCCCTTTGCGCAATCATTTCCGCTGCCAATTCCCGTTCGCGCAAGGCCGTCTTCAAACGAGCAATGTCCCGCCGCGTCTTACGAAAAAGCGTCGTGTCCTTAAGCTCGCCCGATTCCTTCTGCAAGCGATAGGTGTACATCTCGACCTTGAGATCCTCGATCTTGTCCAGAATTTCATCATTCGACATGGCGCGGATTTCGTCGATAAACATCAATTGACCTCCCGCCCCGAAATCGGATCGAAGCGCTTGACAAACTTGGTCTTGATCGGCAGCTTGTGCGATGCCAGCCGCAACGCCTCGCGCGCGTCATCTTCCGGCACGCCGCTCATTTCAAAAAGGATGCGCCCAGGCTTCACGACGCAAACCCATTTTTCTACCGAGCCCTTGCCGCTGCCCATGCGCGTCTCAGCCGCTTTCTGCGTCACCGGCTTGTCCGGAAATATACGAATCCAAACCTTGCCGCGGCGGCGAATATAGCGCACCATCGCTCGTCGGCAAGCTTCAATCTGCCGGCTGGTCACCCAACTCGGCTCAAGCGCTTGCAAGCCATAATCGCCAAACTGCACGACCGCGCCACGATAGGCTTTGCCGCGCATCCGCCCGCGCATTTGCTTGTTGTACTTTCTGCGTTTTGGCATCAACATGCGGTTTGCTCCTCCGGCTTCAGCGACCTAATTCCGCCGTCTACGGCGACCATCATGACCAGCCGGCCGCTGCGCGCCAGTGCTGAAGGGATCTTCGCCCGGCAGGATGTCGCCCTTGTAAATCCAAACTTTCACGCCGATCTGACCAAAGGTCGTCAAGCCTTCGGCGAAACCATAATCAATATCGGCGCGCAATGTATTCCGCGGCACGCGCCCATCAAACATCCACTCCCGTCGCGCCATGTCGGAGCCGCCGAGACGGCCGCTGACTTCGATGCGGATCCCGCCGGCGCCTTGACGCATGGCTTGCATGATGGCTCGCTTCATCGCGCGGCTATGGCCGATGCGCCGCACCAACTGAGACGCGACATTCTCCGCCACCAGCGTCGCGTCGAGATCCGGCTTTTCAATCTCGCTGACTTCGACCTTCACTTTCTTGCCGGTCATGTCTTGCAAGTTTTGCCGCAATTCCTTAACTGCCTCGCCCTTGCGCCCGATGATTAAACCCGGGCGTACCGTGTTTATCGTAATAATCACGAGGTTCGGATGCCGCTCGATCTCTATGCGGGAAACACCGGCGCGCGCTGTCTTCGACTTCAGATACTTCCGTATCTCGCGATCTTCCATCAATAAATTGACATATCGCTCGCCTTCCGCATACCAGCGAGCATCCCACTCACGGATGACTTTCAGGCGAAATCCCTTTGGATGAACCTTACGACCCATTAACTTCTTCCTCTCGCTCTGCCAAAATCACCCACAAGTGAGACGTGCGTTTCAAACGCGGCTTGAAGCGTCCGCGCGCTCCCGCTTTGAAGCGCTTCAACGTGGGACCATCGCCGGCGTAAATCTGTGACACATACAACTCTTCCCGGTTCAAATCAAAATTGTTCACCGCGTTGGCCAACGCCGAAGACAAGGTCTTGCTCACAAACCTTGAGCCTTTCTGCGGCATGTAATCCAGCACGATCAACGCCTCTTCCGCATCCATCCCGCGCACCTTGTCACAGACCAGGCGCAGCTTTCGCGGAGAGATTGGCAGATATCGAGAAATAGCGCGAACTTCCATTTCACTACCCTCTATCGTCTACTGTCCGTGATGTGACCGCGGAAGGTGCGTGTCGGCGCGAATTCGCCAAGCTTGTGCCCGACCATGTTTTCCGTGATATAAATCGGCACATGCCGCCGGCCGTCATGCACGGCGATCGTATGACCGACCATCTGCGGAAAGATCGTGCTCGCCCGGCTCCAGGTGCGGATGACAACTTTCTTGTTCTGCTGGTTAAGCCGCTCGACTTTCTCCAGCAGCTTGGGGCTAATATAATAGCCCTTTTTCAATGACCGTGACATTTTCGTCTCTCCTGATTAACGGCGCTTGCCGCGGCGCCGGACGATGAATCGTGTCGTGCGCTTGTTGCGTCGCGTGCGGACGCCCAGCGCCTTCTTGCCCCAAGGTGTCTTCGGCGCGGCCATGCCAATGCCGGACTTGCCTTCGCCGCCGCCGTGCGGATGGCTAGCCGGGTCCATGGCCGTGCCGCGCACCGTCGGTCGCCAGCCCAGCCAACGACGCCGACCAGCCTTGCCCAACTTGACATTCGAGTGCTCGGCGTTGCCCACCTGCCCAATCGTTGCCCGGCAGGTAGCCAGCACCATGCGCATCTCGCCGCTCGGCAAGCGCAAGGTCACATACTTGCCTTCCGACGCCAATATCTGCGCCGATGTCCCGGCCGAGCGCGCCAGTTGCCCGCCTTTGCCCGGTCGCAATTCGATATTGTGCACGACCGTGCCCAGCGGGATTTCCTTGAGCGCCCGGCTATTGCCCGGCCGCAAGGTGCTCATGGCGCCGTTTCCGATCATGTCTCCGACTTGAACGCCCATCGGCGCGATGATGTAACTCTTGACGCCGTCTTCGTATTGCAGCAAGGCGATACGCGCGGAGCGGTTGGGATCATACTCGATTGCCGTGACTTCGGCGCGGCAATCTTCCTTGTTCCGCTTGAAGTCGATGAGCCGATAGCGCCGCTTGTGCCCGCCGCCCCGGTGCCGGACCGTGATCCGTCCGGTGTTGTTCCGGCCGCCCTTCTTCCGCAAGGCTCGCGTCAAAGAACGCTCGGGTTTCTTCTTCGTAATCTCTTCAAATGTATAGCCGGTCATGTCTCTGCGACCGGGCGATGTGGGTTTATAGACCTTGATGGGCATCTTGTTTACACCCCCTAGACATCAAAAAGCTCGATCGAAACGCCGTCTTCCAGCGTCACGATTGCTTTCTTCCAGGCGCGCGACCGGATATACGTGCTGCGGCCGCGGCGACCGCGCTTGGCCGGCATCACCATCGTGCTGACCTTCACGACCTTGCCCTCTAAATCAAATATCTCTTCCACCGCTTCCTTCACCTGGATCTTGTTGGCGTTCCGCGCGACTTCAAAGACATACTTGTTCTGCGAGTCCGCCATTTCTGCCGTCTTTTCCGTGATAAGCGGACGGCGAATAACATCGTAAAGGTGTAGCTCCGGCATCTTACGCCCCCTTGCCCCAAATACTCTTGACCACATCGAGCGCGTCCAAAGGCATAATCACCTTGTCGTACTTCAGCAAGTCGCGGACGTTTAGATAATTGGCCATAACAGTATGAACATTAGCGAGATTATTGACGCCCTTGCGCACCGCCTTCTGGTCGCGCGTCACCACAATCAAGGCAGATTGATCGCCGACCAACCTTTCAATGAAACCGCGCACTTCCTTGGTCTTCGGCGCATCCATTTCCAGCTTGTCGATCAATATCAGCTGATCATCACGCGCCAGCGCGCTAAGCGTCGATCGGATGGCGCCTCGCCGCATTTTCTTCGGCATCCGCTTTGTATAGTCCCGGGGTTTTGGGCCATGCGCCAAACCGCCGCCGACGAATATCGGCGCGCTCTGAGCGCCATGACGCGCCCGACCCGTACCCTTTTGCCGATACCATTTCGCGCCGGTCGCGCGGATTTCCCCACGCGAACGCGTGCTATGAGAACCTTGGCGAGCGTTTGCCATCTGCCGGACGAATGCCTGATGCATCAAACCGACATTGATCTTCGCCTCAAAGATATCGGGCGGCAGGTCAATCTGCGATACTTCTCGACCGGCGCTGTTCAACACTGGTAACTGCATGGCCAACTCTCCTGTCTTCTCCGCCGCCTCTTAAGCGCGCTTCGTGGCCGGGCGAATCATGACGATGCTGCCCCTGGCGCCGGGCACCGACCCCTTGACAGCCAAGAGGTTGTTTTCGGCATCGACAACAACCAGCGGCAGGTTCTGCACGGTCACGCGATCATTGCCCATACGCCCCGCCATCTTCTTGCCCTTAAGCGTCCGGCCGGGCGTCGCGCACATCCCGATCGAGCCAGGCGAGCGCATACGGTCCGATTGACCGTGCGTCTTCGGTCCACGAGCGAAACCGTGACGCTTGATTGTCCCGGCGTGCCCGCGCCCCTTGCTTGTGCCGATGACATCGACCAACTCGCCACGCTCAAAAACATCAACCTTGATTTCCTGACCCTCTTCAACCGCCAAATCACCGCGCTCCGCCAGGCGAAATTCGCGCAGGTGACGCAGCGCCGGCAAATCGGACCGCTGCAAGTGGCCCAGTTGCCCCTTGGTCAATCTCTTGGGTTTGGCTTCCCCATAGCCGAGCTGAACCGCGACATAACCATCCCGCTCGACATTTCGTATTTGCGTCACGTAGCAAGGTCCCGCTTGAATCACAGTTACCGGAACCACCGTGCCCTGTTCATCAAACACCTGGGTCATGCCCACTTTTTTGCCTATCATGCCCTTCATGAGCGTAGCCTCCACTCAAACGCGCTTGCTATTCGTGGCTCGCTTGCGCGCCCGGTAATACTCGTGACCAGCCACCAAGATGGCTCGCCTCACGCGTCTGCCCTGCGATAGATTGCGGAGAGCAAATCCGCCGGGGCGGCTTCCGCAAAACCTGTCGCGCTTGCTTTGTTAAATCTTGATCTCGATATCGACGCCCGCTGGCAAATTCAGCCGCATCAAGGTGTCGATGGTCTTGCTGTCCGGCTCCAGCACATCAATGAGCCGCTTGTGCGTCCGCACCTCGAAATGCTCTTGCGAGTCCTTGTCAATGAACGGCGAACGCCTCACCGTGAAACGTTCAATCCGCGTCGGCAGGGGCACCGGGCCCACTACCCGCGAACCAGTCCGTTCCGCCGTGTCCACGATTCGCTGCGCTGACTGATCGAGCACCCGATGGTCGTAAGCCTTCAGCCGGATACGTATCTTGTTCTTTGCCATTCCGCCACCTTTAACTCTTCAATCAGGACGCCGATCAGTTAAGACGAGCCGGGCGCTTGACCCGGCTCAGGTCCTTGCCTTCCCAGACAGACTTACTCCAGGATCTCGGTGATGCGGCCCGCGCCAACAGTCAAACCGCCTTCACGAATCGCGAAAGACGAACCGCGTTCCAGCGCCACCGGCGTAATCAACTCGACCGTCAGGTTGACGTTATCGCCCGGCATGACCATTTCCACGCCATCAGGCAAGGTGATCGTGCCCGTCACATCCATGGTGCGGATGTAGAACTGGGGACGATAACCCGTGAAGAAGGCTTTGTGCCGGCCGCCTTCGTCGCGGCGCAGGACGTAAACTTCGCAGTTAAACCGCTTGTGCGGCGTGATCGAGTCCACCGCGGCGATGACCATGCCACGCTGCACTTCGTCGCGATCAATACCGCGCAACAGAATGCCAGCATTGTCGCCAGCCTGCGCCTGGTCCAATTCCTTGTTGAACATTTCGATGCCGGTAACCGTCGTCTTCACGATCTCGTCCCGCAAGCCAACGATATCCACCTGCGTTCCCTTGAGCAGGGTGCCGCGCGCGACGCTGCCGGTGACAACCGTGCCGCGTCCCTTGATGGAGAAGACATCTTCAATCGCCATCATGAAGGGCTTGTCCACATCGCGCGTCGGCGTGGGGATCCACTCATCAACGGCATCCATCAACTCGATGATCGATTCGTATTCCGGCGCGGCCGGATCGCTGCTCTCGCTCTCCTGCGCCGCCAGAGCCGAACCCTTGATGATCGGCGTATCAGGATCAAATTCATATCCCTCGAGCAATTCGGACAGTTCCATCTCGACCAGTTCGATCAGTTCTTCATCATCCATCTGATCGGTCTTGTTGAGGTAAACGACCATCGCCGGAACTTCCACCTGCTTTGCCAGAAGGACATGCTCCCGGGTTTGCGGCATGGGACCATCAGGCGCGCTGACGACCAGGATTGCGCCGTCCATCTGCGCCGCGCCCGTGATCATATTCTTGATATAGTCGCGGTGGCCCGGGCAATCCACGTGCGCGTAATGACGGTTGTCCGTTTCGTACTCGACGTGGCGAATATTGATCGTGATGCCGCGAGCGCGCTCTTCCGGCGCATTGTCGATATCGCCGTATTCGCGTTCCTGCGCTTGTCCCCTGAGCGCCAATACCTTGGTAATGGCGGCGGTCAAGGTTGTCTTGCCGTGATCGACATGACCAATCGTTCCGATATTTACATGCGGCTTGCTACGCTCGAATTTTCCCTTTGCCATTTGACAATCCCTCTTGTGAACTTGACGGCTTGAATATAAATGAGCGAACGAATCCTGACGGCCGGGGGCGCCCAGCCTCATCTCAACGGGAGCCGGCTTTCACTGCCTCGGCAATACTTTCCGGCGCCACCGTATAGGTATCAAACTCCATACTGAAATTGCCGCGACCTTGCGAGTTGTTGCGCAGGTCATTGGCATAACCGAACATCTCGCCCAGGGGCACTTGCGCATTGATCACCGATATGCCTTCGCTATGCGGCTCCATACCTTGGATCACGCCCCGGCGCGAAGAAATATCGCCGACAACAGCGCCCGTGTATCCATCGGGCACAACGACTTCGACACTCATGGACGGCTCCAAAATCACCGGCCTGCCCTTCTGAATGCCTTCCTTCAAACACATCGAACCGGCGATGGTGAAAGCGATTTCGCTGGAATCCACCTCGTGATACGCTCCGTCAACCAACGCCGCTTTGAGGTTCACCACCGGATAGCCGGCCACCACGCCGCCTTGCATCGCCTGAGCAATACCTTTCCTCACCGCCGGTATATACTCCTTCGGTATTGATCCGCCGCGAATCGCATCCACAAAGAGCAATTCGCCATCAGCGTCATCCTTTTCTTCTTCCGGTATCGGCTCGAAGCGAATCGTAACACGGGCATACTGACCCGCCCCGCCCGTCTGCCGCCTGAAGGTCGTATCGATCTCCACTGTCCGAGTGATTGTTTCTCGGTAAGCAACTCGCGGCCGGCCGACCCTGGCTTCGACGCCGTATTCGCGCATCAGGCGGTCCACCAAAACTTCCAGGTGCAACTCGCCCATGCCCTTGATCTTGGTCTGGCCCAGTTGGTCGTCTACCTCGATCTGAAAGGTCGGGTCCTCTTCCGCCAGTTTCCGCAGACCGATGCCCATCCGGTCTTGATCAGCCTTGGTGTTTGGCTCGATCGCGACCTCGACCACCGGATCGGGGAATGAGATATTCTCCAGCAGGATCGGCTGGTTCGGCGCGCTCAAAGTATCGCCGGTGAAAGTTTCCTTCATGCCGATAACAGCTGCGATATCGCCCGCATGCACCTCTTTGACATCTTCGCGCCGGTCAGCGAACATGCGCACGATGCGGCCTATGCGCTCGCGTTGACCGTTAGCCGTATTGACAACCATCGTGCCCGCTTTAAGAACGCCGGAATAAACACGGGTGAACGCCAACCTGCCGTAGGGATCGGCAACGATCTTGAAGACAAGCGCCGCCAAGGGCTCCTCGTCATCGGCGCGGCGAACCAGTTCCTTTCCGTCTTTCGGCCGCTCGCCCCTGACCGGCGGGATATCCAACGGCGATGGCAGCAAAGCCACAACCATATTCAAAAGCGCCTGCACGCCCTTGTTCTTCAGCGCCGAGCCACACATGACCGGGTGCAACTCGCCAGAAATCGTGCCGGCGCGCAAGCCGGCGAGAATCTCCTCGTCGGTAATCTCCTCTTCTTCAAGGAATTTCATCATCAAGTACTCATCGTGCTCGACGATCTTTTCAATCATCTCGCCACGACGCGTTTCCGCCATTTCCCTGTGACTCTCGGGAATCCTGTGATAATTGATATCCGTGCCTTCATCGTTGCCGTAAGTGATCAACTCCATCTTCAGCAGATCGATGATGCCTTCGAAGTTTTCGCCGCTGCCATAGGGCACTTGAATCACAACAGGATTCGCCTTCAGACGGTCAATCATCATATTGACGCAGCGGTCAAAATCGGCGCCGATACGATCCATCTTGTTGACAAAACACATCCGCGGGACATTGTACTGCGATGCCTGCCGCCAGACTGTTTCCGATTGCGGCTCAACCCCGGCCACGCTGTCAAACACCGTCACGCCGCCATCGAGCACGCGCAGGCTCCGCTGCACCTCAGCCGTGAAATCCACATGGCCCGGCGTATCAATGATGTTGATCTGATGATCATCCCAACTCGCCGTGACCGCCGCCGAAGTGATCGTGATGCCGCGTTCCCGCTCCTGCTCCATGTAATCCGTCGTGGCCGAACCCTCGTGCGTTTCGCCGATCTTGTGCACCATGCCCGTGTAATAGAGAACTCGCTCGGTGACGGTTGTCTTGCCGGCGTCAATATGCGCGATGATTCCGATATTGCGCACTCTGTTGAGATCAAAGCTCGGATTCGTCTTGGCCATTTCTCATTCATTTCCCGCCTGTTTCCAGCGGGCTGCAATCTAGCGAAAATGAGCAAAGGCGCGGTTCGCCTCTGCCATGCGATGCGTCTCGTCCTTCCGGCGGATGGCGCTGCCCTGCCCATTGTAAGCATCGAGCAGTTCATTCGTCAGCTTCTCGGCCATGCTCCGGCCGCTGCGGTCGCGCGCGAACTGAATCAGCCAGCGCATCGCCAGCGTCACCCCCCGCTCATGCGACACATCTATCGGCACCTGATAGGTCGAGCCGCCAACACGCTTCGGCTTCACCTCGACCGCCGGCGTCACGTTGCGAATCGCGATCTCGAAGACCTCGATCGGATCCTTCTTCGTCCGCTCGCCCATAGCATCCAGCGATTGATACATGATTCGCGTCGCCAGACTCTTCTTGCCGCCACGCATCATGCGATTGATGAACATCGCCACATGCAGATTGCCAAACTTGACATCCGGCGGCGGCATTCGCTTCGGCGGTCGATTTCTCCTCGGCATACCTCAAACTCCTAATCTCGCAACCCATCTTCGCCCGGCAGCGGCAGCGCATAACGCTTGCCCCCCGCCAAGCAACTTACTTGCTGCGCTTGGTCCCGTATTTGCTGCGTCCCTGCTCGCGGCCGTCAACACCGCTCGTATCCAGCGTGCCCCGCACGATGTGATAGCGAACGCCCGGCAAATCCTTCACGCGACCGCCGCGCACCAGAACAACGCTGTGCTCTTGCAAGTTGTGGCCCTCGCCGCCGATATACGCCGTCACTTCAATGCCGTTGGTCAAGCGTACGCGGGCGACCTTGCGCAGCGCCGAATTTGGCTTCTTCGGCGTCATCGTCTTGACTTGCGTGCAGACGCCACGCTTCTGCGGCGCCCCCTTCTGCTGGCGTGACCGCCGGTTCTTAAGCGCGTTAAAGGTGTACTGAAGCGCGGGCGCTTTATTCTTCTTGCCCTTGCTCCGGCGCCCCTTGCGCACCAACTGATTAATCGTTGGCATTTATAACTCCGTCACTCTCTAATTCGGCGCTTCTCTTTTTAGACATGCAAACAGGCGCATCAAAACGCCTATTTCTCATTCTTTATGACGAGCCCCTTCGCGCAGGCAAAGCGCTTTCGCCATATTCGCTCAGTTCAGCCGGCAGCGCCTCATTCGAGGAGGTTGTCGGCCGGGTGTGCAATCGCGCATCTTATCAAGTGGATTTTCCGCTGTCAAGACAAATTTCATTCATAATAAAATAATCACGTCTTATGTCTTTCCCGCCGAGTACACCGAGTCAATTTGAGGGCGCAGCGCTTATGCTGGACATCTGACCCTCTCTTAACATCCGCAATCGTTGCTGCGCAGGCCGCCATCACAACCAACAGATTATCAAAATGGGCTTTTCTCTGGGTACTCTCTTTTCCTCTGTGAACTCGGTGGCAAACCCTTGTTTGCATGAACTTACCGGCCCCGGAACAATTCGCGCACGATGATATTCCGCTGAATCTCGCTCGTGCCCTCATAGATCTGGAAAATCTTGACATCGCGCAGCAGTTTCTCCACCGGGTACTCTTTCATATAGCCGTAGCCGCCAAAGACCTGCACCGCATCCACCGCCGCCTTGGTCGCCATATCAGCGGCAAAGGCTTTGGCGTAAGCGGGGATCCTCGGATTGCTGATCCCGGCGTCAACCTGCCAGGCCGCCTGCCAGGTCAGCAGCCGGGAAGCCTCGTAATTGATCGCCATGTCAGCGATCTTGTGCCCCACCGCCTGATGCTGATAAATCGGCACGCCGAATGCCTCGCGCTCATTGGCGTACCGGATGCTTTCTTCCAGCGCCCGCCGCTGCAAGCCGCAAGCCGCCGCCGCCACGCCCGGCCGGCTGTAATCGAATACTTTCATCGCGATGTAGAAGCCCTGACCGACCTCGCCCACGATATTCTCTTCCGGAACCTCAACATCCTCAAATACGATCTCGGCTGTATCCGACGCCCGCTGACCCAGCTTGTCGAACTTTTTGCCCACGCTGACGCCAGGCGAGTCGCGATCCACGATGAAACAGGTCATGCCCCGATGCCCGGCGGCAAGATCCGTCTTGGCGAAGATCGTGAAGAAATGCGCGTGGCTCGCGTTGGTGATGAATGTCTTGCTGCCATTGATGATATAGGCGGCCCCCTTCTTGTCCGCCCGCGTCTGTATGCCCGCCACATTCGAGCCGGCATTCGCTTCCGTAACGCCATACGAACAGAACTGCCCCTGCTCGCCCGCCCGCTCGCCGAGCCAATACGCCTTCTGCTGCTCATTGCCCGCGACCAAAATCGGCAGCATCGCCAGCGAATTTACGCCCAGGCTCGAGCTGATGCCCGTGCAGCCATAACCCAGCTCCTCGGAAACCAGCGCCTCTTCAAACGCCGACGCGCCGACGCCGCCGTATTCTTCCGGGATCAACATGTTCACGATGCCAAGTTCGCGCGCCTTGTGAAAAATGTCTTCGGGAAAAATCGACTTTTCATCATATTCAGCCGCCACCGGGATAATATTGTCCGCCACAAAATCCCGCGCCATCCGCGTCAGCATCTCTTGTTCTTCGCTCAATTGAAATTGCGGACCCGCCATAGCTGCCTTCCCTCCACGGTGAATTGACATCCGTCAATTTAATCTAACAGGGATTAGATTTATTTTCCAGCCTCCCGCATCAACCGCAGCGCCGCGTCGATAACCTGTCTTTGCTGTTCATCACGGCTGATCCCGGCCGGCTGATCGCCCGCCTGCTCGCCATACCAGCCAAACTGCGCATGATTGCCGCCTTGGACCAAGACCGTCAGCGCATCGGCCGGCAACTGTTGAAACGAGGCTTCCACTTCGTCAACGGAAGCCAGGCCATCGCGATCGCCATACACTGTCGCAACCGCCAACTCTCCTTCCCGGAAATCGATATGCGCTTCCGGGTAAGCAGCCAGCAAAACCAATCCCTCGACCTTGCCCCGATTCTCATGCGCATAGCGAGCCGCCATCGCGCCGCCCAGGGAATGCCCGCCGATGACCCAGGTCGAAATCTGCGGATTCGCCTCAATGACAGCCGAAGCCGCTTCTATATCAAAAACGGCAAGGTTTAGCGGCATGGGACTTATGACAGCCAGAAAGCCGGCCTCAGCCACCGCTCGCGCCAAGGGCGCATAAGCCTCGGGCGGAACCCGACCGCCGGGATAGAAGATAAGACCGCTTACTGCCTTGGCGGCTCTCGGCCTGAAGACAATCCAGGGCTCGCGGCTGACGCTTACAAACGCATCCGAGTGCAGCGCCGCTTCCGCCTCAGCCATGACTTCGCCAGCGGGCGCGCTGAAGTAAATCGCCAAGCCGCCCATTAAAATCGCGACAATCGCGGCTACTAAAAGTGTGAGCGCTGCGAAACGCGAGCGCGGACAGCGCGGCAGCGCAACTCTCATTTTGTCAGTTCGTCAGCCATCGCGTCGCCGGCCGCGATACCCGACATGAAAGCGCCTTCGACGCGACCTCGTCCGCCAAAGGCATCGCCGGCGAATACCAGCGGCGGCAGGTCCCGCGCCAGCACGCAATCTTGCGGATGCGTCGTCAACGGCACGGAATAACGCCACTTCTTGAGTTGCGTATGGTTGATCTTCGCGCCGGCGCTCAAATAAGGCAAGACCGCTGATTCCAGCTCGCGCACAATATCTTCTTCGGAGGCTTCCCAATTCTGCCGGCTGAATTTCGCGTTGGCGTGGCTGGTGATTACCGTCGACTTCGAGATGCCTTTCGCCTCATTATCCGCCACCCAATAAATGTCGCTCTGGAAATTCTGCACCGCGCCCGGCTCCGGCAAATTCGCCTCGCCATCGATCTCGTGGATGCCACAAAGGCAAGGACCGAATCGGATCCGCCGCAGGTCAACCATATCCTCATCGTGCAGATAAACCCCGCTCCGCGTCAGCAAAGCCAGCGTCTCCGGCATCGGCGGCGTCATTATCAAGCCAGCAGCCTCATGCGTATCCCCCTCGCTGTCCTCCAGCGTCCAGCCGTCGACGCTCTTCCGCGCGCTCAAGACCAGGCGACTCAGCCTGACGTCCAGATTCTGCCCCAGATGCTTGGCCAGCTTGTTCATGCCCCCGCGGGTGGCGTATCTTGGATGCCCATCGCCCGCCGTTCGCTTGACACTGCCATCGGACCAGCCCGTCCCCCAAACATAGACCAGGTCCAGCGCCAGCCACTCTTCCATCTGTTGCTGCAGCGTCTCGCCGCGCACGGTGAAAAACTGCGCCCCGTGGTCCGCCAAGCCCCCATCGCCGATCCGCCGCGTCGCCAGTCGCCCGCCGACGCTCCGCCCGCTCTCCAGAAGGCGAACGGATAAACCGCGCGCCTGCAAGGTCCGCGCCGCCATCAAGCCAGACATCCCTGCGCCAACTATCAAGACATCCACAGAGTCACCTTTCGCCCCTCGCGCGCTCCCTGCCTTCAACAGCGCAATCATACCGCAATCAACCTGAAATGTTAGGTTCGCTCGCCCTCCGCTGTCCGGCCCCCTTATAATGCGCTTCTATTCCACGGAGCGGTGATTTTGGTGGATGTGGAACGCTGGCATTGATATCCGGTTTCCGCAACTACCCACCCCTCCCCAACGCTTTGGGGAGGGGCCGGGGGTGGGGTTAGAAAAGGCATATCTACAGAATTCACCACTCCCCTATTCCAATGCCTCTTCACAGACCGCTTCATGTATGTTACACTGTGTTTCCCTGGCGATATTAGCCGTATTGGGTCGGCAAACATCGCCAGCCATCATGGGAGCGAACTAGATTCGACGTTGGTGGCTGAAACCGCAGGGCAAGCCGTGGCGCCAAGACACGTTAAACTGGCAACGCACATAGGTGCAAAACCCAATTTCCAACCCCTTCCTATGGTTGCTTAGACAACCGGGATGAGGGTGTAGAGGCGATAGCCCTCTACCGCTCCTGCAGTATCGTCTCCCTTTGCGATCTGCAACGAGTGTCATAAAAAGTTAGGGTGCCCGCCGTCCACGCCGATAAGACGGCGCCAAGTCCCATCGGCTAGCCTCATGTGTACCGCGCCCGCTGGGACTGCATGACGCGAAACTCTTCAGAGGGCTAAGCTTGTAGATCTGCGAGATTCGAAACCAGCGGACCCGGGGGGCAGGTCCCCGGCGCTTCCACTCCGCGCTGCCGCCCAGTCAAGTACAGGGCGGTTTTGCTTTCATTGGCTATAATCATTCCACTATGATCCTCAAACCCTATCTCATTGTCGCCGTCGCCCTGGCCATTCTCTCCGTTTCTTCGCTCGCCGGCTGCGCTTCCGGCGCGCCAGAAATGACCGCCACCGCATACAGCCAAGCCCGCTCCGAGATCGATAGCCTGCGCGCGACCGCTACCGTTGTCCGCGCTCGCATGAAAACCACCCTCGAATACGCGGGCACGCGCGTCGGACAAGCGGAAGAAGCCGGCGGTTTGCTGCAGCACAGCCTGAGCGGCCTCGGCACCGACACGAACTATGTCGAGACCAGCGTAAGCTTGATCAAGAGCGGCCCGACCTTGATTCCGCCGCCGACGCCAATCGACGAGTCCCCGCCGGCCGCCGGCGCCATCACGCCAATTTCCCGCCCCACCGATATACCGGTCTCAGCCGCCACGGCGACGAATCCGCAGCCCGCGCCAGACGATAACCGCCCCCGCCTCGAAAACATCGTGATGGCATCGGGCGTCAACAACTTCGATTGCGCGATCGATAACAATCCCCGCTTCACCCCGCAGTCTGAGGCCATTTACATCGTTGCCGAAGCCCATAACATAGCCGCCGGCGCCAGCATTTCTTCGCGCTGGTATCGCCGCGGGACAGAAGTCGCCTACTTCAGCTTTGAAGCCGAGAACGACATCAACGGCAATTGCATCTGGTTCTTCATCGACCAGACCGATACGACCTTCTTCCCCGGCTCCTGGAGCGTCGAGATACGCGTCGATGATGCCCCCATGTCCACGCCCATAGCCTTCCAGATCGCGGAAAACTAAAGTCGCGCGAACTCGGCATTCTGCTGGCGACCGCGAAACAAGCGCGCCATTTTGAGATTGGCAGCGCCTACAACTGCTGGCATAATATTGCGTATATTCTTGAGTGCTCGCGAATGTTTAACAGGAAATGCGAGATGGCAATCGTCACCCGCTGGGACAACAAGAAGAAAACAATCATCCTCCTCGAGTTCGAATCGGAATGGACTTGGGATGAACTCGAAGAAGCGGTGCGGAAAGCGGACAGCTTGATCGGCAGCGTGCAGCACTTCGTCGATCTCATCATCGACCTCGAAGGCGCCGCCATCCCCCGCGATATATTAACCGGCGCAAAGAATCTTCTTGCCAGCGGCGAAGCGCGCCCGAACGAAGGCGCTCGCGTTGTCGTAGGCGCAAATGGCGCCCTGCGGACGATTTACCAGACCCTGCAGAAGACCCTCAATAACGACGCGGAAGGCCGCGAAGTTCTGTTCGCGCCTAACCTTTCCGATGCCCGCGCCATCATCCGGGGCTTGGCGCTCGACCGCTAGTCCGGCTTGCCCAACAGCATCCGGTCCAACTCGATTCTCATTCCTTGTCTCTTCCCTGCCTAAAGACCTAACCGAATTGGCAGGTCATTCTCCCTCGCCTTTCCGCTATGTTATAGTCCTGGCAGGAGGGTCCCTATGATGATGAGAGGCGGCGGCTGGTTCCGCTACTGGCATGGAGCCGACGCAACGACAAAACCGAACGTCACCCGGCGCTTGCTGCTGCGCGTGCTCGCTTATGCCAAACCTTACCGCCTGCAGATCGCCGGCATGCTTGGCGCAATCCTCTTAACAACCGGCCTCGGCCTGCTGAGCCCGCTCATCTTCCGCGAAATCATAGACTCGGCTCTGCCGGAAAAAGATCTGGGCAAGCTTAACTTGCTGGTCCTGGGCTTGCTCGCGATCCCCCTCGTCAGTGGCGGCATCCGCATCATTCAGCGCAAGCTCAACGTCTCCATCGGCGAAGGCGTCATCTACGACCTCCGCGTCTCGCTTTACCATCACCTGCAAAAGATGTCCCTGCGCTTCTTCACCAACACCAAATCCGGCGAGCTCATGAGCCGCCTCAACAACGATGTGGTCGGCGCCCAAAACGCCATAAGCAATACCATCGTCTCGCTTATCACGAACATCATCACCGTCATCGCCACCCTGGCTGTGATGATCAGCATGAAGTGGGAGCTGACCATACTCGGCATTCTGGTGCTGCCCCTTTTCATATTCTTCGCCCGCCGCCTGGGCGCTCGACTGAAAGAGATCGCCCGCGAGCAGATGAGCTATAACGCGCAAATGAACGCCATGATGAACGAGACCCTCGATATCAGCGGCGCGCTTCTCGTCAAGCTCTTCGGCCGCATCGACGCCGAAGTCGAGCATTTTGAAAAACGCGCCGCCGATGTCCGCGATTCAGGCATCTTGCGCGCCGTCCTGGGCACGCAATTCTTCGTGCTCATTGGGCTGGTCAGCGTCGCCGGCACCGCCCTTGTCTACTGGATTGGCGGCATTCTGGTCATCCAGGACCAATTCACCATCGGCGATATCGTCGCCTTCGTCACCTACCTCACCCAGCTCTACACGCCGCTGCAAGCCTTGACCAACGCCCCGGTCGATTTTGCCCAGTCCATCGTCAGCTTTGAGCGCGTCTTCGAAATCATCGACCTGCCGCTTGAGATCGAAGAGAAATCCGATGCCCTTCATCTCAGCGATGTTCGAGGCCAGCTGGCTTTCGCTGATGTCAGCTTCCGCTACGAAATTGACCGGCGTCAACTGCTCACCGATGTCGAGCGCGTCGGCCGCATGCACAGCGTCGCCGCCACTCGTTCCGGCGATCCTCGACAGCGCGGCAACGGCAACGCCGCCGGCGCCCCTGTGCATCAAGCGCGCGAATTGGCGCTGGACAAGCTGTCCTTCGAAATAGCTCCCGGGCAGTTGGTCGCCTTGGTCGGTCCCAGCGGCGCCGGCAAAACCACGCTGACCTACCTCATCCCTCGCCTTTACGACCCCAGCGACGGGCGCATCACCCTGGACGGGCATGACCTGCGCGACCTGACCTTGAGCGCCATGGCCGAGAACATCGGCATGGTCACGCAAGAGACCTACCTCTTCCATGACACCATCCGCACCAACCTGCTCTACGCCAAGCCCGATGCGACGCAAGCCGAAATCGAAGCGGCCGCCAAAGTCGCCCATATCCACGACTTCATCGCCGGGCTCCGCGATGGTTACGACTCCATCGTCGGCGAACGCGGTTATCGCTTGAGCGGCGGCGAAAAACAACGTATGGCGATTGCTCGCGTCGTTTTGAAAGACCCGCGCATCCTCGTCCTGGATGAAGCCACCAGCCACCTCGACAGTCAATCCGAGGCTCTGATTCAAGACGCCCTCAGCCATATCATGCGCGGCCGCACCAGCATCGTGATCGCCCATCGGCTAAGCACGATCCTCGCCGCCGACCTGATTCTCGTGCTCGATCGCGGCGCCATCGTCGAACGCGGCGCCCATGCGCAGTTGCTGCAAGAGGGCGGCTTGTACGCCAATCTCTACGAAACACAATTCAGCCAGCAGCGCCAACCGGCTTGATCCGGGATCAGGATCATGCGCGCAACCATCACCCAACTGGACGCCAGCCGACTGGAATCCGAGTGGCGGCGGCTCATTGACCACTTGTCCGAGAACAAGTCGCAATTCCTCCTTCTGCCGGAGATGTGCTTTGCGCCCTGGTTCTGCGCCGATCCCAAGCCGAACGAGGCTGTCTGGCAAGGCGCGGTCGCCGAGCACGAAAACTGGCTCGCCCGGCTGCCTGAACTCCCCGTTGACACAGTTGCTGGCACAGCCCCGCGAAACATCGGCTCCAAGCGCCACAACATCGCTTACTTGTGGACGCGCCGCGGCGGACTGCGCTGGGCGCATGCCAAGACCTACCTGCCCAACGACGACGGCTATTGGGAAGCGAATTGGTACGATCGCGCGCCGGTCGATTTCCAAGTGACTCAACACAAGCAACTGACGCTCGGCTTCATGATCTGCACCGAGATCTGGTTCTTGCAGCACGCTCGCGAATATGCCAAGCGCGGCGCGCATCTGCTGCTCAATCCGCGCAGCACGCCCCGGCACACCAACGCCAAATGGCTGGCATGCGGGCAAACAGCCGCCGTCGTCTCCGGCGCGTTCTGCCTCTCTTCCAACCACGCCGGCGCCGTGCGCGGCCTGGACTTGGACGGCGCTGGCTGGCTCTGCGACCCCGATGGCGCCCTGCTCGCCACGACCAGCGATGAGACGCCTTTCGCCACCGTCGATATTGACCTGACCCTCGCCGACGCGGCCAAATCCACCTACCCCCGCTACGTGGACGACAGCCCGCTCTAAGCGCCGTTTTCGGAATAGCCACAGTTTTGCCATCGAGTTCACAGAGTCAATTTGAGGGCGCAGAGTCTCCGGAACTTGCCGAGTCTCATCATCATGCCGCCGCCCGAATATGGAACACGTCGCTCCCAACCACGTACTAACAGCGTTACTCTGTATACTCATTTCCCTCTGTGTCCTCGGTGGCTAATTCTGTCTCAACTGCTCTGTGAAAGCGCCGCTCTCGCTGGACAATCTTCCCAGCCCTCTGCTACCATACGCTCCAGTCAACAGCAGCCGAGAATCACATGAGCTCCAAGCGCTTGATCGTCGGCCTGGGCAATCCTGGGCGGAAATACGAAAAGACCCGCCACAACATCGGCTTCCGCGTCATTGACGAACTGGCGGCGCGCTACAAGCTCGGCGCGGGCCGCAGCGAGAAACGCGCGCTTACCTGGAGCGGGCAAATCCAGGGCATTCCGATCAAACTCGCCAAGCCCATGACCTATATGAACCGCAGCGGCGAATCCCTGCGCCAGTTGATGGACTTCTACGACATCGCGCCGTCGAACTTGCTGGTCGTGCATGATGACCTGGACACGCCTTTTGGCATACTGCGCTTGCGCCAATCCGGCGGGCACGGCGGGCAGAACGGCCTGCGCAGCATCATCCAGCACCTCGGCGGCAAAGACTTCGCCCGCCTGCGTTTTGGCATCGGCCGGCCGCCCGGCAAGATGGATCCGGTCAATTACGTCCTCCAACCCTTCAAAGGCGACGATCTCATACGCGCCGATGAATTGGCGAGCCGCGCAGCCGATGCTGTCGAGGTCTGGTTGAGCGCTGGCATCGAAGAAGCGATGACGCGCTTCAACGGCGATGCCAAGGCGTCGCAGCCCCCGCAGAAACCGCGCGATCTCGAAGCGCAACTCGCGGTCGCGGTCCGCGCGCAGGAATTGGCGCCCTCCGATCCCAAGCCGCTGATGAAACTCATCGCGCTGCAGAAGAAACTCGGACGCATCGACGCCGCCGTCGCCAATCACCTTAAATTGGCGCGTCTGTACAAAAGCGCGGGCAAGCAGGAGCAAGCCATTGTCGAATTGGTGAAGGCGGTGTCCATCCGTCCCTCCCTGATCGCGGAACAGCGCGAAATCGCCGAATGGTATCTCGCGCGGGAAAATACGAAGCGCGCCGTGAACCGCTACCTCATCCTGGCGCAACACTTCCGCCAAACTGATAACCGGGCGGCGGCGCTGGAAGAAGTGGAGCGAGCGTTGGCGATCAATCCGCAGCATCCCAAAGCCCTGGATATGCGCCGATCCCTGCAGGAAGCGCTTGCGCCAGCCAAATCCTAATCTACTGATCACAGAAGCAAGCAGGAGCGTCACATGCAAGTAATCGCGCCCGAAGCCGTCGGCATGTCGGCTGAACGCCTGAATCGCATCAGCAACCGGCTGGGGGAATACATCGACAAGGACCAGGTCGCCGGCTTTGTCACGCTTGCGGCTCGCGATTCCGAAGTCGTTCATTTCGAGGCTTGCGGCTACCGCGATGCCGAAGCGCGCCGCCCGATGGAGAAGGATGCGATCTTCCGCATCTATAGCATGACCAAGCCGATCACATCGATCGCTTTGATGATGCTGCACGAAGAAGGCAAGTTCCAGCTTGTCGATCCCGTCAGCCGCTACATTAGCGCCTTCGGCAATACCAAGGTGCTCAGCGGCTATGACTATATGGGGCAGAAGCTGGTCGCGCAAAACCCGCCTATGAATATCCATCATCTGCTGACGCATACCGCCGGCTTGAGCTACGGCTTCCACTATGATTCGCCGATCGACGACATGTATCGCGATTCGATCTTCCGCAGCGAAACCGCCTCCCTGGAAGAGAAGATCATCGGCATGGCGGCGCTTCCCCTGCGCTTCCAGCCCGGCAGCGCCTGGAATTACAGCATCGCCACCGATGTCTGCGGTTACCTGGTGCAGTTGCTCGCTGACATGCCCTTTGAAGACTTCCTGGCCGAGCGCATCTTCAAGCCGCTTGGCATGACCGACACCGCTTTCCATGCGCCGGCGGACAAGCTTGACCGCTTCGCCAAACTTTACCAGCACAATATCCAGGACGGCAGCTTCCGCGAATACAAGGGCGCGCCGCATATCCCCTGGCATGACTACAGCAAGCCGGCCAGCGCGCCTTCCGGGGGCGGCGGCCTGGTCTCCACCATGTCCGATTATTGGCAGTTCGCCAAAATGCTCTTGAACGAGGGCGAGGCGGACGATATCCGCATTATCGGGCGCAAGACCCTGGAATTCATGACGCGCAATCATATCAAGCCCGAACTCCTCCCCCTCGCGATCGGCTTTGCCCAGATACCGGGCCGGGGCTTCGGTCTGGGCTTCGATGTCATTATCGACGCCGCCCAGACCCGCGTGCTCAACTCGGATGGCAGCTATGGCTGGAGCGGCGCCGCCGCCACCAACTTCTGGGTCGACCCGCAGGAGCAGCTTGTCGGCATCATCATGACGCAGCTGATGGACAACATGCTGTTTTTCCAGCAGGACTTTCGCGCGCTCGTCTATCAGTCGCTGGTGGACTAGGGACCGGCGAGCGCCGGAATGAGATAGTCCCACAAGAATTGATAAGACTCGGCTTCCGTCGAATAGTCGCGCGGGTTCCCGCCGAAGCCGTGCGTCGTGACCATAACGAACTCAAGCGCTGGAATGACGTGCAAGATCTGCCCGCCGGCGCCGAGCGCGGAATACATGTCGTATGTCCCGATGCGGTTGAGCCACCAGTAGTAGCCGTAGCCGGCGTAGTTGTTGCCGATGTCCACCTGCGGCGTCGTCGAGGCGACCACCCACCAGCCGGGAATCAACTGTTCGCCTTGCCAGTTGCCCTCGTCAAGGAAGAGCTGCCCAAAGCGCGCCACTTCGCGCGCCGTCATGCTCACGCTGTGCCCGCCGGTGAAATAGCCTTTGGGATCGACGCCCCAGAATTCCGCCTCGATGCCCAGCGGCTCTAAGAGATAGCGATGCGCGAATTCGCAGGTACTCATACTGGTCGCTTCGGTCAGCGCCGCCGACAGAACATGCGACGCGCCGGTGCTGTAATGAAACAGGGCGCCAGGCTCGCTGCTCACCGGCAAGCTGAGAATATCCGCCACCCAGTCCGAGCTGCGGTTGAGCAGGCGCTGACTTTCGTTCTCCCGCCAAGCCAAGCCATGCGTCATCGTCAGCAGGTGCCGCAAGCGCAGGTCCTGCAGGCGCGGATCCTCGGCAGCCGCGAAATAGGCGGGCAAGTAATCGGCAACATGATCGTCCACCGCCAGCATGAAGCCTTCGTTCAGGGCGATGCCGACGAGCGCGGAAAGAAAGCTCTTGGATACGCTGGCGACATTGTTGCTGTCGCTCCGGCTGCTGCCATTGAAGTATTGCTCGTAGACGATAAAGCCGTTGCGCATCAGTATGAGCGACCGCCGCGTCGGCGATTCCGCCAACTGAGCCAAGCCCTCAGCCAGGATCGCCGAATCGAGGCCCTGCGCGTCCAACACCGAGATGCGCCAGAGGTCATCGTCCGTGAGATCGTCTTCGGCGGCGCCCCGCTGGTAAAAGCGCTGCTGGATTCTACGGCGGCTCAGGTCGCAGGCGCCGATTTCGTCCGACTCCGATTGGGCAGCGGCGATGCCAAGGGATGTCATAAGCATCAGGCTGGCTAGCGCGGCGAAACGGCGCAAGTTCATATTCAAGCCTCCTATGCGCCTTCTCCCCTCAATGGATGGAGGAAGCAGTAATCTATAAAACAACTTAAAATCGATCTATATAGAACCAAGAAATTGTGATGAACTTGCAGATTTATGTCCAATAGCCAGCTATTATCCAGCCATTTCCCAGCCTTTTTCGTTACTTTGCCGTCTTTTTCCGCGACGGTTTTGGTCAGGCTGGCGTTGTCCCCAAGCGCTCGCAGCACGCGCTCGCCGCCGGTCATTTGTCGGCAAAACTTTTTTTGGCCATCTGGTCACCTGCGGCGCTGTCGCGCAGAAGCAAAAGCCAGTAAGTCGCGCGAAAAAGCGAGCCTTGCAAGGGCGGCCGATCTGATCGTCCGCTGCCGCTGCGACTTGTGCTTTCGGACGGCATAGTATGTCGCCCCTACAAGGCTTGATTGGCAGTGTGCCATGCTGGCGAGCTTTTTCTACCCCTCACCCCCCCCCCGGCCCCCTCTCCCCTTGTGGGAGAGGGGGAGCTAAACTTGGCGGAATTTGTAGTTTTTGGTTGAGTATCGTAAGGCTCTTGCCTTCAATCAGTTAAGCTGCGGTGATGTTTAGGTGTGCTTTACGTGAGAACTGCAGTACCTGACAAGCCTTACAGATCGTTGCTTTAGCGAAATTTTCATTCAATCACCGAGTTGCCATGAGCGAGCCTGCGCCAGCCGGGCGGCAATTCGGGAAGGAAATCAAGGCAGGCATTTTGGTCCTGGTTTCACGCTTGCTATGAGCGTATGCAGCGACTATTGAACGTATGTTCGCATATTGAAGCGATTCTGTCAAGGGAAGACCAGCCCATCTAGTCCTCTGACCGGCGCTTTGCTATACTGACGCCTTCCTGGTTGAGGGCAGAACAAGGCAATCATGTCGCAGAAACTGGCGGGTTTGCTGGACGCGTTACGAGACACAGCAGACTATCAGCGAATGCTGGAAGGGTTCTCGGCGCGGCAATCACATGCGGGCTTGAGCGTCGCGCGCTCTGCTCGGCCTTTTTTGCTGGCAGCTTTGGCGACGGACTGGCCGGGTCCACTAATCTACCTGACATCGGCCGCTCGCCGCGCCTACAATGTCAGCGAGCAACTGCCCCTTTGGCTGGACAAGCCTGAGCGGCTCTACCGCTTCGCCGAATCGTCAGCCCTCTTTTATGATCGAGCGCCTTGGGATCTCAACGTCATTCGCAATCGCATCGCGGCATTGTCCGCGTTGACTGACCCGCAAAAAGCGCATCAGCCAATAGTCGTCGCCTCTATGCGCGCGCTGATGCAGAAGACCTTGCCGCTGGCAGATTTCCAACAAGCCACGATTGAAGTTTTGCAGGGCGAGCGGATTCAAATGGAGAGCTTAATCCTGCACTGGATCGGCATGGGTTATGAGCCGGCGCCACTGGTCATCGAGCCGGGCAGTTTCAGCCGGCGCGGCGGCATCCTCGATATTTTTCCGCTGGCGAGCGAGTATCCCCTGCGCATCGAATTTTTTGACGACGAGATAGACAGTCTGCGGCGCTTTGATCCGGCGGATCAGCGGAGCATCGGGCATGTGGGCTCGGCGAGGATCTGCCCGGCTCGCGAGGCGCTGCCGCGCTTGACAACGTCGCTTGGCGCGCGTCTGGAGCAGTGGGCGAAGGCGATAAGCAGCGACCCGGATGATTTGTCCAGCGCCGGCGCTGATATTGAGTCATTGAAGCAGGGCAGCGCCTTTCCTTGCCTGGAACATTATTTGCCATATCTCTACCAGCCAGCCAGCTTGCTCGATTACGCCGGCGAAGACGCTCTGATCCTCATTGAAGATCCGCAATTCCTGGAAGAAACAGCGCTGGAATCCGCCAGCGATGCCGAAGCAAATCGCGCCGAAGCCGAATCGACCTATCAGATAGCGCCGGAACATCCGCTGCCGTATATGACCTGGTCTGAGTTGAAGACGCAGCTTGAATGTCACAGAACGGCGGCGGTATCCACTTTGACCGAGTCTGAGTCTCCAACGCCGTTTAGGCCGGGCGAGCGCTTCGGCGGACAACTGCGCCTGATGCTCAACCACGCGCGGCGACATCTACGCCGTGGCGACTCTGTCGTCATCATGACGGAACAGGTCGAGCGCCTGGAGAATCTGTGGTACGAGCAGGACGCTTCCAACATCATTCCGACGGTGAGCGTCATTGACGAGGTCCCGCAAGCCGGCACGTTGCGCTTCGTCCGCGGGGCGGCGGCGGAAGGCTGGTCGCTGCAGGGCTCGCAGGGTCCGATGCACTTCATCACCGACGCCGAGATTTTTGGCTGGACGCGTCCCGAGCCGCGACGCCGTCTCGAAAGCGCCGGGAAGGCGCGCGCCAAGCCAGCCGATACCAGCTATACCGACTGGCAAGAAGGCACTTATGTGGTGCATGTGGATTATGGCATCGGCAGATTCAAAGGCTTGCGCCACCGGAGCGTCAACAGCAGCGAGCGCGAATATCTGCTGGTCGAGTACCGCGGCGAGGATACGATCTACGTGCCGATTCACCAAGCCGACCGTCTCTCGCGCTATGTCGGCGCCAAGGACAAAGCGCCCGTTCTGAACCAACTGGGCAAAGCCGATCAGTGGATCAAAGCGCGAGACAAGGCGCGGCGCAACGCTGAAGAAGAAGCGCGCGAGCTGCTCTCCATCTACAGCCGGCGGGCGTTAGCTACTGGTCATGCCTTCAGCGCGGATTCGGCCTGGCAGCACGAGATGGAAGCCGGCTTTCCTTTCGTCGAGACGGAAGACCAACTGCGCGTGATCCAGGAAGTCAAAGCCGATATGAAGGACCGCAAGCCGATGGATCGCTTGATATGCGGCGATGTCGGTTTCGGCAAAACGGAAGTGGCTTTGCGCGCCGCGTTCAAGGCGGTGCAAGATGGCATGCAGGTGGCGGTGCTCGTGCCGACTACTGTGCTGGCTCAGCAGCACTATGATATTTTCCGCGGACGCCTGGCGGCTTTTCCCGTCGAGTTGGAAATGATGTCGCGCTTCCGCAACGCGCCGCAGCAGAAGCAGATCGTGGAGAAACTGGCCTCCGGCGAGATCGATATTGTCATCGGCACGCATCGTCTGCTGTCCAAAGATATTCGCTTCAAGAAACTTGGGCTGATGATTATCGACGAGGAGCAGCGCTTCGGCGTCAAGCACAAGGAGCATTTCAAGAAGTTGCGCTCGCGGATTGACATCTTGACGCTGACCGCCACGCCGATCCCGCGGACGCTGTATCTGAGTCTGAGCGGCATCCGCGATATCAGCATGATTCAGACGCCGCCGGAAGAGCGCTTGCCGGTGATTACGCAGGTCGGCGCTTGGGATGACCGGTTGAGCCGGCGCGCCATCATGCGCGAGTTGGAGCGAGGCGGGCAGGTCTTCGTGGTGCACAACCGCGTCAAGACCATACATGGCACGCGGGTCAAGCTTGAGCGGATAGTGCCGGAAGCTTCAATCGCGATCGCGCATGGGCAAATGTCTCCGCGCGCGCTCGAAGCGGTCATGTCGGAGTTTTCCCGGGGCGAGTATGATATTCTGTTATCGACGTCAATCATAGAGAATGGCATCGATATGCCACGGGTCAACACTTTGATCGTTGATCGGGCGGATTACTTCGGGGTGGCGCAGTTGTATCAGCTTCGGGGGCGTGTGGGGCGTTCGGCGCAGCAAGCCTATGCCTACTTCTTTCACGACCGCGGCACACTCACGAAAGAGGCGCGGACTCGGCTGGAAACCCTGGCGGAGAATACGCAGCTGGGCGGGGGTTTTCAAATCGCGATCCGTGATCTGGAGATGCGCGGCAGCGGCGATATTCTCAGCATGCGGCAATCCGGTCATATCGCCAGCGTCGGCTTGCATCTCTATAGTGAGATGCTGCAGCAGGCGGTTAAGGATCAGCGCGGAGCAGGGACAAACGGGACGGAGCCCGCGCCGGCTTCCGCCCGCGAACGCATTATAATCGATTTGCCGTTGCCAGCATATTTGCCAACGGACTGGATACCCGAAATGGCGCTGCGACTGCAACTATATCGCCGCATCGGCAATATCCAGAATCTGGAAGAGGTCGAGGCGATGCGGCAGGAACTGGTCGATCGCTTTGGTCCGCTGCCGGCCGCGGTGGAGGGTTTGTTATACCAAATACGCGTGAAATTGCTGGCGTTGGCGGTGCGGGCGACGCATGTACGAATGCCGCGAGAGCGCGTCTTGATCAAACTGCCTTATCTGGCGACCGTCCGGCGGGAACTGCTGGCGCTGACGTTGGGAAGAGATATCGAAGTGACGCGGACGGAGGTGCGCCTGCCCGCCGGGGAGGAGTGGCAGGAGCGGCTGCTGGAGATCCTGGTTAAGCTGGGGGAGCGCGTGAATCTTATGGCGGCGGCAACGTAGGATTCGCGATTCGATTGTGAGGAGTTCGGCCGATGGCAATCGCGAATGGCAGGCCGCGGCAACCTGATACGCTAAGCGCCGCGCGACGGCACAAGAGCCTGGCGATTATAGCGGCTGCCGCTCTTGTCCTACTCAATACCTTGCTGCACGCTCAGATTTATGGGGTTCGCGATTACCGCGAAGACGAGATCGTTGTCCTCCACATCTCCAATCTGTTTACTCCAACTGAACTGGCGCAGCACATGGCCAGCGATACTCATCCACCGGGCTGGCAACTGTTTATCGAAGTGTGGATAGAAGCGTTTGGCGACGGCGAAACGCTCACGCGCTGGCTATCGAAACTGATCAACTTGATCACCTTCGCTTTAGTCTATCAGTTCGGCAAACAGATCTGCTGCAAACGCGTTGGTCTGTATGCAATTGTTTTGCTGGGCGTTTATGGCTTCGCAAGCAACGCGATGTACGAATTGCGTCCCTATTCAATGCTCATCATGCTGGTCACGGCGTTACATCTACTATTTTATCGATGGATGCAGAAGCCGACTTTCAGGCTGATGTTTGCCTATGTCGCCGCGGGCATCGCCGTAATTTACACACATTTCTTTTCGATATTTATCTTCCCAGCCCATGCCGTTTTGCTGGTTTTGTTGACGCGTTATGAGCGCAAGCTGTGGCTTAAGTCCCTGCTGATTTGGCTGTTCATCGGCCTCTCGTTTCTGGGCTGGGTCTTGCCGTTCCTGCAAGCCATCTTCGTGGTCATGCCTGGCGGGATCTATTATGCCATCCCGCCAGGTTGGGAAGGGATCGAACTATATTACCAAGGCAGCAAGTTTACGCCCGATATTGTATTTCATCTGCTGATGCTGCTTGCGTTGTTTTGTCCCTGGCTGCTCGGCGCCCTCCGCCGATCCAACAATCGAATGCGGTTCGACCACCGGTTCGTCGTCTTGTATCCCTTGTTTCTCCTGGTCTTGACGATCTCAATTGCCTACGCGGCCGATTCTGTGGTCCGAAGTTTTTCACAGCGGAATCTGGTCATGTTCGCGCCCCTTGTCGTCATGTGCATGGCCCTGGGTTTGCGCCTGCTGCCGAACATCGCGGGGCTGCTGTTGGTCGCTCTTCTTATACTTAATGCGCCTGAGAACATAGATTTACGGACATCCAACGCGCCTTACCGAGAAATCGTTCAGGAAATGTCAGCCAACTATATGACTGACAGCCTTGTGGTAAGCGAATTCGACTGGGCATGGCGCTGGCTGCTGCCGGCCGCCTATTATCTGATGGATTTCACGCCGGACAAGATGTCAAAAACCCGGATGTTCCACCTGGTTGAGCCAAGCGACAGCGCGCATCCGCCCAATTATTCGGATGAACTGATAAACATCCACAAAGCATTTGATCCCGACAGCTTCGGCAGCCGCTTGCCCGAACACCAACAACTCTGGCGCCTGCAAGAAGGCGGCGGAAACGACCTCGGCGGGGAATTCGAAAGCTGGCTAAATGGCCGTTACGCACTAATCCGCTCGGTTAGCTGGGAAGAAGGGTACGAGACGACCTACAGCCTGTCCGAGTATGCGCGGGCCCCGGTCCGTGACGGTCCGTTACTTGAGGCGGGGGCCAGCTTGCGACTGTATACTTGGGAGTTGCGGAGCGACTGGGACGTATCTGCCTGCGAAGCGGTAACGATCGAAAGCTGGTGGCAGATTCTGGAGCGAGACAGGACGCCCTATACGATCAGCATCATCCTCGCTGATGGGGACGGCAGTCGGCAGCTTGCCATCGCCAACCAGATAGCGCTGGCTGACCAGTTCACCAGCGATTGGGCGCCTAAGCGATATTATCGCGACCGCACAAGTATCGTTATTCCATGTGACATCCGCAGCGGGAGTTACGACCTGCTGCTGGCGGGCAAAGAATCGCTGTCCGGCGAGCCGCTTAGGTTAGCATATCCGAGCGGAGATATAATTGGCAGAGAGTATTATTTGACGACGCTGAATGTCTTGCCGAGTTAGGAGGCGTCCGTTTCTCGCGGACGGCGCAGATTTCAGCGTGGGACGATGAGTGGGAAGAGCGGCAGCCTGTCATATCGGTCAGGCTTGGAAACCGCGTCACCCTGGAGACCGTCGTAAAGTGGGCATTGTGCCGGAGGGCTATAGAGCATTGGCGCTGCGAGCTTCGAACCATACTCCTTTGATTTTGGGCTCGCGACTGTCCGCGCAGGCAATTTCCAGTTTGACGCTTTTTGCCGCCGCTGGCTTGATTCTGTTGAATGCGCTGCTTCATGCCTCGGTTTACGGCAATCGAAACTATCGCGAGGATGAGGTATTTGTCGTTCATGAAGCGCATGTGTTGTCACCGACCGAGTTGGTGCGTTTTCTGGGAACCTTCAATATACATCCGCCCGGTTGGAGGTTGTTAGCGCAAGCTTGGGTAAGGGCTTTTGGATCAAGCGAAGAAATCACACGTTGGCTTTCCAAGCTGACTAATCTGGTGACATTCGCCGCATTGTTTCAGTTGGGCCGGCAAGTTGGCGGGAGACGAGCAGGCTTGTACGCTGTCGCGCTGCTTGGCGTATATGGCTTCGCCGCCAACGCCATGTACGAATTGCGGCCGTACGCCATGCTGCTCATGTTGGTTACAGCGCTGCATCTGGTCTTTTTTCGTTGGCTGCACAAGCCCTCTACCGCGCTGATGTTCGCCTATATCTTCTTGGGCATTGCGGCTATTTACACACATTTCTTTTCGTTTTTTGTCTTTCCAGCCCACGCCATTTGTATGGTCCTGCTCACTCGCTACGAGCGGAAGCTTTGGCTGAATGCTTTCCTGATGTGGGTGTACATCGGCCTGTCTTTCTTAGGCTGGCTTTTGCCGTTTGTGCATACCATCACCGTCTTGATGCCGGGCGGCATCTATTATTCCGTGCCCGGACGCGGAGCCGCCATCTGGATTCTTTACGATGGCAGCAAGTTAAAGCCAGAGCTGGTCTATCAATTTCTTATGCTGTTGAGTCCGTTTGCGCCAGCGGCATCGCGTCGATTCGGCGCCTCCAGCGCTCACTGGCGAATAAAGCAAGACTACATCAGCCTTTATCCTCTAATTCTCCTCAGCTTGATGATCCTTATTGCTCTGGCTTCCGATGCGGCGGTGCGCAGTTTTTCGTTACGGAACACGGTCATGTTTGCGCCGCTCATCGCTACCTGCATGGCTTTGAGCCTCCGCCTGCTCCCGAACAAAGCGGCGCTTGTTCTTGTGGCGCTTATGATTCTCCACGCGCCGCAGAACATCGCTTGGCAGTCGAGCGAGGGGCCATACCGAGAGATCGTAGAGGAGATGACGAAGAGTTATCAGAACACAAGCATCGTCGTCACGGAGTTTGATTGGGCTTGGCGTGGACTTCAAGCGGCAGCTTATTACCTTATGGATTTCACGCCGGACAAGATGTCCAAAGATCGGATGTTTCATCTTATAGGTCCATTTGATAGCGCTCATGGGCCAAACTACTCGGACGAGTTGGTTAACGTCCACTACCAATTCTACGATGCTTTCTTGGGAAGCCCGCCTCCCGAACATCAACAGCTCTGGCACTTGCGGGAAGGGGGCGGGAACATGCTCGGCGATCCTTTTTCCGCATGGCTCGGTCGGAATTATGTACTGGTCCGCACGGTGAGTTGGGAGGGAGAGTACTTGGAGGATTACTATCTCTCCGAATATGAACGCGCGCCGACCAACGATGGTCCAATTCTTGAAGTGGGAAACAGTCTGCGATTATACGCTTGGGAATTAAAAGGCGAGTGGAACGTTTCTCCTTGCCAAACAGTAACGATCGAAAGCTGGTGGCAGATTCTGGAGCAAGACGCGACGCCTTATACGATCAGCATCATCCTCGCTGACGCAGACGGGAACAGGCAGCTTGCCATCGCCAACCAGATAGCGCCGGCTGACCGGTTCACCAGCGATTGGACGCCTGAGCGATATTATCGCGACCGCACAACAATCGACATTCCATGCGAAATCCGCAGCGGGAGTTACGACCTGCTACTGGCGGGCAAAGAATCGCTGTCCGGCGAGCCACTTAGGTTGGCATATCCGAGCGGAGACGCAATTGGCAGGGAGTATTACTTGACGACGCTGAATGTCGCGCAGCCTTAGATGGCGTCGCGCCGGCGCTATGCCCGCGCGAGATCGACAAATGTTCCATCGGTCACCATGCGCAGGGTTGTCAACTCGATCGGAAAAATCGCATTGGCCGCGCCGCCAGCCGCGTATACCGTCTGGAAGCGCCTCAGCGCGTCATCCAAATAAACGGCGATGCCACTGCTGCGATGCGCGATCGGCGGTACGCCACCAGGCGCATAACCCAGCAGCTCCAGGCATTGCGCCGCCGTCATCATCCGCACTCTTTTGCGCCCGACCGCGAATAGAGCCGCCAACTTACGCTCGTCAATCGTCTGGTCGCCGCTGGCGAGCGCGAGGACCGGCGTCGATTTGTCGATCATGAAGCCGAGGCTTTTCACGATCTGGCCCAATTGACAGCCAACTCGTTCCGCCGCCTGCTGCGAAGTAGCGGTAGAATCATCGAACTCGAGCACCTGGGTATCCAGCGCCAGCGCATCCAGCGCCGCCTGAACATCATTCACGCCCATCGCTTGCACAATGACAGCCTCGTGGTTTAGACTTAATGGCAAAGATTGTAGGCGAAATTAGAAAAAGCGCAATTCAGCGCGCGGGAGGCCCAAGCCATGCAAGTTGATGTTGAAAGGTTCAGGGAACGCGGCTGCGTCACCGTTTCCAGTCTGTTCACGGAGGCTGAAGTGGCGAGCTTTCGCCAGCACTATATGGATATGCGCCACAAGGGGACGTATCCGGGCGACTTCGGCGGCATTAACATGGCTAGCAACGATCCGCTGAAGCGTTACCCGCGGCTCATCCACATGCACCGTTGGGATCAAATCAGCCTCGACTGGATGATTGACCGGCGCTTGGGCGCGGTATTCCGGCAACTGCTGGGCAAAGAGCCGCTGGCGGTGCAAACCATGCTGTACTTCAAGCCGGCTGGCGCGCGGGGCCAGGCTTTGCATCAGGATCAATATTACTTGCGCGTCCAACCCGGCACTTGCATCGCGGCCTGGATGGCGCTGGATGATTGCGATGAAGAAAATGGTTGCCTGCAAGTGGTGCCGGGCAGCCACGAGTTGCCGATTCTATGTCCGGTTGACGCCGATACCAGCGAAAGCTTCACCGATGTCACTGTGCCGCTATCGGCCGATATGCAGCCGGAACCAGTGATTATGAAAGCGGGCGATGTCTTTTTCTTCAATGGACAGTTGATCCATGGTAGTTTCCCTAACCGTTCCGATTCACGTTTCCGCCGGGCGCTAATCGGACATTATATTGATGCCGATGCGGAGCAGGTCGCGAAGTATTATCATCCGGTCCTGCGCTTTGACGGCAGTATCGTCGACCTCGACATCGCCGAAGGCGGCGGTCAGTGCGGCGTGTGGGTGGAAGAAGACGGTTCGGAAGTTCTTGAAATGAGCGGACAGTTGGTCTAGTCGGCGTATACCCGCCCGCCGACGCGCTCGAAGTTGTCGCCGGGTTCCGCCAATTCAGTCTGCGGATGTCGCTTCGGCAGGGTACTTAGCAAGATGCGCCGGCCGCCGGCTTCAGCGTAGTAGACGTGCAAAGCTTGCTCCGGCTTGAGCTTGAGCCGGTCGCCAAGGCGATGGTCAAAGCGGACCGCGTCGCCGGATTTGCTGGTCAATGTGGTCTTGCGCCAGAACTTCCAGCGGGCCGGCAGTCCTTCCGCGTAGAGCACTCGATATGACAGCCTGAGGCGCGCGAACAACAGCGCTCGCAAGCCCATCGTCAGAACGAATCCAGCCACGATTGCCAGAACGATCAGCCGCCCCGCCAAGCCATAGCGCCCCACCAGCAAAATCAGCGGCACTGTAAGGAGCAGCAAGGTCGTCAGCGGCTCGGTAATGAGTTGCAGCCACTGGCGCGATGACAATCTGCCCTCGCGGTTGCGCTTCAGGTCATTGCGCAGTTCTCGCGTCAGTCGTTCGCCGCCGGTCATAGACAACTCTTTAGCCTGCCTCATGCGCGATGCTTACATCGATCCGGTTGCGCGGACGGAATTGCAGCACAATGACGCTGCCGATAATCAGAGCCGCGCCCAGCCATTGTAGCGCAAATATCGCTTCACCCAATAGAAGCATGGACATGACCATCGAAAGCGGCGGCTCAACGGTGCTTATCAGAGAGGCGCGCGCCGCCCCGATCTTTTGAATCGCGAGGTTGATCGCGAAGACCGGAAGCACCGTGCCCAAGGTGGCGATGCCGATGAGCAGCAAAAGCGTCAGCGGATTACCCGGCATTTCCAAGCCGCGAAGGGGAATCAGCAGCAGCATGACGAGCAGGGTGCCCAGCATCATCCAGGCGCTTGAGCCAGACATGTCAAGCACGCCACTCAGCGCTCGCTTGGAAAGAATATAGTAGACGGCGACAATTGCGGCATTGCCCAAGACGAGCGCGACGCCGAACATATCGCCCACATTCAGCCCGGAGAAGTCGGGCACCGTCAGCACGACGCCGGTTAAAGCCAGCGCCAGCGCCAGCCAGGCTCGGCTGCCGAGCCGCTCGCCTAGTAATACCGAGAGCAAGACCACCATCGCGGGATAGGTGAAGAAAAGCACGATATAGGTGCTGGCTGGCAAGCGTTGCAGCGCAAAGAAGGCGGCCAGGACAGCGGCAGACAGCAAAATGCCGATGAGGAAAACTTGCTTCACCGGCGCGTCGCTCTGCCGCCGGACAGACGCGGACCGCCGACCGGCGATGACCAGCAGCCACATCAAGGGCGCCGCTATTAGAAAGCGCCAGATCGCGATATCCACCGGTTGAAGCGCGGAGTGCAAATAGGTTATTTTGACCATCGACGGCATCACGGAGAAGCCGGCGGCCGCCAGCAAGATCCAGATGAAGCCTTCGCGTTCTTGATGTGTCATGTCTACTCGGCAGCCCCAACTCTATAGACGCTGCGCAAAGCAACCGCGAATTGTCTCTGCTGCAGCTTGCGGCTGAGAGTCAAGCGATGCTCACCATGCTGACCAGGTTGGTCGCCAAGGGGTAGAAGATGCCGAAAACCAAGGTACCGGCCAGCGCTATATTGATAGCCCAGCGCAGGTATTGCGTATCGAGCGGCGGCTGCAACTCGCCTTCGCTATCGCGCAGGTACATATTGACCACCACGCGGATATAGTAGAAGGCGCTGACGACGCTTGTGAGCACGCCAATGACGGCCAGTCCGAACAAGCCGGCTTGCAGAGCCGCGGAGAAGATCATGAACTTGCCCAGGAAGCCGGCGGTCAAGGGAACGCCGGTCAGGCTGAGCATGAAGATCGTCATTGCCATGGCCAGAAGGGGCCGAGACTGCGCCAGGCCGTTGATGTCATCGATATTGCCGCCGCTGCCGTCTTCGCGCTCAATCGTCATAACCACGGCGAATGCGCCCAGATTGGTGAACATATAGGCGAGCATGTAGACCAAGGCTCCCTGTGTGGCCGCGTCAATGACGCTGGCGCTGCCAGCCGCCGCAACCGACACCATGATGTAGCCGGCGTGGGCGATGGATGAATAAGCCAACATGCGTTTGAGGTTGCGCTGCGAGATCGCCACAAAATTGCCGAGGACGAGGGTGAGGATTGCGATGATTGTAGCGGTCGCTTGCCAAGCCGCCACGTCGCCACCGGCCAATACCAACGCGGAGAGTCCGGTGATGAGGACGCGCAGCAGCGCCGCGAAGCCGCCGATCTTGGCCGTCACGCTCATGAAAGCGGTAACGGGCGTGGGAGCGCCTTCGTAGACATCGGGCGTCCACATGTGGAAGGGCACGACCGCCACCTTAAAGCCCAGCCCTACGATCAGCAGCGCGGTACCCACCAGCAGATAGAATGTCCCGCTCGATGTCCCGCCGACGATGCCGACGGCGATATCAAATATCTGCGGGATATTGGTTGTACCGGTCGCGCCATAAACCAGAGCCGCGCCGAAAACCAGAAAGGCGCTGGAAAACGCGCCCAGGATGAAATACTTCATGCCGCTTTCTTCGGACTTGAGCGCCTGATCGCTGCCGTCGTTTTTTATGGAACGGAAGGCAGCCAGGATGTATAGCGGAATGCTCAGCAATTCGAGCGAGACAAAGACGGTGATCAAATCGTTTGCGCCGACCATGAACATGGCCCCGGCCGAGGAGATTAGCGCGAGGATATAGTACTCGCCGCGATGGATATCGGCGCGCTTGAGGTAATCCCAACTCATCAGCACCGCGATCAGCGTGGCGACCAATATCACGAAGTTCAGGAAACCGGTGAACTCATCGGCGATGAACATGCCGTAAAGCGCCACTTGCTCGCCTTCCGCCGGCGAATAGACAGCGATATTGGCGAGGAAGCTGAAGCCCAAGCCGACGCAAGCCAGAATCGGCGTCCAGTGCTGACGTTCTTCGTCGGTGAAAAGATCAACGATCACCAGCAGCAGCGTCCAAGCCAGCAAGAGTGTGCCGGGCAGTGTGGATGCCAGGTTGGAATCCGCCAGAAATTCCGCAATAGACGGCGACTCAAACATGCTCTCTCCTAGCCAACGAACATAGCGACGATGTTATCCACCGAAACATCCAGCAAGTTGAAGAATACAATCGGCTGCAAGCCCATCCAGAATATCATGATGATGATAGGGATATAGGCCGCTTTTTCATACCAGGTAAGTTTGTAGCCGGCTTCATCCGCCAGCGGTTTCTTGAGCTCGCCCATGAAGACATGCTGGAACATCTTCAGCAGATAGACCGCCGCCAGGATGACGCCGAGCGTGCCGAAGAGGGTGAAGGCGAAACCGAGATAATCGCTGCCCAGCGAGCCGAGCAGAATCGTAAATTCGCCGATGAAGCCGTTGAGACCGGGCAAGCCCATGCTGCTCAAGGAGATGACCAGACTGATCGCGCCGAAGAGCGGCATGACTTTCCAAATGCCGCCGTAATCCGCCATCTCCTTGGTATGCCAGCGTTCGTACAACATGCCGACGATCAAGAAGAGGCCACCCGTGCTGATGCCGTGGTTGACCATTTGCAGGGTCGCGCCTTGCAAGCCTTGCGAATTCAGCGCGAAGATGCCCAGCACGACGAAGCCCAGGTGGCTGACCGACGAATAGGCGACCAGCTTCTTGACGTTGTCTTGAGCGTAACTGACCCAAGCGCCGTAGATGATGCCAACTACACCGAGGAAGGCGATAGTCGGCGCCCAAGCCACCGTCGCTTCCGGGAACAAGTTCAAGTTGAAGCGCACGATGCCATAGGTGCCCATCTTTAGCAACACGCCAGCCAGGATCACCGAGCCGGCAGTCGGCGCTTGCACGTGCGCATCGGGCAGCCAGCTATGGAAGGGGAAGATCGGCACTTTAATCGCGAAAGCCACCAGGAAGCCGAGGAAGAGGAAGCTCTCTACCGAATCCAGCAGGAAGCCGGCGTCTTCGCCCTCGCCGTCGGGCCCGAGGGCATCCCAATAGGTGCCCTCGCCATCAAAGTTCTGCACCTTTTCGATCACGCCGATATCGCCGCCGGCGCTGTAGGTGCTGAAGGTGCCGGAGCGATTGCCGACATAAAGTATCGCGATCAGCATCAGGATCGAGCCGGCCATCGTGTAGAGGAAGAATTTGACAGCGGCGTAGATGCGCTCTTCCGCGCCCCAGATACCGATGAGGAAGTACATCGGCACGAGGGTAACTTCCCAGAAGACGTAGAAGATAATGAGATCGTGCACGACGAAGACGCCGATCATCGACCATTCGAGCAGCATGAGGAAGATGTAGTAGAGTTTTTCGCGTCCGCGCTCTTCAAAGATGTTGCTGCCGAAGGAGCCGAGGATCGCTATTGGCATGATGAAGGTCGTCAAGAGGACAAGCAGCATACTGATGCCATCGACGCCGACGAAGTAGCTGACATTGATGACAGACTCGCCCAGGGAGACTTCCGCCCAGGTATTGCGCTGCACCATTTGCAACTCGGCCGTGCTCGGGTCAAAGTTAATCCACATCACCACGGAGGCGACAAAGGTCACCAAGCTCGTGACAAAAGCCACCCACTTCAGGTTGTTCTTCTGCGTTTCGCCATTCATGAAGACCAAAATGGCGAGCCCGATCAAGGGCAGGAACAGGGTGATGGTAGTAAGCGAAAGTCCAGTTACGTCCATGGGAACGCGTTCTCCTTAAGCGCCACTTTGGAGCAGAGCCCCAATGAATGGTATGAGCATGACCAAGATCACAGCAACAACGCCGATGAATAGAACAACTGCGTAAAGGCGCACATAGCCGGTCTGCGAACGGCGCATCCAGTTGGACGCGCGCTGCACGAACAGGCCGACGCCATTGACCGCGCCATCAACGATGCCCAGGTCGATGGGTTTGCTTAGAATGTCCCCGATCGTATCAAAGCCGCGCTTGATGATCCGATCATGGAAATAATCGTGCAGGAACTCCCAATCGACGCGGTCAGCCAGGAAGTCGGCCAGCCGGTTGAATGGTTTCTCGATGAGGGCGGCGTAGAATTCGTCCCAATAGAGGCGAGCGTTCGCCAGCTTGAAGAGACCTCGGGATGGCGCGCTCGTCTCCAATTGATCGCGGTTGCCGCTCGCCAAGCCCTTGCCCTTGTAGACGCGGTGGGCGATGACGATTGAGATGATGCCTAAAGCCAGGGCGATGCCGGCGATCAGCAGATTGAAGTCCAGCGTGTGCCCGCGGGAGACGCTGACCAGGCTATGTTCCAGGAAGTGCTTGAATTCGTATGGATGATAGATGCCATCAAATATCGGCGTCGCCTTTGGCACATTAATCAAGCCGATGACGCAGGTGAATATCGCCAGAATAACCAGGGGCAGCAGCATGGCGCCGCTGCTTTCCGGCGCGCGTTCGGCCGCTTCGCTGCGGGCGTCGTCAAAGAAGACCAGCACAACCTGACGCCACATATAAAAGGCAGTGAATGCCGCCGCTACCAAGAGCATGCCAAAGGCGATGAAACCGCTCGTTTCGTTCAGCTCAAAGCCTTCGAACCAGGCATCAGCCAGGATCTCATCCTTCGACCAGAATCCAGCGAAGGGGAAGATCCCCGCCAAGCCCAAGGTGCCAACCAGATATGTGAGATAAGTGATGGGCATGCGCTTGCGCAAGCCGCCCATATTGCGCATATCTTGCGGGTCGAAGTCGTCGTGATGACCGTCGTCGTCACCGTGACCGTGATCATGCGCGTGATGATGCCCATGCTCAACGCCGTGAATGACGGAGCCGCTGCCGAGGAAGAGCAGCGCCTTGAACACAGCATGCGTGACCAGGTGGAACATCGCGGCGACGTGAGCGCCGATGCCGACCGCCGCCACCATAAAGCCAAGCTGCGAAATCGTCGAATAAGCCAGCACGCGCTTGATGTCCCATTGCCCCAGCGCGATGAAACCGGCGACCAGCGCCGTGCCCGCGCCGACCAAGGTGATGATCAAGCCGAGCACATACCCGGCATGGTTGAGTTCCCACAAAAATACATTCGAGCGCACCATCAGGTAGACGCCGGCCGTGACCATCGTGGCGGCGTGAATCAAGGCGCTGACCGGCGTGGGGCCGGCCATCGCGTCGGGCAGCCAGATGAAGAGCGGAATCTGGGCGGACTTGCCAGTCACCCCAAGCAGCATGAACAGCGCGATCAAGAAGATCACATCTTCAAAGGCAATCTGGAAGCCGCCAAAGTCAACGGGTTCGCCTTTGCCGAAGCGCTCGGTGGTCTGACCGAAGACGCCGAGAAGATCGGTATCGAAGCGGTGATTGTCGCAGTAGAGGGCACGGATGTCTTTCGCTAAAGGATTCGCCTTGCCGTAACCGTCATCACTGTGTTCGTCGGCGGCGTGGTCATCTCCATGGGATTTGGCAGCCGCGGGCACACACTCATACTTGGCGCCGTGCCCGTCATCGGCATGGTCGTCTTCGCCGGCGGCGGTTTCTTCGCTGTGGACCGCGTCGCTTTCGTGAGGCAGCAGTCCATTGTGCTCGCGCCAGTTGACCAGGTACTTCGCTTCTGTGTTGGGCAGTTCACCCATCTTGACGAAGTCGAGCGTGCCGAAGGTCCAGAAGATCAAGAACATCGCCATCAGCAAGCCGAAGTCGCCGATGCGATTGACGATGAATGCCTTACGCGCCGCGTTGCTGTTCTTCCAGCCTTCCGGCGCTTTCTTATCCCACCAGAAGCCGATAAGCAGGAAGGAGCAAAGCCCAACCCCCTCCCAGCCGACAAAGAGCATGAGGAAATTATTCGCCGTCACCAGGACCAACATGAAGGCGAGGAACATATTCAGATAGGCGAAGAAGCGCGGATACCACTTGTCGCCGTGCATATAGCCGCGGGCGTACATATGAATCAGCGAGCCGACGCCGGTGACGACCAGCATCATCGTCACGCTGAGCGAGTCCACCCGCATCTGCCAGGAAATATCCAGGTCGATCGATTCGATGCGGAGCCAGCCATCAAAGAACGGCGGGTTGACCACGGCCGCGCTGCCGTTGGTACCCGTCACCCAAGACAGAAGAAATAGAGAAACAATAAAGGCAAGGATGGATGCGAAGCAACCGATATAGCCCGACCACTTCTCCCCGAGGCGCGCGCCAAAGAAGAAATTGATAATCGCTCCAAGCGCCGGAACGAATATCACCAGGGGAACCAAGAGTGGAAGATTTTCCATACCGTTAGCGCCTCTTTCGATGGCGGTCCGCTAGCCTTGCATCTGCCGCAATTCGTCAATATTGATGCTTTGGCGTTCGCGGAAAATATTTACGATCAAAGCTAAACCGATGGCGACTTCAGCCGCCGCCACCGTCATGACAAAGAATACGAAGACGTGGCCATTGACTTGGCCCCATTCGCGCGCGAAAGCCACCAGCGCCAGGTTCGCCGAGTTCAGCATCAACTCAACCGACATGAAGAGCAGGATGGCGTTGCGCCGCATAAGGACGCCCAGCGCCCCCATCAGGAATAGCACCATGCTGAGTACGATATAGGGCTCGGTGCCGATTGGGTTCATCGCCTAGCCTCTCCCGCAGCTACTCGACAGCGCTATCATCTGAGCCGCCGGTCAACTTCGCCATATAGTCGCCGCTTAATACATCCGAGCCGGTCTGCTGGGAAATCACGCTGACAAGCGGGCGGTTGACGCGTCGACGCCGATTGATCCGGCGGCGTTCGGCTTGCGCCAGGGCATCCGGCCGCGCCAGGACAATAACGCCGATCAGCGCCACCAGCAGCAATACGCCAACCAGCATCACCGGCAGCACATACTCAATGAACAAGACCTGCCCCACAGCCTCCGGGCTGCCGAAAGCCGGGGTCGCGATCGCGTTAAAGACGGCGGCGCGATAACTCGGCTGGCTGCCTGGCACACCTGGTTCCCGCACCAAGACGCGCGTTTCAATCAGACCGCGTTCGGCGTCATAGTCTGCCAGCGTCCGCAATACAGTATGATCCTGATCGATGAACGCCAGATTGTACGAGCCTTCGTCGAGTTGGAGGCTGGTCTGCTGGCCGGCTGGCAACTGTTCGATCAGCACACGATGGGGAATCAGCGAACTGCAGGAATCGTCTTCGCAGAGGCTGCGCCGCGCGGTGTACTGACCGATGTCGATCAGCGAAACCTGCTTATCTGTCACAGCATTAAAGACAGTAAGCCGCATCTTTCCGACAGCGGGCGCGCTGACATCATCTTCCATCAGCACAACGTCAACGATGCCTTCAACATTTTCGTAGAAAACCACAGAATGCGCGGAATCAGCGGTCATGGTTACGGCTTCCGCCAGCAATGGACTTGTGACGAATCCGGCGAGCTCAACTCCGGCAATCACGTTATATTCGCCGGCTGGCAATACGGTATAGCGCTGAGTCGCGTCCCGTCCATACTCATAAACGACATCGTCGAAACGTAGATCTTGCAAGGAGTCGCCGCTGCTGTCGAACAATACACTGCCGCTGACCCTGCCTTCTAGGGTCATTGACTCTCCCAAGTCCCTAATCGTGAAGGCATCGACATCCCCGCCCGGTATCGCATTGATCACGCGCGCTTGCGACCGCGAATCGGGCTGCTCGACAGTCTCGTTGGCCAGCATGTCTGACGCGAGGGGGAAGGCAAAGATCAGCAAGAGTATGATGGCGACGGCCGTGCCAGCGAAACCCAGCCAGCGCATGCGCCCGGAGGTATCGGTTGTGGCTTCCGCCCCGAGCAGCATTATGACGAAAAGGAAAAGGACCATGATGGCGCCGGTGTAGACGGTCACCTGCACCATAGCCAGGAAGGGCGCATCCAGCATCAAATAGAGGAAGGCGACGCAGCCAAAATTGACAATGAGAAATAGGGCGCTATGTACTGCGTTTTGCCGCGTCAGCATCATGCCAGCCGCCAGGACTGCCACAAAACTCACGACCAGAAACAACCATTCCATACGAGCTAATTCCCAGGATAAATGCGATTGCGCACTTTAGCACAAATGGCATCGCCCTTCAATTTACAAAACTTGAATCGCAACCGATTTGGCGCCACTAGGACGGATCTTCCATATCAGGTATCGATCGATCGAAGCTGCCCGGCTTGACTGCCTGGGGACTGCCCGGCGCGCCTTCCGCCGGTGGGTCAATCAGCATGTCTTTAACATAGATCGCATCGCGCCGATCTGTAAACGACATCTGGTGTTCATGACCGAGCTGGATCGCTTCGGTCGGGCAGGCGTCTTCGCAGTAACCGCAGAAGATGCAGCGGAGCATGTTAATCTCATAGGTCTTGGCGTAGCGCTCACCGGGGCTGTAACGCTCGTCGTCGGTGTTTTCGGCCGCCTCCACCCAAATGGCGTCGGCCGGGCAGGCGGCCGCGCAGAGCGAACAGCCGATGCACTTTTCCAAGCCATTTTCGTAACGGCGAAGATGGTGCCGTCCTTTGTAACGATCGTGAAATTTTTGCACCTGTTCCGGATATTGTACGGTCACCGCATCGTCCATCAAGTGCTTCAAGGTTGTGGCAAAACCCTTAACTACATTCATCCTATGCACCCTCTGCTTCCATGTCCTCGGTCAGAAATCTACGAAGGTCACGTCAATCGCCCGCTCGCTTGAGCGCTGTCTCGCCGCTTTCAAGCAAGCGATCTTCTTCCGGCGTCCGCCCGAAGCTCGCCATTCCTTCCAGCGATCTTAGGAGAAAGCGGATGTGAACCAGCGGAATCGCGATTAACATGCCGACCAGATGCACCAGCGCCCAGCCCAATCCGCGCCGCTCGCCAGTATACGCCGGGTCGTCTTCCAGCGGGATCGCTTCTTCAATATCTTGGTCGCGGCTCATACGGCGAAGCGCCAAACCGCCGATGACCAGCACCAGCAGGAATACTGCGCCGGAGATAAGGGGATAAGCATCGCCGCCCATGGCATCGCCCACAACTATCGAAACAGCCGTCCAGGCGACGGCCAGCAGCGCCAACGGAATCATGACTTTCCAGCCGAACTGCATCAAGCGGTCATAGCGGATGCGCGGCAGGGTCGCCCGAATCCAGATCATGCCGCATAGCATCAGGACAACCTTGCCGATGAAAATAACCGGAGCCAGTATCGGCAAGCCATCCATCGGCCAGAGGTGGTAGCCGCCGAAAAATACCGCCGCCGCCACCAGGCTGACAGCGATCATGCCCAGGTATTCCGCCATCATAAACAGGGCGAATTTCATGCCGCTGTATTCGGTCATATAACCTTGGGTCAATTCCTGCTCGGCTTCGGTCAAATCAAAGGGGGCGCGGTTGGTCTCCGCCAAGAGCGCCAGAATTAGCACCGCCGCTGCTAGGGGGTTCTGGAAAACGAACCAATCCCAGATGTTTCGCTGCGCGTCGATGATATCGCCGATAGCCATACTGCCCACGATCATGACGGGCACGGCCAGCGCCAAGCCCATGCTGAGTTCGTAGCTAATCATCTGCGCCGATGCGCGCAAAGCCCCCAACATGGCGTATTTGTTGTCGCTGGACCAGCCAGCCAATACCACGCCATAAGTCGCGATGCTGGTAATCGCGATCACCCAAAGGATGCCCACATTAGAATCGACCAAACCTTGCGGCACTTGATACCAGACATCGCCGAGCGAGGGCGCGAACCAGGGTATCACCAGATCGGGTCCCATCGGTATAACCGCGGCGATCATAAGAATCGGAATCACTTTAATCATGGGCGCCAGGCGGAAAACCCATTTGTCCGCGCCGGCCGGCATCAAGTCCTCTTTGAAAACGAGCTTGAGGCCGTCAGCCGCCGGCTGCATGAAACCCAGCGGACCAACACGATTCGGACCGACGCGATGCTGCAAGAATGCCAGCAAACGTCGCTCCAGCAAGGTGGTATAGGCAAAGCCGGTGACAATGACAAAGGCGAAGCCAGCGGCAAATATAATCGGCCAGAGGGCCGAGCAACCGGCATCGTCTTCGCACTGAATCACATTTTGGATGCGCGCTTCCGGGTTTAGCAGCATGCCGATCGCGCCTTGACGCCCGTTGAGATTGCCGGCGTCATCAAAGCCGATCCAGGCAGCGATCGCGCCAAGATTGGCGAGAACCAGCGCCAGAACGACGACAAGGCCGATCAGAGCGACTATGACTACGCCTATGCCGATCTTCACGTTACGGCTCATACCTGTCTTCCTCTATTATCAGTCCGCCGAAGCGACCGCTTCCGCCACCCGGCTGATTGTCCCGCTGCATATCGACAAGGGGGCAGCCGCGTCCGTCATATGTCGCGGAAGCGCCACGGCGCCAGCGGCTATCTCGTCGCTTATTGTCACCCGCGCGCGCACGACCGAACCTCCGGCTGAAATGTCGATGGCATCGCCCTGAACGACGCCAAGCGCCTGCGCGTCAGCCGGATGGACGATGGCGTAAGGCGCCAGAATCCGCGGCTCCAGCAACAAGGACGGGCGGAAATTACGCTGCCGATTATAAAGTCGTGTGATCGGCATGATCAATACTTCAGCGTCGGCAGCAGCCACATCGTCGCTCTCGTCCAGATTAACGGGCTTGAGGGTCTTGCCATCGTCGGCAACCGTCGGGATCTGAATGCCGACGCCGCCGGTATTCGTGTAAGCGGTGCCGCCATAATACTGATCGCGGCCGCCGACATCGGGGAACTGCCGCTTGACTTGCGCCAGCGCTTTGTAGCGCATTCCCTCGAAGACATTCACATTCTTGCTGATTTCCAGCATCACCGCCGCCGCGGATGGTTTGAGATGGCTCATGCCCATTTCTTGCCGGATGCTGCCGAAGAGCTTCCAGGCCGGCAGCGCCTGCCCGACAGGACCTTGAGCCAGGTAGAAGCGCTGTACGCGCCGTTCGCCATTGACGTAGCTGCCATCGCGCTCGGCGAAGGTCTGGAGCGGCAGAACAAAATCGGCAAATTCCGAAATGCCGTCATCAAAGAAATTGGCGTAAATCACGGTTTCAACCTGGCTGAGCCAAGCGCGCGCGGCCGGATCGTCATCGAGCAACTCGGCTTGCGACACGATCAACACTTTGGGCGGGCTGGCCGCGATATCCAGGCTGGCTTGGGGCCTGAAACCCAGATAATGCAGCCCCATGCCGTTTGCGCCCGGCAAGGGCGAGAGCAAGCCGCTATTCCGCCGGCCGGCATGACCGCTATCGATCAATAAGTTGCGGGCGGCTTGCGCCAGCGCCCGGCTGCCGGATAGGGTCAACCCGTCGGCGCCAGCAACGATCACAAGATTCTCCGCCGCGCTCAGGCGTTCCGCGATCTCCTTGTGCGACTTCTTGAGGTCGCGCATGACACCGACGGCTTCACCGGCGCCGTAGCGAATGGCGTCGCCTTCCACAACTCTGTCATTGCGCGCGCCTTGCAGGGCGAAATCTTCCAGCCGCGTATCGCGCGCGTTGGCGACGACCAGGTAGGCGCCACGATCCTGCGCCTGTTTCAAGCGCAGACGCCAAATCGGCACTTCCTCCTCCAGGTCACAGGCGATTACCAGTATGGCATCGCCTTTGCCCAACTGACCCAGGTTCGCGCCGAAGCCTAGACCGACTTCGGCAACCGCTTCCGCGCCGCCATGCGTCGGGGGCCAAGCTCCCAACCGAGAACCGCCGAGCCCTTCCATCAGCCGACGCAATTCCCACAAGTCTTCGTTCGACATGCCGCTGCCGGCGATCGCGGCCACATCGCCGCCCGCGTCTCGCAAGATCTGGGCGATCTCAGAAACAGCGCTATCCCAGTTCGAGTCACGCAGAGCATCGCCTGTTCTGACCTGCGGCGCGCCCAGCCGATCCTCGCTACGCGTGAAATGGTGCCCGAAGCGGGTCTTGTCGCTGATCCAGATTTCGTTGACCAGTTCATTCTGCCGCGGCATCACTCGCTTAATAAGCGCCTTGCCGCCAAAGTCGCGATCCAGGCGCATGCTTAACGTGATGTTCTCTCCGGCGGCGTCCCAGGGCGAGATGCTCGGCACGTCTGTCAGTTCCCAGGGCCGCGCGCCAAAGCGAAAATCCGCCGTGGTCAATGCGCCGACCGGGCATATATCGGTGGTGTTGCCGCTGAAATAGGTATCAAACCCCGGATCGGAATTGGTGATGATTTGCAGCCGCCGTCCACGTTCATGGAAAGCCAGCACATCATCCCCGACTATCTCATCCTGGAAGCGAACACAGCGCGCGCATTGAATGCAGCGCTCTTGATCCAGAAAGATGAGGTCGCCGAGCGGATAATGTTTCTCCAATAATTGCTTGTCTTCAAAATACATTCTTGATGCTTGCGGACCGTGCCGCATCGTCAAGTTCTGCAGCGGACACTCGCCGCCCTTGTCACAAATGGGACAGTCCAACGGGTGGCTGCTGAGCAGGAACTCCAGCACATCGTTACGCGCGTCAATCACTTGCTGCGTATTCGTCTTGATATGCATGCCATCGCTGACGGTCGTGGTGCAAGCCGTCTGCAATTTGGGGAAGTAGCGGATTTGTGGCGAGCCGTCGTCATTGAGCGCAATATCACCGGTGGCGCGATCTCTCGCCGGTGTGCCCAATTCCACCAGGCACATCCGGCACATGCCCACCGGGTCCATCTTGGGATGATAGCAGAAGACCGGGATGTCGTTGCCGGCGTGCCACTTCGCGGCATCCACCAGATTCGACCCGGCTGCTACTTCATAATCTGTCCCATCGATGTTGATCTTCACCGTATCGGACATTCATGCCTCCACATTACCATCTCGGCTACTCGACGCCAAAGTCAGAGGCGCCGCTGCGCCATTCTCAAGCCATGTAGCGCGCGGTCGCGCATCACTTGCTCTATGATGAGCCAGCCCTTGGCAGCGTCAAATTTCTCCGCCAGAGCAAGCGCCCCCTCAAAATCCGCTTTCGCCCGCTCGTACTCGCCACGCTCCAGATAAAGCTCGCCGCGCAAAACCACAGGCGTAATCGAGGCGGGCATTTCGTCAATGGCTGCGCTTACATCGCGGAGCCGGCGATAGAACTCGCGCTCGCGCTCCAAACGCGACCGGAAGACAGATCGAAGCAGTCGGCTCAAAACGCCAGGTCGGTTCGCGCTTCCGCGTTCAGTCAGATCTTGCATGCCTCAGCCCTGCGCCTGCACATGCTGCGCAAAATCATCGGGAAAGTGACGGATCGTATGGATGATTGGGTTAGCGGCGAAATCGCCCAAGGCACAGAGCGTCGTGCCAGCCATATTCTCCGCCACATCGGCGATGCGTTTGACATCATCCGGCGAACCGCGGCCGTCCAATATGCGATCAATCACTTTATCCAGCCAGTAGGTCCCTTCACGGCAAGGCGTACATTTGCCGCAGCTCTCGTGCTTGAAGAACTTGGTCACTTTGGACGCGACCCAGGTCATATCCACGGTCTCGTCCATAATGATGATGGAGGCCGAGCCGATGATTGTCCCGATTTTTTCGGCGTCTTCATAGCTCATCGGCGTATCCAGCACTTCGTCGGTCAAGGGCACGATGGGGCCCGACCCGCCGGATGGCAGCATCGCTTTGAAAGGGCGGTCTTCATGCAGCGGTCCGCCGGCATGTTCGTAAAGCAATTCGCGGAATGTTGTGCCCATCGACAACTCATAATTGCCCGGTTTCTTCACGTGACCGCTGACACAATAGATTTTGTTGCCGGCGCTCTGCTCCGTGCCGATAGCCTTGAAAGCCTCAGCGCCGTCAGTGAGAATGAAGGGTACATTGGCCAAGGTCTCGACATTGTTGACGACGGTCGCTTCCTTGTACAAGCCGCCGCCCTTCTGCGCCGGAAAGGGCGGTCGCACGCGCGGTTGCCCCAGGTAGCCTTCCAAGCTGTTGAGAAGCGCGCTCTCTTCGCCGCAGATATAAGCGCCGGCGCCGAGATGCGTATAAACTTCGCAATCGTAGCCCGAGCCCATGATATTCTTGCCGACATAACCCTTTTCGCGCAGCGCTTCAATACAGGCATCCAGTTGGTCGCCAATATCCCAGAACTCGCCGCGCAAGTAAATGTAAACCGCCTTCGCCTGAATCGCGTAAGCGCAGATCAGAGAGCCCTCGATGAGCTGATAGGGATTCTCCTCCATGATCTCGCGATCTTTGAAGGTGCCGGTTTCGCTCTCGTCCGCGTTGACGGTGACATATTTGATCGGCTCGTGCTGCGGTATAAAGCTCCACTTCACGCCTGTGGGAAAACCCGCGCCGCCCCGGCCGCGCAAGCCAGAGGCTTTTACGATGTCTATGACTTCAGACGGTTTCAGCGCCAGAGACTTCTTAAGACCAGCGAAGCCGCCATGCGCCTCGTATACATCAAGCTGCTTGATATTGGCAATTTCGCGTCCGCGCAAGAGAATGTGCATAATCCCCTTCAGTTCCGTAACCCTCGTCCAAGCGGCGCAACGCCGGCTTAACGATGCCCGTTTGAGGCGCCCGCCGCTTCCTGCCGCCATTTCGACAGCAGGTCGCGCATTTTGTCTTGATCGAGATTCTCAACATAATGAAAGTTGCATTGCAGCATCGGCGCTTTATCACAAGCGGCCAGGCACATCACATGTTCAACCGTGAACATGCCATCCGCGCTCGTCCCGCCTTCTTCGACTTGCAACTCTTCTTTAAGCCAGGCGTGAAATTCATCCGCGCCTTTTAGGGCGCAGGGCAAATCGGTGCAAACTTGCAGCCAATACTTGCCCTTCGGCTTTTCTGAATACATCGTATAAAAGCCGGCGATCGACTTGACTTGCGTCGGATCCAGATTAAGGATCTGCGCGACTTCCTTAATGCCTTCGGGATTCACCCAACCGTATTCTTCCTGCGCGATATACAGCAGGGGCATGACCGCCGAGCGCTTCGTCTCGTATTTCGCCAGATGATGATTGATGCGCTCTTCGTATTTCGGATTGCCGATTATCGCCATTCCTACGTTCCTTCATAAACGGATTCCCTGCCCTTCAGCGGGAATCCATCATTCAGCCCAAGATCTGAACCGCCAACATCCGCTTAATGCTTATCTATCGCAATCGCCCAAAACAATATCAACGCTGCCGATGATCGCCACCATATCAGCCAATAAGTATCCTTTCGCCATCACTGGCAACGCGCTGATGTGGATGAAGGATGGCGTCTTGAAATGGACGCGCCGCGGTTTGTTCGCGCCGGCGCCGTGAATGTAACAGCCGATTTCGCCGCGGGGGCTCTCGATAGCGTTATAGATTTCCTCATCGGGGGCGTCATAACCGTAAGTCCAAAGCTTGAAGTGGTGGATCACCGCCTCCATGCTCTGCCCCAACTCGCTGCGCAAGGGCGGGCAATACTTGCGATTTTCCGAGCGATAGGGTCCCTTGACTGTTTCAAGCCGCGCCACCGCTTGATTCAAGATCTTCATGCTTTCGCGGAATTCATGGATGCGAATCAGGTAGCGATCATAAACATCGCCATGTTCGCCCAGCGGCACATTGAAATCGTATGTCTCATAACCCGAGTAAGGCTGCGCTTTGCGTAAATCCCAGTTTACGCCGCTGCCCCGCAAGGCCGGTCCGGTCAAGCCATAGGCGAGAGCGACATCCGGCTCGATAACGCCGACGCCTTGCGCCCGGTCTTTCCAAATCGGATTCTGCGTCAATAACGCTTCGTAGTCATCAACTTTCGCCGGGAAATCATTCAAGAATTGTTTGATCGTCGGCAAGAAGTCGTCCGGCACATCGCGCCAGACGCCACCTGGTCGAATATAGCTGCTCATCATGCGCTGGCCCGAGAGCATCTCGAACATGCCAAGGATGCGCTCGCGTTCGCGGAAAGCGTAAAGCAAGACGCTCATCGCGCCCATGTCAATGGCGTGTGTGCCCAGCCATACCAGGTGACTGGCGCAGCGAGCCAGCTCGAGGCAGACCACGCGAATTACCTGCCCCCGCTCCGGCACATCCAAATCCAGCAGCTTTTCCACCGCCGCCGCATAAGCCATATTGTTCGACATCGGCGAAAGGTAGTCCATGCGGTCCGTCAGCGGCAGCGCTTTCTCGTAGCTTTTGTCCTCAATCGATTTCTCGATGCCGGTATGGAGGAAGCCGATATCGGGCAAGCAGGAGACAATTTGCTCGCCGTCCAACTCCAGCAGCAGGCGAAGCACACCGTGAGTGCTCGGGTGATGCGGTCCCATATTGAGCAACATCGTCTCGCCGGTGATCGCGCGTTCGGACACCAGCCCGCGCAACTGATCGAGGCTGCCCTCCCAGCGGCGCTGCTCTTCTATGGATTGTGGCGCTGTTGCAACTGCCATATCGACCCCGAAATCTAATCTGTGGCGAAGGGCTTGTGCTTGCGGATTTCCGCCTCGTTAAAAGAAAAGGCGACCGTTTCTTTGCCCAGCGGATAATCGCGCCGGTGCGGATGGCCGTACCAGTTGTCCGGCATCAAGAGCCGGCGTTGATCAGGGTGCCCTTCAAAGACGATTCCCATCATGTCCGCGATTTCACGCTCGAGCCAATTCGCCGACGGAAAGACCACCGTCGCCGTAGGCAGCCGCGGATCTTCTTCCTCCGCAAAAACCTTCACCCGCAAGCGGCGATTGTAAAGCATCGACAGAAGATGATATGAGACCGCAAAACGCTCGGGCCGATAATCGCCTGCATCGCCAGCAAAAAGCTCGCCATAATCGTTGGGATAATAATCGACCGCGCTCACATCCGAGAGCATATTGTAGACAAGCCCGGAACCAGCGCGCAGGAAATCCAGCACATCGGTCGAGCGCGCCGCCTCGACAACAACGGTTGTTTCGCCGCGGAATTCCTTGACAAAGAGAATCGCCTCGCCGAAGGATTCGCGTAATACATCAACCGGGTTGCGCGCCGCCGGTATTTCCATACTCTCGCTTACCTCGTTGCCCCTATTCTCGGTCAGTCCAATCTTAAGCCCAATCGGCGATGCGTTCGCTCTTGACCTTTTCGTGCAGCGTCAAGATGCCGTGCAGCAATTGTTCCGGGCGTGGCGGACAACCGGCGATATAGACATCCACCGGGATGATCTCGTCAACCCCTTGCACAATGGCGTAGTTGTTGTAAACGCCGCCGCAAGAAGCGCAATCGCCCATCGAAATAACCCATTTCGGTTCCGCCATTTGGTCGTAAAGCTGCCGCACGACCGGCGCCATTTTGCGCGTCAGGCGGCCCGATACAATCAGCAGATCCGCTTGACGCGGGGTCGCGCGATTCAACTCCATGCCGAAACGCGAAAGATCGTAACTCGAGGCTTGCGAACTCATGTATTCAATGGCGCAGCAGGCCAATCCAAATAGCAGGGGCCACATCGCGCCGGTTCGGCCCCAATTCACAGCCTGTTCCAAGGTGGTGGTGACAACACCCAAATTGCCCAGCTTTGAGCTTACTCCCATTCCAAACCACCTTTCTTCCACTCGTAGACGAAGCCTACGATCAGAATCACCGTGAAGACCGCCATGACCGCCAAGCCATAAACACCCAGGTCGCGCATGGATACCGCCCACGGCAAAAAGAAAATGACCTCAATATCGAAGATGATGAACAGGACGGCGACCAGGTAGAACTTGACCGGCAAACGGCGCGTCGCTGGACCAATCGGCTTCATGCCGCTCTCGTAGGGCACCGACTTGCGATAAGTTGGCCGCTGCGGACCCATCACTCGCGAGATGTTGGCGATGATAAGCGCGAGAATAGACGCTATGACAAGCAGCGCGGTGACGGGACCGAATTCCAGGATGGTCGACATCTGTTCTCAACCATTTGTGCTTTTTGTAACAATCCAAGCTGTAGTGAGACTAGCACACTATTTTGGCAAAATCAAGCAAGCTTGCGCTTGGTTTTCCGTAAATCTGACATTAAAGGAGCATTGCGCTTGGAACGCCGCATTGAACTCTCGAAGTTGGAAAAGCGAATTGAGACAATATCGATCGTCATATATCATAAAAATGATAAAAAAAATACCCTTGAAATTTTTAGACGAGTGGCGATAATATCCATAAATATATTTGAGAGTATGGAGCCGAAGATGCGAAAGAATGAAGATTCTCACTTCAAGAAAGATACCCTTGAAAGTTCGTTGCGCGTAGAGCGTGACAAATTGCAGCAGGAGATTAAGCAACTACGCAAAGAAATCGAGGCGAAGGAATCTCAGTGCCGAGCCAAAGAAGAGCGACTTGGACATGTACAAGCATTGCTTACCGATGAGCCGTCGGCGAGCAGCGGGCCGCCACCTAGACGACCCGGCGCAGAGCCGTCTTCGACACCAACGCCGCAGCTCCTGGAAATGGCGGAACAAGTCTTGCGCGAGCGTAAGGGAGAGCCGATGCACTACCGTGATCTAGCTGATGAAATGATGCAGCGGGGCGCGGTCATCTTGGGACAAGACCCTGCTGGCGCGCTGGTGTCGCGCATGACGCAAGATGACAATCGGCGGGCTGAAGAGGATAGGCGCTTCATCCGCCCCACCAGCAAGGGTTTCTATGCGCTGCGGGAAGATTATCCGGATGCGCGCAATGTGGGCGCGCGGCGGCATCGGAAGCGGTCGAACATAGCAACTGAAGGGAGCAAGTAGGACATGATTAGAGAAGGTTATCGTTCGCCAGGATGGAGTGCCTCCGGCTACTTGAAGATTTTCGAAGGGAGTTATGGTGACGGGGAGACCCGGATTCTCGCGCAGGAACCGGTACAAAATGCCAAGGACGCTCGTTCTGGAGACGAAGTCGTGCAAGTGGAATACCGGCTGATGCAGCGCCTTGCCGACGAAGGTCGTCCCTTTAATATGTTGACCGTCACTGATAGGGGTACAACAGGGCTCTGCGGGAATACCAATCCAAGTGCAGCTACCCTGAAGCGAGCGACAGATGCCGACCGTGAATACCTGAAATGGTATCACTTTGAGCGACTGTTCGACTCGAATAAGACTCAATTGCAGAATGGTTCACGCGGCTGGGGTAAAACAATCTTTCTGAAGTGCTCGCGCATACCTTATATGCAGCGCAGCGCAATGATGATATATGATACGCTGCTTGAGAATAGCGAATATCGCTTCGGCGACATGACCATTTGGGATGATGACTTCGGCGTACGCAAGCAACCGCTTCTGAACGACAAAGCCCGACGGGCAGTGTCTGCCCCCTCCTACACGACGCCGGACGGCAACATTAGCCTGCCACTGGCGCTCAAACCTTTGCGCGAGCCTGGCACACGAATCACAGTGCCCTTCCTCTCGGATAGCGCCGCCAAAGCGCTGCGAGATGGAATGCTGGCGCGCTGGCTGCAATACCTGTGGTGGCGCCCCATTGCTGAGGGCAACTTGAGAATCACGATCGTCGATGACAATGGGCGGAGCGAATCCGTTGTCGAACCCGAGTGGTGGGGGAACGAGATTTGGTCAAGCGACGCGACCGATCCTGGTCCAATTCACCGGCTCTATACAGGCTGCCATCTACAGGTCCTTGAGAACGAAAACCTTGGGAGCGGCTGTTTCGTGAAGCGCCTGGCGCTGCTCTACGATACCAATATTCGTGACCAGCACATGACTTATGATGGGCCCGATTATTCAGGCATACAACTGATCCGCTCCGGGCAATGCATCGAAACATATTGGGATTCGAAATCAGACGGAATTCCGCTAAAAGAAAAACCAGGGTTCCGTGCTTTTGTAGAATTTGATGAAGAGACCGACAAGGCCTTACGCGATATTGATACTACGGCGCATGACAGGTTTCGCCGAACCGGAATAGTCAGGGATCCGATTCTTCCCTATCTGAGGGAAAGATTGCACGAATTTGCTGACAAAATCGGACTGATCAAAAGCCAAAGCCGCGATAATGGCAATGCCAACGAGAAGTTTCTCCGTACAAGCCAATTTGTTTTCGACCGTCTCTTGTCCAAAGCAATGAGTAAAGTTCCAATCGATCGCCCTGGCGATAATCCTGCGAACGAAACCGGGATCCCTTGGGAGGTAGATGTACTACTGTCTTATCCCCATCCGAAATCGACGCGAGCGAATTGGTGCGAGCGCATCACCAATCTTCGCTTTGTGATCAATTCGCGCCCAGAAAGGCTACGCCCACTGACAAGACTCGCCCTCGAGTGGCAAGCGCCGGGTCAAAAGCCCGAAAAGATTTGGTCGCGGAAACCCTTGCGTGACATCGACAGCTTTGACTTCCCGGATCGCGTTCTGACTCGGCAAGAGGTGGATGAACCCCATCTCGTCTGTCCCGAGCCAGGCATATACCGAATCCGTGCTGTTGTCTTCGAGGGAAACAAGTTGGTGGCCAAGAAAGCGCGTTCAATCCACATCGAGATGGATCCGCCAATACGCGAAGAGAAACCTTACGCTGTGAGCATTTCAGTTGAAAACGCCACGAATCTCGGCGAGCTGCGCATTGAAAACGATGATATCTTGCGCCTGCAAATTAACGGTCGCAATCGAACACACGAAGACGTGTCAGGCACTCTGCTGCTCAGGATGAGGGAAGGTACGCTTCTCGTATCCGAGCAGCCTTTTTTCATGCCAGGCAAGCCACTTGGCGGAGACGAACGGCGACGTAAGCTGCACGAATTGAGCTTGCGCGTTGTTCGAGGCGAAGCGGGTGAATCGAGGCGCGAAAACGGAATGTTGACTTTAGCACTCGAGCCGGGACGACGTGTTATGCAAGCCTATCTGCTGGACGGAAAAGACGAGCTGGCCTATGGTTCGCATATTCTTCACTTTGAATCTGAGCCCGCGCAAACGCAAGGTGGATTGCCTTTTGAGGTTTTCCAAGTACACAGTGGGACGCCACCAATGTGGGAGCTTAGAATGGAGGAGAGCAAACTGCACTTCGCTTCTAAATACCCGCTCCATACTGCATTGTTAAAGACTTCGACCCCTGAATCCTTTGAGGGTCACAACCCATTTGAATTGGAGATCAATGTAAACGGCCTCCTCCAATGGGCGCTGGAACCTCTATTTGAAGACGAAGCAGATCCAACTAGACTGGAATCGTTGCGCGACGCAAAACCAAATCTCGTAGACGACGATGCTTGGGATTGGTACATGGAGTGTTTATCCGAGCTAGAAGCTGAAATCAAGAATTACAAACAAAGGCAACTCATATCACCAATTGATTTTGCCCTAAAATGGAGGAAGACTGTCGCTGCCATATATCCAATCTTGATTCCACAGGAGAACGACTAATGGCCGTCCTCATCTGGAGCGACCGAGACGGCACGCTCGGCAACTCAATCCGCAGCGGGCGGCGCGTCGCCCTTAGCGCCGAAGAATACCGTCCCGAAGCCGAAGCGCTTGACCAGCGACTCGACGCCCTGCTTGATATGGCCTGGCATGCGCTGTCCATCATCACGAAACGCGAAAATGGCAAAGCCCGCTTCAATTCCTTCGAGCAGGTATGGGTATTGGGCCGTGCGGTGCATGTCAGCGAAGTGATGCGTCACGAGGCGATGCAAGGCGAAGTTCGCACTTTGCTCTGGCAAGCCCTGGCGCCAAAAGCTTGGTATGGCATCCGGCACGACGCCATCCGCGATCCGCGCTGGCACGAGCTTATTCCAGCGAGGAAGAATCAATGGCGAACACGTACAAGCGACAAGAGGCTAGACCGAGCATATGATTTTCTTGAGGTCGGCTTCTGGCTGCGAGAACAGCAATTACAGGATGCCGGCGAGGTATTCAGCTGGGAATTCAGCAACGCTCGCAAGCTGTATGTGCGCCCAACGCTACGTTCGAAAGAGCTGCGTGAGGCGCTGTTGTACTGGCTGCGACGACAATCTCCAGAAGTCCGCGAATTCGCAAAGATCACCGGGACCGTTGAAGGCTTTATCATCTTTGTTAAGGCGCTGAGCAAACGCTTCCCAGCCAAGGGTCCCGGCTCGGCGCTTTTGCCGCAGCACTATCCGGAAGATGAATTGCGCACTATCGTTTGCCAAGTGCTAGATGCTGCGCGCGATGCGCATTTCTCGTTCGAGGCGGAAGAAAACGCCTAAGAAAACATAGGGCGCGCCCATGCCTGCGACGCGCCCTATTAAAATGTCGTTCGTTGCGTTGAGCCTAACTCGTGCCTAAACCCAGCAAGCCCGTCTCCGGCTGCGGCTTCCGCGTCTGCTCATCGTATTTCCCAAAGCGAATGACATCGCCGGCGCCGGTGATCGCTTCCACCGACAAGCCCAAGCTCTGCAACTCCTTGACCAATACGCGGAAGCTGGTGGGGATGCCGGGCTCTTCGATCGGCTCGCCCTTGACGATGCTCTCATAAGTCTTGACACGCCCTTGCACATCATCGGATTTCACCGTCAGCATCTCCTGCAAGATATGCGCCGCGCCATAAGCCTCCAGCGCCCACACTTCCATCTCGCCGAAGCGCTGACCGCCGAATTGCGCCTTGCCGCCCAGCGGCTGCTGCGTGACCAGGCTGTAGGGACCGGTGGAACGGGCATGCGCCTTATCCTCAACCAAGTGCGCCAACTTCAGCATATGCACGTAGCCCACCGCCACGTGACGGTCGAAGGGTTCGCTCGTGCGCCCGTCATACAAGGTCTGCTTGCCATAATGCGGCACGGGGTTGCCCGTCTCGAACATCACGCGATTGGCGATCTCAAACAGTTCGCGACGGGAGAGATCCTCCGCCAATTCGATGCTTTCAGGCGCCGTCTGCTCAATCCATAGCCGGACTGAAACCTCCAGCGCCTTCAAATCCCGCACATCACGAGCCTCGGCGCCCAGATCGCTGTTGTCGTAGACCATGATCTCGTCGGGATCGAAGCCGAATTCGCGCAGCATTTCCGCCACCGCTACCCGCCGCACGTAAATCGGGTCCCGCTCAAGGATGATCTTTTCATTATTGTACGCGCCGGATTCGCCCACGCGCTCGAAGAGATAGGCGCTGATGACGTGCATATCGTCATCGAAATCTTCGGCGTCCATGCCCGCGCTCTCCGCCAGCCGCGCCTGATTCTCCCAAGCGCGCTCGGTCGTCCGCCGCCAAGCCCAATCGATCATCCAGGCTCGCCCCAACTCCGCCTGAATCTCATGCTCCTGGACGCCATCAAATACCGGCGTAATAGCGCGGAAGCCCATACGGTCCGCCGCCCAGCCCAGATGCAATTCCAGAATCTGGCCGATGTTCATACGGCTGGGCACACCGAGCGGGTTCAGGATAATCTCAACTGGCACGCCGCCGCCGATGTAAGGCATATCCTCGACCGAGACAATCTTCGAAATGACACCTTTGTTGCCGTGCCGCCCGGCCATCTTGTCGCCGACGGTCAACTTGCGCCGCTGCGCCACGCTCACGCGCACCATTTTCTCCACGCCAGCCGGCAGATCTGGGTGCTCATCGCGCGTGAACACCTTGACGTCAATCACCTTGCCGCGATCGCCATGCGGCAGCCGCAGCGACGAATCTTTCACCTCGCGCGCCTGCTCGCCAAAGATAGCCCGCAGCAGTTTCTCTTCCGGCGATAACTCCTTCTCGCCCTTCGGCGTGATCTTGCCCACCAGAATATCGTTGGGACCCACTTCAGCGCCGATGCGCACGATACCGTGCTCATCGAGGTCTTTCAGCGCTTCTTCGCCAACATTGGGAATATCGTAGGTGATTTCCTCGGGACCCAGCTTGGTGTCCCGCGCTTCTATTTCGTGCTTCTCAATATGAATGCTGGTGAATTTGTCATTCCTCAGCATATCTTCGCTGACCAGCAGAGCGTCTTCGTAGTTGCCGCCATCCCAGGACAAGAAGCAAGTCAGAACATCGTGCCCCAAAGCCAGGTGGCCATCATAAGTCGATGAGCTATCGGCGACGACATCACCCGGCTTGATCCAGTCGCCTTTGCGCACGACCGGCCGCTGATCGATACAGGTCGACTGATTCGAGCGTTCGTACTTCCGCAGATGGAAGATGTGTTCATCGCCGTCTTTCGTGCGGACGATCACACGATGCCCTTGCACGCTGATCACTTCCGCTTCGATATCGGATACCAGCACCTGTCCGCTGTCCGAGGCCGCCTGTCGCTCCATGCCTGTGCTGACCACGGAGACATCCGGCGTCAGCAACGGCACCGCTTGCCGCTGCATGTTCGAGCCCATCAGCGCTCGATTGGCGGCGTCATGGGACAGGAAGGGAATCAGCGCCGCGCTAATGCCCACAATCTGCCGCGGGGCAATATCCATGTACTGGATCCGCTGAGGCGGCACTGACAAAAAGCCTTGCTCATAGCGCGCCGACACGCGATTGCTGACAAACTGCTCGCGCTCGTCAAGCACGGCGTTCGCCTGCGCGATGATGAACCGGTCTTCCTTATCCGCCGAGAGATATTCAATCTCGTGCGTGGCGAAGGGCGTGACCGGGACTTCGGTGATCTTCGCCCTTTTAAGCTTCGTCACCGCCTTCTTGTCGATGACCTCGCCTTCTTCAATGATGACCCTTTCTTTCGCGTTTTCGACATCATCGCGCACCGACCGACCGATAAGGCTCGGGTCGCCGACATCCATCATGTTCACGACCTTGCGATAGGGCGTCTCGATGAAGCCGAGCTCGTTCACGCGCGCATAACTCGCCAGGCGTCCGATCAAACCGATATTGGGTCCCTCCGGCGTCTCAATCGGGCAGATGCGTCCATAGTGGCTGTGATGCACATCGCGCACATCAAAGCCAGCGCGCTCCCGTCGCAAGCCACCGGGTCCCAGCGCCGACAGCGTCCGTTTGTGCGTCAACTCGGAAAGCGGATTCGTCTGCTCCATGAACTGCGACAACTGCGATGAGCCGAAGAACTCGCGCACGGCCGCCACAATCGGACGGATATTGACCAGCGAGACCGGCGTCAACTGCTCCGCCTCGCGGATAGACATGCGCTCTTTGACCACCCGCTCCATCCGCCGCAAGCCGATGCGCAGCTTATTGCCGATTAGCTCGCCGACAGTCTTGACGCGGCGGTTGCCCAGGTGATCAATGTCGTCGCGCTTGCGCCCGCCGTTGTTGATCATAATCATATGCTCAACAAGCTTGACGATATCCGACTTGCTAATCGTCCGATGCGACGGGTCAACGATTCCGTCGAGACCCAAGCGCTGATTCAGCTTGTAACGCCCCACTCGCTCCAGGTCGTAACGCCGCTGGTCAAAGAGTTGACCTTCCAGATATTCCCGCGCGTTGTCCAGCGTCGGCGGATCGCCCGGGCGCATGCGCTTGTAGAATTCAATCAGCGCAACATCCGACAGCGTTTGATTCTTCTTCGTTTCCCAGACCGGCTCGTTCTTGATAGAACTCTTGATATACTGGTGCGTCTCGTTGTTATCGACATCGGCGAAGAGCGCCAGGATCTCTTCGTCCTCGCCCGTCTTGATCGGCGCGCTGGACTTCGGCAAGCCATCTTCAACAGAGGCCAGCGCCCGCAGCAAGATCGTCACCGGGATGGTCCGTTTGCGATTGAATTTGAGCGTGATGTAATCTGTCTTGCGCGTCTCGAACTCCATCCAGGCGCCACGGTCCGGGATCAACTTGGCGTTCGACAACTGACGCCCGGTAGCGCGCTCTTCTTCGACGTCAAAATAAACGCCGGGCGAGCGGATCAATTGGCTGACGACCACGCGCTCCGTCCCGTTGATGATAAAGGTGCCCTTTTCAGTCATCAGCGGGAACTCACCCATGAAGATGTTCTGGCGGATAATCTCGTCGCCTTGCTCGTGGTTGACCATAGCCACCTGAACATACATTGGCGCCGCGTAAGACATATCCCGCTCGATGCACTCGTCTTCATCGTATTTCGGGTCTTGCATGTACATCTGCAAGCCCTTCTTGGGCTTTTGAGAATCGTTCAAAAGCGTATAAGGGCGGTGCTCCGCTGGCGGCTGCTGAAACTCAAATTCTTCCGAATCAGGATGATTGCCAGGGAAGTAGAGCGACAAGTTGCCGTTGAAACTCTCGATTGGGTTGATCTCGTCGAAAAGCTCCTTCAACCGGCCGCCATAGAAGAAGTCGACAAAAGACTTCTTCTGAATATCGATCAGCGATGGCAATTCCTGGATCTCAGACGTACGAGCGTAATTCTTCACGTTATAATACTGTTTCAAGGCACGGCTCCTTGGAGGAATAGATGACGCGGCTGACCGGACGAAATGAATGCACGACGAACCTCAAGCGCTCGTCATACAAGCGCTGTGAGGGATAATTAAAGCGCATACAACACGTAATGTGTCTATACCCTCTATCATTTACTCGATAAATTGTGACAGCATGAGGACTGCAAGCTTGCAGTGTACAACAAAAAGAAACGTTCTGTCAAGACTGACCTTTATCTCGACCGTCCTTTGGAGTAACGCTCAATCAGTATATCATGGTTTTCTCCGATGACAACGCCTAATTGGATTCGCCCGACGCAAGGAGTTGTCACGCTCCGACGCGCCTCAAGCTGAAAGGGACCATGCCGATGCGCGATGTGAGAGATCAAGTGCAGCAGCGCTTTAGCGATGTCGCAGCCAATTACCGGACAAGCAAGGTCCACGCCGCCGGCAATGACCTTGACCTCATGGTCGCGTCCTCCGCCTTCAGGCCCGAAAGTATCGTGCTGGATGCCGGCTGCGGCGCCGGGCATACATCGCTGGCTTTTGCCCCGCGCGTCGGTCGCGTTATCGCCTGCGACTTCACCGCGGCCATGCTCGAGCAAGTGGAAACGCTGGCGCGGGAACGCGGCGCGCATAACGTGGAAGCGCAACTCGCCGATGTGGAAAACCTGCCCTTCCCGGTCGCCAGCTTCGATCTCGTTGTCACACGCTATAGCGCGCACCATTGGCTGCGCCCGGAACAAGCGCTGGCGGAGTTCCGTCGTCTGCTAAAGCCGGGCGGCGAGCTGCTCATCAGCGACATTATGGCGCCCGAAGACTATGCTCAGGATACTTTTTTGCAAGCGATCGAACTCCTGCGCGACCCATCGCACGTTCGCGATTACCGCCTGTCCGAATGGCGAATGATGCTCTCCGACGCCGGCTTTGATACTGGAGTGCTCCTAAGTTTTGACCTGAGCCTGCACTTCGCCACTTGGACCAAACGCATGGCGACGCCACAGCAAAATCAGCAGATGATACTGACCCTCTTCGACGGCGCCCCCGACGAGATTAAACGCGCCTTTGACCTGCCCAGGCGCATCCGCGGTAATGATTTCACGTTTACGATTCCCGGCGCAGTCATCCGCGGATTACCTGCCGCCTAGCCAGGCTTGCGCGCGACCAAAATGATGCTCAAGCCACAAACAGGACGAACCCGATTCTCTATCATAAAGAAATATGCCCGCAGCAAACGGTTCAGCAAACGCGATGACAGACTAGATGAATATCGAAAGGCATACTGCCGTCTCGTGTCAACACGTGGCATAAAGCGCTGGCGAAACTTGCGCTCGGCCCAGCCAAGGAAATTCCAATAATGGGTGTCTTGTATGTCAAGCTGCGTCACCGCTAAGTGGTCCAGCAGCACCGCCAGGTCATATCGGCGAAAATGACCCAGCCGCTCATCACGAATGTCATAAAACTCCTGATGCGCTGGAACAGACAGAATCAGACTGCCGCCGGGGGCTAGCAGACTTTCCACTGTCAGCAAAAACCGCTTGGGATCTTCGATATGTTCAAGCACATCAATCATTGTGATAACTTCAAAGCGCTCCCCCTGCTCTAACAGCGCTTCTATCGTCGTCAGGGATACCAAACAAGGTTTAAGCTCTAAGTGTTTCAAATAGGCTTGGCTGCCCTCGATCATATACCGACTGGTGTCTATGCCAATTATCTGCTTGCCGCGCAGGGTAGCCATAGCAACCAGAATGCCAAAACCGCAGCCAATATCGAGGATGCTCTTATCCACGTCCTTAATCAGGCTCAAAACCTTTGCCGCCGCCGAAAATGTGCGGAAGTCCTTTGTTTTTCCCGGGTTCATTAGCCTATAGTGATTGTCTAAATCTGTTGGCGGAGCCATGGAGTCTGAATCCAAAAGTGAGTTAATGTTGGCTGGTGCGAGTGTATCATTCTGAACACAGTCATTATAGTGTAACGAATAAACTTGACAAACGGATATAATATCCTTTCGGTCTCTTGCTCACATCAATGGTCCTCAATTTTGGCCAGTCGCCTCAAGATATTCGGTATAGCCGCCCGCATACTCCCGCATATTTCCCTCAGCGATCTCCACCACCCGATCGACCGTCTGATCCAGAAAATATCGATCGTGCGATACTATAAGCGCCGTGCCTGCAAATTCATCCAGCGCGTCTTCCAGCACCTCTACCGAGGCAATATCGAGGTTGTTGGTCGGCTCATCCAGCAGCAACAAGTTCGGTCCCCGCAGCATGACCAGCGCCAGTTGCAGGCGGCTTCGTTCCCCGCCGGAGAGCGTCCTTACGGGCTGATGCGCTTGCTCGTAACTGAATGCCATCCGCAGCAGAAAGTTGACCGCGCTTTGCTCGCTGCTATTCTGCAGGTTGCGGATAAGATCCAGCGGCGTCCGATCCAGCCAATCTTCCAGCGTCTGATGCTCCTGCGAATAGTAACCGATGCGAATGCTGGGACCCACCTTGACGCGTCCCTCGCTCGCTTCCAGCTCTCCCAGAATCATCCGCAGCAGCACCGTCTTTCCCGCGCCATTGGGTCCGATGACGCCAACTCGATCGCCATGCCGCAACAAAAGATTGGCGCCCCGAATCAGCGGTTCATCGTCAAAAGCCAGCGAGACATCAATGAGCTCGAGCGCCTTTTTGCTGCCGCGCCAACCCTCGACCTTGAAGTCCATCAACTTCGGATCGAAGACCTTTTCGATTATCTCGCCGCGTTCTTCCATTTTCTGCAGCATGCGCCGCCTCTGCCGCGCCGCCAACATATGCTTGCGGCTTAGCACCTGCTTTGCCCAGCGCTCAAAACGCTCGATCATCGCTTCGATGCGAGCGATCTCTTTCTGCTGCGTCACATATTGCTGCTGCTGTCGCAAGCGCCGCAACTCGCGCTCATTGACATAATACGAGTAATTGCCGTGATAGATGGTGAGCTTGCCACTCTCCAGCTCGACCGTCTGCATCGCCACTTCGTCCAGCAAATAGCGATCATGCGAGATAATCACAACGCTCTTGCGATAATTGAGGATGAACCGCTCCAACTGATTCTTCCCGCGCATATCCAGGTGGTTGTCCGGCTCATCAAGCAACAAGATATCGGGCGCGGACACCGCCAACTGCACCAGCGCGACCATCTTTTTCTGGCCGCCGGACAAGGCGCCTGTGGGCAAGTTGTAGTCGTCAGCGCTGAAGCCCAGCATCGCCAGCAACTCGCGAACGTGGCTAGCGTGGCGGCCGCCGTTCATTTGTTCATATTGAGTCAGCACAGCCTCATGCCGCGACAAAGTCTGCGTCAGGCGCTCTTGGTCACCGTAGACCTCGGGATCGGCCAGTTGGCTCTCGATCGCGTTCAAAGCCGCCTCAGCCTCGGCTAGTTCCGGCGGCTTGATCATCGCCGCTTCAATGAGAGTGGCAGCCGGCGGCAGGCTGATGTCCTGCGGCAGGTAGCCGATGCGCAGGCCGGGCTGATGGGACAAATGCCCGCGCTCCAGTTCAACCTCGCCTGTCAGCGCCTTGAACAAGGTCGATTTGCCCGCGCCATTGGGTCCCACCAGCGCGACGCGATCTTTGTCGCCGATGACCCAGGACAAGTCCCGATACAACTCGCGCCCGGCAAAGTTCACCGTGATATTGTTGACACGCAGAATGTGCATCGATAGCCTCTTGTGCCATAACCCTGAGATGCCATTGCAGAGCTTAGCATAAGCGACTGCGCGCAGACATATCCTTATTCTCGACGCAGCGTTTGCGAATAAACTCTACTATCATGACTTTAAGGGGATTCTGGACCGAGTCGCCGCCGAACATGGATATCATGGACCCGTCAAATGATTATCGTTGACGCCCAGCAGAACATCGCCTTCAACGCCCAACAACTCCAGCGCGACTTCACGACCTGGGCTTGGGGCCAACGCCAGAACGAACCGAGGCGCGATCTGCCGCCGGCAATGACCAGCCTGCGCGACAACCTGCTCGGCCGCATCGCCGTCATCTTCGGCAGCTTGAAAGTCATCGCTGAATCTTCGCCGACGCTGCAACCCTGGCAGCGCTATAGCTATCGCAGCGCTGGCGATGCCCAAGCGCTGGCGCGTTGGCAACTGGATTACTACCGCCGGCTGGCCGACGATAACGAGCGCATTGAACTCATACTCTCCGCTGCTGACCTGGCGAAGGTGCTGGATTCCTGGCGCGAAGACAAAACGCTGGGGCAGCGTCTGCAAGGCATAGTCCCGCTGATGAAAGGCGCGGAACCCATCTCCGAGCCGCAGCAATGCGAACAGTGGCTGGAAGACGGCCTGCGGATCATGGCGCCGGCCTGGCAGCCAAATCGATATGTCGCCGGCTATGATGGCGAACTTACCCGGCTCGGCTACGACCTGCTTGAGGTCATGGCCAGCTACAATGTCCTGCTCGATATCTCCGGCTTGTCGGACCGGGCCGCGGCCGATGCCATCGAGCGCTATGAGGCGCCCATCATCGCCAGCCATGCCAACCCGCGTTACTTTCACAACAGTCCGCGTTGCTTATCTGACGAACTCATCGTAAGGCTCGCCGAGCGCGATGGGGTCATGGGCATCATGGTGTATAATCGTTACTTGAGGAAGGACTGGCATCCCAGCGACCCAAAACGCCGCGTGACAATTTCGCACTGGGTTGACGCGGTGGATTATGTGTGCCAGCTTACCGGCTCGGTCAACCACGTTGGACTTGGCAGCAATATCGACGGCGGCTACAACTACGCCAGCCTGCCGGACGAGATCGACACATCCAGCGACTTGTGGCTCTTACACAAGACTCTGCTGCAACGCGGCTTCAGCGAATCGGATGCGGCGGCAATCCTGGGGGGAAATATGCTGGGCAGACTTAGGCAATCCTTGCCGGTCGAATAAACGATTATGTGGCGGTTCGCGCAGGTTGGCATCGCATTGGGCGCGCTTGGCGCCATGATCTGCTTGATGGGCTTGTTTCCCGGCGTCACCGGCGCGGCGCCGACCGCCGGCATCGGCCTGGTTCAGGTGACGATGGTCATTGCCGGCTACAGCCTGCTGATTTTTGGCGCCATGGTCTACATCAAGTACACCTTTTACCTCGAAGTGCCGGGCACTCTCAGCCAGCAGGTCGGGATACGGCTGGCATTAACCGGATTGCTCTTCGCCGCGTTGGCGGGCCTGGCGGACATACTGGGTTTCGGGTCTCATATTCGCGATGACGCCGGCGATATTTTCTTCGGCCAGCTGCAAATGATTGGCATCCTCGCGAGCTTCGGATTATCGTCTTTTGGCGTGCTCGTTTATGTCCTGGCCGGCGCGCGCCTCGCTCGTCACGCGCCGATCGAGGCTCTGAGCGAAACCATAGCCGGCGTCGACGACACAAGCGAGATTCCGCTGGTGGAAGTCGAAAAAGAGTCATAGACGTCGTGTCGGGCGTCGTCGCTGCCGGCGCCGATTCACCCTCGCGGTCAACTGATCCAAGGGGACATCCTTGCGCCAGAAGCCTCCCAAGTTGCTCTACGTTATAAACATCCCGCGCTTCTTCGTCTCCCATCGCTTGCCTCTGGCTATTGCAGCGCGCGCCGCCGGATTTGACGTCCATATCGCGACATCCGGCGCAGACGCCGCTTCTGTGAACAAGATCATGGAAAACGGCTTCCCTTTCTATCCACTGCCCCTTAGCCAGCATGGCATGAATCCACTGCGCGAATTGAAGACCTTGCTCGCCCTGCGCAAGCTCTATGCGGATTTGCAGCCTGACCTGCTGCACCACGTCAGCATCAAGCCTGTGATTTACGGCGGTATCGCCGCCAGATTAACGGGCGGCATTCCAGTCATTCAAGCCATGAGCGGCTTGGGATACCTGTTCGCCGGCGACGATCTCAAGGCGAAAACCTTGGCTCTGCTCAGTCAGCCAGCGTTCAGGCTTGCGCTGGCGGGCGCTCACACGCGCATGATCTTTCAGAATCCGGACGACCGGCGGGTCTTTGTGGAGCGCGGCTTGATCAAAGGCGAAAGGACAAGGCTGATCCGCGGCTCCGGGGTTGACGAAACAGAATTCCATCCCCGCCCTGAGACGCCATCGGACAAGCCGGTTGTCCTCTTCGCCGGGCGACTGCTGTGGCAAAAGGGCGTCGGCGATTTTGTCGAGGTAGCGCGCCGGCTTCGCAGCAAAGCGCATTTTCGCGTGGTCGGCTACGAAGAAAGCACCAGCCCCCTGAATGTCCCAACGGCGCAACTTGAAGCCTGGCATAATGCCGGCCTGATCGAGTGGCAGGGCAAACGCGATGATATGCCCGTCGTATACGCGGAAAGCGATATTGTTTGTCTGCCGTCCACCTATGGCGAAGGCGTACCCAAGGTCCTCATTGAAGCGGCCGCTTGCGCTCGCGCTTGCGTCGCCACAGACAGTCCCGGCTGCCGGGAAATCGTACTTCACGAAGACAACGGTTTGCTCATCCCGCCAAGAGACATTAACGCTCTCGCCGCCGCCGTCGAGCGACTGATCGACGATGCGACCCGGCGCCGCGCCATGGGCGTCCGAGGCCGGGAAATCGTACTCGAAGGATTCACCTTGCGCCATGTCACAGATGCGACGATTGCCCTATACCACATCGCGCTGAACGAAGCGGAAGCAGAAACCGCCTAGATTTTGTCTTCACGGCGACGCCGCTTGCCGCGCTCGTAATACCGCGCCGGCGCAAATCGGCGGTCCATCCGGCGGATAACTCCAGGTCTGCGGCAAACCTGCTTCACGCGCCATATCCTGGAATTCTCGATAGATCAGGGTTAAGGAGTCGCAATCGCCAATTATCTCCGCCGACTGCCCCTGCAAATACCAGCAATCAAGCTGTCGATCTTGTATGGCGACGCCGCCTTCGACTTGCAAGCGGCTGCAACGTCCAAAGGCGGACTTCGCTTGCTCATAATCGCCATCGAGAAAGCGCAGCCGTCCCAAGGCATACCAGCCGTCGTCCCAGAGCGGCGCCAGCGCTGTGACCTCCTGGCAATATCGCAGCGCGGCATCGCGTTCCTGCAAACGTTCCGAAAGTTCGCATAACCGCGTCCGCGCTTTCACGTTGTCAGCGGACATAGCCATGATCGTGAAGTAGGACACGGTAGCTTGGTCAACATCGCCAACTTGCAGCGCGAATAGCGCCTTCTCGAAATGCAGGGGGATCAGCTTGCCATTGTAAGCAAGCGCCTTGTCAAGTTCCGCCAGCGCAGCCCGATAATTGCCCATATCGCCATATGCCAGCGCCATTGCGCGATGACTTTCCAGCTCGTACCGGCGCTGCTTTAGCGCAAATTCGAGTCCGGTTTCCGCCTCCCGCAGCGCAGCCTGGGCGATGCCGCGCGCCCCGTAAGACAGCGAAAGCACGATCCGCGCCAATATATGATCCGGCTCGCGCTCCACAATACGCAGGGCTATGCGACCAGCCTCCTCAGCAGATCCCGTGGCTTGCAGCGCATAACCGTGTAAAGCCTGCATGTCCAAATCACGCGGCAAGCGCCTTATCGCCTCCCGGCTTGCCTCCAGCGCCTTGGCTCGGTCATCTTCCCGCCTCACATCGCTGTAACTGCGGTAAATCAAGGCGCGGACGAGCAACTCATACACGGCGACATCCGCGCCATCTCGCTCAAGTAGCTGATGCGCAAATTCTACCGCCGACTTGAGATCCCCTTTGTTGAAGGCGGCGAACGCGTCCGGCAAGCTGACCGCGGGCCCAAGGTTGCGATTCTGGTTGAGCCGCAGCCCGATCCAGTGTCGTCCAAGGACCACAACAGCCATCGTCACCAGCAGCAAGACGAGCAAGGACGCGCAACCGCTCCTGCGCTGCGGCCGCCGGCTAAACAATCTGTAACTGTTCCGCTTTACTTTCATTCCCTGTGTCGGATCAAGCGCAAGACAAATGCTAAGCAAAGTCTAATACGTAACTATCAAGTTCACCCGAAGCATCCCACTGGAATCTCGGGCTCTCGCAGATTTCGCCTAATCAAGACGTGATTGCTATGGTTTCATCTCTGCCGCAAGACTGGCCGCCTTATGCGCCGCTCGGATGGGCTCCGGCAAGCGGTACTTCGTGGTACAAGCCAAGACCAAGGCGACGGCGCTCTCAATCTCGCACAAATGCCCGACCGAGACGTATACCGGCTTTACGCCCGTCCGCGTCCGCAAGACGATGCCAAGTTGTTCATCACCGTGCATTAAAGGTTGGCGGCCGCCTTTTTCCCGGACAGGCAATTCATATTGGCCGATAAAGTGCGACTTGCCGCATCCGATAGTAGGGCGCCCCAGCCATAATCCGAGATGCGCCGCGATGCCCAGCTTCCGCGGGTGAATCTGCCCCATGCCGTCAAAGAGAAAGACATCCGGCTGACGCCTGATACGCTCCAGCGCATCCAATACCACGGGCCCCTCACGAAATGCCAGCAACCCGGGGATGTAAGGATACGTAGATTCTCGCTGCGCGCTTGCGGTTTCCACAATCACTAAACCGGGATAGCTCATCACCACGACCGCGGCGCGCGTCATGCCGCCTTTGACGCTGACGTCAACTCCGGCAACAGTTCGGACCTCGTCAAAATCAAGGGGTCGGTCGCTTATCAAGCGCGAAGCCAAGTCGCGTTGCAATGCGATCGCCGCCTTCGGGTTGAGATCCCATCTGTGCAGCGGCTCAATATTCATTTGATATCTCTGCGTTTGCGCTCAGAAAGCAGCTACATTTCAAGATAATCGCGCAGTTGTCGTGAACGCGTCGGATGGCGCAGCTTACGTAATGCCTTCGCCTCGATCTGTCGGATGCGCTCGCGCGTGACGCCAAAATAGCGCCCGACCTCTTCGAGCGTGTTGTCATACCCGTCAATCAAGCCGAAGCGCATTTCCAATACCTGACGTTCTCGCTCGCTCAAAATGCCCAAAGCGGCTCTGATCTGTTCTTTCAGCAATTGCCGACCCGCCGCATCCACCGGTCCCAGCATATTTTCATCCGGGATAAAGTCGCCCAGTTGGCTGCTGTCTTCCTGCCCGACAGGCATATCGAGGCTCATCGGTTCCTGGCTGATCCGCATAATCCGGCGTACTTTCTGCGAGGCGCGGCGCAACTTGCGGTTCAGCGCCGGATCCAACTCCTCGCCATCTCGCATCTGCTGCTTGATTTCACTGCGCTCGCTATCGCTGAGAAAATCCATTTCCAGCGCAACTTCTTCGGTTTTCGGCTCCGCGCCCAGGGACTGAATCAGTTCACGCTGTACCCGCATCATCCGGTTGATCGTCTCGACCATGTGAACCGGAATACGAATCGTCCGCGCCTGATCCGCGATCGCGCGGCTAATCGCCTGGCGAATCCACCAGGTAGCGTAGGTGCTGAACTTGTAGCCCTTCGTATGGTCAAATTTGTTCACAGCTCGCAGCAAGCCGATATTGCCTTCCTGAATCAGATCGAGAAAACTTATGCCGCGCCCCAGATAGCGCTTGGCCACGCTGACAACCAGCCTCAGATTAGCGCGCGTCAACGCCTCGGATGACATCGACGCATGCTGTTCCACCTGTTCCTGCTGCTGCTTCGCCAAGCTGATCGGGTCAACCGTATCTTCAATCCAGGTGTCAAATTCTTGCAGAGTTGGCAGGGCATGCTCGCGGCGAAAGTGACGCTGTATCCGCATCTGATGCTCAAACGGAAATAGAAACAGGGCGTGTATTATCTGAAAGAAGGCTTGCGCCAAGACCGTCCACTTTTCATCTCTGCCCCAATTCCGCTGCTTTAAATATCCGCGAATGTAGGAATCCGCCTCGCGGTCCCAGTTGACAATCGTCTCCTCTACCTCCACCAACACTTTGATGAAATCCGGCGCTTCTACCGCTTGCGCCTCGGCGGCCGCCAGCAGCTTTTCCCAATCTTCCCTAAGTCGTTTGTAAGCGAAGCGTTCCACATCAAGGTAGTTTGCCTCGCGGCGGTTGTCCGATTGCTTGTCGAGGCTCATCAATTCATCGCGCAAACTTTCGAGGTGTCGCTCAGCGGCTATCTGCGTGCTCAGCCACATTTCACGGTTGCTATCGAGCAGCGGCACTTGCCCGATCTCCTTCAGGTACATCCGCACCGGATCATCCGACAGCGGCAAGCTTTCCCGCGCCGCCGCCCGCGCATCATCGCCCGCCAATTCATCCATCTTGAAATCTGAAGTTGTTTCAGCGCCGCCATCGTAGCCAGTATACTCGCGGATGCCGTCTTCAGAGTCTGTCGCCATTTTTCAACTTCCTCTTATCTGCAATGATCGTTCGCCATAAAGGAAATACACGCTAGCTGACCGCCAGGTTGATCCGAGCTTTGGCCCGCATTGACAGCATGATCTTCTCGGCGATTCGCGCGCGCTGATTGTCATCGGCCAGTGATTCGGCCTGAGCCTCTTCGTGCAGATATTGCATCTCCACGCGTTCATTTTCCAGCCGCTCAAGGCGCAATTGCAGCACGCGGCAGACCAGTTCTTCTCGCGCGTTCACACCGGGCCGCCCCCGGCGAACGCCCCTTCTGAATATATCGTTTAAGTCGACCCGAAAGTTTCCGCGAATCCGTTCGGCTATCGTCTCGGGCTCATCGACCAGCAGAGCACTGAGCTCCGGACGCAAGTCCTCGTCGACGACGCTAGCGAGATATTCCAGCGGCTCCATATCATCCTGCGCCATCGAGTCCTGCAAATACACCATCAGCGCGCGGTAATTGCTCTGCGTGAAGTCGTCGGCGCACAACTCGCGCAAGGGTCCGGCCAGGAGCGCTTCGTCATCGCCAGCCAGCTCGCGCAATTTCCTGTTTACCTGGTAAAGCCAGTTCGGTTCCTTGAGCAAAACACTCAGGCAATAGGCTTCAATGGCGCGCTTGAGCGACCGCGCCGGGATACCCGCGTCATCCGCGGCCGTGCTCGTTTCGCCGAGGTCGCTGGCATCCGCCGATTCAAGAGCGTATTCGTTGTCCCAATATTCTGGCGGCGGCTCCGGCGGCTGCTGGGGCTCCGCCGCTCTTCGCGTCCGCCGGCCATGATCCCGCTGTTGCTCCTGCATCCAAGCCAACATTTCGCGCTCGTTGATGCGCAACCGACGCGCCAGCTTTTGAACATTCTCCTGCCGATATACGTTGTTCTCCGATGCCTGTAAGATCGGCAATATCGACATGGCCAGGGCTTGACGCGCCGGCACGCTCGCGTCGGCAGGCAGCGACGCTGTCTCCATGTCAATCACGAAATCGGCGACGCCTTGCGCCTGATCAACCAGCGGAGCCCAGCCCTGCGGCGATTCTCTTAAGTAGTCGTCCGGGTCCTTGCCCGCCGGCACGCGCAAGATGCCAATATCGATCGCGAGCTTGCCCGCGTAATCTCTCTCCAGCGCCTCCCGCGCCACTTCCAGGCTGCGGCGCGCGGCATTCTGCCCGGCATCGTCGGCATCAAGCGCCAATACAATTCGCCTCGCGAATCGCGGCGACACCAGCCGCAACTGCGGTTCCGTCATCGCTGTGCCCATCTGCGCGACGACATTGGCGTAGCCGACCTGATGCGCTTGTATCACATCCATATACCCTTCGACGATTACAACAGTTCCGCGCTCGCGAATCGCGGACTTGCCCAAATCCAAACCGTAGAGCAAACGGCTCTTGTCAAATATCGCCGACTGCGGCGAATTTATGTACTTTGCCGTCTCCTCAGCGCCAAGCGCCCGGCCGCCAAATCCGACAATCCGGCCGCGATCATCGCGGATGGGGAACATCAGGCGATTGCGGAAGCGATCGTAGACTCGGCCGCTCTCGTTGCGGACGGCCAATCCGACTTCGACGATGTCATCGTCGCTGTGACCCAACTGACGCAGCGACCGCAGTATAAAATCCCAACTATCCGGGGCATAGCCGAGCTGAAACTCGTCTATGGTCTCGTCTTTCAAGCCGCGCTTCTCGCGCAAATAAACCAGCGCGCCCGAGCCCATCTCTCGATGCAATGCCCGCTGGTAGAATTCGGCGGCGCTGGCCACTATGCCGCGCAATACATCCTGACGGTCGCTACGGCTCTTCTGTTCCGGTGTCTGCGCCTTGAGCTGAACACCCGCCTCATGCGCCAATTCCCGCAGCGCTTCTTTGAAATCCCAGCCGTGCATTTTCTGCGCAAAGGTGAAGAGATCGCCGCCTTCCGCGCAAGCGCCAAAGCAGTGCCAGCTCTGCCGCGCCGGGTTCACCACGAAGGATGGCGTCTTCTCGTTATGGAAGGGACAGCAAGCCTTGTGGTTTCGCCCGGCTTTCTTCAGCCCCGGCACATAACGCTGCACATAGCTCACAATGTCGATGCGAGACTTGATCTCGTCCGTCACGGACATCGACGGGCGCTCCTCGATGAATTGGCAACTAGATTATAGTGGCGAGTGTAGGCGTCTACCATAATTTCGTCTCGCCAACACATTGTAAGAATTATACAAAGGCGGCACATTCTGACCTGCGCGCCAACGCGACAACCGATGCCAATGCGACTCGACCCTAGAAATTCTCCAACTCGCTGAGGTCCGCCTTGCCGGCCTGCATCGCGCTGATGCGCTGCAGCAACGCGATTCGATTGTTCCGCAGGTCAACATCATCGGCATGCACCAGTACGTTATCGAAGAAGTTCGTTACCGCCGGCGCCATTGACTGAAACCTTGACAGAAACGCGTCAACGCCAGCTGATTGATCGTAACAGTCTGTCGCCGCCAGATACGCCCGATACAGTTCACGCTCCGCCGGCTCATAGAACCCGACCGGATTGACGCTATGAGCACTCTCCTCCCGCGTAATCCGGACGCAGCGCGCGAAACTGTCGAGTAGCGCTTCCCAGTTGTCATGCTTGACCCAGGCAGCCAATTCCGCCACGCCTCTGGCCGCCCCCGCTGGATTCTGCGCTTGCTCCGCCAATACCGCCCGGATGACATCTCGAGGCGCGGAGGCGCTGTCGGCCAACCAACTCTCCAGGCGGATTTTGACAAAATCAAACACTCCCTGCTTCACATTCATGCTGACGGGAACCGGTTGGCTTTCCGAAACACGCTGAATCAAAGTACGCAGGTCAATATGGATATCCGCTTCCACAAGTATCCGAATGATGCCGAGCGCCGAGCGCCGCAGACCAAATGGATCTGATGTCGACTTGGGCGCCAGCCCGACCGCGATCAGCCCGACCAAGCTATCCAGCTTGTCCGCCAGCGCCAACAATTGCCCCGGCCGCGACGCGGGCAAGGCATCGTCCGCGCCGTCCGGCAGCCAATGCTCGCGAATAGCCTCCGCCACCGCCGGATCAATCCCCTCTCGCAAGGCGTACTCGCGCCCCATGATGCCCTGCAGCGAGGTCATCTCAACCACCATGCTGGTCGCCAAATCCGCCTTGGCTAGTTGCGCCGCTTCATGCGCTGCGGCGATATCATCCGCGTCGAACCCGAGCAACTCGCCCAGGTCTTGGACCGTCGCCGCGACTCGATCGTTCTTCGCCCGCATCGAGCCCAGTTCCGCTTGAAACGTCAAAGTCTCCAGGCGTGGCAGGTATTCTCGCAGGGGCTTCTTGATATCGGCTTCGAAGAAAAAGCGGGCGTCTGAGAAGCGAGCGCGCAGCACCTGCTCATTGCCGTAGATCACTTTGTCGAGATGCTCGCGGTCGCCGTTGCGCGCGGCGATGAAATAATTCATCAGCGCGCCATCAGCGTCCTCAACGGCGAAATAGCGCTGATGTTTGCGCATGACCGTGACCAGAACATCGCGCGGCAAGACGAGCAAGTCACGGTCGAACTGGCCGCGAAAAGCCGTCGGCGCCTCCACCAGGTTTGTTACTTCCGCCAAAAGAGCGTCGTCATCCGGAATTTTCCCGCCAATTTCCGCCGCCAAGGCATCAATTTGCCGCCGAATGGCGCAGCGCCGTTCAGTGTAATCCAGCACGACGCCTTGCTTTCGCAACTTACTCTCGTAATCCTGCCGGCCAGCAACTTCTATCCGCGGCGAACCCAGTGGACGCAAGCCGCGAGTCTCATTGCCGCTTGCCACTCCGGCGTACTCAGAGGGAATCACGGCCTCGCCGAAGAGCGCCAGGAGCCAACGGATCGGCCGCGAAAACGCGACGCCGGATGCATTCCAGCGCATCGAGCGGCCTAAGTTCAGCCCAGCGACAAAGTCCGGCAGCGCTTCCGTCAGCACCGCTGTCGCCGACCGGCCTTCGTTGCGCACGACCGCAGTGACATAGCGACCGCCATCCAAATCTTTGACGAGCAAGTCCGCGACATCGACGCCTTTGCCGCGGGCGAATCCAGTTGCCGCTCGCGTCGGATTGCCACCGGAGTCATAGGCGCGATTCGCCGGCGGTCCCTTGGCGATAAACTCCTCGTCTGCTTGTCGTGGCGCAACTTGTCGCGCAATCACGACAATACGACGCGGCGTGGCATGCACCTCCAAGCCGGAGTGTGACAATCGCAATTCGTCAAACAGGACCGGCGCGGAAGCTTTCACTTGCGCCAACGCAACTGCCACATCATCCGCCGGCATCTCCTCGACGCCGATCTCGATCAAGACATCGGCCGCTTTCGTCGGCGCCGGCGGCAGCTCGTCCGCCACCTGCAACTCAGCGCCGGGCCACTTCTCGGCCATTTTCATCAGCGGAAAACCCAAGTCCTTGCGCTGCGCCACATACTCCTTCGCGATCGTCCGCGTCATCTCCCGCATGCGTCGGAAATAAGCCGCCCGCTCGGTCACGCCGACCGCGCCGCGCGTATCCAGCACATTAAACAGATGACTGCACTTCAACACATAATCATAAGCCGAGATCAGCGCATCGCCTTCCAGCGCCCGCGCGTATTCCCGCTCGTAGGTGTCGTAGACCAACTTCAGGGCATCCACATCGGCGACATTAAAATAATAATTGCAGTGCTCCACCTCTTCGCTGAACATCACATCGCTGTAGCTGACGCCGTCCAGCCAATCAATGTCCCAAGCCGAGTCCTTACCCTGCAGAGCCAACACGATCCGCTCCACGCCGTAGGTGATCTCCACGCTGACGGGATCGAGCGTCATGCCGCCCGCTTGCTGAAAATAAGTGAACTGCGTGATCTCCTGACCATCCAGCCAGACTTCCCAGCCCAGCCCCCAGGCGCCTAAGGCCGGCGACTCCCAATTGTCCTCGACAAAACGAATGTCGTGCTTGCGCGCCTTGATGCCCAGCGCTTCCAGCGATGCCAGATATAACTCTTGCGGATTGCCCGGATCCGGTTTCAATATCACCTGATACTGATAATACTTCTGCATCCGATTGGGATTCTCGCCAAAGCGCCCGTCATCGGGCCGCACCGTCGGCTCCACATAGGCCACGCGCCAAGGCTCCGGTCCCAGCACGCGCAATGTCGTCGCCGGGTTGCCGGTGCCCGCGCCCAACTGCACATTGTAAGGCTCCCAGATCAGGCAGCCCTGCGCCGCCCAAAAATGGTGCAATTTCAAGATGACTTGCTGGAATGTCAATGGCGCTGCCATAACTGTCCTTGGTCTGTTTCCCGCCGATAGAGACGGCGGTCATTATATGAGCGACTGAGCGAATTAACGAGGGCGGCGCTCGCATAAAGAAAGGCTGCTCTCTTTTTTGGAACAGCCTTCAGTCCAATGCAATTCTTAGCTCCTCGGCTCACTCGCCCTCAGGCTCCGCCTCCGTCTCCGGCGCCTTCACCAATTCGTCGTGTTTGAGATCGTTAAAGGCGTTGAAGATCGTGTCCCGCACCAGCACATAGTACTCGGCCTCCGACGATTTGAGCGCGATATCGCTATCTTGCAAGGTCGCGCCAAAGGTCAAGCTGTAGCTGGCTTCCCTGTATTGGACTTCGACTACCGCGTCTTCATCGTCCGCTGCTGCGGTCTCGTCGGATTCATCGATTTCCGGCGTTTCTTCTTCCACCAACTCACGATACCTGACCTCGACCAGGACTGCCGGCGTATCCAGCCCGTACTCCTCTTTAGGCGTCAAGCCCAAAGGCTCCAGCATTCGGATGCTGGCCGCGTTTCTCAGGATGATGGGCATCTTGGTATCTTCGAAGCGGTCGCCTTCGCTCAAGCCGGCGTAGGTCCAGTCCTCGCCAGCGCGCGCAAACGTGAAGCTTCCTTCGGCATTCCGCACGCTTATCTCAAGCACATCGTCCAGGGGCACATCCACATAAGTCGCGTCCAGCCAGGTGGACACCTGCGTCGACAGCTCCCAAGAATTCAGTCCGCTGCCCAGATAGACCGCCTCATCATCGGCGCGCCGCGCATATACCGTGTCCACGCCGCCGCTGCCGCCCAGGTACAACAGGGCTGTAGAGCCAGCGCCTTCCAATTCGATTCGACGGCGGAATTCGTCTTCCTTGACTTCCAGGCGAGCGTAATTCGCCGGATTCGACGCCACCAGCCGCCGCGTATCCAGACCAAGCAGCTTGTCCAGAATCTCATCGACTTTCTCGCCATCGAGCGGGAAGTCATCAGCATCCGGCAAGACCCAGCCCTCGGCATGGCGAGCGAAGGTCATCTCATTGTCGAGGTCATCGGCGATAGTGATGCGCTCGATATCAGCCCCGATCACGTCCTCAAGTATGGGCTGAACCGCTCTTTCTTCCCTGCCGCCCGTGAGCAGCGCCGAGATGGCTATCAGAACGATCTGCGCCAGCAAAAGCGCCGCCAGGAAAAGATTGCTTCGGTTCAACATCAGACTTCTCCTTCGCTCAATTCATCGGCGGACGCGGTCGGCTCCGGCGCGGCCATCGACGGGATCAACTGAATCGGTTGCTCGGCGCGCCGCTGTATTTGCCAGACGCCGCCTATCAACAGCAAGCTGATAATCGCAACGGCATAATTGATCATGACCCAGCGATTCTGCGCAACCTCATCTATCGGCGGCAGGATGCGCGCCGCGCTGCCCCGCCCGCGGATCGACGCCAGCGACAGATCTTCCGTGAACCAGTCAATCGCGTTGGCAAGCAATTGAAGGTTGCTGAAGAAACGGTCGCCGCCAAAATTCGCCGAGATCTGGTAGACATTGTCATTCACAAACTCAGCGCTGCCCAAAACCACCAGCCGCGTATTATTCGGCGAACGCTCTATCAGTCCTATGGCGTCAACCGCTTCGCCTTCCGCGCCAGCGCCCGTCTCGTCCGCTGCAAATGGCGAAGGCTTATCCAAAAAATGACTGCTGAACGACCCTTCGACCGCCACCGCCAGCGGATAAGACGCCAACTCGTCACCCACCGGGAATCCGAAATCCGGATACATTTCCAGGTCCGGCTGCGGATTCGCCATCGTCGTTACCCAGGCGGCGTCGCTCGAGCTGACCAAAGTCGTGACCTGCCCGGCTTCCAACAGCGCTTCATCGACCGTGATAGGGGACGTCCAACTCATTGTTAGCAAAGGCAATCCCTGAACAACCGGGCTGTCAAAGTCCATCTTGTTCGGGCGCGCGTCCACGAAGAAAGGATAATCCAGCGCCTGAATCTCGGTGACCACCATATCGCCCAGGTCGCGCTGCACCTGCAGCGGGAAAGGCGCATTCTGATAATCCATCACCAGGCTGTCCTCGACGATGACGCCATAACTCGCCAGCATCTCTTCAATCCCGCCTTCATTCACATCCAGCAGCAGATTGCCCACATAAGGATCAATGCCGAGACGATAACGCCCCGCCGCCGCAATCACCGAGCCGCCCCGCATGATGTATTGGTCGATCGCGTAGCGCTGCTTGTCGGTTAAGCTGTGCGGCGACAGCAATATCAAGACGTCAATATCCGCCGCCACCTGTCCCTCATCCAGCGATACCCGGCGCAATTCGTAGTTCTCGCGCAGCGTATCTTCCAGGATGCTGTATTGCTGCAAGCTCGGCAGTTGCTGCCCGAACTGATCGGGGGGCGACGCCGGCGGCGTCCACAAGCCAATCACCTTGAGGAAGCCGGCGGACGAGCGCTTAAGGGACGATTCAATCGCATTGCGAATCTCAACCCGGCTCAATTCGCCCGCGGGATAAATGACCTGAATATCAGCGCCCGCCTTGATGACTAGATGCAGATAAAAGGTCTCAACCGCGAAGAAACTCGTCGCCACCGGCTGAATTTGATAGCGATCAAAAAGCTCCTGCTCGCTTATGACCGCATCCGCCAGCGACATATCGACGACTTCAAAGCTGACCTTGGCCGGATTTATCTCGGCGATCTCCCGCGTCACTTCCCGCAGCGTCTCATCCACCTCGCGCATCATCTCCGGCATGGTCGCCGACGACGTGTAAAGGGTCAGCCGCGCCGGCTCGTCCAAAGCCGCCAAGACCGCATCAAGACTTTGGAAACCGTAAACCGCGCGCTGTATGGCGCTCGTCAAATCGTATTCCAGGTTGCGCAACCGCACCTCTACGCCCAGCGGCGATTCAACAACTTCTATCAAATCGGCGAAGCTCAACGTCGCCGTTTGATCGCCGTAGGCTATAAGCACGTCAAAATACACATTCACCAGCGATACGCCGCCGCGGTCGCTCACTTGCAGCGGCGTCGGACGGATGCCATAGATCTGATTCGCCTCCCGCTCCAGCTCGGGGTTGGTCAAGGGATCGACAAACTCCAGCTCCAGCTTGCCGGCCCCCGCCAGTTGATATTCCAGCAACGTATCCTTGATCCGCGGCACAAGCGGGGCCAGAGCCGGATGGCTCTCCTCGCTGAAGTAACCGCGAATCAGTAGCGGCTCGCCCAGGTCCGCCAGCAGATTCTTGGTCACATCGGACAAGCTGTATTCGCTGTATTGCGTCAAGTCGAAACGCGCCGCGCTCAAAGGAGCGATCAACAGATTCAACGCCAGCAGATTCGCCCCGATCAAGAGAGGGCTGACGCGGCCGTTCAAACGGTGCGCCCGCAAATGCGCCCCGACGCTCCAGCGCTTGCTATCCAGCGAGAGGATGTTCAAAGCCAGGAAGAAAACCGTCAGCGACAGATAGTAGACCAGATCGCGCAAGTCAATCACGCCGCGCTCAATACTCTCGAAGCGGCTGCCCGCGCCAAACTGACGCAGCAGATCGCTGGCGGTCGCGCCGAACAAGTCGGTAATCACTGGCGACCCTACCGCTTGAAACAAGCCACAAATGACAGCCGTGCCGATGAGCGCGACCAGTTGATTGTCCGTGCGCGACGACACAAACATGCCAATCGCGATATAGCTTGAGGCGAGCAAAAGCGCCGCCAGGTAGCCGCCGATCACCGGTCCCCAATCGAGGTTCCCCAGCGAAGCCACCGTGATCGGCAGAAAAAGCGTCAAACCCAGCGCCACCGCAACCAGAACAAGCGCCGAAAAGAACTTGCCCGCGACCAGCTCAACCAGGCGCACCGGCATCGTCAGCAGCACCTGCAAGTTGCCGCTATCTTCTTCCCGGCTCCATTGATGCATCGTCAGCGCCGAAACCAGAAAGATCATCAAAAGCGGCATCCAGGCAAAAAGCGCCCGCACATCGGCGATGCCGCGCGCGAAAAACGAATCGACCCAGAAGAAGACAAACAGCGTCAACACCAGGAAGACGCCGACGAATATCAAGGCCATCGGCGAACCAAAATAGAGCTTCAGTTCTTTGCCTGTAACGGAGAGTATTTTTCGCATGTTACGCTCCTATGCCGTCGTCGCCAGTTGATTGAAAAAGCTCTCGAGCGTGACCGTGTCCCGGCGCAGTTCCCGCACTGCCCAGTCACGTTCGCGCGCGACCGTGTAAATCCGCGGCGTAATATCGACCGAGCCGCTAATGCGATAGGCGGGATAGTCATCCAGTGATCGCAAAGGCTGAACCCTCTCGACGCCCGCCAACGCGTTCAAGGACCGCTCAACATCATCGCTGTCATTCTGCAAAACCAGCGTCGCGTCATTGCTCCTGCTCAGTTCGCTCAAACGCTGATCCGCTTTGACCTCGCCATTGATGATGATGACGACGCGGTCGCAGATCGCCTCCACCTCGGACAAAATATGCGATGAAAACAAGATCGTGCTCTCCTGCGCCAGCGACTTGATCAGGGCGCGGATCTCCACAATCTGCGTCGGATCCAAACCAACCGTGGGCTCGTCAAGAATGAGAAACTGCGGCTTATGCAATATCGCCTGCGCCAAACCCAGCCGCTGACGCAAACCTTTGCTCAACGATGCTATCGGCCGTGTCAAATAATCCTGCAACCCCACGCCATACACCGCATCCGATAGCCGGCGGATAAAGTCGGGCTCTGGTATCGAACGCAAATCCGCGATCATCCGCAGATAGGCTTGAACCGACAACTCCGGATACAGCGGCGTATTCTCGGACAAATAGCCAATCTTCGCTTGCACCGCCCGCAATTCCCGCAGAACATTCAAGCCGTCAATCTCGACCAAGCCCTCATCGGGATGCAGGAAGCCAGTGATGATCTTGATGGCGGTTGACTTGCCGGCGCCGTTCGGTCCCAGCAAACCGACAATCTCGCCCGGCTGAATATCAAAGCTGACGCCGCGGAGCGCCTGTATATTTCCGTAACTCTTGGCAATATTCTGCACATGTATCACTGCTAGAGATATCCTTTCTCGCTACCAAGCCTAGCTCACTGCGAACCCCGACTAGAACACCCGGCAAGCCGCCAATGGTCCTGGACCGTAACGATCAATTCGCGAACCATCCTAGAAAGCGTCTATAAGAAATCCATATACAATGTTTAAAATTTCTGTAAATTGTCGCGCTTTCATTCGGCCAGCGTCTCCACTCCCGTCTCCGCCAAGACCTCCAGGAAATGCGCATGGGAGAACTGCGCGCCGCCGGCATAGAGCGCGTTGACCGTGCCCGCCGCCACGCCGCGACGCAGCGCCTCCGCCAGATCCGCGCCGTCCGCCAGCGCCGTCACGATACCCGCGTGCAGGCAATCGCCGCTGGCCACCGGATCCACCGCCTCAATCACCGGCGGCATCCCTTTCACAGCCAGATCCTTGGAAACCAGCAGAGCGCCCTCGGCGCCAAGAGATATAACAACAATCTCGATCCCGCCCGCGATCAAGCGCCGCGCCAAGCCGACGATCTCAGCCTGCGTCCGCGCCCCCGCGCCCAAGGCGTCCAGGAACTCTTCACGATTGACCTTGATCGCGTAAGGTTTCGCCTCGATGGCATTCTTCAACCACAGCTTGCTGCTATCCACCCAAACGCGAATGCCCATCGCTTTCGCCCGTTCGACCAAATCCGCCGGCGCCTCATCCGGCGCGCCGATCGGCAGGCTGCCGCAAAGGCAAACTGTTCGCGCGCTTTCATCTTCCGCCACCCGGCATATATCATCAACCAAGGCCGTCCAGTCCCCTGGCGCGATCTGGCCCGATTCGTTGATCACGGTTGAATGGCGATTCGGCGACGCGATGATCGTGCAGGTTCGCGTTTCGCCAGCGAACTCCGTCCATACCGCCCGGTAGCCGCCCTCCGCCACCATGGCCGCAACCATCTTGCCAGTATGCCCGCCCAGCAAACCCATCGCCAGCGCTTGACCGCCGAGAATCTCGATCGCCCGCAGCACATTTAAGCCCTTCCCGCCCGGCACGGCGATCGCGCCCGGGACACGGGAGATATGCCCGACGGCAAAATCCGGCGCCACCAAGGTGCGGTCCAGCGCGGCATTCGGCGTCACACAGATTATCGTCTCGCGCATCCTGGCTCTGCTTTCATCCTCAGCGATTGCGCCGACATTATACTAGAGCCGTTTGCTTATCAAGATGACGCTTCTCCAACGCTCCCGCCTTTTATCCGCCAATCACTATACCGGGCGCTTTAAGGTCGCTAGAATTACTTGTACTATGAAGTTATTACACTCAAACATGCGAAGCGCTCAATGACGCCATTCGGTCGACTAGACATCCTCTTTCCAGATGGACAACGGGAAATCCATCAATTAAGCGGCGGCGCGATTACCGTCGGCAGCGCCGGTTCCTGTTCTATCCAACTCGCGGATCCATCGGTCGCTGACCGTCACTTTCGCCTCGACGCCAGCGACGACGGCGTGACCATCACCGACCTCGCCTCCGCCGCCGGCGCCTTCGTCGACGGCCAGCGTATTCCAACCTATACGCCCGTGCCCCTCGGCGACACAGCCGACATCATGATCGGTCCACTGCGACTGACCTTCTACCGCCGCAGCGATAGCCCCACAATTGCCATGCCGGCCTTCAGCGAGCAAACGCAGCCCGCCTTGACCGGTTTCCGCGCTCATCTGGAAAATGCGCCGGCCGCCGTCTTTCCCGCCTCCAACGTCACCCTGCCGCTCAGCATCACGAACACCAGCAATTCCGATGCCGAGTTCCGCGTCGAGCTCTCCGGGCTGCCTGATGATTGGGTCAAGCCGGATAGATTGACCTTCCCGCTGCCGGCGGGGGAAGAGACCCAACTCCTCTTTCTCGTAAAACCCGAGCGCCGCTCCGATATTCCGCCGCAGCATTTCGCGCTCGACGTCAATATCACCCGCCTTGACGAGGGGCAAGAGCGCCTGCGCCTTGTCGGCATCATTGAACTCGGCGGCTTCGGCGGCCTCAGCCTGGCGATCGATCCGCCCGTCTGCCAAGACAACGGCGGCTTCAACCTCTACCTGCTCAACCAAGGCAACGAACCTTTGACGCTCGCTTTGCGCTGCGAAGATCCCGAATCTCGCCTGGACTTGCGCCTTAATCAGACCTCCCTGACTTTGCCGCCCGGCGGACGCGCGCAAGTTCCCGGCGGTGTCCGTTCACGGCGGCGGCCCCTGGTCGGCCAAACGCGGCAATTGCCTTTCGTCCTAATCACTCAGGCGGAGAACCCGACCGGCTATCGCGCGCCGCTCCCAGCCAGCGTCCGCGTGACGCCGCTCCTGTCGAGGAGGCTCGCCTCACTGCTCACAATCCTCATCTTCGCGGCAGTTGCGCTGGCTGTCTCGCTGCTCTTTCAGCCGCCCGAACCCGTGATAATTGCGCTCTCGCTGTCCCAAGCGCAAGTTGCGCAAGGCACGCCGGTTGAGTTGAGTTGGAGCGCCGAACATGCCGGACGCTACGTCATCGAAGTCGATCGCGTCGCTGTCGCCGAGTTGCCCGCCGACGCCTCATCCTATTCCCTGGACACGCGCCCCTATACTGACCCGGTCGATATCGCCCTGATCGCCCAACAAGGCGACGCAACTGTCATCGCATCGCGCCGCCTGGACATTTATGAACCCGTCAATATCGTCCAGTTCTATGCCGACCGGGCGTCTATGCTGCGTAATGTTTTTGCTACGCTCACGGTCCGCTGGATGGTGGAGGGCGCCCTTTCTCTCGACATCAGCCGTCCCCCCGGCTTTGAAACCGCAAGCGAGTCGCGCGCTTCCAATGCTCATGGCGAATTCGCGCTGCGCGGCGCGCCAGCGGCCGACTTCGAGATCCTGCTCAGCGCGGTGGATGAGATCGGCAACATAACCCAACATGCGCTTCAGATTGCCATCCGCGATCCCGAATGTTCACCTCGCCGCGATGTCTTGCTCTACGCCGGTCCCGACGCCCGTCACAACCAGGTGAAGGTCGCGGTGGAATATGTTCCGGTATTGGCGCGCGGCACAAACCAAAATCGCGATTGGCTGCAAGTTGAGTTGGCCAGCGGCCACACCGGCTGGGGCGCTTACAGCAGCTTCTTATGTCAAGGCTTCGCGCCAAGCAACCTGGAAATCATCACCGATATCCCGGCTTTGCCGACGGCAACTTCCACCTCCACGCCAACTGCGACGTCAAGCCCAACGCCCTCGCCAACCGCCACGGCGACATTCACGCCGATCGCCACAGCCGCCGAACCTTAGCCGCCCGGCTTCACCAGCGGATAGCCTTCCCGCTCCCAATACTCAATGCCGCCGATCATCTCCTTCACGGCATAGCCAAGCTGCGTCAGCTTCAGCGCCGCCTTGGTAGAGCCGTTGCAGCCCGGTCCCCAACAATAGGCGACAAAGAGCGTATCATCGGGAAACTGCGCCATCCGCTTCTTGCTGATGCGGCTATGCGGCAAGCTGATCGCGCCCGCCACATGCTTGTCCCTATAATCATCGGCGCTGCGAACATCAAGTATCACAAAGTCGTCCACCCCATTCTCCATATCCGTATGCACATCGGCCGGATCAGTCTCATAGCGCAGCTTATCGCCATAGAACTCCAGCGCCCTGCCATCGGCCTGAGCCGGCGTCCTGCTCACTTGAGAAATATATTTTCTGCGCATCGCCTTGATTCCTCCTGCTTTTGCGGATAACGTATCCTGCACGAAAGATCGCGCATAGGCGCCCCGGAAACTCCGCAGGATGATTTCGGCATCGCCGAAGGCTCAGTATGAAATTGACTCATCTACGCAGCTTCGTCAACGCGGCCGACCAGTCCAGCATCACTGGCGCCGCCCGCAAACTGTCGCTGGCTCCATCAACCGTCAGCGCCCATATCGCCGCCCTCGAAAATGAATACGGCCTCCAACTATTCCTGAGATTGCGCGATGGCCTGCGCCTGACCGAAATCGGGCGTTCGCTTGTGGCGCAGGCTCGGGAGATACTTGACGCCGCCGCCGTATTTGAAGCGCAAGCGCGCTCATGCCGCGCGGGAGCGACCGGACAAGTTCGCCTCGCTCTCAGCATCGCCGAACCCCTGTTCGATCTCGCAGCTTTTTTGCGCCATCTCGACTGCCGCCTTCCCGGCGTTGAACTCCAACTGTCACGCGACGAATCCACGCGCATCCTGGAATCGCTGGAACAAGACAAGCTCGACATGGGTATCGTTTATGGCGCTGACTTTGACCCGCGCTTCTTTTCAATGCCGCTCGGCTGCGCTGAACTGGTCATCGCCCTTCCGCGGAACTGGCGCGGCAAACATGACAGCGCCCACGAAGCTCTCGGCAATCTGCCCTGGATAAACACCGGGGCGGCTTGCCCCTTTCAACAAATTATCGAGGAGCTCTTCGCCGAGCTCAACATTGACCCGCCACAAGTCCTGCGCGCCGACGATAATCAAACCCGCCGACAGCTCGTCGCCGCCGGTTTTGGCGCCTCCCTTCTTGAGCGGAATGAAGCCGCCCATCCCGATATCGCCGTTCTTGATTCGGCGCCTCTCCCTTGCCCATATTCCCTTGTGGCGCTGGCGCATCGACAATTCGATCCGGTCATCCGCGCCCTGTTTCCCCTGGTTGAGAGTCTGACTTCATCGCCTGAAGACCCGCGAGCCGGCCCAAGCTGACAATTGTCAGGTCCCAGACTCTAGCCTATAATGGCGGTTTCAGTTCGATTGTATTAGTCGGGAGCCGAATCCTTCATGAGCAACAGACCGCCCGTCTTTCCCTTCACCGCCATTGTCGGCCAAGACATGATGAAACTTGCGCTGATCCTCAATGCCATTGATATGCGCATCGGTGGCGTGCTGATTCGCGGTGAGAGGGGCACGGGCAAATCGACCGCGGCCCGCGCCTTGGCTGCCCTGCTGCCGGAAATCAACGTCATTGCCGATTCGCCCTTCAATGACGATCCCAGCCGCCCCGAGTCCTGGTCGGATTTCGCTCGCGGCAAATACGAAGACTGCCCGGAAATCCCGACTTCGCGGCGGCGCATCAGCTTCGTCGACCTGCCCGTCAGCGCCACCGAAGACCGCGTCGTCGGCACCCTCGATATCGAAAAAGCCATCCAATTTGGCGAACGGCACTTCGATACCGGCGTCCTCGCCAACGCCAACCGCGGCATCCTCTACGTCGATGAGATCAACCTGCTCGACGACCATATCGTCGACCTCCTGCTCGATAGCGCCGCCATGGGCGTGAACATCGTCGAACGGGAAGGCATCAGCTTCAGCCATCCCGCTCGCTTCATCCTCGTCGGCACCATGAACCCGGAAGAAGGCGACCTGCGCCCGCAGTTGCTGGATCGCTTCGCCCTCTCCGTCGATGTGACCGGCATCAAGGACGCGCGCGAACGCATCGAGATCCTCGAGCGGCATATCGCCTACGAGAACGACCCGCTCGATTTCAAAGCCGAGTGGGATCCTGTCGATCAGCAGCTCTCGGGGCGCATCGCCGCCGCCCGTGAAATTATCGATCAGGTCACGCATAGCCTTCACGATCTCCGCATCATCGCCAGCATCACCAGCGATCTGCGCATCGACGGCCACCGCGCCGACCTCGTCATCCTCAAAGCCGCTCGCGCTCACGCCGCCTTTGAAGGAAGAACCGCCATCAACGATCGCGATATCACCATCGCCATCCGCTTGACGATTCCGCATCGCCTCAAACGCGGTCCCTTCAGCGACGCCCAAGCCGACCTGAACGCTGTTGAAGCGGCCGTGGACGAGAAACGTCAGGAAATCGGCGAAGGCGAAGAAGAAGGCGAATTCAGCGAGAACAGCGACGAACAAGCGGCGCAAACTAAAAAAAAAGTGAGTCTGTAAGCGGCGAAGGCGAACCGCAAGAACAAGAACTCGGCCAGACCGAAGCCGCGCCCCAAGACGTCTTCCCTACCGCCGACGCCCGCTGGTGGGAAGGCGGCCAGCAGATCGAATCCAAAGCCGAGTTCGAAACGCGCAAACTCAACACCCAGCTCGACCGCATGACCCGCCGGCAATCCGGCCGTCGCTCCACCACGCGCACCGAACGCAAACGCGGGCGCTACGTCCGCGCCAAACAAGCCGGCGAGAAACCGAGCGATATCGCCTTTGACGCCACCCTGCGCGCCGCCGCCCCTTTCCAGGTCAAGCGCGTAGAACAAAAGCAGGAAACCGGCATGGCTTACGCCCTGCGCAAAACCGACCTGCAAGAAAAAGTCCGCGTCCGCAAAGCATCCAACCTGATCATGTTCACCGTGGACGCCTCCTGGAGCATGGCTGTCTCCGAGCGCATGCAAGCCACCAAAGGCGCCATCATGTCCCTGCTCACCGATGCCTACCAGCGGCGCGACCGCGTCGGCTTGGTCGTCTTTCAGAAGGACCGCGCTTCCCTCGTCCTGCCGCCCACCAACTCCGTCGTGCTCGCCAAACAAGCCATGGCTGATATCCCCGTCGGCGGCAAGACGCCCCTCTCGGCCGGCCTGCTGATGACCTACGAAGCCGTCATGCGCGAGAAAAACCTCAATCCCGATGTCATGCCCATGATGATCCTGCTCACCGATGGCGCCGGCAACGTCTCCATCAGCGACTCCATCTCGCCGCAAGAAGAAGCCCACTCCATCGCCCGCCGAATCCACGAAGCCGATATCCGCACCGTCACGATTAACATGGAACACGTCGCCTTCGATCAAGGCTTGGCGCAGCGCCTGGCCGACCAACTCGGCGGTCCCTGCTACACCCTCGCCCAGATCCGCGCCGACAACCTGCTCAACACCGTCCGCGCCGAAATGGACAAGATGTAGCCCCGTTCATATTCATGCGTTGCGAAGATTCCGTAGTGGCGATACTTGTATCGTCCGCAACTCTCGCTAGATGTATTGCGGTATAATTACTTCACAGGCTGAAACTAGGCAAACGACATGAACCGAATCCGCGTCATCAACCTAAGCGGCTCTCCCTACGACATGGGCTACGCTCACGGGCTGCGCTTCCACGACGAAATCCACATGTTCACCGAGGAACGCCTCCGCCTCAGCCAGGACGCCAACTGGACCGGGCACAACCTCTCTCGCGCCGCCGTCCTCGCCCTCGCCCAAGCCTGCGTCGCCGAGCACCAAGCCTACGCCCCCGACCTCATGGAAGAACTCCAGGGCATGGCTGACGCGACCGGCCTGAGCCTGGCCGAACTCGTCATCAACAACGGCTTCACCGACTTTATCGATGTCGTCTACAACCTCGGCGATATCACTGTGCCAGCCGCCGCCCCGCCCCTCGTCGCGGACAACTGCACCGCCTTCATGGTGCCCGGGAACCGCAGCGCTGACGGCAAAGCCTTCTTCGGCCAAACCTGGGATATGCACGCTTCGGCTACCCCCTACGTCATCCTGATCCATGGCCAGCCCGACAACGCCCCCGAATTCCTGGCTTTCACCATCACCGGCTGCGTCGGCATGATCGGCATGAACAGCGCCGGCATCACCGTCGGCATCAACAATCTCATGGCGACAGATGGCCAAATCGGCGTCACCTGGCCCTTCGTCGTCCGCAAGATCCTGGCGCAAGACGACCTTGAATCCGCGCTCGAATGCCTCACCGACGCCAAACTCGCCGGCGCTCACAACTACATGCTCATGGACAAAGACGGCAAAGGCTACGAGGTCGAAGCCATGTCCACCTCGCAATACATCCATGAGCTAACCGACGAGACCATCACCCATACCAATCACTGCCTCATCCAGCAGAATCTTGACGTCGCCCGCGAGCGCCCGCCGGAATCGCGGATGAGCTCCGAGAATCGCCTCCGCCGCGCCCGCGAACTGCTCGCCAAATCCGATATCACCATCGACGATCTGATGGCGCTGACCCGCGACGATGTCGCCATCTGCACCCGCCCCAAGCCTCCCATGCACGTCGAAAGCTGCGGCGCCGCCATCATGCGCCCCGCCACCGGCGACTTCTGGTCCGTCTGGGGCATCCCCGCCGATAACGAATACGAGCATTTCCTCATCTGACCCACCACTCCCACAGGCGAAAATCGTAGGGGCGAGCCATTGGGTCGCCCGCCTTGTAGCGATCTATCACGCCGCCCGAACTCATCGTTTGAAACAACAAATATGCGAACATTTGGTCGCCCATAGCGCTCCAATTTATGCTACCCTGAAACTACATGCGCCTTAACAATCGAATCGCGCTTCTAAATAAGCGCCTCTCCCTTTTGGCGAAAGTTGTAGGGACGACCCTTGGGTCGCCCGAAAAACCCCAAGAAAGTACAAGATATACGACAATATTCTGCTCGCCGAAAAAACTGTCCTGTCATCAGCCCTCGCGATGGAGAGCCGTTTGAACTGAGGTTGCCAGATTGCCAGATTGCCAAAAAAAACATCTCCCCGGCCATTGCCGCGTACCAGGCTCTGCTATTTTGGGCAATATGTACGAATTGACTGGACAAATTTCCTACATCGTGTACAGTGATATTGATGGGACTACGCAGGAGACAAGTCATGAACATCGGTATCCCCAAGGAAATCAAAGTCGAAGAACATCGCGTAGCGCTGCCTCCCTCCGGCGCGCGTGAATTGGTCAACCGCGGTCATGCCGTCTTTGTCGAACGCGGCGCGGGCGCGGGAAGCGGCTTTCTCGATGATGAATACGCTCGCGCTGGCGCCGCGATGATTGAATCGGCTGAAACCGTCTGGGCGCGTTCCGACATGATCATCAAGGTCAAGGAGCCGCAACCCGGCGAATACGCCTATCTCCATCCCGATCTCATCCTCTTCGCCTACCTGCATCTGGCAGCGGATGAAGCGCTAACCTATGCCATGCTCGCTAGCGGCGTTAGCGGCATCGCCTACGAAACCGTCGAGGATGACCAGGGGCGGCTCCCCCTCCTCGAGCCAATGAGCGAAGTCGCCGGGCGCATGGCGGCGCAGGTTGTCTCCCGCTATCTGGAGCGGCACAAGGGCGGCCGCGGCATCCTGATGGGCGGCGTGCCCGGCGTCGCCCCCGCGCATGTCGTCATACTCGGCGCCGGCACAGTTGGCGCGAACGCTGCCAAAATCGCGCTGGGCATGGGCGCCCGCGTCACGCTCCTCGATATCAATCTCGACCGCTTGCGCTACCTCGCTGATGTCCTGGATGGCAACCTGACCACGCTCTGGTCCAACACCATCAACATCTCCCGCAGCATTCAGACCGCCGACGCCCTGATCGGATCCGTCCTGATCGCCGGCGCTCGCGCCCCCATGCTCGTCACGCGCGACATGTTGCCCTCCATGCCGGACGGCAGCACCATCGTCGATGTCGCCGTCGACCAAGGCGGCTGCGTCGAAACCACGCGCCCCACCACTCACAGCGATCCCACCTTCGTCATTGACGGCGTACTCCACTACGGCGTCGCCAATATGCCCGGCGCTGTGCCCCGCACCTCAAGCCTCGCCCTCGCCAACGCCACCCTACCCTACGCCCTCAAGATCGCCGACCTCGGCGTCCGCGCCGCCATCGAGCGAGAGCCCGCCCTGCGCCAGGGCTTGAATACCTTCGCCGGCCAATGCGCCCATCCCGCCATCGCCGAGACCTTCAATCTCGAATATGTCCCGCCGGAGCGCGCCATCGAAAGCGCCTCTGTTGATTCGCTCCTGCCGCTCTGAGACGTTGCGGTCGACATATCAAATTCAAGCAGTGATCGAGATCTGTCTCCATCTATCTTGTATCGCATCCGTCTGCTATCTTTCGCCGCCATAGCATTCGCTGCCAACTGACACGACCCGCCCCAGAGGAGCATGGACAAAAGACGCCTGGCATTCATCGGCGGGATGATCATCAGCGCGGTATTCCTGCTGCTGGCTTTCCGCGGTCTCCAGCCCGATCAATTCTGGAACAGCCTCAGCGATGTGGACCAGCCGCTCCTGCTGGTCGCCGCCCTGGTCTATTTTCTGGCGATGCTCATCATCGCCTGGCGCTGGCAAATCTTGCTGCACTCGGTCAAACGCGTGCCCCTGGCCGCGCTCTTCAAGCTCGTCGCCATCGGCTACATGGGCAACAATGTCTATCCCCTGCGCGCCGGCGATGGACTTCGCATAGTGCTGCTGCGCCGGGAGCATCAGGTAGCGTTGCTGCGCGCCACCACCGTCATCGCCGTCGAGCATCTCTATAATGGCACGACCATGATTGTGTTCATCCTGTTAGGCTTGGCTGCCATCGACTTGCAATCACCGACAGTCGAGGCAATCGTCGGGCTGACCATGCCGCTCGTCAGCATGGCCATCGTGGCTGCGCTCTTCCTGGCGGCGAAACCGACTTTGCTGCGGCGGCTGGTCCGCTGGGCGGTCACAATCTTGCCGCGAGCTCTAGGACAGGCGGCTCAGCGCCTGAGCGAGGATGTCATCGCCGGCTTGGAAGGCTTGCGCAGCCCCCGCCATTTTCTGGGCGCGTTGCTGGTCTCCTTCCTGACCTGGGGCGTGGAAGCCGGAACTTATTGGCTGGTGATGTTCGCCTTTGGCCTGGAACTGAACTACGCGGTCGCCCTGCTGCTGGTCGGCGCGGTCAACCTCGCCGGCTTGATCCCAGCCTCGCCCGGCCAAGTCGGCGTCAACGAATTCGTGGTCATCACGATTTTGACCGCCCTGGGCTTGCCCGCCGCCAGCGCCACTGCTTACGCCGTCGTCACTCATCTCGTCATTTGGCTGCCGCCGACGCTGCTCGGTTTCCTGCTGCTATTGCGCCAGGGTATGGGCTGGTCGGATATTCGCCGGGCAGGCGATGCCGAGCCCGCCGCTGACGAGCATTTGGAGAGCGTCTAGACGCTGATTGCGGTGTCGAAATGCTTGACCAGGGGCGCAAGCGCCGTCCAAAGCGCCTCGGGGATTTCGAGTTGGGCCGCCGCCATGCTGGATTTCGCCTCTTCCGGCACACGGGCGCCCGGGATCGTAGACGCCACCTGCGGATGCCGCGCGCACCATTGCAGCGCAACCGCCAGCATCGGCACATCGTAGCGCGCGCAGAGATTCTGAATCTCGCTGACGCGGTCAAGACAATCCTGGCTGAATCGTCGATTCAGGTACTTCGTTCCGGCTAGCGGACCCGTCACCAACAGGCCGCGTTCGATCGGCGTCGCCGCCACCAGACCCACATCGTGCTCGGCAGCCGCCGCGAAGATTTCTTTTTCCGCCGTCAGGTTGATGAGGCTCCAGGAATCCGCCATCACGGCCGCGTCAAACTCGCCCGTCTTGATGTAGCGCAAGTTGGTCGCCGGGTCATTCGAGGCGGTGCCGATATGCCGCAGCAAGCCCTGAGCCTGCAAATGCCGCAAGGCGCCGAGCGCGCCGTCATCCGCCAGCACGCGCTCCATCGGCTGCCCCATCGCGTCATGAATGTAGACAATGTCAACGCGCTCCAAGCCCATTCGCTCAAGGCTGTTATGAACGCTGCGCAGGATCGCGTCAAAGCTGTAATCGTAGCCCTCGTGGCTGCGCCCGGCTTTGGTTGAGATCGTGATCCGGTCTTTGGCCTCCGGTCGCTGACGCAGCGCCTCGCCGATCATGGTTTCGCTGATGCTGCGCCCATAGAGCACCGCCGTATCAAAGAAAGTACAGCCGGCGTCAATCGCCGCCACCAGAGTCTCGACGCCCAGTTCTTGATCGACCTTGCTCGGCGCGCCTTCATATTCGCTAACCGTCTCGTTCTGGGTTGGGATGCCGGTGAAGGCGGTGCCGATGCCGACGATTGGCAGCTGCAGTTCCGTCCGCCCAAAGCGTTTCCTGCGCATCACAGTTGCCTCGTCTTGGCTCGCTTCAGCAAGCGGTACTCGCTGTCAAGCTGCTCGTCCGTGCGCCCGAAACGCCGCCGCCGATTGCCGTATTCCGCCAGCGCCTTGTGGAATTCCGCCCGATCAAATGCGGGCCAATAAGTCTCGGTCGTGTAGATCTCACTATAAGCGCCTTGCCAAATGAGAAAATTGCTCAAGCGGAATTCGCCGCTGGTCCGGATGATCAAATCGGGATCGGGCAAATCGCTCGTGTAGATATAATCGCTGATAGTCGCTTCCGTGATTTCCCCCGCTGGTATGCCATCGCGCACGATATTTTGCACCGCGCGCACAATCTCATCGCGCCCGCCGTAGTTGAAAGCGACATTTAGAATCAAGCGCTGATTGTCCCGCGTGTATTCACAGGCCTCCAGCACCTTGCGCGCCAGCCGACTTTCGATGCCGTCCAACTCGCCAATATGACGGATCTGCACGCCTTCTTCATGCAGCTCTTGCAATTCGCGGTCGATGACCATCTCCAGTATCCGCATCAAGAGCATGACTTCGCGTCGCGGCCGCGACCAATTCTCAGTCGAAAAAGCGTAGATCGTCATGATCGAAACGCCAAACTCCACCGCGGCTCGAATGATGCGGCGCAGGTTTTCCGTGCCTTGCCTGTGCCCGGCGGAACGCGGCAAACCTCGCTGCCGCGCCCAACGTCCGTTGCCATCCATGATGATGGCGACATGAGTCGGCACCTTCTCCAGCGGCGGCAAGTCAAGCCGCGCGTGCCCGTTCTCTCTCGTCAATAGCGCCATGAACCCTACCCGTGTTTCCTATGCAGATTCGCTAATCGTCATGTCAATTTATCTTTACACGCAGGCGGCGACAGTGTCTTACCGATGCCCGGCTACACCTCCATAATGTCCTTTTCTTTGAGCGCCCCCAAGTCACCGATATCCGCGATGAACTTGTCCGTGAGTTTTTGCACTTCCGCCTCGCCCCGTTTACGGTCATCTTCCGAAATCAGTTTCTCCTTTTCGAAATCCTGCAAGTCACTGTTTGCCGACCGCCGAATATTGCGAATGGCAACGCGGTTGTCTTCCATGCGCCGATTAAGAAACTTCACCAACTCCAGCCGCCGTTCGCGCGTCAAAGCCGGCATATTCAAGCGGATGTTCTCGCCATCGACATTGGGATTCACGCCGATATCGGACATTTGGATCGCCTTCTCGATATTCCGCAGGGCGCCCTTGTCGTATGGGCGGATGAGTATCTGCATCGCTTCGGGCGTGGATATGCTTGCCAGTTGCCGCAATTCCGTATCCTGCCCGTAATACTCCACTGTCATGCGATCCACCAGCGCCGTGCTTGCCCGTCCGCTGCGCATCCGGCTCAACTCGTCGCGGAAGACCGACAAGGTCGATTCCATCTTGCCCCTCGCTTCATCAAGAATCTCTTCAATCATCATGCACGTCCTTATTTCCAGCAAGCAAACATCAAGCCAATCCAGAGCAAGCCCGGGTGGTCTGCGCTGCCCATGTCGATAAAATGTGAACGTTCAGCAGCTTTACGAAACTGTTGCCATTGCAGCCGAATATCCCTATTATACCGCCATTTGCCTTGGAGCGTAAGCGGCGCGACGCCTCGGCTTCCCCAGGCGACAACCGGACACTCATCCCTTGCGAAAGCCTCATGACACTGATGTCACAGCCACCCGCAGCCGCGCGGGAATTTGTCCGCGGCGCCAAAGATACTATGCTGTCGGATTGCTCAGCGAATGGCTGGAATCCACGAGGCGTAAGCGCCGCCGGATGTCGTGATCTGTTGCGCATTGCGACCTTGCGCGTCCATCAGAAAGAGTTGATCCTGCCCGTCAAGCGTGGCGGTGACCACGATGTAGCGGCCGTCCGGGCTATAGCTGGCCGCCCAAACGCTGCCCGGTCCCGTATATAGGACAGCGCGATCGCCGCCAGCGAGATCCATGCTGGCCAGGGCGCGAGCGCCGCTGATCGTCGTCACATGCAGTATCCGCTGTCCGTCGGGGCTGAAGACCGGCGAGGCATCGCGAACATCGTTTTCCGTGAGCAGCCGGGTAGCTCCGCCCCGCAATTCCAGCCAACGCAATTCCCAGCTGCGCGCATCGCGCACGTCGGGTCCGGCGGTCACGATGATGGCATCGCCGTCGGGATGGTAGCGCGCGTGGCTGTTGCGCCAGCCGTCGCTGTACAGCGGTTGCGGCGCCCCGCCGTCCGGGCGAACTCGATACAAGTCGAAAGTCTCGTCGCCGCGGACATCTGAAGAATAGACAATCCAGTTTCCGTCGGGGGACCAGGCCGGCAAGCGATCCCAAACCCCGTTCCGCGTCAGTTGCCGCAATTGTCCTCCATGCCGATTCGCCACGTATATCTCGAAATCGCCATCCTGGTTCGACTGAAAGGCGATCCAGCGACCATCCGGCGACGCCAGCGGATAGCTGCTGTTGCCGCCGGCGTCAAAGCGACGCGTTTCCCAGGTGGCCAGATCAAGCGTCACAATCTCGAAGGTCGGCTGAGCCTCGGCGCCTGTCTCCACCGCAGCGAAGTAGACCAGTTCTCCGGCAAGGTCTTGCAGCGCCGGGTTAAGGGCAGGCCGCTGGCGGACGCCCACCGGCTGAATAGCGCCGGTAGTAGCGGCGGGCTGGCTCTGCCGCCGTGCAGCATCGGCGGTAAAGGTGGCGTCAGCGGCGGCGTTTAAGGGCGCAAGCGTCGCCTGGAAGATATCAGTCGACTTGTCTTCCGTTGCAGTAATCGCGGTTGCTTGCGCGCCAGGCGCGTTCGCAGTAACCGAAGACAAGACGCCAATCGCCGGGTTCTGTGTGGCAGTGATCGCGCTAATGTCTTCGCCCGAAAATATCCCCAGCAAGGAAGCCGTCACAGCCAGAACGACCAGCAAGAGTCCGCATCCGAGCGCGCCGCCGGCGGCCATTCCCAGCCAAACACGCTGGTTTTTCATGGCCAGAAATGGACGGGAATAGGACAAAGACGGGACATTTTTGGGCGATCTATTGACAAGAAACTGCGAGTCATCTTTGGTCGGCTGAGCCGGTGCAGCCGCCTTAGCAGGCGTCGGCGCAACCCTCTTGACCAGACCGACATCGACGGCGGTCGCTTGTTGCGACGGTTCGAGCGCGCGGCGCAGCGCATCGGCCAGGGCGCCAGCGCTGGGAAACCGCTCTTGCGGCGCTTTTTGCAAAGCGCGCATGATAACTTGCTCAACCGGGACGGATACGCCCGGGTCAAAGTCGCGCGGCGATGGCGGCGGCGTCGTGACGTGCAGAACGGCGATGCTATAGGGCGTATCGCTTTCGAAGGGTCGGCGGCCGGTGACCAGCTCGAAGAGCATGACGCCGAGGGCGTAGACATCGCTGCGGCCGTCGAGCGTTTCGCCTTGCGCTTGTTCCGGCGACATGTAGCTGGGCGTGCCGACGACGCCCTGAGTCGTGATATTACTGCCGCTTTCGCTGAGGATGCGGGCGATGCCGAAGTCGGTGATGAAGACGCCGCCGCCATCATCGAGCAGGATATTACTCGGTTTGAGGTCGCGATGGAGGATGCCGTTTTGATGGGCGTAATCAAGCGCGGAAGCGACTTGCTCGATGATGCTGAGGACGCGCGGCCGGGGGATCTTCCCGCCTGCGAGCAGTTCTTCCACCGAGCCAGCCGGCATATAGCGCATGGCGATATAGGGCTGCCCCTCGTATTCGCCGAAATCGTAAACGGGAACGATGTTGCGGTGCTCGAGTTGGGCGACGATCTTCACTTCCCGCTCGAAGCGCTGCAAGTACGATTCGTCGTTGAGATAGGCTTTGGGCAGGAACTTGAGGGCGACGTTGCGATTCATCGATTGTTGGCGGGCGAGGAAAACGGTTGCCATGCCGCCCTGCCCGACCTGGCTGAGAATTTCGTAGCCGTTGACCTGCTTGCCGATGAGAGGTGATGCCATGCCAATTACCGAAGCTAATGGAGCCGCGAGGGCTGAGATTGAAGTCGCGCTTGGATGCAGCCGGGCGCCTAACGATTATATGCCATGCCAGCCCAGCGCCAAAACACCCAAACAGATAGGACAACGCCACAATTTAGGTGGCGCGGTAAACTTGACAGAATCGGCGCATGGCAACAAAATTGAGAAGCAAATCCTATCTAGCGTTTGGAGGTTGGTGACATGCGGGAAAGTCGCGTCACCGACTCCGCGGAATACACTGAGCTGCGCATTCGGCTCATCACCGCAAGCATATTACTTCCTATCGCGATCCTGGTGTCCTTCGCCGGTGGCGGGTTGTTTTTCGTCTTGATATTGCCGGTGATGGGAATCGGTATGCTGGAGTTCTACGTGATGGAGAAAGACACGCCGACGCAGGGAAGTTCGTTGACGGGGATTCCCACCGGCATCGTCGTGGTCACCGCCTTTTACCTGCAAGATGAGAGGGTATGGCAAGCCGCGCTGGCGCTTTGCATCGTCTTGACATTGATCTTGGAGTTGGCGCGCCAACCCAAGCAGGCGAGACGCGCGCTGGGGCAGGTCGGCACGACGCTATGCGGGGTTTTGTATGTGGCTTTTCCGGCGGCGTTCATGGTAAGCATACGCAATGCGCCGGAAGATGGCTTGATCTGGGTGTTCGTGATATTCGCCATCACATGGGGCGCGGATACCTTCGGTTATGTCTTCGGGCGGGCATTTGGGAAGAGGAAGCTGGCGCCGCGGATTTCGCCGAACAAGACTGTGGAAGGCGCGCTTGGCGGGATCTTGGGCGCTTGGATCCCGGCTTTCTTGCTGTTGATATCCACGGGCGCGTTGCAGCCGATACTGATCCCGATGGTGCTTATCGGTCCATTGCTGGCGGTCGGCGGGGATTTATTCGAGTCGGCTATGAAGCGCTTTTTCCGGGTCAAGGATAGTTATGTAGCGGGCTTCAACGTCTTCCCCGGGCACGGCGGCGTGCTCGACCGCATTGACGCGCTGGTCTGGGTGACGAGTTGGGTGTTTCTCTATTTGTCGGTCCTGGGCATTCTTTGAGTTGCATTGGCGCAAGAGTATATTCCATCACCAAGGCGCGAAGGACGGGACTATTGACGCCCGGCAATTTCAGACGACTGGCGCAGGCATTGAGCGGCGGACAACACGCGGCATGAAGTATTGCTGCGCTCTTGGGCAGAGCCTTAACGCGATGCGGGCTTTGTACCGCTGGGCAGATTGCGCTACAATCTGTTCTGTTCATTGCAGGTTGCGCGCGGATTCAGCAAGAGCAATGGACAAGCGCCGAGTGGCGGTTGCAAGTAAAGCGAAAGCAGGGGATAGATGCCGAAGTTCGAGACACAGGTGCTGATCAACCGGCCGGTCTTTCAGGTCTTTCGTTACGTCGGCGATTTTAATAACGATGTGCATTGGCGGAATGTGCAGAACATCGGCATCACGAGCGGCGACCCGATCCGCACTGGTTCGATGGTGGCGATGACGCGGCGAATTATGGGGCGCGGCGGCTTCGTTAACTGCGATGTGACGGATTATGAGCGCAACAAAAAGATAGAGTTAAAGGGTTCCTATTGGGGCTTCCCGTTTGTGAGCACGATGACATTCGAGCATCGAGGCCAGCAGACAAACGTGAAGGAGTCGCTTGAAATCCGCACGCGCTGGTTTTTCTGGTTTGGGATTTTCTTCAACCTGACTTTGAAGGGCGTCTTGCGGCGCGAACTGGAACAACTCAAGCAGGTCTTGGATTCGCAGGGCGGCACTGGGTCCAGCGAGCCGATGTCCGTGCCTAGGTAGCGCCCGCTTTGCCTTTGAAGGCATCGGGAGCCGGCGCCAAGCCGATTTCCGCAGCGAATTGCGCCAGAAGATGGACGCTGGCGTTCCAGAAGTAGAGATAACCGCACAATGCTAATAGCATAGAGAACGCCATCCAGGGCATTATACGCATATCTTCAGGATAGTGTCCCAATTCACGCGGCCTGATCTGGTAGTCGATTTCCGCGCCAACATGTAAGACCAGCGCTGCAAACCCAAGCATGAGCAGTTGAAACAGCACATAGCGAATCGCGGTCAACTTGTTCTTCAGCAAGAGCGATAGATTCGCCTCGATAGCAGCACGTATACTGCCACGTCCTTCCAAAGCGAATCGGGCTAGTCCGGTAAAATAGACAAGCGAGGTCAACGTCACCAGCACGATTGCAATGGTATCAAGGGCAAACCGTTCTAGCGCTTCGCCAAACGATACTCCATCAGGCGCAAAATGGTACGAGTCCAGCACGAAAGGGAGTATCTGCATCCCATAGGCAAACGCGATGAAGTAGACGAAGAGAAATAGCGACGTTAAGAAGGGTCGGATTCCACCTATTTTGAGCAAGGAAAGACTTAGCTTGGGCAGAGAATCCTGCCCCGATGTGATGCGCCGAATGGACTCGACTAGCGCGCCATGCAACAAGATTGCATTGACAACGAACCACATGAGAGAAAGCAATAGCAGCAGAATGAGTGGTACGCTGCCGTCGTACCTCTCGTCGTAAATCATCGGTTCCGAAAATAGCCAGAATACGAAGGTATGTAGAATAGCGAACGACAAAAAGCGCATTGGCTTGCGCAATGGGAAACGCAATGCCTTTAGCAGACTCATGTGTCAGCCATGCCAGTCTGCAAGCTGTTTTGGACTTTGCCTCAGCGACACTTAGACAAAGTCGTGCTTTTCTTTTTCCGGATCAAAGTAATCGCTGCGGACACCGATTTGGATAGCATATTGGGCGACCAGATGCTGGGTCGAGAAGTGCTGCATCAGATTGAAGATGTAGTATACGATGATGGACAGGGTGATGCTGGCCATGCCGAAACCGCCAACGAAGCCACCAAGAGCCGCATCGACCAGGCTGCGCACGACGCCGTAGACAAGGGTGAGGGCAATCATGTATAGCAGCAGGGTAAAGCCGCCGCGCCAATTCTCGCGGGCCAGCCGAATATTGCGGAAGATTTGCCAGGAGGCTTTGTAGTCGCCTTCGGCGGCAAAGCGCGCCATACCGATGAAGTATGCCCAGCCCAAGAGCGCGAAGGCGGCGATCCCAACAATGAAAGACGCCAGCGCCACGATAGGGTTCAAGCCGTCGGCTGAGCCTGTCAAGCCGAGGAATGCAAACACGGCCACAAGGAGCAAAACAAAGAAAAACCAGTAAGCCACGCTCGAGATAAAGAGGTAGAAACCGTCTTTTACGTTCCGGCCAAATTTGATATCCGGCAGCGTTTCGATGCCGTTCATCACGGAGCGGACAGCTTCCATGCTGTAGCCTGAGAGCCAGAAGCCGGAGATGACCGCCACAATCAGCAGGCCTAGCAGACCAAACCAGGCGGACGCGCTGAATGATTGCAGCTCGTTTGAATAGCCCACGCCCAGGTCAACGCCATAAAGCGTAGCCAGGAGTGGCGACCAGTCGTAGGAATTTACGATTAAGCCAAGGAAAATAGCGATAGCGATCGTCATCACAAGGACAATGCTGAATACCTTGGCCAGATTCTGAAACGGATATGTAATTGCGCGAGAAAAATTCATGTCATGTCCTCGATAAATTGCGATACTGCTATATTAACACGATTTCATCTACAATCTTGTTCGTCTTCCTACCCTTCTAGCCCCATCTCGCGCCGTATTTGAAATTATCGTGGACGACGATCCGCTTGGCGTAGCTGGCGAAAAGACGGCTGCAGAGGAAGAAGAAGCAGAGCAGTATGAAGTAGAAGACGAAAGACCCGATTGCGGCCTCGGCGACAAGGTCTGAGACTTGCATCGTAGAGAGCAGACCGGCCACTTCAATAAATGCGACTGCGCTGAAAATAGCCAATGCGAATACGGACAAAGACAACAGAATGGCAGCTGCGAGATTCTTAAGCGTTAGCCGCATATTCTCCAAACGTCGGCAAATCAATGAGCGTTCGCCAGTGACGGCGTAACGCGCGATGCCGACGAGATTGCCCCACATTAGCATCAGCGCCGCAGGAATCAGCGCGAGCATCGCCACGTTGGCGATCGCGTACGGGAAGGTCGAAGCAATCGCGGCGAAAAAGAAGAAGGCAAGAAATGCAGGCAGCCAAAACTTCAGGCTTGAGCAAAACAGTCTCCGGCCTTCGCAAATTACATCGAAATGAACGGGTGGCAGCCAATTCTCGTCATTTAGAACTCGGCGTGTGATTTCACAACAATATCCAGCAATCCAGCAGCCTATCGCGATGAATCCCACAAGAAACAGACCAAATACAATGAATAGGTGAGTGTCTTCGGAGACACCCAAAACATTGCCTTGATACCAGCCGCAATAGGGTTCGCAAGCGCGGGGTTGAGGAGGCGGCGCGCTGCCCAACCAGAGCCACAGGGTCGTCGGAATGGTGAACCAGAGCGCGATATGCGCGACGCGCACTATACATCGCAGAGCAGAATTGTTTGAGCGGGCACTGTTCATGTTCAACTCCCGATCGTATCTTGAACTGCATTGTAACACGCGCGGGGCAGCAGATCGCGCTCTTTACCCTACTTCTTCCAGGCGATCGTGCGCGGGCGGCGGCGCGGCGGAGAGCGCGGCAATCTCAGCGTACCAATCCGGAGTCATGTCAACATCCAGCGCGGCGAGAGAGGCTTCGAGTTGCGTCAGGTTGCGCGCGCCGATGATGGGCGCGGTGATTGCCGGATGCGCCATCACCCAGGCGACGGCCAGCGTGGCGGGATGCAAACCGCGCTCACGGGCATGGGCGGTGAAATCGGCGGCGGACTGGTAATAGTCGCCGAGGCGGTAGCGCTTCTGATACATCTTGTTCTCGATGAGCCGGCCTGAATCGGGCCGGGCATCAGGCATGTATTTGCCGGTGAGCAAGCCGCCGCCGAGGGGGCTGTAGGGGATGACGCCGATCTGCTCGTTCTGCGCCATAGGCAGGATCTCGACTTCAGCTTGTCGTTTGACCAGATTGTACATCGGCTGCAGGCATTCGATGCGCGTCAGGCTTTCACGAGCGGCGATGCCTTGCGCCTTCATGACTTGCCAAGCGGACCAGTTGCTGACGGCGGGATAGAGAATTTTGCCTTGGCGAACGAGGTCGTCGAGGGCGCGCATGGATTCCTCGACCGGTGTGGCGGCATCGTAGTGGTGGAGGAAGTAGACATCGATGCGATCGGTCTTGAGACGCTTGAGGCTGTCTTCGACAGCGATTTGGATGTGTCGGCGGGAAGCGCCGCCCGCGTTGACATCGGGTCCCGCGCGCGAAACGACCTTGGTGGTCAGCACGATATCATCACGGCAGTCGGCGATGAGGTCGCCCAGGATCTCTTCGGAGCGGCCGTCAGCATAAGTATTGGCGCAATCGAAGAAGTTAATGCCAAGCTCGCGGCAGCGATTGAACATAAGCGCCGATTCAGCTTCGTCGGCGATATCGCCAAATGACATCGTGCCGAAGCATAGTGAGGATACTCTGACGCCGGTTCGTCCAAGCATGCGGTATTCCATCGTACTTCCTTCCTATATTTCATGGATTTCTGTTGTTTGTGCGATCAGTCATCGGCGGCCAGTTGCCCTTGCGCGACCAACTCGACGCGTCCGCCGACGCGTATGATGATATCATCTTTGGTTTGCCGCGCTTCAAGATGGAGCAGCGAGGGTCGGCCGATCTGATAGCCTTGCTCGCTACGGATAGCGATATTGTCGCTGCCCAGCACATGATACTTGACCAGGTAGCCGGCGATGCAGCCATTAGCGCTGCCGGTGGCGGGGTCCTCGGGCGCGCCGTAGATATCATCGAGCACACGGACATGGATGTCGTTTTCACCGTGCAGCGTCTCGCTGCAGAAGATGGCCGGAGCGATGGCCTCATGAGCGCCGAGCAGAGCCCGCAGGCGGTCGAGATTGACTTGCGCCTTTTGCACGGCAGCCAGTGAACGCAGCGGCACGAGGACAAAAGCCAAGCCGGTTGATACTTCTTGGATCGGGTAGCGGCTGTCGATATCGTCCACGGCAATGTTGAGGATGCGCGCGAGATCAGCGGCGTCGAACCGAGGACCGAAGACGGGGGGATTTTGCCGCATCCAGATGATGCCGTCAGCGCCGAAGCTCACGGGGATTTGCCCCAGCGGGAGGTTCAGGATCAATTGCTCGACCGGCTGTTTGATGTATTCGCGCTGGATGACGAAGGCGGCGCCAAGCACGGGATGGCCGGCGAAATCGACCTCGACTTCGGGCATGAAGATGCGGACATTGTAGCCGCCGGTCACCGGCGTATCGGAGGTGACGAAGGCGGTCTCGGAGAAGTTGATCTCTTTCGCCAGTTGCTGCATGAGCGATGCGGGCGGATCACCAAGGTAGACAGCCAGTTGATTGCCCGTGTACTTATGGCCGATGGTGAAGACATCAACGATATAGAATTCCATTCGTGACATGTTAGTCGCTCGTTTCGGTAGCCAGAGTATCGCCCCAGCGAGGCGGCGGGTCCTGCTTAATGCCGCCTAGCAGACGGCGATAGTGCTGTGGCCGGCGCTGGTGCAAGAGCGGGAAGAGATCGAGATACTGTTCGCGGACGGCCGCGCGCAGCACGGCGTGTATGACTTCGTCCCGATCTCGGCTGGCTTGCGCCAGGATGTTGCCGAGCGGGTCACAGATAAAACTGCTGCCGTAGAAAGTGACGGCGTTCTCCCGCCCGATACGATTACAAGCGGCGATGAAAACCCCGTTGGCGACGGCATGGCCGCGCATCACAGTGCGCCAGGCAGCGGCCGAATCAAAGTCAGGCGCAGTCGGTTCGGAGCCGATCGCGGTCGGATAATAGATGAATTCCGCGCCTTCGAGTGCGTAGATGCGAGCCAGTTCGGGGAACCATTGGTCATAACAGGTGGGCGCGGCCAGTTTGATCGCGTCGAGGTCATGCACCGGGAACTGATCGCTGCCGGCGAAGAAGTCCGTCTCGTGGTAGCCGACGCCAGAAGGGATATGGACCTTCCGCGTGACGCCCCGGAGTTCGCCGGAGGGATCATGGATGGTGGCGGTGTCCCAATAGTTGTCGTCGGCATCCTGCTCGAAGAGGCTGCCGATGATGCTGACCCGATGCGCGCGCGCCAGCTCGCCGAAGAAGCGGTCGGATACGCCGCCGCGCAGAGGTTCCGCCCAGCGGAAACCAGCCGGATCGCGCAGGCCCGGGAAATAGGGCAAGATGCTGAATTCGGGCAGGCAGATCAGCCTCGCGCCAGCCGCGGCCGCCCCGGCGACGAGTTCGCGGTAGAGCGTTTTGGTCGAGGCTTGATCGCCGGTCCAATGCCCTTGCGCCAGGGCGATGTGAAGATCTTTCATGATTGCTCTCGCCTGTTGATTATTTCCTTGGCGGCGCGCTGTCCGGTGAAGTAAGCGCCGTGCGCCATCGCGGTGAGATGATGGGGCGCGCTCGCTTCGCCAGCCCAAAACAACGGCGGAGTCGACTCAGCCAGTTTGTCGCGCGCGTCATAATGCCCGGGCAAGCAGACGCTATAGCCGCCGAGGGCGAATTCATCTTCGGGCCAGTTTATCCAGCGCGCCTTGATGTACTGCAAGTCCCGCTTGCCGACCTCGGCTCGTAAGGTCTCCAGCCCTCGCTGTAGCGCCGCCTCTTCGCCAAGATTCAGCAATTCGCGAGCGTAGTCACCGGTGAAGAAGGCGGTCCAGACGACTGGGCTGTTGTCGCGGCCGAGCGATGGCGACCACCACATGGGCGGGTTGCCGCGGGCGTAAATTGCGCCGATCGCTGGGTCAAGGATGTGCTGGTCAAAGAGGTAGACCATCTTCATCACCGGTCCCATTTTCAAGCCGGCGAGAGCCTCCTGTTTGGTCGGCGGAAGCGGAGGATCAAACTGGATGCGGCCCGATTGCAAGACTCCGAGCGGCAGGGTGATGATAGCGGCCTCGGCGCGGAAGATGTCGCCGGCGATAGTTTTGACCGTGACGCCGTCAGTCCAGTCGATTTCAGTGACAGGGCAGTTGAGCCGGATATCCAACCCTTCCGCCAGCCGCGTGTAGTAGGCATCGTAGCCATCAAGGATGCGGAAGTCGCTGTAGTCGTCTTCGCCATCGCTGTCTTTGAAGAGTTGCGCATGGGCTTTGGCATTGAGGAAGCGCATGCTCTCGCCCTCGGCGTTGGCGAAGGAGCGCTGCACGTAGCGCAACTGCGCCGGGCTGAAACCGATGCGACGGAGATAAGCGCCGAGGTCTTCGTCATCGTGGGGGGCGGGCGCGTCGCCAAGTTCCCAGGAGCGCGTCACATCCAGCTCGGGTGAACGCGCGCGCGCTTCGCCCATGGTCAGCCAGTCGCCGTCTTCAGTGCGTATCATTGAATCGTCAATCTTGTTCCAATGCCAGGTCCGCAAGCCCAGCTTATTTACCCAGTGCCAGGTGTTGACCTCAGGCGATTTGCCGTGAATGAACTCGGCGCCGAACTCGACCGGGAAACCGGCGAAATCGCGATCGGTCCAGACGCGTCCGCCGATACGGTCCCGCGCTTCGAGCACGGTCGCGGAGACGCCGGCTTCATTCAAATGCCAGGCGGCTGATAACCCGGCAATGCCCGCGCCAATGACAAGTACGCTCATGTCGCTCTTCCCCGATCGAAATGGGGATTCTCCCACACCAGCAGGACACCGGCATCACCCGCATCCGATTCGTCGACATAATCGGTAATGACGCGCTCAGGGCGGAAGCCGCGGTTCATCTGCATTGTCACGGTAGGATCTTTGATTTCGCGGGCTATGACTCTGTTCCCGTATTCGACCGCGTCCATCTTGTCAGCGTGATCGCGATAGCCCATCAACATGCCAACCATATACCAGCCGCGCAAATTGAGCAGGCTCACGAGCCGCTTGCGCGCATCGTAAAGCACCGTGCCGACGCCTTTCCGCCGATACATCGGATGCACCGCCATCTCGACGCCGTAGAGCCAGTCGCCATCGGGCTCATGCGAGCTGAGCTGCATATCACCTATAGCTTCGCGCCAGGGCAAGATAGGCGCTGTCGGCGGACGGGATGCGCGCATCGTCACCGCCATGCCGACGGTATTCCCAGCGGCGGGACCACTGATGCGAATCGCTGCGAACTGGCCCTCTGGGAATCGTTCAATATGCTTCAGGACGTCCGCGTAATCGAAGCAATCATCGCATTCTTCATGATTGCCAAGGCCATAGGCGGCGCGCAGCGAGACGACCGCGCTGTCAGCATTCCAGGTTTTGGTGTTCATGATGACAATGCCGGGCAACTCGAATATGACATCCTCGCGGTCGAAGTGTTTCAGCCACCAGGAGTCGAAGCTCATGTGAAGGGTTCGCGTACCATCGCTGTTGGTTGTCCAATGGGGTCTATAAGGATCACGCTCTTCGCCGCTTTCTTCAGCGGCTTTTTTGGCAGCTTCTTCAATGAGGCGCTTCTGGATTTCGGGCCATTCGTAATTCAGCGCTTCCGTGTCTTCATGAGATTTGGACATTCTGCGACTCCATCCTTGCGGACGAGTTAGGAATCTATCGGCTGCTTGCCATAATCACAACATTGTTTGCGGTCGAATGACGGGACCCTTCCCTACGTCGTCTTTGATAAGTATACGTTTCGCCAACGGCCTGCAAGCTACTTTAGCAACGATGCCCAAGTTGCGCTACCATACAGTTACGTAGGGTTAAGTCCATAGATCCGAGGCGAGGAGCCGGCGATGAACTCCTATCTGTCTTTCAAACCCAAGCGGAAACGGAAAGCCAAGAAGAATCCGCGACGGGCGAGTTGGTTTGTTGCCGCGCTGGCAGCCGGAATTATCGGCATGGCGATCATGCTAGGGGCTTTCAATTCAAGCGCGCCAAGACAGATATTCAGCACACTGCGAGAGGCGCTCGAATCGGTCGATGGCGTGAACATTACATCGGTCAGCGGCGACGAAAACAGCCTCGAAGTTGTCATCAACTTCCGCGCCGAGCACATTGATGGCGGGCGGCGGGACATCTATCGGCTGACCTGCGCGCTCCTCCAGGCGCCAAATGCGGATTATCGATTGAAGCTAATCGGCACAGCCACGCTCTACCACGCCGGCATACCTAACAACATTCCTATCATCGTGGCCTACATTCGCAGAAGCGAGCAATTGGCGCAACATTGTTCTGGCGGCTCCCTCGACTTCGATTTGGAATCGTTGGCCTATTTCTACTCTGAATATCGAAAGCTGCGTCCTATCCTGCTGACGCCCATGCCATATGGACGCTGACGCCGGAAAACGTTAAACTTGATATGTGACGAACTGGCTCAAGCGCAATCAAAAGAACGGCAGTTTCCTCGCCGCGCCAACGGTAGTCTGGCTACTGATATTTTTCGTCCTGCCGCTGGTGATCGTGCTGGTCGTCAGCCTCATGTCTCGCGGACGGGGCGGCGTGGCGGAATTGCCTTTCACGCTCGCCCATTATGCACGCAGTTTCGACGTTTTCTCAATCATCTTGTGGCGCTCGATTGGGCTGGCGGCGCTGACGACGGTCGTCTGTTTAATCGTTGGTTATCCGCTCGCTTTCTTCATCAGCACACGGCGGCGGCGACGGGCGCAGCAGATCACACTTTTTCTTGTCATCCTCCCCTTCTGGACCAACTTCCTCATCCGCACCTACGCCTGGCGCATCTTGCTGGGAGACGAAGGCACGATCAACGGCTTTCTGATGAGCCTCGGCGTGATCAGCGAGCCGTTGTCACTGCTGAATACGCAGTTTGCGGTGCTGGTCGGTTTGGTCTACGGCTTCCTGCCGTTTATGGTGCTGCCGATATTCGCCTCGGTGGAGCGCTTCAATTTCCGCTATGTCGACGCGGCGCATGATCTGGGCGCGAACGATGTGCGGACCTTTCTGCGCGTCGTCTTGCCCTTGACAATGCCGGGCGTGCTGGCGGGCTGCGCGCTGGTGTTTATCCCGTCTGTGGGCGCATTTGTGACGCCGGACTTGCTCGGCGGCGCCAAGGGATTGATGATCGGCAACTTGATCAACAATCAATTCGGCGGCTCGGGCAATATGCCGCTTGGCTCGGCGCTCTCCATCGTGATGATGGCGGTGGTGATGCTGTCGCTGCTGGTTTATGTCTTCGCCAATCGGCGCGATACCGGAGCCTGAGATGAGGCAATCGCTGATCAACGAAGGCGCAATGGAGCGCAATCGAGTCATCCGCCGGTTGGGCAGCGCCGGGCTATGGCTGAATCCGATCTTCGCTTACTTCTTTCTTTGGGCGCCAATACTGATTTTGGTGCTGTTCTCATTTAACGAAAGCCGCTCGGTCGCGTCATTCACCGGCTTCACGCTGAAGTGGTACAACAATATCCTCAACAATGTGATGGGGGCGGAGAGAGCCTTTTCCACCGAGATCATGCTGAACGCTTTTCGCAACAGTTTGTTCGTCGGGACAGTCGCGACCGCTATCTCGACTGTGCTGGGCACGATGATCGCGCTGGCAATGGCGCGAGGCCGGTTTCGCGGTAAGCGCTTGCTGGACGGTTTGCTATTTCTGCCGGTGGTCATCCCGGAGATCACCCAAGCCATATCGCTGGCGATCTTCTTCAAGGTCGTCTTCGACTGGGTGGCGCTGATCAGCGGCGAGCGGATGTTCCCCGGCTTTCATACGATCATCGCGGCGCACGTGACGTTTAACATATCTTATGTGGCGATTGTGGTGCGGGCGCGGCTGGCGGATATGAACCCGCAATTGGAAGAAGCGGCGAACGACCTCGGCGCCAATCCCTGGCAGACCTTCTGGCGCGTGACCTTCCCGTTGATATTGCCCGGCGTCATTTCCGGCGCTTTGCTGGCATTCACTTTGTCGCTGGATGATTTTGTCATCACCTTCTTCACATCTGGCGTCGGTACCTCGACCTTGCCGGTTTTTGTCTATGGCTTGCTGAAGTTGACGGTCACGCCGGAGGTGAACGCCATCTCGACAATCATGATGGTCTTGAGTACGATTTTGATCGGCATTTCTTTAGCAATGCAGGGGCGAAACGCGTCCCGCGCTTAGTTCGTTTTGTATAATCGGAGGAGAACATCATGAAGAAAATTTTGCTTTTGCTTTGCGTAGTTTTGCTGATGGCGCCGGTCGCCCTGGCGCAAGATATGGAGCACGAGCCCTGGACTTGCCCGGAAGGTTATGAAGGGCAGACCTTGAGCATTTTCAACTGGTCGACATATATCGCCGAAGATACCGTGCCAAACTTCGAGGAAGCCTGCGGCGTGACTGTCAACTACGACATCTATGAGAGCAACGAAGCCATGCTGGCGCGCATCCGCCAGGGCAACCCGGGTTACGACATTGTCGTGCCGAGCGGAGGCACGGTGCAGCGCATGGCGGAAGAGATGCTGCTCATCCCGCTTGATCTGGAGATGATCCCGAATGTCGCCAATATCATCCCTGACTTGCTTGGCCCCGCTTACGATCCCGAGAACGAATATTCCCTGCCCTATCAGTGGGGCACGGTGGGCGTCGGCTATAGCACCGAGGTCTTCCCCGATGGCATCACATCATGGAATCAAGTGTGGGAGCACGATGGTCCGGTCGCCTGGCTTGATGACCGGCAGACGATGTTGGGCATCGCGCATTTGTTCCTGGGCAATGACCCCAATACGACCGACGCCGACGAGATCAACGCCGCCCGCGATTACCTGCTCGAGAATGGCGGCAACGTGGTAACGGTTGCGGCCGACGATGGGCAAGTGCTGCTGGAGCGCGGCGATGTCGATATCGCCATCGAATACAACGGCGATATTTTGCAGATCTCCTGGGATTGCGAATGCGATGACTACACCTATGCCATACCGGAAGAAGGAAGCAACGTCTGGATCGACAACCTCTCTATCCCGGTTGACGCGCCCAACCCGGAACTGGCCATGGTCTTTATCGATTACATTCTCGATGCCAAGGTCGGCGCCGACCTGACCAATTACATCTGGTACGCCTCGCCGAATCAAGCCTCCATCGAATCAGGTTTCATCGATGAGGAGATCCTGAATGATCCGGCGATTTTCCCGCCAGCTGAGCAAGTGGCGAAACTCTTCGCGATCATTGATGTCGGCGCCGAGGCGGAAGAGTTGATCAACAACGCCTGGGATGAATTGCTGATCTTCCTGGGACAATAAACAGCCGAATTTCACCGAACGGCAACCACAGAATCCCTCACGTCGCGTTGCATTTGACTCCCCTCTCCCCTTGTGGGAGAGGGGCCGGGGGTGAGGGGTAGCCTCATGACATCATACGATGTTGAACTGAAGGATATCGTCAAGGATTTTGAATCCGGCGGCGGTCGCGTTCGCGCGGTGGATCACGTCAGCGTTGATATCGCCGATGGCGAGTTTTTCGCGCTGCTGGGTCCAAGCGGCTGCGGCAAGACGACGACGCTTCGGCTGATCGCCGGCTTCGAGCAGCCCACCGCCGGTCATATTCTGATTCGCGGCCGGGCGATGGAAGGCATCCCGGCTTATCATCGTCCCGTGAACACGGTGTTCCAGGATTATGCTCTCTTCCCACATTTGACGGTCGAGCAGAATATCATGTTCGGCTTGCAGATGGAGGGCGTCCACAAGCGCGAGGCGGTTAAGCTGGCAGGTGAAGCGCTGGAGATGGTGCGGCTGCCGGGCGTGGGCGAGCGCAAGCCGCATCAGCTATCAGGCGGGCAGCAGCAGCGGGTGGCGCTGGCGCGCTCCTTGGTCAAGCAGCCGGCCGTGCTCCTGCTGGATGAGCCGCTTGGCGCCCTCGATCTCAAACTGCGCAAGAATATGCAATACGAACTGAAAGCGCTGCAGCGCGATGTCGGCATCACCTTCATCTACGTGACGCATGACCAAGAGGAAGCGATCACAATGGCCGATCGCATCGCTGTTATGAATGAAGGCAAAATGCTGCAAGTTGGGACGCCGAAGCAGATCTACGAACATCCCGAGACCCATTTTGTGGCGGACTTCATCGGCGAGACGAACTTCATCGCTGGCGCGCTGACTGAGCGCGGTGGCGACGGCTATGGCAGCGTCCGGCTCCAGGACGGGTCTGTCATACGCGCGCAGCTAGCTGATACGCTGGGCAGCGCGGCCAGCGCGGTCACCGTGGCGATACGCCCCGAACGCATCGGTATCTCCACGCCCCTCAATCCTCCTACAGCATTTGGCGGAGGCGTCGATTCCAGCGAAATCGCGATGCTTGACGCGCTCTTGGTAGATAGTCAATACATCGGCACCGACACGCGTTTCACGCTGCGAATCGGCGATGGGATTGAGTTAGTGGCCCGCTTGCAGAATATCGACGATTTGGCTGTGAACACCTTGCGTATCGGGCAGAAGGTCAAAGTATTCTGGCAAGAGTCGAGCGCGACCGTGCTGGACCGCTAGAGTCGATTGACGCCGTCCGCCGAGCGACGCGGCATAGAAGCAATAGCAACGACATTGGCTTGATGGTAATATCATCCTGAGTGTTTCTGCCTATCTGTGAGATAACCATGATCTCGCCCGACATCGCAATGACTTGTCAAAGTGAAAATTGCGCCTGCCGGAAACCGGTGGACGCGAAGACGAGCTTCCAGGTCACTGACGAGTTTGAGCGCTTCAATCAAAAGTACGACATGTTCAATCGCGCGGTCTGGGATGAAGACGTGCGGTCGGAACGGTCGCAACGGTTCTTTGAATCTTACTTCACCGATTTGGCGCAATTCCGCAAGGTCGAGGGCTTCGAGCATCGCGATTACGCGCTGCGCAACGCGGCCTGGTATATCGCCGATTTCACCGCCGACTTGCTGGAGACAAGCCAGGACCGCAAGGAAGGCTTCCTCGATACTTACACCATGTTCCGCGAAGGCGCGACCCGCAAGACCGTGGCTAGCGCGGAAGTCAACACGGCGGAGCTGAAGCGCGCCGGCAAATTCCTGGGCGCGGACGCGCTCGGCATCTGCGAATACGACGAGCGCTGGGTCTATACGCATAACTACAGCCGGCAGAATCTCATGGCGAAGGAGATGGATCTGCCGAGTGACTTGACCCATGCGGTCGTGATCGTCAACGAGATGGATCACGCAACCATCGAAACGGTGCCTTCAGCCTTGAGCGGCGCCGCCACCGGGCAAGGTTATAGCCGCGATATCATCGCCGTGCTATCGATAACGCAGTACATACGCAATCTTGGTTATCGCGCCTTTGCCAGCCTGAACGATACCGCGCTGTCCATCCCGCTGGCGATTCAAGCGGGCTTGGGCCAGTACGGGCGGCACGGCCTCCTGATCACGCCGGAGTTTGGTCCCCGCGTCCGCATCGCCAAGATATTCACCGACTTGCCCCTGGTCGCGGACGAACCGATAGATTTCGGCGTGACCGAAACCTGCGACATTTGCCGCCGCTGCAGCGCCGCTTGCCCAGTCAAGGCCATCCCCTTTGACGAACCCAACTTCGATAGACACGACGGGATATCGCATCTCAAGGGCGTCAAGAAGTGGACCATTAACGCCAAGCAATGTTTTCAGTTCTGGGCGAACCAAGGTACGGATTGTTCCATTTGCATACGTGTTTGCCCGTACAACCGCGACTTGTCCAAGGCTTTCAATCGAGTCTTGCGCTGGATGTTGGGCAATCGCTGGCGGCGTCTGGCATTGTGGCTGGATCGGAAGCTCAAGCAGGGCGAGCGAAAGACAGCCGGCTGGTGGTGGAGACGCATGTCAAATGGCTGAGCGCGCGCTCACAGTCTTCAGCGCGCTTGACTTCGACTTTGCGGGCGACGCCGACCCCTCAGAAGAAATGCGCCAGCGACTTTACGAGGCGCTGACGCTGTTGGCGGCCGCCTGTGTGGCGCGTGAGCTAAGTCAATCAGCGGTTGATATCCTGGCTTTCCTCCTGCTTCAGTCGGACTTGAGTATCGCGGTTAAGGATATCGCCGAAGACATGTTCGCCGATCTGGAGGGACGAATCTGCCCACGCGTCATCTATGACGCCAAAGAATTCGCAACTGACATGGACTTAAAAACCATGGTCGAGTACTTGCTTGAGATACTTGAAGGCGAGCCCAACCTGACGCTTGCGCAACGCCCGCTCGGCGTCGCTTGACCGGCAAGCTCTCTCTTTGCTAAGCTGACTGTCGCAATCCACGTAGGTCCGGAACTCAATCGATGGATCGATTATCGGCGATATTTCAATTTGCTCCGCTGCGCCTCACGCTGGCTATCAGTTGGTCGCTGCTGTTGTCGCTGCTGCTGTTGCAAGCGGAAGCGGATCCGGTGATAGACCTGGGCATCCCGCGGGGAGAGAACACGCTTGCTCGCGAATTGGTCTTTAGCGCCGCGCATCTGCTGGCATTCGGCGGGACCTGTATCTGCTGGAATTGGGCGCTGCCGCAGACTTTGGGCGCGCGCAAGACCCTGTTAGTCGCTTGCGCTATAACTATCGTCCTCGGTGTCTCGACTGAGCTCTTGCAGACCTTTACCCTCGATCGGCACGCCTCCTGGTTTGACCTGGCGGCAAATATTGCCGGCGCGGTGATTGCCGCCAGACTGCTCTGGACAAGGCGCATCTGGCGATAAGGACGATTATCGCAACTCATGCAGCTATGCTAAGCTGAACAAAATCGAGCGCACAGGATGACCGAGATGGGACGACTTCTCCTGAGATTTATGTTTGCAGTCTGGACTCTGGCTCTTGTTGGCGCCGTCTCGGCGCAGGCAATCAACCAGAATGCCTATGCCTTTATGCGGGGAGATATCTGGAAGTTTGACCTCGCAAACGATGTGGCGACCCAGCTAACGCACAGCGGCTACAATGGAGGCCCGATCCTGGCGCCGGATGGCGGCAAACTGGTTTTCTTGTCCACCGCCGAGGCATTCATCGCGGAATGGGAAGCCGGCAGGTCTGAACAGACCGACGGGACGCCGCCAGCGGACATCTGGGTCATGGATCTGGCGACGGAGTCGTTCACGCTCATCGCTGATCAAAGTGGCGCGAGCGCGGCGGGATACCTGCGATCGCTGCCGGTCTGGTCGCCCGATAGCCGGCGGCTGGCATGGATAGAACTCGACCCGCAGGCGCAGGCGCTCGACGCGGCGACCTTGCAGACACATAATTTTGACACGGGCCTCCGGACTGCTTTCGGCAGTCCACTCGACCTGGGCATCCAAGGCAGCAACATACGCTTGCCCAGCCTGCGCTGGGGCGATGGCGGCATCGCGCGTCTGCTTTATACCGCCGGCGCAGACGACGAGCCTGATCTCTACGCGCAGTTGATCGATATCGACGGCGGCGCGCTAAGGCAGTTTGATCTGGACTTGAACGCCAGCCGCGATAATTCGGTGCGCGACTTTATTTGGGTGAATCACCTCGGCAACAGCCAACTGGCTTTGCAGATTCAAGATTATTGGGAGGTGCTGAACGCGGCGGATGGGTCCCGCGCCCGGCTCCTCGACCCGCCTCGCTTGAAGAATCGTACGATATCCGGGGCGATCCAGGTCATACCGGCGTCGGTTGCCAACGCCAATGGCGATTGGGATATCCACTGGTACGCCACCAGCGGCGCAAATCTGTACAATACCGGCTATGACAGCCCGCGCGTCAATCGCAATTATATGCCCGGCATCTCGCCGGACGGGACGCGAATGGCTTGGCATAATGGCGACCGCATCAGCAGTTGGAATATTGGCTTGGCCGAGGGCAACCGAGCCCTGGCAAGCGATGCCAGCCATCGACGGAGTTTTCCGATTCCCGAACCTGTCAGCGTAGTATGGGCGCCGACAGAGTGGATCACAACCGGCGCGGTTGCTGGCGCGCCTGTCGGCCCGCTTTCGGTCGAATGCGCCATGACGCCGCGCTTGGGCGCAGGAAATCAAGCGATCGTCAGCCCCGATGTCACGTTGCGAATCCGCAGCGACGCATCAACATCCGGCGCCGAGCTTGGTCAGGCTGAGCCGGGTTCAGTCCTTTCTATCCAAGCCGGTCCGATCTGCGCCGACGGCTACCACTGGTACGCCGTGCATGACAATGTGGCGGCGGGCTGGTCGGCCGAAGGCGGCGGCGGCGAGTATTGGCTGCTCTATCATGTCGCCTGCTCTGATAGCCCGGCGACGCGCTTGACAACCGGCATGACCGGCACGGCAACTGCGAACAGCGTAGTAAACATCAGGAGCGGTCCCGGCGCGTCTGGCACGGAAGTTGTCTGGGCAGTGGCGGCGGGCGACGAGTTCAATGTCACCGGCTTGCCGCAATGTGGCGCGCTCGGGCTGCGCTGGTATCCGGTAGCGATCGACGAGTATTCTGGCTGGATCGCCGAGGGGCAAGGCGACGAATACTGGATCGAGCCGGTCGCCGATTAAACCGGCTGGTGTTCGGGGTTTTCCCAGACGATCAGCGTCGCCCAATTATCCGAAGCGTCGTCTTCAATATAATTTTCCAGCAAGCCGCGAACTTTGAATCCCCGGCCGAGTTGGAAAGATAACGTGCTGTCATAGAGTTCGCCCGCGATGACCTTAGCCGCGTAGGTCTGCGGCGACATGATCGATTTGAAGTCGGCGTAATCGGGGATAAGCCCGCCGGCGACGATGCCGTGGCGATTAAGACGCTGAACAACATCTTTGCGCGCCTGGTAAAGCCCTGAGCCGATGCCGCGCCGACGGTAATCCGGATGCACGCTGATGTCCGCGCCATAGTACCAAGCGCCATTGGGATCGTGGTGGCTGTAGAAGCCGCTGTCGATGATCTCCTGGAAGCTGTGCTGGGCTTGATCGAAGTCGAAGTTGATGAGGAAACCCGAACCCAGGCCAACGACGCGCTCGTCATCGAGAGCGACAAAATTGCCTTCGGGGAAAAGGCGGCAATGGTTGAGAAAGTGCTCCTCGCGCATCAACTCCTCTTCGCCGAGCGTGGGGAAGCAATCGCGCTGCAATTGCTCAAGCGCCGAGGCGAAACGCGCTTCTATGATCTCGATTCGTATAGTCATCTATGCCCCAACGATGTGCCGCGAGCGCGTCCATAATCAGCGCAAGTGTAGCCTTTTCAAGCCGCGCGGGTCAACAGTACCTGGCTGGCGCGCCGGGCAATCGCTTCAAAATTGACATCCGCCGCGAAGACAAGTTTCAGCGCCCCCGAGAAACTACGCACATTTGTTCTTTCTTTCTACTCAATATCATGATACACTCTCCTTATGGATCAATTATCGCAGGCTCTGAATTGCGGCGCCCAACCGCTGCCCTCCGCCGAAAATACGGTCTGTATCCCTACCGTGTCGATAGACTTGCGGGATGTAGGGCAGGCAGTTCAGAAGCATGTCAGGGGCGAATGCCGCCTGTATGCCAGCGGTTGCGCCCCTGCGCCGGCATACCAAAATCATACCGACAGCCGCCTGCGTTTTCGCGTTTTCGCCCAGAAAACTGCGTCTACTGTCCGAAAAGTACTTTCCCGTGTCCGACTTTGTCCGTTTCGGACAATATACAAACCGAAAACAAATACACTCTGGGAGTGGCTGCCTGCTGACTGCATGATAACTTCGCTGGCAAATAGTAAACCTCCGTGACGGCGGGCTGTGTCGGCGGGCTGTGTCTACGCGCCCTACGCGCCCTACGCGACCATCGCTGTACTCGGCGCTAAGAAATAATTGGAAGCGATTGCCCTGGCTGGCGCGCCGCGCGGACTGAATGGACTGCATTGGACATATAGAATTCCCGGCGGATGGCGTAGTATTGGCAGCAGTGTGAATTGCTTCGTAGAAGGGGTCGGCAATGGCGACGAACGGACATCAGCAGAACGGCAGCGAAAAAGGGACGGACAAGGTCAAGCGCGGCTTAGCGCAGATGCTCAAGGGCGGCGTGATCATGGATGTGGTGACGCCGGAGCAAGCGCGGATCGCCGAAGACGCCGGCGCTGTGGCCGTCATGGCGCTAGAGCGGGTGCCGGCGGATATCCGCGTACAGGGCGGCGTGGCGCGGATGAGCGATCCGGACATGATCGACGGCATCATCAATGCCGTGTCGATTCCCGTAATGGCGAAGGCGCGCATCGGCCATTTTGTCGAAGCCCAGATCCTGGAAGCGCTGGGCGTGGATTATATTGACGAGAGCGAAGTATTGACGCCCGCTGATGAAGAGCATCACATCAACAAGTGGAAGTTCTCCGTGCCATTCGTCTGCGGCTGTCGCAACCTGGGCGAAGCGCTGCGCCGCGTCAACGAAGGCGCCGCGATGATGCGCACCAAGGGAGAAGCCGGCACCGGCGACGTGGTCGAAGCCGTGCGGCACGCCCGCGCCGTCAATGGCGATATCCGGCTCATCAGCTGCATGGACGAAGATGAACTCTACACCTACGCCAAAGAGATTCGCGCGCCTTATGAGTTGGTCAAGGAAACGGCGGAGCTTGGCCGTTTGCCGGTCGTTAATTTCGCCGCCGGTGGTGTGGCCACCCCGGCCGATGCCGCGCTGATGATGCAATTGGGCGTGGATGGCGTTTTCGTCGGCAGCGGCATTTTCAAGAGCGGCAATCCCGAAAAACGGGCGCGAGCGATCGTCAAGGCCGTGACGCACTACACCGATGCCAAGATTCTGGCCGATGTCAGCCGCAACCTGGGCGAAGCGATGGTCGGCATCAACGTGACGCCGGACGAGGTCATCCTGGGCAAGCGAGGCTGGTAGCAGTCCAATTTTGCCGAGACAGTCAGAGCCGGTTCACTGCTAAGAAACAGAGCCGGCTCTTATGATCTTATGGCGCTTCGACTAGTCGAACACTCCCTGCAAAGTCAACTCTTCGGCCAGGTGGCAACTGACCTGCCTGCCGTCGCTGATGGTCTGCAGCTGCGGGATTTCTTCGCGACAGACATCCTTGGCGAAGGGGCAGCGCGGATGGAAGACGCAGCCTGAAGGCAGATTGAGCAGATCGGGCGGTTCGCCGCTGCTAGCGTCTTGCAGGCGCTGGCTCTTGCGCTTGCTGACCTTGGGCACAGCCTTGAGCAGCATTTCAGTATAAGGATGCAGCGGCTGCCGCAGGATCTCGTCCCGCGAGCCGGACTCGATGATCTTGCCGGCGTACATCACCAGAATGCGGTCGCTCATGTAACGAATCACACTCATGCTGTGGGAGATGAACAGGTAGGATAGTTCGAAATCCTGCTGCAAGTCTTTGAGCAGGTTGAGCATCTGCGCCTGTATCGATACGTCCAGCGCGGATACCGGCTCATCGGCAACGACCAACTGGGGATTGACGACCAGAGCGCGGGCGATGCAAATGCGCTGGCGCTGGCCGCCGCTGAAGCTGTGTGGGAAGCGCTGCAAGTGGCTGACGCTGAGGCCCACGCGCTGGATGATATCGGCGACGCGCTCCTCCAATTCCACGCCGCGCGCCAAGCCATTGACCAGCAGCGGCTCGCCGACGCTGCGCAGAACGCTCATGCGCGGATTCAGCGACGAGAAGGGGTCTTGAAAGATGACCTGGACGATCTTGCGGAATTCACTGTTGTTGCCGCGATTGAGCTGGTCCAGGCGGAAGACCTGGCCGCCGCCGCGCACAATAATGTCGCCATCAGTTTTCTCGTAGAGGTAGGCGACGCAGCGGCCGAGGGTGGTCTTGCCACAGCCACTCTCGCCGATGACGCCGACGGTCTCGCCTTTTTCCACGGTGAAGCTGACATCGTCAACGGCTTTGATAGTGCCGATTGTGCGCCGCAGCAGACCCTTCTCCTGCAAAGGGAAATACTTCTTGAGATTTCTCACCTCAAGCACGTTGATATCTGCGGGCGCTTGCGCTGGTGCTGGGCTCATCCCCTCACAACCCTTCATCGTAGAGTACACAGCGAACTTCGTGGCCCGCCTCCACCTCGATGACCGGCGGCGCCATGGTATCGCATAGGCCCGTGACGCGTAGTTCGCAGCGGGAGTAGAAGGGGCAGCCGCTTTGCACCGCGAAGGGCTCAGGCAAGACGCCCTCGATAGGCTGCAGCCGTTGCAATTCTCCATCAACTGTCGGGATGGAGCGCCAAAGCGCGCGCGTATAGGGGTGCAGCGGATTCTCGAAAATCTGCTCGACGCTGCCCTTCTCCATTATTTGGCCCAGGTACATGACAATGACGTCATCCGAAACTTCGCCGATGACGGCGATATCATGCGTGATGAAGATAACCGCCATTTTGTATTCGGTTTGAATCTCCTTGATCAAAGCGAGTATCTGCGCTTCGATCGTGACATCGAGGGCGGTGGTCGGCTCATCCGCGATCAACAGTTGCGGATTGCAGGTCAGCGCCATGGCGATCATCGCGCGCTGCCGCATGCCGCCGCTGAATTGAAAGGGAAAGGCGTCCACAAGCTCTTCGGCATTGGAGATGCCGACGCGCGTGAGTAATTCGATGGCTCGCTGTCGAGCGCCAGCGCGGTTGATGTTAGCGATGTGCAGGAGCATCGCTTCGGTGATCTGATCCTCGATCGAGTGCACCGGGCTGAAGGAAGTCATCGGCTCCTGAAATATCATGCTGATATCATTCCAGCGGATATCACGAATCGTTTCGCCGGTCGAGGAAACACGCGCCAAGTCAATAGACTCCTCGTCCGAGCGGCGGAGGAGAATCTCGCCCTTGGAAATTGAGCCCGGCTCCGGAGTGAGGCGCATCAAGGCTTGCGCGGTGACCGATTTGCCGCTGCCGCTTTCGCCGATGATGCCCAAGGTTTTGCCAGGAATGACGGTAAAGCTCACGCCGTTGACCGCCTTGACTGTACCCTCGCGCAGCCGGAACTCGATGTTGAGATCCCGGACTTCGAGCAAAGCGCGTTCTCGTGATCTGGGTGTGCTCGGCTGCTCAAGCGCCATTGATCTGCTCCACTGCCTTAGGCGTTCGAGTATGGATCGGCGGCATCGCGCAGGCCATCGCCGACGAAGTTGAATAGCAACACAGTGGCCAAGACAAAGAATGCTGGAATGAGCAGCCAGGGTATATGAAATATCGCCAGAATATCGCGAAAGTCTTGCAATAGCACTCCCCAACTGACGGCGGGCGGCTGCATGCCCAAGCCAAGAAAGCTCAGGGCGGTCTCGTAAAGAATCATCTGCGGGATCATCAAGGTGACGGACAGAATCAAATGGCTGGTGAAACCGGGAAGGAGATGACTGACGATGATACGTATGTCGCTGGCGCCGGAAGACCGCGCAGCCAAGGCGTAATCTTCCTCGCGCATTGATAGCAAGCGGCCGCGCACGACCCGCGCCAAACCCACCCAGTTGAGCAGCGCCAGGATCAGCGTGATCGCGAAATAAACATTGAGCGGCGGCCACTCTTTGGGCACGGCTGCGGCGAGGGTCATCCACAGGGGCAGTTGCGGTATGGCGCGCAAGAACTCGATGACACGCTGAATAATGTTGTCGACGGTTCCGCCGAAATAGCCGGAGATGCCCCCAAGCAATGTGCCCAGCACGAAAGTCAAAACCACGCTGACAACGCCGATGGTCAGCGAGATGCGCGCGCCGTAGACTGTGCGGGAGAAAACATCGCGAGCGAGCGAATCCAAGCCAAATAGCCAAATGCCGACGCGCGCTTTGTCGCCGTCTTCGCCCAAGCCAAAGAGCTTGTGACGCAGTTGAAGAATGCCCCACAACTCATAGGGTTCGGTCTCGACGAAAAACCGAATGGGCAGGATCTTTTCGCGGTTTTCCACGAAGGTCACGCGCCGGGTCACCGGATCGCGCTCCTGCTCAACCGCAAAAACATAAGGACCGCGAAAGCCATTTTCGTCTGTCCAATGGATGGTGGAGGGCGGCGCCTGCTGATAGCGGCGGAAGCGCGTGGTGGTTTCATAGGGCGCGATAAACTCGGCAAAGGCGGCCATCATGTAGAGCAGGAAAAGCAAGAAAGCCGAAATCAGCGCCATACGATGACGCCGAAAGCGCCACCACATCAGCTTCCATTGGCTGGCGTAGTAATACTCGTCGTCAACCGCATCGGTCAGGCCGGCTGATAGGCCATCCAGCGGCTCATCAATCTCGCCGAGGCCATATTTCCGCCGGACGCGTTCGCGCCGTTCCAACAGCGCCCGATCCACGCTCATCGCGAACTGCCTTCAAAGCGAATGCGCGGATCGAACCAGGCCAGCAGAATATCGGAGGCCAAGGTCGCCAGCCAGATAACGCTGGCGTAAATCAGCAGAATCGTGCCGGCCAGAATCATATCCTGCGCCAGCAGGGAATTGAGCAGCAGCGGACCTAAAGTCGGCAAGCCAAGCACAATACCGATCAAGCCTTGTCCGGCGACGATGCCATAGACGAGCATGCCGAAATCGCTGATCAAAGGATTGAGAGCGATCTTCACCGGGTACTTGCGGACCAGCTTCGGCTCCTCCATCCCCTTCGCCCGGGCGGTGACGACATACTGCTGCCCCAGCTGATCCAGCAGATTGTTGCGCACGATGCGGATGGTGGCGCCGAGAGACGGCAGCGCCGTCAGCAGTATCGGCGCCCAAAGGTGTTTCGCCGTATCGATGGCTTTCTCCCAACTCATTGGCGCCGCCAGGTACTCGAGCGAATTGATGCCCAGCGGCACAAAGTCCAAAAAGTACAGGCTGGCCCAGGCGACGATAATAGCGAGCAACCAGCCCGGCGCCCCCAAGCCGGCGAAGGCCAGGAAGGTGATAATGTAGTCGGCAATGGAATACTGATGAGTGGCGGAGAAGATGCCCAGCGGAATGGCCGCGCCCAACGACAATACCAGGGCGCTGGCGCCGATAATAATAGTGTAGGGCAAAGTCTCCAGCAGAACGTCAATGTTCTCGCGTCCATCGACTGTGCTGCCCAGGTCGCCGCGGATGATGATATTCTCGATCCAGCGCAGATAGCGCACATGAAAGGCGTCGTCCAAGCCCCATTGGGCGCGCATGCGGGCGATCATGGATTCGTCGACTTCAAGGTTTTGCGCGCGCAGGGCGATCACCTCATTGCTGACGACATCGCCGGGCGGCAACTCGATCAGGAAAAACGTGATAACGGACAGCAAGAGCCAGAGCGGAATCATGGTAAGCAGGCGCTTGACAATATAGATGCCCACTGGCTCTCCCCAGTCTATCCTTGGACGCTACAAGCTAGGATCAAGAAAGTGGCGAGCCGCGCCAATACGACGCGGCTCGTCAGGTAAAGCGTATGCTTATTGCATGGTGCGATAGAAGTATTGCTCGCCCGCGCGGGAGGCGCCCATCTGTGTGCCGCCGGTGGCGATGTTGCCGAAGTCGGCGTTGAAGATGGTAGGACGCAGCACGTTTTCGATCATGGGCAGGATCCAGACATTCTCATAGTGGAGCGCGAACAGTTCGTCAACAAGCGCCAGGTCGGCTTCCGAGTACGGCAAGGTCGATTTGCGCGCGACCAGGATTTCGTAAAGACGCTTTACTTCAGCCGGCGGTTCAGTCCCAGAAGCGCCGCCGGTATTCAGCCATTCTCGCCAGGAGGCGCACCACTGGGAGCTGCCGGCGTATTCCGCATTCATGCCGGGCCGCCACTGATAAGTCTGAATCCAGTGGATGGACGATTGCGTCTCGTTGTTGGCGATGCGCTCGTTCTTCACGTTGGGGTCTTCTTGCCGCAATTCCGCGCGGATATCGGCGAAGGTACCCAGGTGGTCGACAATCAATTCACCGGTCGGGATCATATCCGGGCGCACCGGCGCTACTTCAATGTAGAGGGTGAATGCTTCGCCAGCGGGAGACATACGGTAACCATCGCCGTCGCGTTGGTCCATGCCCATTTCATCAAGCAAGGCGTTGGCGGCATCCGGATCAAATTCGGCCGGGATCCAGGTGGGGATGCTGCCCAGACCGAGATAGATCACATCAATGATCTCCTCGCGGTCGATGGCGTGGCTCAGCGCGCGGCGGAAGCGCACATCGCCGGCGACGGCGACATAGGCGGAGTCGTTGTTGCAGGTTTGAATGTAGAGCGCGGTCGGGTCGGCATGCAGGATCAGCGGGATGGTGACGTAATTGCCGGATTCCTCGTTTTCCTTGTAGAGCGGGAAGTTGCTGTACTGCGTGCCGTAGAGGAAATCGATATCACCGGCGATCGCGCCCAGATTCACCATTTCGCCATCGCCGAAGACTTGCGCGACAAGCGTGTCAAGATAAGGCAACTGCTTGCCTTCGGTATCGACCTTCCAATAGTAGGGGTTGCGGCGCATGATGGTGCCCGATTCGGACAATTCGCTGACGAGCCAGGGCGTCAACTGCGGGAAGCCGATGCACTTTTCGCGCATCATGTGCGAGCGCGGGCAATCGACGGAGTTGAACAAGATCGGCCATTCATCAGCAGCCAAGCCTTCCGCTTCCAGTTTCGCCGCCAATTCGTCCGGGTCGGCATAAGCCGGATGATAGTCGCTCAGGTAATGAAGCGGCTTCATCATATCGTTGTACGATGTCCAGCCGGTTATGGCCAAGTCGCGCAGGATGCCGCCCGAAGGCACGTCAAAGCTGAGGCTGAAGCTGTAGTCGTCGACAACCGTCAATTCGGCGGGGCTGCCGCTGGCCGACTTGAACTTGTTGGGGAAGGCGCCGTATTCCGCGTTGTTGTACAGGTCGTTGAACACGAAGGAGACATCGGCGGTGGTCAAGGGCGCGCCATCCGACCACTTGACGCCCTCGCGCAAGGTGAAGGTGAAAACGGTGGCGTCGTCATTGACCGCGAAACTCTCCGCCAGGTTGCCGTAAAAGCCTTCGACATCAATATCGGGCGCGGCGATAATGGGTTCGAGATTCATCACGTACATTTCGCCGGAAAAGCCAAATGCGCTGGTAAAGGCGGTGCGCAGCGTGCCCCCATGCTGGCCCGGTTCCCAATCCGGCAGAGCTTCTTCCGGCATCAGCAGACCGGGACCGACGACCAAGGGATTGTTCGGCAGGCGTTCCTCAAGCGGCGGCAAATTGCCCGCTTCGACCTCAGCGCTTAATGGGTCCTTCTGCATGTCCTGCGCCAGCGCCGCATTGCTGAAAAGCGCCAGCAATACAAGGCTGGCAACGATAAAGAGCGTTAGTGCTTTCTTCGACATCATCATTCCTTTCCAAATCGATATCATTTCAGAAGGCGCTCGTTACGCGCTTTGGAGGCGCGGCAGCGAGCATTTGCAGATTTATCTCACTTTGTCGATTCACCTCCCCTCCGCGAATAAGGATCGCAGGCTGTAGGGAACATCCCGGCAAAAGCCGCGCGCAATTCCACTAGACGCTGACGATGCTCCCGATCAGCGATGGCGTTGCGCGTTTCGCCGGGGTCGGCTGCGAGGTCAATGAGTTGCTCCCGCCGCTCACCTTGATAATAACGCATATACTTGTAATCTCGCCGCAAGACCATCTGGCCCATTTCGCTTTCTACCGGCAAAGATTCGCGCCAGTTGGCCGCCGCTCCATCGGCGAAGAGCGGGACGAGACTCCGCCCCTCGAGCGTTGCCGGCGGCGCCAAACCGGCGACCGCGCAGAAAGTTGGCAAGAGGTCCAAACCGTTGGACACCAGCGCGTATTCGACAGCGTTTCGTCGTTCGACGCCTGCGCCGGCTATTAGCAGTGGAATCCTTGCCGCTTCGTCATAGAAGGCGGTCTTGTGTTCCATGCGGTGGCTGGCGTCCATATCGCCGTGATCGCTGGTGAAAACGACCAAGGTATTGTCAACGAGATCGTTTGCTTCCAGCGCCGCCAGCACCTGCCCTATCTGTTCATCAACGCGCTCTGTCAAGCGGGCGTATGCCCAGCGATGGCAGCGCCACTCTTCTTCGCTATAACATGCGCGCGCCTTGCGTTTGAAGGGGCTGCGCGCATGCATCAGACTAATGGCTTCAGGCTCGTCTGTCTGGATCTCGAAGTTGTCCGGCAGTGGCGGGCATGCTGACGAGAAGAATTCGGCTTCGCTGAGATGCGGCGGGGTTTTCAGCGCTTCATCCAACTCGCGCAGTTCAATGCGGTCCGGCTGTGAAAGCCGTTTTTCCTGCTCCGTTTCCGCGAAGTCGCGGATCGCCATGTGGCAGATGTCATGCGGATTGATGAACGAAGCCACGAGCAGAAAAGGTTTCTCGTGATCGCGACTCAGGAAGTCGGCGCAGTCCCGCGCCAGTTGATCGCGCTCATCCCGAGAGATCGTTTCGAATCCCAGGTCCTCCGGCGCGAGTCCCTTGGGCAAGTGCGTCTTGCCGCCGTAGGCGGTTTCGTAGCCGGCTTGCCGCAAGCGCCAGCCCATAGCGCCCGACAGTACAGCGGCGGGGATCTCATCGATATGATCGTCAACGTTGTTGACGAGACCGATTTCGCTGCCTCTGCGCCCCGTAAGAAGGCTGAAGCGCGCTGGCACGCACATGGGATTCATGCAATAGGCGCGCTCGAAACGGATGCCTCGGCGGGCAATGCTGTCCATGGCCGGCGTGTTTACATAGGAGTTGCCGCTGCAACTCAGCATGTTGGCGTTCTGCTGGTCGGTGAAGATGAGCAGGATGTTTGGACGGCTGCGCATAAAGTTGAGCGTAAAGACGATTTACATTACCAGGACAATCTTCGAAAAATGAGGCGCCGCCAATCGAAAAAAAACAGCGGACCCCGAAGCGCTTCACATCGCCCCTGATAGTAACCGATATGAGTTGAACATTCAAATCAGGGCAGGGGCGTCCGCCGATTTCATGGGCGAAGGCCGGTTTCTGGAGTAAGATAACGTAAAAGTTGTGCGGAAGAGCAAAAGTATGATTGTAGACACCGATATTCATCCGGGCGCAGACCGCAAGCGACTGCTGGATTTCTTGCCTGAACCTTGGCGGACGCGCGTGGCCAGCGGCAATGCGGGACCGGGGCACCTGGGATATTGGAACCCCAATGGCGTAAATCGGGCTGATGCCTTGACGCCGGATGGCATCTATATTTCGAGCCGTCCCGATACCTTGTCAGAGTTTCATTTCGACGCATACGGCATCGACTACGGTGTGTTGAACCCCGGCGGCATCGCGACCGGCTTATCACCCGAGCCAGATTTCGCCGCCGCCTATTGTCGCGCGGTCAACGATGTCTATATCCAGGACTGGTTGCCGACGGATCCGCGCTTCAAATACTCGCTTGTCGTTTCAACTGCCGATCCCGCCCTGGCGGCCGATGAGATCCAGCGCTGCGGCGATCACCCGGATGTCGTGCAGGTTTTGATGGCCAGCGGCGCGCAATTTGGTTACGGACATCGCTTTTATCATCCGATATACGAAGCGGCGGAGGCGAAGGATTTGCCAGTCGCCATCCATCCGGGTTCGGAAGGACGCGGCGTCTCCGGCAAGCCATCGGTAACCGGCTATCCGGGGAGCTATTTCGAGTGGCATACCAATCTTGCGGGCAGCTATATGGCGCATCTTTTGAGCTTGGTAGCCGAGGGCGCATTTCAGAAGTTTCCCGGTCTCAAATTTGTATTGATCGAAGGCGGCGTCTCTTGGCTGGTTCCAATCATGTGGCGCTTCGACAAGAATTGGAAGTCATTGCGGATGACGGTGCCCTGGCTCGATCGTCCGCCGAGCGAGATCGTCTATGAGCACGTCTATTTCACCACGCAGCCAATCGAAGAACCGGAGAATCGCAAACATCTGCATCAGATTCTGGATATGTTTCCGGCGGAGAAGATGCTGATGTTCGCCACCGATTTCCCGCATTGGGATGGCGATACGCCGGACTTCTCGATGCGGATCCTGCCCAAGAACTTGCTTGATCCGGTGATGTGGGGGACGGCTGCCGCTCTTTACAAACTGCCGATGAACGGCGGCGATTCCTGAACGTCACAGCAGGGCGCGAAAATCGCGCAACTTGCGGAAAATGATGCGGTTGGAATCGTGATAGCGAATGGCGCCTCGATAGGCGGTGCGCGCCAGATAGATGATATCGTCCCCGTCAAATTGCCAATCGACGTATTGAAAGCCGGTGAGCCGCGCCGAATCTTCGGGCGTCAAGCCGCTGCGATCTTGTGTCAACGTCTGGAGAAGACGCCAATTTATCAGGTCCTCAGAGATGCTCAGGGACAGAATGTTGCGCTGACTGGGCCAGGCGGGGTTGGTCACATTGTTCACCAGCGCGATGTACTTGCCAGTTTGCTTGTCGTAGCGAATGGTGAATTTTGTTCCGCCGCCCGGAAAGTCAATGAAGCCGGTTCGGGGGTCAAATGAGATCCGCCCGCCTTCATCCTCAACCTTGACGATCACGGCGCGGTTGACCATTGGGCGGGCGTTTAAGCGCAAGATATTCCAGAGCTCGCCGTTGGGCGCGACGACGATGTTGCCCTCCAGCCAGCAGGGGCGCTGGGGCGGATCCCAATCAGCGGGAATCCAGGCTGTGTCAAAAGGTATCTTGTTGCTGATCGTCCAGTTCGCAGCATCCAGCAGATCGGAATCAACAGGCGCGGAGACGACGCAGGAATGGAAGCTGGGACCGTGCACGGGAGGGTCAGCATCTTCGAAGGCTTTATAGAGCCGGCCATCGCGCTCAAGGACGGGCGCCGGGGCGCAGTGATAATTGGGCGCTTGACGATAGGGTCCGCCGCGAAACAGCAAACCGCTCTTGGCATCAGCCGGGTGCGTCCAGGTGAAGCCGCCGTCATCGCTGCGGCGGATAACGACGGAGCCGTATTGCTGCGAGACGCCGAGGATGTAGACGCTGCCCCGATGCGTGAACAGGCTGCTCCAATAGCAATTCATGATATGTGTGATATTGGTCCAAGTCGCGCCATCATCTTCCGAGCGGTAGATGCTGGTCAAGCTTTCTTCGTCTTCGTGATTTTTGGGGCAGTTGGGCAGACCGAAGTAATCGTGCGAGGCCAGCAAGGCGCCGTCCGGCAAGCGCAGTATGCTGGGGCTGCCCAGATAGGTCTTGGTCAATTCGGGTTGGTATTTGACTTCGCGCCAGGTCAGTGACATGCGCCGCCCTCTCTAGAGATAGTCGCGGAAGTTGACTAGCTTGCGGAAGATGATCTGGTTGGAGTCGTGGAAGTTGCGCGCGCCGCGATAGGCAGTGCGCACGACATAGATCAAATCAGCGCCGTCAAATTGCCAATCGACATACTGGAAACCGGTAAGCGCTATGGAATCTTCGGGCTGCAAGCCGGTATCGTCGCGCATCAAGTCTTTGACAATGCTCCAATTCCAAAGATCATCGGAGACGGTCAGAGACATAATGTTGCGCTGCCGCATGGGGTGTCTGGCGCGATATCGCTGCGACGCCAGATCGCCAGCCAGTCGCTCGAGGATATCCTTGTCTGCCAAGCTGTTTACCAAGGATAGATACTTGCCCGTTTGCGGATCGCGGCGGATCACGAATTTGGCTTTGGCGCCGGGGAAATCTATATAGCCGGTATTGGAATCAAAGCTGAGCGTCTTGCCGTCGTCGTGAATACGCAGGCGCGGGGCTTTCTCGTCAGTGACGGCGCCGCCTTCAAAAGTCAGGATATTCCAGAGGGCGCCATCGGGCGCGACCACAACATTGCCCTCGCGCCAGCCAGCCGGATTCGCCCGCTGCACATCCCAGCCGCGCGGAATCCAAGCCTGGTCGAAAGGGAGCTTGTTGCTCATGGTCCAGTTGGAGGCGTCCAGCAAGTCCGCGTCTACCCGCGCGGAAATCACGCCGGCTTGAAAATTGCCCCAACCCGGCGGATCGCAATCTTCAAAGGCGCGATAAAGGCGTCCCTCATGAGCGACGACGGGCATAGGACCGCAGTGGTAATTCGGCGGATCGTGATAGGGACCGCCGCGGAACAGAAGGCCGCTCGATTCGTCCTTGGGATGAGACCAGGTGAAGCCGCCATCTTCGCTGCGGCGAATGACGATGGAACCGTATTGCTGCGATGTGCCCAGGATGTAGACGGCGCCATCATGAAGAAACAGGCTGCTCCAATAGCAGTTCATGATGTGCGTGATATTCACCCAGGAAGCGCCATCATCTTCCGAGCGATAGATGCTGGTCAGGCTTTCTTCGCCTTCGTGATTCTTAGGGCAGCCAGCCAAGCCGAAGTAATCGTGCGAAGCCAGCAGCGCCCCATCGGCGAGGCGGACGACGCTCGGGCTGCCGAGGTAGGACAGGGCGCGTTCAGGATGGAACTTGATTTGTGACCACTTCATGGGCGGCTCGCTTTGCATTGCTTGGGTAAGTATCGCTGGCTTGACAAAAGAAAATGGGCTCGCGCCGAAACGCGAACCCATTGAAGACTAAGCTTGCGGGCTTACTCGCTGACGTACCACTGATCGGAGTGGCCGCTTTCGAGATGGCTGATGTAGAGCACGCCCTCGACTGGCGTGAAGTTGTGCAGCCGGTTGGAGCGGATGAAGACCTCCGGCGCCTCGCCAACGGGACCGATGTGATAGATATTGCGGACGGTATTGGCGACCAGCAGCGTACCCAGCTCCAGGTAGCGTTCAGAGCCGATTTCGGTCAGTTGCCATTCGTCAACCAGCCGCATCTGTTCTTTCTGGTACTCGGGCGGTTCTTCGCCTTCTTCGCCGCCGGACAGCCACCATTGACGCCAGGCCAAACCGCCGCCGACGGGAGTCGAATCAATGCCATAGGGCGGACGCAACCAGATGGGACGCTGGTACATGTCCTTCTCAGAGACGACATCGGCAAACCAGGTCGAAGCGTGGACTTCGTTGGCGAGCAGCGCTTGCTTGAAGGCTTCGCGCGTGCTCGGGTTGATCTCGACATCAACGCCGACAGCTTCCCAATACTCAGCCACCAGTTCGGACATAGGAATTCTGTTGATAGCGTCCCAGAGCACGATCGACAGTTTCTCGCCATCGGGGCGCAGGCGCACGCCGTCATCGCCCATCGTCAAGCCCATTTCGTCCAGCAGGGCATTGGCGCCGTCGGGGTCATACGCGGCGTAGTGGTCGCTCATCCAGTCTTCGTAGAAGGCGGACAAAGACGAGACGCCCCATTGACGCGGGACGGCTTGGCCGAAGAAGAGCACGTCGTTGATCTCATCGCGGTTGATCGCCAGCGACATGGCTTGGCGGAAGCGCAGGTCGTTGAAGATCTCGTTCAAGACCGGATCGTTGACCGTGATGTTGAATTGATACTTGCTCATGGCGCCTTGATCGGCGGGCCAGAGGATGGTGGTGTAATCGCCTTCAGCCTCGCCGGCTTTCAAAACCGGCAGGTCGCTGACTTCCAGGTTGTAGAAGCCGTAATCGATGGCGCCGGCCTGAACATTAAGGATGACCACTTCCGGCTCGCCCAGCAGCAAGCGCACTTGCCGATCGATGTAGGGCAGTTGATTGCCTTCGGTATCGACCTTGTAGTAGTAGGGGTTGCGGACGTAGAACTTGTTGCCGAAGTCATCGACGGTATCCAGCGTCCAGGGTTTCACGACGGGCAAATCCGGGTCGAAATCGCTCTGGCCGGTCTGGCCGTTCATGTGGAATTGGAAGGCGCCGGCCCAGGTATCGTAGCCTTCGGACTCGGCGAGCGCTTGCGCGTCCTCATTGTAGTCGGCGTGCCATTGCTGCAAATAGTGACGCGGCGCGATGGGGAAGCCTTGGCCGCTGCGCGCGACGACGAGGGCGAAGGCCGGATTCGGCTGAGCGGCGATGAAGTTGACGGTCAAGTCGTCGACCTTCTCGACCACCAGCGGCGTTCCGCCCGGCTTGAGCGCGTTGGACATATTGGGCAACTCTTCGTGCAGCATGATGTCTTCGTACCAGAACATGATGTCGTCAGCGCTGAGGGGCGCGCCATCGCTCCACTTCATGCCGCTGCGCAAAGTAACGGTGGCCGTCATCAGGTCCTCAGACAACTCAATGCTCTTGGCGACTTCGGGGAAGACAACCTCCCAGTTAGTCGAGAAACCGGTGAGATGCTGGTCCCAGGCGGTGAAGCCGGTATTGCCGAAAGACGTGGGATTGGTGGCGTTGAAGGTGATCTCGCCGCCATAGGTCCCGATGGCTTCGCGCGGTTGGACGACCATGATATCGCCGCGGTCGGGCAGGCGTTCTTCGACCGGCGGCAAGTCGCCGGCCGCGACCATGTCCGCCAGCATGGGCGCTTCGTTGAACATGCCGATGGTGTTGCCGGTTTCGGCTTCGTAGGCGTCCAGCGACCAGGTTCTGAGATTGTCGGCCGGCGAGTAGCCGTCTTGCGCCGCCGCTGTAAATGCCGGGAGCGCCAGAATCAGCACGAGCATAATACTCAACAGCGTTCGATAGTTAAACTTTGACATCGTTCTTTCCTCCAGTGAATGAATAATCGTTACACCTATCCGGATCATATACTTATCTGTCAATAGGCCTCCTCTCAGCTTGTCTTGCCCTACAAATGCTTCACCTTAGCCTGCGCGCATAGTCCGCAGGCAATTCTACCACGTCATACCGTCACGCCAACCAACTCCAACTCCCTGGCGAAATGGCAGGCGGCGAAGTGGCCCGGCTCAACTTCTTCCAGCAAAGGCGTCTCTTGCCGGCAGCGTTCCTCAGCATATTGGCAGCGTGGATGAAACGAGCAGCCGCTCGGCGGATCTGCTGGATTGGCAACCTCGCCGCTTAGGATGATCTGTCGCTCCTCCAGGCGCGGATCGGGCTTGGGCACTGCCGATAAGAGCGCCTCGGTATAAGGATGCTTCGGACGGAGATAGAGTTCTTCAGTTCCTGACAGTTCGACGATTTTGCCCACGTACATTACGGCCACGCGATCGGCAATATGTTCCACGACGCTGAGGTCGTGGGCGATAAAGAGATAGGTCAAACCGAGCTTTTCCTGCAGATCTTGCAGCAGATTAAGAATCTGCGCTTGAATTGAAACATCAAGAGCGGACACCGGTTCATCGGCGACGATCAGACCGGGATGCGTTGCCAGCGCGCGCGCAATACCGATACGCTGCCGTTGGCCGCCGCTGAAGGCGTTGGGATAGCGATTCAAATGGCCGATGTTCAAGCCAACCAAAGCAGCCAGTTCGCGGACGGTTTCTTCCAATTCCCTGCCGCGTATACCCTGCGCCCAAAGTGGTTCGCCGATAATATCGAGAACCGTCATACGCGGCGAGAGCGATGAGAAGGGATCCTGAAAGACCATCTGCATTTCTTTCCGCAGGTTGCGCAGTTCTTGTTTCTCCAGCGCGGTTACATCAACCATTTCACCGGTGCTCGTCTGCAAGTAGATTTCGCCGTCCGTCGGTTCGATAGCGCGCAAGACGCAGCGTCCCAGCGTCGTCTTGCCACAGCCGGATTCCCCGACCAAGCCCAAGACTTCGCCTCGCTTGATACTGAAGCTGACGTCATCAACAGCCTTCACTTGCCCCACCTGCCGGCGAAGCAATCCCTTCTCCACAGGGAAATATTTCTTCAGCGCCTTGACTTGCAGGATGGTCTCGTCAGACTGCATGATTCGCGCCTTCCGGCATGGTTTCGCCTACCGCGTCGACGACTTCAGGGTAAACGAAGCAGGCGACAGCGTGCTCATCTTCGATCTGAATCAGAGGCGGATCGAGGCGGTTGCACAATCCTTCAATCGCGGCGGCGCAACGCGGGTAGAACCCACAGCCGGGCGGGCGATTGATCGGCACTGGCACCGCCCCGGGGATGGACTCCAATCGCGCGCGGGACTTCTTGCCCATTTTCGGGACCGACTGGATCAGCGCCTTGGTATACGGATGTTTCGCGTCGTAGAAGAGGCTGTCCACATCGGTAATCTCGACGATCCGGCCCAGGTACATGACCGCTACCGCCTGCACCATTCGGGCGATTACGCCCAAGTCGTGCGTGATGTAAAGTATCGACATGCCGAACTCATGCTGCAGATCCCGCATTAGCTGCAAGACTTGCGCTTGCACGGTCACATCAAGCGCGGTTGTCGGTTCATCGGCGATTAACAGCGACGGTTCGCAAGACAATGCCATGGCGATCATGGCGCGCTGGCGCATCCCGCCGGATAGCTGATGCGGATATTCGTTCATGCGCTGCGCCGGATTAGACATTCCGACCCGGCTCAGCAAATCTATGGCGATCTCGGTCGCTTTCTTCTTGTCATCACTGCGATGAATGCGAATGGCTTCAGTGATCTGATTTCCGATGGTGTGCAATGGCGAAAACGAGGTCATCGGCTCCTGAAAGATCATGGCTATCTCGCCGCCGCGTATATCTCGAATCACCGGCCCGTAGGGATCCAGCGCCGTTAAATCGATTGGAGCGCCATCGGACGGGAAGTATATGATGTTGCCTTCAACCTGAGCAAAGCTTGGCGCCAGGCGCATTATCGTGTTTACCGCCATGCTTTTGCCGCAGCCAGATTCACCGACCAGCCCCATCGTTTCGCCGCGGCGAATCGTGAAGCTGATGCCGTCAACCGCCTTCAGCAAGCCCTCCTCCAAAGGCAGATGCGTCTTGAGATTCTCCACTTGAAGCAGCACGTCATCCATTTCGACGCCTCAGATATGCTTGTAGGGGTCGGCGGCGTCACGCAGGCCATCACCCAAGAAGTTGAAAGCGATGACAATAACCACCACCACCGCGCCGGGATAGAGCAGCCAGGGATTAATCGTCACCGTCTGAACATTTTGGGAATCCTGCAAGAGCGTGCCCAAGCTGACGGCGGGCGGCTGAATGCCCAATTTGAGGAAGCTGAGCGCGGTTTCGCCGAGAATCATATGCGGTATTGCCAGCGTCAAATGCACGATGAGGTAGCTGAGAAAGCCGGGCAGTAGATGCCGCGTGATGATCGCGCGTTCTTTCAAGCCGGAGAGCTTCGCCGCGAGCACATAGTCTTCTTCCCGAAGGCTGATAAGCTTTCCGCGAACCACGCGCGCCAAGCCCGTCCAGCCGACGGTCGCCAATACCAGCGATATGCCGAAGTAGACTTGAATCGGCGTCCAATCCGGCGGGACAAGCGCCGCCAGCGCCATCCAGAGCGGAAGCGTCGGCAGCGATTGCAAAAATTCGATCATCCGCTGGATGATCATATCGGCGCTGCCGCCATAATAACCGGAAATGCCGCCGAAGATTAACCCGAGGACGAAGCCGATAGCCAATCCCAGCAGACCAACAAACAGCGATGTGCGCGCGCCCAAAAGCATTCGACTGAATAAGTCGCGCCCCAACCCATCCGTGCCGGCAACGTATATCACTGCATCATCATGTACCCCGAACAAATGTATATCGGTTTCGATAAAGCCGAGCAGGCGATAGGGCTCGGCTTTAACAAAAAACTCAATGTAAAACTTCTCGCTCTTGTCTTCGACATAGTGACGCCGGAAAGTCTCGAGATCCAACTCATTGACGATCTTGTAAACGAACGGGCGCGCATGGAATAGGCCATCCTCATCTACGAAGTGTATCGGCGTTGGCGGCGCGTATAAAAAATTGGTATCGCGCGTGAAGGCGCCATAAGGCGCAAAAAACTCGGCGAAGATTGCCAAGATGTAAAACAAAGTCAAAAACACCCAGCAGAAGTAGGCTACCCGATGACGTCTAAACTTGCGCCAGATCAGTTGCCGCTGCGAGAGTATCTCATAATTCAGCGTCTCATCAATATCCAGGCGACTGACTTCGTCGCGCGCTTCAGGCATCACTAATTGCCCCTTTCATAGCGAATCCGGGGATCCAGCCACATCAGAAGCAGATCGGAAACGAAAACGCCGACGACGGTCAGCACACTGAGCATCAAAAGCATGCTGGCGGCGGCATAGGTATCCTGGGCGATTAAGGCGCGCAACAACAGGGGACCGGTGGTGGGCAAGCCCAGGACAATAGAGACGATGGCGGAGCCGGAGACAATTTGCGGCAACAGGCTGCCGATACTGCTGACGATCGGGTTGAAAGCCATTCGCAACGGATACTTGATGATGAGGAAGCGCTCGCGCAAGCCTTTAGCCCGCGCGGTGATCACGTATTGTTTCTGGAATTCATCCAGCAGTTGCGCGCGCAAAATGCGGATCAAGCCAGCTGTTCCCGCCGTGCCAATGACGACGACAGGCACCGGCAAGTGGGTCAACATATCCCAGAATTTCGCCAGACTCCAGGGCGCCCGCAAGTATTCAGGCGAGAACAATCCGCCCGGCGTCACGCCAAAGACGCGCAGCATGACTATCATGAACACAAGCGCGATCAGAAAGTTGGGCGTCGCCAAGCCTATCAACCCCATGAAAGAGAAAAAGTAATCGCCGATCGAATACTGATTGATCGCCGAATACAAGGCTATGGGCACGGAGACAACATAGACGAAGATGATTGAGGCCAGGGAAACAGTCATCGTCAGGAACAGGCGCTCTTCAATGAGAGGCCAAACAGGCTGCCCCCACTCGAAAGACTGGCCGAAGTCGCCCTCCGTCACCAGCGGCACGATCCAGCGAATGTACTGTTCGTGCAAGGGCCGGTCAAGCCCGTAGCGCTGGAGCAAAAACTCTAACTCGGCCTCGTCTATAATATCGCCGGATGCCTCCAGTTCGGATTGGTAGTTCTGGATCCAACTGCCAGGCGGCAGGTTGATGACGTAGAAGGACAGAATCGAAACGAAGAAGAGAACGATGCCCATGTACAGCAAGCGTCTGATGAAATAGTGTAACATTGTCCGCCAACTATCCCAAAGCGCCCAATAAGCGGGAGTGGTGATTTTGGTGGATGTGAAATGTTAGCATTGATATCGGGTTTCCGCAGCTAAGCTCCCCTCCCCAAAGCTTTGGGGTGGGGCCGGGGGTGGGGTTAGAAAAGGCAATATCCACAGAATTCACCACTCCCAATAAGCTATACTCCACAGCGCGATCGGTAAAATTCAGTATAGCTTGCCGACATCCTGCGACACCGGGCAGGCAAGAGATTAACGCAGGGCAAGTATGCTGTCAAATATGTCGACGGCTCGCAAATATGTTTGCCGCCAACGTCAATATCGGTTATTCTCGCGCGATAATCGTCAATGTCGAAATGAGATAAGATATGACATTTGTAACCGTGCATGACCTAGAGACGCCGAGCGTCCTCATCGACCTTGATCTTATGGAAAACAATATCGCGGTCATGCAGCGGCGTTGCGATGAGTTGGGCATCCAGTTCAGACCGCATATCAAGACGCACAAGATTCCGGATATCGCGCGCCGGCAGTTGGAGGCGGGCGCGGCCGGCATCGCCTGTCAAAAAGTCAGCGAAGCCGAGGTATTCGCCGCGGCTGGTATCCGCGATATTCAAATCCCGTACAACATCCTGGGGCAACGCAAGACACGGCGCCTGGCGTCGCTGGCGAAGGAAGCCGATGTGACCGTGACAGTCGATAGCAAGCCAGTGGTCGATGGCATCGCTGAGGCGGCGCAAGAACTGGGCGCCACAATCAGCATGATGGTGGAACTCGTTTCCTTGGGCGAGCGCACGGGCACGACGCCGGAGGACGCGCTGCGGTTGGCGCAGCACATTCAAGCGACCGACAATCTGCGCTTCGCCGGAGTGATGATATATCCTTCAAATGAGGCGATCCGACCGCGCCTTTTGGAGACGCTGGACCTGCTGGCGGACGCGGGCATCGCCGTCGAGATGGTCAGCGGCGGCGGCAGCGGCGCCATCCGCGATGCCCATCTGCTGCCGGAACTGACCGAATTGCGCGTGGGCACCTGTATCTTCTGGGATTGGAACAGCGTCGCGGCCGATTATGCCAGCTTCGACCAATGCGCCATGCGGATTCGCGCGACCGTAGTCAGCGCCAACGAGCCGAACCGCGTCATCCTGGATAGCGGCAGCAAGGCAATTCACTCGGAAACCATTGACGGTCAGTTTGGCTACATCGTGGAATATCCGCTCGCCCGCCTGCACAAGGTCAATGAAGAGCACGGCTATGTCGATTGCAGCGCCTGCTCAAGCATGCCATCTGTGGGCGAAATTGTGCATATCATTCCAGTTCATACCTGCGTGGTCACCAACCTGCACAACCAACTGTACGGCCTGCGCGGCGAAGCGGTCGAGGTAATTTGGGATGTGGCCGCGCGCGGTCTCGTTTGGTAAGCTTGCTGAACTCCCCCTGACGCTTCTGCCTAGAGAAAAAGGAAACTGAAATGCTTGTTATTGACGCGCACCTGGACCTGTCTTGGAACGCCCTGCAGTGGAATCGCGATCTGTTGGAGTCGGTATACACAATTCGGGCGAAAGAAGGGCGTATGGCGGGCAAGGGTCGGGCGCAAAACACCGTCGCGCTGCCGGAAATGCGAAAAGGGCGCGTCACCCTGAGCTTCGCCACCATGTTGGCGCGCTCCACCGGACACACAGCCGCCCACATCGATTACGGCTCGCAGGCTCAAGCCTATGGCATCGCGCAGGGACAACTGGCTTATTATCGCGGATTGGAAGCTGATGGTCACATTCGGATCCTCGCTGACGCCGAGGGTTTGCGCAGCCACATCGAAGAATGGGAGCGTTGGGAAGCCGAGGGCGCGATCGAGGGCGCCTGCCCGCCACTCGGTTTCGTGATCAGTATGGAAGGCGCAGATCCGATACGCGATCCGGCGCAACTCGAAGTCTGGTGGGCGGCGGGTCTGCGCTTGCTGGGACCCACGCACTACGGGCCCGGTCGTTACGCCGGCGGCACCGGTACCGAACTCGGGCTCACCGGCCTGGGCAAACCGCTTCTGCAGGAGATGAGCCGTCTGGGCATGCTGCTGGATTTAACCCACTTTTCTGATGAAGCCTTCTGGGAAGCGGTCGCCATTTACGAGGGTCTCGTCCTGGCCAGCCACAATAATTGTCGCGCGCTGGCGCCGCATCAACGTCAGTTCAGCGATGAGCAGCTCAAGCTCATCATCGAGCGTGATGGTGTGATCGGCGCCGCCTTTGACATCTGGATGCTTGAGCCAGGTTTCATACGGGGCAGCAGCAACGAAGCGGTGTTCATTGATGATGTCGTCGATCATATCGACCACATTTGCCAACTCGCTGGCAACAGTCGGCATGCCGCCATCGGCACTGATTTGGACGGCGGCTTCGGCCGCGAACAATCCCCATGTGATCTTGATACGATCGCCGATTTGCAGCAACTGCCAGCCAAGCTAGGGACCCGCGGCTATACTGAATCCGACATCAGAAACATCATGTACGGCAATTGGCTGCGTCTGCTATATGCCGCCTGGGAGGCCTGACCGCAGGGCGCCGCTTAGAGTTTGTCCTGCAACATGGCGTCAAGTTCGGCGCTCGCTCGCCGCAAGACTTCAGCCAGCGCGAAGTCGCCGCCATAGGGAATCATCAAAGACCCTTGCCGGCGATAGCGGTCGACCTCGTCGATGGACGAGGCTGTCCTCGCCCAGACCTTGTTCTGTTTATCAGCCGCGGCCGCCACCTGCGCCACCGCCTCGTCAATCGTCATGCCGATTTCCGGATAGGCGTCCAAGCGCAAACCCAAATCCCCCGGACCGACGAAGAGCGCGTCAATGCCCGGCACAGCGGCGATCTCCTCGGCATTGGCGACCGCTTCCGGCGTTTCGATCTGAGCGACAATGAATGTCTCGCGGTTGGCGTCCGCGATATAAGTGCTGTCCGGTATCCAGGTATCGCCGCCAAAGTTGGTATCCAGTCCGGCGCCATCAAGCCCGCGGTTGCCGATTGGCGGATATTTGGTCGCCGCGACAATGTCTCGCGCCATCGCCGCATCAGCGACAAAGGGAATCATCAGGCCGGTCGCGCCATCTTCAAGGTAACGATACAAGCGCGTCCTTTGCACGGTTGGCGGTCGAATCATGCAGTCAATGTCGTAAAGATGACAAAGCGCCAGCAAATGCTGGATCTCGCGATTGTCGAAGTTGCGATGCTCCAGGTCCAGCCAGATGCCGTCAAAATTGTAATGCGCGGCATAACGAATGAAGAATGGCAATACATGCCCCATGGAACAGAAGCGCGCGAACTGCTTGTCTCGCCATTTCGCCAATACTTTACTCTTTCGCATGTAAAACTTCTCCTGTGTCCTTAGTCTCTACCTGACAATTGGCCGCCGCCCGGCAGGCGGGGCGGAAGTAACAGCGGCAAGGCGGGCTCAAGCGTCTTTGTGCAAGAAGCCGCCATCGACGCGCAAGATCGCGCCGGTGATGTAATCTGCTTCGTCTGATGCCAGGAAGGCGACCGCCTTGCCTATATCGGCCGGTGTGCCCAGGCGTCCCCAAGGCAGCGCTTTCCCCTGCTCGTGAAGAAACTCGGCGCCGAAGTCCTCGCGCTCGCCGGGCGTATCAATCCAGCCCGGCTCAATAATATTGGCATTTATCCGGTATGGCGTCAACTCGCGGGCGATAGACATCCCCATATGATTAAGCCCGGCTTTGGCCGCATTATAAGCGATCGCCTTTTGGTATGGCATTTCGGCATGAACGCTGGAAATGAAGACCATCTTCCCGCCCTTGCCGCGCTCGACCATGTGCCGGGCGACCAGTTGACTCATGTGGAAACCGGCGATCAATGTACCTTGAATAACACGCTCAAACACATCTGGCCCGCAGTCCAGAAAGCCGTCCCGATTGCTGTAAGCCGGGTTGCTCACCAGGATGTCGAGCGCGTCCGCATTATTCAGAGCCTGCTCAAGGAGCAACTCGCAACCAGCGCGACTGAATACATCCGCTTCCAACGCCAGGGCAGCGCCGCCGGCCGCTTTGATCTCCGCCACGGTCGCCGCCAGATCCGGGCTGCCGGGACGATCATTGACAACGACGCGAGCGCCACGCGCCGCCAACTCCTGCGCGCAGCCTTTGCCGATGCCGCGCCCGCCGCCGGTCACTAACGCGATTTTCCCAACCAGACTCATCTCAACGATCTCCTTGCTTCAGGCCGGTCAATGCCGCGGCCGCCATTTGGCTTGACTGCCGCGCTCTAAACCAGCAGAGGACGCATCTGCCGCAGCGCTCGTTCCAGCAGCGGCAACTCGGCCGCGTAGCAAAGCCGCGAGTAGCCTTCCCCTTGCGGACCGAAGGCGGCGCCCGGCGCCAAGCCAACACCGCACTCATTCAGCAGCTTTTCCGCAAAGCTATAACTGTCGGTCACGCCGTCCACGGCGAAGAAGGCGTAGAAAGCCGCGCTCGGCAGCGGAAAACAGACTCTTGGCAGTTGCGCGAATTCACTCATGACCAAGTCGCGAGCCGCCCGATAGCGGGTCCGCGCCGCGTTTACAAAGGCTTCACCCTCTTGCAGCGCGGTGATGCCGGCGATTTGCGTTGGCGCGAATATGCAGGAGAAGTTGAACTCGCTTACCGCCGCCAGCGTGTCAATCAATGAAACGGGCGCGGTCAGCCAGCCCAGGCGCCAGCCCGTCATCGCCCAGGATTTCGAGAAACTGTTTACGATCAGGTACTTGTCGCCGTCAGTGATCTTATCGGCAAAGCTCGGCGCGCAGTCGCGGTCGTAGACGATCCGGTTGTAGACCTCGTCAGCGATGAGCCAGATATCACGCTCGCGGCAGAAGTCGATGATCTGCTGTTGTTCATCGTCCTCGAGCATCCAACCAGTCGGATTATTGGGCGAGTTGATGAGTAGCGCGCCGGTATGTGGCGGGCAGGCGGCGAAGAGCTCATCCAGATCAAGCGTCCACTGGCCGTCGCTCGGACGCAGCGACACGCGAACAATCTCGGCGCCCAGGATCTCGGCGGCGGCGGGCAGGTTCGGCCAGACCGGCGATGGCACGACGACCGCGGCGCCATCGGCAACTATGCACTGTAGCGCGACCGCCAGCGCCGACATGCCCGAAGGCGTCACGCCAATATTGCCTTCGGTGAAGTTGGTTCCGTACAAACCATTGGCATATTCCGCCAGCGCGGCGCGCAGCTCAATAATGCCGAGGTTCGGCTGATAAAAGGTCTGCCCCTCGTCGATGGCGTCTTTGGCGGCTTGACGAATGAATTCGGGGGTCGGTTTATCCGGCTCGCCGAACCAGAGCGGAATGACATCGGCGCGGCCCATGGCGGAATTTGCCAGCTTGCGAATCAGGCTCGGCTGCAGCGCGCGCACTGCCGGGCGCCCGGCGTGGATCGTCATGAAGGTCAATCTCCTTCTTGTTTGTAGAGCGCCACCGCCGCGACGATGATGACCCCTTGAATAAGTCCCTGAATGAATTGATTGACGCCAAGCATAACCAGCAGATTGGCGGTGATGCCAAGCAAAAGGACGCCGCCCAAGGTGCCGAGCACGCTCGCCCGACCGCCAAAGAGGCTTGTCCCGCCGATGATAACCGCGGTGATCGTCTGCAACTCAATGCCGTCTCCAATCGCCGGGTCGCCTACGCCCATTCGCGATAGCCAGAGCAAGCCGGTCACCGCCGCCGTCAGACTGCAAAGCACATAAACGCCATAGCGCACCGCCTTGATTGGCACGCCGGAAAGACGCGCGACTTCGATATTGCCGCCGACGGCGAAGAGATATTTGCCAAATACCGTGTAGCGCAGCAAAAGCATCGTTAAAACGATAAGTACAAAGAACATCCAGGCGATCACCGGAATAGGACCGATCTTCTGCACGTAGAACATCATGACTTCGCGGCTGGCTTTGCCGACCGGCGATGATGAAATGGTCAAGCCAATCCCGCGCAAAATGACCAGCGATGCCAGCGTCACGATAAAGGGCGCAATGCGCAACTCGTTGATCAGGAAACCATGAATCAAACCGACCAGCACGCCCAAGCCAAGCGTAGCGATGATGGCGGGCAAGACGTTGCCGCTCTCGCCATTCATCACAATCGCCGAGACCAGGATGGACACTTTGACCAGCGAGCCAACCGAAAGGTCGATGCCGGCTGTTAGAATCACCAGCATCTGGCCCAGCGCAACGATGCCGAGGAAAGCCGACTGACGCGCGACATTGGTCAGGTTGCGTTCGGTGAAGAAGCGCTCGGATTGCGTGATGCCGATGATGACGAGCAGCAGGATAAAGGCGTAGACCATGATTATCGGTCCGTTGCGGCGCAAGAAGACCGCGCGCGCCCGGGAATCGCGCTTGGACTTGCCTCCGAACAGATTCGCTGTCTGATTCACGTCAAAGCCGCCTCGGAACCGCCCATGGTCGCCAACTCAATAATCCGCGCCTCGCCCGCTTCTTCACGCGCGAGTTCGCCCGCGATCCGGCCGTCGTTCATCACCAGAATCCGGTCGCTCATGCCGATAATTTCCGGCAATTCCGAAGAAATCATGACGATTGCGATGCCGCGATCGTTGAGTTGCCGCATCAATTTGTAGATTTCGAATTTGGCGCCGACATCCACTCCTCGCGTCGGTTCGTCCAGGATGATGACCGCGGGATCGGTCGAAAGCCACTTCGCTAGCACCACCTTCTGTTGATTGCCGCCGCTGAGAAACTGCGTCTCCTGGTCGGACGACGACATGACAATGGACAGGCGCTCTTGCGCCCCCCGCACGACGGCCTCTTCCGCCGCGCGCTTCAAGACGCCCAGGCGCGTCAGACTTGACAATATCGGGATGGTAACGTTGATGCGAACAGACAGCGCCGTGAATAACCCATGCGTCTTGCGGTCCTCCGGCACGAGCGCCAAGCCAGCGTTTATCGCTTGCGCCGGGCTGCCCCACCTGGCTTCGCCTCCGCCCGCCAACTTGATCGAGCCGCCAGTCAGCGGGTCGGCGCCAAATAGCGCGCGCGCCAACTCCGTCCGGCCCGAGCCGACCATGCCGGCGATGCCCAGTATCTCGCCCGCGTAGAGTTCCAGGCTGACCCCAGCGAGGATCGTGTCGGTCGAAACATCTTCCGCCACCAGCACCAATTCGCCCTGCTCATGTTCGGTCTGCGGGAAGACCTCGTCCAGCGGCCGCCCCACCATGAACTCGACCAGGGTAGCGCGGTCCAACTCGCCAATGGGACGCGTGGCGACCAGTTCGCCATCCTTGAGTATCGTGACTTCATCGGCGATGCGGAAGACTTCTTCCAGCCGATGTGAAATATAGATGACGGTAACGCCTTGCAACTTGAGTGATTCGATGATCCGAAATAGCTGATCCAGCTCGCTGCCCGCGAGGATGGCGGAGGGCTCGTCCATCACAATAAGATCGGCATTCTGGGATAGGGCTTTGGCGATTTCCACGAGCTGCTGTTGCGCAATCGTCAACTCGCTGACCGGCAGGCGCAGGTTCAGCCTGATGCCCAGCCGCTTAAGCAACTCCCCGGCCCGGTCATACAGCTCACCCAGGTTCAAGATGCCCAGGCGGTTGCGCGGCTCGCGGCCCAGGAAGATATTCTCGGCCACCGACATCTGCCGCACCAGCGCCAGCTCCTGATAGATGATGCTGATGCCGCTATCGATAATTTCCGCCGTGGAGGCTTGGTCGCGGATCGCGCCTTTGTACACGATTTCGCCAGCGTCAGCGCGGTAGGCTCCGGCCAGTATCTTCATCAGCGTGGATTTGCCAGCGCCGTTTTCGCCCACCAGACCATAAACCAGTCCCGGCTTGCAGCGAATCGATACCTCCTTCAGCGCCTGCACGCCAGCGAAGGATTTTGAGATATTACGCATTTCCAGAATGTATTCGCTCATGCCAAGGGAAAAGCGGCACCCGAAACGCCAGGGCGCGCCGGATACCGCTTTGATCAACTTATTCGGCTTTCAGATTAGCCGTCGTCCATGGTGGTGAAACCGAGTTCCGCCAGCTTCTCATCGGGCATCGTGATCGGCCCGTGCACGTCATCGCTCCACTCTTCGCGGAAGTAGTCGGCGCCCTCGACATCGGTGAAGGGTTCGCTGTTGGGGATAACGCCGGAGAAGTCGATGAAACGCGCGATCGGCTCGCCCGACAAGATTTGCAGCGCCGCGTCAATGCACATGGTGATCATGGCGTTGGGATACTGCCAGGCGAGGTACTTGATGTCATGCTCCAGCGCCAAGCGCAGGAAGCCGTTCTGCCATTCGCCGCCGCCGATAGGCGGGATATCCAAGCCGGCATCCAGGTAGGCGCTGATGATACCTTGCGACATCTGCGCGCCGCCCGACCAAATGCCATCGATCTCATCGCCATATTGCACCAGCCAGGTCTCCATAATGCCCTTGGCATCAGCCGGCGACCAGAAGCCAGGCTGCTTGTCCAGCACGTTGATGCCCGGATTGGCATCAAAGACAGCTTGGGCGCCCTCTTCCATGATGTCCGAGGTCGTGACGCCGGGGATGCCGGTCATGAAGACGACATTGCCTTCGCCGCCGAGCTGGTCAACCACATATTGCGCCAAGCTGGCGCCGACAACCCAGAGGTTCGTGCCGACTTCCGTGACAAAATTGTCCGTTTCGACCGCGCTCGCGCAGAGTACAACCGGCACGCCCTGCATCATCGCCCGCTCGACCGGCGCTGATAAAGCCGCCGCGCCCATAGGCACCAGAATAAGCGCATCGGGCTCCTGCGCCAGCAAGTCTTCGACCTGCGGCACTTGAATATCAGCGCTGGCTTGGGCATCGCCATAGAGCAACTCGGCGACTACATCCTCACCCAAGTGCTCGACATACCAGTTTGCGTGCGCGTCAAATAACGCGGACCAGGCGTTGCTCGTGCCCTGCGCCGCCAGCGCGATCCGGTAGGGACCGTCCTTGGCAAAATCGCTGGTGTCGTAGGTCTCGTCCAGGCGCGACAGGACACTCTGCAAGTACGGCGAGGCTTCAATCTGCTCGTCGGTGAATTCGAAGCCCAGCATATCGCCGTCATCGTCCTGCGCCAGCGTCGCCGCGCCGAGGCCTGTCAACAGCCCCAAGACCAACAGTAAACTCAGTAACTTCTTCATGATGATATCCTTTCAGGTGCAAATTGATTATCCGATCTTACGAACATTGCTATTCAGTATCTTCGATATCGTCGCCTCCTTTCCAAGTTGAGCAATCACGATTCTACATTGGCGACGCTGTATAACGTGACCGCCCCCAGTATGACCAGCCCTTTGATAATGAACTGCACCTCGACATCCAAGCCCAGAAGCACCACCATCGTGCTAAGTATCTGTATGATCAAGACGCCGGCGATCGTGCCGAGCAAACCGCCGCGCCCGCCAACGAAGGCCGTGCCGCCAACGACCGCCGCCGCAATCGAATCAAGGTCGAGGCCGCTGCCGATGAAGCGGTCCACATAGAGCACGTAGCCGGTGAGCACAACGCCTGACGCGACCGCGAACAAGCTGCCGAGGATGTAGACCGAAATGCGAATCGCATCAACCGGCAAGCCGGAGAGCCGCGCCGCCTCGATATTGCTTCCAACGGCGTAAACCTTGCGCCCATACGATGTGCCGCGCAGCACAAAAATGAAGATCGCGTTCAAGCCCAGCCACAAGATCAAGGGAATCGACAGAAAAGACCAGGACTGATTCACAATGCCCAGCACATCCGGGACGAAGCCGCCGGGCACGCCCCGCGTATAAGCCTGCGTCGCGCCTTTGACCAGCACCAGCATACCCAGCGTGGCGACAAAGGGCGGGACGCGCCGCTTCGTCACCAGCAAACCATTGCCCAAGCCGACCAGCGCGCCTAAAGCCATCGCCGTCGCGATCGCCGGTATGACCATCTCATTGCGCCCGTTGCCCACTTCCGCCACCACAACCGAAGTCATGATGAAAATGCCGCCGACCGACAAATCCAAGCCCGCCACCAGCAAAACCAGAGTCTGGCCGATGGCGACAATGCCCAACTGCGACGCCTGCCGCATGACCACCGCGATCGTATCTACCGAATAGAGCTTCGGCGTCAAAACCGCGCCGACCAGCAGCAAGATAAGCAGCGCGATATAGACGCCATAATCGGCGACAAACTTCCGCGTCTTCCAGCGCTTGTCCGCAATAGGGGCTTCGTAAGTCTTTGCCAGGCTCATGGCTCTACCAGGCGGGCATGATCATAGCAGCATCTACTCGTCAAGATACTTCGCCGCCCATTCAACGCCCTCCCAGGAGATCGTCTTCTCGGGTGTGATCTTGACCAGGTAACGCGGGCGCACGCGGGATGGCTCGAGGTACTCGGGACCGCGCTCGCCCAGGTAACGGACCGCCATTCGCCGCGCGATTTCCAGCCACTCGCCGTGCATCAGCGCGGGACCTTCGACGATTTCAGCGCCGCCGCGGAAGAGCACGCGCGTGTACGGGCTGCTGTCTTTGGCGCAAGAAACCGAACAGCGCGGGAAGCGAATCAAATGCCGCGCGAAGATCGTCTTCGCCCGCGGGATGACCCACATCGCCCCGCCGTCCCATTCCTGCCAGACCGGCGTCACATAAGGATCGCCCTTGCTATCGACCGTGGCGATGCGCGCGACCACGGGACCGTCGAGGAACTCCTGCAACTCGTCGGGGTATAACCCGCGCATCTTGCCCATCCATTCAGGATACTCGCGTTTTTCGCTCATAATTCGTCCTTTCAAAAGCTGCGAGAAACTCAAATAGCAACTGTGACAGCAGCCACCGCTTCATTTAAGTGAGTATAGCTAATGTTGCGGCGAGCGCAAAAATCGACGGCTCGTGTTCAAGTTGCCGATTCGGAATGGATACGCCCTCGCGCGACGTCAGACAAGCTCAATCCGCGCGCCCGCAGCATCATCCGGGGCAATAGAGCGAGCCGCGCCCGCCGTCTTGAAGCGGATCCGGTAGGGCAGCGGCCTGTTCGCAGCCAGATGTTCATGCAAAGGACCACTGTCATCCGCGGGCGTCAGATATTCCAGCCGATGCGGACCCACTTGATAGACGATCCCATGCGCGCCCAACGCTTCGTCCTGGACCGGCGCTGCCTCTATCTGCAAGGCGGCATCCATTATCCGCCTCGCCATGCCCAGATCCCGCGCGGCCAGCGTGATCGTATCAATGCCGATAACCTGATTATCGTGCTGATTCTCTTTCGGAACGCGCTCTTCACGCGGGGTCTCGTCCTCGATGACGAAAGGGATCAGACCTTGATATTCCCCGTAGATCTCGTTGTTCAACCAGGCAAGTTGATAGCCATCGAAACGGACGCGACTTAAACCCACCAGCGGACTCATCTCGACCCCTTGTTCCTGAAAGACTTCGTAATCGCCGCGGATATCATCGGTACTCATGCAGAAGTCGATCAAGCCGCCGCCGCGACTGTGCGCCGCCTCCCACCAATAGTGATTTGGGCTGTCTTCGTAAAATGAGAGCAACTCAATATACGCCCCGTCCTGTAAGCCGATAAGCCTGTTGTAAGAGCCGATCGGATGCTTGCCCCCGCCGACCACATTAAAACCGAGCGACTTGAAGGTCGCCGTCAAACTATCCAAATCCAGTCCGGCGATGACGATATGATCAATGCCTCGTATCATGGAGACCTCCAGCTTCTCGAATCATCGCGCAAGTATAGCAGCCGACCCCCGCCCTCGCCCTCACTTGCTTGACGAATATCGCCCAATCCGTTCTAGTTGTAGGGAAACGCGATCTTTGGAGCATAAAAGATGAAACTCACAAGTGATTTGCATGTCGTCGGCGGCGGCTATTTCGGTTTTGGATTGTCCGGTCATCTGGACTGCCACGTTTACGTCCTAAACAGCGGCTCAGAGCTGGCGCTGATTGATCCGGGCATGGGGCTGGAAAAGGACTTTGACACCATCCTGGACAACATCCGCGATGATGGCTTGGACCCGAACAAGATACGCAAACTGATCCTGACGCATTACCACTGCGATCACATCGGCGCGGCCGCTGAAGCCCAACGCCGGCTCGATGTCGAAGTCCACGCCTCGGCCTTCGCTGCCCCATTCATCCGCATCGGCGATGAAAAAGCGGTCGCGCTGGATGTCGCCAAAGCGGCGAACTTCTATCCCGATGACTACATCCTGCCGCCCTGCCCGGTGGATGTCGAACTGGTAGAAGGCGATAGCGTCAAGGTCGGCAATCTCGAACTGGAGACATTCGAGACGCCCGGCCACTGCGATGGCCACCTCAGCTTCCTGATGCGCGGCGGCGACCGGGTCTACCTGCTCGGCGCGGACCTCGTCTTCTGGGGCGGCAAGGTCGTCTGGCAGAATATCCACGACTGCCGCATTGACGCCTACGCCGACAGCATGTTCAAAATGGAGCCGCTTGAGTTCGACGCCTTGGCGCCGGGCCATTTACAGATTTCTCTGACAGGCGGCAAGGCGCATGTCGACGCGGCTTGCGCGGCATTCCGACAGTTGGGCATACCGCCGAATCTGCTCTAGCTTTTGCCGCGCTCACTGACAGTCTGTGCCGCAAGTTCGACCAATTGCTTGACACAGTAAACGTTTTCTGATAGGGTCGCAAATAGTAGTAAACGTTTTCTGTATTTTTTTTCTTGCGGTTATTGTCGTGGTCACGATTAAAGAAGTCGCGCATATCGCCGGTGTCTCCATTGCCACTGTTTCGCGCGTCCTCAGCAATAGTGATTATCCTGTCAGCCAGCAGACTCGCGCCACCATTCTCAAGGTTGCGGGGGAAGTCGGCTATTCGCCCAATCGCGCCGCCCGCAGCTTGCGCACCGAACGCTCATCCCTGATTGGCGTCATCCTCGACAACTTTTCTTCTCAATGGGCGCCTGTAATCGTGCGCGGCATTCAAGATGTCCTGCTCAAGAAAGGCTATTTCACCCTGGTAGTCAACATCCCTTGGGAAAAGCATTCGCGAGCGGATGTCGTCAAAGACCTCATGGGCCATTCGGTGGACGCCTTTGTATTTGTCGAGACTTGGTATCCGGTGCGGGAACGCCTGGACATGATCAACAAAAAACCCTACGTCATCGTCCACCGCCTGTTTCACGAGTCCGATCCGCACAGCATCATCCCGGACGAAACCTACAACAGTTCGCTGGTGGTGAAACATCTATTGGATTTGGGGCACGAGAAGGTCGCCTATATCGCCGGCGACGCCAACTACTTTTCTTCCTCGCAACGGCTGGGTGCTTACCTGGATACCATGCGCGCCGCCGGGCTTGGCATTCGAGACGGCTGGATTGCCCAGGGCGAATGGTGCATTCCGAGCGGCTATCAATGCGCTCAGCGAATTTTATCCCATGTTGAAATGCCCAGCGCAATTGTCGCCGCAAACGATGGATTGGCTTATGGCGCCTTGCTGGCGGTACTCGACGCCGGCTTGAAAGTGCCGGATGATATCGCCATCGTCGGCTACGACAACAATGACATCTCGTGCATATCGAACCCAACGATCACCACCGTCTCCCTGCCGCTCTTTCTGATGGGACAAATTGCCGCTGAAAACCTGCTCTGCCAGCTCCAAACAAGCGACCGCGAATATGCGGAACAACTTATTCCGGGCGAGCTCATCGTCCGCCAATCTTGTGGCGCGCCCGAGGGCGTCGAGGTCTATGCCCGCGATTTCCTGCGCGCGACCGCAGAATGATCTTACATGAGATTACTGAAAGGAGGATTGACTGGAGAAAGTGAGGCGAGTTAACACATTTTGCCAGATCATCAATATCAAATAAGGAGATGAAGAAAATGACACCCCGAAGAATAGTTTTCGCAGTCTTGATCATGGCGCTCTTTATCGGCGCGCTGCCGCTTTCGGCGCAAGATGAAGACGTCACCATGACAATGTGGGTCCGCAACATCGGCACCCAGGTGCAGGAGCTGATTGATGCCTGGAACGCCAGGGGCGGCAGCCAGATAGAATTGACCGTCATCCCGCCAAACGAGTTTGTCACCAAAATGGGCGCCGCTATCGCCGCCGGCGAATCACCCGATATCGCCAGCATCGATCTGATCTACGCGCCAGCCTTCGCCGCAGCCGGTCAACTGTTGGATATCACGGACTGGGTGGACGCGCTGTCCTACGCCGATGACTTGCTGCCGGCGCATTCGGAGCTAGGCACATACCAGGGGCGGAAGTATGCCGTGCCCTTCCTCATCGAAGGCTCGTTCATCATCTACAACAAAGGCCTCTTTGAAGCGGCTGGCCTGGATCCCGAAGTTCCGCCATCAACCTGGGACGAACTGCTGGAGGCGGCGCGCGCAATCTCCGCCATTGACGACGAGACCTACGGCTACTACTTCGCGGGCGCCTGCGCCGGCTGCAATGCCTTCACTTACCTGCCCTTCATTTGGGCCAGCGGCGGCGATGTGCTCAGCGACGACTACAGCGAAGCCACCATCGCGACTGACCCCATTGTGCGCGAGGCGCTAGAATTCTATCGGCTGATGTGGGAAGAAGGGCTCATTCCGGAGGGCGCGAGCATCGATGATGGCTCCAGCTTCGTGAGCGCCTTCGGCACCGGCACAATCGGCATGGCGGGCACGGGCGCCTTCGGCATCAACACCTACCGGAACGATCACCCCGAGCTGAACCTGGGCGCCTTCCACATCCCGGGCAAGGATGGCGGCGCCGCGTCCTTCGGCGGCGGTGATGTCATCGCCATAGGCAGCGGCACGCAACATCCGGAGGAAGCCTGGGAGTTCCTCGAATGGATGATGAGCGAAGAAACTCAGCTTGAACTCTACGCAGCCAGAAATCGGACGACCGTGCGCGTTTCCATGCTCGAGAACGAGTATTCCGCGGGCGACGATCTCGTGCTCACGGCCGCAAGCGCGCTGGCAGTGGGCCACTCGCCCTACTCGCTCGTCTACAACGACCTCTTCAACGACCCCAATGGTCCCTGGCTGGAGATGATCCAAATCGCGATCCTCGATGGCGACATCGACGGCGCGCTGCAACTTGGTCAGGATCGATTCACACAGATTATGAGCGGCTAGCCGCTAATCGCTTGAGCGTCTGTCGATTTAGCGTTACGCTACTGTCGGCAGGCGCTCTTGCCGCCGCTGGCTGAAAGGATCTCGCTCTGAGCGCGATACACCTGCTTGGATCTCTCAGCTGGGAGCAGCGCCGCAAGCTGACCGGGCTGCTCTTCGTCCTGCCGACGGTGCTCTTCGTGACGGTCTTCTTCATTATCCCGCTGGCGATGACGCTCTTCATGTCCTTCCACGATTGGCCTCTCATCGGCGAGCAATCCTGGATCGGCACGACCAATTACACCGAGCTGGCGAAAGATCGGCAATACCTCAAGAGCCTGGATTTCACCTTTCGCTACACGCTTCTCGTTACGCCGCCGATATTCATTCTGGGCTTCATCCTGGCGTCGCTGGTGCGGCACAATATCCGCTTCATCGGCATATTCCGCACGATATTCTTTCTGCCCGTGGTGATCGGACTGGGGGTCTCCAGTTTGCTGTGGGTCTGGATGCTGGATCAGCGCGTCGGCATCTTCAACAAAATCTTGCTGGATTTGCATCTGATAGAGAAGCCGCAGCTATTCCTGGCGAAACCGACCACCGCCATGAATGTCATCATTCTTTCAGTCGTTTGGAAGACCGTCGGCTTCACCATGATCCTGCTGCTGGCGGGCTTGCAGAGCATCCCGGACGAGCTCTATGAGTCGGCTGATGTGGATGGCGCGGGCTACTTCCGCAAGCTCCTGTACATCACGCTGCCGCTGATGCGCCGCACGATTGCCTTGGCGCTGATCCTATCCGTGATTGGCTCCGTGCTGGCATTCGACCAATTCTATATCATCACGCGGGGCGGACCTCGCAACAGCACAATTTCTATCGTCTACTGGATATTCAACAATTCCTTTACTTACTGGAAAATGGGCTATGGCTCAGCCATATCGATCGTATTGCTCGGCATCCTGGTGACCCTGTCCAGCATCCAATATTATGTCCTGCGAGAGCGATACTAGATGACGGCGACTCCCCTTCGCGACCAAGCGACCGGCTTCGGCGGGCTGACCCAGCAGCAAAGGCGGCGCATCCGCCAGCGCGCGCTGCTGGCTATTAAGTATTTTGTCCTCACTGTGCTGGCGATTCTTTTTCTGTTCCCCATCGCCTGGTCCCTGCTCAACTCGCTGAAGCAGCCATCAGAGTCGCTTGCGATTCCGCCGACCTATCTGCCGACGCGGATTGTCTTTGACAACTATACGCAACTAAAAACCTTCGGCAATTACGGCGTCGTCGGGCATGTGGAGAACAGCGCGATTGTTGCGCTGATGACCGTGTTTGGCAGCCTGGTCTTGAGCACGCTGGGCGGCTACGGATTCGCTCGCTTCAACTTTCCGGGCAAGAACGCGCTCTTCATCATGGTGCTGTCAACTTTGATGATCCCCTTCCAATCGATATTGATTCCACTCTTCGTGATGCTGGTGCGCTTCGAACTCAACGACACGCTCCCCGGGCTTGCCCTGGTTTACATCACCTTCCAACTGCCCTTTGGCATTTTCTTGATGCGCAACAGCTTCCTGGCGGTGCCGCGGGAAATCGAGGAAGCGGCGCTGTTGGATGGCTGCAGCTCGCTGAGCCTGCTGTATCGGATGATGCTGCGGCTGGTCCTGCCTGGGATAGTGACAGTAGCGATTTACGCCTTCATCAATTCATGGAATGAATTCCTCGCCGCGCTGATTTTCATGTCCGACCAGGATAAGTTCACGCTGCCGGTCTTCTTGACCCTGGTCCGCAGCGGCATATATGGCACGGTGGATTGGGGCGCGCTGCAGGCGGGCGTCATCGTCGCTATCTTTCCCTGTCTGGTGGTTTTCCTGCTCTTGCAGCGCTATTACATCAACGGGCTAATAGGCGGCGCAGTGAATAACTGAACAAGACGCAATAGTTTCAAGTTCCATAAACTCAACGGGACAAGTTATGAGCGACCAAATCAGTGACTATCCGATAAAGCCAATACCCTTCACGCAAGTGGCTATCACCGACAACTTCTGGCGGCCGCGCATTGAAACCGCCATCACAATCACGATTCCCTACGACTTCGAGAAATGCGAAGAAACCGGGCGCATCGACAATTTCGCCAAAGCCGGCGGTCTGATGCCGGGCCCCCACGAAGGCATCTTCTACAACGACTCCGATGTCTTCAAAGTCGTCGAAGGCGCCGCCTATGCCCTGCAGGTCGCCCCAAATGCCGAGCTGGACAGTTATCTCGACGCGCTGATCGAGAAGTTTGCCGCCGCCCAGGAAGCCGACGGCTACCTCTACACCGCCCGCACGATTGATCCGGCCAACCCGCCCGAGCCCTCCGGTCCCGAGCGCTGGTCGAACTTGCGTGTCAATCATGAACTTTACAACGTCGGGCACATGTATGAAGCCGCAATCGCGCACTATGAAGCGACCGGCAAGCGAAACTTTCTTGATGTCGCGATCAAAAACGCCGATTTGATCGACGCCGTTTTCGGTCCCGACAAGCTGCGCGATGTCCCGGGTCATCAGGAAATTGAGCTCGCCTTGGTCCGGCTTTACCGAGTCACGGCCGATGCGCGCTACTTGCGCCTGGCGAAGTTCTTCCTCGATGAACGCGGCCGGGCGAACGGGCGCCAAATCTACGGCGCCTACTGCCAGGATCACCTGCCCGTGACGCAGCAGCGGGAAGCGCTGGGCCACGCCGTGCGCGCCGGTTATATGTACGCGGGTATGACCGATATCGCCGCCGCCACTGGCGACGCTGATTATGCCTCCGCCTCCGAGGCGCTTTGGGATAATGTTGTCGGCAAAAAGCTGGCGCTCACTGGCGGCATCGGCGCGCGCCACGAAGGCGAGGCTTTCGGCGAGGATTACGAACTGCCCAATCTAACCGCCTACAATGAAACCTGCGCCGCTCAAGCCAATATCCTCTGGAATCAACGATTGTTTCTGCTGACTGGCGAGGCGAAGTATATCGACATCCTGGAACGCAGCTTGTACAACGGCTTCCTCGCTGGCATCGGCATGGATGGCCGCTCCTTCTACTACGTCAACCCGCTGGCTTGCGACGGGGTTTACCAATTCAATCGCGATGAGAAAATGACGCGGCAACCCTGGTATGGCACCTCCTGTTGCCCAACAAATATCGTCCGCCTGCTGCCCTCGCTGTCAGGTTACGTCTACGCCGTCGGTGAACGAGAAATATTTGTCAATCTGTATGTGGCCAGCAAGGTCGAAACCAGCTTGGCAGGCGCAAACATAACGATCGAACAAGAAACCGACTATCCCTGGGACGGCGACATCGATATCAACTTGACCGTCTCCCAACCGGCGACCTTCGCGCTGCGGCTGCGGATCCCTTCATTCGCCCAGGGCAAGCCGCTTCCAAGCAGCCTCTATCGCTACCTCGACGATTGCGGCGAGGCAGTCGCGCTCACTGTTGACGGCGAAGAACTGTCGGTTGAATTGCGGGACGGTTACATCGAAATCTCGCGCCGATGGTCCGGCCTAAGTCGGATTTCACTCCGCCTGCCAATGCCAATTCGGCGTGTTCTAGCGCATCGGGCCGTCGCTGACCTGGAAGGCATGGTGGCGCTGGAGCGCGGTCCGCTTGTCTACGCCCTGGAGGAAGAAGACAATGGCCGCGTGCTCGATCTTGCCTTGTCGGATTCAAGCCCGCTGGCGATCACGCGCGAGCCAAACTTGCTGGGCGGCATTACATCAATTAGCGGCGAGGCGCAGGCGCCAAATGGCGCGCCGCGAGCGTTTACCGCCGTTCCTTATTATGCCTGGGGCCATCGGGGCGCCGGCGAAATGACCGTTTGGCTGCTTCGCGCCTGAGCGCGGCGGCAATCCGCGAAGCTACATTTTGGGCCAAGTATCGCTCAATCGATAACCCAGCGGCCAGGGATCATCGGGGTCGAGCATCAGTTGCTGCGTTCCGCTGATCCAGGCGCGCCCTCGTATGCTCGGCACAATCGCGGGCCGCCCGGCAACCTCGGTGACTTGGGCAATGCGGCAGTCAAAGCGCGAGCCGATTATTGAGCGCGCCAGGAATTGATCGCCCGCAGCCATCTCGCCGCGAGCGTGAAGCGCCGCCATCCGCGCCGAGCAGCCGGTGCCGCAAGGCGAACGATCCAATTTGCCCGGATCAATCGCAACCGTATTCCGACCGATCAACAGGTCCCCGCTGCGTTCCAATGGCAGCGTGAACTGGCAGAATGAAATCTGGTTCCATTCCTCATGGAGCGGATGCTGGAAGCCTATCTGCTCATTGGCGGCCGCGGTGATCGCTGCGCCGACTTGCGCCAAATCCCGCGCTTCGTCCGGCTCAATTTCAAAGCCCAGCGCGCGCGCGTCGACCATGACGAAACTGTCGCCGCCATAGGCGATATCGGCAGCCAGCGTCCCGTAGCCTTCGAGCTCCAGCCGGGCATCCAGTTGATGAACAAATGAGGGCACATTGTGAAATTCAATGCTCTGCGCTTTGCCATCGCGACATTGGGCACGCACGCGCACCAGACCGGCCGGCGCTTCCAGAAAGAATGACGTTTCCGGCTCCTCCATTTCAACCATGCCGGTATCAAGCAACACGGTCGCCACACATATCGTATTCGAGCCGGACATGGGCGGCGTGTGCTCCGGCTCCATGATGATGAAGCCGTAAGCCGCTTCGGGCTGCTTGGGCGGGACGAGCAAGTTGATGTGCTTAAAGACGCCGCCGCGCGGCTCGTTCAAGACGAAACGGCGCAGTGTCTGGTCCCGCGCCAGCCAACGCGACTGCTCCCAAAGCGTAGCGCCCGGTGGAGGCGCGACGCCGCCAACAATTACATTGCCGACTTCGCCTTCGGCATGGCAGGTCACCATATGGATTAACTTGGTCGCGCGCATGGCGTTTCCCTCACTGATTTCCTCGATCGAATACATGGCCGGCATGGGTCAATATATAAATCATATTGGCGCGCTTAACAATTATCTGCCAACATAAACAGTATTGCAGTTGCGGGATATCGACTAATGATGGACGGGATGCCATGACAAACGATACGATGGCCGAACTCTTTTCGTTGACAGCTTACGAGAAGCCGCGCCGGCTGCGGCAAACCTGGCTGAAAGATGTCGGTTACGACGAAGCGCCCCATTATGTGGAGCGCATGGGCTTGGCCGAGCTGGCCGACTTCCTCGATGTGGCTGCCGCGAGATTGGACTACGTCAAGATCGTCACCACACAAGTAGTTTTCAGTCCGCGCGATTGGCTCAAACGCAAGATCGCGACCTACCGGCGCTTTGATGTCGAACCCTATCTGGATCACACTTTTTTCATGCGAGCGTATCGGCAGGGTGTCGTCGAGCGGGCTATAGCCGCCGGACGTGAACTAGGATTCCGCGCCATTGAATTTATGAACACAGCCGATGACATCAGTAGCGCGCAATGGGCAGCCTGGCGCAAACATGCGCTGGCGCTGGATATGCGCATCATCTTCGAGCATCACCCGCTCTACAACTGGAATCAGTCTCTGCCGAGGAAGTCCGCTTCGGCAGAGGACATCCTGCGCGAAGCCGAACCGTTTCTAGCCGACGGCGCCTTCGCCGTGATGATCGATCATGACGAGCTTGAACTGCAGGGCGAGCGGGCCGCTGAAGAAATCGGCGCGGTCGCCGAAGCCCTGGGCATAGAGCGGCTCATCTTTGAAGCTACCTCTCCGAAAGAAGGTCCAATGATCTGGCGCGACAATCTTCAATGCTACTTCAAGCTCTTCGGGCCGGACTGCAACGTCGCCAACGTGATGCCTAGCCAAGCCCTTTATGTTGATGCCTTGCGTCAGGCGGCGGCGCCCGGCCGCTGATGGTACAATCTCGCGGGAGAGGCTCAAAAATCGAGGAAGAATTCAAATGCACGACGCCCTGTTGAACAAGCTGCGAGCGGTTGATACCGCCACCATCTGCAACGTGATCGAACTCTTTGAAGCGCGTCCGCGCAATCGCGGTTTCATGCACCGTCACATCAGAGCCGCTTTCCCGGATCTGCCGCCGATGGTCGGTTTCGCCGCCACCGCAACCTGCCGTACCTTCACCGAGCCGCCAGCGAAAGACCTGCCAGGTGTACCGGATGTCATCGACCGATTCGACGAATTGGCCGGTCCCCCGGTGATCGTCATGCAGAACCTTGACACGGCCGGGCAGGCGGCCAATTTCGGCGATGTGTTCTGTAATTCTTTCAAAGCCTTCGGCGCGGTCGGCTTGGTCACGAATGGACCGGGCAGAGATTTCATCGGCATTGAGCCGCTCGCCTTCCCGGTATTTTATAGTGGCGTCGTCTGCGCTCACGGTTATATGCACTTGCTCGAAACATACGCTCCCGTGCAAGTCGGCGGCATCGACGTCTATCCCAACGATTTGCTGCACGGCGATGCCAACGGCGTTACCACGATTCCACTCGCCATCGCAGCCGAGGTAGCGGATGTCAGCGCCGAATACGCCGCGGCGGAAGCGGTCGTCATCGAAACGGCGCAGAGCGGGGAAGCCAGCTTGCAGGACTTGCGCGATGCTTACGGCGAGATGTCCCGCCGCATCACCCAACTCAGCGCGCGCGTCCGAAAGGCTTAAGCCGCTGCCCCCACAATCAGGAGATCATCATGCGCCTTTATGTGACCGGCGGCACCGGCTTGGTGGGCGGCAATGTAATTCGGCTGGCGCGCCAACGCGGCATTGAAGTCATCGCCTCGCAGTACGGACCCCCGCCCGAATGGACGGTCGATTATCAGTTGGACCCGCTCGATTTGGCTGACCACGATGCCATCCGGCGCTCCATCCAAATGTACAAGCCGGACGCCGTCATCCATGCCGCCGCCATTCTCGATCAGATTGTCATGGATACACAACGCGAACTCTGCTGGTCCCTGATGGTGGCTGGCACGCGCGTCTTGGCGGAAGCCTGCCGCGAGCTCGGGGCGCGCCTGGTCTTCGTCTCGTCGGATTGGGTCTTTGATGGCCGCGCCGAGATCGTGGACGAGACCTCCCCGCCAAATCCGGTCAACTTCTACGGCGTGATGAAGGTCGCTTCGGAACGCGAACTGAGCGCGATGGACGGCTTGAACTTTGGCGTGGGCCGCTTGGCCGGCATCTATGGCTTGAACTACGCCGCCCCGTCGCTGCTGCGCAAGGACAACGGCCTTGGCTTCGACTTCTCGGTCTATGTGATTCATCGCCTGGCCGCGGGTTTGCCAGCGCTGGTCTGGACCGGACCAAAAGTCAATGACGAAGCCCACCCCACCCTCGCCTCCGATTGCGCTGATATGCTGCTGCGCCTGGCGCAACACGATCGCAATGGCATATTCCACTGCTTCGGCAGCGAGTGGATCAGCCGTATTGACCTGGCGCATCAGATCGCCGCCGCCTTTGACGCTGATCCCGCCCTCATCATGCCGACCCGCACCGACCAGTCTGTCCTCGATGAGATGCGCCACATCGGCATCCCCTATCGCACCCGCGCCCGCGCCGATCGCACAGCCGCTGCCCTGGGCCGCCGCGCTTTCAATGTAGTCGAGGGGCTGCAAGCGTTCCGCAAAGAGTGGGATGTCTTCAATAGCTAGGAACAAGCTAGGAACACCCCTGCATGAAGACCTCTGTAAGGTTTGTCCGCTGCTGGAAATCCCGTGTCAAATCCGCCTGGCAGCTTGCCTCAATATGCGAACATTTGGTCGACTGCCGTGCCTGTTTGTGTTATACTGACTGTCATGAACAAAATTTCGCCAATAGAGTGTCTATTCCCCAACCATGCCATGTCGCTCGCGTACAAGCGCTATGATGCCTCCCCCCCCCCGATACTATATGCATACTGTATCCACACATCGGCGAATTTTCAGGAGATTTTAGCGGTTTTAAGGAGCTGTGGAACACTTTTGGGACAGATTGCTGCGGGCTGTTCCTGTCTCTTGCAGAAATCGAAGAGACGTCAAACTGCCCGAGGGGAGCCGACGAGTGACAACAAAAGATGGCTTTGCCCGGGGCGCCGGATACACAAACTGGCTTCAGATGGCCAGATTGCCAGATTGCCAAAAAAAAGTTTCCCCCGGCCAGCGACCGCCCCGAAATCGGAAATTCCGCCGCCTGAACCTCCCTCTTTCCATACAGTATCAATACAGTGTGACAATTCTCCGCCAAAATCTTGCCAATCTGTGTAACATGCTTGTACTCTGCTTATCCTTTGCTTGTACTTTACTTCTCCTTTCTGGTACTTTTCCGGTACTTTATCGTAGGCTGCTGAGCCTTCGGATACCAGCGCCGCGCCTCTCATCGCCACCCTGCCATATCGGACAGCCCTTGTTCCTGCGACTGCCTGAGTCAATCGCAATTGCCCTTTGCCGTGATACGCTCAGTCATGCGTCCAAATCTATCCATCCCAACACCGAGGCGCGCTTATGCCACCACCAAATGTCGTCTTCTTGCTGACCGACCAATGGCGCTTGCAAGCGCTGGGATACACCGGCAACAAGCAGGTGCGGACGCCTAATATTGACCGCCTGGCTGCCGAAAGCGTCAACTTCAAACACGCCACCTCCGGCTATTCTGTCTGCTGCCCCTGGCGCGCCAGCTTCCTCACGGGTCAGTACCCGCTGACGCACGGCGTCATCGTCAACGATGTGCCCATCAGCAGCGAGCCGGTTGGCTTGGGCGATGCCTTCAAGGACGCGGGTTACAATACAGCCTTCATCGGCAAGTGGCATGTGGACGGGCAGGGACGCAGCAACTACATCCCGCCCGAACGCCGCCTTGGCTTCGATACCTTCATGGCGCTGGAATGCAGCCACGATTACAACCAGTCGGCTTATTACGCTGGCGATGACCCGGAAATGCGCTACTGGGATGGTTACGATGTCTTCGCGCAGACGGCCGCCGCCCAGCGCTACATCGAATCGCAAAGCCGAGACCGCCCTTTCTTGCTCGTGCTGAGTTGGGGTCCCCCGCACAACCCCTACGAAACCGCGCCGCCGGACTTCCGCGATATGTACGCCGCCCGCGATATCGAATTGCGGCCCAATGTTCCCGCCGACATGGCGGATGAAGCGCGCGAATGGCTGGCCGGCTATTACGCTCACTGCAGCGCCATCGACAAATCCGTCGGCGATATCATGTCGACTCTGGACGAGCTCGGTTTGACTGACGATACCGTTCTAGTCTTCGCCTCCGATCACGGCGACATGCTCGGTTCGCAAGGCACAGTGCGCAAGCAAAAGCCCTGGGACGAATCAATCCGCGTACCCTTCCTCTTGCGCTACCCGGCCGGCTGCGGACGAGAGGCAGGCGAAGTTGAGCCCTTCCTAAACGCCCACGACATCATGCCGACTTTGCTGGGCGTCTGCGGTTTGCCGATACCGGCGACGGTCGAGGGGCGTAATTTTTCGCCCGCGCTGCGTGGAGAGGCGATCGAAAGCGATGGCGCGCTGCTTGCTTGCTTCCACCCCTTCGGCGAATGGCATCGCGGGGTCGGCGGCCGCGAATATCGTGGCATTCGCACAGCCCGTTATACTTATTGTCGCGCCTTGGACGGACCTTGGCTGCTCTACGATAACGAGACCGACCCCTATCAGATGACCAATCTAGCGGACCGTCCCGAATACATGGACGCGCTGCGAGAATTAGACGCGCTGCTGCAACGCGAGTTGACCGCCATCGGCGACGACTTCCTGCCCGGCATGTCCTATATCAATCGCTGGGGCTATCCCCTGGACGACACCGGCACCGTGCCCTTCAGACGCTAGCGAAAAGTCTCCCCTCATTTTGGGGGAGATTTAGAGAGGAGAATAGCGCACGTAATCCTTGCTGCGATGATAGATCAGCGGCGATTGCGCATCGTCATCGAGGACATCGCCGACTTCGTAGCTGTCCACTTGCTCCTGCGTCAAGATATTGCGCTGGCCATTGAAGGCGCTGCCATCGGGCATATAAGCGCAGGTCATCGCGCGGCGGTGATACGGCGTCATACTGGCGCCCGCGCCATGCGCCAGCAAGCCATTGTGAAACGAGCAGGAGCCAGCTTTCATGGAAGCGGACGCGGCCTCCATTTTGCCCCATGCCGGATAAGCGTTGAACAAGTCGCCGATGTTGCTGCCGATGCCAACATTGTCATAAGTCGCCGTCTTATGGCTGCCCGGGATGAAGTAGAGGCAGCCGTTATCCGGCGTCACATCATCCAGCGCCACCCAGATGCTGATGGCGTCGCGCGAATAAAAGGACCAGTATGGATTGTCCAGGTGCCAGCCGGTCGGGTTGCCCCAAGGCGGCTTGATCAGCGCTTGATCGTGCCAGATGCGGATGCCGTCCACGCCCGCCAAATCAGCCGCCATCTTGCCCAGGCGGTCGTCAATCATCAGCCGACGCATGCCCTCGTGGTCGGTCCACAAGTTGATCCGCTGGGCGAAGACCCGCGCGTAGTAATTGTCCTCTTCCATCATGCTGCCGTCAGCCAGCTTGCGCTTGCCGCGCGCCGCCACCGCCTCGCCGACGTGCTGCCGCCAGGTCTCCAACTCGTCAGCGTCAAGGAAGTCGTCAAGCACGACATAACCATTATCTTGGTAGAATTGAATCTGTTCAGCCGTAATTGTATGATTCATCGTATGCTCGCCTCCAAACCTTTGTCATTTACCATTTTGCGACGATATTTTCCGTCGTGCGCCAAGCCAGCGCCATGATCGTCTCGACCGGATTGAAGCCGCCATTGGTCACATGCGGCGAGCCATCGGCGATGAAGAGATTGTCATGGCTGTGCACGCGACAAAAGGGATCGACCACCGATATCGCCGGATCTTCGCCCATGCGGCAGGAACCAGCTTGATGCTGCCCGCCCGATAGATAGCGCGGCGGCGGCCGCCCCCAGACTTTGATCGCGCCCGAGGCTCGCAGCCATTCCTTCGCCCGCTCGTGCATGAACTGCGCCGTGCGCACCGTCTCCGGATGCGTCGCGCCCGAAAGATGAACGACCGGTATGCCATACTTGTCCTTGACCTTTGGATTGACGCTGACGCGCGCCTGCGGGCTGGGAATCTCCTGCACCGGACCGGTCACATCGTTGATGCGGCGGTAGTTGTCGCGCATGAAGCGCTTGGCTTCAATGCCCCAGCGCGGCGCATCGGGCGGATAGAATCGCTTCCACATTGTCACCGGCGTCACGATATCTTCATCGCCTAGGAAGCCGCCGCCGATAATGCCGTCGTTGCCGTGGTTGAATTGGCAAGTCGCGATTGAGCAGCCGGGACCGACGCCATCGAACATCACATCGGGGAAGAGCCCGGCCGCGCCGGGATAATAATGACCCTGCAAGTTTCGCCCGACCTGGTTACCGCCATTGCCGATGCCGGACGGCTCCTGCAGCGTGGCGGAGTTAAGCAGCAGACGCGCCGTTTCCACCGCGCCACAACTGAGCACGACCACATCGGCTGTCAGGGTCTGTCGCTGCCCGGCGGCGTCAATAATTGTGACCCCGATGACGCGTCCGCCAGCGCTGCATGCCAGCCGCTCCGCCATTACTTCGGCGCGCAGCGTACAATTCCCGGAGCGCAGGGCGCGCGGTACGGTTGTATTGTGGCTGCCGTTCTTGGCATCCGCCGGGCAGGCGAAGCCGACGCATTGTTGACAATTGATACAACCGGGGCGGTCATTGTAAGGCATGGAATTGATCAGCCGGGGCACGCGCAGCCACTGCCAGCCCAGTTGCTCCAGGCCGCGCTTGTGTATGCCCGATTTATGCGGCAGCGGCAAGGCGGGCATCGGATAGGGCTTGTCGTATGTCGGCAGATGCGTCATCGTGCGATGATCGCCACAGATGCCGATTTCCCACTCCACTTTCTCGTAGTAGGGCAGCAAATCTTCGTAGCCGATGGGCCAATCCGCCAGCGAACTGCCTTCGGGCACGCCATATTCGCTCGCCATGCGAAAATCCTGCGGCATGAAGCGCCAGGCTTGCCCGGCGTAGACGCGCGTCCCGCTGCCCACGCAAGCGGCGTTATTCTGATAACCGGGCTCATGCGGGCGCAGCAAGCGAAGATCGCCCAGCGCCTCGCCCACGGGGATCGGGAAAGAATCAGCCTCCAGTGTCCGCGGATTGCCATCGATATCCGGTCCCGCATTATGCCCGTAGACCGCCATCCTCTGATTGCGCAAATGATCGCGGCCGACCGCTTCAAATGACAGGTCGCGCCCGCGTTCCAACAAGAGCACGGACTTGCCCGCTTCCGCCAGCACAGCCGCGGCCACACCGCCGCCCGCGCCAGAGCCGATCACAATGGCATCGTAATCGCTGTGGCGCGTAGACACTGCCACTTTCATCCGCTCACCTCGAATCCGATCATCCGCCAGGCGACGCCATCGCGGTTGCCGCCATTGCCGGGATCGCTATAGTAGCCTTCGGCGCAATGTTCGACGATCTCGCGGAAGAACGGCGCCGGTTCAATTTGCCAGACCGCCTCGACCGCGCCTTGTTCAATTCGGCTGAGCAGCGCCGCCTGCTGCTGGGGGTTGATGCCGGCGAAGTCCGCGCCGTAGACCGCGCGCGCTTCGTCATCGAGGTTCGCCAGCCAAGTTTGATAGGCGGGCAGCAGTTTGGCCAGATCGCCCGCCAATTGCCGCCTCAGATAGTCGCCGACGCCCGCTTCCCAGGCGCCAGGAAAATCGTCCTCCGGGATAATCACGTCAAGCAAAGCGCGCAAGCATTTCAATTGCTGGCTATCAAACATCATCTGATCCTATCTTGGCGCGGACGGTTTGCATTATAGTCGGCTCCTCCCGCCGCGTCATCTCTCCTCGCCGCGTTTCGTTCTATTAGGCCAGCCGGGGCCGATAATCGTCCTCGTTCACCAGCCGCAAAACATAAGTCCAGAGAGCCGCAATAAGCAATTCGCGGACAAGCAGGTAAAGCGCAAAGGCGATGCTTATCAGGACCGCCTCCAGCGCGACAACCAAAGCAATCGCCAGGCTATAACTCAGAATCTGCATGAGCGCAAAACCGACGAAGGCGATGCTCGTTTTGTCGATGGGATTGCGAAGGCGCGTACAGACGAGTATCGCTGTCAGGCAGGCGATAATCGCGGACTGTGAATGCTCAAGCGGTATCACCAGCGCGACGAGCGTCAGCGCAGTTGCCAGCGCAGCCAGCTCCAGCGGATCGATCTGGCTAATCTGCATAGATGCGACGCAGAGCGCCATGAAAAAGCTGAAGAATATGATAGCGGCCAGATAGCGCCGCAGCAGCGTCAGCCAAGCCAGCGCATCGCCTTCATTCAAAACCACCTTGCCAATGACCAAAAAGACAAAAGCTTGCCCTGGCGGGATCATACTGACCTCATCCAGGATGCCGACCTGCGCCTGACGCGACATCAAGGCGATGATGCGACCCATCCAGACCGTGCAATAAGACAAGCTGAAGAGCATCAGCCAAAGCGGCAGCGTCCAGATGATCGCGTCGCCGATGAGACTGTAGGCATTTATAAAGACGAAGAAGAGCAGCAATGCGTAAGCAATACTGAGCGGCAATAACCTGACGCGCCGGCCTGGCTTCAACTGACGGCTGAAATGACTCGCAATCGGATGACGCGCGTCCCGCCGCAGAACCTGCCATAAAGATGCGCGCGCGAAGAGCTTGCGCGCGAAGTCAAGCGTGTCCCTTCTGCTCGGCAAGCGCGCGCCAATCTTGAGCGACCGTCTGCGCGCCGTCATCGCCATGGCCGCCCTCTGCTTGTAGGTCCGCGTTTCAAGCCAATGCCGGAGTCGCTGCCTGCTTCTTGGCCGGGTCGACACTGGCGCTTCCGTCGTAGAGGAAACATTTGACGCTGCGGCCCTCATGCTCAACACTTGGGGGGATGTTGTCGTGGCAGATATCCATCACCGCCGGGCAGCGCCCCGCGAATTTACAGCCGGAGCGCGTGTATTCGTCCGTTTCGATGACGGCGAGGTCAATCTTCTCATCCCAGGCTTCATCAGTCTTGATGCTGGGTATCGAGGTTTTGAGATTCTGCGTATAGGGATGCAGCGGATTGCCCAACACTTGCTCGGTGGATCCCATCTCGACGATCCAGCCACGCAGCATCACGGCGATACGATCGCCAGCGTAGAAGGCGGTCGCCAGGTCATGCGTGATGTAGATGACGCTGACCTTGTTGTCTTCCTTTAACTTGCGAAACATATTCACGATAGACATGCGCAAAGAAGCGTCCAGCATCGAGACCGGCTCATCAGCGACGATCAGCGACGGCTTCGTGATCAAGGCGCGGGCGATGGCGACGCGCTGCGCCTGCCCGCCGGATAGCTCATTGGGATAGCGCCCGGCGATCTCCGCCAAAGTCAGACCAACTTCGCTGAGCACTTCATTGATATAACGCGGCGCTTCTTTTTTGTCCCCGACCATTTTGTAGTTGTAAACCGTCTCGTACAGATAGCGGTCGATCTGCTTGAGCGGGCTGAAGGCGGCGAAGGGGTCTTGAAATACCGGCTGCACCTCGCGATAAAACCAGGTCTTCATTTCTTTCTTGCTGATGTCGTTGATGACGCGATCCTTGTAGCGCAGGATGCCCTGCGACGCGACCTCCATGCCCAGCACCATCTTCGCCAAAGTCGTCTTGCCGCTGCCGCTCTCGCCGACCACCGCGAAGATCTCCGGCTTGTCCGAGTCAATCACGATGGAGGCGTTATCAACCGCGTGGAATTCTTGCGACGCGAAACCTTGGCGGATGTGGAATATCTTGGTCAGGTCCTCGATCTGCAAGAGCGGCTCAGACAGCTTGGGCATGGCTCAATTCCTCTTCGACCACATGACAAGCGGTGAAATGACGGGGCGCGATCTGGATCAACTCCGGCTCGATGGTCTTGCAGATGTCCTGCGCCAAGGGGCAGCGCTCATGAAAGCGGCAGCCGCTCGGCGGACGATCCAAAGCGGGCGGGCGTCCTGGTATGCTCATCAGTTCCTCGCGCGAATCGAGGTTGGGCAGGGACTCGATCAAGTAGCGCGTATAGGGATGTTTCGGCTCGTTGAGAATCGTCCGCGTTTCCGCCTCTTCCACCAGCTTGCCGGCGTAGAGAATGGCGATCCGATCGGCCAGGTTGGCATGCACACCGATATCATGCGTGATGAGCACAAGCGTGCTGCCCTCTTTCTGTTGCACATCCTTAAGCATCTGGATCACACCGCGCTGCACGACCACATCCAGCGCCGTAGTCGGCTCATCAGCGAAGATCAACTTGGGCCAGAGGATGGTAGCCAGCGCGATCGTCACCCGCTGCCGCATCCCGCCGGAAAGCTGATGCGGATACGAGCGCATCACTTTCTCCGGCAAGCCCAGATCACGCAGGTATTCAGCCGTCATCGCGTAAGACTCGTTCTTCGTCACATCGCGATGCGCGCTGATGAAGTCGTGAAAGCTATCGCGGATGCGCCGCACTGGATTCAGCACATGCATCGAACCTTGGGGGATGTAAGAAAGCTTGCGCCAACGCAAATCGCGGTTCTGCTCCTCGGTCATATCGGCGGCATTCAGCCTCTCGCCGTCAAGGTTATAGATGACCTCGCCGCCCACAACCGTCAGCGGCGGCTGATAAGCGTTCAGCAAGACGCGCAGCAAGGTTGATTTGCCGCAGCCGGATTCGCCGGCGATGCCGTAGACTTCGCCTTCCTGAATGCGCAAGGTGATATCGTCGACCGCCTTGACCGTCCTCTCAACACCGTAAGCCTTGGTGATGTAATAGGCGCGCAAGTTGTTGGTTTCGATTATGGCGCCCATTACTCATCCTTCTCTTTTCGGCCTGCCGTAGCGACTGCGACTCCGGCCGAACTCGCGCCTTCACGTTCCAATTCAAGCGCCAGGTCAGCCTGGTGCGCCTGCAAGCGGACGAGGCGCTTGCGCGGGTCGAGGTATTCGCTGATGCCGATGGAGACCAGGTAAAAACCAACCACCATGATGATGGACGCGGTGACCGGAGCGATCATGACCCAAGGCTTGCCGGCGAATATCGAGCTCCACTCATTCGCCCAGTAGATCATCGTGCCCAAGCTCAGGCTGTTGAGGTCGTTCAGACCCAAATACGACAGCGTGACTTCAATGCCGATAGAAAACAGGAAGCCGCTGACAACATCCGCCAGCATGTAGGGAATGATAAAAGGCAGATGCTCTTGAATGACGATCTTCACGGTATTCATGCCGCTGAAGATCGCGGTATGCGTGAAGTCGCGCTCGCGCAGGCTCAGCACTTGCGCGCGGTATCGCTTTGACGGGTAAGCCCAATCCAGGATACCGATAAGAATGCCAAGGGATACGAAGGTGAGCTCGCCCTTCAGTATCACGGCGATCAATATGAGCAAGGGTAATCGCGGGATGACAATGACGCTCTCGACGACCGACTGAATGATGCGGTCGGCGGCGCCGCCCAGGTAGCCGGATATCATACCCAGCATGACGCCGATGCCGCGTCCGATCACGACAGCAATGCTAGCGATGATCAACGTGTTCTTCACGCCGGCGGTCAACATCCAGAAGACATCTTGCCCCAGCGCGGTCGTGCCCAGCACATACTGAAGGGAAGGCGGATCACCGCGAAACTTGCGCGGGACCACCCGGCGCTTCTCCGGCGGATAGGGCGCGAAGAATGAGGTCACAACCACGATGGCGACGAATATGAGGATTAACGATCCAAAGCGAAAGGACAGGCTGAAACGGAAGAGGTCTCTTATCGTTGTAAGCATGGCGGCGATCCCTATCTCAGACGGACGCGCGGATCAAAGACGGGATAGAGCAAGTCCACGATGAGTGAACCGGTAGCGATGCCGACAATCGAAAGCAAGGTAATGCCCATGATGATGTTGTAATCTGATGTGCCGATGGCGGTGAAAAGCTTTGACCCCAAGCCCGGGTAGCCGAACATCACTTCTACAATCAGCGCGCCTTCAAACATCGCGCCCAGCGAGAGCGCCAGGTCATTGACATGGGGCAGCATCGTGTTGCGAATCACGTAGGACATGACGATTCTGCGCTTGGGCACCGCCGCCAACTCAGCATATTGGACATAATCGCTGGCGATTTCTGTAGTGCTCAGCGCCTTCGCCATAATGAATCGAAATGCGAAACCGCCGATAACAATCGACATCGCGGGCAAGAACCCGAAGCGCAATATGCTGCTGATATAGTTCCAGGTCAGCGCTGGGCTGCCCTGCGCGCCGCCAACCATAGGAAACAGCGGTATATAAAAGGCGAACACGATCAAAAGTATGAGCGCGGTAATGAGATAGGGCGTGGGATAGATGACGATGACAAGTCTTTCCAAGACCTGTGCCCAAGTCTGGTGCTGGAAATAACCCACAAGCGAGCCGACAAAGATGCCCAGCAACCAGGATATAAGTGTTGTGGTAGTAAGCAAGCCCACCGTCCAGGGCAAGCCGGCGCCGATGATTTCACTTACGGGTGCGGGGAAATTCTGAAACGATGGTCCCAAGTCACCCGCCAGCAGACGTCTCCAAAAGGCAATGTACTGATCCAGCAGGCTGCCGTCCAAGCCATAAAGATCTTCCATGTTGGCGCGCATGGCGACGACCGCTTGCGGATCAATCGTCTGAAAAGCCGTCATGCGCGAGATCATGTCGTCGATCGGATTGACCGGCGAAAAGCGGGGAATCAGAAATGTGACAGTGACGCCGACGAATATGACCACCGCCCATTGCGCGATTCGCGGAAGAATGTAAGTGCGCAGCAGTTGCATACAAGTTCCTCCCCCAGCCCTTCCCCCATTAAGAGGGAAGGGAGGAGAAACCACCGGTCCCGGAAAGCCCCTCCCTCATTTTGTTGGGGGAGGGGTTTGGGGTGGGGGGCAAGTAAGCTAGCTCGTCGGGTGCAGGTTTTGGATGGCGTACTTGCCGCCCTGGAACCAGTACAAGGGCTGATAGTTCGGGTTCTCGGCAGTCGGGAAGCCGGTCCAGTAGGTTTCGTCCCAAGTGACGAACTTCTTGAAGGCGATGCAGGTGATGTCAAACATATTCTCGACCCAGTTCTGTATGAACTGGATACCCAGTTCGACATTCTCCGCTTCTTGCGATACCGGATTGACCGTTGCCATCGCGTCGATCAGTTCATCAATAGTGTCGTCGCGCAGACGCCGGCGGCTATCGCCACCAAGCGGACGGTAATCTTCGCCGACAGGCGCGTAATACCTGGAGTGGTGACCGCGAATATTGGGCCACATATCGCCCGACGCCAGCGCGAAGCTGGTCCAGGGCGTGCTGATCTCATATGCGCCGATATGCTGGTTTGGATCAAAGGAGGACTGGCGGTCAAGCGAACTGAAACTGACCTCGACGCCGAAGTCAGTCCACATATCGAAAGCGGCTTGCGCCATGCGGAAAGCGTCGTTCTCATCGGGAGTAGATTGCAGATCCAGCACCCAGGGCTCGCCATCGGGAGTCATCCACTTACCATCGCCGCCGCGGCTCAAGCCAGCCTTGAGCAGCAGCTTCTCCGCCGCGTCCGTGTCGTACTTCCACCAGCCGGCGCCGAAGACTTCGTACGGTTCGCCCGGCACAGCAAAGCCCTGCTCTTCCGCCCAAGCCGCGATCTGATCGGGCACGGTCGGATCGTAGGGGTTGTACATTTCGCCATCGCCCAGGTCGATCTGCAAGTTGGTCAGCCATTCCGTCATCGGACCATGATACAAGTTATAGAGCTTGGCCGTCGGCGGAACCGGGAAGGGCGTTACTTTGGCGACGCCGCCGATGTACTCGGTCTGCATCTCAACGATGTCAAGCGCCAATGCCAGCGCCCAGCGGACATCCTTGTTCTGCAGCATCGGATCGCTTTCGTGGTTCATAGCCAGTTGGCGCGAGCTGACTTCATTGGGATAAGCCCAGGGGAAGTCGGTATACCAACTGCGGGCGTTCGGCGCGTTATCCAGCGTGAACTCGAAGGATTCGATATCCACATCGAAGTAGACATCAAGCTCGTTGCGGGACATGGCGATAGCTTTCTTGATGTTCTCATTGCCGTAGAAAATGCTCAAGGCATAGGGAGGTCCGGAACCGCCGGTGATAATGCCAGCCAGCGAGTTTTCGGGATCGTCCCTGCGCTTGAAGAGCTCCCAGTAGCCATTGGGATCCGCTTCGACCGGCAGGTAGTTGCCCAAGACAACGACGTCCTGCGCTTCCCAGACCCAGGCGCCGAGATTCTCGCCATCAGCCAGGTTGGCTTCGACTTCGGAAACGATGTGAGACGGCATCATGTAAACGCCATTCCAGCGCGATTCGAAGAGCGTATGGAAACGCGGATTGGAACGATTCAACGTGAAGCTGACACTGTAGTCGCCGGTCTTTTCGACGGCTACGTCAAAGTCAACCAATTGCGGATGCCAGCCGCCTTGACCCAGTTCCGGGTTGGCTTTGATAGTTTCGATGGTGTAAACGACATCGTCAGCATTAAATTCTTCGCCATCTGTCCACATCACACCTGGGCGCAATTCAACCGACATCTCGGTGAAGTCGTCATTGTAAACCGGATCGGCGGCGGCCAAAGCATGAATGAATTCACCGGTTTCCTGATCACGATTCCAGAAGGTCTCCAGCATCAAGGCGTGATGGAATGGCGTCGAACCGCCGATGCGCCAGACGTTGAAATTGTTCACCGTCTGCCAGCGGAAAATCTGGTCAAAGACCCAGAGATCTTCACGCGGCACGTCGACGGGGAGACCATCGGGTTCCTGTGCGAAGCCAACGAGCGTCGGCGCCGTGAGCAGCGCCAACAACAGCAACAATACAAGTTTCCTCTGCATACGAAAGACTCCTTGCTCAAATGGAACAAAAATTCGGAGCGCTGCAATAGCGCCCCAACCAGCCTAAACAGGCAAGCGCAGGGATATAGTAACGCATAATCAAAAAGTCGCAAGTAATCGGTTACTTGAATTTGCAAACTCGGCGCAAAATGGCTAAGGTACTGGCTTATTTGCTGGTCAGTGAATCTGTGGCGAGCAGCCAGCGACTATGATAGACTTTCCGCGATTATAGGAGAGGACCCATGCCCCAAAGACCCAATGTTTTGCTTATCGCCATCGACTCCATCCGCGCCGACCACATGTCATGCTACGGTTATGACCGCCTGACGACGCCTTATATCGACCGCTTCGCCCAAGGCGGGGCGCTCTTCGAAAACACTTTCAGCCCGCATATTCCCACCACCTCGGCCTATGCCTCTATGCTGACCGGTCTCGATTGCTTCGGCACACAGGTGGTGGCGCTGCGCCATCAGGGACCCTTGCGGGCGGAAGCGCCAACCGCCGCTGAGATCTTCCGCGGCTACGGCTACAATACGACCTGCGTCGGCTTCAGCGGCAACCCGAGTTCGCGCGGCTTTGATACCTATATCAACTACGCCGGCTGGGGCAGTTGGAAGCAAGGCAGAAGCCCCAAGGCGCAAAATCTCAACGAAGCAGCCATGCCGGAATTGGAACGGCTGACTGCCGAGGACAAGCCCTGGTTCGTCATGCTGCGGCACATGGACCCGCATGCGCCTTACTTGCCGCCGGCGCCTTACGAGCGCATGTTTTACCACGGCGATGAATGCGATCCGGAAAATCGCTCGATGGATCCGGTGCTGGCCTTCAAGCCATTCGCCACTTTCTTCAAGTCCTGGATGCCGCCGGGCATCAGCGACAAGGACTATGTCATCGCCCAATATGACGGCGCCATCGCTTACATGGACGCCGCCATCCAGTCTATCTTCACCGCGCTGGAACAACTCGGCGTCATGGACGACACCATCATCGCCTTGAATGGCGATCATGGCGAGACGCTCTACGATCATGAATGCTGGTTCGACCATCACGGCATCTACGACAACGTTCTGCATGTGCCGTTGATCATCCGTTATCCGGATGCCGTGCCGGCCGGCGCGCGCCTCAGCGGCTTCAACCAACACAAGGACCTGCTGCCCACCCTGCTCGACCTGGCGGGTTTGGCGGATGACGCCGAGAATGACGGCTACGAATTCGACGGGCGCAGCCTGATGTCGCTGGCCCGCGGCGAGGAAGCGTCCTTCGAAAGCGAGTTCTATATCAGCGAGTGCACCTGGATGCGGAAGCACGGCTGGCGAACGCCGGGCTGGAAGCTGATGATCGCCTTGGAGCCGGACTTCCACTTCAAGCCGGAAATCGAGCTATACAATCTGGTAGAAGACCCGGACGAGAACAACAATCTGGCGGAAGCGCGCCCTGATGTGGTGGCTGACCTGAGAGCGCGGATGGAAGCGTTCATCGCCAAGCGCGAAGCCGAAACCGGCTTTACCAATCCCATGCTGACGCAAGGCGACTGGCACGGGAAAGAAGGCGTTGGCGCATTTGAATCTTCGCAGCAGGCTTATGACACGCTCTACATCGGCGACCTGGACGAGGCGATTCGCTTGCAAGCGGAATCGCGCAAGGGCAGCGACAGCAAGGAAGAAGACGACAGCGACGACTAAACGGCAAATGGCAAGTTTTGACAGTCTTGTCCGATATTGGAGTTCTACTTCTCTGGGAGTCGTCCGCCGGACATGACACATGACACTTGTAGGGGCGACTCTGTGAGCCGCCCGCACAAAAAAAGGGAGAAGCAACCTATGACATTACGAGTAGCCATCGTCGGCATGGGCGGGATTGGAAACAATCACGGGCGCTGTTACACACAGCATCCGGAAGCGGAAGTCGTCGCCGTTTGCGATATCATCCAGGAACGGTCGGACAAAGCGGCCGAAGCCTTCGGTTGTCAAGGCTTCTATTCGGTAGAGGCGCTGCTGAATAGCGGTGTGGAGTTTGACGCGGCCAGCGTGACAACGGCCGGCGCTGAGAATGGCGGCGATCATTATGCGCCGACGATGCAGTTGCTGCGCGCCGGTTACCCGGTGCTGGGCGAAAAGCCGATCTCAAATAGTGTCGAAGAAGCGGCCGAGATGGTCGCGCTGGCGAAGGAAAAGAACCTCCGCTACGGCATCAATCTCAACCACCGCTTCACGCCGGCGGCTATGCTGGCCAAGGAGTGGATGCTGCGCGGACGACTCGGCGAAGTCAACATGATCAACATGACGATGTGGATCAATAACCCAAACGAGACCTCGCCGCATTTCCACATGCGGGCGCTGCATCCGCATTCGCTGGATGTCATGCGCTACTTCGCCCAATCCGAGGTGACGAAGGCGCAAGCCTTCTTTAAGAAGGGCAAGGGGCGCCAGATATGGTCAAACGCGCAAGTGAACCTGCTCTACGAGAACGGCATCATCGGCCACCTGCGCGGCAGTTATGACGGCAACTTCGGCGCGGCCGGCACCTACGGGCTGGAAACGCTGGAAGTGGTCGGCTCGGACGGGCGCTTCATCTTGCGTGACGCCTGCGAGGAACTGACTTTTTATCCGCGCTTCGATACGCAACTGGAGCGGCATGAGAATTACGGCGGCATGAGTCATTTCGGCCAGACCTTCCAAAGCCGCATCGGACATTGGGTTGACCAAAATTTGGCTGAGGTAGCGCCGGAAAAGATCGACGCCTCGGGCGCCGACGCCCTTAAGGTACAGCGCGTGATCGAAGCGGCCATTGAATCTTGGGATACCGGCAAGGTAGTCAACCTGTGATCACCGTCATCGGGCGCGGACACAGCGGAACGCGGTCCATATCGCACACGCTTTACGCCAGCGGCGTATACATGGGGCAGACCTTGAATCCCTCAGGCGACCTTGTGCCAGCCTGGCTGATGTACGATGCCTGCCGCGTCTTCGCGCGCTACGTGAAATGGAATGGCGGTCTCAGTTGGGATTTCAGCCGCGTCCACGAAGTTGAGATTCCGCAGCGCTTCATCGATCTGTTCCACCGCTACATTGAAACGGTGCTGAATCATAAAGGGAAACTGAAAGGCTGGAAGGTTCCGGAGACGACCTTGGTCTTCCCCTGGATAATACGGATGTATCCGGATATGCGCTATATCTTCTGGATTCGCAATCCTCGCGATTGCATCATCGGCTCGCACAAGACCGACGATATGCGCGATTTCGGCATTCAGTATCCGGAGACCGCTGACGAGCGCACCCGCCGGGCGATCTCCTGGAAGTATCAATATGACCTGGTGAAGTCGACGCCGAAGCCGAAGCACTGGATCGAAGTGCGGTTCGAAGATTTTGTGACCAAGCAAGAAGAGACGTTGGAACGGCTGGAAACGTTTCTGGGCATTCCGCTGGCGCGCATCATCATGCGGCAGGATACGATCAATCGCTGGCGGCGCGATGACGGCCTTAATTACTTCGACTTCTTTGAGCCGGCGATGCGGGAATATGATTACGAGATTCCGCAGTCAGTCTCCAGCGGCTGAAATGGAAAGGTGAAGCAGTAGATGGTATTACGGGTAGCGGTCATAGGATTGGGACCGATCGGCAATCGGCATGCGAAGCTCTACGCCGAAGATGAGCTGGCGGAATTGGTCGGCGTCTGCGATATCATCCAGGAACGGGCGGATAAAGCGGCGACGGCGCGCGGCGTGCCCGCCTTTTATGATGCCGAGCAAATGCTGCGCGACTTGGCGCCGGATCTGGTCAGCGTGACCACCGGCGGCTACGAAAACAGCAGCGATCATTATCTGCCGACCATGCAGGCGCTGGAAGCGGGCTGCCATGTCCTGGGCGAGAAACCCATCTCGAATGAAATCTGCCAGGCGGAAGAGATGGTGGCGAAGGGGCGCGAAAAGAACCTCTGTTACGGCATCAACCTCAATCACCGCTTCACGCCGGCGGCGCGTCTGGCCAAATCCTGGGTGGATGAGGGGCGGCTGGGCACGCTGCTCTTCGTCAATATGGCGATGTGGATCATGAACCCGGCCGAGACCTCGCCCTTCTACCATATCAAATCCCTGCACCCGCATACGGTTGATGTGATGCGGTATTTCTGCGGCGATATCGAGGCGGTGCATTGCTTCGGGACGAAAGCGCCCGGGCGGCAAATCTGGTCGACGGCGCAATTCAGTTTTCGCTTCCGCAACGGCGTGGTCGGCTCGCTGACCGGCAGCTACGATATCGAGCGCGGGCATCCCATGGAGCGCTGCGAAGTGGCGGGCACCGGCGGACGCTTCGTCCTCGATGATATGTGGCGCGAGTTGACGCTCTACCCGGCGGGCAACCTGGAGAAGACCGTCTATACCGATCCGCTCTTCGGCGGCTTCCATAACTTCGAGAACACCTTCCGCGAGCGGATTCATTGTTTCTTGCGGCAAGTGACGGATGGCGTCGCGCCGGAAGCTATTGATGGAAGCGCGGCCGAGGGTCTGGCGGCGCAGAAGGTCCTCGCGGCGGCCATCGAGTCGTTGGAGACGGAGTCGGTGGTGAAGGTCGATCCGATACGTACGAAAATGTAGGGGCGACTCAGTGAGTCGCCCGCAAACAGGAGAATATCAGCATCATGAAACTCGGAGCAAACTCACTTTTATTCGGCAGTTGGGATATGGAAACGGCCTTCAAGTACCTGAAGATGGCCGGCTACGACGGCATCGAAATGTCCGCCATCGACGCCATGAGCCAGCACCTCGTCCTCTCCCGCTGGCAGGAATGCGCGCCGGAGATCCTGCGCCTATCCAAAGAATACGACCTGGAACTGCTGGCGATGGAGCAGTCCTCGCGCGATCCCGATCTGATGGAGCGAGCCATGCAGGCGGCGGTCGAGACCGGCATTCCCATCATCAACGTCGGTCCGGGCGGAAAATCGGACGACGAATCCACCTATCAGCAAGTGCTGGACGAATTGGGCGCGCTGGTGCAACGGGCCGAGCACTACGGCGTCACACTCTGCGCCAAAGCCCACGTCGGCAACTACGTCTACAATACGCCGACCAGCCTGAAAGTCTTGAAGGACATCACCTCGCCCAACTTCGGCCTCGATATGGATCCGTCGCATATCCACCGCGCGGGCGAGAATCCGGTCGAGGCGATTGAAGCCGTCATCGACCGCATCAAACACGTGCACATCCGCGATTGCAAGGGGCGGCAGCAGGGACCGGGCGCGCCGGAAGACCAAGCCAACGGACGCGGCGATATCGACCTGGTCGGTTATATCCGCGTCTTGCACGAGCATGGCTATACCGGTCCCCTGAACCTTGAAGTCATCGGCACGAAGGCGCAGGGGCATACGCTGGAGCAATGCTGCATCATCGGCGCCGAGGCTCGCGGGCACATGCAAGCCTGCTTGCAAGCCGCCGGCGCCCGCTAATGCGACATAAGATACATGTGTGTAGGGGCGATTCTGTGAATCGCCCGCAATAGGAAGGCAACAATGAACTTCCAAGCATCAGACGAACAGATTCAAGCAGCATACAAGCTGGCGCAAGAGCGTTATGCCGCCTTTGGCGTGGATACCAATGCCGCAATGGAGATGCTGAAATCAGTCCCCATAAGCCTGCATTGCTGGCAGGGCGATGACGTCAGCGGCTTTGAGGACCCCGATCGCGGTCTTAGCGGCGGCATCATGGCCACCGGCAATTATCCCGGCAAAGCCCGCAATATCAATGAGTTGCGGGGCGACTTGGACAAAGCCTACAGCTTGATACCGGGGCGGCATCGGCTGGCGCTGCATGGCTCCTACCTGGATGCCGAGCGGCGGATACCGCGCGATGAGATTCTGCCGGCGCATTTCGCCTCCTGGGTCGATTGGGCGAAGGCGAAAGACCACGGCCTCGATTTCAACCAGACATTTTTTTCGCATGAACTGGCGGACGACGGCTTCACGCTGGCGCATGCCGATGACGGGATACGTCAATTCTGGATTGATCACGCCATCGCTTGCCGCGATATTGGCGCATATTTCGGCGCGGAACTGGGCGAGACCTGCATCACGAATCTGTGGATTCCGGATGGCTTCAAGGATTCGCCGGCCGACCGGTTAGGTCCGCGTCAGCGCCTGTTGGAATCGCTGGATGCGGTCTTCGAGAAAGAGATCGACCCGGCGCTCAACCTCGACTCGGTCGAGTGCAAGCTCTTCGGCTTGGGCTCGGAGAGTTACGTGGTCGGCTCGCACGAATTTTATCTCGGTTACGCCGTGACGCGAAACAAGCTGCTCTGCCTGGACGCCGGGCATTTCCACCCGACCGAGACCATCGCCGACAAGCTGTCCTCCGTGCTGCTCTACCTGCCGGAAATCCTGCTCCACGTCAGCCGCGGCGTCCGTTGGGATAGCGACCATGTCGTGACGCTGACGGATGACTTGCAGGCGATCATGCAGGAAATCGCGCGCTGCGATGCCCTGGAACGGGTGCACATCGGCTTGGACTTCTTTGACGCCAGCATCAACCGCATCGGCGCTTGGGCGATTGGGACGCGCAATGCTTGCCGCGGTTTGCTGATGGCGCTGCTCGAACCGCGCGATCTGCTGCGGAGCTATGAAAACGCGGGCGATTACACGGGAAGGCTGGCGCTGCTTGAGGAACTCAAGGGTCTGCCCTTCGGCGCGGTCTGGGATTATTACTGCGCGGCGCAAGAGGTCCCGGTGGGCATGGCAATGATGGATGAAATCCGCGAGTATGAGCGGACTGTCTTGTCAGGGCGAGGCTAACTCCGGCAACGCTGAACTTCAATATAATGGAAATGTGCGGGGCGGGTCAGTGACTCGCCCTTATCTTTCCCAGGGGCGAAACATATACTTGAAACGTGAATATCCATCCAGTGAACATGGAGCAAAGACCCCATGCGAACATTCAAACCGGCTGAATATCGCCACGTGAATTACCTTTGGGACGATGACCATGCCTCGACGCTGGACGCTGTCGATCGCCTTGTCTACCGCTCCAACTTGCTGGGGGCGGATCAGCGCGTCACGAACACTGGCGGCGGCAATACGTCGAGCAAGATCTGGGAGCGCGATCCACTGAGCGGCGCCGATGTCGATGTGATGGTTGTCAAAGGCTCGGGCGGCGACCTGCGCACAGCCAAGCGCGAGAATTTCGCCTCGCTCTACCTGGACAAGCTGATGCAATTGCAAGCGCTGTACGCGGCGGCGGACGAAACCGGTGTAAAGACGCCGATTGAAGACGCGATGGTGGGGATGTATCCGCATTGCGTCTACAACTTGAATCCGCGCGCCAGTTCCATTGACACGCCGCTGCATGCCTTCGTCCCTTTCCGCCACGTCGATCACACGCATCCGAACGCCGTCATCGCCATCGCCGCCTCGAGCAATGGGCGAACGCTGACGCGGGAGATCTATGGCGATGAGGTGGTCTGGCTGGATTGGCAGCGACCGGGCTTTGATCTGGGTTTGGCGCTGGCTGAGACGATTGCGGCCAATCCGGGCTGCGTCGGCATCGTGCTTGGCGGGCACGGTCTGATCAACTGGGCGGATGACGACAAGACCTGTTATGACCTGTCTTTGACGCTTATCGAGAAGGCGGCGCGTTATCTGGCTGAGCATGACAAGGGCGACATGAGTTTCGGCGGCGCGAAGGTCGCGGGGCTCGCGCAAGCGGAACGCGAGGCGCTGCTGGTTGAGGCGCTGCCGCGTTTGCGTGGCCTGGTCTCCGGAGAGAATCGCTTCATCGCTACCGTGCAGCACGACGAGAATATATTGCAATTCGTCAACAGCGTTGACGCGGCGCGGCTGGCTGAGCTGGGCACATCCTGCCCGGATCACTTTCTGCGCACGAAAATCAAGCCGCTCTATATCGATTGGGCTCCTGGCGCGGAAGACGTCGCTGCCCTGCTGCAAAAATTGGACAGCGGAATCACAAAATATCGCGAAGATTACGCCGCCTATTACGAGGCCTGCAAACGCGCGGATAGTCCGCCGATGCGCGACCCGAACCCGACCGTGATTCTGATTCCCGGCTTGGGCATGATCGCATTTGGCAAAAACAAAAGCGAATCGCGGGTGACGGCGGAGTTCTATAATTGCGCGGTCGCGGTCATGCGCGGCGCGGAAGCGGTCGGCGAGTATGTGGCGCTGCCGCGGCAGGAAGCCTTTGATATCGAGTATTGGGCGCTGGAAGAAGCGAAGCTGCGTCGGATGCCGCCGGAGAAGTCGCTGGCGCGCAAGGTCGTGCTGGTGATCGGCGCGGGCAGCGGCATCGGCCTGGCCACTGCCGAGCGAGTCGCGGCCGAGGGCGCGCATGTGGTCTGCGCCGATTTGAACTTGCACGCCGCGCAGGCGACGGCTGATGCTTTAACCACGACCTACGGGCAAGGCATCGGCGTCGCTGGCTCGGGTATTTCCGGCTGTGGTCCGGCGATCGCGGCGTCGGTCGATATCACATCGGCCGAGAGCGTGAAAGCCCTGCTGCATCGCGCTCTGCTGGCTTACGGCGGCATCGATGACATCATCGTGACAGCCGGTGTCTTCTTCACGCCGGACGCGAACGGGCGCAACAGCGATGAGCAGTGGCGGCTATCTTACGAGGTCAACGTCCGCGGCGGCTATGTGGTGGCAGATGCGGCCCGCGAGATTTGGCAGGCGCAGAGACTATCCGGCGCCTTGGTCTTGACGACCAGCGTTAATGGCGTCGTGCCGAAAGCGGGCTCGATCGCCTACGATACCAGCAAGGCGGCCGCCAATCATCTGGTCCGCGAACTGGCGATTGAGTTGGCGCCGCTGGTGCGGGTTAATGGCTTGGCGCCGGCCACCGTGGTCAAAGGCAGCAGCATGTTCCCGCGCGACCGCGTGATGACATCGCTGCGAAAATATAACCTGGACTTCAGCGAAGACGAAGACACCGAGACCTTGCGCGCGCGCCTGGCGGAATTTTACGCTCAGCGGACGCTGACCAAAGCAGCCATCAGTCCTGAGGATCAAGCCGAGGTGGCCTACCTGCTGATCACAGAGGCTTTCAGCAAGACCACCGGGCAGATCATCAATGTCGATGGCGGCTTGAGCGAAGGCTTCTTGCGCTAATTTGGCTGCATCAACCAGCAATGAATGTAGGGGCGGCCCTTGCGTCGCCCATCACATCACCTCGTTACACGCGGAAAACTCGGCTGCGGTCACGATTCGCCCCGCCCCTCAAAAGTCCGAAAATAATTGATCACATCCCATCTCGCATCGACGCCCAGGTCGCCAGCGCAGGGCGGCAGACCGCGCCAGCCCGTGACGAACGCATCATAGAGAAAATCATCGCGGGCGCTATCGAGCCGGTTCCGTAGGGCGCGGAAATCGGCCGACTGTCCCTGCCAGATCAGACAATGCTCGCGATAGAGGGCTTCGCCGCGACGCAGTGACTCGGCATCGGGCAGGATCGTATTGACGACGCTCGGCGGCGGATTCAACGTCAATTCATAATTGCGCTGCTGCTCGCTGATCATCACCGCGCCGGCCGCCATGATGCCCAGCGAGACAGCAACCGCGCCGACGGCAATAGCGAGGCTCGCGAGACTCAAACTGAGAGCATCGATTAGACCGCGAGCGCGCGGGTACAGCCACCACGTCAGCAAGGCGGCGATGGCGAACAGCGCAAGAACGTGAATCAGCCCCGGCGGACGCGATTGCTGCACGGCCGCGGCCTGGTTGATCTCCCAGGCGAAGGCGGCCCGGCTAGTCCTTCCGTCGCTTTCAACCAGGTCGATCAGCGTCCACCAGCGGCCCGCGCGGTCGATATCATCGCCAGCGGCGACGTGCAAGCCGGTTTCGACCTGCTCGGCTCTGAGCCAGGCGCTGCGAATCCCACGCGCTGGATTCACAAGCTGCAAATGGACGTCCACGTCATTAACGGGCGCGCCGGCGCGGCTGACGACGGAATCATAGGTGTTGACGCCGGGACCGCCCGGTATGACAGCCGAAGTGAGCGTGAAGTCGCCAACGGTGAGGCTAGCTTGGGGCGCTTTGATGTCGGTCAGCGGCAAATCCGGCTCCGGGATGGGGGTCGCAGCGAGCGCGGCCGCAGCGACCAGGGTCAATAGCATCAGCAGGACTTCAATGCGCAGAAGTGAGCTGCCCGGCTCGGGAAAGAATCTTGTGGTCAACGGGATATTGGCAAGAGCGCTTTTCAGGCGAGCAGCCAACTGTGGGCGCAGAGCGATATGCTGCTGAGCGCCCAGCATGAAGACCGGCAGCGCCAGGAGCAGTTTGAAGCCCAGGCTGCGGCCGTAGCTGGTGGCGAGGTCGGCCGGCGCGATGAAAAAATTCAGCGCGTTGTAGATGCCGCTGACGATGATCAGAGCGACGAGCGGCAGCATAATGCGGGAGAAACGCAGCATAATCGCGCGCAGCGCCTGTCGTTTTCCTTCCGCGTCATATGGCGCGAGGGCGACCGGCAGCAGCAACGTCAGCGTCAGCGCGCCGCCCAGCCAGAAAGCGACCGCCAGCGCATGCAGCCAGTCGACAGCGATGGCGACCCAGGGCAGCAGCGTCGAGCCGGCCGCGTGCCCCGTCACCATGGACAAGCCGATGAAGAGCGCGCCGAGCCAGGGCAAGCCGCGCCAGATGCCATTCGCCAATTGCGGCATCAGGTCGCGGAAGTATTCGGCGGCGAAGAGCATGATGGCGCAGAAAATCAACAGCACAAGGCGAAAAGTCCAGATATCGCCGAAGCGCGAGCCGATCAGCGCGACCTGCCAGAGATTCTGCCGCAGGACTTCTGCCGCAGTTGTATTGAAGAAGACCATGGATTGTTGCAGGAGGGCAATTAGACTAGCGGCCAATGCGAGGACGAGCGCCGCAGCCAGACAATTGCGCAGGCGGCGCATAACCCGCGCGGGCAAACCACCGCCTTGATGACGCGCGCTGCCCCAAGCCGGCATCAACACCGCCGCGTAAAGCAGCGATGCGCCAAAAAAGAGAAAGTTCGCCAAGTTAAGCATAGCGCGCCATAGGACCTCGAGCGGGATGGCGCGGTCGTCCGCCGACTGACCCTCAATATCGCCGACTTCCGTCCCGACAAAAAAGACGCGGCTCTCGGCGATGACATGACCATCGCTGGCGAATGCGGGCCGCAACTCGACCACGTAAGCGCCATCAGCCAAGCCGGGCGGCACGCGCAGCGTCAGCAAAGCCTGATTCTTGTCGTCGACGGCGCCGCTGGCGATGATCGCGCCCGCGGAATCCCGCAGGTTGATCTCGCTGAAGCGGGGCTCCAGGTCTTCGCTGAACCAGTATTGCAAGCGCGTCGGCGGCCGTTCGAGTGTGCTGCGGTCAGCCGGGATGGCGCGGACGACATAGCCATGCGCTTGCGACGCGAATGCGCCCAACGCCAGCAGGACAAGGACGGTTAGGAGCGGCAGCAGGTTCGACTTCAACATACGAGACCGAGTAGATAGATAGCGATAGTCACAGATTGTAACCACCGAGGGCAAAGAGGGCACAGAGTTATCTTCCAGCAGCCGGTGGAATCGGTCGGCGAATGATACGCTATTGTAGGACTGACCCGCCTTGTTTATGATACGCGCTTGCCGGTCAACTCCGAAAGCAGACGAATGGCAATCGAAAAAAGCAGGAACTTCATCACCGATATCATAGACGCCCACAACGACAGCGGGCGCTATGAGGGCCGCGTGCATACGCGCTTTCCACCGGAGCCCAATGGCTATCTGCACATCGGCCATGCCAAGTCGATCTGCCTGAACTTTGGCATCGCCGAGCGCTACGGCGGCCTCTGCAACTTGCGCTTTGACGACACCAACCCGGCCAAGGAAGAGCAGGAGTATATTGACGCTATTATCGAAGACCTGCGCTGGCTAGGCTTTAAGTGGCATGACCGCGTCTACTTCGCCTCCGACTACTTCGACGAACTTTACGAGATGGCGGTTGAACTGATTCAGATCGGCAAAGCCTATGTGGATGAGCTAAGCCCGGACGAGATCCGCGAATATCGCGGGACGCTTTCGCAGCCGGGCATCGACAGCCCCTATCGGAATCGGCCCGTCGAAGAGAATCTCGCCCTGTTCGAGAAGATGAGGGACGGCGGCTTCAACGAAGGCGAAGCGGTGCTGCGCGCGAAGATTGATATGTCGAACGGCAATATCAATATGCGCGACCCTGTGATGTACCGAATACTCGATGCCGCGCATCCGCGCACGGGCGACAAGTGGCGGATCTACCCGATGTACGATTTCGCCCATGGGCAGTCGGATTCGATCGAGGGCATCACGCATTCAATCTGCACGTTGGAATACGAAGACCACCGTCCGCTCTACGACTGGTACCTGGATAACATCGAGATCTTCCATCCGCAGCAGATCGAATTCGCGCGCTTGAATCTCAGCCATACGATCATGAGCAAGCGCAAGCTGATTCGCCTGGTGCGGGAAGGTTACGTGCGTGGCTGGGATGATCCGCGTATGCCTACCATCTCCGGGTTGCGCCGGCGCGGTTATACGCCGGAAGCGATACGCGAATTCTGCGAAGACGTGGGCGTCGGCAAGGTCAAGGGCGTGGTCGCCTTGCACAAGCTGGAATACCATATCCGGCAGGACCTCAATCGGCGGGCGCAGCGCGTCATGGCGGTGCTCAATCCGCTGAAGGTCGTGATCGAGAATTATCCCGATGATTTGCTCGAAGAACTGGAAGCGATCAACAACCCGGAAGACGAAAGCGCCGGGACGCGGTCAGTGCCCTTCTCGAAAGTGATTTATATTGAGCGCGATGACTTCATGGAAGATCCCCCGCGGAAGTTTTTCCGCCTTGCGCCAGGGCGGGAAGTGCGCTTGCGCTATGCCTACTTCATCACCTGCACCGATGTGATCAAGGATGAGACCGGGCAAGTGATAGAGTTGCGTTGCGCCTATGACCCGGCGACTCGCGGCGGCTCCGCGCCCGATGGCAGGCGCGTCAAAGCGACCTTGCATTGGGTCTCGGCGCGACATGCGGTCGAAGCCGAAGCGCGCCTTTACGAGAATCTCTTCACGGTCGAGCATCCGGAGGCCGACGCCGACAAAGACTTCACCGACTTTATCAATCCCAATTCGCTGACGGTGATCGATCCGATCTATGTCGAGCCGTCTTTGGCGGACGCGCAAGTCGGCGAGCGCTATCAGTTTGAGCGGCTTGCCTACTTCGTCGTCGATGAAGATTCGACAGCGGAGAAGCTCGTTTTTAACCGCACGGTCACCCTGCGCGATCAATGGCGCAAGCTGCGGAAACAGGGTGGAGAGCGCGGAAAGTCTCGGCGGCGGAAAGCGGCGCGGACCGTATAATTGCAGCGGGCGAGTCAAGAACCCCCTACAAGAGACTTGAATTCTGTGGATTCATTTGAGCGAGCAAGGGCATTTAGGACATTGAGAAACCGACGGCGCGTTTCCACCCTCGTATTGCTTTTGCTGTCAACCTTCACGGCAGTTGTAGCGCAGGCGCAGACCTGCAACGAAACTGTGGAAAACGCCTTCGCATCGCTGGCCGAGCGTTGTACCGGCTTGGCGCGGGACAGCCTATGCTACGGCCATCCGCAAGCGAATGCCGAATTCGCGGCGAATCAAAACGCGGACGCATTTGTCGAGCCGGGCGCGCGCGTTCCGATCCGTGATCTGGCGAGCCTGTCCACAAGCGCGCTGGACTTGGAGCGGGGCGGATGGGGCCTGGCGGTATTCCGGCTGGGCGCGAATCTGCCGCGCACATACCGCGGGCCCGGCATCATCGTGATGCTGGCGGGCGAGGCGGCGCTCATCAACGAGGTGCTGCCGTCTGACGTGGTGGAAGTGCTGGCGCCGGTCAGCACAGCCGCCCTGGAAGCAGCGACGCTATACAAGCTTCCCGGCGTGATACCTGAGCCGGTAGCGAGCGTCGAAGCGGACGAACTGCTGCTGGTGGATGCCTACGAGCACACGGGCGAGTGGCTGCGCGTCGTCAGAGATGGCGCTGTCGCCTGGGTGGAGGCGGACAAGCTGGCGCGGCTGCAAGCAATGGAGAACCTGCCGCGGCTCGACCTCGGCGCTGCCTTCGCCCTGCAGGCGTTTTCGCTCTCGACCGGTACCGATTATCCCGAATGCGGCGAGGCTGAGCCCTGGATCGCGATACAGACGCCCAATGACATGGGACACAGTCTATCGGTCAACGGCGTGGATATTCATATTGATTCGATGGTGACCTTTCAGCAGGTGCATCGCAACGCGTTGAGCATGACGGTGCATCGCGGCGAAGTGACCACCATTTTCGGGCAGCGAGTCCGGCAGAGCGAGAGTATCATCGGCATCCTGGGCGAGACCGACGAGCGTGAAGCGACCGTCCTGGAATGGAGTGGCGCGCTGCGCGGCTCCGAGGCCGAATTCGAGCGCGGACGGCGGGCGCAAGCGGCTTTGAACGCCCTGGCGCGCGCGAACGGCTGGGACGAGAGCGAAGCCTTCCACTATCTGCCCGAGATCGTGCATATCGTCAAGGCGGGCGATACGCTCTACGGTTTGACCGCGCGCTACGAGACAAGCGTCGATGAAATTATCGCGGCTAATGGCGGCGGTGATTCGCTGCGGCTCTTGATCGGCATGGAACTGATAATTCCTAAGCCGGGCAGCGGCTTCGCCTGGCGCGGCGCGCTCAGCGAGACCAGCGACTAAAGACGCCCGGCGCGGTCCCCTGCTTCAAGACACCGATTGCTTGAGAAGCTGAACAAAGGCAGCGCGATCGGCGCTGGTCGCGACATGGATATTTGGCGCGCGCCCGCTGACGCCCAGCCAATCCACGACAGTGATGCCACGCGCCAGATCCTCGCCCGTCGTGACTTCAACATGCCGTTTCTCATACTTGCAAATATCTCGATCCAGCGCCGCCGCCATTGTAATCGGGTCGGGCAGATCGAAGCCGGGCAAGGCGTTTTCGGTTTTTGAGAATTCGGTCAGGGTCGCCTGAATGTCGACGACAAACTCGGCCAGCGGTGTGCCGACATTGCGGATCTCCGCGGCTTGCTCGGCATCAAAAGTGGCGTATTTCCAGGATATGTCCCAGCCGACCATGGTGATGTCCAGGCCCGATTCATAGACGATCTTGGCGGCTTCGGGGTCGACCCAGATGTTGAATTCCGCCGTCGGCGTCACGTTGCCATGCCCGCTGCCGATGCCGCCCATGATATAGCAGTGGTCGACGCGCTGCGCCAACTCCGGCTCCCGCAGCATAGCAAGCGCGACATTGGTCAAGGGGCCGAGCGTGACCAGGCTGATATCGCCGGCGTTGTCATTGATGACGCGCCGCAACGCATCGGCGGCATGCCCATCAGCCGGCGCCCGTCCCGAAAGCGGCAAGCCGATATCGCCCATGCCGTCATTGCCGTGCACATCTTCCGCGGTTTCCAGGTCGCGCAGGAGCGGCTTGGCGCAACCGGCATAGACTGGCGCCGAAGCGCCGCATAGCTCAACCGTGTACAGGGCGTTCTGCACCGCTTGCGGCAAGGGCACATTCCCCGCCGCCACAGTGATCGCCTGCACGTCAATCTCAGGATGCCGCAAAGCCATGACCAAAGCCACAGCATCATCCGAGGCGGTGTCGGTATCAATGATGAATTTTCGCATAACTTTCTCCTGATTCAATTTCGGCAAAGCCTAGACAGAAGCGAACCCAGAAGCATGATAACAATGACGCCGTGCGTCAGCCACCGACACTCCTCAATACTGCTTTCTGCCCTTTGCGTCTTTGTGTTTAATTGCCTCTGCGAGCTCTGTGGTGAAAATCGCCACCCGCCTCCGCCAGCCTGCCCTATGGTATACTCGCGGACGTTTACCGACGACAAGGTCTGAAAGCGCTGCCGATGGATTTCACGATTCCCCGTCATGTTGAGGCGATCGCCCATCGCGCGCGCCAATTCGTCGATGACGAAGTCATACCGCTGGAAAGCGAACTGCTGCGAACCGGCGCGGACTTGAGCGTCGACGCTCTGCAAGACCTGCGCGTCAAGGCCAAGGCGGCTGGGCTTTGGGCGCCGACCATGCCGGCAGAATGGGGCGGCATGGCGCTGAGCATCCAGGAGATCGCGCCCGTGTTTGAAGCGGCCGGGCGCAGTCTGCTCGGTCCTATGGCCATCCACTGCGCCGCCCCCGACGAAGGCAATATGCACCTGCTGCATAACTGGGCGAACGAGCAGCAGACGGAACGGTATCTGGCGCCGCTGGCAAGGGGCGAGACCTTCTCGGCCTTCTCAATGACCGAGCCGCCGCCCGGCGCTGGCAGCGACCCGCGGATGCTGCGCGCGCGCGCTCGGCGCGATGGCGACGATTGGATCATCAACGGACACAAATGGCTGACGACCTACGGCGAAATCGCCGATTTCTTCATCATCATGGCGGTGACGGATCCGGATGTGCATCCTTACCGGGGGACGACGCAATTCCTCGCCCCGCGCGATACGCCGGGCATCAAGATTCTGCGCGATGTGCCGGTGATGGGCGCCAAGGATTTCGGCGGACATGTCGAGATTCTCTACGAGGATGTCCGCCTGCCCGCTAGGGCCGTCCTGGGCGGCGAGGGTCAAGGTTTTATGCTGGCCCAATCGCGCCTGGGTCCGGCGCGGCTGACCCACTGCATGCGCTGGACCGGCATCGCACAGCGAGCGCTGGAAATCGCGACTGAATACGCCAGCCAGCGCGAGGCCTTCGGCGGAACCTTGACCAGCCATCAGTCGTTGCAGTGGATGCTGGCGGATTCCGAGATGGAGCTGAAAATGGGTCGGCTGTTGATTCACGAGGCGGCTTGGCGGCTGGCGCAGGGAGAACAAGCGCGGGTCGAGACCTCGATTGCCAAAGTGCAGGTGGCGGAGATCATCGACCGCGTCCTGGACCGCTGCGTGCAGATCTGTGGCGGCCGCGGCATCTCCCGCGATTTGCCCCTGTCCACCTGGTACGAGAAAGCCCGCGCCTTCCGCATCTATGACGGCGCTTCCGAAGTGCATCGCATGGTGGTGGCTCGCGATGTGATCAAGCGCTATGGGACCTAGTCAGAAAGGGCGCCGGGAAACAGTCGCGAAACATGTTCAAAGTCTTCATCAGCCACAGCAACCAGGACAACGACGACACCCTGTTCATCGCCGACTCGCTGAAGCGGGCTGGCTACGGCGTCTGGGTCGATTTCGAGAATATGCGCGGCGGCGCGGCCTGGCTCTGCGAGATTGAAGCCGGCATTCAGCGCTGCGATGCGGTCCTGCTGGCGCTATCGGCCGCCAGCCGGACTTCGAGCTGGGTTGAGCGCGAATGTCTCTACGCCTTTCAACTCAAGAAGCCGGTGATCGCGGCTCTAATCGCCGATGTCTTGATCCCGCTGCATCTGATCAACATCCAGCGCTGTGACTTGCGCGATCGGGCGTTGGGATTGACGAAGCTGCTTGAAGCGCTATCCAAGCTGCAAGCGCGCGGTGAGGCGGCCGATCTCTTCCTGCCCGCTGCCATGTCGCGCCAGCCGATCGAAGCAAACTTCTTTCCTTATATCGAGCAATTGCCCGGCGGCGATATCGCGTCCATGGCGGCCCGCGATCTGTTCTATTGGGCGCGGCAAGTCGCTGATGAGCTGACCTTCGGCGGCGTCAGCAATCCGGGCTTTCATGCCCGCCTAGATTGCAATGGTCGCCTGGTGACGATTCTCTCGGTTTGGGCTTACCGGCGCAATCCATCAGCGCAGATTCCGCTGGATTATCTCGCGGGCCATGCGCCCTATTCCCGCCGAACGGAGCGGCGCAAGCTGCTGACGAAGCTGAATCGGATATTGCCGCGGGAAGCGCGCATCAAGGCGGATAAGCTAGACCGCCGACCGACATTTTCGCTGCGTTGCCTCAGCGACGCGCAGCGCCTGGAAAGCTTCAAGGCGCTGATGTTGGAGGTCATGGATGCCCTGCGCGATCAAGCGAATCCGCGCGGGTGACGCGAGCAGGGAGTTATGACAGCGCGGCTTCGAGGTGTTCGCGGCGCAGGCGACGATCGTAATATTTCTCGGCGGAATCAGCCATGCTGCGAATCGTCTGGACGTTGAGAAAAGCGTTGGCGACAGCGCCGGCCACCGGCAGAAAGCCAACGATCATGCGAGCTGGTATGCGCGCGCCAATGCGTGAAGCCAGCTTGCTCGCCAGGCGACGGCTAACCTTCCGGCCCAGCGGGCGCGTCAGCATCACTTCGGTGTTCTGATGCCGCACCAGGTCTTTGCCGCTCGCGATCAGATCCGCCGCTGCTTCCCTGCCCCGCATCGCTTCAATGAACGCGTAGCCCCGCTCATCGCCAGCCGCCAGATTTTCCGCCAGTTTCTGCAGGATGTGATAGGTGCGCAGGGTGGTCGTATCAGTTGAGGCTGTCAGAAGCGCGGGCATTGCCGCTTGGCCGTCGGCGGAAAGCGCCCATTCCAGCGCCTCCAGCGATATCGCCAGATGCTCCAGCAAGCTGGCGTCAAAATCGCCTTCGTTCGCCCAGAGCGCCAGGATATTGCGCAGGTCGGAGTAGGCTTCGGTCTCGATGACGTAAGCGCCTTTGAGCGCGCCGATGCCCCAGCTGATGTAGCCCATCTTGTGCAGCAAGTAGCTGACGCCGGTGGGGATGGTGAAGGCATGCAAACCGGGCACGACCATTTCCGCCCCGCCGACAAAAGCCAGTTTCGTCGTCTCCTGCTTGATCCACTGCGCCGCCGAATGGCAGTCCACCGCCGAGGACACTGCCCGCTGTGGATTGCCGGCCAGTTCGTCCATGCCCATCACGATGGCTTCCGCTATGGTGTCTTCCAGTCCCATGGTCGCTTCCTGTTTCGCGTCGCCCGGCTCCTCATCTCAAGTATACGCGAGCGCGCCGATTCTGTTGCGAGGCGAAGCGCCTCAGAGCCCGCGATCGTCGAGAGTTGCGCGCCAGGCTTTCAGGTTGTCTATCGTCAGCGTGAGGCGCCGGCCCTCGTAATTCATAACGCCGACCATGCCGATGACGCCGGCCGACGCCCGCCGGTCGCGCGCTTCGATGATGAACTGATCGTTGACCCAAAGCGCCAGGTAGTCGCCGATGCAGACTGCCCGAAGCCGGTTGCGGTCGCCCCCGCGTTTGATCTGCGCCGCCGGGCGGGCTGGCGTCACCTGTTCCAGCGAGCGGCCATTGCTCCAGCGGATGCTGGCATAGCCATCGCCGCTGATAAGAAAATAGTAGCCGCGTCCGCTGTTGCCGGGGTCCAGGCGGCAGGCCAGGCCAAAAGCGTTATGGTCGTCGGACGAGGTTTGCATCAACTCGGCTTCAATGACAACATCGTCAAGCGGCCTATCGTGCTGCGTCCAGACGTATTGACGGCCCGGAATGTCGATCAGGAAAGCGCCGTTCCGCGCGCCCAGGAAGATGCCAGCGCCATCGTAACCGCGCCAAGCATCCCCCGTTTCAAAGGTATCCTGAAGGGCGAGTTCAAGATAGCGATAGCCTTGCGAGGGCACAGAACCGGATCTTGGCAAGCCGGTGCAGCCGCAAGCGAGGGCGAGAATAATGTAGGCGAACAGCTTAAGCACAGGGATTCACACTAAATGAATTGGCAGGAGTTTAGCGAATCCAGCCGATAATTTACAGGCGATGCTTAATTGGGGAGTGGTGAATTTCAAGGATACAGGACATATTCCGAATTCCATGCTGGGGGATTCACCACAAAGGGCGCAGAGGTTTTTGGATGGCAAGGTTGAAGTTGTCATATCAATGGTATTTGCCACCCCCGTCGTTATTGGCATTATGGGAGTCTTTGCGGGCGGCGTTGGGGTTTGTCGGGAATTGAACGGAGGGGCGGGAGTAAACATGAGATTATCAGATAGTTTTTGATTGGTTAGGAATTTAGCCGACATTGTCCGTTTGTCGGACAAGGGAAAACCCTTTTCGGACAAAGTCGCATTTTGCCCGCGGCGCAGCTTTTTCCGCCAGCGGCGACGAGTAGGCTGATCCTCTAAGCAAGTGGACGGCGTTGAAGTTGTCGTGGATATTGAGCCGGTTCGTGGCGTGGCGTTTTTCAGGGTCTGAGAAGTTTCTGGTTTTGGGCATGGTGGTCCTCAGTTGTTTGGGATTGTAGCCATTATAGCACATGCGTTCTGCAATGCAAGAACTGAATGCGGCGATTTTGAAAAGCGGCGAAAATCGTGGACATGCTGCTCGCTTCCCCCACCGTCCAGCCCTCTGCCGCTATCACAGTAATTCCAAGTTAGTCATGCGAAAAATGATATGTAGTGGATGTTGCAAGCGGGCGACTCACAGAGTCGCCCCTACAATGATTTCGGTGTTTTGCCATTCTCTTTACTTTGCAATAATTTCTCATTACCTTGTTGGTTCTACTTCTATGGCGAGCATCCCCAAAATGAGGGAAGGGGAGGTTTTATCGTTTTGAAGTTCCTCCCTCTCAAGGAGGGATTTAGGCTGGGGGGGAAACTCCACGCAATTCACCACGCCCCTTAATTGTGAGAAAGCGCGCCTGACAGCAAGGCAAAGTTTGATTAGGAGCAGGCGGGCGTGTATAATGACAAGCAAGCGAACTTCTAGTAAGGCGGACCGACGCAATGATAGAAATGATCGTAGACCGGGTTCAAGTCAGTCTGATGTCGCAGCATCGGCTGGTCGTCTTGCGTGATATCCATGAAGAGCTCTATTTGCCGATTTGGATCGGCCAGTTTGAATCGGAGGCGATCACCCTGGAATTGCAGGAGGTGGATCGCGAGCGTCCCCTGACGCATGACCTGCTCAAGTCCACGATACAGCAGATGGGCGGCGAGGTCCGCTACATTGTTATTAACAATTTGAGCAAGGATGTCTTTTTCGCCTTGATCGTCATCGACGCCAGCGGCGAGACGATTGAGATTGACGCCCGGCCGAGCGATGCCATTGCCCTGGCGGTGCGCCTGCGCGCGCCGATATATGTGGAACGAGCGGTGATGGACCACGCCGGCATCCGCCCGGACCGGAATGTAGAGCCGGAAATCCTGGGCTTGCCGGATGACATGCACGAGCCCGGCGAGGGCGGCGAGCGCGTCGACGAGAGCAAGCTCAGCGCTTTCGCCGACTTTGTTGATACACTGAACCTGGAAGACCTCGAAGACGAAGAATGATTCAGCCCGATTGGCTGAAGGCAAAAGGAATTTGAGCGACCCCGTCTGGCTGCGCCGCGGCCGGCTGCGGCAGCGTCGCGGATAGCCATATATGGACTACCAAGCAGCGCCATCCCAAATGCAACTTCCCATGAGCCTGGAAGCGGAAGAGGCGCTGCTGGGCGCGATACTGCTCGAGCCAAAAGCCTATCTGAACATCGCTTCCTTCCTCAGCGGCGAGGACTTCTTCCTCAAGCGCCACGAACTCATCTGGACCGCCTTTAGCCGCTTGCACGATCGCAACGACGCCGTCGACTACGTGACGCTCACACGGGAGCTGGATGCGATGGGCGCGCTGGACGAGATCGGCGGGCAAGCCTATCTCATAAGCCTGGTCAACAATACGCCGACAGCGGTGCACGCCGAGGTCTACGGCGAGATGGTGTCGCGGACAGCGACGCGTCGCAAGATGCTGAAGGCGGCCGACGAAATTCGGCAGACGGCGCTGGACGAAGACTTGCCCATCGACAAGGTCATCAGCGAAGCCGAAGAGAAGTTGTTCGCGGTCAGCGATGGACAACTCAAGCGCGAATTCGTGCCGATTTGGGACGCGGTCAGCGAATATTACGACGAGATCGAGAAGCTGCTGGAAATGGATACCGGGATGATTGGCATCCCGACCGGCTTCCGCGACCTGGACGGTTTGCTCAGCGGCTTCCAGAAATCAGATTTGGTGGTATTCGCGGGGCGCCCGGGCATGGGCAAGACGAGTTGGATCCTGACTGTGGCGCTGAACGCGGCGCGTTTAGGCTCGCGGGTGGCGATCTTCACGATGGAAATGGGTGTTGAGCAGTTGGTGCAGCGACTGCTGTCCATGGAGACGGGCATTCGGATTACGCAATTGCGCACAGCCGACATCAACCCGCGCGAGCAAACTCGGCTGACGGAAGCCATCGGGCGCATCTCAAATCTGCCGCTGTTCATAGACGATACGCCGTCTATCACCCCGATCGATATGCGGACGAAGTGCCGGCGTTTGCAGCATGAATACGGCCTGGACATCGTGATGGTGGATTACATGCAGTTGATGTCCGCCGGCAAAGCTTACGAGAACAACCGCGTACAGGAAATAAGCTATATCAGCCGCTCCTTGAAGGAACTGGCCCGCGAGCTTAATGTCTGTGTGCTTTCGACAGCCCAGCTATCGCGAGCGGTCGAGCAGCGGCAAGACAAGCGCCCGCAGCTATCAGACTTGCGCGAGAGCGGCACCATCGAGCAAGACGCCGATGCCGTGATGTTCCTCTATCGCGATGATGTCTACAATCCGGAAACTACCGAGTTCCCCAACCAGGCCGAGGTGAACCTCTCGAAACATCGCCACGGTCCCACGGGCATGGTGCATCTTTATTTTGAAAAATCCTTCACCAAATTCACCGACCTCAAACGGCAGCGCGTCGACCTGAGCAACCTGGGATGAGCGGCATGCGCAGCGCGAGCCCGACACGCCATCACGATGGCGAAGACATCAAGCTGCCGGCGGAATTTCTCGGGCGGTTGATGCCGGCGATTGATGACCTGGCCGAGTTGAAGGCGACCGTCTTTTTCCTGGCGGCGCTGCGGCAGAAGGAAGGCAATTATCGCTTCTTGCGCCGGGCTGAATTCCTCGCCGATGCCGATCTGATGCGAGGCTTGGCGTTGACAGACCGGTCGCTGGCGCCGGAGCGGATCCTGGACGCGGCGCTGGCCAAGGCGCTGGCCCGCGGCACGATTCTCTGCGCTGAGATTGACCTGAACAACGAGAAAAGCCAACTCTATTTCCGCAATGATGACTCGGGACGGGATTTGCAGCGGCAGGTTCAGGCGGGAGAGTGGCGCCCGGCCTATGCCGATGAAATTGAAATCCTGCCGCCGCGGCCGACGCTTTTCGGCTTGTACGAGGAGAATATAGGCGCGCTGACGCCGATGATCGCCGAAGCCATCAAGGCGGCGCAAGCGGAGTATCCCCTTGAGTGGATTGAGGACGCGATGCGTTACGCGGTCGAGCGCAATGCGCGAAACTGGACTTACATAAAGCGCGTGCTGGAAGGGTGGCAGCAGGAAGGACGCAGCCGTGAAACCAGTGGGAGACATCTTGAGCGGCACAAACAATACACCGCCGGACAATGGAAGGACTTCATCAAGTCCTGACGAGACATCGAGCGAAAATCTGGTATTCGACTTCGTTTGTCGTGATCCGGAAGACAATGCCCTGCCCTGCCCGATTTGCGATGGCAAGGGCGTCTACGCGCTGGATGTGCCCTTGGGCGACCCGCGCTTCGGCAAATTCCAGCGCTGCCCCAATTTTCCCGTGCGCGAAGATCGCGATATGCTGGCGCGCTTGCGCCGCTATGGCAACCTGGAAGCCTATAAAGACAAGACCTTCGACAGCTTCGAGACGACGCCCTTCGGCGGCAGCTACACGCAGAACGTGGTCTCGTCTTTGAGGATGGCAAAGGAGGCCGCGCAGGCTTACGCCGCGGAACCGAGCGGCTGGATTGTCTTTGCTGGCGTAGTTGGCTGCGGCAAGACCCATCTCGCAGTCGCCATAGGTAATGAAAGACTGGAAGAGCATGGTCTCCAGGTCATATTTGTGACCGCGCCTGACCTGCTCGACTTCCTTCGCATGACCTTTGATGCTCGTTCCGACGCGACCTACGACGACTATTTCGAGCGCATCCGCAATGTTTCGCTGCTGCTGCTGGATGACCTGGGTGTGGAGAATCCCAGCCCTTGGGCGAAGGAAAAGCTCTTCCAATTGCTGAATTACCGGCATGTCAACAAACTGTTCACAGTGATCACGACCAGCCAGTCCGTCGATGAATTCGATCCTTGGCTGAGCAGCCGCCTGTTAGATCCGTTTGTAAACCTGGTGTATATGAACGCGCCCGATTATCGGCGCATGAAGCGGGCGCAGTCGCCGGGCTCGCCGTCGATCAATCTGCAGCTATATGACGAGATGAGCTTCGACAATTTCGAGACGGAGAGTGGAACAGCCGCTGAGGCTGAGAACCTGCGGCGGGCGGCGCAACTGGCGCGGAAGTGGGTCGGCAATCCCAACGGCTGGCTCTGCCTGATAGGCGCATACGGCAGCGGCAAAACGCATTTGGCAGCGGCAATCGCGAGCCAATTGTACGAAAATGGCAGCTCGGTAGTCTTTCATACCGTACCTGATTTGCTCGACTTTCTGCGCCGCGCCTTTGACCCTAAGTCCAACAAACGTATCGACAAGCATTTCCACGAACTCTTGAATGCGCCTATTCTAATCCTCGACGATCTTAGATTGGCGAGCGCCACGCCCTGGGCGCGCGAAAAGCTTTTCCAGATCATTGACTACCGTTACAGAGCCACGATGCCGACGGTCATTACAACTTCGGAAACGCTGGAAGAAATGGACAAACGCGTCGCCACCCGTCTTCTAGACCAACGCGTTTGCCATATATTTGCCATTCAAGCGCGCAGTTATGTCATGCGCGCGACGAAACGAAACTGATGCTGGGCACGCGGCTGGACATCGGACCATACGAACGTCAGCACCGGAGCGCCCTGCTCGATCTCAGCGCCTTCAGTCAGTGGACGCACAAGCATCTGGATTGGCACAGCATCGGCCAATGGCTGGATCACGAGCGCGGCCAGGCTTGCCTCGCCTGGCGCGGGACGGAACTGGCTGGCTATATCGGTCTCTCGCCGCCGATAGAAGGCTGCAGTTGGATCCGCATCCTCGGCCTCCGCGATGGACGAATGCCCGGGCGGGTCATCGACGAGCTTTGGGAGCGCGTCGAAGCGCATTGTCGCCGACTGCGAATCCGGCATGTCGCCATCTTGATGTTGAGCAATTGGCTGTCGGCCTACCTGCGCCCATGCGGTTTCAACTATGCCGATGATGTCATCACGCTGAACCACATCGGCAGTCGGCTGCCGGCGGCGCGGACGGCTCCCGCCTGGCTCAGACCCGCCGAGCCAAAGGACGTCTCTCGTATCGCCGCGGTTGATCGCCTGGCTTTTCCCGCCCTCTGGCGCATGACCGAAGCCGATATCTGGCAGGCGCTGCGCATCTGCGCCCACGCGACTGTGGCGGACCGGGAGGGTCAGTTGGTAGCCTATCAATTCGGGACGCGGCATGAGGGCGTCGGGCATCTGGCGCGGCTGGCGGTGGCGCCGGCTCAGCAGCGCCTGGGCATCGGCTCGCTGCTCCTGCGCCGTTTCCTGGGCGAATGCGAGCGCGCGCCGCTGGAGACGATTTCGGTCAACACGCAGTTGAGCAACGCGCCCTCGCAGGCGCTATACGGACGTTTCGGTTTCTTGCGCAACTACAAGGATTATGAAGTGTGGCGCAAGCAGATCGCCTGATATGACGCGGAGGTCCTCCCATGGCGACCATCTATCGAGAAGAAGACGCGAACCTCAATGTCCTCAGCGGCAAGACCGTGGGCGTCATCGGCTTCGGCAACCTGGGTCGGCCGATCGCCAACAATCTGCGCGATTCCGGACTGCGCGTGCTGGTCGGCTTGCGGCAGGATGAGACCAGGGACCATGCCCGCGAAGACGGCTTTGAGCCGCAGGATATCGAGAAGGTCATCCCCCGCTGCCATATCCTGCTGCTGCTGCTGCCGGACGAGGTCGTGCCGGAAGTGTATCTGGAGAAGATATCGCCCTACCTGGCGCGCGGACACTTGCTGGTTTTCTTCAGCGGCTACAATATCGCTTTCGGCTTCGTCGAGCCGCCGCCTTTCGTCGATGTCGGCATGATCGCGCCGCGGACGATTGGCGCGGCCGTGCGCAGCCGCTTTCTCGATGGCAACGGCTTTTACAGTTTCGTCGGCGCGGGCCAGGATGCCACCGGAACCACGCTGGAAAGCCTGTTGGCGCTGGCGAAAGCGATGGGCAGCCTGCAGGCCGGCGCGATTGAAATGTCGATGGAGCAAGAATCCCAGCTCGATCTCTTCGTGCAACAGGCGATTTTGCCCGCCTTCCAACATGTGATGACCACGGCGGCCGATGTGCTGCTGGACGAGGGCTACCCGCCGGAAGCGATCATGATGGATCTGATCATCTCAGGCGAATTCACCGATTACCTCTGGCGGGCATCGCAGCGAGGCCTCCTGCATGCGCTGCGCCTGTCTTCCTTGACCGGGCAATATGGCATCTTCAGTCGCTTGCACCGCTTCAAGGAACTCAAACTGGAAGGCTTGATGGAGGCGACGCTCGACGAGATCCGCAGCGGCGATTTCTCCATCGAGTGGTCGCGCGAATACGAGAACGGCTATCCCCGTCTGACGCGGCTGTTGCAAGAGCAGGAGCGGCGCCGTCTCTGGGTCCTGGAACAAGGCACGCTCGACCGGCTGAAATAGCCGCGGGCGCTTGCTGCCTTTCCCGCGCGGCATTTTGCGCTAGAATGGGGCGCTGTTTCCGCGAGCGAGGGGGGCGTATCCACTTGTACAAGCAAATCAAGGCTGTCATCGCCGATATGGATGGCGTGCTGTGGCGCGGGTCAGAGCCGCTGCCGGGCTTGACCGAATACTTCGACTTTCTATTTGAGCGGCAGTTGGAATTCGCGCTGGCGACCAACAACAGTCGCAATACCCCGGTCGATTATGTCAACAAGCTGGCGGCGCTGGGCGTCAACGGCGTGCAGCCGCGCCATATCGTCACCAGCGGCACAGCCACCGTCAGCGCCCTCAAAAATCAGTATCCGGCCGGAACCGGCATCTACGTCATCGGCGGCGATGGCTTGAAGCAATTGTTGATCAAAGCCGGCTTTGAACTGGTCGAGCGGGAAGCCGAACTGGTCGTCTGCGGCATCGACTTCGACCTGACTTATAACAAAGTGAAAACGGCGACCTTGCTGATCCGGGCGGGGGCGCGCTTCATCGGCACCAATCCCGATTCGTCATTCCCTTCGCCCGAGGGTCTCGTGCCCGGCGCGGGCAGCATCCTGGCATTGCTCGAATCGGCAGCGGGGCAGAAGCCGACCATCATCGGCAAACCGGAACGCGGCATGTTCGACGCCGCCCTGCGTCAGTTGGGGACGAGCGCGGAAGAGACCCTGATGATAGGCGACCGCATCGGCACGGACATCGCTGGCGCGAAGGCGCTGGGCATCAAGACGGCGCTGGTGATGACGGGGGTGGAGACGGAAGCGAGCTTGCGGGCGAGTGAAGTGCAGCCGGATGCGGTCTTCGCCGGCTTGCCGGAGTTGCTTGAGGCGCTGCGTGTTTAGATGCGGGTCGCGCACGCTCGCTCAATGTCACAGACGCGATAAAGTTGGTACGGAAGTCTGGATAACGACCGCGGCTGCGGGTTGTCACATGAAGCATACGATCGACTTGGCGGAACCTGTACCGCCTAGCGACTATTGCGTACCTTGAAGGGTCCAAAAAGAAAGTGTTGGGCCGGCACTTTACAGGCGATTACAGTCAATCGCAGCATGTAATCACCGTCGCTTATTCCCTGCGTATGCCAAGTCTCTACTCGGTCGGATTCTACTGCTTGTCCAGCCCACAACGTGGCGAGATGCCATTTGTCTTGTTGCACAGCCGACACGCGTCTGGATTCAAAAAAGTAACCTAGCGGTTCCGGCGCGCTAACCGTACCGATGAATTCAACGCTGCCGCTCACAATCTGGTTAGGAAGCGGGGCATCAATGGAGACCGAGATTTCGCTTGCTCGATCCATCTTGTTCGCGTCGGCAGGTGGCTCGCAGTATTCAGCAGTGGCCTGTCTAGCTGCCCTCCTGGCAACTTCAGCCGCCTTCGTGGCGGCCGCCATCGGGCTATTCCTGACCACAATCGGGCCAAACGTCAGAGTCGACGTGGTGTCACCGCCCGTCAGGACCACAAGCCGCATGTCATATTCGCCGTCCGGCAAAAACGTTGTATGGAAGTTTCCCAGTCGATCGTCGATAACCGGTTCAATTCGCGGCAGTGTAGCCGGTAGCCAGTGTGCGCCGTCGTCCAAGACGCGGTAATACTCGACAAAATAGCGGGTCATGTCTGGCGAATTGACCGAACCGATAATGTCCACCTGGTCGGTAACGACTTGATAAGGGACAGGCGATGTGATTTCGTAAATGCTGACCTTCGGATTAGCAGGAGCAGTTGGCGCAGAATCTGGCGCGCTCACAGTGGCTAAGAGCCAGGTCAAGCCCGTAAAGACGAATAGGAAGTACGCAATCATTTCGCTAGCTCATCCACATTCTGATTCTGTCAGCGCCGCCAGCACCGCCTCAAGCTCAGGCGCACTCTCCGCGTCCTTGAAACCCGCCATGCGCCGGTAGACCTCATGCGCGGCGTCGAAGAAGCCCGGCGGCATGCCCGCTGATTCAAACGTCGCGGCGATCTCCTGCATCTCACCGGCGAAGCGCCAGGCTTTTTCGGTGACGCCGCGAACCTGGTTACGCCGTTGCGCCACAGAATCGCTATCGCGCAACCCCCATTCCCGCTCAAGGTCGTCACGGACGCCTAGTTGATCCGCCGTGCCGTAGATGGCTGACAGCAAAGCGGTGGAGCCTTTGGTCAAGGCGGCAAAGACCATCTTCAGCGCCGATGCTTTGCCGATGTCGGCGCCGATGACCCGGGCATCGGTGACGCTATTCTCGAAGAGCGCGGCGATCGCAGCGGCGGAAAGTCCCGAGAGATAGAAGCGCGTACTGCCCGCCTCCCAAGCCGGCGGACCAATGATGCTGCCGTCCACGAAGTCGATATCAGCCGCCGACATCAGGTCGCCGATGACTCTCGCCTTCTGCGGCGCGATGGCGTTGCCGTCGCAGTAGCAACCGGCGAAACCGGCGTCGACGACCGACTGAGCGACCGCTTCGGCTGCGTGCGGCGGGCAGACGCAGAGGATCACATCACAGACGGCGCAGAGATCGGCGAGCGCGCCGACTTCGAGCAGGCTGTTTTCGACAGCGCGTTGCCGGGTGGCGGCGCTGCGGCCGGCGGAGGACCAGTAGACTTTGTTTCCAGCCGCTTGCGCCGACGCCGCGATGGATATGCCCATAGCGCCCGGATTGATGATGCCAACTGCGCTCATGATCCAACCTCAATAGTTGTCTTGTCATCCGAATGAAGCAGGCGCTCAAAGCGATCATAGGTCTCGGACCGTTCATCGAAGACATAATCCGGGCGCGTGACGATGATATCGGCGCCCCCGATAGCGCGCAGGTGCTGCATGGTCTTGTGGATGAGGTCAGCGGGGACCAGCAGATTGGTCTCGAACCACTTCCGCGCCATGCCAGGCGGGCTGGCCACCGCCACCACGCCCGGTCCCTTGGTGCCGCTGAGCGCCGGGTTGGCCAGGATGCGCTCCTGCACATCAGCCACCGATGCGCCGGCGATGTTCGCGCGCAGGGAGACAAACTGGCGGGCGCGGCGATGCGCCTCGATCAATTCGATCATCTCGCGCAGGGTCTCGAGCTTGTCTGACGATTCGCGCAAGCGCCGGCGATTGCCGATCAAAACCGCTTCCGAAGCGATGATCACGCCGCCGTCCAGCGGACGAAGATGATTCTCCCGCAGGGTCGTGCCCGTCTCGGAAACATCCGCGATCATATCGGCGTAACCCATACGCGGCGCCGCTTCCATGGCGCCCTCGGCGTACACCAGCAAGAAGTGCGAAATGCCATGCCGATACAAAAAGCTCTTGGTCAAGTTGCTGAACTTGGTGGCAATGCGCAGTTGCGCCCCGCGCGCTTGCTGGCGCAGGCTGAGATCGGCGAGGTCGGCGATAGAGGTCACATCAATCCAGGCATCCGGCGCCGCCAGCAGCAACTCGCAACGGCCGAAACCCAGCCAGTCAATGACCATCACATCGTCGGTATCCTGGCTATGTTCGGCGACAATGTCCAAGCCGGTGACACCAATATCAGCCCGTCCTTCGCCGACCTGATTCAGAATATCACGCGGGCGCTGATAGACGACCTCGGCGCCCGGCAGGCTCGGGATAGTCGCGGTGTATTGCCGCTGATTGGGCTTGTAGATGCGCAAGCCGGCCCGCCCCAACAGGCTGTCGGCCGCGTCCGCCAGCTTTCCCTTGCTTGGCAATGCGATTATGAGTTTTCCGGCCGGTCCCGCGTCATTCATGCTCGCTCAAGCGCTCCACAACTATCCTCGTCAGGTCCGCCAGCCCGACCTGTCTTTCCTGGTGGCTGCGCATATCGCGCAAGATCGCGGCCCTCTGGCGGCGCTCATCCTCGCCGATGATGACCACCAGGGCGGCCCCGCGGCGGTCCGCATGCCTTAAGCTGCGGCGCAGTGTTCTGTCGACGATGCTCATTTCGACGGCGATGCCTTGGGCGCGCAGGTCGGCGGCGATGCCGATGCCGGCCGCATAGTCCTCCTCCGCCACCGGTATCACAAAGACAGCGGGCTCAGGGCTGCGGTCATTGTCGCTCGGCAAGACGCTATCGAGACGCTCGATGCCATAAGCGAAGCCGGCCGCCGGGGTGGGTTCGCTGCCGCCGAGGGTGCTGACGAGATTGTCGTAGCGTCCGCCGCCGGCCAGTTGGATCGGCTCGCCGTCCGGCGCGGCAGCATGCAACTCAAAGATCAAGCCGGTGTAATAATGCAAGCCGCGATTCATGCCGAAATCCAGTTGCGTCCGGCCAGGGCTTTCGCCATATTCCGCTAGACAATTCAGCGTCCGCTCCAGCGACATCAGAATGTCGCGATCGAGGTCGAATTCCTCCGCCAACGCCCGCGCTCCCGGCAAGACATCGGCGGGCGCGCCGGCCAAGTCTCCCAGCCGCTGCATGAAATCCAGCGCCAGTTGCAACTTCGGCGCTTGCTGGTCTTCACGAATTTTACGCAGGAGGCGTTCGATCACTTCGCCTTCGTCGCGGTTGGCCGCGATGCGGATATTTAAGCTGTGCAGGAAGTCCGTCACCGCTTGATGCGCTTCGCTATCGGTCATCTCCCGCAGCACATTGATAAGCCGCTGGCTCTGTTCGGCATCGTTCGCATTTGCGCTTTCCGCCGCGAGCGCCGCGCCTTGAAATTCAGGATAAATCGTTTCCAGCGATTCCAGCACGGCTTTCAGGCCCCGCTTGCGCAGATTCTCCATATTCCGCAGCAGGAAGTTGACCAGTTGCTTGCGCAAACCAAGGCGATTCAGAAATTCCTCGAGCAAAGCCGTGTGCCCGATGGTCAAACTGTAGTCCGTCACGCCCAGTTGCTCGAGCCCGCTGCAAGCCAGATGCAGCACTTCGGCATCGGCTCGGGGACCGTCCGCGCCCAGGAGCTCGGCGCCAGTCAGCGTGAACTGACGGTAGCGATGCTGCTGCGGCTTTTCGTAACGGAAGACGGGACCGCTGTATTGAATACGCAGGGGAAGCGGCTCGTCTTGCAGGCGCTCGACATAAGCCCGAAGAATCGAAGCGGTCACTTCCGGGCGCAAGGCGACGCGCCGGCTCTTGAAGTCAAATTCGTAGAGACGGTCGGCGATGTCTTCGCCCGATTTGCGCAAGTAAAGCTCGGTGTTTTCCAGAATCGGCAGATCGATCGCGATATAGCTATGCAAGCGCAGATGCCGCTCAAGGCGAGCCTGAATGGCTTGATAGCGGGCGTATTCCGCGCTGAAGACATCGCGCATGCCGCGCAAGGCGGTGATCTTTTGAGCCGATGGCATGGCGTTCGCTCTGTTTGTCTCTCACCGTGCTGACGCCGCCCAGCCTACCATTAATTCGCTTTCTGGCATAGTCCAGCGCGTCAGAGGCGCCGGGAAAACCAACCGTCGAAGACATAGAGTAAAAATGCGCGCGCAGAGAAAAGCCGTAAATTTGAATACTTCGAGATCATATCAGAAACTCTGTGCCCTCCATTAAACTCAGTGTTCTCGGTGGCAAAGGAAAAAGGCGCGATTGCTCTGGTCACGGGCGCATCTCAAACTCCACGCTGAAGTCTTGCGCCTCGTCCTCGATGAAGCGCAGGAGCGTCATGCCTTCCGCTTCGATCGCGCCCAGTATCTCATCAGTCTGCTTCTCAAATAGCGAAACGAGCAATATTGCCTTCGTCTTTTCCCGCTGCGATTTCCAAATCGCGCCGACGAAACCGTCAATGAGCACGGAGCCAAGCACCCGGCCCGCGGACACGAAGACTTTCTTGCGCTGCGCTTCGGGCAGGATGCGGCGCCGGTCTTTGTGGGCGATGAGTATATTGTCGTATTCCGGCAGGAAACGAACGGGCGCGGGCGCTTCCGCGGCGGCGATGGGCAAGTCCGGCAAGTCATACAGCGTCTTGCCGCCCTCGTCTTGATAGGTCGCGAGGTCCTGCAAGGCTGGCGCGAGCGGCGTCTTCAGCCTCGTCATGCCGGTCCAGGTTTGGAAGTCCATGACAGTCGCGGGACCAAAAGCGGCGAGGTAGCGGCGAAACAATGCGCCCGGTTCCGTCGAAGCCGACGCCGGCGCTCCGAGCCAGCTCTCAGCGGTGGTGTAAGTCGCGCGCGTGCCCACGCCCCAGGTACCGCTGGGCGGGATTTGCACCAGCGGCAGGCAACTACGCACGGCGTAAGCCATCGCTTGTTTGTCGCGCTCGGGCTCGTGTTCTTGCAGCTTGTCGCGCAGCGCGCCGATGGCGGGCGTCTCCGCTTCCAGATAGGGTTTGGCGATTTCGATAAGGCGCTCGATATCCAGGTCGTGTGCGCGAGCGCCAAAGAAGGAGCGCAAGCCCCGCGCCAAGGCCGGTTGAATCGCCGCCTGGAAGCGCTGATGGTCGGCGGCGGAGACGAGGTGCAGCGTCGAGCGCAGCCAGGGCGCGCGAACAACCTGGCGCGACTCCAACAAGGATGTCAGATCGCGGCGCTCGAACTCTTGCAGGCGCGTCCAAAGCCCGATGTAAGGCGGGTTGGGGATCTGGGATTGCAGGGCGACCAGGGTCTCGATAGCAGCCAGGGGGTCCAGACGGCTTCGTTGCAGGAGCAGTTGACGCGCCAACAGCGTCCGATTGAGTTGCCGAAGCGAAAGCGCCGTCGTAGCCACTGCTTGTCCCCGCTGCGTTGGATTCCGGGGAAAGTATAACAGAACGTACTGGCCCCGACAGATTTCCTTCAGCCGGGAAAATGTAGGGGCGCCTCTGTGAATCGCCCTCTGATAAACAGCAGACAGCAGAAACCCGAAATTTTTACAGCGGCGTCGCGACCGCCTCTTCCTGGATGTCCTGGGGCGCGTCCGAGCCGAAGAGTCGGCGCATTACAAAAAGCAGGCAGCCGGCGATAAGGGCGAGAGCGGCGGCGATATGGACGCGGGCGGGCATCTTGCGGAGGCGCTCAAGCATGCCCTGCGGCTCGCCCAGCAAATCGGCGCGCAGTTCATCCGCGAAGGTTACCGAGGGTTCGACCGGCGCGAAGGCGCTTGCGAGAGTCCCGATGAGATCGGCAAATTCTTCCGCTTCGGCAGGGAACATAGACTGAGCCGCCGGTCTCTTGATATCGTCGCCAGCTTTTGCGCCCGCCGCGAGCGCGTCTTGCGCCTTCGTGTCAGATTGTGAAGACATTATCCGCTCTCACCTCTACTTCAATCACCCGCCAAATCCGTCATAGTCGTCCGGGTTTGTAATCCCGCTCGCTTAACATCATGAATTCACGCTGCGCCCGGGGGCCGCGCCACCCAATCGGCGTTCGGCCGCGTCCGCCGGCAGTTGAAGATCATCGCGCAGGGCAAGCAAGGTGCGATGATACAGGGACTTGACCGCCCCTTCCGTCCGCCCCATGATCGCGCCAATCTCGGCATTGGACATCTCCTCGATGAACTTCAGCAGAAGCAATTGTTGCCGGTCTTCCGGCAGCCGCCGCACCGCCGCCATCAACTGCGCCTGTTCTTCTGATTCTTCGGCCAGGGAATCCGGCGCGTCCGACTTTAGCGAGTGGGCGACATAATCATCGAGGGCGATAATTTTGCGCCGTCCCTGATCGCGATGCCAATTGGCGACGATGTTGTGCGCGATGCGGTAGAGCCAGGCTTGAAAGGGCAAGCCGCGGTCTTCGTAGTTGCCGATATGGGACAAGGCGCGCATAAAAACCTTCGCCGTCAGGTCTTCCGCGTCATGAGTATTGCCGGTCCGATGATAGACATAATTATAAATCTTCTTCAGATAGCGGGAATACAATTCGCCGAAAGCTTGCGCCTCTTCCTTCGCCAATTCGACCAAGGCGCTGTCATCAAGAGCTTCATAGTTGCCGCGGCGGACGAAGAAGTTTTTCATACTGTACTTCCCTTAACCCAATAGCGCGATTCGGGTTACGCAACTGGGATCGAGCCGGCGGTCAGCATAGTTCCGCCGTCAGCAGCGCCTCGACTTCAGCCAAGCTTGGCAGCGAGGACATGGTGCCGCGTTTTGTACAGGCGAGGCCCGCGGTGGCGGAGGCGAATCGCAGCGTCCGCGGCGATTGCCAGCCCTGAGCCAAACCATGGCAATAAGCGCCGACGAAGGCATCGCTGGCGCCGGTGGTATCGACGGCATCGAGCAAGAAAGCCTTCTGCGAGATCTTGCCGCCAGCCTCAAACAAGGCGCTGCCCGCCTCCCCCAGGGTCAAGACCACCTGCCGGATTCCCAGCGCCTGCAAGTCCTCCGCCAGGGCGTCAATGTCCTGCGAGTCGCTATCGAGGATAAGTTGCGCTTCGAGAATATTGGGGATGAGAACATCAACCAGGGACAAATACTCGAAGACAAAACTATCGCGCGTGAAGAAGGGCGCCGGATTCAGCACATTGGTCGCGCCTTTTGCCCGCCCCAGCTCAAGCGCGAACTGGACGACCGGCTGCGGCACCTCGAAATCGACGAGCAGAATATCGCCCGGGCGCAAGTCCGTCAGCGCCATCTCAATCTGATTTTGGTCGACGCGGCGGCTGGCGTCGGGCGCGCCGATGAAGCCAGGCAGATTGTCCATGACGACAATGCTCGCCAGGCTGGTGCGGGCGGCGGGATGCAAGCGGACACAGTCGGTGTTCACGCCGTATGGGCGCAGGGCGGATAAGAGTTCAGCGCCGAAGATATCATCGCCGACGCAGCCGATCAGATGAACATCATCCGCGCCCAGGCGACGGGCCGCCACTGCCTGGTTCAGCGCCTTGCCGCCGGGCGAAAATGTGACCGCCGTCGCATGAACGGCGCGGTTGGGCTCGACCCAATCCGGCACGTCAAAAACAATATCGTAGACCAATGCTCCTATGACATAGATACGCGGCATCAGCGGGGTCCTCGATCGCTTTGAATAGCAGTTAGATTATATCATGGATGAGATTCTCAATGTGTATGACGAGACCAGACCGCAGCCTCCCTTTGCGGCTCAGGGGAGTGGTGGATAACGAGGTTATAATCCCGCCCGTCCGGAGAATCTGATGCCGGCGACCCAAAGCCCGCCCCTACATTTATTCTTTCCCAAGTCAGGATTATTTGTCGCCATATCCGCAGAAGTAAAACCAAGTTAGTCATGCGACAAATGAAATGTAGTGGATGTTGTAAGCGGGCGACTCACAGAGTCGCCCCTACAATGATTTCGGTTTTTGCCATTCTCTTTACCTTGAAATATTTTTCTCATTACTTTATTGGTTCTACTGAGTTCAGCACACCCGCGGCGGCGAGTCCGTTGGTTTTACCTCGACAGCGGATTATAATGAGCCTGTAAGCTCAGGCAACACCGTGGCGCAACTCTGCGGGATCTATGCAATGCTGAATACCCGGCGCGGCAGAATACTCATCGAGAACCTGACAGCCTATCTTTTCCTGGCGCCGGCCGGTTGTCTGATTGTCCTCTTCGGTTTGTTCCCGGTGGCTTTCGCTTTCTTCGTGAGCTTGCATCGCTGGCGCCGTTTCCCCGATGAATATGTGGGATTGGCGAACTACGAAAAAGCTCTGGGCAACCTGGGTTACATCCTCTTTTTCTGGCTGGCGCTTTTGGGCTTCACCGCCGCCTTGATGTTAAGCCGCCGCCTGCGGACTCGGCTGCGAGAGACAAACGCGCCCGGGCAAGGATCGGCAGCGCTGGCTGGCGTGATCAGCGGTTACGCGGCTCTGCTCGTCATCGACTGGTTCTTCAAGCTCATCCCCGTCATCATGCTGATACCGCGTCAGGTGCGAGGGCGAGACACATCGCTGGCGCTCTTCATGGAAAAGTTCGGCGAGAGTTTCGTCAGCCCCGGCGTCTATGAGGCGGGCAACCTCATGCTGGTCGGCCTTCTTTGCTCGATGGTCGTCGTCGGCGCCCTCTTCTGGCGCTTCCGTTCCGCCGCCAATGGCGAGCTGGTCATCCTTAGCGCCATCATGACGACGCTGCTGGTCGCATCGGTATTTTTGCTGCGGCTCACGATTCAAGAGACCGAACTGGCGATAAACGCGGCGCGGGACGAGGGCGAGTCGCTGCCGATCTGGTCACAACTTGTATTCGTCAGCGCCGGCATCGTCTTGATCGCTTTTGCCTACTTCATATTTCAGCGGGGCGTCAAGGCGCTTGACAACCGGCGTTTCGCGCTGCTGGTCCTGGGCGGGGTCTCGCTCGCGGTCGGGGGCTACATGCTGATGGCGGAGGCGCCGGCGGCATTGGCGGCCGCTGATGACGACTTGCTGCAGGGATTCTGGGTGACGGTGATGTACGCTTCTGGAACAGTGCCGGTGCAGCTCACGATTGGGCTGCTGCTGGCCTATCTACTTTTTCAGCCGATTCGTTTTCGCTCCTTTTTCCGCATGGTCTACTTCATCCCCTACATCACACCTTTCGTCGCCACCTCAATCGTGTTCCGCGTTATCTTCGACGCGGGCCAGACGGCGCCGGCCAATCGGATGCTGGCGCTGGTCGGCATTGAACCGCAGCGTTGGATCCTCGAGCGGAGCACGCTTGGCGATTTGCTGGGCTTGCCCGATTACCTGGCGGGACCGGCCCTGGCGCTGGTCGTCATCATGATCTATTCCACCTGGACCTATATCGGCTACGACGCGGTAATTTTCCTGGCGGGTTTGGGCAATATCCCCGGCGAACTCTATGAAGCGGCGCGCATCGACGGCGCCAACGGCTGGCGCATTTTCCGTCATATCACCCTACCCCTGCTTTCGCCGACCATCTTCTTTCTCTCGCTGGTGGCGATCATCGGCACCTTCCAGGCCTTCACGCAGATCTGGATCCTGCGCACCGGCGCTGTCGGCAACCGGGTTAATACCGCCAGCGTCTACATCTTCGACGAGTTGCAAAACAGCAATCGCTATGGCTACGCGTCGTCGATGGCTTTTGTCTTGTTCGCGCTGATTTTGCTGATGACGCTCTTCCAGAATCGGATTATGGGCCGGCGGGTGTTTTATGGTTAGCGACGCGGCTGGTATGGCGCCGCCGGTTACAGGCAAAGCGCCGGCTGAGGGACCGCCAAAGCAAATAGACTGGAGGCGGCTTGGCATCTACGCGGTTCTCTTCGCCGGGGTATTGATCGCGGTTGGTCCCTTCTTGTGGATGATCAGCGCCTCGTTCATGACGCTTAGCGAAGTCAGCTTGACCCGCCTGCTGCCGGAGAAGCTGCTCTGGGAGAACTACGCCACCGCCTTGCGGCGCGCCAACTTCCTGGATATTGAGTTGGCGACCGACCCGTCCAGCGGGGTCTTGCAGTCTTTTGGCGTCTCGGGCTATATCTGGAACAGTGTGCGCATCACATTGATCACAGTAGTTGGCTCGCTGCTAGTGTGCATTCCCGCCGCTTACGCCTTCGCGCGCATGAAATTCATCGGCCGCAATTTCATCTTCGCCCTCTTCCTCTCGACCATGATGATCCCGGGCATCGTCATGCTGATCCCGCATCTGCTGACGGTGATTTGGCTGGGGCGTCTGAGCGAGAGCATTTTCGGGCCCGCCGGCGCCTGGTTCAATAACTGGCCCGCCTTGACAATACCGTTCTTCGCTTCCGTGTTTAACATTTTCTTGCTGCGGCAATTCTTCCTGCAGATACCGATGGACTTGTGGGAGGCGGCGCGGATTGACGGGGCCGGGCATCCGCGCTTTCTCGTCAGCGTCGTCTTGCCCTTGTCGAAAGCGCCGATCATGACCATCGTCACCCTCGGTTTCATCGGCTCCTGGAACGCGCTGATGTGGCCCCTGCTGGTAACGATCAACGACGACTGGCGGCCCATCGCTGTTGGGCTATCGAACTTCGTGACGGCCGATACGCCGGGCGATTTGAACTTGCAGATGGCGGCGTCGGTGATCACCGTCATTCCGATTCTCGTCTTGTATTTCATCGCGCAGAAGCAATTCACCGAAGGCATCGCGCAGACGGGCATCAAGAGTTAAATGCGCCGCCGGATTGCGCCCGAGAGTTTAGCCAGCGAGCGCGCTTAACAGACTTGACGCTTATATGTGTATGTTGGTCTGATAGAATAGAAGAAAGTCCGTGTCATTAGTTTGTCCGAATTTTGGCTTTAAGTTGTGGAGGAGCACAGATCATGAGGAAGTTAGCATTAATCGCCATATTGCTGCTGTTGCTTGGCTTGAGCTTGGCGCAGGCGCAGGGCGATATCGATTACGAAGGTATTGACCCCAGTGGGCAGACGGTTGTCTATTGGCATCAGTACTCCGACGACAGTTCGCAAGCCAACACGATGACGGCGCTGATCGAAGACTTTAACGCCAACAACGAATACGGCATCACGGTGGAAGCGCATCATCAGGGGCATTACGGCACGATTGAAGACCTGATGAACACGGCGATTCTTTCCGGCGAGTTGCCCAACCTGGTCGCCGGTTACGCCAATGCGGTCGCCGGCTGGGCGAACGAAGGCGTGGTTGTCGATATCAATCTCTTGCTCAACAGCCCGGCTTGGGGCATCCCGGCTGAGGAACAAGCCAACCTCAACTTCAATCTGCTGGATGTGAATCAGTTGGACTTCGCGCCTTTCTATGGCATGCGCGTCGCCTGGGCGAATCAGAATTCGCTGAACGTCTTCTACACCAACCTCGATATCGTCGAAGCGTTGGGATTCGAGCGGCGCGTGCCGGAGACCTTGGCGGAGTTCGAGGAAATCGCCTGTGCCGCCGGCGCCAGCGAGGATTATCAGGGTTATCCGCTGGATACCGGCACCTCGCATTTCGAGAGTTTCGTGGCTGCGCATGGCGGCGCCATATTCGATAGCGAAGCCGGGGAATACATCTTCGAGTCCGATGAAGTCGCCGCTACGATGGAGATGTTCACCCGCATGCTGGAGAATGGCTGCGCCTATCTCTTCGCCGAGCGCTACCAGAACACCGGCGACTTTTCGATTGGCATCACGCCCTTCGCCGCCGGCAGCTCGGCTGGCATCCCCTTCATCACCTGGGACGCGGCCGCGGCCGAGATGACTGACGAATGGGTGGCGACTTCGTTCCCGGGCGCGGAAGGCGTCGGGCGGACGATCCAGCTATTCGTGCCCAGCCAGGCGATCTTGACCGCCAGCCCGGAAGCGGAAGTGGCGACCTGGCTCTTCGTCAAGCACCTCGCCGGCAGCGAGGCGCAATTGGCTTGGTCCGGCGCGACCGGCTACTTCAGCATTCGCAACGATATCGAAGTCACTGAAGCCGATTTCACCGAGCCGCGGATGCCCTTCGCCCGTTTCATCGAAGTGCTAGGCATCTTGCAGGACGGCATGGCAAGCGTCTATGCATCGCCTGGCCTGCCCAGCTATAGCGCCGTGCGCGGCCTGCTGCCGAATACCATCGCCGAAGTCGTCAACGGTGATGTCGCCGTGGCTGACGCCCTGGCTGAGTTGAACGCCGACGCCAGCGAACTGCATGAGGAGCTTGACTAGCGCCTCGCGCAAGTTTAGGTTTGTTAGGGACCTTGTCCGCCGGGCAGGGTCCTTTTGCATACGCTCTAATTCGATTGTCTGGCTTGCCTGAGGGGATGAGGCGCCGGTCGTCATATACTGGAAGATCAAGCTGGATAGCGAATTTCCTAATAAATATATATAATCCGTGTGAAACCATTTGACGCGCTATTGAACATATGCTATATTATGCTTCGAAAGTCCCTGTTTCCACTAGCTAACGAGCATTGACCGGTCGCAGTGATTGCCAAAATCCACAGTTGGCAACTTGCGAAACTCGCTGTACAGGCGACAAACGGAGCGTTTCCCTCCGACAAACTGAACAGGAAACACACCAGACCATGCGGCACAATCTAATACTGGCTCCGCCGCAACCGAGTTTCCCAGGAAGAACTGAATGAATATCGCAACACTAGAAGCAAAAACGCTGCCCGAATTGCGCACATTGGCGCGCAAAAATAATGTACCCCGTTTCAGTAAGCTCAAGAAACAAGACCTGATTATCGGCTTGCTGCGGGAAGAAGCCGAACGGCGCGGCAATCAGTTGCGCGGCGGCGTCTTGGAAGTGGTCGATGACGGCATCGGCTTCTTGCGCGCGGAAGGTTATCTGCCGGGCCAGAACGACATCTATGTCAGTTCGACGCAGATAAAGAAGTTCGGCCTGCGCACCGGTGATATGGTCATCGGGCAGGTGCGCCCGCCCAAGGACACCGAGCGCTACTACGGCTTGCTGCGCGTGGACGCCGTGAATGGCTTGAATCCCCACGAGATTCGAAATCGCGCCTATTTCGAGCGCTTGACGCCGATCTTCCCGGAAGTGCGCTTCGACCTGGAGACGCTGCCGCGCATCATCTCAACGCGTATGCTCAATCTGATCGCGCCGATTGGCTTTGGTCAGCGCGGTTTGATCGTCTCGCCGCCGAAAGCGGGCAAGACCTCCGTGCTCAAGGATATCGCCAACGCCATCAGCCAGAATTATCCCGAGGTGCATCTGATGGTCGCGCTGATCGGCGAGCGACCGGAAGAGGTTACGGACATGGACCGCTCGGTGGATGCCGAGGTGATCGCCTCGACCTTTGACGATCCGGTGCATCATCATGTGCGAGTGGCGGAGATGGCGCTGGAGCGAGCCAAGCGGCTGGTCGAGGTCAAGCGGCATGTCGTGATGATGCTGGATAGCGTCACCCGCCTGGCGCGCGCTTATAACCTGGTCGTGCCCACCAGCGGTCGCACGCTCTCCGGCGGCTTGGATCCGTCGGCGATTCATCCGCCCAAGCGCCTCTTTGGCGCCGCGCGCAATGTCGAGGAAGGCGGCAGTCTGACCATTGTGGCGACCTGCCTCGTCAATACCGGCAGCAAGATGGACGATGTCATCTACGAAGAATTCAAGGGCACCGGCAACATGGAATTGCACCTCAGCCGCAAGCTGCAGGAACGGCGCATCTTCCCCGCCTTTGATGTCGAGCAGTCCTCCACCCGGCGCGAAGAGCTGCTGCTGGGTCCGGATGTTTTGCAGCGCGTCTACACCATGCGGCGCATGTGGTCGCACCTGGCCGAGCAGCCTGAAGGCATCGTCGGGGCGACCGAACAACTGCTGCATAACTTCCGCCTCTACGACACCAATCAAGAATTCTTGAACAACCTGCACGGCAGCAACGGCCGCTAGCCGACCCGAAAGTGAAAGTCGGTAGGGCGACGCTGTGAGCCGCCCGAAATCATATTCATCACGAGAGCGGGCGATCTGATAAGTCACCCCTACATTTTATCAGAACGAAGAAGCGGGAGTTGGAGCCGCGCTGGCTCTCTAATGTTTGCCTGGAACTGGAGCAAATCAAATGAAGATGGGGCATGTCCGCGCGCTGATCACCGGCGGGGCGTCCGGCTTGGGCGCCGGAACAGCGAGGCGCTTCATCGATCAAGGCGCCCGCGTCGTCATCCTCGATCGCGATGAAGACAAAGGCGCGCGCCTGGCTGCTGATTTGGGAGCGCAAACGCGATTCGTCAAAGCCGATGTCAGCAGCGAACCCGATGTGCAGGCGGGGCTTGAACTCTGCGCAACGGAATTCGGGGGACTCAACGTCTTGGTCAACTGCGCCGGCATCGGCTTGGCTATACGCACGACCGGCAGTCGCGGTCCGCATCCCCTGGAAGCCTTCGAGACAGTGATCCGAGTCAACCTCATCGGCAGCTTCAATTGCATCCGCCTGGCGGCGACGCTGATGGCGAGCAATCCGGCAAGTGAGAGCGGCGAGCGCGGCGTCATCATCAACTCGGCTTCGGTAGCCGCCTTTGAAGGGCAGATCGGGCAGGCGGCTTACGGAGCCTCAAAAGGCGGCATCGTCGGCATGACCCTGCCTATCGCCCGCGACCTGGCTCGATACGGCATCCGCGTCTGCACCATCGCGCCGGGCATCTTCGACACGCCCTTGCTGGGGGGATTGCCGGAAGAGATCCGCGCGTCGCTGGGCGCTCAAGTACCCTTCCCGCAGCGCTTGGGCCTGCCCGCCGAATACGCGCAACTGGCGCAGCAGATCGTGGAAAACGAGATGCTCAACGGCGAAACGATTCGGCTTGATGGCGCCCTCCGGATGCAAAGCAACTGATGCGCAGAAGCAGCGACAGACCAATTTCCGCCGCGCGCTTGACAATCCGGCAAAGCTGCGCTAGCCTTGCTGGGAATACACAAAGCAATGAGACAGATTTCATGAATCGCATTTGTTGCCCCGCTTGTTGTTGTCAGGCGCTTTCAGCCGAAAGTCGCGCGGAGTAGCTTTGCCAAGTCTTGATTGACGCAGAGCAAGTTTTAGAGAGACGCCCCGTGACGACACGGGGTTTTTGTTTTAGGCGGAGTGTAGATAGATAGCGCAATGAACCTCAGATTCCAGTCATGTCCCTGCGTTTGTTGTTGTTGCGCCGTGCCGAAATGGCAGGGTTATCCGGGGCTGGCTGAACGATGTAGCCGGTGAGAAGCGCAGAAACTTCCGAGCGCCTTGGATAATCCGAGGCGCTTTTCTTTTCACCAACTGCACGTGAATCAGGAGACATGATGAATCGCTACGAAATCGAGAGACAAGCCGAAGCCTTTGAAAAGTCCAGCCCGCGCGACATCCTGGCTTGGGCGAGCGAGCGCTTCGGCGACAAGCTGGCTATCGTGACGAGCTTTCAAGTCACCGGCATCGTCACGCTGCACATGCTGCAGGGCATCGCCCCGCGCACGCCAGTGCTGACGCTGGATACCGGCTTGCTCTTCCCCGAATCGCATGATTTGATCGACCGGCTGGAACAGCAGTTCAACCTGAATTTGCGCCGGGTCAAACCGCGGCAGACGCCGAAGCAGCAAGCGCGCGATTATGGCGACCGCCTCTGGGAGCGCAATCCCGACCGCTGCTGCCATATCCGCAAGACCATTCCCTTGCGCGACGCCCTGGTCGGTTTTGAGGCTTGGATGACCGGGCTGCGGCGCGATCAATCGGCGAGCCGCGCGGCAACGCCAATCCTCAACCGCGATCGGCACAGCGGCGCGGTCAAGATAGCCCCTTTCGCCAACTGGAACGCCGAGCGCATCTGGCAGTATATCCGCGACCATGACCTGCCTTACAATCCCCTGCACGATATGGGCTACCCGAGCATCGGCTGCTGGACATGCACCAAGGCGGTCACGGACGCCCGGGACAGCCGCAGCGGACGCTGGTCGGACCGCGCAAAGACCGAATGCGGCATCCATGTCGCGCCGGCAATCGAGGGGATTCATGGCTGAGCGGGCTGAAACGGGTTATCCCATCCTCTTGCACCTGCAAGACAAGCAAGTCGCGGTCATCGGCGGCGGCAAAGTCGGCGCGCGGAAAGTGCGCTATTTGTTGCGGGCCGGGGCGCGCGTTCTGCTCATCAGCCCCGAAGCGAACGCTGAGTTGCAGGTCCTGGCTGACAATGGCGAAATCGAGTGGATCGCAGCCCGCTACCAGCGGGATATGCTCAACGACTATATGCCGATTGTGGTCATCGCCGCCACCGACGACGGGCGCGTCAACCAAACGGTGGCGCAAGACGCGCATCGCATCCGCGCGCTCTGCAATGTGACAAACGGCAGCAGCGACCACAGCGACTTCAGCAATATGGCGCTGATCGAGCAGCCGCCGCTGACCATCGCTTTGAGCAGCAATGGCAAATCGCCCGCCTTGATTCGCCTGCTCAAGCGCCGGCTTGAAGCGGATATTGGCGAGGAATACGCCTTGCTGGCCGATTGGCTGGGCGAGATCCGGCAAGGGCAAATGCAAGAGCCTTCCACGCAGACCGAGCGGCAACGTATTTACCAAGACATCGTGACATCCGAAGCGCTCGCTCTCTTGCGCGAAGGCGAGCGCGAAAAAGCGCGGCATCTCTTTCATTCGATTCTGCTTCAGGATGAGCGGGAATGAGCGGCATCGCCTTGATCCTGGCCGGGCACGGCTCCCACATCAGCGCCAATACGGCCGGCGTTGTCTGGGCTTGCGTCGACCGGCTGCGTCAAATGGGCGTCGCCGATGAAATCAATGCCTGCTTCTGGAAAGAGCCGCCCGCTTTCTCGCAGGTTCTGGACACAGTCGAGGCGGACGAGGTAGTCATCGTGCCCCTGTTCACAGCGCGCGGCTATTTCACGCAGCAGGTATTGCCGAGCGAGATGGAGCTTTACGGTCCCCTGACGCGAAGAGGCGAGCGGCGAATCCATCTGACGCCGACTATCGGCGAACACAAAATCCTGGACTCGATCGTCGATGAACGCCTGCGCGAGGCAGTCCTTCAATTCGATCTGCCGGCAGAGGAGACTGCTATCGCCGTCATCGGTCATGGCACGCGCCGCAATCGGCAAAGTCGGGATACAGCGCGCGATCAAGCCGAGCGCCTCCGGCAGGCCGGCTATGCGGGCGAAGTCGTCGCCGTTTACCTGGACGACGAACCGGATATTCCAAGCGTCTATCAATCCACCTGCTCGCCCAATATCATCGCCCTGCCCTACTTCCTGGCTGATGGCTCGCATGTCGGCATTGATGTGCCGCGGGCGCTTGGCATCAGCGGCAAGGGCGAGGCGGAAAGCGTCAACGGGAGGCGCGTCTATTACTGCGATCCGGTCGGCGTCGATGCGTCGCTGAGCGAGACGGTCCTGGCTTTGGCGCGCGACATCGGCTTGCCCTTCGAGCCAAAAAGCGTCGAAAGTCCCTGGGCCGGATTCCCGGCTGCTGGAAGAGGCGCCTTGCGTCAGGCTCTGGAAATTGGGAGAACCCTCCGGTTTGGTCAAGTATTGGTCAACTCGGAGCGCGTCTGGCACCGCGATAATACAAAGGAAAGCCGGTCATTCGCGACGCCGGCGGAACTGCGCAGCCACGCGCGCGAGAATCCCTTTCGCCCTTTGTCGACGACCGCCGATATGCCTGGAAACTGGCTGGTCGATTTGGATCAGCCTGAAGACGCTCACGCCGTCATTGAAACCGTCTACCCGGGCTTGCTCGCGGATTGGGCGGCCCTGGAAGAAGGGCGACTCGCGCCCGAGCCCTTGGAAGAAGTCAGCAAGCGACAGGCAGGCATGTTCAAGGGCATTCATAAACTTTCGAGCGCTGTCATCAAGAAGGCGATCGACAAGGTTTGCGGCAAGTGCGTCCGCCAGCCGACCTGGCGGCATGACCTGACCGCGGCTGACAAGGGGCTGCCTTGCCGCTCCGCCTGCAATCTCTGGCTCTCGACCGCGCGCTATTTAGGAGAGGCTCAATGAGGATCGGAAAAGTATATCTAGTCGGCGCGGGACCGGGCGACCCGGACCTAATCACCCGCAAGGGTTTGCGCCTGCTGCGGCGAGCCGATGTCGTGATTTACGACCGGCTCATCCCGCCGGGGCTGCTGGAAGAGACGCGCAGCGATGCCGAACTCGTCTACGTCGGCAAGCAGCCGACCCGCCACCGGCTCTCGCAGGAGCGCATCAACCGGCTGCTGGTCGACCGCGCTTTGCAGGGCAAGGAAGTCCTTCGCTTGAAAGGCGGCGATCCGCTGGTCTTCGGCCGCGGCGGCGAAGAAGCGCTGGTGTGCCGCGATTACGGCATCGCCTTCGAGATCGTGCCCGGCCTGTCCAGTTCATACGCCGTGCCCGCCTACGCCGGCATCCCTTTGACGCACCGCCATATCAGCAGCGCCTTCACCGTAATCACCGGTCATGAATCGCCGGACAAAGCCGAGAGCGCCATCAACTATGAAGCGTTGGCGCAGCTCGGCGGCACAATCGTGATCCTGATGGGCGTGAAGCAACTGCGGTCCATCACGCGGCGGCTCATCGCCAATGGGCTGCCTGGGCATACACCCGCCGCCGTCATCGAATGGGGTACGCTGCCGCGCCAACGGACTTATGTCGGGACGGCTGCGACAATCGCTGAAATCGCTGACGAGCAGGCGATCAAGCCACCGGCGATCACGATTATCGGCGAGGTCGCGCGCCTGCGCGAAGAAGGGCTGGCTTGGTTTGACTTGCTGCCGGTAGCTGAAATCGAATCCCGAATTGGCGCGGCGGTCTGGTAACTGGACGCGCCGCAAACGCCCAGAGAAATCACAATAGGCTTTCTGAAAGGATGACCAAAACATGACGAGCTGGAAAGAACTTCTCAACGATAAGATCCCCGCCGAGATGGGCAATCTCATCGACACCTACGAAGCGCAGATGGAATTGCGCAAGCAAGGCAAACTTGATGAAAAAGTCTTCGCCGAAGCTCGCTTGCGCAAAGGCGTCTATGGCCAGCGTTACGACAATGGCCAGCGCCATGACGGCGTCCGCACGCGCGATTTGCTCTATCCCTCTGACGAGGTCGTCAAGGGACCGGACACGCTCTGGGACGCGCCCGGCATGCAGCGCATCAAGATTCCCTACGGTGGCATGACCGCCGAGCAACTCGAGGCGCTATCCGATCTGGCGGACGAATACTCCGATGGCATCCTGCACATCACCACGCGGCAGGATATTCAACTGCATTATGTCCACATCGATGATACGCCGGACTTGATGCGGCGGCTGGCGGCCGTCGGCATCACCACGCAGGAAGCCTGCGGCAATTCCGTGCGCAATATCACCGCTTGCACGCTAGCGGGCGTCTGCCATGACGAGGTCTTTGATGTCAGCCCCTATGCCGATGCCATGACGCAATTCCTGCTCGGGCATGACGATGTGCAGGACTTCGGGCGCAAGTTCAAAGTCGCCTTCTCCGGCTGTGCCGGGCACGCTTGCGGCCTGGTCAAGATGCACGATCTTGGTTTGCTGGCGCAGACGCGGGAAATCGATGGCGAGACCGTGCGCGGCTTCACCGTCTTCGTCGGCGGCGGCTTGGGCACAGTGCCGCATCAAGCCAAGGTTCTGGCTGATTTTTGCACCGAAGAGCAGCTTCTGCCCTTGACGCAGGCGATCGCGCGCGTCTTCGCCCGGCTGGGCGAAAAGAAGAATCGCAACCGCGCCCGCCTGAAATTCCTGGTCGCCAAGCTCGGCATCGACGAATTCCGCAAGCTGGTGCGGGAAGAACTCGAAATCGTGCCGGCCGATCCCCGCCACACCGACTACATCGACCGCGTTAGCGATTTCGTCAACGCGCCGGCGAAGGCGGGCATGGCGCTGAATGGCGCGGCGCTGCCGGATGGCTTTGCCGAGTGGTATCGCAGCAATGTCTACAAGCAAGTTCAGCCCGGCTACAGCACGATCACGCTGAATACGCCGCTGGGCGACTTCACATCCGAGCAAGGCTTCGCGCTGGCGGATATCGCCCGCGAATATGTCGGCGACAACATCCGGCTCTCGGTCGAGCAGAATGTCGTTTTGCGCTGGGTGGCTGATGCCGACCTGCCCGCCATCTACCGCGACCTTTGCGCCATCGGCCTGGGCGACGCCAATGCCGGCACCATCGTCGACATCACCACCTGCCCCGGAACCGACACCTGCAAACTCGGCATCGCCTCCTCGCGCGGCTTGACCGCCGAGTTGCGCGCGCGCTTGATCGAGCGCATCAACCTGCTGCCCGATGCTGTGCGCGATCTCAAGATCAAGGTGAGCGGCTGCTTCAATTCCTGCGGCCAGCACCACGTCGCCGATATCGGCTTCTTCGGCAACAGCCGGCGCTCCGGCAATCACAAGATGCCGCACTTCCAGGTCGTGCTGGGCGGGCAATGGCAGGAGAACGCCGGCAGCTACGGGCTGGCTTGCGGCGCTGTGCCGGCCAAATGCGTGCCCGATGTGCTTGAGGCATTGACCGAGCGCTATGTCGCCGAACGCGCCGAAGACGAAAACTTCCAAGCCTGGGTCAAAGAACTCGGGCGCAAGGAAATCAAGGCGATGCTGCAGCCCTTCACCAAGCTGCCCAGCTTCGAAGAGGCGCCCAACTACTTCAGCGATTGGGGCGATTCCCGCGTCTACACCATCGACGACATCGGCGTCGGCGAATGCGCCGGCGAGGTGGTATCGCTCTTCTCGATGGAGATCTCCAAAGCCGAATCGACCCACTTCGAGGCGCTGCTGGCGCTGGACGATGGCGATTACACCCTGGCCGACGAGAATGCCTACAAGGCGATGGTGCTGGCCGCCCGCGCTTTGGTGCGGACGAAGTACCTGGATGTCGGCGATGACTACAGCAACATCGTGGACGAATTCCGCTCGCGCTTCTACGATACCGAGTTGATCTACGATCGCTTCGCCAAAGGCAAATTCGCCCGCTATCTATTCAAGCGGCACGCCGAGGCGCCGGCGCGGATAGACCAGGACTACGCCCATCAAATCATTGATGAGACGCAGCTCTTCATCGAAAACGTGCACACTGCCGAACAGCGCATCAACGGCGTCATCGTCGGCTAGGATGCCGACATAATATGGAACTGTAGGGGCGAGCCTTGGGTCGCCCGCAGTAGGAATTGTAGGGGCGGCCTATCAGGTCGCCCGCTAACGAAGTGTGAGGAACACATGACAATCGTACCAAAACGGCTCGGCGTCAAATTTAACTTGAAGCAGACGCCGAAAACACAACCAGCCGATATCGTGCCGATCTTCCAGCGCTGGATCCAGGAGCACCGGGTCGAGGGCATGCTGATCGATGTTATCGATTACAAGCACGTGCCTGACGGTCCCGGCATCGTACTCATCGCCGATGAAGCGGACTACGCTTACGACTTCGGCTATGGCGAGGCGGGCTTGCATTATGTGCGCAAGCGCGACCTGCCCGCTGACTTCGCCGCCGCCTTGAAGCTGGTTTTTCATTGCGCGCTGCTGGGCGCCCAAGCGCTGGAAGCGGAAGCGCCCGAGGACCTGATCTTCGATTACAGCTCGGTCAAGATCAACTTCCTCGATCGCATGAATTACCGCAACGAGCCAGCCGTCTTCGACGAGATCGAAGAGGCGCTAAGAGCGGTCCTGTCCGATATCTACGGCGCGGCGGTGGGGCTGTCACGCGTCCACGACGACCCCCGGCGCTTATTTGCCGCGCGCGCCATCGCGTCGCCCGACGCCATCGACCTGGAAGATATCGGCGCTCGACTGCATGAAAGTCGGCAGTTGGTCTAGCGGGTACCGAGACAAAGGCAAAGCGCTTCAGCCCGACCTGCCCGTGCAACGATCGGTCTCTTCGGTTATATTCTAGTCGTGATTTTCGCTGACTGGAGAAAGCCGACGCATGACCGCCTACAATTTCGACGAGATTATCGACCGCACCGGACACCACAGCGCAAAATGGGGCGTGATCGAGGGCGACTGCCTGCCGATGTGGGTGGCGGATATGGATTTCCGCTCGCCGCCTTCCGCCATCAAAGCCATGATCGAGCGGGCCGAGCACGGTGTCTTCGGCTATACGCTTGACCCGCCCCAGCTCAAGGAAGCGATCGTCGAGCGTATGAGCCGGCTCTACAATTGGGAGATCGAGCCCGACGATGTGCTCTTCTCGCCGGGTCTGGTATTAGCGCTCTGCGCGACTTGCAGCGGCTTTGGCGAACCCGGCGACACAGTCCTGATTCAGACGCCGGTCTACGGTTCTTTCTTCAAGGCAGTCCGGGCAAACCATAAATTCCCCGCCAATATCAATATGGAATACATCGCCGATGATGCCCACTCCTTCCACTACGAGAATGATTACGATGAGTTTGAAATGGTCGCGCGCGACCCGAAGACATCGATTCACCTGCAATGCAACCCGCAGAACCCAGCCGGCTTCATCTATTCCCGAGCCGAGTTGGAGCGCATCGGCGAAATCTGCTTGAAACACAATGTGCTGATCGTCGCTGACGAGATTCATTCCGATTTGATCCTCGAGGGCAAGCATATTCCAATTGCCACCCTCGATGACGAGATCGCCCAAAACACCATCACAATGATCGCGCCGAGCAAAACTTATAATCTGGCGGGCTTGGCTTGCTCAGTTCTGATCGCGCAAAATCAAGAGATCCGCCAGACGATGGCGGCTGCCCTGCAAAGCATCAGCGCGCACGTCAATATCATGGGTTACGAAGCGGCTATCGGCGCTTACAGCGGCGGCGATGAATGGCTGCGGCAGCTATTGATCTATCTCAAGGACAATCGCGATTTCGCTATCAACTACATCCGCGAACATATACCCCTGATCAAGACGACCGTGCCGGACTCGACCTACCTGCTCTGGATGGATATGCGGGACTTGCCTATCGACGGCGACATCATGTCATTTTGCCGCGATACGGCCGGCGTCGCGCCCAGCCCGGGCGAGTTCTTTGGCGATGCCGGCGCGGGCTTCGTCCGTTTGAATTTCGGCTGCCCCCGCGCCACCCTTGAGCGCGGCTTGCATCGGCTGAAAGCGGCTGTCGACGAGCTAGCGCTAAAGGTGTAGCAGCCATGCCCCGACCATTTCTTATCGATACCGATGCCGGCTCGGATGACGCCGTGGCCATTGTCATGGCGCTGCGCCACGACGATGTGGATGTCCGCGCGATCACGGTCGTCGCCGGGAACGTGCCGCTTCAGCAAGGCGTCGTCAATTCCCTCTACTTCGCCGAACTCTGCGACGCCGCTGTGCCGGTTTACGCCGGCGCCGATCGCCCGCTGCTGCGCGAATACGTCTCCGCCGATTGGTTCCATGGCGCCGACGGGCTGGGCGACTGGGGCGATCGCTACAAGCCGCGCCGCGCGCAAGCGGCATCACAACACGCGGTTGACGCCATCATCGAGGCCGCCCGCGCGACGCCCGACCTCGTTATCGTCACCCTGGGACCGCTGACCAACCTGGCGCTGGCGCTGCGCAAAGCGCCCGATATCGCCGGCAGGGTAAACCGCTGCGTAGTGATGGGCGGCGCCGCCTGCACCAACGGCAATGTCACCCCGGCGGCGGAGTACAATATCTGGTGCGATCCGGAAGCGGCGCGCATTGTCTTCCGTTCCGGTATGCCGCTGGAGATGGTCGGCTGGGAATTCAGTCAGGGAGAGTTCGTGCTCTCGCTCGACGATATCGAAGCGGCGCGCCAAATCAATACGCCTTACGCCCAATTCGCCATCGACTCGAACATCAAGGGCATGCGCGGCTATGAGATACAAACCGGCGAAATCGGCATTTCCTTGCCGGATGGCGTGGCGATGGCGGTGGCGATCGATCCGTCTATCTGCGCCGTCAGTAGCCGGCATTACATCGATGTCGAATGCGACAGCGAGCTCACGCGCGGCATGACCGTCGTCGACAAGCTCAACCTGGCTGACGATGCGCGCAATGCCGCCGTCTGGCGCGAAGTGATGACCAATCCGATCAAGCCCTCAGTCTGCTGGGAATTGGATGCCGCGCGCTGGAAAGAAATGCTATTTCAGTTGCTGCGCTGAGGCCTGCGAAACTGCTTCGCGCAGGCCGCGTAGATAACTGTAGACAGACAGCGGGAGAGTGAACTATGGAAAACCAGCCGGAGAAGCCGAAAAACCAGCGCGATTGGGTCGAAGAGATGGAAGTCGCTGGCAACGAGCTGGTCGAGCGTGTCAAGAGCCTGGTGGCTGAAGGCAACGTCCGCCGCCTTATCATCCGCAACGCCAACGACGAAGTGCTGATGGAAGTCCCATTGACGCCGGCGGTGGTGGTCGGCGGGGTCGCCACGGTGGTCAGTCCCGTGTTGGCGGCGCTGGGCGCGCTGGCTGCTTTGATCGCGCGGCTCAAAATCGAGATCGTCCGCGTGGAGACGATTGACGACGACGCCGAGACCATCGAAATCTCTGGCGACGATGTGACCAACATCACCCCGGAAGACTAACCTGCTTCATACTCGCGCCTGTCAAGACCTATTCGTAAGGACGAGCCTTGCCTCGCCCGCATCTCAACAAGGCAGCCGTAGGGGCGACATTGTATGTCGCCCGCATCTTCCCCGTCTGAAAGTGTACCCGGTGGTTAATTTCCCAATACGAGAACATATAGTCGCCTATTGCGGGCCAAAATCTGCTACCCTCAAGGCATGATCCATTCCATCTCAACTCGCCGCCCGGAACCATCGGAAAATTATCATTTTATGAGAGAAAAAAGTTTCCCCCCTATCGATAATCAATTATCAATAACTCGCTCCCCGCGCCGGGCTCAACCCCCTGCCCCGCGCCATGGCTGGGCTACAGCGCGCCTGCCTCGCTGCCCGACGCTGCTGCGATGAAGAATATTCGCATCCCGCTTATGATAATTATCACAAGGAGGCGCCAAAATCACCGCGCGCCAATGCGCGGCCGGTCAAGTCCTTTGATCGAAAGTCAGAACTATCGCCTCTGGCGGAATTTGCGATATACTATGCAACGTTAGCCTAGGTGCGCATTGGGCTGATTTCTGTATGCTCTGAACCAGCCGCGCGCAACCACACAAACGAGGTACGCCATGATAGTTAGCGTCTTACAAGAAAACCTGGCGAAGAGCCTGAATATCGTCGCCAAAGCGGTCGACAGCAACCCGGCCTTGCCGGTGCTCGCCAATGTGCTGCTGGAAACGGAAGATTCTCGCCTCAAGATCTCCGCCACCAACCTCGAGTTGAGCATCACGATGTGGATCGGCGCCAAGGTTGAGCAGAGCGGAAGCATTACCCTGCCCGCCCGAACCTTTAACGAACTGGTCAACAACTTGTCGCGCGAGCGCGTTGACCTGCGTCTGGACGCCGCCACGCACACGGTACACCTGCGCTGCGGCGTGCAAACCTCAAATATCCGCGGCATCGACGCCGACGAGTACCCGCCCATCAACCACAATGAAAGCGCCGACCTGCAACTCGAAGGCGAGGCGCTGATCGAAATGATCAACCAGACCGCTTTCGCGGCCGCCCGCGAGCAGAACCGTCCGATCCTCACAGGCGTCTACGTGCAGTTGGATGGGCAGAAGCTGACGATGGCGGCAGCTGATGGTTATCGCCTGGCGGTGCGGACGGCCGATATCAGCGAGACCTTCAGCGAGAAGCGAGATATGGTCATCCCGGCGCGGACGATGAGCGAAATCGCCCGCATCGTCGAAGGCGATCAAGAGGTCGGCATCGCCCTGCCATCGCAGCGCAACAGCGTCACTATCTTCGCGCCCAACATACTCATATCATCGCAACTGCTCGAAGGGCGCTTCCCGGATTTCGCCTCGATCATCCCGCGCTCCTTCGTCACCTCGACCGTGCTCTACACGCAAGACCTGCTGATCGTTTGCCAGCGCGCCGAGATCTTCGCCCGCGATAATGCCAACAGCGCCAACCTAAGCGTCAAGCCGGCGCAGAACCCGGGCGAGCCAGCCGAAGTGCTGATCGTCGGCAAGAGCGCCGAGCGCGGCGACAGCGAAGGTATGTTGGACGCCACCGCCGAGGGCGAAGCGCTGGATATTTCCTTCAATATCCGCTACCTCATTGATGTGCTGCGCGTCATCAAAGAGGAGCGCGTCGTCTTCCAAAGCAACGGGCCCGAAAACCCGGGCTTGCTCAAGCCGGAAAATCGAGATGACTTCGTCCACGTTATCATGCCGATGAGCAAATAAGGTCCGCTCCCGCCGCTCCGGCGCTGAACGAAAAACGCCCATGATCGCACCGCCAAAAGCTCGCCGCGTCCGCCCCGATATGCCCCACTACGGCGTCATGCCGGACCAAGTTGATGGCATGCTGAACTGGGATTGGGTCGAGCAGCGCCTGCGCGAAGCGCGGAATTACTGGATTTGCACTGTTCGCAAAGACGGCCGACCGCATAGCGCGCCTGTATGGGGCGCCTGGGTCGATGGCGTCCTCTATTTCGGCACCGACCATAATTCAGTCAAGGCGCGCAACATCCGCCGCGACAACCGCGTCGTCATTCATCTCGACAGCGGCGACGAAACCGTGATCCTCGAGGGCAAACTGGTCGAAGCGCAAGTGTCGGCGTCGCTGCAAAAGAGGCTCGGCGACCGCTACGTCGAGAAGTACGCGCTGGACCCGGAACTCGAAGAATCCGACGCGCTGCTTTTCCGCCTGGTTCCGCGGAAAGTCATGGCTTGGCTGGAAAGCGACTATCCCGCGACCGCCACTTCCTGGCTCTTTGATGTCTGAGCTTTGAACTGAGCCAAGCCGCGTTTGCCGTTGACGCGCCACTGCGGGTCGTCGCGGTCGAGTTGCGCCGCTGTTTCCGCCGTCGGCAAGCCCACCACCGGATCGCTCTTGAGCGTGCGCAGGCATAGGACCGGCGCATTGAGATAGCGCAGGACATCGGCGAAGGGCCTATGCGGGGACCAGAGGGCGTCGCCGACCACACGGCGATAATTGGCATCGCCCTTGACAATCACCAAGCGGGCATCCGCGAAGGAATCGTGAATATCGGCCGGCAGGTCCCAGAGAAATCGGCTGCTGTTCCAATAGGGATGAGGCAGGAAGCGCAGGCGCTCCGCATTCCAGGCGCGATAGAGGCGGTTTGCCAGCTCGGGCGAACGGCGCTTCAATTCCGCCAGCATCAGCCAGACGTCCCCCGGCGTGGCGTCGCTGACGAAGGTCGGATGCCACTTAAGACGGAGGTCGACGCGTTCGACGACATGCCGCAGCAGCGCGTCGGCCAAGACAAGATCCATCGCCAACTCGGAACCGGCGTTATCGACGATGATATGGACGCGGCCGCTTAAGGCTGCGCTGCCGCCCGCCGATGCGCAAAGCGCCGAAATCAAGGCATCGCGATCATCCACCAGCCAGTCCTCCGGGCTGACGTCGGCGCCGCGTTCCAGCGAGGCAGCATAGCTCAAGTCGATGCGGTTCGCCCAGAGGTCGAAGGCGACCGCTCGGCGCAAATCAGTTTCGGCATCTTCCAAAGGTCCCGATGCGCGCTCGACCAGCCGCCAAAGCGCGTCGCCGCGCAGTTCCTCCAGCTTCTTGGGCAGGAAGGGATCGCGCCCGGTTTCATGCCAACGCGCGGCTTCAACGAGACAGCGGTAGGCGTAGGTCTCGGCGAAGAACCACTCGGCATTGTGCCAGGTCAGCACACCGTCAACGATAGCGCGCTGCTCTTCCATGGCGCGCGACCATTCGGCCTGATCGGGCGCGGACGCTATATCGAGTCGGCGAATCTCGGCGCCAGAAGCCATCTCGTCGCGCAAGGCAGTCAAGCGCCGCTTGATGCTCGCCGGATAATCGGCGTTGAGCGCGATTGTCTCGTCGATGATCGCGGGCAAGCGGACGCGCATCGTGTTATTGGCGAAGGCATTGCTGTGATCCGTACGAATCGGCAGCGGCGCATCTGGAGGTCGCATCGGACGCCTATTCTGTTTCGATGGAGCGCTCAAGCGCCGCGATAGATGGTGACGTAACGCCGCGGTTCATCGCCGACGCTGGCGGATTGCATGCGCGCTTGGCGGGCAAGCTGATGTTGCCGCTTGCGAATCTGAGAGGCTTGCGGTTTCAGGTTGATATAATCCTCGCCAGCGCGAATCCGGTTGATCGCTTGTTCCGCTTCCCATAGCGCCTCGCCAAAGGGATCAGCATCGCTGCGCCCGTTCAATCGGAAGAGATCAACCAGGAAATTTTCCATTTGCGTCACGGTATTCGCGCGCAGGACATATATCGACAAACCGCGCTTTTCGCCGTCGGTAATCAATCGCGGACGTCGCCGATAATGTGTCTTCAAGGTGACAATCGCTTCCGCGTCGCCGAAGTCATCGGTGAGGATTAGCGGTACCGACAGGCGTCGAGCGGCTTGTTCCAGGCGATTGCGGGCGACGCCATAGGCATAGACGCTGATGGGGCGCAAGTCGCGCCTGTTCTGCTGGGCGACATCCTCTTTCATTTCGTTGCGCGTCTGTCCGTTTTCGCGATTGCCGCGCACGACATGCGCGTTGGTCGCGCCGGAGCGACGCAGATTTTGCGCGCCTTGACGCGAGGGGGCCGAGCGCGCGTCCGCTTCTTGAACAAAGTCGCTGACGTGAATGGCGCCGCTCTCGTCGCGCTCGCGCAATTCCGCCGGCAAGGGGCGGTTGCGCAGCATGGCGTCAACAGCCGAGGCGACATCGGGATGCACCACCAAGCGATCGCGAGCCTGGATTTCGATCATAATGTCAAATGTAGGCGCCGTCCGCCGCTCCAATACAACCTTCTGCGTGCCGCGCCGCCGCGCCTCATCGTCAGACAAGGTTACCGATTCGATGCCGCCGATCAAGTCAGAAAGGGTCGGATTGAGCATCAGGTTTTCCAGCGTATTGCCGTGGGCGGTGCCGATAAGCTGGACGCCGCGTTCCGCGATCGTGCGCGCCGCCATCGCTTCCAGTTCGCGGCCGATTTCGTCAATGACGATCACTTCCGGGTTGTGGTTCTCGACCGCCTCGATCATGACCTCGTGCTGGCGATCCGGCTGGGAGACCTGCATGCGCCGCGCCTTGCCAACCGCCTCATGCGGGATATCGCCATCGCCGCCGATTTCGTTCGATGTGTCGACGATGACCACGCGCTTGTCACGCGAGCGTACGCGAGCCGCCTCCCGCAGCAAAGTCGTTTTGCCGACGCCGGGGGGACCCACGATGAGGACGCTCTGCCCGGACTCGATTAAATCGGCGATGATGTCAATCGTGCCGTAGACCGCCCGGCCTATGCGGACCGTCAAGCCGACGATTTTGCCGCGGCGGTTGCGGATCGCCGAGATGCGATGCAGCGAGCGTTCGATGCCGGCGCGATTGTCGTCGTCAAAATCGCCCAATTCAGCGACGAGTTGCTGCAGATCCTCCTCCCTCACCTCTTGGTCAGAGAGTCGATATTCACCGTGGATGTAGCGGGCGGTCGGGATTCTACCCAGGTCGAGTACAATTTCAAGCAGTTCGCTCGTATCGCCGTATTCGTCTATCGCATCGCGTATTCTCTGTGGCAGTACACTTCTCAGAATGTCAAAATCGTCCGTTATGCGTTTGTCCATGAATTCGGGTGTTGTCCTCCGCTAAGTCAACAAATGTGAAAACATTGCGACTGTTTCTTTTTTATACGGGCAGGCCGCTGAATCTCTCTCGATTGACCTTTCCCATGGAGTCTTGTCCAGCCAGCTGCAAGGTGGCGGCCGGCTTTTGACCGCCCCTCGCGCTCAATTGGAGCCGGTCAAATGAGGCTTGCCGGATGCCGGCGGTCAGGTGCTTGACCATGACAGCCTGTTCCAACCAGGGGCTGAAGCCGAGGTCGCGCATGGCGTTTTCCAGCCAGCCTTGATAACCGCGCACGCAGATATATACCGGCAGCTTGCGGCAGCGCTCAATCTTCATGAGGGCGGCGGCGACAATATCGGCCGCTTCGCTCAGCACTTCGGGATGCACATAAGGCATCAGATAGACGCCGTGCCGGCCCTCCGAATAGGCGAGGTAGGCTTCCACCTGGCCCTCTTTGCGGAAGACCAAACCGGCCATTTCCGCCGAAGGTTCCATCACCGGTTGGAGGATGCGCGGGATCGTACAGCCCAGAAGCGCGGATATGCCCAGTTCATCGCCATCGGTCTCGGCGGCAATAGCTACATCGGGCGCCAGGAATCCGGAGCCCAGCGGATCGCGCTGCCAGATCACCTGCCGGCTGTATACCGCGTAGCCGGCGCGGCGCATCGTCTCGAACAGGCGATGACTTAATTCGATTTCGCCAACGAGCGTATGCGCGCCATTCTTGCCCGCCTGCTCCGCCATCGCATCCAGCATGTGCAGCCAAATCGTATCGTCTTCGCCGTCCTCAAGCGTCGGCGCCAGGTAGACGAGATGGGCGTTGGCGTCGCCCTGGCGGTGGCGAAACTGACCAACGACATCCTGGCCCTCGATATGCCCCAGGAGAGAGTGCAAGCCCCGAGGAAAGACAATGCTCGATAGCAGGGCGCTGTTCTGCCCGCGCGCGTCTTCGATCAAACCCAGTTCGCTATCCAGGACGATGGCGTTCTGCTTCAGACGCAGCATCACAGGAAGATCGCGCAGTTTCAGCGCATGGGTATCGGTCTGGCTGACCATGCTTTGCCTCGGCTGGACATGCCCGGCGGATGAGAATACAAGTCAATTGTATCATTTTCCGTCAAGGCATAACAGCGATTCGGGCGATTGCCCTGAGGACGCCATAGGGCAACCTTTACCAAAAGGCGCCGCCAGAAGTATTATTATCCCTACTGTCAACAAGAGCGAGCAGATGCTAATGGAAAGTTTGCGCGTTGCCTTTCTGGGTACCGGCCGGATATCCGATTTACATGCCCTCGCCTATCTCGATGACGAGCGAGCCGATATCGTAGCGGTATGCGATAGGAGCATCGACCTCGCTCAGGCGCGCGGGCGCCGTTGGGGCGTGGCGGAAAGCGGCATCTTCAGCGACTATCATAAGATGCTGGCAGCGCCGGATATTGACCTGGTGGAGATTCTGCTGCCGCATCACTTGCATCATCAAGCGGCGCTGGACGCGGTCGCCGCCGGCAAACATGTTTCGGTGCAGAAGCCGATGGCGCTCACCGTCGCGCAAGCGGACGAGATGGTCGCCGCGGCCAAGGCCGCTAACCTCACCTTAAAAGTCTATGAGAACTTCATCTTCTACCCGCCGGTGCAACGGGCGAAAGCCTTGATCGACAACGGCGAAATCGGCGAGCCGCTTACGATTCGCGTCAAGAGCAATTCCGGCATCAGCCCAACCGAATGGGAGGTGCCGGCTTCGGCGCAAGCCTGGCGGCTGAACCCGGAAGAATGCGGCGGCGGTCCGCTGGTTTTTGATGACGGGCATCACAAATTCGCCCTGGGCTGGCATTTCATGGGCATGGCTGAAGAAGTCCACGCTTGGATCGGCAGCACCGAGACCGCCCCGGGCATGTTCCTTGACGCGCCGGCGATCGTGTCCTGGAAATTCCCGGGCAATCGCTACGGCTCTTTGGAAGCGGTGTATTCGCCGGAGCTGGTGCTGGATACAAAGCACTACGCCCAAGACGACCGCATCGAAATCACCGGCAGCAAGGGCGTGATCTGGGTGACGCGGGGCCACGGCAAGATGATGGATCTGCCGCCGGTGGTGCTGTACAAGGATCGGCAGACGCGCAGTTTCTCGGATATGCCGGTCGGCTGGGAGCACAGCTTCATCAATTCGACGCGGCAGATGATCGACGCCTTTTTCGCCGGCGACGCGCCGCAGTTGACCGGTGAAGACGGCCGAGAAGTCCTGCGTTTCGCCTTGGCGGCGCAAGAATCGGCTCGGCTTGGTCAAGCGGTAAAACTGTGACGCGCGGGCTGATTACTCGCGGACGCTGATCGTATCGCCTGCCATGCTGGTGATCGTCGCGAGCGCGTGAATTGGAACATCGTATTTTTCAAGCATAGCGGCGCGCCCGCCTTCAAAGGTCTTTTCCACAATAACGCCAACGCCGACCAGATTGGCGCCGGCGCTGGCGACAATGCGCGCGAGAGCCAGCAGCGTTTTGCCGGTGGCCAGGAAGTCATCGATAATCAATACATTCTCGCCGGCATGCAGAAATTCCGCCGAGACCAGAAGCAAAGTCTCGCCGCCTTTGGTATGGCTGGGCGCCGTCTCCAAAAAGACTGGACCGGACATGGTAATGGGTTTTTTCTTGCGCGCGTAAACCACCGGCACGTTCATCTCAATGGCGGTCATCAGGGCGGGGGCAATGCCCGAGATCTCGGCCGTCAAAATGCGATCCACCGGCGTATCGGCGAAGCGTTCGGCGAAGGCGGCGCCCATTCCCAACATCAGCGCGGGGTCAAGCTGATGATTGATGATGCTATCAACCTTGAGGATGCCATCGCCAAGATTGATGCCTTCGGCGCGAATGCGTTCGATCAAAGCTTTCATCGGTTATCTCCTCTATCAAGCGACTTTCAGGCGAGGGCGATAAAATGCGCGCCAAAGCATAAAGCGGCCCATGCCGGCGAAGATTGCGGCCAAGAGATTGCCCCAGCGCCAGGCGACCAGACCGCCAATCAAGTATGCGTTTGCGAAGGTCAAGGCCGGGACGTTATTACGGATTAGAAGCTCGGGCGCGATGATGGCGAAGAACAGGGCAACCGGCACGAATCGCAAGCCGCGCAAAACTCGTTCGGGCAGCCGGACCCGGCCAACAAGAGCCAGCGTCGGATAGCGCGCGAGAAACGCTGCCAGCATCATGCCAATGATGAGGCTTGGCTTTTCTCTCGTCATTGCGGCCGTCGGCTTCTGCGCCGGCTGGAGCGCTAGCGCCCCGCCAGCACGCGCGTAATCTGCTCAAGGTGATCGAGGTCGTGCAAGCCAACCTGCATCGCGGCATCGGTCATCGTGAAACTGTCGCGCTCCGGATGAACGCCGCCGCGCTCCCATTGCTCCGGCGAGAGCGCCTCAAAAAACAGGATGAAGCGCTGCCGCGACGCCCGCAAGGCCTGGCAGGCCTCTTGCAGATCGTCCTGCTGATAAGCCCGCTCAATAGCCATCGCCTCGTGATCATAGCCCGGCAATTGCGGATGATCTTCTTCCAGCATCATGACAGCGCGCTTGTAGAAGATCTCATCGAAGTCACGCAGGTGGCAGAGGATCTCGATGATGGACCAGCCATCGTCGCCATCGCGCAGGTCGCGGGCTTCGTCAGCGGAGACGCCGCGAAGAATATGACCGAGCGAGTCGCAAGTCAAGCGCATCATGGCTAGCTGGCGCTCGCGTACCTGTAGCCAAGTCGTCCCCAAATCTGTCATGGTATGCCTCTGTCCTTGGTCTAGCCTACTCGCCCCATTCTAGTTTGCCTTGCCCGTTGATGCTATATCCGGGTAGCGCAGTTCGCTCGGACCAGTCCCCAGAGTATGACGCGATTATCGCCGCCGCCGCTGACCAGCATGGAACCGGTCGGGTTGAAGTCCAGCGCCAATACCGGCCGGCTATGCCCGTCGATCAGACGCAACTCCCGCCGAGATCGCGCGTTCCAAATGCGAATCATATTGTCGCGGCCGCCGCTGGCCAGGGTGGTCCCATCCGGCGAGAAAGCTAGGGCATCAACCCCGCCGGCGTGAGCGGGGACGACCGCCGGTTTGCGGCCGCCGTCATTCCAAAAGCGAATGGTCATATCTTTGCTCGCGGAAGCCAGGGCGTTTGAATGCGGCAGCCGGGCGATATCGCGCGCCCAGTCATCATGTTCGCCGAGTGCAGTCGGTTTCGCTTCTGTATTCAGGCGCCAAGAAAAGATACGTTTGTCGCGGCTACCCGAGAATAGACGCTCGCCGGTCTGGTCAAACGCCAGGGCGGTCAATTCATCGTCGTGGCCCTCCAGGAGACCGCGTGGTTCACCGCTGGCAACATCCCACAATCGAATGAGGCCATCAGCGCCGCCGCTGGCGAGGCTGCGCCCGTCAGGCGAGAATACGACTGCTTCAACCGAACCGGCATGTCCGCATAGTGTTTTGGACTCAAATTCCTTCGAGCTTGTCAGCATCCAGAGTTTGACTGTCGTATCGGCGCTGCCGGCCGCCAGGATTGCGCCATCCGGACTGAAGGCGATATCTTTGACAGGGGCCGCCGACGCGGTCAATCGAATGCGGGGCGCGCCGCCAAAACTCCCGCGATAGAGCGCGATGCCATCGCCGCCCGCGATCGCCAATAGATCCCCGCCGGGCGACCAGCGCGCTTGCGATATCCAGCCAAAACGCGCCGTCGCCAGCCTCCGCAACCGCGACAGATTATCGTGGTTTATCCGCTCGTGGTTCACCCTATCGGTTTCCGTTATGTATAAATCCGGCATCGCGCCCGGGCAGTTTAGCGCCGCGGTACATCCGCGGGATTTCTAGCATTATAATGGCGGCTGGTCACATGACACGAGAGGCGCTATGAGCGGAATCGAAACGACGCTGAGCGAGATCCGGCACCTTGAGCCGATCTACGAGTTGGCGATACCGGCTGACTTTCTTGATGAAAACAAGCACGTCAATGTCCAGTATTATCTGCATATCGTAGAGCGCGGCCTGGGGCAAATATTCGAGAATGTCGGGCTTGGCGAGGTCTACGCCGCGGCGCATACCTATGGCAATTTCGCGTTGGAGCAGCATATTCGCTACTTCGCGGAGTTGCTTGTTGAAGACCAAGTGAGCGTGTTTATCAGGCTGATCGCGCTCAGCGCCAAGCGGGCCTACTTCATGGGCTTTGTCGTCAATGAGTCGCGCCAGCAACTGGCCGCCATCGTTGAAGTCGTGATGATGAATGTGGACATGAAACTGCGGCGGGGCGCGCCTTTTCCCGCGGAAGCATACGCCCAACTCGAGACGCTTCTAACACGGCACGAGGAACTGACTTGGGAGGCGCCCGTCTGCGGCGTCATGCGCGCTTGACGAGTCCAGTATCTCGGCTGCTCCCGCTCTGCGTGACAGCCCATCACAACTCGCGCGGATAAGACGTCAGGACGTCAATGCCATCTTCCGTGACCACCACGTTGTCCTCAATCCGAACGCCGCCGACGCCAGGCAGATATACGCCCGGCTCGATCGTGAAGACCATGCCCGGCTCAAGCGCCCGTGTATTGCCTTCGACGATATTGGGCAGCTCGTGCACGCTCAAGCCCAAGCCATGCCCCAGCCGATGAATAAAATACTCGCCCAGCCCGGCCTCGTCGATGACAGCGCGCGCGACCCGATCGACCGCTTCGCAGCTTACTCCCGGGCGGGCGAATTCACGAGCGGCTTTGTTGGCCTGATAGACCGCCTCGTACATCGCGCGCATCTGAGCGGTCGGCTCGCCCTTGCAGAAAGTGCGCGTGATATCGGCCGGATAATCCTGATAGCGCGCGCCGAAGTCGATCAGAAGAAACTCATCCTCGCCCCAGACGCGGTCGCCCGTGTCGCCATGCGGCAAGCCCGATTTCTCGCCCGTCAGCGCCAAAAGGAAGGCCAGCCCTTGCGCGCCCCGGTCCAGCATTTCAGCGCCCAGGCGATCGGCGATCTGTCGTTCGGTCATGCCCGGCTGCGCCCAGTTCATCGTTGCTTCTAAAGCCGCCTCGCTGATATCAATCGCCCGCTGCATATTGGCGATTTCTTCCGGCGCCTTGCGCGCGCGCAAGTTGAGAAACAGGTCGCCGATGTCCAGCGCATCCGCAGCGGATAGCCCGGCCCGTTCCAGCGCCAGCCACTCAAACAGGCGCAGGGTCTGCCCATCCAGCGCGCAGTTGGCATTGCCGGGCAGCAGAGCCGACACGGCTTCGCTGAAGGCGGCTTCATAACCGTCATGGTCGGCCCACAAGAAACGGCGCGCCTCCAATTCCGGACGGGCTTCCAGCTTCGCCGTTTCCAATTCGGGGATGATGAAGGATAGCCCCTGGTCATTGTAGAGGCCAAGTATAGGCCGCTCGGACAAGTGAAAGTGCAGCCCGGTGAAATAGACCATATTCTCGCCCGGCACAAAAGCCACCAGGTCCGCCTCGCTGTTTTCGAGCAAAGTGTCAAGCCGCTTCAAATAATCGATTGCCACTGCTGCCTCCTTCTCGCAAGTGCCAGGAGTGTAGACCAAAGCGCCCCATTCGTCCAGCAGAGTCGCCCTCGCCCAGGCGCTACCGCAATGGATCTAAGCTCTGCCACAGAGTTCAAGGAGTAAACTTGAGGGCGGAAAGGATTCAGCTTTTTCGACCTGTTGTCAAGATCTGCCGGCTTCCCGAGCAGCGCCGGCCCCAGGTTGCGCGCGCGGGGCGCTGGGCTATGCTATAGACATGCTGAAACCGATGACTAGATGCTGTGGAGATAAAACGTAAATGCGCCTGGATTATCACCTGCTGGATGTTTTTACTGATAGGCAATTCGGCGGCAACCAGTTGGCGGTCTTTCCGAATCCGCCGCTTGACCTGTCTACGCGCCTGATGCAACAAATCGCGCAGGAACTGAATCTCTCCGAGTCCACCTTCGTCTTTCCGCCCGAAGACAGCGCCAATGACTACAGACTGCGAATTTTCACGCCGGCGGCGGAGTTGCCCATGGCCGGGCATCCCACCGTTGGCAGCGCATTTATCTTGGCGCGCCTCGGCCGGCTCGACGGTCTAAAAGGCGCAGGCGCGATTGTTTTTGAAGAAGGCGTCGGCCCCATCACCGTCGCTATCGAAGCGGATGAAGACGGAGCGCCGCGTGATGTGTGGATGCGGCAGCCGATACCGCAGTTCCTTGATACTTGTCCTGACCGCGCGGCAATCGCCGACCTGCTCTCGCTGTCTGAAGACGACCTCATCCCCGGTGTGCCGATCCAGATCCTCAGCAGCGGTCTGCCCTTCCTCTATGTGCCAGTCCGATCGCTGGAGGCGGTAGGCAAAGCCCGGTTGAAAAGCGACAGATGGCGCAGCTTGCTGGCCGGCAGCGAGGCGCAGAATATCTTCATAACGACAACAGAGACCGTTCTCGACAAGGCGACCGCGCATAGCCGGATGTTTGCGCCAGCCCTCGGCGTCAGCGAAGACCCGGCCACCGGTTCCGCCAGCGGACCTCTGGGCGCGTACTTGCTGAAGTATGGCTTGGCTGGGGCGGACGACATGATCAGCGAGCAAGGATTCGAGATGGGGCGGCCGAGCATCATTCGCATACGGGTAGAGCGGGCCCGCGCGGAGATCGCCGGCGTCGCGGTGGGCGGCCGCTGCGCCTACATGGGCTACGGCACACTGCTCATCGACTGACCGGTTTTCATCAGACAGTATGCTAAAATCAAACTGTCAGGAGACGGCAGGAAGGCATCTTGCGAAACGCAGCCATCGACCATTTTGACGCGCGAGCGGTATTCCGTGGTTTGCTTGATGGCGTCGATTATCGCAACCGCGTGGCCGGGACTTGTATCTACCGCTGCCCGCGCTGCGAACATCGCATTCGTTTCCGCTGGCGCAGCTTCTACCGAGCCAACGGACGCTCCATTTTTCAGCGACAACTGCGGCGCATATTCGACGACCTGACGCCCAGCTTGCCTTCCGATGAGCAGGGCTTTCTCGACTTTTATTGCCCCGCCTGCGCGGCGCCGACTCGCATCATATTCAGCGCGCAGGATTACAGCAAAATCGCCTACCACTTCGATATTTACGCCGCCTTGGTCGGTGAAGCGAAGCGTGCCAAATGAAGAATCTGCTGGCCACCCTGCACGACTGCGATCCGGGCATGCTGCCGGCTTTGGCGGAGGTCTGGGGCGTCGACAGCAAGAGCCTGTCCAACGATGATCTCATCCGGCGCCTGCAGCGCGCCATGCTGGACTCGGCCAAGGCGGAAGCGGTTTGGGACAAGCTTGAGGAGCCGGCGCGGACGGCATTGCAATTGCTGGTCAGCAGCGCGCGGCAACGGATGAAGGTCGGGCAATTCGAGCGCTTTTACGGCGAGATTCGTAAATTGGGCCGGGCGCAGATCGCGCGGGACAAACCGCATATTCAAGGAAAGAGCCTGGCTGAAACGCTGTATTATCGCGGCTTCATCGGCGAAGGTTATGACAAAGTCGGGGACAACCTGCTCGGATTCGTCTATATCCCCTCCGACCTCATTGAGGCGCTGCCTCTGCACAAGACCAGCTACGTGAACCTGGAAGCCGCGTCCGAGGCGAACGAAGAAGAATTGCCGCGCATCGGGTTGATTGACGATGTGGACGATGTCCACCCGGCCGATACATCAATCGTCGACGACATGACAACTCTGCTCGCCTGGCTGCAAGTGAGCGAAGCCAGCGTAGAAGGCGAAGGCTTCACGGAAGCGGCGAGAGCCGTCATCATGCCCTACCTGCTGCGGCCGGCGGAAACGCGACTGGCTTTTATGCTGGCGCTGGGCATAAGCGCCAAGCTTATCGGCGTGCAGGACGGCAAAGCGCAACCGCGTCGCGATGAAACGCGAAATTGGCTGAAAGCGACGCGCGCCGAACAAATCCGGGGGCTGGCATCCGCCTGGCAGGAAAGCCAACTCTACCGCGATATGTGGCATATACCGGGTTTATACCCGGAAGATTCCGGCTGGGCATACGATGCGGCGGCGGCGCGGAAAGCGGTCATCGAGCTATTCGGCGATCTCTTGCCGGAGCAGGGCTGGGTCTCCATCAACGATCTGATTGAGATCATCAAGGAATTCGAGCCCGATTTCCAGCGCTTGGACGGCGATTATGACCGCTGGTATATCCGCAATGACGCGGGGGAATACTTGAGCGGGTTCGAAAGCTGGGACGCGGTCGAAGGCTCGCTGATCGAGTTCTACATTGTGGGTCCGATGCACTGGCTGGGCTTGGTCGATGTCGGCGAGGATGTCATGCGCCTGACGGCATACGGCCGTGCCTTCCTGCAACTCAGCGAATGGCCGCGCCAAGCCGAACCGCAAACGCGGATCGAAGCGCGCAACGATGGCGCGCTGCTGGCGTCCAGGCGGGTTGACCGCTTTGAGCGATTTCAACTGGCCCGCTTCGCCCACTGCAAAGTCGCCGGCGATTCTTTCGTCTACACGATCGACGCGGCCAGCATCCAGCGGGCGGCCGCCCAAGGCATCACGGCCCAGCATATCCACGGCTTCATCAGCCGGCAACTGGATGGCAAGCCAATGCCTCTGCCTATCATCAAGCTCCTGCGCAATTGGCAGGATGGCGCCAAGACCTCCGTGATCTTCGAGACGCTCATCGTCTTGCGCGCGACATCGGAAGAGACGCTTGAGAAAATCTTCGCCATTCCGGCGCTGCGCCGTTTTCTGGGCGCGCGGCTGGGACCAATGGCTTGCGTCGTGCGGGAAGACCAATGGCAGGCGCTGCGGACCAAACTCGGCGAGCAAGCCATTGATGTCGATGTATCGCGCCTGGAAGTCGCTGGCGATTAAGCGCCGTCCCTCAATTGTTCTTGATGCCGAGTTGATAAACCGCGCTTTTGCTCCAGCCAGCCGCCTTGGACACGGTCCGCGCCGCCCGCGAAAGGGGGGCGCCCGCGGCGATCCGCTCCTTCAAAGCCGATTGAACTTGCGCTTCGCTCCATTTGGCCGCTTCAGTATCGGCGCCGGCGATGACCAGCGTGACCTCGCCGCGAGGATTATCCGCCTGGAATAACTCGCTGAGCTCGCCGGCATTGCCGCGATAAAACTGCTCGAACTTCTTGCTCAACTCGCGCGCGACGCAGACGCGCCTGCCCTCTCCCATCACCTCGACGATGAGCGAAAGAGTGCCTGCAAGTCGGTAGGGGCTCTCATAAGCGACGATCGTTTCGGGGCGATCTTTAAGCGCTTTCAACTGCGCGCGCAGGGCGGCCGCTTTTCGCGGCAGAAAGCCGACATACAAAAATCGGTCAGTCGCCAGACCGGACCCAACCAGCGCGGTCGTCAGGGCAGAGGCGCCAGGCAGCGGCACGACAGCATAGCCGCATTCGAGCGCGGCGGCGATCAGCTCGTAACCGGGATCCGAGATGCCGGGCGTGCCAGCATCCGAGATCAGCGCGACATCGGCCGTTTCCAAAGCCGCGAATATGGCATCCAGCTTGGCAAGTTTATTGTGTTCGTGATAGCTGGTCATCGGCGTATCAATATCGAAATGCCTGGTCAATACGCGCGAGGTACGGGTGTCTTCAGCCGCGATCAGGGCGACCTCTTTCAAGATGCGCAAGGCGCGCAAGGTGATGTCCTCGAGGTTGCCGATCGGCGTTGGCACGATGTAGAGAGTACCCATAGGCTGCCTCAGGCCGGTATCGACCGAGCGGGGAAGGCATGCGCCAGGGCTTCCGGCAGCACGCTCTTGAAGGCGGCCAGGCTGTGACCGCTGCCCAGCTCAACAAATCGGTACCGCAAGTCCGGGTCGTGCGACATGCGCCGCTCCAATATGCCGCGCAGCGCCAAAGCCGGCTGGTAGAAACGCAGGTCCTGCTCATAACGCCCGACCGACTGAAAGATATGATTGGGCAGGATAGGCAAATCTCGGAAGCGCTGCGCGAAGTCCTTGAGCAATTGCACGGCCGGCGCCCGCCCCAATGGCGGCGAAATCATGATGAGATGCCCGAAAATGGCCGGATTCTTCAGCGCGGCGTAGGCGGCGGCAATCGCCCCTTCCCCGAAGCCGCCCAGCCCAAGATCAAGCGGTTCGATGCGGTGCTCCGTCTGCAAGAAGGGCAGCAGCTCCGCCGCTATCATAGCGTAGTGCTTGTCATTGCCGACGTACTCGGCCACTCGCTCCGACTGCGACTCGCTGGCGAGCATCGCTATAATGACAGGCTGCATCCGCCCATGCTTAATCAGCGCATCGGCGATATAAGGCACTTCCAGGATATTCATCGCCCACTGGCCGTCCATCAAAATCAGCAAGCGATACTCCACGCCATCGTTGGCGTCATAGCCCGGCGGCGTATAAACCCACAGGCTGCGATTCTTGAAACCAAGCTGGACCGAGCTAAAACGGTGGCGATATACCCGTCCGCGCGGCACCGCCGTCATCGATTGCCAAGCGGGAAACGGGCGCGCCCGCGGCATCTGCAAGACCGAGCTATCCACCTGGCTGGCGCGGATCGAAAGGGCGTTGAGCGGGTCCGCCTGCCAGAATCTGCCAACGCGATCCATGAGGTCAATCTCTTGCGCCAGCGGCGTGCCGGGGTCATCAATGGCGAACATGTAATCCACCAAAGCGTCCCGCTCGAAGTAGCGCTGGAAATACCAGAGCGAGGTGTCCTCGAGCCGCGCCATATTCTCGAAGGGCGGGTCGCGATTAACGATGTCGATATTCAAAGCGACATTCTGCGCCGTCCAGGAATCATAGACGAAGGTCGCTTTGTCGCGTTCAACCCAGGGCCATTCGTCATGCGTGTTGAGCAATTCATCCACCAGAAGCTGGCGGTCTTTTTCCGGCGTCTGATAGATCTCGCACAGAAACTGGATGAATGAATCCCAGCGCGATCTGGCCAAAATCGCAAATCCTCAAGGCAATCTGTCACAGGACTTTATTTTAGCACCGCCCAGGATTATCGCGAAACTCCCCCGCGCCCGGGAGCGGTGAAATTGAGGACATGGCAACCAATTATCCTGACTCGGGAATAATAGATGTAGGGGCGATCCTTGGATCGCCCACAGTTTCAGATTCTCCGACCCCGCCAAACATATTATCCGCATAATTCGCCACTCCCCCGCGCCCTTGGCCTCCGCAATCCCCCAACGAGCCCCCACCCCCACATTGGATAAAGGATACAAATTGGCAACCGCGATCCGCGCTTTACGGTATGATGAATTCTGTATTGGCGCGCGGGTCGCTTCTTGCGGCTGCCCGCCAAAATGACAATGCGCGTGAGACACGGATAAAGACGATGCCGACACGATACATCTACTCTTTCAGCGAGCCGCTCAACCCGGAAGAGCTCTGTCTGCTTTTCCAGCAGACCAACTGGGCTGATACTCGCAGTCCGCTTGATATCCAGCTCATGCTGGACCGCAGCCAGATTACCCTCGGCGTCTGGGACGAAGACCATCTTATAGGTTTCGCCCGCGTCATCACCGATGATCTCTACCGCGCGCTGATCGATGATGTCGTGGTTGACCGCGCCTATCGCCACCAGGGCGTCGCCTCTCAAATGCTTGAAAAGATCCTGAAGCGCACCGAGCACATAGAAGTTGTCATGCTCGATTGCGGCGAAGAACTGATCGGCTTCTACACACAGTTCGGCTTCAAACCGAAGGACGGCGCCTCACTGCAATTGCGCAATCCCCGCTAGCGGCAGCATCGGCTTGGCCGATCACTGGCGGCTTAACACATCAGGCGATATGCGTTATCATGCCGCTCGCGCAAGCAATCGCTGTCTCGAAGGCAAAGGGAGCAAATGAGCCGTTTCCAGTTCAACCCCTACATCGCGCGCTTCAAGCGGGAAGAAGCGGATAACGCATTGGATGACGGGCGGGGACCCTCGCCCGATATGCCTTATCATCGCCTGCAGAACAACGAAAACCCGCTGGGACCATCGCCGCTGGTAGTGGAAGCCATCAATGCCGTCGCGCCCGCATTGGCTTATTATCCGAGTTTCTCCGACATAGAGTTGCGCCGCGCCATCGCGGAAACGCTTGGACGAGGGCTGACAGCGCAGCATATCTTCACCGGCTGCAGCGGATTCGAAGCGCTGGAACTGATCATGCGCGCGGCGCTCATGCCGGGCGATGAAGTCATCCTCTCTTCGCCGACCTTTGCCGGCGCATACAAAAAAGTATCCCTGCCGCTCGGCGCCAAAATCATTGATGTTCCGCTGGAGCCGGAGACCTTCCGCTATCGACCGGAGGCGGTGCTGGCCGCCATCGGCAAGCGGACCAAACTGGTGATGATTTGCAACCCCAACAACCCGACCGGCACCGTGATCTCGGCGGAGGCTATCGATCAATTGATGCGCGGATTGCCTGATCACGTCCTGGTCGTGGCCGATGAGGTTTACTGCCACTTCGTAGAAGGCGACTTCCCCGATTCCCTGGGCTATGTCCTGGACGAGCGCAACATCGTGATCGTCCACAGCTTCTCGAAAGTCTACGGGCTGGCCGGCCTGCGCCTGGGTTATGGCATCGCCAAGCCGGATATTGCGAACGCGATCGCCGGCTTGCATCGCGGCTTTCACCAGAACAAGCTGTCATTGGCGGCCGGCATCGCCGCCTGCCGCGATCAAGCCCATGTGCGCCGGGTTGTCGACTATCTCCGCGACGAGGCGCGCTGGGTCTGCGCCGAATTTGACCGACTCGATATCCGCTACTGGGAGCCGGCGGCGAACTTCATCCTTTTCGAGACGCGCCTTCCCGCCGACGCCCTGCAAGAAGAGTTGGAGGTCCGCGGCTTCCTCCTGCGCGGCCAGACGCGCAATGGCCTGCCGTATGCCATGCGCCTCAGCCTGGGAACGCGAGAAGCGAATAGAGCCTTCATCAAGGCGCTTGAGGATATTCTGAATACGAGCCGGGCTTCTCGTTGAGGCGCTGGGCAGACAAACCCGTCATTGTTCTCAGGCGCTGCCTATGCTAGAATCGCGCGGCATTTCGCCTATGAGGCGCTATGCCCTAATCCCACACATCGGGACTCGCGGTGGGTGTTGTCCGCAAGGGCGGATTGTCGCCGGAGGCTGAACGATGTGCGAGCGTAAAACACCAAATATCCAAGGAGTATGGCAATGCCAACAGCAGTAAGAATGCGGACTTTGCTCGAGACCGGCGTGCATTTCGGGCATCGCACCAACAAGTGGAATCCGAAAATGGATGAATTCATCTTCACCCAGCGCAACGGGATCCACATCATCGACCTGCAAATCACGCTCAAGAATCTCAACCAGTTTCACGACATGATCGCCAACCTGGTCGCGGGCGGCGGGTCAGTGCTTTTCGTCGGCACCAAGCGCCAAGCCCAGGAGATTGTCCAGCGCGAAGCGGAGCGCTGCGGCATGGCTTATGTCAACTATCGCTGGCTCGGCGGGACGCTGACCAACTGGCAGACGATCCGCAGCCGCATCGACACATTGAAGCAATTGGAGCAGCGGCGGGATGCCGGCGAATTCGATCGCCTGACCAAGAAAGAGGGCCTCGTGCTCCAGCGCAAGATATCCAAGCTGCAGTTGCGCTTGGGCGGCATTCGCGAGATGAAGCGCATTCCCGACCTTCTGATTGCGGTGGATGCCGAACGGGAGTATACCGCCGTCAAGGAAGCCAATATCTTGAAGATTCCGGTTTTGGCGCTGGTCGATACCAATGCCAATCCCGATATGGTCGATCATATCTTGCCGGCCAATGACGACGCCATGCGCTCTATCCGCCTGCTGATCAGCGCCCTGGCGGATGCGGTTCTCGAAGGGCATAACCTGCGTCAATCAGCCGGCGCGGAAGAAGAGGAAGAACAATTCCTCGCCGATGCCTACGAAGAAGAACTCGCTGACGAAGACTTGCTCGGCGAATCCACCTTGGCGAAGCTGCGCGATTCCAAACTCTTCGGCGATGAAGAGGCTGAAAGCGGCGGCGAGGCCGATGCCGGCGGCGAAGACGCGGGCGACAAAGACGAATAAACTGTTGAGCTGCTTTCAGCTCAGCTTTACCGAGACGAGGAGAAAGATGGCAGTAACGGCAAAAGAGGTGAAAGCGCTGCGAGAAATCACAGGCGCCGGTCCGCTCGACTGCAAAAACGCGCTTGTGCAGCACGACGGCGACATCGACGCGGCGGCGGAATTCTTGCGGGAAAAGGCGCTCAAGGACGGCATCAAGCTGCAAGGCAAAGGGCGCAGCGCCAACGAGGGCGTCATAGGCAATTACGTCCATTTTGATCAGCGCCTGGCGGTCATCGTCGAAGTCAATTGCGAGACCGATTTCGTCGCCGCCACCGACCAATTCAAAGCCTTCGCCAAAGATATCGCCATGCACATCGCCAATATGAATCCGCAATACGTCAAACGCGAAGATGTGCCGGAAGCGCAGGTCGCCTCGGAAACCGAGTTGCAAATGCAGCGCGCCCTGGACGAAGGCAAGCCGGAACACATCGCGGAAAAGATCGTAACCGGGCGCATGAACAAGTGGTACGAAGAGATCGTTTTGATGGAGCAGTCCTTCATCAAGGACGATGACAAGACCATCACCCAATACCTGCAGGAAACGGTCGCCGAAGTGGGCGAGACGATTAATATCGGTCGCTTTCAGCGCTTCGCTATCGGCGACGGAGCCTAAGCGTTCAAGCGCCTGATATGCCGCGCGAAGGCGAGACTGGACGATCAAAGGATTAGTTATCGGCTAATCCTTTTTTGTGTATGGTGATGCTGTGACTACGCGAGACAGCGATTGGCGGATTCGTCTCTTCGTGTATGAAACTCTCATCACGACGGGCGCCGCGCCATCCTTGAAGACGCTTGCTGAGCAATTCTCAATCACGCCAACTCAGGCCCGGCGCGCGCTGCAGCGGCTGCACAAGGCGCACGCGCTCGTGCTCAAGACGGGGGGCGATGAAATCTTGATGGCGCATCCGCTTTCGGCTAAGCCAACCGATTACCGCGTCACTATCGACGATGTGACGCTATACGCCAACTGCGCCTGGGATTCCCTGGGCATCCCGGCGATGCTGAATTGCGACGCGCGAATCGAAGCGCGCCATCCCCTCGGCGGCGACGCTATGCGCTACCGCATCGCGGACGGGGAGCTAGAAAATGATGGGCGTTACTTTGTGCATTTCGCCCATCCTTTTCGCCAATGGTATGACGATATTGTAGATACTTGAGCCAATATTTTGCTTTTCCGGTCGGAAAGCGAGATTGACAAATGGCGCCGACGCGTCGGTCGAAATCGAGGCGCGGTGCTAAGCTTGTCGCAAGTCTGGGCGCTGGCGGAGCGCTGGTATCACGACCGGATATCGCCCGATTATCGCGGCAAGTCGGCCGCGGAAGCGCAATCGACCTTTCGGGCCCTGGGATTAACCGGCGAGTTCTGGCTCGCCCCGCCCGCTTGATTGCGCTCCGGCGCGCCATCATTAACGAAGCAAGGATGTCATTGAGCAAGGAGATACAATGAGCGCAAATGGTCACCTGCCTTACAGACGCGTCCTGTTGAAGCTTAGCGGCGAGGCGCTGGCCGGCGATAGCGGCGTCGGCATCGACCCGGAAATGGCCGCCTACATCGCGCAACGCGTGAGCGAAGTTCATGACTTGCGCATACAGGTCGCTATCGTCATCGGGGGCGGCAACTTGTGGCGGGGCGAGCCGGCGGCCAAGTTGGGCATGGACCGCAGCACGGCTGACCACATGGGCATGATCGCCACTGTCATGAATGGCTTGGCGCTGCAAGACGCCATCGAGCGGCTCGGCATCGTCACCCGCGTCCAAACCGCCGTCGAGATGAATTCCATCGCCGAGCCCTACATCCGGCTGCGCGCCATCCGCCACATGGAAAAAGGCCGCGTCGTCATCCTCACCGGCGGTATTGGCAGCCCCTATTTCACGACTGATTCCGCGGCCGCCTTGCGCGCCAGCGAAATCCATGCCGATGTCATCGTGAAAGCGACCAAGGTTGACGGCGTCTATTCGGCTGACCCGCTGACGAATCGCGACGCCACCCGCTACTGCAAGCTGGATTATCAGCAGGTGCTCGATCAACAGTTGCGCGTGATGGACACAACCGCCTTCACCCTCTGCCAGGAAAACGCCATGCCCATAATTGTGCTGGACTTCTGGAATCCGCAGGACCTGGTGAAGGCGCTAAGAGGCGATACCGCCGTCGGCACCATAATTTCCGCCTGAGTCGCCAGCCCGGCTCACGCAGCCTGACCGCTTTACTCGTATTGACCTTTGTGTTACGCTGTAATAGTAAGCAACAGTAATTGCAGTCTGAATATCACCTGAGCGAAGGGCATGGGCAAAAAGATCGTCGGTTTTTCAATGACATCTCTGTTCCCGGATATCTCCATAGCTGGCGCCGAGATGCAATTGAAAAAAATCTCGCTCCACTTGGGGGAGCAAGGGCATCAGGTGACGATATTCACAACACCGCTTGAGGGCTCCAAGACACCCTTCAAATGGCATGAAAACATAGAAGTCCTGCCCGTTCTTCGCTTCAAGCAACCATATCCGGAGCCTTACCTCACACCGCTTTATCACATTGCAAACGCGATGCGCGAAATCGGTTCTGCATTTGCCGAAGCCGACGTGCACTACAGCCACGACGGCAGCTTGATATTTCCCTACGCCTACCAAGACATTCCAACGGTGATTTCGCTGCGAACGATCATCTACCCTGAGCCGGTCATGTCCGCCTTCCTGTTTCAAGGCGACGAATGGATTTTGCCTTCGGAGCATACACGCGCTTCTTATGAAGCGGCCGTCGGACAATTCGCCCCGCAAGTGCGCGAACGCATGCACGCCATTCACAATGGCTTCGATTGGGATTTCTTCCGTTATACGGAGCCAAAGGAAATCTTTGAGTACATCCCGGCCGAAGTTGTCAACCACCCGGTTGTGCTCTTTCCGCACCGGCCTGATGTCAACAAAGGAATTTTTGATGTGCTGCAGGTGACGCATCGACTGGTGCATGACTATGGCTGGCGCGATCTGCGCGTCCTGGTGCCGCTCTGGCCCGGCGTCTCCAAAGAACCAAAATACGTCAATTATTACAACAGGCTAAGGCGTCGCATCAATGAAATGTGCCTTAGCGAGGTATTCATATTTCACGAATGGATTAGCGAAGCCCTGATTCCACAGTATTACAGCCTGGCCGATGTAAGCCTGTGTATAGGAAACATCATTGAAACTTTCGGCAACGCAGTCTTTGAGTCATTGGGCTGCGGCACGCCGGCCGTCGTTTCTCGCGTCGCGACCTATCGCGAACTTCTGCCCGAAGAACATATCGACAGTATAGATTACGGCGAAATCGAAAGCGCCGCGGCGATTACGCACAGCATCTTGAGCGAAGGCCGCCGCACATCTCCAGAGACCCTAAGCTATCTCAGAGCGGAATTCTCGCACGACGCGATGGTCGACAGTTATGCCGATATCATATTGAATGCGGTCAAGAAGCCGCCGCTAACGTATCGGATCCCCCAACTTAGCGCTGAGACCAATTATCGACTCGCGCCCTGGTGTTATGTTTCGCCGGATCGCGGTATCTATCACGACTTTCTCAGTACATTTGTCAGGGACGAAGAGCTTGTGCAGTTAAGCCTCGCAGAGCCGACCGGCTTCCGCCGCGACGCCGTGGATCCGGGCCGGCTGAAAGTTTGGCTTGATGAGGGCTATGTTGTACCCATCGTCAAGGCATAGCGCCCGCCAGCGATTCAAGCGCTTCCAGGTCAAATCGGATATCAGCCGCTTCCAGTTGCGCTTCCAGCCACAAGGTAAAGGTGGTCTCGATCAGATACGGCAGGCGACCGGCCTCAATCCCGCGCTCCGCCCGGCCGATAACCTGCAAGACGTGGTAGCCGAGGCGAGTCGCGATTGGGCCGCCTATATCACCCAGGTCTTGAGAGAAAGCCGCCTCGCCAAGACGCCGGTCCAGCAGTTCGCCCCGGATGAACCAGCCGAGATCCCCGCCATCTTCGCGGGTCGAGACATCGAGTGAAAGCGCCGCCGCCAAAGCCGCGAAATTCTCGCCAGCCCGCAAGCGCCTTATCACAAGTTGCGCCTCGCTTTCCTGCGCCACCAATATATGACGCGCGCGCGCATGCAAAGCCCCCTCCCGCAAGTGAGCCGTCACATGTTCGCGCACAGCCAGCGTGACAAGGTGCTGACGCAGTTCCTCCCGGAATTGCTCGGGGGTGTAAAGGTTCTTCATAAGCCACTCGTCCCAACGGTCCGCGCCCATGTTGTCTTTCAGGCGCTCGATTTCGTCCTCCACCGCCTCAGCAGCGGCATCGAGATCATTCTCTATGGCGAATTGCAGAATCAACTCGTCGTCAATCAGACCGTTCAATACATCCAAAGCAAGCGCCTTGGGGTCGGCAGCGGTTGAGAAAGCCGCGATGCGCGCGAAGGCCGCATTGAAGCGCGCTCGCTCGATACGCGCCCCATTGACGCTGACCAGCGCATCACCGAGCAGGTTCTCGGCTTCACCCGTTTCGAAAGCCTGCGGATCGCTATCGGCTGCTTGCAGCGGCGGCGTCAACAGCATAAGCGACAGACAAAACGCAAGCGCTGCGAACCCGCCAAAACCGAGACGCAAATGGCGCATGAAACCGTCCTCATTTTCGCTCGTGTGAATGCCATCCATTATCCGTTCGACCGTTTGGCGGGGCAAGCCGCAAGCCGCCCTCTTGCCGACCGCGCAGTAAAGATGCTTGGCGCAGCTTGACCATGCTATACTCATGCTAGACAAGCGCGATGAGGATGAGCGATATGGCGGTGATCACCGAGTTGATCGATGCCGGTCTGCAATTGAAACGGCAAGGCAATCTGCGCGGCGCGATCGAACATTTTCGGCAACTGCATGCCACCTACCCCGGCAATGCGCGCATCATGTTTGAGTTGGCCGCAAGCTGGACCGCCTTCGAAGTGCCGGAGCAGGCGCTGCCCTTATACCGAGAATTGCTCGCTCTGCCAAAAGGGCAAGGGCTGCCGCCCAAAGATATGCCCCGTCTATACACCCGTCTCGGCGCCGCCTTGCTCACGATGGGCGAAGTTCAAGAGGCGCTGGCGGTCATCGACGAAGGTCTCCGCTTGCACCCGAGCTATCGCCCCCTGCGTGTTTGGCGGATCTTCGCCTTGAACAGCAAGGACGCCGATAGCATGGCTTTGCTTGACGCGCTGGAACTCATGCTGGAATCGCTGGCGCCATCTCGCTGGGATATATTCGAGGAAGACATCGTCGCCGCGGTCAAGCGAATGCGCGCGGCGCAATCAGCTGGGGCGGAGCAAGAGGCGACCGGTTCACAGAAGGAACCTGCGCTGCAGACCGAGTCGTCAAAATCTGCGGCTGCGAAAGAAGCCGACGCCTTTGCCGGAGCGCGGCAAACGGTCGAAATCAGCGAAAGCATTGATGCGGACGAAGCGGCTGCCGCAGAAGTTGATGTCGCGGTCCAGGTTAAGGAGCCGAAGAAAAAACCGCGCAAACGGAGACGGAAGCAGCGGGCCAAGCGTCCCCAGCTTGGCAAGAAAGCGGTGCGCATCGACATCAGCGCGGCCCGCGACAGCGCTGAAGACGAGCCGGACGATGATGATTCGCCGCCGTCAGCTTCCGCCTTCAAGATTCCCGTCGACGCAGACTGAGACATCCGCGCCCTTAATCAATCACGAGTTTGCCATCGCGCAAACGCCAGACCGCGGTCGCGATTTTGTCGATGAACCAGCGATCGTGCGTCGCCGCCAGGATCGCGCCCGGGAAAGCGAGCAGCGCCCGCTCCAATGCTTCCAGGCTCATCAAATCCAGGTGGTTCGTCGGCTCATCCAGCAGCAATAAATTGGCGCGGCTGTGAATCAAGCGGGCGATGCCAAGCTTGCGGCGCTGCCCCAAGCTCAAATCGCCAACCGATTTGGCCGCCAGATGCGCATCGCGGAACAAGCCGCTGCGGTGCAGCAGGGTCAGGATGTTGTCGGCGCTGTCGTGACTGATCGCGCTGAGCAGCTCAACGACATTGGCGCGTTCGTCAAAAGCGGCGCCGGTCTGGTCGAGGTAGCCGAGTTTGGCGCTGGGCATGATCTTGACTGCGCCCCCGGTCGCCTCCAACTCGCCCATGATCAATCGCAGGAGCGTGGTCTTTCCAGCCCCATTCGGCGCCGCCAAAGCGGCGCGTTCGCCCTTGCGCAAGACGGCGTCGGCGCCGGAGATCAACTCGCGTTCGTCGAAAGCCATACTCAATGATTGCAACCGCAAGGGCTCCGTGCTGGTTAATGGCAGCGGATCGAATTCAAATTCGATATGCCAGATGTGGCGCGGATTATCCAGCCGGTTCGCCTCGAGCGTGTCCAACTCCTGCCGGGCGGAACGGACCAGCTTGCTCACAGTGCGCGCGACCTGCTGCTGAGCGGTGAACTTTATCCATTTGTCGCCATCATCGGGCCGCTTCGCTTTGCGATGCCCGTGCGCCTCTTTCTTCATCTGCGCGCGGAGCTGCTTCATGCGATTCGCCTGACTGTGATAGGCATCGACCTCGCGCTGATATTGCGCCTCGCGCTGGGCGAGATAATCCGAATAATTGCCATGATAAGTCGTCAGGCTGTGCGTCACCGGCGACAGATCGAGTATCTTGGTCGCCACGCGATCGATGAAGCGGCGATCATGGGTGATCATCAATAGCGCCTGCGGATAACTCAGCAGATAATCTTCCAGCCAGGCCAAGCCAGTGAAATCCAGATGGTTTGTCGGTTCGTCCAATATCAGCAGATCGGGCGCCCGCAAGAGCAATACCGCCAAACCGATGCGTGTCTTCTCGCCGCCGCTTAGGGACATGACCGACCGCGCCTCGTCAATATGGCTTAGGTCCAAACCGGCAAAGATCTGCTCGCGGCGCGCGTCCAGGGTGTATCCGCCTCCCAGGTCAAACAGCGTCTGCACTCGGCCGTACTCGTCCAGCGCGGCCTCTATATCGTCCCCCTCGGCCATCTGCGTTTCCAACTCCTGCAAGCGGCGTCCCAGCGAATTCAACTCGCCGAGGCTTTCGCTGATGTACTCGCCTACTGTCAGCGTGTCGGCGACCTGCGCCTCTTGCGGCAGATAAGCCGCAACGCTGCCGGGCTGGCGGCGGATCGTCCCGCCCTCGCCCGCTTCAATGCCCAGGATCAGGCGAGCAAGCGTGGACTTGCCCACGCCGTTTTCGCCGACGAGAACCGACCGCTCGCCTCGATTCAAATTGAGGCTGACGTCATCGAGTATCAGCTTCGCGCCATAATACTTCCGCAAGCCGTTGACGCTCAGAATCTGTTCGGACATATCGTTGCTTTCCGCTATAGCCGCCCGCGAGAGGCACAAGCCAAACCCGCGCCATTCTGCTTTTCTTGGAGCGACCTGACAACCATCGGTTCAGTTTGCGCGCGGCGTCGTCTATAATGCAGCCGATTAAGCTGATAATCGAGAGGCGACATGCCTTTTATTCTGGCGCACGGAGCCTTGGGTCCATTTGACGAGATTATCTTCTTGGGGATCGCCATCGTATTTCTCGGCATGATGGGCATGAGTTGGCTGCGCAGCCAGCAATTGGAGGCGGACGACTCTGAATTAGAGGGCGAGCAATCGCCCGCCTCGGAAGCAGAGCGATTTGAATTGGAATAGGGGGCATCATGAGATTGGAGCACATCGCCTTTAATGTGGCGGATCCGGCGGCGCTGGCTGCCTGGTACTGCGAAAACCTCGATATGCAAATCGTACGGTCATTCGCGGAGCCGCCGTATATTCACTTCCTGGCGGATAGCGCTGGCAAAAGCATGATCGAGATATACAGCAATCCGCTTGGCGCATTCATCGATTACGCCGAACATCACGCGGTCGCCTTTCACCTGGCCTTTTCCGTTGCGGACATGGATGCGGCGCGTCAGCGACTGGTCGCGGCCGGCGCTGTCTTGGACGGCGATATCGATAACCGCGCGAACGGCGACAGGCTGGCTTTCCTGCGCGACCCCTGGGGTTATACGATTCAACTCGTGCAGCGGCAGACCAATATGATCGACTGACCGCCGCCGACGCATGAAAATCGAATTTGATTTTCGAATTGAAGGCGATGAACAGCCCGACGCCTTCCTCGACGATCGCGAACTTCAATTGATGTTTGATACTACGCGCCGGTCTCTCGGCGATGGGTTGGAGCGCAAGTTTCGCGATGTTGTTTGCGGCGAGCATGCCCAAGCGCCGCAATTCCAAGTCACCGGCAGGTATGACCGCCAACTGGAAGAACTGGACATCCACTACCACGTCGATACCTGCTGTCAATTCTTCCTTTTGCGCGTGATGCAGATCTTGAACCAGCGACCCTGAAAGGGAGGCGCCAGTATGCGAGTGCTCTTGCAGCGTGTCACAAAGGGCTCGGTAACAGTGGACGGCGCAATCACCGGCGCGGTCGACTTCGGCGTCGTCGCCCTGGTCGGCGTCACTCACTCCGATAACGAATCCGTGGCGGAGAAGCTGGCGACAAAGACAGCCAACCTGCGCGTTTTCCCCGATGCGGCCGGCAAGATGAATCAGTCGCTGCTGGATATCGGCGGCGGCGCGCTGGTGGTGTCCCAGTTCACGCTCTACGCCGACGCCCGCAAGGGACGGCGACCAAGTTATATCCGGGCGGCGGGACCTGAAATCGCGGAGCCGCTGGTGCGTTCCTACGCCGATTGCCTGGCCCGAGCTGGCGTCAAGCGGGTGGAGCATGGCGTCTTCGGCGCGCTGATGCAGGTGGAGATCCACAACGACGGTCCCGTGACCATCATGCTTGACAGCGACAACTTGTAACCCTGTTAGCTGAGCGAAAAAAGCAAAAGGCGACCTGTTTCAGATCGCCTTGTTTGTTAGTGAGCGCCGCGAAGGCTCGCGTCAGTCTTCGTCAGATTCGCGCAGCGGCAGCACATTGGGCCAGACCGAGGCGTGATGTTCGTAGGCGTCAATGCCGATGCGGTCCGCTTCCGGATCTACATGGAGGACTTCCATGCGGTTGAGCACTGTGAACATGATGAAGCTGGTGACACCGACCCAAATAGCGACCCCGACCACGCCAACAATCTGCGCGCCCAAGAGTTCCATGCCGCCGCCATCAAACAGGCTGGTGGTGAAATCCGCGCCCGCGCCTTCGAGGAGCGCCTGCGAGCCAACAATGCCAATCATGATCGTTCCGAAGGCGCCACAAGCGCCGTGTACCGAAAAGGCGCCGACCGCATCGTCTATTTTCAACGATTCCACGATGCCGATTGAGATCACCAGCACAATGCCGGACAATGCGCCGATGATCACCGCGCTTATCGGCGTGACAAAGGCGCAGCCCGCAGTAATGCCAACCAGACCAGCCAGCGAACCGTTCAAGACGAAACTGACATTCCAATTCTTGGTGATAAAGTAGGTATGGAACATAGCGCCAAGCGCGCCAGCAGTGGCCGCCAACGTGGTATTGACCGCGACCAGACCCAGTTGATTGATATCACCCGCGCCCAGCGTCGAGCCGACATTGAAGCCGTACCAGCCGAACCACAAAATGAAAGTCCCCAAGGAGGCAATCGCCAGATTGGAGGCCGCCGGCGGACGTCCAAAGACGCGTCCGGCGCGCGGACCCAGCACGTAGGCGCCGGCAAGCGCCACGATGCCACCGGTCATGTGCACAATGGTCGAACCGGCGAAGTCCACAAATCCCTGCTGGAATATCCAGCCTTGACCCCAGGTCCAGAAAACGACGACCGGATAGATAATAGCGCCGAGGATCGCGCTATAAATCAGCTTGCCAACAAAATTAGTTCGCTCCGCCATACCGCCAGTGGCGATGGTAGCGGCCGCGCCAGCGAAGGCAAACTGGAAGAAGAAGTTCACAAAGAGCGACCCGTCGTCCTCGCCTGCGCCGGTAGCGCCGCCCAAGAAAAGTTCGATCTGCGGGAAGAAGCCGCTGCTCTCCGCACTGCCAAAGGCGATGCCATAACCGACGATGAAAAAGACGATGGCAGTGACGCAGGCGTCCATGAAGTTTTCGGCGAGCGAGTTGACCACCCCCGTTTCACGGATCATGCCGCCTTCCAGCATGGCGAAACCGGCCTGCATGAAGAAGACCAGAAAGCCCGCCAGCAATATCCATACATGGTCCAGGTTTTTCTGTACCTCGGCCGCGGTGATCCCCGCTTCCTCGACTACTTCCGCGGCGGCATCCTCAGCCGGAGGGTCGTCTTGTGCGATTGTGCCAAAGCCGAAGCTGTACAGTATCACCAAACCAAAAAACAGCGAGATGAAGCGATAAAATACCTTGCGCTTGCTGCCCGTACCCAACTTGCCTTTGTTCATTTATCACCCCCGCGCAGACAATTTTCTGGTTTCTCCAGCCTTGCAGCTATACTATCGCGCCGAAGCGGTCCAAACAAAGCGCAATAATATCCCAATTACTTGCGGTACTTTTGGTTATTTCTAACAAATCAGTTTCAGGCATGGGCAGCGGAGCCTGGACGGTGAAGTCCTTCTACTAAGCAATAGCATCGTGTTTGATGGCTTTCAGGCTTTTCATGACATCGTTGGAACCGCGCCCGAAGTAATCGTAGAGGGTCCGGTATTCGGCGAAGAGTTTGTCATAGACCGCCTGGTTTTTTGCGATTGGCGCGACGACGCCTTCTTTCAGCTTGCCCATCTTGTCCGCGGCGGCCTGAATATCGGGATAGATGCCGGCAGCGACGGCCGCGTGCATCGCCGAGCCCAAAGCGGGCGCCTGCGCCGAGCCGGACAGCTTGAAGGGCCGGCCCGTGACATCGGCGAAGATTTGGCAGAGCAGCGCGTTCTTCTCCGGCAAGCCGCCGGCGGCGACCAGCTCCTTCACTTCAATGCCTTGCGCGTCAAAGGCTTCGATGATCTCGCGTGTGCCATAAGCGGTGGATTCGATAAGCGCGCGGTAGATATCCGGCGGGCGCGTCGCCAGATTCATGCCCAGCAGCATGCCCGTCAAATCGACATCCACCAGGGTGCTGCGGTTGCCATTCCACCAATCCAGCGCGATAAGCCCGTGCGCGCCAACCTGCTGCTTCGCCGCCTCGCGCTCAAGATATTCGTGCAGATTGAGCTTGGCTCGCTCCGCCGCCGATTGATATTCGCCCGGCACGGCATGATCGACAAACCAGGCGAAGATATCCCCGACAGCGCTTTGGCCCGCCTCATAGCCATACAAGCCCGGGATGACGCCCCCCATGACGACGCCGCACATGCCATCCACGACTTGCAAGTCGCGGCCGGAAAGGATGTGACAGCAGGAGGTGCCCATGACCATGACCATGATGCCGGGCTCAGTCGCTTTGACCGCCGGCGCGGTGACATGGGCGTCGACATTGGCGACCGCTATAGCGATCCCGGCCGGAAGCCCCATCATGTCCGCCATTTGCGGCCTCAACTCGCCGGCTTTGGAACCCAATTCGGCGAACTCCCGGCCGACCTTCTCGTCGACCACATTTTCAAAGGCGGGGTCCAGCGCCCGAAAATAATCCGCGCTCGGGAAGTCCCCATCTTGAACCATCGCCTTGTAGCCGGCGGTGCAGGTGTTGCGCGATTCCTGACCGGTCAATTGCCAGATGACCCAATCGGCCGCCTCGATGAAGCGCTCTGTTTGGGCGTAAATATCCGGGCGCTCCTGCAGGATTTGTAACAATTTACTAAAAAACCACTCCGATGAGATTTTGCCGCCGTAACGCGGCAGCCAACTCTCGCCCATAACACGGGCGGTTTCATTAATCTGGTCGGCTTGGCGCTGGGCCGCGTGATGCTTCCACAGCTTGATGTAGGCATGCGGCTCGTCCTTGAGCTCGTCGAGAAAGCAAAGCGGCTTGCCATCGGCAGTCGTCGGCATCGGCGAGCTGGCGGTGAAATCGATGCCTATGCCTTTGACATCGGTCGGCGCGACGCCGCTCCGCCGCAGCACAGCCGGCACGGTATGGGCGAAGACATCGAGGTAATCTTGCGGATGCTGCAGCGCCCAATCGGGCGGCAATTTTAAGCCCGAGGGCAATTGCTCATCCATGACGCCGTGCGGATAATCGAAGACCGATTCAGCGATTTCGCCGCCATCGCGGGCGTCCACCAGTACCGCTCGTCCAGATAATGTGCCGAAGTCCAGCCCAATAGTATACATGCCCAACCCTCGCTCCTTGGCAATGCGGATCTCCTTAGGCGCGTATTGTCCCGCAAGCGCGCGCATAAGGCAAATCGCGCCAAGCAGCCCAGAGCGGTCGTTTGACAAGCAGTTGAAAATGAGATAAAAACGCTGAATTGTTCCGTTAGAATGGCTTTTTGGGGCGAGGGTATACATGTGGCGAGCCCGGTATAGTGATAGCGCAAGGAAAGCTAAAGGCTTCCTGCGTACAAAGTTTCTACTCCCGCTCGTAACATCTCTACACAATACTCGCTGGTTATTTGCTTCAATCCCTTCTCAATATTATTTGCGCATTCCACGTTGGTCTGACCGCTGCCGACCGCTTGGCACGGCGCGTACTATTCATCGAAGAAGGCGGAGAAGACGGAATTATGCATCGATACATTTTACTCGCGCTGGCAGTGATGATGACGATAGCGGGCCCCGTGGCGGCGCAGGAATACAAGCAAGTCAGGTCCTTGCGCGGATCGTTGTCCGCAAAGGTAGGCCAGGCGAGCTACTTCTCTGCCGCCTTGACATGGACGGGGCCTCTATATAGAGCCGAAGGCGCCTGGAGAAAAACCAATGATGGTTGGACAAATGATGAGCGCTTGATTAACTACCGTGTGAGGTGGTCGGTTCTCGTCGAAGGGAAGAGCAATTGCAATACCCCGAGCTTCAAGACGGCCAATACCCTGCGGAGAGGGAACGCGTTCGTTCCGGCTCGGCGATTGGATCCTGTCGTGGCAAGGGGCCGGTATTTGTATACGACGGGTGGTTCGGATTCCTTCGCGATTTCCACAGTGAAGCTGAAGAGGGGCGAATCCCTGTGCGTTCAAGTGCGCCCCCGCTACCAGGGAGAGAGAAATGGGCCTTGGGTAGAGTTGCGCATTGCGCATCCTGGCGGCTAGGTCCAAAGCCTTGAACTTCAGTCACTGATCGCTCGGCGCAAGTCGGGCGGTTTTGCTGTGGACGCCGGCGGCGCATCCTTTTGGCTTAAGCAACGACTTGCCGGGCTCGTCGGCTATTGAGCAGTTTGACCCGCAATTCTAATACCCCTCATCTCCCAATAAGGAGGGAAGGGGAGCCGGAATCACTACGGACTTTGCGATAATTGCCCCTCGCTCTTTATGGGGTGCGCGGCATAGAGATGGCGGGAAGGGTTGGGGGCGGGGGATACGCACCGCGCTTGACACGAGGCATAGCCACAAGCGCCCTTATCGGCTACGATGAATATAGAAGCGCAGTTCAAAGGAGACCGTGATGAACCGTGTGGCGAGCGTTATGCCTAAGGCACCATCCCGAGCCGGCGCATTCCCGCCGGGTCCCACCGAAATGGGCGAAGGCGTCTGGCAGAATTACTTGTTTTACCGCCGCTTCTTCAAAGACCCGCTGAGCCACGTCACCCGTTGGATGGAAACCTATGGCGATGTCTGGCATTTCATGATCGGCGATACTCACAATTATTCGGTCGCCAATCCAGATGTCATTCATGAACTCTTCGTGCGCCAATCGAAACGTTTTATCAAGGGACCTGCGTATACCAGCAAGAAGAGCGGCTTGGCGCGTTTTATGGGTGAGGGGCTGGTCACGAGCAACGGCGACTTTTGGAAGCGACAGCGTCGTCTGGTGGCGCCGGCTTTTCATGCCGTCCGCGTCCATGCCTATGCCGATACCATGGTCGACTACACCTTGAAGCGGCTGGAAGGCTGGAGCGATGGCGCGGTCGTCGATGTCGACGAAGAGATGATGCAACTCACGCTTACGATCGTCGCGCGGACTCTTTTCGACGCCGATGCCACGAGCACAGTCGACCAGGTCAAGAAGGCTGTCGCCGTCGTGCAAAAAGCCAACAACACCGCCAGCATCCTGCCGCATTGGGTGCCGACCCCGCTGCGGGCGCGTTCCTGGCTCGCCAATAACGCCCTGAACAAAATCGTCTACGGCTTCATCAATGACCGGCGGGCAACCGGCGAAGACCGCGGCGACCTCTTGTCGATGCTGCTCCTGGCGGAAGATGCCGATGGCGAGCGCATGACTGACCTGCAAGCGCGCGACGAAGCGGTGACGCTCTTCCTGGCTGGGCATGAAACCACCGCCAATACTTTGAACTGGACCTGGTGGCTCCTGGCGCAGCATCCTGAGGTCGAAGCCAAGCTGCATGCCGAGCTGGATTCGGCGCTGGCCGGGCGCCCGCCCAAGCTGGAAGACCTGCGCCGCCTGCCCTATACCGACATCGTCATCAAGGAAGCCTTGCGGCTCATGCCGGCCGTCTGGTCCGTCAGCCGAACCGCCGCGGAAGACACCGAAGTCTGCGGCTACCCCATGCCCGAAGGCACGACGGCGCAAGTCATGATCTATCTCCTTCATCGCCATCCCGACCACTGGAAGCAACCGACGGATTTTCTGCCCGAGCGCTGGCTGGACCCCGAGATCGAGAATATGCACAAATACGCCTACCAGCCCTTCGCCGGCGGTCCGCGGGTATGCATCGGCAACAGCTTCGCGATCATGGAAGCCAACCTGCTGCTGGCGACGATTGCGCAGCGCTATCAACTCCGCTTGATTGATGGCGTCGAGATCAAACCCGCCGCCTTGATCACCCTGTTCCCCCGTGATGGCTTGCCCATGCGCATTGAGAAAAGGCCGCAGAAATTCAAATCAAGGAGCGCGCTTAATGGCACTAATGATTGATGATGAACACGTACAAATTATCATGCGCATCCTGCGCGACGCGGGAGAACCGATTTCCAATCGAGAGATGGAAGCCCAAACTCGGGAATTGCTGGGAGACAAGTGGAAAAGATCCTGGCAGATAACCAATAGCTGCATCCGCACGGCTCTTAGCAGCGTTGGGGTCGTCTCACACCCGCGCCGAGGGTTGTGGGGGCTGGAAGCGCAAGCGGAGGAGAAACTGGCGACGCTTGAGGGCATCGACATTTGGGCGGAGCATATCCGAATACGAGACGCCAAACGAGCGAAGGATGCCGAACCCTTGGCGCCAAAGCCCGCGCCAGAAAAGCGTGACCTGCTGACATTGACCAAGAAACTGGTGGAAACCTGGGGACCGCCCGGCTACGAGCATCGCATCCGCGAGATCATCCGCGAAGAAGTATCGGACCTGGCTGACGAAATCTGGATTGACGGTTTGGGCAATCTTATCTGTCGCGTCGGCGCCGGCGGCCCGAAGGTCTTGATCGCCGCGCACATGGACGAGATCGGGCTGATGGCGAACTACCAGGAACCGGACAGCGGCTACCTGCGCTTCGCCAGTCTCGGCGGCTTGCGCAAGGATACCCTGAACGGCAATCGCGTGTTATTCGAAGATGGCACGGTCGGCGTGATTGCCGTGCAGGATGGCGGCGGGAAAGCCTTGACCGACTTCTACATTGATGTGCAGGCGGATGGCGGCGGCAACGCGACGCCCGTCGGGCAGCCGGCCGGCTTCATGCGCGAGATGCAAGTGCGCGGCAGCCGCATCGTAGCCAAGTCCCTGGACGACCGCATCGGCTGCGTTGTCGCCATCGAAGCGATGCGCCGGCTGGGGCGGCAGACGCCAAACGAGCTCTACTTCGCCTTCACAGTGCAGGAAGAAGTCGGCTTGCGCGGCGCCAAGACAGCGGCGCAAGGGCTGCGCCCTGACATCGGCATTGCCATTGATGTGACCGGCAGCGGCGACCAGATTCGCGGGCGGAAAATGCAGGTGAAGCTGGGCGGCGGCGCGGCCATCAAAGTCCATGACCCGGGCTTGATTGTGCCGGTAGCGATCAAAAACTGGATGATCGACCGCTGCGAGGCCGATCGCATCCCCTATCAATTGGAGTTGCTGGCGGGCGGCACGACCGACGCCTCGGCGATTCAAATGGCGGACGCGGGCGTCCCCAGCGGCTGCATCTCCATTCCGACCCGCTATCTGCATACGACCAGCGAGACGGTTGACGCCGGCGATGTGAGAGCTTGCATCGACCTGCTCGCCGGCTTGCTCGCCAACGATATTGCCATTTGAGCGGCAGCAATATGAAAGCCCTCATTTGCCGCGAATTTGGCTCAATTGACAATCTGGTTCTGGATGAAGTCCCAAGCCCGAGCGTCGGCGCCGGACAGGTCAAGATCAGAGTGCGAGCCTGCGGCGTCAACTTCCCCGATATCCTCATGGTTCAGGGCTTGTACCAACTGAAACCGCCTCTGCCCTTCAGCCCGGGCCTGGAAGTGGCGGGGGAGATCAGCGAAATCGGCGAAGGCGTCGAGGGGCTGGAAGTCGGGCAGCGCGTCGTCTCGACCTTGATGTGGGGCGGCTTCGCGGAAGAAGTTTTGACGCCCGCCGCAATGCCACTGCCGATCCCGGCGGCAATAAGCTTTGAAGAGGCGGCGGCGATTCCCCTGGCTTATGGCACGGCGCATGTCGCGCTGACGCATCGCGCGGGGCTCAAACCGGGCGAGACTCTGCTGGTGCTTGGCGCGGCCGGCGGGGTCGGCTTGGCGGCGGTTGAACTAGGCAAGCTCCTGGGCGCGCGAGTCATCGCGGCGGCGAGCGCAACTGAAAAGCTCGATCTCGCGCTTGAGTACGGCGCCGCTGACGTGATCAACTACACCGACGAGAACCTGCGCGATCGCATAAAAACCTTGACCGATGGGCGCGGCGCGGATGTCATCTTCGATCCGGTCGGCGGCGATCTCTTCGACCAAGCGCTGCGTCGAATCGCCTGGGAAGGGCGCTACCTCGTCATCGGCTTCGCCAGCGGACGCATCCCCTCCGCGCCAGTCAATATCGCTTTGCTCAAGAACGCCTCGATTGTGGGCCTCTTCTGGGGCGCCTATTGGCAGAACGATGCCGCCGTGATCCGCCGCTCATTCGAGCAACTGATGACGCATTTTGCCGCGGGTGAAATCAAGCCGCATATACACCAGACCTTCCCGCTGGAGGACGCGGTCTCCGCCCTGCGTGAATTGCAGGAGCGGCGCGCTATGGGCAAGGTCGTCATCACAATAGCCTGACCCGCCGCCGCTTCTACTTGCTTAACGAAAATCTGTTCTAAAGCGAATCGCCCCAATTCGGAGACTGTGCTATGCTGGAAGCGCGTCATGCGGCAGACTGTCTGTTTGGCGCTGGCAACTGGGGAAACGGTGTCGCAGCATGGCATATCGTGGCGATAACGAGCCTGAATACATTGATGATGACGAGTTCTTTGACCCCGACGACTTGGCGAATTCGGGCGGTCGCCGCTCTAATGTCCTGGGCGGCAGCGGCTCGCGTCAAGCGCGGGCGGAAGACATGGAGCCCCCGGAAGAGCGGCTGCGCGTTGAAGGCGGCAAGCGTGATTCGCGCGCCAGAAGTAAAGCGGGCGAGCGGAAGCAAGAGAAAGCCGGGCGCAAGCCGGTGAAAGCCCGCAATCCGGCGCCGTCGATAGCGAACAGTGAAGAACGGCGCGCGCGCCTGGCTGGCAAACATCAGAAAAAGTCGGCGCGGTCGGAAAGCCCCAAGCCGCCAGAGACCGGTAAAGACCGACATGGCTGGCGAAAGCGGTTCTCGCGCCCGGACAAATCGCCGCGAGCAGCGTCCGAGCCCAGCGCTAGCTCAAAGACCTTCGCATCGGTGACTGGCAAGATCGGCGCATTACGCGGCCGCCTCCGCCGCAGTGACGGCAAAGACAATGAAGCCGGCAATCGACCGGGAGATAGGGAGAGCGGCAGACGATTCGGCGCTAGCCGAGGTTCGACCCGGCCGCAGGATAGCAAGCCAGGGGGCGCCGCCCGCGCAAGAGCCAATAAAACACCGAAGATCGCCTCCGACGGTTGGCTCGACCTCGACCGCAAGCTGGACCTGATCGGGGTTGGCTTGGTCTTCGGCGCTATTGTTTTTGTCTTCAGCGCCCTTTCGCCGGAGCAAGCGGCTATCGGCATCCTGCATACGGTCATCGGGCAATTGCTCGGCTGGGGCGCCATTGCCGTCCCTGTCGCGATGTTCGCGGTCGGCCTCTGGCTGATCGTGCGGCATTTCGGCGCTGATCCGCCCATCATCGATCCGGTGCGCTTGTCGGGCGCAACACTGGCCTTCCTGGGCGCGCTCGTCCTCTTTCAATTCCTCGACAGCCTCGGCTATCCCGAGCAATGCGGACGCGATTGTATCGGGCGGGCGCTGCGGCAGTCCTATCAAGACGGGCGCGGCGGCGGATTGATCGGCGGCTGGCTATACAGCACGCTCGTTATCAACCTCACTGAACTCGGCGGTTTCGTCGCCGTCTTCATGACATTGACGATCGCCGCGATGCTGACGACCCGCTCCAGCATGGTAGAGCTTTCCGTTGTGCTAATCAGCCTCAGCCGCAACCTGCGGACGCGCATCGGGCAGGTCCTCGTCCAGCGGCGGGCAGCGCGCTTACAGGCGCGGCAGGAGCAGTTGACGATGGCGCCGGACGATAGTCATGTGCGCATCCGCAAGCCGGAACCAGCGCAATTGAGCGCCTCCCCGGCGGGGGGACCGGCGCTGCCGAAACCGAGCAGCGACTGGATGCCGATTCCGAGCCGGCTGCGCGCCTTCCTGGGTCGCCGCGGCAAACCGGATCCCGCGCAAAGCATAGAGCCCTTGGCAATTGAGACGCCCGCCGAGACGAGTGACAAAAGCATGATGCGGCGCTTTCTGAGCCGCCGTCCAGCCGAGGGCGCGCCAGCGAAAACGGCGAAGCCAGCCGAACGCGCCGGTCGCCTGGAGCGCTTCCTCAACCTGGGCGATGACCTGCCGCCGCCAGCCGCCGAGCCGCCAACCGCAAATTTGTCAGCGCCCGCCCCAAGACCTCGCCGCGCCAATCCTCCGCCGTCATTTAGCCAGGCCCGCCCTCGCGCGCCAATCAAACCAGCAGAGCCGCAGCCCGAGCCGCCCGCCGTCGCGCCGACGCCAGGCGAGGAAATTGCGCAGCGACCGCCGCCAGATCCGGTGGCCAATAACGAGGACGCGTCAAGCGAAGCGAAAGCGCCATCGGCCAAGAGCAAGCCATCAGAAACAGGACAAGACGCGAGCTTCAAGGATACGTCCGCCGCTGTTTCCCGGAAGCCGGCCAAGCGTCTCGACTGGGACCTGCCCGATTATCGCGAGCTGCTCAATACCGGCGTCGCCAGCGACCTCGACGAGGCCGCGCTGCAGCAACAGGCGCAAATCATTGAAGACACGCTGGCCAGCTTCGGCGCGCCCGGGCGGGTCGTCGAAGTGAATTCCGGTCCCGTCATCACGCAATACGGCGTCGAGCCGGCTTACATCATAGCCAAGACCGGCAAGCGCAATCGCGTCAAGGTCGGCGCCATCGCCAAATTGGACAAGGATCTGCAATTGGCTTTGGGCGCGCGCTCGCTGCGCATGGAAGCGCCCGTGCCGGGCAAGGGTTATGTTGGCATCGAAGTGCCCAATCCAGTCTCGGCCCGCGTTGGCTTGCGCGATGTGATGGATTCCACCGCCTACCAACGAATCGATTCCCCGCTGGCGATCGCGCTGGGCATGTCGGTGGATGGCAAGCCGATGGCGGCCGATCTGACGCAGATGCCGCATCTGCTGATTGCCGGCACGACCGGCTCCGGCAAGTCGGTCTGCGTCAACGCCATTATCAACAGCATCCTCGTCAATAACTCGCCCGAATCAGTCCGTTTTATCATGGTCGATCCCAAGCGCGTCGAGCTGACCGGCTACAACGGCTTGCCCCATCTGGTGGCGCCGGTCGTTGTGGAGCTTGAGCGGATCATCGGCGTCTTGCGCTGGGTCACCACCGAGATGGATGAGCGCTACAAGAAATTCAGCGAGGCCGGCGCGCGCAATATCATCGATTACAACAGCATTCTGGATCCCGACCTGCCGGCGATGCCCTATATCGTCGTGATCATTGATGAGCTGGCGGACCTGATGATGATGGCGCCCGACGACACCGAGCGGGCAATCGCGCGTATCGCGGCGCTGGCAAGGGCGACCGGCATCCACCTCGTCATCGCCACACAGCGCCCGTCAGTGGATGTGGTGACCGGGCTGATCAAGGCGAATTGCCCGGCGCGGATCGCTTTTGCCGTGGCCGGCAGCGTGGACAGCCGTGTCATCATCGACCAGCCGGGGGCGGAACGCCTGCTGGGCAAGGGCGATATGCTGTATCTGTCGGGCGATACGCCGGCGCCGCAGCGCGCGCAGGGCGTGCACGTTTCCAATGAAGAAATTCAGCGTATCAGCCGCTTCTGGAAATTGCGCAAGAGCGGGATCGCTGGCGTGGAGCCGATACCATTGCCCCCCAAGTCCTCCTCCGCTCCCTCGCCTGATGCCAGCGCTCTCGCCTCAGATAGCGCGCCCAAGAAACAGCCAAGCGAGCAAGCCGCCTTCTGGGACATGTCCACGGCCGGCGCCGGGCAAGGCGGCAGCAACGGGGGCAACCGGGACCCGGAAGAAGATGAACTGTATCAGACGGCGGTGGACATGGTGCGACGCCTGGACAAAGCCTCCATCTCGCTGCTGCAGCGGCGCTTGCGCATCGGTTATACGCGGGCGGCCCGCCTGGTCGATATGATGGAAGAACGCGGCGTGGTCGGTCCCCCCAAAGAAGGCAGCTCGAAGCCGCGCGACGTCCTGAAGCAATAATTTCTCCAACTGAGCCTCGCTGCTCAAGCTGCCGACCATTAACATTGAGCGAGAAAATCAGTTGATCCCAATCGACTCGCCGGTATCGTACATGCGTCAGGCTAGGCTGTGACGGCAATTCCGCGCGAAGGAGAATGCCCTGCTGCGCTTCGTCTGCCCTTGCGCTACAATAGCCCGCCTGCGCATTCGCCTGACGCGATACAGCGCATGAACCAACCAGAAAGGACCGCCTCTGATGAAATACAACCGGATTGACGGAGTAATCAAACCGGTCGCGCGCCTGCTCCAAGGCACGGTGATGCTCACCGCCGATAACCGTGACGGCAACTTCCGGCTCCTGGACGCATTGTTTGAGGGGGGCTTCAGCAGCTACGACACCGCCCATGGTTACGGCGGGGGCGTCTGTGAAAAAGAACTCGGCGCCTGGATCAACGCCCGTGGCCTCCGCGATGAAGTCGTTATTCTGACCAAAGGCTCCCACCCATACAAGGGCGAGCCCAAGCGGGTTGCGCCGGAGTACATTCGCCGCGACCTGGAAGAATCGCTTGAGCGCCTTGGCACTGACCATGTCGAGCTTTACCTGCTGCATCGCGACGATCGCGATTACCCGGTCGGCGAGATTGTCGATGTGCTGGATGAGTATAAATCAAAGGGACATATCGGCCTGTACGGCGGCTCCAACTGGCGAGCGGATCGCGTCGCCGCCGCCAATGCCTACGCGGCCGCCAACGGCAAGGCGCCCTTCACAGTCAGCAGCCCGCAATTCAGCGTGGCTGAGATGATCAAGGAGCCTTGGGCTGGCTGCATCAGCGTCAGCGGCGAGCAAGGCGAAAGCGACCGCGCCTGGTACGATGCCAACGACATATCCCTCTTCACCTGGTCGAGCCTGGCCGGCGGCTTCATGACCGGCAAGTTCACCCGGGACAATATCGATAGCTTCAGCAACTATTGGGATACCAATCCCATCGGCGCTTACGCTTATGAGAGCAATTTTCAACGGCTGGACCGCGTGCTGGAATTAGCGGCGGACAAAGGCGTTTCCCCAGCCCAGCTTTCGGTCGCATACGTATTGAACAACAACCCGCGCTATCACGCTATCATCGCCAATTGGGAAATCGACCAGATTGCCGAGAATGCCGCGGCGGCTGAAATCGAGTTGAGCGCGGCTGAAATCGCCTGGCTAGAGCTTAAGACGGAGGATAAACCGGCATGAGCGACAAAATCCGCTGGGGTTTGATCGGACTGGGAAGCATCGCGCGCAGGTTCTCCAACGGTTTGCAGCTGGAGCCGAGCGCTGAAATTTACGCAGTGGCTTCACGCTCGCAAAGCAAAGCCGATGCCTTCGGCGCTGAATATGGGGCAACCAAGCGCTACGGCAGCTATGAAGCGCTGGCGAATGATCCGGCGGTCGATGTCGCCTACATCGGCACGCCGCATACTCATCACTTGCCACAAACGATCATGTGCCTGGAGGCGGGCAAACATGTGCTTTGCGAGAAGCCCTTCGCCGTCAACGCGGCCGAAGCCAAGCGCATGATTGATTGCGCCCGCGCAAATGATCGCTTCTTGATGGAAGCCTTCTGGACGCGCTTCTTCCCCGCCATGACGAAGCTGCGCGAACTGCTGGCCCGCAAGGTCATCGGCGATGTGATGCTCGTGCAAGCCGACTTCGGCTACCGCACCGGCAGCATTGTGCCGGAGAGCCGGACATATAACCCGGCGCTGGCGGGAGGCGCCTTGCTGGACGTCGGCTGCTATTGTGTGCAGTTGGCGTCAATGGTTTATGGCGCGCAGCCGCGCGAGATCGCATCGCAAGTGACGCTGGGCGACACCGGCGTCGACGAACTCTCGGTCTCGGTCTTCAAGTACAGCGACTACCAGATGGCGACCATCACCACCGCGATTCGGCTGAGCACGCCGCATGAGGCGCGCATTGTTGGCGCAAATGGGATTATCTCCATGTCGAATTGGTGGGCGCCTTACGAATTGACGGTCGCAGTGGCTGGCGAGGCGCCCGAGACATTCCGCTATGATCGGGAGGGCGAAGGCTTCCAATACGAAGCGGCGGCGGTCGGCAAGTACATCCGCGCCGGCAAAACCGAGAGCGATGTGATGCCGCTGGACGAGACGCTGGCGATGATGGAGACGCTGGACCGCATGCGCGAAAGCTGGGGCTTGCGTTATCCTGGCGAAGGCTGATCCCAAAACGATGGAGGCGAGCGCGCTGATCTCCGCCCTGAGTCTCTTCGCCGGCGTCAGCCTGATGCCGGCCGTCTTCCTCATCTTGCGCGACAAGGAGATACCGCTCGAAAGGAATTATCGCATCAAGGGCGGCGCGGCGCTGCTCCTGGCATTTGTTCTCTTGGCGCTGGCGGTCCTCTTCCTGCTCAATGTCATCGCGCAAGATCTGCCGCTCCTGATCGCCTCCGTCATCGGGCTTGTCGTTTTGCCCCTGCTGATCATTCGCTTGGACAAAAGGCGGCAATCCCCGGAGTGGTGAATTCTGTGGATGGCAGCAGCAAATAATCCTGAATCAGCAAGAATAAATGTAGGGGCGATCCTTGGATCGATCGCATCAGATTCTCCAGACGAGTGGAATTATACCCTCGTTATTCACCGCTCCCGCAATCCCGGGCGTGGTGAAATTGAGGACATGGCAACCAATTATCCCGACTCGGGAATAATAGACGTAGGGGCGATCCTTGGATCGCCCACAGTTTCAGATTCTCCAACCCCGCCAAACATAGTTCCGCATAATTCGCCGCTCCCGCAATCCCGCCGTATTTGACAAGCGTCCCGGGCCATGTTAGGCTTGGGCAACTTACATATTCTAAGACTCAGGCGCGTCTGAACCCGGATGTTGGACGCGTAAAGGGGAAGTCGGTGCAAGTCCGACGCTGTCGCGCAGCGGTAACTGGCCAGCGGCCAGAAGTCCGAATGCCTGCCTGAGACTTAGCTCGTAAATCTTTCGCGTCAAAAGGGAGACGAGCATGGTACGCAAAACCCTTGCTCGCCCATACCGGCGGGCATTTTTTCTGGGCGCGTATCAGCCCCGTTTCCTCCTAAGTCCAAAAGGAGGGACTCAAATGAAATTCAAGCTGCTGGTTCTCGCTTTACTGCTCATCAGCCTGGCTACGCCCCCGCTTCAAGCGCAAGAAGTCAATCTGACTGACGGCTGCGTCGGCGAATTCTCGGAAGATATCGACTACTTCCCGCACAAGGCGGAGATCGTCGACGCCGTCCGCTTCTCAGTCCAATACTTCAATCACTACAAAGTGCTCAGCGTCTCCGATGCCTTTGACGGCGCGCCGGAGTTCAGCTACGTGCTCGTGCAATGCGGCGCGCCCCTGCCGCCCGCCGAAGACTTCCCCGCGGGCGCGCAGTTCATCGACGTGCCGACCGGCAATTTGATCACGCTCTCGACCACGCAACTGCCCGCCTTGTCTCAGCTTGACCTGCTGGATCATCTCATCGGCGTCGATAGCGGCTTCTATATCAGCGCGCCGGAAGTGACCGACATGATCGCCGCCGGCGATGTGGCTGAGGTCGGTTTCGGCGCCGAGATCAACATCGAAAGAGTGCTTGAGTTGGAGCCGGATCTGGTCTTCAGTTATGGCTATAATCCGGCCACGGACGCCCATCCCGTGCTGCTGGAAGCGGGCGTCTTCACCGCCATGGATGCAAGCTGGCGCGAATTGTCACCGCTGGGTCGGGCCGAGTGGCTCAAGTTCAGCGCGCTTTTCTACAATCAGGAAGCGCGAGCCAACGAAATCTACGCCGATATCGCCGCGGATTATGAGGCGCTGAAGACCTTGGCGGCTGATCTGAGCGAGGCAGAGCGACCAAAGGTCTTGATCAATGCCTTCCTGGGTTATGCCGATGCCTGGTTTATCCCCGGGGACGATACCTACGTCGGTCAGTTGATTGACGATGCCGGCGGCGAATTGCTGCTGGCTGAAGAAGGCTCGGCAACAAGCGCGGGTATGAGCTTCGAGGCGGTCTATGAGAGCGGCTTGGATGCGGATATCTGGCTGGTCGAGACCTTCGGCGTCTATGCCGGCGCCGACCTGCTCGCGCTGGACAACCGCTTTGGCGACTTCACCGCCTATCAGCTTGGCAATATCTGGAATAACAATCGCGATGAGAATGCCAACGGCGGCAACAATTATTACGAATCGGGCGTCGCCAATCCGCATCTGGTGCTGGCCGACCTGCTGGCGATCTTCCACCCCGATTTGCTGCCCGGGCATGACTTCGCCTTCTATCATCGATTGGCGGTCGAGTAATGTCGCAACTGGCTGACAAGCCTGCCTTGCGCGGGGCAGACCTGCGCGGCGATTGGACACGGGCGCGCCACTCGCTCACAGCGCAAGCCGGGCGATATCTATCGCGCTGGACCGGCGTCGGCGGGCGGGAATTCGTCGGCGCCAGACCGCTCTTGCTCATCGTCCTGCTCTTTGCGCTCGCTCTGCTGCTGCTGCTGAGTCTGGCCCTTGGCTCAGCTTCGATACCGCCGGAACAGATCCTGACGATCCTGCTGGGCGGCGAGGCCGATCACCTGTCCTGGACGAATATCGTGCTCAAATTCCGCCTGCCCAAGACAGCAACCGCCGCGCTGGCGGGCATGGCGCTGGGCGTGAGCGGCTTGCTGATGCAGACCTATTTTCGCAACCCATTAGCGGAGCCCTTCGTCCTCGGCGTCTCCTCCGGCGCGAGTCTCGGTGTGGCTCTGATCCTGCTGACCTCGGGCGCGGTCGGTGGCGCGCTGCTGGCCGGCTTAGGCTTGGCCGGCGACCTACTTTTGACGGCAGCCGCGGGCGTCGGCGCTGCCCTGACTATGACCTTGGTGCTGCTTGTCGCCGTCCGCATCCGGAACAGCGTAACGCTGCTGATCCTCGGCCTGATGTTCGGCTACTTCGTCGGCGCGCTGGTCAGCCTGCTGCTTTATTTCGCCCTGCCGGAGCGCATACAAGCCTACATCAACTGGACTTTCGGCTCTTTCAGCGGCGTCACAAGCGCGCAACTTCCAATACTCGCGGGATTCGTCATCGCCGGTTTGCTGCTGGCGGCCGCCCTCGTCAAACCGCTGAATGGTCTCCTCCTCGGCGAAGATTATGCGCGCAGCCTCGGCATCAATCTCAAGCGAGCCCGCATCGGCATCGTGCTGGCCACCGCCCTGCTGGTCAGCGCCGTGACCGCCTTCTGTGGTCCCATCGCCTTCATCGGCATCGCAGTGCCGCATCTCAGCCGCGGCTTGCTGGGCAGTTCCGATCATCGATTGCTGCTGCCGGGCGCTTGCCTGGCTGGCGCTTGCGTGGCTCTCGCCGCCGCCATCATCGCCGAATTGCCGGGCAACAATCTGGTGCTCCCGCTCAATGTGGTCACCGCCTTCCTGGGCGCGCCGGTGGTGATGCTGGTCCTGCTGCGCCAGGCTCGGGGTAAGTTATGACGCCGATGACGCCCCTGCTGGAAACGCGCGCGCTCGCTATTGGCTATCGGCGTCGCGGCAAAAGCGATGTCCGCCTGGGGCACGACCTTAAACTGCGCTTGCAGCGGGGAAAGCTGGTCGGCTTGCTGGGTCCTAACGGCATCGGCAAGTCAACGCTGCTGCGCACGCTGGCCGGTGTGCAAAAGCCCCTGGCCGGCCAGGTCCTCATTGCGGGCAAAGACATCGTGAACCTCAAACCAGGCGAGTTGGCGCGCCGGCTAAGCATGGTCCTGACGGCTCTGCCGCCGCCGATGCTGATGACCGGTTACGGGCTGGTTGCCCTGGGCCGACATCCCCATACCGATTGGCTCGGGCGCATGACTCCCGACGACCACCGCAAAGTCGCAGCGGCGCTCCGCGCGGTCAAAGGCGAGGAACTGGCCGAGCAACCGGCCGCGGAACTGAGCGACGGGCAGCGTCAAAAGCTGCTGATCGCGCGAGCATTGGCGCAAGAGAGCGAGATCATGCTGCTCGACGAGCCAACCGCCTACCTGGATTTGCCTCGCCGGATCGAAACCATGTCCCTGCTGAAACGGCTGGCGCGCTCGCAGCAGCGGGCGATTCTGGTCTCCACGCACGATCTTGATCTGGCTTTGCGCGCTTGCGACAATCTTTGGCTGATGAGCGCCGCTGGCATCACTGCCGGCGCCCCGGAAGATCTGGCGCTGGATGGCAGCTTGAGCGCGACCTTCCGCGCTGATGGCATCCGCTTCGATCAGCAGCGCGGTGGATTCTTTCTTGATCCGCCCGGCGGACGAGCCGTCCATGTCGCCGGCCACGGCGAAGACATCGCCTGGATGCGCCGCGCTCTCAGCCGCGCCGGCTTCACCCCGAATGAAGGACTCGGCCGGGTCCTGGTCTCGCGCGCCCAAAACGGATCTGAGCCTATCTGGAAACTGCGCATTGACGAGAGCGTCACGAAGCACCGGACAATAGAAGCGCTCCTGAACACGCTGGAAAGTCAACAGGAATGAGAGAACGACAAGCGCGGCGCGGTCTGGTATTGGTCAACACCGGCGATGGCCGCGGCAAATCAACTTCCGCTTTTGGCCTGATCTTGCGTATGCTCGGGCGAAAGAAGAAAGTCGCCTTGATTCAATTCCTCAAACACGAAGGCGGACAATGGGGCGAAGTGCGCGCTTTGAAAGCCCTGGGCTTGGAGCCGATCAAAACCGGCGACGGCTTCACCTGGACCAGCCGCGACCTGGATGAAACTCAAGCCCGCGCCCTCCATGGCTGGGAAATAGCCCAGCGCGCCATCGTATCGGACGAGTACGATCTTGTCGTCCTGGATGAATTTACCTACCTGCTGGATTTCCGCTGGCTGGAAACGGAGGCGGTGATCGAATGGCTCCGCGCGAACAAACCGCCGCGTCAGCATCTGCTCGTCACGGGCCGCAACGCCCCGCCCGCCCTCATCGACTACGCCGATACCGCCACCGAAATGGTGAAGCTCAAACATGCCTTTGACGCCGGTATCAAAGCGCGAGCCGGCATCGAATTCTAGCCCGGCGCTCCATTATTTTTCGCCACAGAAGTAGTTGGGAGTGGTGAAATTGAGGACATGGCAACCAATTAGCCTGACTCCAGAAAGAATAAATGTAGGGGCGAGCCATCGGGTCGCCCGTCTCCGCCACCCCTCCCCGCCTCTCTCATAACGAACCCACTCACAACGAAATCCGTAGGGGCGAGCCACCGGGTCGCCCGCCTCCGCCACACCACCCCCGGACCTTCCCCCCTTTTGTGCATCGACCGCGCGCAGGTTACAATGCTGATTCGAAAGTAAACAAGGCTGCGACAAAGGAGCGGACGCGATGACGCTTTGGCAATCGGACGAAGAATTATTTGCGCTGGCGCGGGAAGAATTGTTTCCCGCCGTCGTCGGCGATGTGATGGACAAACTCGGCTTGTTGCATCAGTTTCTGCCGCCCCAAATCAAACCGCTCGGGAGCGGCATGGTGGTCATTGGCCGCGCCATGACCGTGCTCGAAGCCGATCTGACCGACGAAGCGGCGGAGGGCAACGATGATGAAAAAATCGATAAGCCCTTCGGTTTGATGTTCCACGCGCTGGACTCGCTGAAACCGAACGAGGTCTATATCTGCGCCGGCGCCTCGCCAACCTACGCCCTCTGGGGCGGCTTGATGAGCACGCGCGCACGCCTGCTGGGCGCGGCCGGCGCCGTCGTGCATGGCTACTCGCGCGATACCAACGAGATTCTGCACTTGAACTTTCCCGCATTTTCTTTTGGCGGCTACGCTCAAGATCAGGGACCGCGCGGCCGCGTCGTGGATTACCGCAGCCCGATCGAGATGGAAGGCGTCAAAATCGCGCCGGGCGATATCGTCTTCGGCGATATTGATGGCGTCTGCATCATCCCCCAAAGCGCGGAACGCGACGTCTTCACCGCTGCCCTGGAAAAAGCCCGCGGCGAGGATCAAGTGCGGGCAGCGCTCGAAGCCGGCATGGGCACGGTCGAGGCTTTTGAATCTTTCGGCATCATGTGAACCGGCGACTGGAAATAAAAAGCCGGCGGAAATGCCGGCGCGCTGACTATCAATATCGACTTGAATGGGCTGTACAGGACTCGAACCTGTAACCTCCTCGACGTCAACGAGGCGCTCTGCCAGTTGAGCTAACGGCCCCCTACGAGCCACAAGTTTAGCGCAAGTCGATCGCGATTGCAAGACATTCGACCGCGCGGGAGTGGTGAAATTGACGACATGGCAACCAATTATCCTCACTCGGGAATACTGGATGTAGGGGTGATCCTTGGATCCCCCACAGTTGCAGATTCTCAGACCGCGCGAGGCAAACCGAACATTTGACAAAGCCCCCGCTCTGCCTCTATTATCATGCCATTCGCCGGCGAGAAAGATAGTCGATGTGCCGCATCCCTGCGCGAACCTGATCAAACAACTCTTTCGTGAAGCGCAGGATGTCAAATCCGCCAGCGCCCGCCGCGAAACCAGCCTGACCTCGCTCAGCTACGAACCCGATATTGTCGTCGAAACCTGGATGAACAGCCGGCTATACGCCTACATCATCGACCGGCCGCCCAAATCCCGCGCGCTCAAAGCCACCTTGAAACAGAATAGCAATGCGAGCATCGGCTCCCTTTTCCTCGTCAATCTGAAGCTCTTGCCTGAGGATGGCTACTGCGGCCGGCTGCAAGGCTGGCAGGACGATCTGCGCGCCCTGAATATCGGCGCCATCCAGGCCTACGAACTCAGCGGCGGAGACCTGCGCCTGGCGCAAGTCAATCTGGACGAGACGACGCAGCGCAACCAATTCGTCGCCTGGCATACGCGGGACTTTCCTTTGGAGGCGGTGTCGGTGCGCCGGCGCGATTGCCAAACCAATATCCGCGGCCACTGGTATGTCGGCGATATCGCCTCGCCCAGGTTCAAGCGTCGCATCAGCGAAGAGCGCGCGCAGCAACGCTTTCACTATCATACGCGGCAATCCCAACCAGCCGATATGGAATCGGGGAAACAGATCAGCGCCGCCTACCTGGCGCTGGAGATTGAAGTTGGCGCCGGGCAGGAAGCGGTCAAAGAAGCCTTCCGCAAACTCGCGCGGCAATATCATCCCGATGTCAGCGAGCACGAAAAAGAAGAAGCCGAGCAGCGATTCAAAGAAGTGAAGTCGGCTTATGACCGCATAAGATCGCATCGCCGCTGGAGCTAAATTCGCCGTAATAAGACGAAAAAATCAGCCGCGGGGCTGATTTGGCAGTGGGTCCACCAGGACTCGAACCTGGAACCAATCGGTTATGAGCCGACTGCTCTGACCATTGAGCTATGGACCCATCGCATAAACGCTAATTCATCTGCCAAGCGCGCTCATTAGCGGGTAACGGGATTCGAACCCGTACTGACACCTTGGAAGGGTGGAGTGCTACCGTTACACCATACCCGCGCTCTTCCCAGTCGGGGCGCCCGGATTCGAACCGGGGACCTCACGGACCCAAACCGTGCGCGCTACCGGGCTGCGCCACGCCCCGCGGTCCCTTGCATCTTACTTGCGCCTCGCGCCAAAGTAAAGGAATAATCTCCTCGGGCGCGCCTTCGCTGCCCCGCTGGAAACACGCGCCTTTATTCGTCGGCGCCAAATTGCGCCAGCCAATGGTCGGTATCGTCTTCGGAAGGCGTCGGTTTTTCCGGGCTGGCAACTCCCGATCCGGCCGCATCGCCTTGCCCCAACTGCCGCGCGAACTCAGCAGCCCCCAGGTGACGCATATTCTGCCGCCGCGCAAAACCAACGATCTCCCGGTCGGATGACACCAGCGTCCAGTTTCTGGCATCGCGCGTTTGGCTTATGCGCCGCCTGATCAAAGAATCGGCGCTTGAGCGCTCGGAAGCGAATACAACCTGCACCGCGCTGGTGGAAAGTTTGGATGCGCCCGCCGGCAAACCGCGATCAAATATGACGATGCACTTCGCCTTCGCGCGCGTCGAAAATCCTCTCAGCTTGAGGACCAGCTTTGCCTCATCGTTCTCGTCAGCTAGGCTGATATCCGGCAGAGCCGCGATCAGGTTATGGCCGTCGATCAGATATGGCATCGCAATTAATTTCTGACGCGCGGCAGAGTTAATCCGCCTTCGCCGCCATCCCGCGCGCCGGGACGGCCAGCGTGAAAATGCTGCCCACGCCCAAGCGGCTTTGCGCCTGCATGTAGCCGCCGTGCGCCTCGCAGATCGCCTTGGCGACATAAAGCCCCTGGCCCAAACCGGCGGGCTTGCTTTGCCCCGCGTCCGCGCCGCGATAGAATCGCTCGAATACATGAGGCAGGTCAGCCGAACTGATGCCGGCGCCATCGTCGCTGACGCTGATGAGGAGGTAGCGTTTGGACTTGCGTGTCTCGACCCGTGCCGTCAGCGCCACATAGCCGCCTTCCGCATTGTAATCCGCGCCATTGCGAATGAGATGTCCCAAAGCCCATTGCAGGCGCGATTCATCGCCGCGCAGCAGGACGCCGCTGAGGCCCCGCGTCATCACCAGCAAGTCAATGCCGCGGCGCTTCACATCCGGACCAATGCCATTCACGACCGACCAAAGCATCGCTTCGGCAGCCAGCGGCTCGCGCTTGACATCAAAGGCGCCGGCGCTCATCTTGGCAATATCCAGCAACTCAAGCGCCAGTTGATCCAGGATATCCACATTTTGCAGCAGCTTCTCCAGCAGGCGCTGATTGACCGCGCTGTCTTCCGGCTGCCCGCTGAGCAACTCGCTGGCCAGCCTGATGACGCTGATCGGGCTCTCCATCTCCTCGGCGATATGCCGGGCGAAGCCGTCTTTCAGGCGCTCCGCCAGCGCGTCATATGTCACATCGCGCAGGATGATGACCGTGCCGATGCGCCGCCGGCTCTCGTCGCCTATGGCCACAAGCTGCGCCCGGACGATGCGATGGTTCAGCGGGATTTCGTCGGATTCCCCCAAGGGCGTCAGTTCAGCCGGGATCTCCTCCACATCGCGATAGCGCTCGAAAAGCGTGCCAAGCTCGCTATCCCAAAAGGCGCGTTTGCCGCCGAGCATGGCTTCCGCCGCCCGGTTCATCATGGTCACCTTGCCGCCGGGATCTTGGGCGATGATGCCTTCTTCAAGGCTGCCCAACACCGCCTGCAGCCGTTCCATTTCACTGCCGCGCCGGCCGTGAGCGGCCTGCAATTGCGAAAAGCGCCGCTGCAAGTCAGCATGGCGCGAGGCTTCTCGCCCCGCCAACGCGCGCTGTTGACGCAGTTCTTCTTCCAACTGCCGCCGCCGGTTCAAACCGCGATACAGACGCCGGAACAGCGATTCGCTGGCGCTGCCGAAGCGATGCGCTGCGTTCAGCCCGGCGCTCGCCTCGTTGTTGGATACGCCCTGCATATCGTTCATCATCGTCCGCTACGCTCGCCTGCCGGTCATCCGCCGCCGATCCCCGCAGCAATTAAACCTGCTTTGCCGCGCCATTACCTAATTATATTCAAACTCGCCGCCCCCGCGAACGTCAGCGGGACAAGCGCTTTTTGAAGCGACTGTCCTGGCCGCTTCCTGACTGCGCCAATGATTTGCCGCAGCGATAGCCAAGCTGTCGTTAGGCTCCCTATAGTTACCCAATTCGCCCCCCAAACAGACGCAAAAAATCGGGTAAATTGAACTGCTGTATACATACAGTATGTATATGTAGGTGGGGGTGGGGGGTATGGGGCGCGTTTCGGCATTTTGGGGTTTCGCGCGGGCTTTGGCGCCGATTTCAGGGGGAGCGATCGAGTGTCCATGCTGAAGAGCCTAGCATAGTTTTGACGGCAATGGGCGACTATATGGTCGCGCATTAACAGAAGTAGAACCAACAAAGTAATGAGAAAAATATTGCAAGGTAAAGAGAATGGCAAAAACCGTAATCATTGTAGGGGCGACTCTGTGAGTCGCCCGCTTACAACATCCACTACATTTCATTTGTCGCATGACTTGCTTTGTCTTACTGAGATTGGCGAATGCGGTATTGGCGCAAAGCCCCGGCCCAGCGCGCCAAATTGTGCGGCTCTGGTTGTACCGGGGGCGTTTTGCTATATCGGCTCACGACTCGCGAATCGTTATCGCGCCAAGCTCGAGCATCTCCGGTACATAACCGGGGTTGTCTTTCCACTGGAAGCGATGGCCGCTGGTTCTGCTGTAGACGATCGCCATAAGGCGATAGAGGCCGGGCGGCACTTGGGATACATCAATCGAGAAGCGGCGTAATTCGCCTTCATGCACCATATCAAGATCGACTTGCGCTTTTCTGTCCCAGTCTTCATTGATGATTTGGTAGCTGATGCGAAGCTCGGCGCTGTCAAAGGGCGGCTTGCTGGTCCAGCGGTCAATGAAACTCAAGGCGGTCTCGTCGAGGCGAGCGCCGAAGTAATCGAGGCTTATAGCTTCGTTGTCGTGACTGGCGACAAGGGCTGGCGGTTGGCAATCGAGGGTATCCCATAGGAATAGCATGGAGACCGTGTCGCGGGCGGGCGTGGCGTCTTCGCAGAGGCGATAACCTGACGCGATAAAGAGATCGAGCACAGCGTTTTCTTCATCAGGTTTGATGAGAGAATCTTTGTATGCCAGCCGTTGGGCTGGTTCGATAAGAGCCGTCAAGCGCAAATGATTTTCCAGTTGAACGAAAATCCGAGGCGTGATTATGTCGAGATCGCGGTTGGTGAAATACCAGTCTGTCTGGGAATAGCCATTGAGGTAGCTATTATTCAGTAAGTGGGGGCGAGTGCGAAATAAGATGATGGGGGCGGCGATTGGATCATTGGCGGCTGCTCGGCTGACGGCGTGCCAAGCGACATACTGATAACGTTGCTGGCCGCCGGTATTAAAGCGCTCCCAGTCCATGTTCTGGTTCAGAACGATACCAGAAATGATTGCGCCCAATAGCGCCAGCAATCCGAGCGACCACTTAATTCGGTGAAGGACGGTAAGACCAGCGCTTACGCAGATGACAACCAGAGGCAATCCCGCCAATGTAGCGCGCATGAATCCGGCGGCCAATGTGTCCCAGATCAGAGGCACGGCGGCAAGCACAAGCGCAAAGAGGGCGCAAAGAATGGCAATGTATCGAGGGTTCCCCGCGCGACCAAAAGGCATGAGCAAGAGGCCGCCTACTGACAGGAAGGAGAGAGCGAGGTTGCCATTACTGGCGAGCAGCACCCAAGCGTAGAGCAAGCTGATAAATGATTCGGAGCCAGGTCCAAATAGTGTCAGTCCGTGGGGGATGCCGCGAGAGACAAGAATCGGGATATAAGGCGAAAAGAGCAGGAAAGCGATCAGGACGACGGCGCAGACTTTCAGCCAGCGTTTGTTTTTCGGGGTGACCAGGACATGAAAGATTGCGATGGCAAGAAACAGGACTGCGCTAAAGATGTGGATGTTGGCCAGGGTATAGCAGGTCGCGCCGAGCGCTAGATAGTCGGCGGGCTTCGCGGCGCGTTTCTGATCGATGATTCTCAGGTAAAGCCAGAGGAGCAGGGCGCCGAGGCAGACGAAAAGGGTATACATTCGCGCATAGGCATAATAGTAGTTAAAGAAGGCGTTGCCAGCCATAAACGCCAGCGCGTAGAATCCGGCGATTGGCGCAACGAAGTCTCGCGCCAGGCGAGCCGTCAGCGCCAGCGCCAGCAAGCCAGCGAATATTGACAAGACACGCGCCATAGCTATGTGGTGGCCGACGATTCCGCCCCATTGGTTAAGAAGCAGGGTGTAGCCTGGAACGTGGGCGGGGCTGGTTATGGGTAGGCCGGCTAAGACATCGGCCGGGGTGAAGGGTCCACCGAGCGCCCAGCCAGCGCCTTGCATGGAGTAGAACTCGTCCGCACCGGGCGGGTAGCTGTCGATCTGGCGGATGCTGAGAACGGCAACGATAAGCAGGACCGGGATCGCCCAAAACCAGTGGTCGAGAATGGAGACGGCCGAAGCGCATATACCGCCCCCCCCCGAATGTATGTTCTAATTGAGAAGAGGCGCATGAAGGTGAATGAGTTCATGATTTGGCGGCTGCTGGTCATGTTCAAGATTCTGTTATGCGACATTTCGAGATGATATGACTGCTATGATACGAAATGTATCATTATATATCATTACATGATTGCACTGTAACTATGTTACATGATTTAAGAGAACAAGCAAGCGGGGAGAGGGTGAATTGCGTGGATAAGGTGGACATGCCGCTTCTTACCCCCCATCTCTCAGCCCCTTCCCCCAAAATGCGGAAGGGGATTTCATCGTTTTGAAGTCCCTCCCTCTTATGGGACGACAACATCGCCATAGAGATGGCGATTGCGCCGCGAACCTCAGCCGACGCAGATTGCATGCGCCGACAGATGGGCTATCATCGTAACTGTGTGACAGACCGAGACGAAACGCCAACGACAAGCGATGCAGAGTATTGCCCCGACCCGCAACTTGAATCGGCGCTCGAGCGATCTACTTATCGCCGCGGCGCTGCTGTTCTTGCTTGGCGCCGCCCTGCTCGTCGCCGGCATCGCCCTGCATATTTTCGGCTTGGTGCCGCCCTTCAATCAGGGTTACCCCATCTACGACCTGACGCGCAAAGCGCTCCTGGTTATTGGCGGCGGCGTCGCTATTCTCGCCATGGCGCTGGCGCTGCGCTCGGTCACCTGGAAGACCGACAACAAGACCGCCTGGCTGCTCGGCGAAATGCTGGCGGAAGACCTCGATCACCAGTATGTTCTCATCCGCAACATCAGCAAGCGAAGCACCGGCTACCTGGATGCCGCGCTGGTCAGCAAGCACGGCGTGCTGGCGCTGCGGATAAGCCGGCGGAAAGGCGCATTCTTCAACGAAGGCGGGCACTGGCTGAAGCGCCGCCGCAAAGGCAAGTGGCGCCCCCTGCGCTGGAACCCGACGCGGGAGATAGTCGCCAAAGCCATAAAGCTGCGCGCGTACATAAAAGACTGCGACATGCAGGAAATTCCCGTATACGCGGCTGTGGTATTCCTGCGGGACGCGCCTGAAGTTTCGCTCAAACTCCAGCAGCCGGCTGTCCCAGTGGTCCATGCCAGCCAGTTGGTCGCCAGCCTGCGCGACAGTTACTTCGCCGACGATCGGCTGTCGCCCGGCACGGTGCAAGCCCTGGTGAACATCCTCTATCATTAGGAGCCGACTTTGAGCGCGACCTTGCATCTGGCCCCCGTTGGGGTTGACAAAACCGGGCTGACGATTTCTTTGCTGCGCCAACTGACCGATGCCAGCCAGGACGGCTTTCCCTGCGTTTGGGTCTTGCTGGCGACCCGCCGACAAGAAATGCGCTTCCGGCAGCGTCTGCTCGAAGCCGATGATAATCCGCCCGCTTTCTTCAACATCGAATTCTTCAACTTCTACACGCTCAACGCGCGTCTGCTCAAGCTCGCGGGGACGCCCGTCCGCCGGCTCTCCCGCTTGATGCGGCACAAGATATTACGATCTTTATTAGCGCAGATGCTGGCCGAGGGACAACTGAGCGTCTTCCATCGCATCGCGGAGACGCGCGGCTTCGTGACGGTTTTGACCGAGTTGATAGACGAACTCAAGCAGAACAAGATCGATGTCGCTGACTTCGCCAAAGCAGCGCGGAGCGCCAAGGACGAGGAAATCGCCGCCATCTATCGGCGCTACCAGGAGGCGCTCAGGCAGAGCGGCCTGGCCGATGTCGAGGGCGAGGGCTGGCTGGCGCTGGCGACATTGAGCAAGCGCCCGGCGATCGCCGCGAACATCGACATGCTGCTCGTTGACGGCTACGACCAGTTTACGCCGGTGCAATCCCAACTGCTGGCGGAGCTGTCGCGCAGCGTCAAGCAGGCGCATATCACTTTGACAGCCCCGCCGGAGGCGGAAATCCCGCTGACGCCTGGCCGCAGCGCGCTGGCGCGGCAAAGTCTGCGAACTGCCTTCGATGCCGCCGGCCTCAACCTGGAATTGAACCGGGCTGACGAAGCTCTCGTCGCAGTCCACGACGCGCTGCATCGCCTGGGAAAATCTGTCTTTCGGGATTCCCCCGCCGGGAGCGGCAACGGCGCGATCAAGCTGATTGAAATGCCGGACCCGGCCGAAGAGGCGCGGGCGGTCATGCGCGCGGTCAAAGGCCTGCTCCTGGAGGGCGCCCCGGCCAATAGCATCCTGATCGCGCTGCGCGATTGGGAACGCTACGCCAGCTATTTTGAATGGGGACGGGCGGAATACAACTTGCCGCTCCTGCTCCACTACCAACGCAGCTACGGCAGCGCGCCCGTCATCGCCTCCATCATCGATCTGCTGGAGCTCGCCCCGCGCTTCCGCCGCCGCGACCTACTGGATGTCTTGCGCTCGCCCTATTTCGATGTCGACCTGGACAGCGGGCTGATTGATCTGCTCGATCGCCTCAGCCTTGAGCGCCGGTTCCTCGGCGGGGGCTTGGACGACTGGTCCGCTCTCGTTCAACTGGCGCGGCAGCATATCAGCAGCGGCAAGGACGACGAGACCGTGACTGCGGTCACTGCCGAGCAAGCGGAGACGCTTTCCGTCGCGCTGTCCCGTTTTATCGCCGCGATTACGCCGCCGGAGCGCGCTGATGTCTCCCAATATGTCGGCATGATTGCGGCGCTGCTCGGTTCCGACCCGGTTGAGCCGCCGGAGGACAATAGCGGCGCGTATTCGCTGAACATCATCTCTAATGCTTGGGAGCGCGAGCGAGCCAATCGCGACATCGTCGCCCGCGATATTGACGCGCTCAAGGGCTTGAAGAAGATCCTGCGCGATATGCTTGTCAGCGAAGACGTCTTGCAGTCGATGATGGGCGCGAGCGGGCAGATAACCTGGCGTCAGTTCTGGTCCGATCTCAAACAGGCTTTGCAAACCGGCGCTGACGATTCCATCAATCAGCCGCGGCGGGATCAGGTCTTGGTGACGACAGCGGCGGAAGCGCGGGGTTTGCCACAAGACCACGTCTTCATCCTCGGCTTGGCCGAAGGGGTCTTCCCGGCGGAAGCGGCCGAAGATCCCCTCTACCTCGATTCCGAACGCGTACAGTTGAAAGAGCGCGGCATTCCGCTGGGGACGCGCGCCGAGCGCATTGACGACCGCGGCCTCTTCTACGAACTGATCAGGCTGCCCCGCCGGACCTTGACCTTGTCGCGCCCGACCTATCAAGCGGGCCGCCTATGGATCGAGAGTTACCTTTGGCGAGCGGTCCGGGCGGTTTTCCCCGACGCGCCAATTGAGAGCCGTCCAATAGGCGCGGTCATAGAGCCGCGGACGGCCGCCAATAGCTCCGAGTTGATGCTCGCGGTCGCCGATCAACTTGGGCGGCAAGACGCCGAGGAAGCGGAACTGGCGCTCGGCGCGCGGAACTGGCTGCGGGGTCAGCCCATGCTTGCTAAATCTTGGCGTCGGATAGAGTCCCATCGCAAGGTGGAAATGCGGCGCTTGTCGAATGCGCCCTTCGATCAGTACAGCGGAATATTGTCGCAGTCAGCGCTGCTTGACGAGCTAGCCCGCCGGCTTGGCGACGACCGAATTTGGAGCGCCACGCAACTGAACGACTTTGGCCACTGCCCTTTCCGCTTTTTCGCCAAGAGAATGCTGGGGCTCTCCCAAGCGCTGGAACCGGAGTTGGGCGCTGACCCAGCCCAGCTAGGCGCGCTCAACCACAGAATCCTGGAAGAGACCTACCGCAAACTCCGTTCCCGCCAGCTCGAGATCCGCGAAGACAATAAGGACCGGGCTCTCGCCATACTCGTCGCCGCGGCCGAAGACATCTTGCCCCGCGCGCCCGAACTCTTGAAGTTCAGAGAGACCTCTACTTGGACGGAGGAAAGCAGGTTCTTGTTGAAGCGGCTGGAAGCGCTGATTAAGCTGGATTTCTCTCCTGATAGCCCGCTCAATCTAGGCGAAACCCGCTCTGTTTATCGCCAGGAAGAATTTGTCGACGAAGTGAAAATAAGATTGGGAGAAGGCATTGCTCCCCTGCGCGCGACCGCCCTGATCGACCGTATCGACAATGTTGACGGCAAGCTCGTCGTGGTCGATTACAAAACGGGCAGCAGACCAATACCGCGGAGCGAAATAGAAATCGGCCGTGACTTTCAGATGGTCATTTACATTCTCGCGTTGATGAGCCGTTTTGAAGAATTTGGCGCTGATGAGAATGTGGCGGGCGGCATGTTCTGGCATCTCCGCAATCTCAAGACCAGCGGCGCTCTATCCACCGACGACGAAGACGACAAAGATTTGCTGGAGGAAGCCAAAAGGCATATCGCGCTTAACCGAGAAATGGCGCGCGCCGGGCAATTCCCGGTTCATGCCGCCAAGCCAGAAAAGGGCAAGTGCTCTCACTATTGCGAATACTCTCATCTTTGCCGTTTGCGCGTGACCGGACGCTACAAATCCCTGCCCCCTGCCGCAGTAGTAGAACCAATAAAGTAATGAGAAAAATATTGCAAGGTAAAGAGAATGACAAAAACCGAAATCATTATAAGGCTTGTCCGCTACTATGATTCCAACTCAAATGCGCCGCATATTCAATCCATTGCAAACTCAATTGAGATCATCTTTGCGCCAATTTGGGCGAAAATCGCTCAAAATCGTGTCGCACGGCATGCAAATCGAAGCCTTTTTTGTTGCCAGCTTGGTCTTTTGCATCAACCATGCCAAATTAGACCCTCACTACCGGACAAGCCTTGTAGGGGCGACTGACGGGCTGTGTCTACGCGCCCCTGTGAGTCGCCCGCTTACAACATCCGCTACATTTCATCTGTCGCATGACTAACTTGCTTTTACTGTGATCGAGTAGAGAGACGCTATGCAGCCGACCCCGGAACAGCGAGCCGCCATTCATACTCAGGACAAAAACCTCATCGTCGTGGCGGGCGCCGGCTCGGGCAAGACGCGAGTTTTGGTCGAGCGCTATCTTCAGTTGCTGGCGAGCAATCCGGACTGGCTCATAAGCGCGCTGGTAGCCATCACCTTCACGCGCGAAGCCGCCTTTGAAATGCGCCATCGTGTCCGCCAAGAATTGGAGCGGCGCGCCAAAGAATCGAACTCAGCGCGCTGGACGCGGCGCCTCTCGCAAATGGACAGCGCGCGCATCGATACGATCCACGGGCTCTGCGCCGACATCATTCGCGCCAACGCGGCCCAAGCCGGCGTCGACCCCAAGTTCGAAGTGCTGGACGAGATTGAAGCCGCGATTATGCTCGACGATGTCGTCGCCGATGCGCTGGCGGATATCAAACCGCCCGGCTCAAAGCTCTTCGCGCATTACGATGCCTGGAAGATCGAAGCGGCGCTCAAGCAAATGTCGCTTGTCAACGCCGATTACCCGCCCCCGCCTGATACTGCCGACGCCCTCTTTGCCCGCTGGATGGGCGAGTGGGAAGCGGAGCTGATGATCCAGCGAGAAGGCCTGATCAATTCCGCCGCTGCCCTGCGCGCGCTGGATTACCTGCCCGCCGGCGACAAACTGTCGGAACTCGTCCAGCAGTACGAAGCCTGCCTGTCGCGAATGACAGCGGAAGACATCGACGCCGCGCAGGTAATTCAACTCATGCGCAACTGCTATGATCTGGGCGCTGTCGGCAACAAAGGCTCGGCTGCAAAATGGGGCGGCAAGCAGGCAAAAGACGAAGCCGCCCAACTGCTGCGCGACCTGCGAACACGAGTCAAGGACGCGCTGGACGTCATCGGCCAAATGCCTGGCGATCTGGATAAACTGACGGCGCGACTGCTGCCGCTCTGGCATGCGCTCTTGCAAGAGACGCGCCAAACCTATCGCGAGCGCAAGCGGCTGGCGGCGCTGCTCGATTTCGACGATCTGGAGCGGCTGGCGGCCGACTTGCTGAATGATGAAGCGGTGCGCGCCCGTTATCACAACGCCGAGTTCAAGCACCTGCTTGTCGATGAATTCCAGGATACCAACGCGGCGCAATGGCGAATCATCAGTCGACTGGCGGATATGGAGACCCCCGGTTCCCTGTTCGCCGTTGGCGATCCCAAGCAGAGCGTCTACCAATTCCGCGGCGCCGATGTCAGCGTCTTCAACTCCGTCCGCGCTTCACTCCGCGACCGTGATGCCTGTCTTGAGCTGCCGCTGTCGACCTCTTTTCGCAGCCATCGCAATCTGGTGGGACAATTCAACGCCCTCTTTGAATGCCTCTTGAAGCAAGCTGAGGACAGCCCGGTTAAGCAATACGAAGTCGCCTTCGATGAACCAATGAAAGCCTTCCGCGAAGACTCGCCCGGCATTCCCGCCATTGAATTGCAGCTTCTGGACAGTCAGATTCGCGACGGTTCGGGCGAGCCGGTAAGGGACAAGCAAAATCGGCGGCGATATACGGCGGAAGACATGCGGCGCTGGGAAGCGCAGGAAATCGCCGAGCGCATCAAAGCGCTGCGGGCTGAGCATCGTCAAATCTTCGACAAGGCAAAAGGCGACTGGCGCGACCTTGAATACGGCGATATCACGATCCTGTTTCAGTCGATGTCGCATGTGACAACTTATGAAGAGGCTCTCAAGTCGGCGGAATTGCCATTCCTGACCATCGCCGGGCGCGGCTATTACGACCGGCAGGAAGTCTGGGACATGCTGGATTTGCTGCGTTTCTTGCATAATCCCGCCGATGACCTGGCGCTGGCGGCTGTCCTGCGTTCGCCGATATTCGCCTTCAACGATGATCTGCTCTTCGCCCTGCGCCTGATCCCGGCCAGCGAAGACGAAGCCTCCGCTCCCCTGCCGCTTTGGCGGGCTCTAAATGTCGCGGCGCGTCAACCGCCGCCCGGCATGGTCGACGCCGATTTGCCGCTGGTCAATCACGCCCTGGATACCCTGGCTGACCTGCTGCGACTGTCGGGTCGCGTCACAATATCCGAATTGCTGCGCCGCGCTCTGGCCAAGACGAATTATCTCGCCGTCTTGACCGGCCTGCCCGATGGCGCTCGCCGGCGGGGCAATATCGAGAAGCTCCTGCATCTGGCTGAAGCGAGCGGCAAGATCACCCTCGGCAAGTTCTCCCAATACTTGACAGACCTGTCGACGCGTGAGGTACGCGAGGGCGAAGCGCATCTCGAAGCGGGCCAAGCCATCCGCCTCATGACCGTGCATGCCAGCAAAGGTCTGGAATTCCCCCTGGTCATCCTGGCGGACGCCTCCTGGCAACGCGGCTTCCAAGGCGCGCCGACCCTGCTCGCCGATCCCGAAAGCGGATTGAGCTGTCAGGTCTATGACGCCGAGAGCAACCGCTACGCCAGCGGTTTAGCGCATCAGCGTAATGTCAAGCTGGCCGCGCTGAAGGAGGCGGCCGAGCGCAAACGGCTGCTCTATGTCGCCGCCACCCGCGCCCAAGATTACCTGCTCATCAGCGGGCAAGTCCGGCAAAACGCGAATGGACGCTGGACAAGCAAAGGCTGGCTGCAGCAGTTGATTGCCGCGCTCCAGCTTGAAGATCTAGAACCTAAGCCGCAGCAGACCATTACCTTTGCCGACCAACCCATTTCGATCGCCATGCCGAAAGATCGGCGTCAACCCGATGAGCGCTTTTCGTCAGACAAACCCGGCGCAGACTTGTGGGACTTCGTCGCGGACGAGAGCGAGTACCCGCCCTTTTCCCCGCCGCTGATTGAGCCCCTGCCAAGCCCGAACGCGCCGAGCCTCCGCCATATCAGCGCCTCCCAAATCGCGGACATCGGCGAGTATCGCCGGGGTTTAAGCCCGCGCCAGCGTCAATCCGCCGCCCGCAGATTTCGTCAGAGCGCCGCCGGGAGCCTGCCCGCTGCTGCCAAAACCTCCCCCATCGGGCCGCAAGCTGTCACGCCGCTCGTCATCGGCGAGATCGTGCATGAATACTTGTGTTACGGGCATGTCGCGCTCGAAGGACCGAACGCGCCCGAGTTGCTGCGCGCCATCGTTTGGGAGAAGGGAATCACGAACCCGGCCGCTGCCCGTTTCGCCCTGCGCCAGGTCGAAGACTTGATCTCCCTGCACAAGTCCAGCGATGTGCAACGCTGGGTCAGCGCCGCCCGCGCCGATGGCCGCCCGCTTTATACCGAACTGCCTTTTATGTTCCGAACGGAAAAACGCGCCATTCACGGCGTCATGGACCTGGCTTTGCAGCAGCCCGACGGCGAATGGGCAGTCATCGATTACAAGACGAGCGTCGTGATTGGCGGCGCTTATGAGCGGCACGCCGATCGCTATCTCCTGCAACTCGGCGTTTACGCGGCCGCGCTGCGCGCAAAGCTCGGTCTCGATCATTGGCCCCAAACTTACGTCCATTACCTGCGCGGCAACCGCACCGTCCGGCTCGCTGGCGAAGACTGTATAGCGGAGTTGGACCGGCTGGAATCGACCCTCGGCGAACTTGTGCCTCGCGATGAATAACATCAAGAAGTACTTGCTGCCGCAATGGGCGCGGAATCCCCTGCTCGATTATGAATGGTTTCATCATCGCGTCGGCCATGCGCGCCGTCGATTCGTCTTGCAACTGCTTTTGCTCGGCATCTTGCTTGCGGGCGCGGCCCTGTTCCTGGACGCGGCCACAACGGGCAGCGTAAGAACCAGCCAGAGCGCCGCGAGCGTCCTTTGGGGGAGCCTGTATTTTCCCGCCTTGACGCTGCAAACGCTGACCGCGATCGCGGCTCTGCTCCTGGGCGCGGCTGCCTTTGACGCCCAAGCCCAAGGCAATACCTGGGACAACCTGCGCGTCACCGAGAGTGGCGCGGGCTTGGCTTTGCGCGCTCGCTGGCTGGGCATTCTCTATCGTTTGCGCGCGCCAATCGCGGCGATTCTTCTCGTCCGGCTGATCCTCGCCCTGGGCATACTCTCCGAGCTGACCGCATTTGGCGGCGGCTACCTGCAAATGCTCAACGCGGACGCCGCGACCGCAGTTGCGGACTGGCGCGTCATTCCCCCCATAATCGCCTTGAGCCTGACCGCCGGCTTCTTGCTGCCCCTGTCCATGATCGCCTCATTCGCCGCCCTCGGCATCCTGACGGCTTTCGCCATCAAAGACCGTCTTTTCGCCGCCGTCGCTCAGGTTCTGCTGGTCGTGACACTGCTTGTCTTCGTCACTGCGGCGTCGCTGGCGGTTTCATTAGCGTTGCAGGATGAACTCACGCTGCCGGGCGCGGCCGCTTTCCTGCTCTTTCTCGGCTACAGCAGCTACGGCGATTGGGGGCTTGCCCTTTTGCAACTCGGCAGTCTGGGCGCGGTCTGGCAACATGCGCCCTTCGGCATCGTCATCGGTCCTGGCCTCGCCGGCTTGTCCTTGGCGCAGGCGCTCATAGCCGACGGCTTGATGTCTCTGGCGCAACGTTTGCTTGAAAGGCAGAATTGACGCGCGTTGAATTTCAGCTTACTTGAGAATAGATCGACTTTGCGCGATTCGTATCAAGGTAAACGTAATCGCGAACTGTTTGCGGTGGTGTGCCAGATTCCGCTCTCACGTCTCCAAGTTTTTCTTTCGAAGGCTTTTGACATTTTCTGCAAAGTCAGCACGCTGTTCGCTCGCTGAAATCAATTTACGATAGCTTCCACTTCTTATATCGTGGAGCAAATACAAGCTCATTCCTATTGAGCCTATCAGCAGAAATATCAAGAAGACAAACAACAGTACGAGGATTTCAGGACTCATGCCGACGCTTCCTCCACTCCTCTTCTACTACGAATGTAACCGAATATGTAGTTGTAGAGCAACAGTGATCAGGCTAATTGAAACAGCCAATATGCCTACAAAATGAATTTTGTCTCGGTATCAAATCGCAAGTCGGTTACACGGTCATTCACATATATCAATGTAAGCAAGATGACATTTCCCATACCAAGCAGAAACAGCAGGAGTCGAATTAGGAAAAATGGTAGTGTACGGCGTGACCATACAGTCTGACTCTTCATTGTGTTTAGATCGCTCTATTGCAAACTAACGCGGAATCCAGAATTATTGATCCTAAATCCCGCGTAAGTAATTCACTACAGACAATGATGACATACGAAGTGAGACCCAAATAAACAAGTAACAAGTGAGCGCCGATAGAGCCAATAATGCCACTCGACAACCGCGACTACAAGAATATGACCGACTACCTGCAGCGCCTTTACCAGTGCGAGCCATTCTCCCGGGGCGGCATTGAGCACCCGGTGACCGTTTTCTATCCGGCCGCTTGGCAGATTCACGATGTCGATAGCCTGCTCGACCGCAGCTTGCCGGCGCCGGCAGCGCGCGACTTCCCCTTCTACGATTATAGCTATCTGCACGATCTGCAAAATAGCAAGCCCGGCCTGCACGACGGCCAGACCTTCGCCATGCAAGCGCTACGGCTGAAGCCGCTTCGCCTCCGCGGCGTCATCGGACATTACTTCGACATGCTGGCGACCTGCTCCGCGCTGGAGCGCGAACTGCGGGACGCCGTCGCCCAAGGCTGGATGCGCGCGCCATCCCGCGCCGCTTACCATCGACAAGTACCGCCGACCGACGTGCTGACGCGAGGCATCGGGCGCAGCGCGACCATCGGCATCGGCGCGCTCACCGTCTTCAATGATGGGGACGGCTACAAAGCGCTGCTGGCACGCCGTTCAGCCGCCACCGCCATCGACAGCGGCATGGTTCATGTTTTGCCGGCGATGATCTTCCAGCCGACGACGGCGGACTTTGCCGATCAACGCGAATGGAGCCTCAAGCATCAGATTCTGCGCGAAGTGCTGGAAGAATTGTTCAACTTTCCCGAGCAAGCGCAGCCGCCGCGCTGGGACTTCTTCTATGATCACCCCGCCCTGCTCTATCTCCTGGACCTGCTTGAATCCGGCCGCGCCCAGCTATGCGCCACCGGCATCGTCTTCAACCTCCTCACCCTGCGCCCGGAAGTCAGTACCCTGCTGCTGATTCACGACCCCGACTGGTATCGCCGCATCACGGCGCCCGACAGCGATATGCCTTTCGCCACCGCCGACGAAACCGAAGGCGGCAGCGTCGTCCTCGCCCCTGTCGACAGCGATGAAGCCCTCCTCGCGCATTTCCCGCCCGACCTGCACCTGCTGATGCCGGCCCACGCGACAGCGACCATGTGGCTCGGCATTGATCTCGCCCGCCGAGAAATTCAAAGCGCGCGCGGCGCCGTCTAGAGCAGTGGCGAATTTGCTGGATACTAAATTATGTGTAGGCGCGAGCCACCGGGTCGCCCGCCTCCGCCACACCACCCCGCCCAACCCAACATCCGTAGGGGCGAGCCATTGGGTCGCCCGACTCCCCCACACCACCCCGCCCCACCCAACATCCGTAGGAGCGAGCTACCGGGTCGCCCGCCTTCGCCACACCACCACCCCCCACCCAACATCCGTAGGAGCAAGCCACCGGGTCGCCCGACTCCGCCACACCACCCCGCCCCACCCAACATCCGTAGGCGCGAGCCTTGGGTCGCCCGCATCAGATTCTCCGCCCCCCGTCCAGCGACCCATGCCATTCCCTCAAGTCATGCGCTACAATCAGACGGATCGACAATCAAAGGAGACTACTATGCCAGCAGTAGGCGACATCGCGCCGGATTTTGAATTGCTCAACCAAAAGGGCGAAAGCGTCAAACTCAGCGATTACCGCGGCCAGAAGGTCCTGCTCTTCGCTTATCCCAAAGCCGGCACCCCCGGTTGCACGACCCAGGCTTGCGGCTTCCGCGACAACTTCGCCCGCATAGAAACGGCTGACGCGGTCGTCCTCGGCCTCAGCCCGGATGAACCGGCCGCGCTGGCAAAATGGATCGAGAAAGAATCGCTGCAATACGACCTGCTCTCCGACCCGGAACATCAGGTGCTCGAAGCCTGGGATGCCTGGGGCGAAAAGTCGATGTACGGCAAGAAGTACATGGGCGTTGTCCGCTCGCACTGGATCATCGGCGAGAATGGCGCCGTGCTTGATGCCCAAGTCAAGATCAGCCCCAAAAAGAGCATCGAAAAAGCGCTGAAATTCCTGGCTGCCGACTGAGCGCATTCGCCGTTTGCTTCGAGCCAATCCGCCCGCCCCGGCCAATCTGGTACAATTGCCGCGCCTGCCAACTGACGCTGTGCTGGACCTATCGAGATGAGAACCCGCCTCGCCGCCGCCCTTGTCTTGCTCCTGCTCTTGAGCGCCTGCCGCGCCCGGCAGGAAACCGCGGAGCAGATTCAACGCCCCGCGTCCGTCATCGTCTACATAACGCCGACGCCGATCCCGACCTTGGTGCCGACCGCCATGCGCTTCCCGCCCACAAACACGCCTGAAACCATCGCCGTCGAGGAAAAATCGAACATCACCGCCGCCAACTGTGAAGAAGCGCTGGCCGCGCATTATGCCAAAGCCAGCGACAGTTGCCTCGCTGGACAAACCGGCTACTTCTGCAACGGCGGTTTGCCGCCCAAGCTCGATCCAGCCTCCAACGCGCTCAACGCCCTCGCCGCCCAGGCCGAAGCCATTCAGATTGAACGCCTGCAAAGCCCGCCCTTATCCGCGGCGGCAGGCGGTGGCTTGCTCTGGCTGCGCCTGGAAAAGAACATCCTCATGGACGCGCTGATAATAGGCGGCGTCAGCATCAGCAACCGCGTCTCGGCTGAGACCGGCTTGGCTCGCTGGCGCTCAATCACCATCGAAAGCGGTCCCTCCGCCTCTGATTGCGCCGCCATGCCCTCGGTCGGCGCCCTGGTCGTCCAAGGGCTCTATGGCCGAACAGCCAGCGTCTTCATCAATGGCGTCGCCACCGAAATCAACGGGACCCTCATCGTGCTCACCCAAGCCGATACCACCAAATTCATCACGATCGAAGGCAATGTGCTCCTGGTCGCTTACGGCCAATCCGTCACCTTGAACGTAGGCGAGCAACTGAACCTGCGTTATGAAACCGGCGACTGGAATCGGCCCGCGCAATTGCCGGGCGAGCCGGTCCTGCTGGAATACGACCTGATCAAGCACATGCCGATTCGACTATTTGATCGTCCCGTGCCGATTCCGCAGCCGGGTTACGCGCAAACGCAAGGCGGCGTCAACATGCGCGTCGCCCCCGATATCGAATCGCAATTGCTCTTCCAGGTGCCCGCCGGCGAAACAATGGGCATCCTCGGCGCGAGCAGCGATGGCGAATGGCTGCACATCCGCTTCGGCAACGGCGATACCGGCTGGATGAGCGCCGAACTGCTCGCCGGCCGCCACGGACAGATCCATAGCGTCTACGACATCACGCCGGCGCCCCCCCAGCGCTACGGCAATTATGCCCGTCAAGCCAAAGTCAATGTGCCCCCCGGCGGGAACTTGCGCGAAGCGCCCGATACCGCATTCCGCGTCAAGCGCACCCTCCCCTTCGGCATGGTTGTGAAGCTGCTGGCGCGCAGCCCCTACAGCCCCTGGGTCAAAGTCGAAGCCGAGGACGATACCGGCTGGATGGCGCTATTCACGCTGGAGACGGAAGCCGTCATCAGTTCGCTGCCGATCGATTACAATGTGCCCCTGCCCCCCCGCGCGACCCCGACGCCCTCATTCAGCTTTGGCGGCGGGCACGCCTACCCCAATCCCGATGGCGGCTATTAGCCAATCGCGATCGAATGCCCAGCCCCTGTGCCGGGAGCGCTTACTCCCGCGGATATGAAAACTGCGCCCTCTGTGTTCTCAGTAGAACCAACAAAGTAATGCATATGCGCGGGTGCTAATTCGCCAAGGGCGAACGCAAGGGGTCAGCCGCCGGTTGATCCCTACAACCCCATATTTGTGAAAATGTAGGGGCGACCCTTGGGTCGCCCGCTTACAACATACACTACATTTCATTTGTCGCATGACTTACTTGGTTTTACTGAGGAGCATTCGAAACCATTACATATCATGTCAATCCAGCAGCCTGTAGGGGCGAGCACGTGGCTCGCCCGCCAGCAAAACAATCTACCAAAGTGTCGCACGACTTACTTGGTTTTACTGAGATATTAACAATTGCCTGCTTTCTCAACATCTGCCGCTGCCAGAAGGCAGAAATTGTCACTGCTGCCTAATTGTCTAAATAGCTTTTCTCTGTGTACTCTATGATACTCCGTATACTCGGTGGCAAAAAA
>JAJEAA010000016.1 GCA_022824365.1 Anaerolineae bacterium
ATTGGCGCCGTTTCGACTTCGTCAATAATGGCGGAAACAGCCCGCAGTCATCCAGCCTAAAGCGCCGCTAAAACCCCTGAAAACGCAGGAAAATTCGCTGCTGTATAGATACAGTATGTATATAGCATCGGGGGGGGGGGGTAGTGAACATGTTTTCTATCCCATCCCCCGGCCCCTTCTCGCCATCTCTAGTGGCGCGTAGACACAGCCACTTTTGGCGGGCATCCAGCAATCTAGGGAAGGGGAGCGCTCCTAGAGGAGTTGTTTTTCTCACGGCTAACCTGGAACTACTGAATTGTATATTTGCCGGCGAAGTTATCGGGCAGTCCGCATAGAGCCGCTGCCAGAGAGTATTTGTTTTCGGTATGTTTATTGTCCGAAACGGACAAAGTCGGACAAGGAAATACTTTTTTCGGACAATAGACAGGGTTTTCCAGGCGAAACGGACAAAAGGCAGGCGGCTTTCGGTATGATTTTGGTATGTCGGCGCAGGGGCGCAAATGCCTGCATCGCGGGAGTCTAGCGAGAGGGCCGGGATAGAGAGCGAGTTTTGGGCGGAGGGCATCGGTCCCGCGCCGCGATTGAGAGCCTGCGAACATTGATCCATAGGGGGAGTGTATCATGATTTTGCGCCGAAGGAAAGAACGAATGTTCATATATTGAAAGCGAGGCTGAGAAGCGGGCTTGACGCGGGATTTCCAGTAGCGGACAAGCTTTACAAGCCTTACAAGGCTTGCATGACTTACCTGGTTTAATTGAGATGCTATAATGGTCTCGCTCAATTCGTCTGTGTTGGGAGGCAGTAATGTCAATTGCGAAGCGCTGGATATGTCTGCTTCTGCTAAGTCTGTTGCTGGCCGCGCCTGCGCTTGGGCAAGGGGCGCCAAGCCAGATCGAAGCGGCTCTGAGCGACCTGGGCGCGCGGCTGGGACGCACCGTGAACATCGGCGATCTGTCCGAATGGCGCTGGGAACAGAAGCAGTATGCCGATTCCGCCCTGGGCTGCGCCTCAGTCAGCGGCAGCGGCGGCGCTCTTCTCGGCTACGAATTCCGGCTGACCTACAGGTCGGTCGTATACGATTATCGCGTCTCGGCGGATAACTCAATTGTTGTATATTGCGGCGAGCTTGACCCCAACCGGGCGGCAGCCGCGCCGGGGGCGCAGTACTCAAACCGGCTTTGCGACGCAAGCGCGTCTGATGGACCGTATATGCGTTCGAGCGTTATCTTCGGCATTGAGGCTGAAGCGGCGGACGGCTCCGTTAACCTGCGCGGACAGCCGGCGGCGGATGGTCAAATACTGCAGCAGGTTCCGGCTGGCTCGAGCTTTGAAGTCACTTCCGGTCCTGATTGCGCCGATGGCTATGTCTGGTGGCTGGTCAACATCGGCGGCCAAACAGGGTATATCGCCGAAGCGGGCGATGGCGCGACTTTCATCAAGCCCAAACGTCCGATATCGCTGCCCAGCCGGGAAGTTCTCAACAGCAGTTTGGTGGCTTGGCTGCAGGAGTTGTCTCGGGTTGAAGGCAATTTTCAGCCGCGGCATGTCTGGTCTTCCGATGGCGTCTTTGTCGCCTTGCCCGGCGCGCGTGGCTCGGACAGCATCTGGCTCTACGATCTGCGGGTCCAGCCCATGAGTCCGCAATTGCTGGAATATGAGGTCGGCATTTCGGTGCTGGCTTTTCGTCCCAATCGCCACGAGATCGCCTTTGGCAGCGATGACGGCGCCCTCCATCTTTGGCGAATTGAAGCTGCTTCGGAGCCTGGATACAGGGAAGGGCTTCTATTAAACGCCCATGCCGGACCCGTCTCAGCCATCGCTTTCAGCCAGGATGGCGAACGCCTGGTTAGCGCCGGCGTCGAAGCCTATACCCATGCCGATGTCGATCGAAATTATGCCGCTATCGTCTGGGATTTGCAGACGGTGGCGCAGGCGACCATCATTCGCAATAACGCGCTATTAATCCGCGCCATGTCATTTAGCCCGGACGGCGCCTTAGTCGCCGCCTCCACCGACAGCAGCACGGTAAATTTCTGGAACGCCAACTCCGGGCATCGTCAACGCGCCTACGTCTTTGTGGATCCAGTCCGAACAGTCAAGGCCCTGGATTATGCGGATGACGGCAGCATGTTCGCTATCGCATTAGTGAATAGCGCAGCGACTGTGAACGTATACGATCTCCAGACAGATGAACGCCAAGCGACTTATTGGCTGCCGACAGCTCAGCCCACATCGGTCGACTTCAGTCCCGATGGCTCAATGCTTGTGGTCGGGGCGGCCGAGGGTCTGATTTCGATCTGGAATACTCGATCGCAGCAACTCATCGTCACGCGGGAAACCGGCGCGGCCGTGCGGGATGTCAGCTTCAGCCCGGATGGTTCGCTCATCGCCGTTTCCACTGAGGATCATGCGCTCTCGTTCTATGGCGTGCCGCTGGGTTCTGGTTGAGGCGGAAAAAGCTCTACCACTGAGGTTTGGCATATTTTCGATTTTCTCAAAATCCGCCGCCGTCCGCGCTGCTAATTGGCATTAGTTGGATATACACAGTTGTTTGTTTGATGATAAATTCGCGTTCTCATTTGCCCAAGGCGGGAGGTGATTTGCTTTGAGCCGCAATTATCTTGAGCAAGAGAAGACGCAGATGCGCCGGAGCGACCGCGCCGTCGCCGATGAGACCTGGATCAAGGCTTTTCTCGGCAGAGCCGCCGTCGGCGCCTTGGCCAGCCTTCACGGTGATCAGCCCTTCGTCAATACCAATCTCTTCGTTTACGACGAAAGTTCGAACAGCATCTTCCTGCATACCGCGCGCGTCGGGCGGACACGGGCAAACATTGAAGCGCATGACAAAGCTTGTTTCACGATCATGGAAATGGGACGCCTGCTGCCGGCTGAAGAAGCGCTGGAATTCAGCGTGGAATATGCTGGCGTGACAATCTTCGGGCGCATGGAAATCGTGGACGACGAGGCGGAAGCAAGCGCGGCGCTGCAAATGCTGCTCGATAAGTACGCGCCGCAGCTCAGTGCCGGCGTGGACTATCGCCCGCCGGTACCGGAGGAGTTACGGCGCACAACGGTGTTTCGCCTGAATATCGAATCGTGGTCGGGCAAGAAGAAGGAAGTAGCGCCCGACTTCCCCGGCGCGTTTTTCTTTGACGAAGCGCCTATGCTGCGGTCTAATATAGGCTGAGCGATCGTCGAGTTGTCTGGCGCATTTTATAATTCCAACAAAGTAAGGCAAAAATCGCAGGATGAATGGCGGGCGACCCAAAGGTCCGCCCCTAGATCTGGTTTTCCTGAGGCAGGATTATTGGTCGCCATATCCTCAATTTTTACCAATCCCTCAAAGAGAGCCGGAAGGTAGCTTGGGGAGTAGTGTGTTATACTGTCGGGATATTATGAGACATTCCCCGCTCCATCTATTTTATCGAAGCGTCGATTGCGGCAGCCGGGCGCGTTCGGTATTTTGTGCGAGCGGGGGAGTTGTTATCGCCGGTTGCGCGCCGAGCGGCTGTGGAGGCATTCATGGAAGTATTTGAATTAACGGGCCAGACAATAAAATCTTATGATTTTGGCGAGCCTCTGGGACGCGGGGGTTTTGCCGAAGTTTATCGCGCGCGGCAGCATGCGGTATTGCGCGAAGTGGCCATCAAAATATATTTGCCGAAATACGCCAACTCGCCCGAATTTATCCGCCGCTTCGAGAGCGAGGCGCAAGTTGTCGCCCGCCTGGAGCATCCGCATATTGTTCCGCTTTACGACTATTGGCGCGAGCCGGACCGGGCTTACATCGTGATGCGTTATATGCGCGGCGGCAGCCTCCGCGATTTGATGGAGCGCGAAGGCATTTTGGGACCCGATGTGACCAGCAAGGTGCTGGAACAGGTCGGCTCGGCTTTGACTTTCGCCCACAGGAACGGCGTCGTGCACCGCGATATCAAGGCGGACAACATCCTGCTGGATGAAGACGGCAACGCTTATCTCAGCGATTTTGGCATTGCCAAGGAGCAGGGCGCCGAAGCGCTGGATGGCGATGGCTTGATCGTCGGCACGCCGGCTTATCTCGCGCCCGAGCAGATCCGCGGCGACGAAGCGGGTCCCCAAACGGATGTCTACGCATTTGGCATTATGCTCTATGAAATGCTGTCGGGCAGCCGGCCTTTCGCCGATGAGACGCTAGCCACGCTGGTCTACAAACATCTCAACGAGCCGCTGCCCATGATTGACCACAACGCGCTCAACCTGCCGCCAGCCCTTAACACCATCATTCAAACCGCTACCGCCAAAGAACCGGAAGAGCGCTACCCGGACGCGATGGCGCTGGTCAGGGAATATCAGCAGACCTTGCGCCAAGGCGCGGCTACGTTGGAGCTTGAGTTGGAAGAGCTCGACTTCGCTGAGTTTGAACTGCTGGAAACGAAGAATCCCTACAAAGGCTTGCGCGCTTTCCAGCAAGCTGACGCGGCCGATTTCTTCGGGCGCAGCGCCATGATTGAGCGCGTCCTAGGCCGATTGCAGGAACCGGTCGTGGAGAACAATTTCCTGGCTGTGATTGGTCCCAGCGGCAGCGGCAAATCAAGTCTGGTGAAAGCGGGTGTGCTGCCGGCTTTGCGCAGTGGCCGTGTGCCCGGCTCGGAGCGTTGGTATTATGCCGAGATGGCGCCGGGGGAAGCGCCCATAGAAGAACTGGCGTCGGCGCTACTGAGTGTCTCGTCCTCGCCTTTGCCCGGTTTGGAAGAGACCCTGCGCGAGCAGGCCGACGGCTTGACGATGGGCGTCCACGAAGCGCTGCCCACGAAAGATAACAAACTGCTGTTGATGGTCGACCAATTCGAGGAGCTTTTCACTCAAGTCGAAGAGGAGAGCGAAAGACAGTGCTTTCTCGATCTCATCCTCAACGCGGTAAGCGCTGAAGATAGCCCGGTGATTATCCTGGCTACACTGCGCGCCGATTTCTACGATCGCCCGCTGCTGTATCAGGGCTTCGGCGAATTGATCCGCGCGCGGACGGAGCTGGTCCTGCCGCTGAATGACGAGGAACTGGAAGAGACGATCAGCGGTCCGGCTTATCGCGTCGGGGCTGTGCTGGAAGAGGGCTTGGTCGAAGCCATCATTGAGGATGTGCGCGAGCAGCCCGGCGCGCTGCCCCTGCTGCAATACGCCTTGACGGAACTCTTTGAGCGGCGGGAGGGCGCGCTGCTGACAAGAGCGGCCTACCAGGATATTGGCGGCACCTTGGGCGCCTTGGCCAAAAGAGCCGAAGAAGTATACCGCCGCTTCAATGAGGCGGGGCAGAATATGGCGCGGCAGATGTTCCTCCGTCTGGTCACGCTTGGCGAGGGCCAGGAAGACACGCGGCGGCGCATCTTGCAATCCGAGTTGCTGACTTTGGGCGATCGCGATGTGGTCGAAGAAGTCATCGACCGCTTCGGGCGTTACCGGCTGCTGACCTTTGACCGCGATGACAGCACGCGCAGCGCCACTGTTGAAGTGGCTCACGAGGCGCTCATCCGTCAATGGGAACGGCTGCGGGAATGGCTGACCGAGAGCCGGCAAGATATTCGCCTGGAGCGGGAATTGCTGCACGCGGCTACTGAATGGGATGCTTCCGAGCGGGACGCGAGTTACCTGATGCAGGGCAATCGGCTGCTGAGTTTTGAAGAGTGGTCCGAAGGCGCCAGCCTGCGGCTCAATGAGCTGGAGCTTGAATTTCTTGACGCCAGCCTCAAGGCGCGCGATAAACGTGAAGCCGCCGAACGCGCGCGGCAGGAGCGGGAACGCGAACTCGAACGGCAGAAGGCGCGCAATATGCGGATTGCCGCCGGCATCTTCGCGGTGGCCGCGGTCCTTGCGGTCATCCTCAGCCTCTTTGCCTTCGACCAGTCCAACAAAGCCAATGAACAGCGAGCCATCGCCGAGACCGAGCGCGAACGGGCTGATGAACAGCGCGTGATCGCGGAAACCGAACGCGAGCGCGCCGAAGACGCCATGAATGTCGCGATGATCAATGAGCGGAAGAACCTGAGTCTCGCGCTTGCCGCGAATGCCCGCACCGCCTTTAGCGAGCACGACCCGGCGCTGGCGCTGCCGGTGGCCATCGAAGCGCGCGGCGTATTTGAACCACCGGAAGCTGAGGTGCTGCGAATGCTGGGCTTGGCGACTTACGCGCCGGGTCCGCGTTTACGCTTCGCGGATTCGCCGAAGTCGACGCTGACGGTACAAGCCAGTTCCACTGGAAGTTTCGGCGCTTACGCCGGCAGCGAAGGGCTAATCCGCCTGGTGGATACGGGCAGCGGGGAGTTGATTCGCGAAATCGAGACCGGCTCGCCTATCACCGGGTTGTCCATAAGCGGCGACGACCAATTAATCGCGGCCAGCCTGGCGGACCACTCGGTCGGCGTCTGGGAGATCGAGAGCGGCGCGGAACGCTACCGCCTGGACGGGCACGAAGATTTGGTCACCGATGTCGAATTCAGTCCGGACGGCCTGATTCTTGCGTCTTCCAGCGCTGATACCACGGTTCGGCTTTGGGATGCCGCCACCGGTCAGCCGCTGCAGGTGCTGAACGGTCATATCGATTACGTGATCAAGATTGATTTCAGCGCGGATGGCGCATTGCTGGCGAGCGGCTCGGCCGCCATTGGCGTCAACGAACGAGATCGCAGTCCCGAGCACAACACGATTCAAGTATGGGATGTGGCCAGCGGGGAAAATGTCCTGACTATCCCGCCCGACGGCGTCGGATATATCCGCGATGTGGAATTCAGCCCGGATGGCTCTGTAATCGCCGGCACGACCTGGAGCGCGGCGCTGGGCGGCACGGCGCGCCTTTACGACAGCGTCACTGGGGAAGAACTGCTCCGCCTTTACGCTCATCGGGATGTCATGCCGGATATCGAATTCGCGCCTGGCGGCAATCTGCTGGCGACCGCTTCGAACGACGCCTCGATCAAGATCTGGGACCTGGAGAAGGGGGTGCTGGTTACGAGCTATGTCGGTTTCGCCGAGCGCGTTCACGATATCGACTACCTGCCCAACGGCGAGTATTTGTTGGTTGGCTTGGGCAATGCGGGCAACTTCCCCGATGGCAACGATAACCCGGCCAGCGGCGCCGCCTTCCTCTGGGACCTGCGCAATCGCGCGCAGGCGCAAATTTACGCCGGGCACACTGATTTGGGGCGCGCGGCCGATATCAGTCCCGATGGGTCGCTCGTCGCTTCCGGTTCCGGTCCATTGGCGCTGCCGGCGAATCTGGAGGATATGGACGCTACCGCCCGAATCTGGGATGCTGATACCGGCGAGGAACTGCTCGCGCTGCGCGGGCATGAGCACATGGTCGATTCCGTCCGCTTCACGCTGGACGGGCAGCAGCTGCTAAGCGGCAGTTGGGATGGCAGCATCCGCCGCTGGGATATCAGCACGGGCGAAGAAGTCAGCCGTTATGAGATTCCTGAAACGGGCGTGAACATGATCGATGTCTTGCCCAATGGCGCGCAATTTGTCTCCGCTTCAGGCGATGGCGTCATCCGTCTGTGGGATATCGAGTCGGGCGAAGTTCTGCGCGAATACCTGGGACACGAGGCGCCGGTGAATGGCGTCAGCGTCAGCGCGGATGGGAAGTTTATTGTGAGCGCCGCTGGCAGCTTCGGCGGGGACGACCCCACCGTCCGCCTTTGGGATGTCGAAAGCGGCGAGTTGCTGCGCGTCTTTGAAGGTCATACCTGGCTTGTCAACTACGCCGAGATCTCGCCGAACAATGAGTTCATCATCAGCACTTCCTGGGACAAGACCGTGCGGATGTGGGATGTTGAAAGCGGCGAGGAGATCAAGCAATTCATCGGGCATACCAACTTCACCTGGGGCGTCGCCATTTCCGCCGACAGCCAGACACTCGTCACCACAGCCTCCGACGCGACCGTTCGCATCTGGGACATTCCCAGCGGCGAGGAGCTCAACCGCTACAACGAGCATAGCGGCTGGGTGCTGGAAGCGGTGTTCAGCCCGGACGAATCTTCCATCGTGACGGCTTCGGAAGACTTGACCCTGCGGCGTTGGCATGTCGCGCGGACGGCCGACGACTTGATCAATTGGGCGCGGGAAAACCGCTATATCCGCGAGCTCAGTTGCGCCGAGCGGCAATCTTACCGCTTGGCTTGCGAGCCCTAATTCCAAATTCCTCTATAATGGTGTTGCGCTCACGCTTGAAGCGCGTTGAAGAGAGCCTGCGCCATGCCCGAGGAAAATAACAGCGACCAGCCAAACAAGCCCGAGCCGGAAGCATCGGCCTCGGCTATATTTGTCGCGATGATGCGCCAGGCTGCGGCCAAGGCGGTCTCGAAGCCCGCGGCCTCCGCCGACGGCGATGATTCGGTTCCCGACTTGGCGGATCCAGCAAGTGAAGGCGAAGTCAGCCTGGAGCCGCCGCCGGAATCGCATGATATTCGTCGGGTGCGCCGCCGGCTGATATTGCGCCGTCCGCATCCCAGCAGCATGGCTGGCGGATTCTTCGGCGCGATATTTGTGGTTGTGCTCAGCACAGCCCTGGTCGCCACCTTGTTGATGTTCTTCATCGATCCGGAATTCGTGAATCCGGCGGTGGCGCGCGGCTTGCAGTTGAATGGCGACGGGGTGGTCGCTGGCGCGGCGGATGTCCGCCCGACTCCCGGGGGCACGCCGCATTGGCTGCGCCGCATCGGCATCATCTCGGGCCATCGCGGCAAAGGCGCTAGCGGGGGGCGCGACCCCGGCGCTATCTGCCAAGATGTGTATGGCAACCCCTTCCTCACCGAAGCTGATATCAATTTCGCGGTGGCGACGCGGGTGGTCGCCAGCCTGGAATCGATGAACTACGCCGTCGAATTGCTGGACGAATATGATCCGCGTCTGCATGATTATCGCGCCGACGCCCTCGTTTCTCTTCACGCCAATACCTGCTATGACTTCGGCGAATACGTCTCCGGCTTCATCGTAGCCATTTCGGAAGCGCGACCCGATTTCGGCGCGGACGCCTTCCTGCGCGAGTGCATCGGAGAAAACTTCGGCGCGCAAGTGCCCCTGCCGCGCAGCTACAATGTTACGGAGGACATGACTCAGTATCATGTCTGGCGCAAGATCCATCCGCTCACGCCCGGGACCATCCTTGAAATGGGTTATATGTTGGCCGATCAAGCTGTGCTCACTGAAGACCCGGACCGGCTGGCGAGAGCCGTGACCGCTGGCATCCTTTGTTTCATTGAAAATGTCGGCAAGCCGCATACGCGACTGCAAGCGGACCAAGGGGCCGGGGGTTATGTGATCCCGCTGCTGCCGACGTCGACGCCTATTTTCCGCAGTTGAGTCCATCGCCGGGCGAGCGTTACAGTGCAATCGCTTCAAATTATTTTTACCGCCGAGGACACCAGAGAATAGAGAACACAGAGAAAAGCTGTTTGGATATTTGGGCGGCAGATGTTGAGAAAAGGTCGGCAATTAATCATACCGCCGTGCCCTCAATTTAACTCGGTGTACTCGGTGGTTGAATTTCTGCTTGATTCTTCGTCATCCCATGCATCATCATATTGAAGCGATTCTCCTGGCAAGCGCCATTGCGGCTTGGTCTCCGCCAGGGCGCCTGCTATAATACAGATAGATTATTTCGTCATGGAGAAGTCGCATAGAGGCCTAGTGCGTCCGCTTGGAAAGCGGATACGGGAAACCGTACGTGGGTTCGAATCCCACCTTCTCCGCAGTTCTGAGCCCGCCCAGCGGGCTTTTTTTCTGTAGTTCAGCCGACGCAACTGGCGGGTGATCGCATGTCAGAACGAAGCATCAGCTTAGTCGTCAATGGCGAGTCGCATAAACTCCACCTGGATCCGGCGACGCCCTTGCTTTATGTCCTGCGGGAGGACCTCGGCTTGAAAGCGGCCAAGTATGGCTGCGGAACTGAGCTTTGCGGCGCTTGCAAGGTTCTGGTCGATGGGGTCGATGTGCCCTCTTGCCAGTTGCCGGTCGAGCGCGTGGCGGGGCTGGAAATCATCACGCTTGAGGGGCTGGCGGCTGGAGAGGACTTGCATCCCCTGCAAGAGACCTTCCTCGAAGAGCAAGCGGCCCAATGCGGTTTCTGCACTGCCGGCATGATTGTGGCCGCCCAAGGCTTGCTTAATCGCCTGCGTTACCCTTCGGACGAGGATATCCGCGGGCATCTGGCACATAACCTTTGCCGCTGCGGCGTTTATGATCGCGTTCGCCGCGCCATCAAATTGCGCACTGGCAAGCTCGAAGCGCCAATACATGAATTGATTGCGGGTTCGCCGCTTGACGTAATAGAGCGCGATACTCTGGGGTCGCCATCGCTGTCTGCCTTTCCACAGATCGACGACTGGCTGGAACTCAATGAAGATCGCGCCATCACCATATTCAGCGGCAAGGTCGAGTTGGGGCAGGGCATCGCCACGGCTTTGGCGCAGATCGCCGCCGATGAGTTGGATGTCGCCTTGGAGCGAGTAGGCGTCGTCATGGCCGATACTGATCGCAGCCCTGACGAAGGCGGCACGACCGGCAGCCGCTCGCTCGAAACCAGCGGCGTCGCCATCCGTTCCGCTGCCGCTAACGCGCGGGCGCACCTGCTGGCGCTCGCTTTCGAGCATTTGGAATCGCGGACACGGACCCAAGATTTGCGCGTCAACGACGGCGTCATCACCGATCCCCTGAGCGGCCGCAGCACGGACTACTGGGAGCTGCTCGGCGGCAAGCGCTTCAATCAGCCCATCCGCTCCGACGCGCCTTTGAAGTCCTGCGCCGCCTACAAGTTGGTCGGGCAGCCGGCGAAGCGTCTCGATCTGCTCGGCAAGGTCAGCGGGGGCGAATCTTATGCGCATGATATGACGCTGCCCGGCATGTGTCATGCCCGCGTCGCCCGCCCGCCCGGCTACCATGCGCGACTCGTCAGCCTCAATCGCGATGACATCCTGGCGCTGCCCGGCATGCTAAGGCTGGTTCAAGACGGCTCATTCATCGCAGTCGTCGCCGAGCGGGAAGAGCAAGCGATCGCCGCTGCTGAAATGGCGCGAGCCGCCGCTGTCTGGACTGTCGGGCAAGAGCTGCCGCCGGCCGACAGGACCTATCGCGATCTGCAAAGAATGCCGGCGCAATCCAATCTGGTCGTGGATGGTACAATCACCGATGATCTCATCCCGCCCCGGCAGGCGCCGTCCGCTGCCCAAGATACCTTGCGCGCGACCTACAAAAGACCGTTCCAAATGCACGCCTCGCTGGGGCCATCCGCGGCTCTGGCGCTTTGGAAGAATGCCAAGCTGACAGTCTGGTCGCATAGTCAAGCGGCTTTCACGCTGCGTGGGGCGCTGGCGCAGGCGCTGGACCTGGAGGAAAGGCAGATCCGCGTCATCCACCGCGAGGGGGCCGGCTGTTATGGGCACAACGGCGCTGATGATGTCGCTCTTGATGCGGCGCTGGCGGCGCGGACGCTGCCCGGTGTGCCGATCCTGCTCAAGTGGTCGCGTTGGGACGAGCATGCCTGGGAACCTTATGGCTCGGCCATGCTGCTAGAGTTGCAAGCCAGTCTGTCTCAAGACGGCGCCATCATCGATTGGAATCACGATGTCTGGAGCTACGCGCATTCCACCCGTCCCGCCGTAGATCTGGAAACATCCGGTCTGCTTGCCGCCTGGCATCTGGAGGAGCCTTTCGCGCCGCAGCAGCCAAGACCCATGGGGGGATATCATTCCGGCGCGCACCGCAATGCCGATCCCATCTATGACTTCCCGCGGAAACGCGTCGTCCGCCACGCCGTCGCCGATAGTCCGCTGCGCGTCTCCGCCTTGCGCAGCCTGGGCGCTTACGCCAATATCTTCGCTATCGAATCCTTCATGGATGAACTGGCGGAGGCTGCCGATGCCGATCCGCTTGAATTCCGCCTGCGTCACCTGCGCGATGAACGGGCGCGGGCTGTCCTTGAGGCCGCAGCCGAAAAAGCTGAGTGGAACTCACGCGAGGCCGCCAAAGCCGCTGACGAAGGCTGGGCTATGGCGCTGGCGCAATACAAGAATTTGCAGTGTTATTGCGCCATCATTGTCAAATTGCGCGTCGATCGGTCGAGCGGCGAGATTCAGTTGGAGCGCGTCATCATCGCCGCCGACGCGGGCCAGGTGGTCAATCCCGATGGTTTGAGCAACCAACTCGAAGGCGGCTTCGCGCAGGCGGCCAGTTGGACGCTGTTCGAAGAAGTCAAGTTTGATACGCGCGGCATCACCAGTGTGGATTGGGAGACTTATCCGATCTTGCCTTTCGGCGCCGCGCCAAGAATCGAGACGGTCATCATCAATCGCCCGGGCATGCCCTTCCTTGGAGCGGGGGAAGCGGCGCAGAATCCCGCGCCGGCCGCCATCGCCAACGCGATTTATGATGCGGTCGGGCTACGGCTGCGGGAGATACCGTTCAGGCCGGGCAGGGTCAAGGCTGCTCTTGATTTGTCCGATGCAAAATGATGCGCAGGGGCGACCGGCAGGCTGTGTCTACGCGCCCTATCAGGTCGCCCGATTGCGGCGTCTTCTATAGCGGAAGGGCGACCCAAGGTTCGCCCCTACACATAGAATTGATGGCGCGGTAGCACGCAGCAATTACGACAGCTTTATCACCGTCACATGCTCATTTGGCGCGGCGGCGGGCCCCAGGATGACCGTGCTGTCGCCTTCCTGACTCAGGGACAGCGGCGCAGCCACAGCCGCATCCAGCCATTCCGCGCTTTGAATGTCCAACTTCGGCAGAACCAGCCGTCCACTCGCGGGCCAGTCAAAGACATGCAGATAGACAGCGTCGTCCGTCTGCGTCGTGCGACAGCAGTCCAGGCCTTGGATCGGCCCCGGGGTTGTGCCGTAGATTGCTTCGCCATGGACATCCAGCCAGGCGCCCATCGCTTGCAGGCGCTCGACGCTGGGCTGGGGAATCGCGCCTTCGGCATCGGGACCGATATTCAGCAGGTAGTTGCCGCCTTTGCTGACGATCTCGACCAGATTGCGAATCAACTGCGTCGTCGATTTCCAGTTGTGATCGTGAGTCTTGAAGCCCCAGGTATCGTTGATCGTCGCCGGCGTCTCCCAGTCGATCTGCGCTTGCAGATCCGGCGGGATGGCGTTGTCCTGGGCGGTGGCGTAATCGCCCAGTTTGTTGCCCAGCCGCCCGCAAACCAGGCAGTCCGGCTGCAACTCATGCACCAGCTCCAGCAATTCCTGGCTTTGGTGCCGGGCGATGATCCGCGGCGTATCGAACCAGATGATGGCGATCGGTCCGTAATCGCTCAGGATTTCCCGCACCTGCGGCTTGACGTAGTTGTCGATGTAATCGGCGAAGTCCTGCTCGTCTTCGTTGAAATCCCAGGTATTGCCGAAGCCATCGGAATGATGCCAATCCTGGGTTTGCGAATAATACAAGCCCAGCTTGAGGCCCTCGCGCGCGCAGGCATCGGCCAGGTCCTTGAGTATGTCCTTGCCATAGGGCGTGGCGTCAACGATGTTGTAGTCGGTTTCGGCGCTGCCATACATGCAGAAGCCATCGTGATGCTTCGAGGTCAGGACGATGTACTTTTGCCCGGCGGCTTTCGCCAGTTTGACGATCTCGTCAGCATCGTATTTGACCGGGTTGAACTGCGGCGCCAGCTTCTCGTACTCCGCTATGGGAATCTCGGCGCGCAGCATGATCCACTCGCCGATGCCCGGGATATGCTCGCCTTTCCAGACGCCGGCCGGAATGGCGTAGACGCCCCAGTGGATGAACATGCCGAACTTCGCCTCGCGCCACCAATCCAAACGCGGGTCTTGATTGGCGCCGGGTCGCTGCCCGCGTTCGGGCTTGAAATACTCGATTTCTGTCATTTTGCACTGTCCTTTTCACTTCTTCGATAAATGACTCTGCCAACTTCCATCAACTTTCTTATCAGAATCTGTTAAGGCTTGTCCGGCACTCGATCAAAGCCATCGTTCGCGCCCCTTCGACTTCGTCAAAAGCCGGCAGTCATCTAGCCTAAAGCGCCGCTAAAACCCCGGAAAACGCCGTAAAATTCTCCGATGTATCGATACAGTATGCATATGGCATCGGGGGAAGGGGAGGGGGCGCAGAGTTCGTATATTTGCCAGCGAAGTTATCAGGCAGTCAGCATCGAGCCGCTCCCAGAGAGTATTTGTTTTCAGTTTGTTTATTGCCCGAAACAGACAAAGTCGGACACGGGAAAATGCTTTTCGGACAGAAGACGCGGTTTTCCAGGCGAAACGGACAAAAGGCGGGCGGCTGCCGGTATGATTTTGGTATGTCGGCGCGGCGGGGCAAACGCCTGCATCGCGGGGGTCTAGCGACAGGGCCAGGATACAGAGCGAGTTTTCGGCGGAAGGCATCGATTGCGCGCCGCGATTGAGAGCCTGCGAACATTGATCCATAGGAGGAGTGTATCATGATTTTGAGTCGAAGGAAAGAACAAATGTACGAGATTATTTGTCCTCGCCCACAAGACCAAAGGAGAGTTTTCTACCCCATCTCCGGCCCTTCCCCGAGGCATCAGGGAAGGGGGCTGAAACTGGAGGATTGTGTGGTGCTTTTCGGGCGACCCAAGGCTCGCCCCTACGCGTATATGCCCCTACCCACCCAACTCAATCGCATAGGCGCAAACATCGTCGCCGGGCATCTCGGCTGGCACGGACAAGCGCAAGCCGCCGTCGTCTTGCGTCCAGCGTATCGCCTCGTCCGAGCCCAACATACGCGCGCCCGTCACCGAAATATCGCTCAGCGAGGTGATGACCGCCTCGCCCTGGGGCTGCGCCAGCAAGAAGGCGTACAAGGTATTGCCTTTGCGCGTGAAACGGATATCGGCCGGCGTGAAGGCGTCCCGCGCTGTATCGGTGAAAGCGCCTTCCGGCACCGGCGTCGGACCTTCGCCGAAGACGGTCCAGGGACGGGTCTCGTAAATGCCTTCGCCATTGACCGCCAGCCAGCGTCCGATCTCCCGCAGCATCTCCTGCTCAACTTCGGGAATCGTGCCATCGGCGCGGGGACCCACATTCAGCAGCAGCGCGCCATTCTTGCTGACGATATCGACCAAATCGGCGATGATGTCGCCCGCCGTTTTGTAATCGTGATTGTCAATATAGCCCCAGGAATTCTTCGAGACGGAGGTATCGTTCTGCCAGAAGAACTTGCGGATATCGCTCAGCTGGCCGCGCTCGATATCAAAGACGGCTACGCCTTCGGGGTAGGAGTCGTACTTGTGGTTGATGGCGACGCCTAGTCCCCATTCCTCGCCGCGGTTGTAATAATGAGCGGCGAAGCGCTGCAAATAGGGTTCGAAGACGACCTGCTCGATCCACCAATCGAACCAGACGACCTGGGGCTGATACTTGTCCACCAACTCGCAGCAGCGAGCCAGCCAATCTTCCAGGAACTTGGCGTTGGGCCGGGGCTGCCAATCTTTCTGTTTCCATTCTTCGCGGTTCGTCTTGTCCTTGGAGGCTTCGACCGCCGGTCCATACAAGCCATCATTGGCGGGATCTTGCACATCCGAGGGGAAGCCGCGCCCGCCATCAAAGAACCACCAATGCTCGGCGCGATGGGATGAGACGGCGAAGACCATATCCTGAGCCCGGGTAGCCTCCGCCAATTCGCCGCAGATATCGCGTTTGGGTCCCATCTTGGCCGCGCACCAGTCGGTGAGATCGCTGTCGTACATGGGAAAGCCATCGTGGTGTTCCGCCACAGGCATGACGAAGCGCGCGCCGGCGTCCTTGAAAAGCTGCGCCCATTCGGCCGCGTCGAACTTCTCCGCCGTGAGCATGGGGATAAAGTCTTTGTAGCCGAACTCAGTATGCTCGCCCCAGGTTGCCCGGTGATGCTCGAAGGCGGGGTCGTCTTGCAAGTACATGCGCCGCGGATACCATTCATTGCCGAAAGCGGGCACGCAGTAGGGTCCCCAATGGATGAAGATGCCGAACTTGGCGTCGATGTACCATTGGGGGATCTGGTATTGGCTGAGGGATTCCCAAGTGGGTTCGTATTTTCCGCCGGTTGTCGTCATATTCTTTCTCCTGTTCGTTCAGCGCCCATTCCGCGCTATGGGAATGTTTGCCCCTCGCCAGACCATGACATATACTTGTCGGCGTATTGGCTGCGCCAGTTTGATTTGGCAGAGTCTAGTTTAGCGATACAAGCCTGTCAAGCAGGTCAGATGACGGGAGTAGGGCAATCGCTTCAAAATGATGACGCATGGGATGACGAAGAATCAAGCTGAAATTCAGCCACCGAGTACACCGAGTTAAAGTGAGGACACAGAGATATTAACAATTGCCTGCTTTTCTCAACATCTGCCGCTTCCAGAAGGCAGAAATTGTCACTGCTGCCTAATTGTCTAAATAGCTTTTCTCTGTGTACTCTATGATACTCCGTATACTCGGTGGCAAAAAATAATTTGAAGCGATTGCCCTGATGACGGGAGGGGGAGAACTAACATGGATCAGGTCTCATTCGGCAACACCGGCTTGAAGACGCCGCCTGTCGTTTTCGGCTCAACCGCACTGGGCAATCTCTTCCGCGTCTTCAGCTATGAATCCAAACTGGAAACCATGCGCGCCATTTTCGAGCATCTGCCCAAGCCAGTCGTCATCGACTCGGCCGGCAAATACGGGGCTGGGCTGGCGCTGGAAGTCATGGGCGATTGCTTGCGCGAGCTCGGCATCAAGGACGACGAAGTCATCATCAGCAATAAACTCGCCTGGCTGCGCGCGCCGCTGACTAGTCCCGAACCCACTTTTGAGCCCGGCGCCTGGTTCGGTTTGCAGCACGATGCCGTGCAAGACATCAGCTACGATGGCATCAGGCAATGCTTCGAGCAAGGGTTGGAGCTGCTCGGCGGCGATTACAGCACTCAGCTCGTCTCGGTGCACGACCCGGACGAATATCTCGATGCCGCCAGTTCAGCCGATGATCGGGCGCGCCGTTTTGATGACATCCTCGGCGCATATACCGCCCTCGGCGAAATCAAAGCGAGCGGGGCCGCCAAGGGCATCGGCGTCGGCGCCAAGAACTGGCAATCGATCGCCGAGATCGACGCCCAGGTCGAGCTTGATTGGGTCATGTTCGCCAACAGCTACACTCTCTATTCACACCCGGCGGATCTGCTGGCCTTCATGGATTCCCTCCATGCCAAAGGCGTCGCCATTATCAACTCGGCCGTCTTCAATGCCGGCTTCCTCACCGGCGGCGAATTTTTCAACTACGTCAAGCTTGACCCGGCGAATCCAGACCACCAGGAGAAATTCGCCTGGCGCGAGAAGTTCTTCGCGCTCTGCGAGCAGCACGGGCAAGTTCCATCCGAAGTCTGCATTCAGTTCGGCAAATCGCATCCTGGCATCGTCGCCCTAGCGCTCAGCACCAGCAAGCCGCAGCGGGTCAAACAGAACATCGATGCTATGGCGGTAAATGTGCCGGCTGCTTTTTGGGCTGTGTTAAAGGAAGAGGGCTTGCTGGCGGCGGATCATCCTTATATTGCTTAGCTTTGGAGGCGCTTCTCCAGCAGTTAAACTCATGGCGCGCGCTTGCGTTTTGCTAGCGAATATGTTACCCTAACCTAACCTGCCTAAGACTTTGGATACTTCATTTCAGCATGCAAGGGAGTCCGTGTAATGAGCGAGCCAGCAAAAAGAGATCGGGATCCCCGTCCCAGGAGTTTGCAGGACGATCATACATCGGCCTCTTTGGTCGATTTTTCGGTTGGGAATCCACTGCCTCGCTCGACGCCCGCCGCCGCTCCGCAACAGTCAGAGCCGGGTATAGACGACGAGGGGAAGCAATCGAAACAAGCCTATATTGCCAGCCTGCGTAGAAGTATTCAGCAGATGACAAATGGAGATGTACAGCCGGTACGCGAGGGATTGGAAGAATTGCGCCGCGAGCTAGACGCTGATGTCGAAGACAATTCTTTGGACAAATGAGTTCAAAGCGCAGGTCAAACGCCTCTCGCGGAGATACCGCAAGATATTTGACGACATAGAGAACCTAGCGGATGACCTGGAAGCGGGTCCTCTGCATAATGCGAATCGGCTTCAGGGCCTGGGCGGCGCCCCAGTTTATCGAGTCCGCCGCGCCAATTCATCCGATAACTCAGGCAAAAGCGGCGGATTTCGGATTATATACTACGATGCGACCGAATCGGTCTACCTATTGGATATCTGTGTCCGCAAGGACTGCCACCAGATCCCAATCCCGGAAATCCGGAGATTTTTGCGCGGAATAACGCTAGACTAGCTTGCCGAACTATCGTATTGTCGTCGCGCGACGCGACAAGAGTTTAATCCCTTTCCCGGGAAAAGCATTTTTGGTCTTATGTTATGGCGCAGGTCCATTGATATTTTGTCGCTTTTCTCAGTAGGTGAAAGTTAGTCATGGAAATATTGGAGAACGTTCAGAGAACAAGTTTCGAGCGACCTGATAGATCGCCCCTACAACCGACTTGATTCCGGTTTCTCATTACTTTGTTGGAACTACTTCTGCGCCCCGGTGGTGAAATCAAATAAAAGGACTCCAAAACCCATGCCAAACGACCGTCCGAATATCCTCTTCATCATGTCCGACGACCACGCCTCCCACGCCATGAGTTGCTACGGGGGCCGCATCAACCAGACGCCCAACCTCGACCGCATCGCCGACGAAGGCCTGCGCTTCGACAATTGCTTCTGCACCAACTCCATCTGCACGCCCAGCCGCGCCGCCATTCTCACCGGCGCCTACAACCACATCAACGGGGTCACCACACTCAGCACGCATATGGACAATACCCTGCCTACTTTCGTCAAAGACCTGCAAGCCAGCGGCTATCAGACCGGCATGTTCGGCAAGTGGCACCTGGGGCAAGGTCCGGCGCACGAACCGACCGGCTTTGACGACTGGGCGGTTTTGCCGGGCCAAGGCTTGTACCACAACCCGACCTTCATTTTCCCGACCGAGGATGGCTCGGAGCGTCGGCCGGTCAAAGGTTACGTCACCGACCTCATCACCGATATGAGCCTCGACTTCCTGCGGGCCCGCGATACCGAGCGCCCCTTCTTCCTCATGTGCCACCACAAAGCGCCCCACCGCCACTGGGAGCCGGACGAAAAGCACGCGGACATGTACCTCAATGAGGACATCCCCGAGCCGGAAACGCTCTACGATGATTACGCCAACCGCGCCAGCGCCGCCGAAGCGGCTGAAATGCGCATGGGCATACACCATACGCCCCTCGATCTGAAAGCCGAAATCCCGCATGACCTGCCGGAGATGGAACTGCGAAAATGGGCGTATCAGCGTTACATCAAAGACTACCTGCGCGTGGTGGCCAGCATTGATGACAATGTCGGGCGCTTGCTCGATTATCTCGATGCCGAAGGCTTAAGCGAAAACACCGTCGTCGTTTATACCTCGGATCAAGGTTTCTTCCTCGGCGATCACGGCTGGTACGACAAGCGTTTCATGTACGAAGAATCGCTGCGCATGCCTTATATTATGCGCTACCCCAAGGGCATTGAAGCGGGCAGCGTCAATGAGGACATGATCCTCAATGTCGATTTCGCGCCGACTTACCTGGAACTCGCCGGTCTTCCCGCGCCCGCCGCCATGCAGGGTCGCAGCTTCGCGCCGCTGCTAAAGGGGGAAACACCGGCGGACTGGCGCGACCGCATGTACTACCGCTACTGGATGCACAAGACGCATCACAACGTCTACGCTCATTACGGCATCCGCACCATGCGCCACAAGCTGATCTACTACTACGCCGATGCCCTCGGTACGGAAGGCAGCATCGACGAAACCTATGAGCCGGAATGGGAACTCTTCGACCTCGACGCTGATCCATACGAACTCAATAATATCGTTGACGACCCGGCCAATGCCGACCTGGTCGCTGAACTCAAAGCCGAATTGCACTGCCTGCAAGCCGAGGTCGGGGACGAGCGCTACTATCTTGATGTGGATTAAGAGTTCGCCAGCAACTTCTTCTTCGCCCCCGCGATAAAGCGGCGGAAGCCTTCTTCCATGTAGGGATGCGCGAACCAGTCGGTGGCGGATATCATCGGACGCGCGCTGGCGGCCAATTCAAACAGCGCCAAGTCGCTCAGCGTCCAGCCGGCCTCCGCCTCATAGACGCGCAGAAACTCATCAGCCGCTTCCGGCAGGCCTTCGATGAAATAGCCCATGCGGGCATAGGCGACATCGGCGGCGGGATGCCCGTAACCGGCTTCTTCCCAATCGAGCACGGCTGAGATCTCATCGCCTCGCCAGAGGATATTGCCCGACCAGTAATCGGTATGCGCGAATCGCGGCTCGACTGGCGACCAGCGCCCCCAGTGGTCGTTCACCAACTGCCAGACCAACACGCCATCGGGGTCGGCGCGCATATACTCCGGTACTGCGCCATCCTTGATGAACCAGGCGACCTCGACATCGTCATCCATCAGATATTGCTTGTCGGCTTGGCTGAAGGGCGTCCGATGAATCCGCGCCAGCATCCGCGCCGCCGTCGCCGCCACTTCGCCCCAACGCGCCGCTTCCGCCGGCAACTCAATCGGCGTCCCTTCGACGAACTCGGTCACGATGCCCGGTAAGCCCAGCAGCGAACCATCCTCATCCAGCAGCAGCGGTCTCGGCGCCGGCAGACCCCGCGCCGTCAACAACTTCAACGCGTGAAATTCGCAAAGATGCTTGTCATGTCCCTCTTCGTATTTTTCCGGGTTGTACCGCCGCAGGACGATTTTCCGCGCGCGCCCGCCCTCGTCTTCAGCCGCGACTAAATGTGTGAAATTGCTATACTTGCCCAGATCATGCACGCTGTATTGCGCGCCATGTATGCTCAGCGTATCCAGCACCCGCCCAATTACTTCTGCTGATGGCGCTCCAGCATAAGCTGACTTCATCGCATGTCCACCTTGAATGCTGCCGCCAAATCGGTCTTGAACTCCACTCCGGCAGCGTCAATCGTCAAGCCGGCCGGCGACTGCGACCAGCTCACCGGCTGATCCGATTCCAACAGGCTCACTCGCTCGATTGCCACGCTCTCGTTCAGCGCCGCAAATGTAAGCGACCCCTTCGGTATGCCCAGAGCCATCGCGTAGACCGTCCCGCCGTCTTTCGATTGCGTGTAGCGCCGGTCATCGACATTGCACTTGTCATACTCCCAGAACTTGTGCCCGCGCCGCTCCACGATCAGTTTCTCCTCATCGCCTTCGGCCTGCGTCGTCCAGGGGGCGGTCCCATATATCGCTTCGCCGTTGAGCTTGAGCCAAGCGCCCAATTCCAGCAGCGGCTTCCGTTGTCCATCAGGGATTCTCCCATCCGGCGTCGGCGATAGGGACAGCATCATCGTGCCGCCCCGCGCGCTGCAATCGACCAGCTTGCTCAACAACGTATGCCCGCTGGCGTAGCGCTGATTCTCCACCCAGCCCCAGGATTGATCGCCGATGCGCATATCGTCATTCCACGGGCGGTCGTACTGCGCCGGGCGGTCCCGCCCCGATTCAAAGTTGATGACGCCGAAATCGGGATGGAAGTTGTACTGCATGCTCACCGGCAGCTTGTTCAGCACCAGCACCTCTCTGCCCCAAGCTTGCGCCTGATTCAAGTAATGCGCCAGGATCTCCAGCGCCGTCGCTTCATAGCCGTCTTCGCGGAACTTGCCGCCATCGAACCACATCATATCCGGCTGATACTTGTCGATGACCTCCCGCACTTTTAGTTGCCACTCGGCGAAGAAGTCTTCGAACTTGCTCGTCTGCCGCACCCAGTAGAAATCAGCGTATTGGGGATCGAAAAGTTCCCAGCCTTCCGCGATGCCCCGCGCGACGGCCGCCTCGTCAAAACTCTGATCCCACTGATTCCAGCCCGGCAGAAACCAGTTGAAGCCGCGGATGATATGGAAGGGCGCGACAAGGCGCAAATCGCGCTTCCGCAGCGCGGCAGCAAGCTCGCCATAGAGATCGCGCTTGGGTCCCATGTTGCCCACATGCCAGCGGTAGACATCGCTGTCCCACAAGCCAAAGCCATCGTGATGCGCCAGCGAGAAACCGGCGTAGCGCGCGCCGCTGGCCGCGAACAAATCCGCCCATTCGTCCGGATCGAAATGCTCGGCGGTGAAGCCGTCGATGAAGCGGGTATAGCCATATTCCGCTGGCGAGCCGAAAGTCTCGACATGCCGGCGATGAATCTCGTGGGAGGGATCGTGCATCCACTTGCCGTACCACTCGTTGCCGAAACCGGGCACGGCGTAGATGCCCCAATGGGCGTATAAGCCAAACTTGCTATCGCTGAACCACCCCGGCGCCTCATGCCGCGTCAGCGATTCCCAACTCGCTTCATACCGTCCGCTCATGTTGTCTCCTTATGTTTGATTGTGTCCTTCGATATCTGCTTTTGTTTGATACAACCCCCACCCCAAACCCTTATCCCGCCATCTCTATGGCGGGCATCCCAAAATGAGGGAGAGGCTTTTTTCATTAGTCGATTGAGCGCGCAAGCTCCCTTTCCCTCCTAGCGAGTCGTGTAGACACTGACCTACGGGGAAGGAGCCGGGGGATGGGGGATCAGTCGCGGCTCCCGCACCCATAATAGCAGCAGCGCCCCGCCGATCAGTCCAACCGTCAGCGAAACGCCGAACAGGGTCTCCATGCCCATCGCCCCAACCATCCAGCCGGCTAGCACCGGACCGGCGAAACTCACCGGCGCAATCAGCGTATTGGTCAATCCGATATAGGTCGGCTGTTCGGCCGGCGAAGCGAATTCCAGCACGATATTGAAGTGGGACACGCCATCGCTGGCGATCGCGCCCGCCAGCAAGATAAAGGCCGGCGCCAAGCCCAGCAGGCTCGTCGAAGTCAGCGCGAAGGCAGCCGCCAGCGCCATGGCCGCAGCCGATATGACCAGATTGCGCTTATGCCCCCAGCGGTCGCCCAGCCAGCCAAAGAGCAGCCGCAGAACCGCCTGCGACCCGATAAATATCGCGTTTAACAAGCCGATGTCAGCGCCGGTCAGGGCGTATTGCTTATCGCCGAAAATGATGAAAAAACCGGCAGCCATCATGCTCAGACGCAGGGCGGCATAGCCGATGAGGAAGCGGCGATAATTCACATGCCCGCGCAGGACCAACGGCAAGCGCCGTAAATAGTGCCGCAGCGGAATCGTCGGCTTGATATCCTCGCTGGCCGGTTCGCGCGTCAGCGACAGCCAGAACCAGGACAGCGCCATCACCGCGCCGGCCAGCAAGAAAGCCAGCGAGAAATTGCCCGGGAAAGCGACCGCGTCCAATATCCGCCCGACGAAATAAGCGCCGCCGACGCCGAGGAGCAGACCGCCGAAATCAGCCATGCCAAAGAAGATGCCGCGCCGCCGCAACGGTATCACCTTGCCGATCATCGTGAACCAAGCCGGCGTGACAATACCGCCGCCGAAAGCCGCAATGGCGATGCCAAGGAAGAACAGCGCCAGCGCCAGACCCGGCGCGCTCACGGCAAATAGCAGCAGCGCCAAGCCAATCAAAGGGTAGGGCAGGCGCTGCAGCAAGCCGCTGCCCAGCAATACAAAAGGCAGCTTGCGCCGCATGCGCTCGGCGTGGTTGGCCACAAACAACTGCGGCAGCAGGAAGGACACGCTGAATATCGCCGGGATCAACCCCACCGCCACCGGCGAGTCGGTGAGTTGGCTGACCAGCAGGGGCATGATGGTCTCCTGGGAAACCAGGCTGATCGCCAACGTATAGAACATGTTGTCCAGCAGGTTGACGCCGAAGTTCCAGTTGTCGTCTTTGCCACGACGCTCTGACTCACTCATGCAATCTCACAATCCAAGCCGACTGCTTTTGGTCTACCCCTAGATCCGATCCCCCCATATCAATGGCTGAGGGCAGGACAGTTTTTCAGCGAGCAATATTGACGTGTATCTTATGCTCGGCGGCAATAATTCTAAGCATTGATCTCGCTGACCGGTTCAGGCGGGATATGCCGCGGCTCCTTCACCCAGACCAGCAGCAGCGCGCCGCCGACCAGGCCGCAGGCTATCATCAACTCAAAGAGCCGGTCGAAGCCGATGCCGGCCGCCCAGCCGCCGATGATCGGCGCCAGGAATACCACCGGCGCCAGCAAGGTATTGGTCAAGCCGATGAAAGTCGGTTGATCTTCCGGCAAGGCAAATTCCAGCACGATGTTCAAATGCGAGATGCGGTCGGCCGCCAGCGCTGTGCCCAGCAAGGCGAAAGCCGGTATCAAGCCGAGCATATTGCTTGCGAAGGAAGCCAGCAGCGCCGAAGCCGCCGCCGCAAAGGCGAAGAGCATCAGATTGAACTTGTGGCCTTGACGATCCCCCAGCCAGCCCAGCGCCAGTTGCATGGCAGCTTGACTGCCCAGCAGCACCGCCGTCAGCGCGCCCACATCGGCGCCAGTCAGGTTGAAATTCTCGTTGCCATAAACGATGAAGAAACTGCTGCCCATCAAGCTCAAGCGGCTGATGGAATAACTCAGCAAGAAGCGGCGAAAGTTGTGATTGCCCCGCAGCACCGCGGGCAGCCGCCGGAAATAAGTCCACAGCGGAATATGCTCCTTGACCACCGGGCTTTCCGGCTCGCGGTTGAGCGACAAGCCGACCCAGGAGATGCCCATGAAAACAGCCGCCGCCAGGAAGAGGGTGGCGAAGTTCTGCGGATAGCCGAAGTCGTCCAGAATTCTGCCGACCAGATAAGCGCCGACCATTCCCATCAAGGTGCCCAAGCCATCGCTGACGCCGAAGAAGATGCCGCGCCGGTTCACCGGCAGCACCTTGCCGATCATCGTGAACCAGGCTGGCGTCGCCACCCCGGCGCCGAATGCCCCCAAGCCAATCACCAGATAGACCGCCAGCAAAGCCAGGGTCGGCGCCTCCCGGGCGAAGAAGAGCACCGCGAAGCCGGCGAAGAAATAGGGTACCCGCTCCAGCAGGCCGCCGATCAGCATGACAAAGGGCAGCTTGCGCTTGAGCCGCTCGGCGTGGTTGGCCGCGAATAATTGCGGCAGGTAGAAGGAGATGCTGAATATCGCCGGGACCAAGCCAATCGCAATCTTCGATTCGGTCAATTCGCTGATCAAGAGCGGCATGATCGTCTCGCGCGATATCAAGCTGAAAGCCAGCGTGATGAAGGTGATATCGATCAGGTTGACCGAAAAATTCCAGCGTAAGTTCTTCTCTACGAAAGGATCAACATTTCTAGCCAATACAGCCGCCTTTGCCGTTTCGCCCTGAATCAAGTCAAGCTAAGCATAAAAACACTGTTGCGCCCGCAAACTTTGATTTGTATGCCGGCTATACAGTTCTTTTTCTCTGTGCCGTTCTGTCTCTGCCGTGAAAAAACCCGTGCCGACTCGGCACTACTCCAGCCATCCAATCGCCAAGGAATGGGCCGGCGATTCGGGCAGGTCCCCCGGCAACTCAATCCGCAGATCCGCGCCGTCCTGCCGCCAGTTCAAGGCGCCATCTCGCCCCAGCAGTCGAATTGCCGCCCCGGCCGGCGCTTCAACCCCCTCGATCGTAATCTCGCTCTCGGCCGGCGTCCCCAGCATTGTCGCGAATAGAGCCTCGTCTATCGCCGTAAAGCGGATATCGACGCCGCTGCTCGTCACCCCTTCCGCCCGCGTCCAGGGCCGGGTATCAAATATCGCTTCGCCGTTGACATCCAGCCAGCGCCCCAAGCCCCGCAAGCGCTCCGCCTGATTCGCCGGGATCGTCCCATCCGCCATCGGTCCGACGTTGAGCAGCAAGTTGCCATTTTTGCTTACGATGTCGACGAACATGTGAATCAACTCGTCCTCGGCCAGCAACTGCTCATCGCCTTCGTTGCGGTTGTAGCCGAAGCTGTGGCCGATGCCGCGGCAAGACTCCCACTTCCCGCTCTGAATCTCGTCAAACTGCGCATACTCCGGCGTCACAAAATCGTGGTGCGGTCCGCGCGGCGGCGTCAGCGGCTCGCCTTCCTTGGGCACTGCGTCGCGCGATTGTGTGAAGCGGTCGTTGATAAGGCCTTCGGGCACGCTGTTGTAATAGTAGGCGAAGAGCTCGCCCAGGTCGGCCGCGGCCGGGTAGCCGATGTCGTTCCACATCAGAGCCGGCTGATAGCGGTCGATCAGCTCGCGCCAATGCGCCACTGAATATTCGACGAACTCGGGACTCTGCACGATCGTGCCCCAGACATCCGAGATACCTTCGATCCGCGCTTCGTTAAAAGCCCAATCCAAGCCGCCCGAATAATACAATCCCATACGCAGGCCGCGCTTGCGCACAGCCGCCGTCAACTCGCCGACGACATCGCGCTGCGTGTGATAAGCAGGCTTATGCGGGCAGGGGCGCTGGCTGGGCCACAAGGTAAAGCCATCATGGTGCTTGGTAGTCAAGACTACGTAGCGCGCGTAGACCTCGGCGAAGAGCGCCGCCATTTCGTCCGGCTTCCAGCGCTTGAGCGCGGAATTAAACCCGGGGGCGAAGTCATCGTAGCGGAAGCCGGCGCCGTAATGCCGGTTGTGCCATTGGCGCGTCGGGCTGTCTTCAAACTTCAGCGTATTCGCATACCATTCGGCGTAAGAATTATTGCGGAACCATTGGCTCATATCGCCGCTCTGGAAGACCTCGCCGATGTCGCCGCCGTGCGGCGCCCAGGCCGGTACCGAGTACAAACCCCAATGGATAAAGATGCCCAGCTTCGCCTCGTCGTACCAGGCCGGCACGATATGCTGCCGCACCGATTCAAGCGTCGGTTCAAATGTCATCGTCTTCACCCTCTGTATCAGTTTCCATTATTCGCATTTTCCGCCGCGATACATGCCCCGGAGTCTCTGCCGGCAGTCACGGTTTTCGCCGTTCTCACAGCGCTACCCGTCGCAAGCCGCCGTCGGACAGCGCCAGGATCAGTTGCTTGTCTTCCGGATCCAGCAGGATGCAATCGACGCCTCCGGCCGCGATCTCGGTCCAGGTTGCGCCGTCATCGCTCGACCGAAGTACCGCGTCATCCACCTGCGCGATCACGGTGGAGTCGGGAACCAGGGCGAGGGCGTTGACCGCGCCTTCGGTCCGCAGCAGTTGCGCCCAGGTCTGACCGCCATCGAGCGATCGGAGCAAGCCATGCGACTCGGTCCCGGCATAGAGGGCCGCGCCATCCGGCGATGTCGCCAGGCTCAAGACCATCTCATCGCCGGCGGGCATGCGTATATCCCGCCAGAGTTTGCCGCCGTTCTCGCTGCGGTAGATGCCGCTGCTCACGCCAGCGTAGACGATGCCTTCGTCGGAACCTGGCGAAAGGACCAAGCAGTTGACGCTGTGGTCGAAGAGGCCGTGATTGTGGGCGCGCCAGGCGCCCCCGCCATCGTCCGAGCGGAAGACGCCATCTTCGTATGCGCCCGCCAGAATCTCGCCATTTGGGAGAAGAGCCAGGCATGTTACCAGCGGGGGCGGGGCGCGAAAGGGGATCGCTTCCCAGTTGCTGCCGCCATCAGCCGAGCGGAGGACGCCGCCCTGGACGCCCGCGAGCAAGAGGCCCGCCGAACTGTCGCAGGCCAAGGCAAGAATCGGCAGTTCGTCGTCCGGCAGCCCGCGGAGGTGGAGCCGCTGCGCGTCGCCAGCCTCGCCGATCTGATAAAAGCCTGTCTGCCGCGCGGCGTAAAGCATCCCGCCCGCCGAGATCAAAGCATGCGTTCTTTCCATCAAGTCAATCGATGTCATCTACCGCTCCGTATCGACTACTGGCGCAACCATGTGATAACGGTCGCGGACGCCCGCGCTGGAAATGCCGCCATACTCATATTCGGTGTCCTCATTGGCGAGGCATTTGACGACTTCGCCTATCCTGTTATCGGCAATCAAGGTCTAGGGCTCCGTCATGGTTTCGGGCTCGCGATGCAGGACCAGCACTTCGATGGTCAGCGCCAGCGCCGCGCTGGAAACAGCCCGCTGCAGCGCCTCGACTTGCACTTGAGCCACATCGACGATGCGAGCCTCAGCCATATCAAGGATCTCGCCCTTCATCACATCAAAGCCGCAGCCGTCCGCGCAAGCCGAGAGTTGAGCCAGGACTTCGCTGGGATCATAGCCGGCGTTCGCCAACAATTGACGTATCGGCGCTTCGACCGCCTCCGCCAAGATCAGACGGGCAGCGCGGCTTTCCAATTCGTCTTGCGAGTCCAGGTCGTCGAGCAGCCAGTCCTTGCAGCGCAGAAGCGCGGCGCCGCCGCCAGCGATTACGCCGCCAGAGGCAGCGCCCCGCAAGGCGCGAATGGTACGCTCCGCCAGCTCCTTACGCTCCCGGATTTCGTCCTTGGCGATACCGCCGACGTAAACCGTGGCCAGCCCGCCGTTGAGCGCCCCCAAGCGACGCAAAATACGCGCCCGGGCATCGTCGTCATCGGTCTCAGCATAAGCCGCGCGCAAGCGGCGAACTTCCTCGCGGATCAATGCGGGATCGCCCTTGCCGCTGGCGACGCCGAAGTTCTTGTCATCCGCCCAGGCCCAGCGCGCCCAGCCGAAGTCGCGCTCCGCGACCGTCGCCAGGGACTCGCCGGCTTTCAGCAAAATGGGTCGCCCGCCGGTCAAGAGGGCGATGTCTTCCTGCGCCAGGCTCAATTCGCCGGGGTGGTAGCCATCCAGCTTCACGATGACCGTGCGGATCCGGTCGCTAATGCGCTTGTCCAGAGCGACTGCCAGACCTTTATCAGAGATGGAGGCGACGATGAGCAGGAGTTCTTTGATGCCGGAGCGCAGCGCCAGTTGCATAAGCGGCACAAGCTCGCCCGGCTCCTCAATTTCCATGTCGGTCACCAGGATCGCGGCATCCTGCAACTCGGCTACGAGACGCTGTCCTCCGCGCAGCATCTCTTTGGACTGCGCGCCGCCGGGCCAATAACTGCCTTCGACGAAATTGTGAACCATGCCGCGCCCGTGCCCTTCGCGAATATCCACCTGCCCAAATTCGCCCAGGGTATGCAGCGCTTCGCCCAGGATGGCTGCCATCTCTTCGTCGTAACAGACGGAGAAAGCCAGCGCCCGCAATTCCGATTCGGCGCGCAACTGACGCGCATCGGCGGTCAGACGCTGGCTGAGGGCGGGCAAGAGCGCCAGCAGTCGAGCTCGCAAGCGCATCGGGTCAGCGCCGGCCGCGATGAAGCGCAAGCCTTCGGTATAAATCTTCTGGTAGAGCAGGGCGGTGGTGACGGCGCCATCGCCGATGTGCTGGCGCATTTTCCAGACGACCTGCCGCAGCAGCATCGCGCCGACATCGTCTTCCTGCTGAGGCAGGGCAATAATGCGGCGAGCGATCAGGCCGCCGTCATCCAGCAATTCCAGCTTGTTCAGGTTCTCGGCGACCGACCGCCGCGGCAGCGGACCCAGCGTCGGCGCGATGGCCTTCACCAGCGTATTGATGCCGCGCCGCAGCGCCTGCTGTGTCCCCGGTGGGTTGATTACCTTTGGAGTTGGCATGTTTTCCAGGCGCAGTAGGGCAAGAATCAGTCCAGGAAGAAAACGCGATTATTCAGATCAAACAAACGCCCGCAAGCATACCACATAAGGTTTTCAACTGCCAAAGCAGGTTTAATCGGGAGTGGTGAATTCTGTGGATACTGCCTTATCTAAGCCGCCCCCGGCTTCCCCCTCGCCATCTCGATGACGAGCATCCAAAGCTTTGGGGGCTTAAATGCGAAAACCAGCGATCAACGCCAGCGTTCCGCATCCACCAAAATCACCACTTCCAGCTTACAAGGAATTGCTTATTCTGATAGATATCGTGCTGAGATTGAAGACGATACCTGTTGATTAATCACAAAGAACACAAAGGCACAAAGATAGTTCTTCCATTATGATTGAGTTCGCATCCACGACATTCACCACTCCCGGCGAGGATGGATTTTTGACAAATTGTCATTCCTCGTCTAGTATACAGAGGTGTGCGAGACTACGAGAGACTGTGTGTACATTATTAGTATTTTTGTTTCACAAGTTTGTTTGACAAGTTAAAGGAGGCGCCTGGCGAAGAGAGTTGGACCAAGTGCAGTGACGTTGAAGCTAGAGATTTGCAGAGAAAGGAAAGATCATGAGCAGAGAAAAACTTTCGCGCCGCGCCTTTTTGAAGCTCGCGGCTGCCAGTGGTTCCGGCGTTGCGCTTGCGGGGCTTGGTCCCTTGAGCAGTATCGCCAGCGCCCAGGACTCGGTCGAGTTGACCTTCGGCCGGCACTGGGAAGCGGCCTTCCGTCCGCGCCAGGCGGAGTACGATGAAGGCTTTATGGAGCGGCATCCGAATATCTCGATCAACATCACCTACAACACCTGGGCTGACCACAACAACGTGGTGCCGGCCTGGGCCGCCGCCGGCACCTTGCCCGACATCATCTACGTTCATGGCAGCCGCGTCGTCCCCTGGGCGCATGAGGGCATCATTATCGACATTCACGATATCGTCACCCCCGACGAAGAATTCGATGTCGATAACATGTGGGAAGAATCCTTGCGCCTCTATCGCATTAATGGCCGTCTCCATGCCTTGCCCTATGATCACGGTCCTTTGATCCTCGGCTACAACGTCGATATGTTCGATGCCGCTGGCATGGACTACCCGAATGAAGAATGGACCATGGACGACTTGCGCGAAGCCGCCATCGCCTTGAGCAAGCCGGACGAATTCCAGTGGGGCTGGAGCGGCGAGTTGGACTTGGGCAATGGCGGTTCTGACTTCTTCCTCGGCGCCTGGGGCGGCCGGAAGATGAGCGATGACGAAACCGAGATGATTCTCGATTCGCCCGAATCCCGCGAAGCGCTGAACTTCTGGTATAGCTTGATACACGAAGAGAATGCTGGACCCAGCGCGACGGAAGCGGAAGGCTTTGGCGATAACCCGTGGCAGAACGGACGCTGTGGTATGGCGGTCGTGCCCACCTGGGAGACGCCCAGCTTGCGCGCATTCGCCAGCTTCAATTGGGATGTGGCGCCGACGCCGATGGGCGCTGACGGCACGCGCAGAACCGGCGCCTTCGGCAGCGGTTACGGCATCACGCCAACCAGCGGGCAGCCCGATGTCGCCTGGACTTACCTGCGCGAATACCTGTCCAATGAAGGCATGATCTTCATGTGGAGCCTCTCGGGCCGTGGTTCACCGGCGCGTCCGGAAGCGCTTGAAGTCTGGTTCACCTCGGATCCGGCGCCGCCCAGCGCGCACTACTATCGCGACGCAATGTTCGACTATGCGGTGACGGGCCGCCCCTACGAGACTATTGCCGGGGCGCAGGTCAGCGATGTATTGAGCCGCGAGGCGGAATTGCTGCGTTTGGGCGAGACGACTGTAGACGGCGCCATCGCGGCCATCATGGAAGAAGGCCAAGCAGCGCTCGATTCTGTCGCCGAAGATATGTAGTTTGATGCTGTAAACTGCATTCGACTGAGGGAGATCGCCCGGCGGTCTCCCTCAATTCTGTTAACGCAACAGCGAGCGCCAACTAATGTTAAGACGGCTCATTCGCCCTATCTCGCCCAGCGCCCGCCGCGAAGAGCGTATCTTCTATCTCTTCATTCTCCCTTGGCTCATCGGCTTGGTCGTCTTTAACGCCGGCCCTATCCTCGGGATTTTGGGTCTGAGTTTCACTGATTGGCGAATCTCCTTCCAAGGCTTGAATTTTGTCGGGCTGGAGAATTATCGCACCTTGTTCGCCGATGAAACATTCTGGGTCTCGGTGGGCAACACCTTGTATATCACCGTTGGTCGCGTCGTTCTGGGTACAATCTTCGCCCTTTTCCTCGCCATACTGCTGAATCAAAAAGTTCCGGGCATTCCCTTTTTCCGCGCTGTTTATTATTTGCCATCGGTGACGGCCGGCGTGGCGGTGGCGCTGGTGTGGATTTGGATCTTCAATCCGCAAGTCGGGATACTCAACCACTCGCTCCGTTTGCTGGGCATCAAGGGTCCGACCTGGATCCACAGCACAGTTTGGGTCAAGCCATCGCTCATCATCATGAGCATTTTCACCGTCGGTCCCAATATGATCATTCTCTTGGCGGGTTTGCAGGGCATACCAAAAGAGCTCTATGAAGCGGCGGAGATTGACGGCGCCGGCGCCTGGGAGAAATTCGCCAATGTGACCCTGCCAATGCTGTCGCCGGTGCTCTTTTTTGTCATCATCATCTCTGTCGCCGCCTCATTCCAAAACTTCACCGAAATTCGTGTCATGACACAAGGCGGTCCGGGCGAATCGAGCAATGTTCTGGTTTGGTATCTTTGGGAAAACGCCTTCGTCTATTTCCAAATGGGCGTGGCATCCGCTGTCGCCTGGATTATTTTCCTGCTGTTGATGGGGTTGACAGGCATACAGTTCCGTTTGGGCAGACGCTGGGTCTTCTACGAGGTATAGCCGATGACGCATCCGCCAGTCGCCCAGGAACCGCGCAAAGCCAAAGGCGATGCCGCATGGTATCGCTCGATTAAGGGTCGCCGGGCTCTTGCCGTCCTGTTGACCTTCGCCTTGCTTATCCCGCTGGGCATTCTCTTTGTCGTGCCGTTCTTTGTGATGATGTCCACGGCCTTGAAGACCAAACCGCAGATATTCCAATTCCCGCCTAGTCTCATTCCCGATCCCATCGTCTGGCAGAATTTTCCCGACGGCTGGTACGGCTACGGCATTATTGATTTCACCAACTGCACCTGGAATTCGCTGAAAATCACGGTCAATAACATCGTTGGCAATCTGGTTTCCTGTACCTTGGCCGCTTACGCTTTTGCCCGGCTGAAGGCGCGGGGCAAGAATATATTTTTCGGTATCCTGCTGGCAACCATGCTCTTGCCCAACGAAGCGGTCTTAATCCCGCAATATGTGCTGTTCAGAATCTTGGGCTGGAATGATACTCACCTGCCGCTGATGGTGCCGCCCTGGTTTGGTTGGCCCTTCTTCATCTTCCTTCTGCGTCAGTTCTTCCTCACGATTCCCGAAGAACTGGTCGACGCCGCCAAGATCGATGGCGCCGGGCACGCCCGCATCTTGCTGCAGATCTTCATCCCGCTATCCAAGCCCGCCTTGGCAACCTTGGCTATCTTCGCCTTCGTCGGCAATTGGAATAATTTCTTCGGTCCCTTGCTTTACTTGCGCACGCCCGAGATTCAGACGCTGCCGGTCTGCCTGGTGCAATATCAAGGCGCCTACGGCAATACCGACTGGAATCTGATGATGGCGGTAGCGACGATCACGGTGATCCCGGTGCTGCTCCTTTTCATCTTCGGCCAGCGCTATTTCGTCGAAGGTATCGCTACTTCCGGCGTCAAGCGCTAGGTTTCACCAGCAAAGCAATTACGACATGCGGTTCTGGCGCATCAGTCTCAGTGCAGTCTTGCTGACGGCTTTTGTTGCTGCCGCGATCGCCATCGGCAAGCTGGCGCCTTTTGTGGATGTCAGCGAAGCGGCCGGCATCTCCGCCAGGCACCGCGGCCACTGGGAGCTCTTTGACGACGACTTCGCCACCGGTTATCTCGGCATCGGCCAAGCCTGGGGCGATTATGACCGCGACGGCTGGCTGGATTTGTACGTGACCGGGAATCGCGACCCCAGCATCCTGTATCGCAATAATGGCGATGGGACCTTTTCCGTTTCGGATTTGACGCCGCAGGTCGCCTTGCCGGATGTGGACACTGGCGGCGCTGTCTGGGCCGATTATGACAACGATGGCTGGCTGGACCTGTATGTGCTGAATCACGGCGCGAACGTCCTCTTTCATAACGAAGGCGGACGCGGCTTTGTGGATGTGACGGCGCGGGCCGGCGCAGGCGATGCTGGCAAAAGCACAACCGCGGCCTGGGGCGATTACGATGGCGACGGCTATCTTGATCTTTATGTGGTGAATTGGTCTTGCTTCCCCGAATGCGGCGACCCCAACATCAGTCGCGAGCATGATGCCGCCCGCGACACGCTCTACCGCAATCGCGGCGATGGCAGCTTCGACGATGTCACCGGGCTGCTGGATTACGATCTGCTGCTGGGCGCCGGTTTCAGCGCCAGCTTCGCCGATTACGACAACGATGGCGACCCCGATATCTACGTGGTCAACGATCAATTCAAGAATATGCTGGGCAATATCCTCTGGCGCAATGACGGGGCTGGTTGCGGCGGCTGGTGCTTCAGCGAAGTATCGATCGAGGCGGGCGCGCGGACCTTCATCCATGGCATGGGCTTGGCGGTCGGCGATTATGACAACGATCTCGACCTGGACTTTTATTTCTCGGATATGGTGAATGGCATGGTGCTGCTGCAGAACCAGGGCGATGGCACCTTTGACGATATGGCGGACGAAGCCGGCGTCGTGGTGGGACCGAGCAGCGCGGTCGGCTGGGGCACGATGTTCTTCGATTACGACAATGACAGCTGGCTTGATCTATTCCTCACTGCGACCGAGTTTATCCAGTTTGATATCGTTTCCGGTCCCGAGGGCATGATGTTCGAGTATCGCGATTATCTGTTTCGGAATCAGGGAGATGGCAGCTTTGCCGATGTGACGCCGCAGGATTGGCTGGACGAGCTGCGCCCGAGCATGGGTTTGGCTTATGCCGATTATGACCGGGATGGTTTTGTCGATTTCGTCCTGGGCAACTGGAATGAGGGCTATCGCCTCTATCGAAACACCGGCGCCGACGGCAAGGGCAATAACTGGCTGAACATCCGCTTAAAAGGCGGCGGCGATATCAACCGGGACGCGATAGGCAGCCGCGTTTACCTCGAGACCGACAGCGGGCGCGCGCTGATGCAAGAGGTGAAAGCGGGCTCGAGCCTGGGCGCGGGCAATGACATGGCGCTGCATTTTGGCTTGGGCGCGGAGACGATAAGCGAATTGCGCATTCGCTGGAGCAACGGCGCCGAAGAAACGCTGGACGAGGTGGATGTCAATCAGTTTTTGGAAGTGGCGTACTCCGGCTGACGCGCGGCCGACCTTCACTCCAGCGTCAGATCCCAGGCGGAGACGCCGATGACCACGCCGCCGTCCTTGACGAAGATTGCGGGCAGAACATCGTTGCCGGCAGCGGCAAAGCTCATGGGATCGCCAACCGGCGAGTCGTTGAAATAGGCGCTTACGCTGCCCTGCGATCGGTCATGGTCGAGGCGTAGACGGGCGATGACGTTGTTGACCGAGCGCTGGCTGATGACATCCGCTTCGCCATTTTGGTAAAGCGCCAGACTGATGACGGCTGGACCGACTTGCTGCACCTGGATGCCGACCGTGGTTTCGCCGGTCAGATCCCGCAGGGCGAGGCCAAAGTAGACCTCGTCGGCGCTGGCGAGCGTCGGGCTGGTGTTGTGCAGGGTAATTTCCGCTTGCAGGCCGCTGATGCGCCGCGCCGCTTGATTGCCGTAGCTGCGCTCGAGCAGATCGTCCCCCGGCGAAAGAAAGAGTGTCTCGCCTTCGGTGGTTTCCAGCGTACCCAGGCGCCAGGAACCGCTTTCCTGCTTGAAACGAGCATCGTCCCAGAAGGGGGCCGCGAGCGCGTTGCTGTAGAGTTGAAGCAGGTTTTGCGCGCCGGTCAGACCGTCCGGGGGCAAGACGCGCGTGGGGATGGCGGGCGGTGATTCTGTGCTTGCCTCGGTGGGAATTTCGGTTGGCGCGGGCGGTTCAGTGGCGGGCGGAGCGCTCGCGATGGCAGGCGCGGCGGCTTCCTTGCCCGGCTCAGGCTCGCCATCGTCCGGGGCTTGGGGGGAAGCGGCGATTGCAGCGGGCTCTTCCGATGCCAAATCGTCCGCATGGGTTTCCTCAGCGGTCGGCTCGCTGGGCGCTGCCGGATCGGGCAGGATTGCCGCGATGATGTGATCAAGATTGCCGCTGCCCGCGAGCGATAGCAGACCGCCGGCGACCAGGATAATGGCGGCCAAGACCGCGATGTTGAAGAGCCAGCGTTTACTGCTGGCGCGCTCCTCGGCCGGGGCTTCGACGCTGGGCTCGTCTGCGGGTTTGGCGTGACTGTCGGGGGCGGGGGCCGCTTCCATCGGTTCCGGCTCGGGCGGTTCCTCCGGTTCCTCGGGCAGCGCCTCCACCACGCGGTACCAGTGGCGGAAGAGCGGGTAAGCCGGGTTGCGGTCGATGAACATCGCCTTGAAGTGCTCATCCATCGCTTCCAGCTTCTGGCTGCGGCGTTTATCGCCTTGGTAGATATTCAGAAACGCTTCGTAGGTATCGCGCCAGCCCAACATCATCTGCGCATGCTTGAAGCCGAGCAAGTCTTCGGTGACGTCCGCTTGCAGATGGATGGCTTCGCGGATGCTCGGCAGCGGCTCGTCGAGTTGACGGTCGATCTCTTGCAGCAGGCTGCGCCGCTTGACGCTGAGCTCGGCGAGAGCTGCGTTAAGTTCGCTCATCCAGCTTCGATAGGCGTCCAGGCTGATGCCGGCGTTGGATTCAGCTTCGGTGATGCCGCGCAGGACATCGTCGATTTTGCCCCCGGCGGCGCGGAATTCGGCGTCAGCCCAATCTTGCATGGCCGAGTCCAGCACGCGCAAACTCTGAATGCCGGAGCCGAGCAGACGCGCCTCGGGGTTGCTATCGAGTTGGCGCGCCAATTCAGCGATGCTGTCGACGATATGCGGACCGCTGACTTCGTTGAAGATGGATTGGGCGCTGAACAGGCTCTCGCGTTTGGCGATGTATTCGTCCAGTTTGCGCAGGGCGATGTGCCGCTCAGTCCCTTCGGGCAGGGCGCGCAAGGCGGCGGCTTGCCAAAAACGAGCATCGTCGATCGCGCTGTCATGGGCATCGAGGACGCCGGAAAGAATATACTGAGCGAAGAGCGCGCGCAGGGCGGCGGTATTGCTGCTGGCGAAATTTTGCACCAAACCTTGTCCCATCGCCTTGAGATAGGTCTCGGTGCTGGGCATCTGCGCCGCGAAGCCGTTGATCGCGCGGTTCTCGCCATCGGTGAAGAGGTCTTCAATATCCAGGAGCGCTTTGGAAGTCCGCTCCTCGCTTTCGACGCCGTTGCGTTCGACCCAATCCCGCAGGACGCGCGACAGTTTCCATAGCCGCTGAGCGATGAATTGTTCGCTCTCGCTGCGGGAGATCTCCAGGGCTTGCTGCCCAAGGCGCTGCGCGTCAGCTAAGTTGCCTTGGTCGAAGGCAGCCCAGCCATCGGCCAGGGTTCGGCCCAGGTGGCCCGGCACAGAATGCCGCTCGACGTAGCTGGCATTGTCGATGACGGTCCGCAGTTGATGAAACCAGCTCGAAAGCGTGGGGCTGATGGCGTTGACCGCCGCCGCGGCAGCGTTCAGGGAGGCGGCCGCTTCGGCTTTATCTCCCGCCACGATAACGTCGCGGTAACGCTTCCAGGCGACTTGCGCGGTCTCAATGCCGCCGATCATGGCGGTCAGCTTCTCGTCGAGCAATTGCCCGGCGAAAGGGAGCAATTCGTCGTGCTTGTCTCGCAGCCACTTTTCCAGGTCTGAGCCATCGGCGGCCGGCACATAAGTCTGGCTGGTTTGCAGGACCTCGTAGAGCAGGCTGAGGAAGTCCTCGACCTTGTCCCAAACCGGATTGGCTGGATCAATCGCGCGGCTGGCATCCAGCGCGGAGAGGGCATCGCGCGGGTTTTTCGCCGCTTGTTTGCCGATGATGTCCATGTTCTCCGCCAGTTTGGTGGCGGCATTCAACGCGCGCGTCATGGCATTCAGAGGCAGGCGGCGTTCGGAATACTCCTGCTGAAGACTGAGAGCCGCCAAAGTCGCATTGAGCCCGGTTAAGCCCTCGACCGCTGCGCCATAAATATCCCGCAAAGCGGCAGCGCCGGGATCCTCCATCTCAGCCGCTTGCGCCAAGCCGCCGCTGACGCCGGCCAGGATGCCCCGCGCTTCTTCAAGCGATGCGCCATCGGCTTCCAATGAAGCCAAAGCCTCTTGAAGGCGCAAGAGATTTGGGCCCAGCAGCATGACATTGGGGAAGCGCGCGGAGATGCGCTCCGCCATGCGCCATTCCAGGTCGCGGACCGGCTCAGCCTCGCTGTCGCCGAGCAGCAACAGATTGGCCGCTTTCTCCGGGCGATAGCTGAAGAGCTGTTCAGTCGCCTCAGCGACGGCCGGCGGGCTGTGTTCCGGCTGGCTATCGGCGAGGAGCAGCGACCAATCCAGCAGCAAATGCGTCAAGCCCGCCGTTTTGCTGCCGGCGCGATCGCGCAATTCGTAGAGCAATTCAGCCGCGCTTGCCCAATGGCGGCCCTGCATGTAAATCTTGACAGCATCGAGATCGGCCGAGACTTCCAGGTCGCGGAGTCGGTCCACAATCTCCTGATTGGTTTTGCGCGCGGCCGGATAGGCCGGGTTATGCCGCAGCGCCGCTTTTAAGTTAGTCTGCAAGGACAGCAAATCATTGCGGCTCAGGTCCTGCGCTTTGAGCTTGTCGATGGCGCGGGAGACGATGGCGTTGCGGTCCTGTTCGAGCGGACTGCGGAAACGGAGCAGGTCGGAATTTACCTCGCTCATTGAGGCGTAACGGTAACGCAGGTTGGGATGGACAGCGCGGGTGACGATTGCCTGCAAACGCGGGTCGATCGCTTCGCTGTCCTGGTGAAAATCGACCTGGAAATCGGCATCCCCGTCGCGGGGCACTTCGACGCGGTAACCGCCGGAGAGGATGAAATAGAGCAGCTCGCCCAGTTGATAGATATCGGTCTGCCGGCTGATGCCCTGCGTCGTCGCTTCGTCGCCTTCGAGGAAGACGGCGTTGCCCCAATCGATCACCTTTAGCTCATAGGCGTCGCGGTTCCAAAAGAGGTGCTTGGCGTCGACATCGTTGTAGACGATATCGTTGTCATGCGCGGTCCGCAGCAGATTGATCAGCCGACCGATGATTTCGACCATTTCCAGCATAGGCAGGCGCTGATGCAACCCGGCCAGGCGCACGACTTCGTCGGCGATAATCAAGCCCTCGGCGCGTTCCATGACGATGTATTGATGCGGCATGCCGCCGACGAAGAACTGCCCGCTGCCCAGCAATTCGGTCAGGACGGGATGGCCCGCGAGCCGGGTCAAGGCTTCGCGCTCATTGACAATGCTGACTTCTTGGCCCGCGCGGATAGGGGGAGCGTCATTGGGGTTAGGGCGCTTGATTACGACCGGGCGGTCGTCCGCTTTTGTATCCACCGCGCGCAAGGTCTCGCCCGAGCGGCCGCGTGGGTAAATGTAGTTGTACCGGTAGCGGTTATCAAACAAGCTGTCCGCCATGATGCTCTGCCTCAGCGGCTGTTCGGTTATCTCCATTGCGCTCGCGGATATCTTTAGTGCTTCGTCGTGGAAACGCGCGCAACCCACAGCTGTCGCCGCGCGAGAATCTTCATTTGCCCGCCAAGGTACGAGCACGTCGCCTTGCGCCAGCTTGCAGCTCAGGCGAATTGTTGACAAGGCTGCCTTCAATTGTAGATTGATTCGACGGACGCGCAAGGAATATAGCCGATAGTTATGGAGACAGAATGCGACGGCGGATGTCGCGGCGGCGCGATGCCGAGCTGACTAGGCAAATATGCCGCGTCTGTGTATAAAGGAAGGTGTTCCAAAGCCAGCCGCATCCGATGAATTTTGGTGAACGATGTCTTTGCGCCAGCGCGTCGCCCCCGATCTGCTCCTCATCTTCTCCCTGCTGCTAGCGCCGCTGTTGATGTTCCATCAGCAGACGCTGGGCGACCGGACCTTGTTGCCGAGCGAAAATCTGTATCAGCACTTGCCCCATTCCGCCTATCGCGATGTGGTGAAGGCGCCGGCAATCCCGCACAACCACTTGCTTTCCGACATGGTGCTGCAGAATTATCAGTGGAAGCGCTTCATCCGCGCGCAGATTGCCAAAGGCGAGATCCCGCTTTGGAATCCCCATCTCTTCGCCGGTGTGCCTTTCCTGGCGGCCGGGCAGCATTCCGCTTTGTATCCGCTGAGCGTCATGTATTACGTCCTGCCCTTGAGCGCGGCCTACGGCTGGTTTGTCCTGGTCAACCTGTGGCTGGCTGGCGTCTTCATGGCTGGCTATATGCGTTCAATCGGCGTGAATCGAGCGGGCGCCATCTTGGCTGGCTTGGTCTATCAGCTGTCGGGTTTCATGATCGCCGGCGCTGTATTTCCCATGATGCTGGCGGCGGCGGTCTGGCTGCCGCTGATTCTGTGGATGATCGAGAATATTCTGCGCGGACGCAGCCTGGGCATCTTCCGCGGCGCCCCCCTGGTTTGGATGGTCATCGGCGCCCTGGCGATCTGCTGCAATGTTTTGGCCGGGCATATCGAGCTGACGATATATACGCTACTCATAGCTGGCTATTACGCGGCCTTTCGCCTGATATGGCTGGGCATAGGTCGTTGGCGCGCGACGGGCCGGCTTCCATTATTCTGGGTGGCGCGCATGTCAATTTGGCTGCTGCTGCTGGCGATCCTGGGTTTGGGTTTGTCCGCGCTGCAGTTGATCCCGCTTTACGAATTTGTTCAGAGCAACTGGCGGGCGGAGCGCTCCAGTCTGGAGACGGTGCTGGGCTATGCCCATGCTCCGCGCGACTTGCTGCAATTCCTGCTGCCGAATTTCTACGGCAATCCAACTCATCGCAGCTATACCGATGCCTTCAGCGGCGCGCTGATCACAGACTTGCTAAACGCCGCCGGACAGCCGATCAACCGTATCGACTGGGGCGTCAAGAATTATGTGGAAGGGGCGCTCTATCTTGGCGTTTTGCCGCTGGCGCTGGCGGGCTATGCCGTGATCGCTGGTTTGCGGCGCCGCGCCGAGCAGGTCGGCATTATCATTCTGTTCGCGCTGCTGGCGCTGATAGCGCTTTCCTTCATGTTCGGCTTGCCGAGCTATGGCTTGCTTTACCGCTTGCCGGGCATGAACCAACTTAATACGCCTTTTCGCTGGGTCTACGCGCTGAGTCTGGCTGCCGCCGCGCTGGCGGGCTTGGGACTGCATCTGCTCGCGCGCCGTGACCGGTTGGCGCTATTCATCGGCGCCCTGCTGCTGATAGCGGGGCTGGCGACAGTTGCGGCGCAGGTTTATGTCCATGCTTCCTTTGACCAATTCGAGCCGGTCTTCGACCGGGTTGTCGCCGACATGGCTTATGCGGAGGGCGCCTTCGCCGATGGGCGGATGTTCTACAGTTATCAGTTGCCGCAAGCGCGGATTCTGGCGGCGCTGCTGCTGGCCGGCGGCACCGTTTTTCTGTTGGCGGCCCGGGCGCGGGGCCGATTCTGGGCGCTGCTGGCATTGGTTATTGTCGCCGGTGATCTGCTTGCCGCCTCGTTTAATTTCAACCCGGCCAGCGATCCGGCGCTGCTGGATTTCACGCCGCCAGCGATTGAGTACTTAAAGGGGCAAGCCGGTCATTTCCGCGTGACCAGCCTGGAGCGTCCGAATGACGGGCGCATCCTGCATCCGAATACGACCATGCAATTCGGCCTGGATGACATCCGCGGTTATGACAGCATCATTCCGGAAAGCTTCGTGGCGACGATGCGCGCGCTGCAGCCGCAGCACATGCTGGATTTTAATCAGATCGCGTCGCTGAGCACGGCCCCGGAACGGAATCACGGCGGCTACCAGCGAACGCTAACATCGGATCTGCTCAGCTTGTTTAACGTCCGCTACGTTCTGACCGCGCCGGATGTTGAGATTCGACTGCCGGGCTGGACGGATGTCTACCGGCAAGAAGTGGCGATCTGGGAGAACGAGTTTGTCATGCCGCGCGCCTTCACCGTCGACAAGGCTGATTGGGATCCTCGCTGGCTGGCGGAAATGGGCGGCGGCTTCAATTTCGGCGAACTGGGCATATTGGCGGGTGGCTTGAAGATTGAGGCTTATCAGGGGACCGAGATCACGCGGGACAGCGGCCGCGAGAAGACGATGGATGTCCGCATTGAGCGCGACAGTTGGCTGGTGATCAGCGAAACCTACATGCCTGGCTGGCGCGCTTTTGCCCGGCCGCGGGGCAGCGGCGAAGATGAAGAGTTTGGCTTGGCGGTCCGGCTGGTGCTGGCGAACTTCCAGGGGGTGGAACTGCCAGCGGGGGATTGGACCGTGCGCCTGGTGTATAGTCCGGAGTCGGCGCATCTGGGCATGTTCACATCGTCAATCAGCGTCGCCTTGATCCTCTTCATGATAGGCGGCTGGTTCTGGCGCGCTTATATCGGCTTGAACACGGAAGCCTCTTCCGGGGTGGCGCGGGTGGCGCGCAACAGCGTCGCGCCCATCGTGCTGAATCTGTTCAATCGCGGCATTGATATGATCTTCGCCATCGTCATGTACCGGTTGCTGCTGCCGCTGGATGTGGGCATATACAATTTTGCCATCGTCTTATTCGTCGCCTTTGATATCTTCACCAATTTTGGCTTGGATGTTTTGCTCATCCGCGAAGTATCGCAGCAGCGCAAGCGGGCGGGCCACTATCTGTACAATTCCTCAGTATTTCGCCTGGCGCTGAGCGCGGCGGGGGCGCCGCTATTGGCGGGCTTGCTCTTGCTTTGGGGCGGCTCGGGCGCGGAAGCGATCCCGGGCGAAGGCTTGCTCGCCATCGGCTTGCTTTATATCGGCTTGTTCCCGGCGAGCTTGTCCAAAGGCATGACCTCGCTCTTCTACGCCAATGAGCAGGCGGAGAAGCCGGCGGCGATCGCCACGATCACCACGATGAACAAAGCCGTCCTCGGCGTCATCATGCTGCTCCTCGGCGAAGGCATCGTGGGCTTGGCGGCGGTGAGCATCTTCAATAACTGCCTCACCTTGCTCGTCTTGCTTTGGGCCGGGCGGAAGTTCATCGGGCGCGTCTATAGTCTTGCCCCCGATTTCAAGTTCCTCGCTGAAATGGCGCGCGAGAGTTTCCCGCTGATGCTCAATCACTTTCTGGCTACGGTGTTCTTCCAAGTTGATATCGTGATCTTGCAGGCTTTGAAGGGCGCGGCGGTCGTGGCGCAGTATGGTACCGCCTATAAGTGGCTGCTGGCGATCAATATCGTGCCGGCCTTCTTCACGCAGGCGCTCTTCCCGGTGATATCCCGCCAAGCCAAAGAAGACCGCGCTGCCTTGAGCCGCAGCTATCGTTTCGGCATCAAACTGCTCTTCGCCTTGACGCTGCCGCTGGCGGTGGCGTTCACGATTTTGGCGGAGCCGCTGACGCTGATCCTGGCCGGTCCCCGCTACCTGCCGGATGGCGCCATCGCCCTTCAGCTCATGATTTGGAGCATTCCCATCGGCTGGATGAACAGCCTGACGCAATACGCCTTGATCGCGCTGGGTTTGCAGCGCTTGATCACGCGCGCCTTCGCCGTCGCCGTGGCTTTCAACATCGCGGCGAACCTCATCTTTATCCCGCAGTATGGTTTCCAGGCGGCGGCGATCGCGACAATCGCCTCGGAGCTGGCGCTCTTCCTGCCCTTTGTATATCTGCTGCGGCGGCAGTTGAAGGACCTGCGGATGGCGAGTTTGCTCTGGCGGTCCCTCGTCGCGCTGGCGGCGATGCTGGCGGTCTTAGTGATTTTGGGACAATCGCTTCTGGCGCTGGTCGCGAGCGGGGTTGTGTATGCCGCGGCGCTGCTGCTGCTGCGTCCGCTGGACGAGGCGGAAGGACGCGCGCTTTTGAGCTTGCTGCCGGAAGGCGCGCGGGGCTTTGCAAAATACTAGGGATTGTGAGTGCGGCGAAAAAGTCGTAATACTACTCTGCACTTATTCATTTTCAGCGAGGACAACAGCGTGGACAACACACACCGATTTTCCGATTGGGAACGCCACCTCAGGAACAGCGATTGGCTGACGGAAGAGTTAACCTTTACTGAGAATGCGACAACGGCTGTCACCTGCAAAAGCGACATGATGTTTCAGATCGTACATTATTCAAGTTCGGACGAAAGCACTGAGTTTGGGCCATGGTCGAAGGGACTGCCGGACCCAGCATGTTTCCTTTGCCTCGTAGACTTGAATTTTGCGGGAGCGACCGTGATGAGATTTCAGTTTGCGCATTTGGACGGTATGAGATACTTGGTGCCGATACCTAAATCTCGGTTAAGGGACGGTGTCGAAGATGTTTCCAACGCCGTCGAGTACTATTACGAAAGCAACTCGCTTGAATTCCTCATCGGCAAAGTAATCGGTCAATTTTACATTAGCAGCAGCCTGGAAGAATTTGCGCGTCGTCAGGGCATCAAAATACTCTAAGGCGCTATCAGGTATTTTGGCTTTGGCAAGCAAACATTATAAGTTGCCTAGGCGCTTCACCAAATAAAGCACCAGGTCATCATCCACGCGGTAGGTCTCGCCGGCGACCGCCGGGTGCGCGCCATAGTGCAGTCCGCGCCCGTCGGGCACATAACCGCGCTTGATATAAAGGCGCTGCGCCGCGCCGTAGTCGGCATATAAACCAAAGCCGATCCCGGCAAACTCTGCGCGTTCGGCGATGCGCTGCTCAGCTTCGTCGAGGAGGGCGCTGCCGATGCCGCGCCGGCGAAAATCGGGGCGCACATTCAAGTCCTGTGTCTCGGGGATGCTACGGTCGCGGAAACCGGCATAGGCGCTGCGCCAGACCACGTTGCAGTGGCCCAGATAGCTAGACTCATCCAGCGCCAGCAGCAGCGTAACTTCGTCCCGCGCTTGTCGCTCAAGCAGCGTGGCGAAGTAGCCGGGCGGCTTCGTCCAGCCCATGCGCTCATCAAAGCTCGCTTGCAGCCAGTCCGCCTCGCCATTCCCGGCTTGTCGGATGGTGAACACGGCTCAGCCTGAAGGGGCCGCGGGCATGTTCATGTCGGCATGAGCCATCGCGCCTGCGCTCGCGGGCCGCGCCCAGCGGTTGCTGAAGACCAGGTCGCCAATTTGAATCTCGTCGTCCAGGTCGCTCATCCGCATATCCATGACGCTGATTTCCAGGTCATAGACTTCGCCCTTGTCGCAGTGGAGTTGCAGCGGCATCTGGCTGTCGGGCGCCAGATCGTCCCGCAATCCCATCAGCATGATATGCTTTCCGCCCGGCGCCAGTTCGATGGTTTCGCTGGCCCGGATGAGCAAGCCATCCAGCGCCTCCATGCGCGCCATGTCGTCGACTACCCGGGTTTCGTGAAACTCGATTTGGTCGGCGGCGGCGCTGCTGGCGGAAGTGATGCTGATGTCGCTTTCGCCGCGATTGCTGATGCGCATGTAGACCGCGCTCGTCTCCCCGCTCATGCTGGCGTTTTGATCCTGCTCCATGCCGCTGTGGTCCATCTCCGCCATACCTCTATCGTCCGCTTCCCTGAGGATTTCGTAGCGGAAACTCTCGTTGGCGACTGTGCCGTCCGGCAGGGTGAGGCTGGCTTCAACGATCCAGCCGCCGCCCATGGTCCATTCAAAGGGCAGGCTGAAGACGCCGTTGGGGGCGCTGTCGGCTTCGGCAAGCACGGGGACCATGCCCGCGTGGTCCATATCGCCGCGTACTCTCAGCGTGCCGGGATTGGGCAGAGTATTGCCGTCGCCGCCCCTGACGGTCACCAGCAAGGTCGTTTCGCCGACGAGCAAATCGCTGACGGACAGCGACAGTTGAATATCTGTGGCGGATAGCTCTTGCTGACGGCAGCCGGCGATCAGCATGACGCCGAGGAGCAGACAGAGGACCGTTCTGATTCTGTTCGTCATCAAGAGGCGGATTCAGCTGATAGAGCCGGCGCGCGCAGAAGCAGGCTCAAGCCATAGCCGAAAGCCCCCGCCAGCACCGGCACGCCCAGCCACATGTGAATCAGCCACCAGAGGCCCCCGCTGCCCCAGACGCTTGTGCCGAGGATATGCGTCATGAGCATAACGCCCATGCTATAAGCGAAGGGCATGATGAAAGCGAAGAAGCGCAGCCGATTCGTATCCGAGAAGCCATAGCGCTGGTAAAGGTTGTCGCAGAGCAAGCCGACGGCGCCGGCGCTCAAGGCGAAAATGAACTCGCCGGACTCGCCGACCCGGTACCAGGTCATCAACAGCGAATTGAGGACGAGGAACAAAGTCATCGCCCCGAAGGGCAGCCGCCAGCGCCGTGTCATGAACAGCAGCGCGCCGAGCAGGATATTGCTCTGGATGACGAAGGGCACGATCCCGGCCACATCATAGAGATTGTGCGGATCGGGTCTCGGGCCAGTCAGGACGATCAAATCACCGCCGATTGGCGCGTAGGCGTTAAAAAAGGTGAATACCGAAGTGACAGCGGTGAAGCAGAGCACTATCGGGGCGACGCTGCTCCAACTGCCGTCGCTTTCTCGCCCCCAGAGCGAACGGATGGGACCGGTCATGATGAGCAAACCGGTCAGCGCGAGGAAGAGATGCGATGGGCTGATTAGGGCTTCAATGCTCTCTTCAAAGCCGAAAGCTTCATGCCAAACCATATCGGCGGCGCCCCCGGCGCCAAAGGCGAAGAAGCCAATCAGCGACAGCGTATAGCCGGCCGGCAAGGCCTTCTTCCAGCGGTAGCCTCGGTTGACATTGCGGAAATGGGTGAGGATCAGCACGAGGCCCGCGACGGCGACCGAACCATAGAGCAGGGCATGCCAAGGCGTGAAAAAGCTGTCATCGACCTGACCATGATTATGCGCCCAGCCATCAATGTACAAACCAAATACGATGAGGCAAGAGATGAGCGCCATAATCCAATCCAGGCGCAGGTCGCTGGCTGGCGACTCGGCTACGGCTCGTCCGCTCGCGGCTCCCCGCATGAGTTGACCGGCATGTCTTGTGCTTGCCATAACTTCCCGCCCCTTCACTGTTTCCTATTGATATTGTATGCCAGAAAGGGCGAAGTAGTAAAGACGTCGCGCCGGACTCTCCTCCCAGGTCAGCGCCTACATCGCTAGCGCGGTCATGGCATTGATGTAAAATCGAGGGTGTTGCTCAAGCAAGGCGCATTGGTGAGGCATGGCTTTCGAACTGGAAGCGTTGGTAGGGCATCTTTACATCGTTGGCGGCCGCGTTATCAACGTCAATCCGCCGGGCTCTCTTGTAGAGGTAGCGCAGCCTTCCGCCGCTCGCGGACGGGAAGGGGATACCTTCTTCATCTTGATCGTGCCCTCCGGCTCGATCGCCCCGACAACGTTCTATGAGCAGTTGGCGCAGCTCGCGGCCGAGCGCTATTTCAGCATGGGCGGCAGCGTCACGATCGCCCTGCGCTCCATGTTCCAGCAGATCAATCGGAATCTCTACGAGCACAATTTGGAACATGACGACCGCGAAGGGCAGCAATTCGAATCGAGCATGATCGCGGCGGTCTTGCATGAAGACGATATGTACGTCGCGCGGGTGGGTCCCGTCGTCTCCGTCCTGCAAACGGCCGGGTTGACCCTGACCTTTCCCGAAGACCTTTCTGATGACGAGCCGCTGTTCAGCGTCCCCCTCGGCTTGCTGCCGGAGCCGGAGATTTCGATGGTGCGCTATGGCGTGAACGCGGGCAGCCGGCTCGTGCTCTCCGATGGCAACCTGACGGATATCCCAAGCGACCGCCTGACGAGCATCATGCTGGAAAACAACATCGAAAAGGTGCTGCAAGCTTTGCGCCGGACCATCAAGATTTCCAGCCAGTTGATGCTGGTTGAGTTGGTGCCGCCGGAGTACGACGGTCCCGTCCTGGCGGCGCCGGGCGAATCCTCGCGCGAGGTGAATGCCAGGCTGGGCGAGGCGCGCATGCAGCTTTCAGCCGAGTCCGCGCAGTGGCAGTTGCCGCGGCGGGGGGACTTTGGCTCTCTGGCGCGCTGGGGTTTGGCGCGGCTGGCGGGCCGGGTAGCCGGGGCGCTCTTCTTCCTGGGCGCCATGTTTCAGCAGTTTTTCCCCTTGCCGGCGACAGCGCCGACGCGGCGAGCGTCTTCCGGGACTTTGATCCTGACCGTGCTGCTCATCCCGCTTATCATCGTCAGCATCGTCGTGCTCTCCTGGGTGTCCAACCTGGGCGAGACGGAGTTTGAGCAATGCCTGGGTCAATTGCAGGAGACAGCGGGCTTGGCGCGCTCGATCGATTCGGGCAATCGCCGCAGTGTGACCTCGGCTTGGAACGCCACCCTGCAAGTCGCTGTGGCTTGCGACGATATGCGGCCCGACGACCCGATCGTGGCTTCCATGCGCGATGAGGCGCAAACGTTGATCGATACTATCAACAACGTCAAACGGCGGGAAGCGATACCGCTCATCAACTTTGAAGACGCGAGCATCAGTCGCTTGCGCATTCAAGGCACTGATCTGTACGCGCTTGACGGCCGGAACGATCAGGTTTACCACATCAGACTGTCGGATGATGGCACGCAACCCTTGCAAGATGAACCGGTGGCGAAGATGCGTCTTGGCGCCAATCATCAAGGTTTCACCATCGGTCAAATCACGGATATCGCCTTTGACGACCATTCGGGCGACCTGGCGATGCTGGACGAGAATGGAACGCTCTTGCGTTGCGCGCCTCAGTTTGTCTTCACCTGCGATGTACAGCGCGTGCTGGGTTATGAAAATTGGAAGCAACCCTCGGCTCTGACGATCTGGGATCGCAAGCTCTACATTCTTGACCGCGAAGACGGGCAAATCTGGCGCTATGATCCCTCCGGCAGCACCTATGTCAGCGCGCCGCGGGAATACTTCGCCGGCTCGGCTCGCCCCAATCTGCGCGATGTCGTCGACTTCACCATCAGCACCGATGGTCATCTCTACTTGCTCTACGCCGACGGCGTGATGAAACGCTATTTTGGCGGCAATGAGGTTGCCTTCACCTTCAGCGGATTCAATGAAGGCAGCGAGCCGGGCGTCGTATTGACCGAAGGCTTCTACCTCAATGACAGCCCCATCGCTCCCGGCTTCTTCCTCATCAGCCGCGGGACGCGCACGATATTCGAGACGACGGCGGCGGGCACTTTCATGGACAGCTACCAGGCTTTTGATCAGGACAAGCTGGAGTTGATGTCGGCGGTGGCGGCTTTCCCGGAGCAGAGTGTCCTCTACGTCGCTTCGGGCAATACCATCTTCCGCATCACGATGGCTTTCCAGTAGCTTCCCCCGTCCGCGTCTGACGAACGTTATTGCGCCTCAGCATCCGCTGGCATTGTCAACTGTTTTCAATTGGCGAATGCGGGTATATTTACGTCATCGTTATTCAAGCGGATGGAAAGCAGGACAGGCATGAGCAAAAACGTATTGATCGTCTACGGCGGCTGGCATGGCCACGACCCAAGCGAAACTTCGCATTTATTCGCTGGCTTGCTGGAGCAGGCGGGCTTGAATGTGACGCTTTCGGAGACGCTGGACAGTTTTCTCGATGCCGAGCTGATGGGCTCGGTGGATATGGTTGTGCCCGTCTACACCATGAGCAGCATCACGAGGGAGCAGGAAGCGGGCTTGCTGGACGCAGTGCGGGAGCGGGGCGTGAATGTCGGCGGCTGGCATGGCGGCATGGCTGACGCCTTCCGCAACAACACGGAATATCAGTTCATGGTCGGCGGGCAATGGGTCGCGCATCCGGGCAATATCATCGATTATCGCGTCAATGTCACCGACCGCGAGCACCCGATCACGGCGGGCATTGCCGACTTCGATATGCATTCGGAGCAGTACTATATGCACACGGATCCGTCGAACAAAGTCCTCGCCACCACAACATTTAGCGGAGACCATGCCCATTGGATCGACGGCACGGTGATGCCGGTAGTCTGGACTCGCGCCTATGGCAAAGGCAAGATCTTCTATAGCTCGCTCGGCCATGTCATCGGCGACTTTGATGTGCCGGAGGCCCGCGAGATTGTGCGGCGCGGCTTGCTCTGGGCGGCTGATTCGCTGTAGGTATCGCGCTTAACTCTCGGCAGGGTATGGCGCGCGGCGGCGCTCCTCCCGGTTCAAACCGCGGTGCCGGAATAGAATCTGCCAGACGCGCAGGGCCGCTTCGCCGGCGACGGCGGTCGACATTTTGGATGCGCCGTGTTGCCGATCGGGAAAGTGGATGGGGATTTCGCTGATCTTGTAGCCGAGCCTCTGCGCCACGTAAATCAATTCCACCATGAAGACATAGCCGTTCGCCTTAATTCTGTTCAAATCTATGCCGATAAGGCAATCGCGCCGATAGACGCGGAAACCGCCGGTGGCGTCCTTGATCGGGATGCGGAGTATCGTCGGCGTGTAAACTCGGTTCGCCCACCAACTGAGCAACTTGCGAGCGGGACCCCAACTGTCGTCGACGCTGCCGCCGGGCTCGTAGCGCGACCCGATGACGATGTCATGATCTTGGACGCGATCCAGCAACTGCGGAATATATTTTGGCTGGTGGGAGAGGTCGGCATCCATCTGAATCACCAGGTCGGCGCCAAGCGCGAGGGCATGTTTGAAGCCCTGTATATAAGCGGGTCCCAAGCCTTGTTTCGCCGGCCTGTGCAGGACATTGACGCGACCGCGATACTTGCTTTGGGCGGCGAGGTCTTCGGCGAGTTGTCCCGTGCCATCGGGCGAGTTGTCGTCCACGACCAGAACATGGAGATTGGGAATCGCCAGGTCAAGCAAGGCGGGCGCAATACGCACGATATTCTCGCTCTCGTTATAGGTCGGGAGGACGACAAAGACCTTCGGCGTTTGCGACATTATCGGCTCGCGGATACTCAGGCGTCGAGCAGCGAATTCACCGCTTCGGCAACGTGACCGGGCGTCAAGCCATAAGCTTCATAGATCTTCGTATATGGGGCGCTGGCGCCGAAGCGGTCCACGCCAATGGCGATGCCGCTAGCGCCGATGTATTTGCTCCAACCCAGGGTCGCGCCGGCTTCAATGCTCACGCGGCGCGTCACAGCGGACGGCAAAACGCTTTCCTTATAGTCGTCGTCTTGAGCTTCAAACAGTTCCCAGCATGGCATCGATACGACGCGGACGCGGATATCCGCTTCTTCAAGCAAGCCAGCCGCATCCAGCGCGATGGAGATTTCGCTGCCGCTGGCCATGATGATGGCGTCTATATCGCCTGATTCATGTTCGGAAAGGACGTAAGCGCCGCGAGCGACGCCTTCGTGGATGCCCGCGTCATTGCCGGCCAGGACGGGCAGGTTCTGGCGGCTGAGCACAATCGCCGCCGGATGATCCAGTTCGGCGATGGCGGCCCAGGCGCCGGCCGTTTCGGTGGCGTCCGCCGGGCGGAAGACATGCAGATTTGGCATGACGCGCAGGGACATCAGATGCTCGACCGGCTGATGGGTCGGTCCGTCCTCGCCCAAGCCGATGCTGTCGTGCGTGAAGACATAAACGGTCGGGAGGTCCATCAGCGCGCCGAGGCGTATCGCGGGCCGCATATAGTCGCTGAAAGTGAAGAAGGTCGCGCTATAGGGCTTGACGATGCCGCCATGCAGAGCCAGACCGTTGACGATAGCGCCCATGGCGTGTTCGCGCACGCCGAAGCGCAAATTCCGCTCGGCCGGTTGACCGGGACCGGTGTTGGCCGCGCCGTCGATCAAGGTCTTGGTGCTGCCGGCCAGATCGGCATCGCCGCCGATCATTGTCGGTGCGAATTTCGCCAGCGCGTTTAGCGCCTCGCCGCCGGCATTGCGCGTGGCGATCGAAGCGCCCGCCTCCCAGCTTGGCAGGGCAGCGCGCCAGCCCGGAGCGAACTCGCCCGCCATGGCTCGCTCCCATTCCACGGCCAGGTCGGGGCAGGCGGCGCGCCAGGCTTGGAAGCGGTCCTGCCACTCGGCTTCGGCAGCGGCGCCGGTATCCACAGCGCTGCGGAAATGCTCAAGGGCATCGCCGGGAACGTGGAACTTGTCGGTTGTGCCCCAGCCGAGATTCTGTTTCGCCAATGCGACTTCATCCTCGCCCAGGGGGCTGCCATGGGCGGCGCTGCTGCCTTGCTTGTTCGGGCTGCCATAACCGATGATCGTGCGCACGGCGATAAGGCTGGGCTTGTCAGTCACATCTTTCGCCTCAGCAATCGCGTTGTCGATGGCGGCTACATCATTGCCGTCGGCAACGCGGCTTACATGCCAGCCCATCGCGCCGAAGCGGAGCGCGATATCTTCCGAGAAGATCATATCGGCGGGCCCGTCCAATGTGACTTCGTTGTCATCGTAGAGGTAGATCAGCTTGCCCAATCCCCAATGGCCCGCCAACGCGGCCGCTTCCAGGCAGACGCCTTCCATCAGGTCGCCATCGCTGACTAGCGCGTAGGTATGGTGATCAACCACAGTATGACCATCGCGATTAAAATGGCGCGCCAGGAAAGCCTCGGCCAAAGCCATGCCGACTGCCGTCGCCGCGCCTTGCCCCAGGGGACCAGTGGTCGTTTCCACGCCGGGCGTATCGCCATGTTCCGGATGCCCCGGCGTTGGGCTGCCCCATTGCCGGAAGTTCTTGAGGTCGTCCAGCGAAACATCAAAGCCGGTCAAATAGAGCAGGGCGTAGAGCAACATCGAGCCGTGCCCGGCGCTGAGCACGAAGCGATCGCGGTTATGCCAGCCGGGGTTGCGCGGATTAAAGCGCAGGCGACGCATCCACAAGGCATAAGCCAGCGGCGCCGAGCCCATCGGCAAGCCCGGATGCCCGCTGTTGGCTTTCTGAACGGCATCCATCGATAGCGTGCGGATTGTATTGATTGCGAGCGTAGTCAGATCAGGCACGGAGTCACTCCTGTCACAGCAAGCCGGAACGCGTGGATTATATCAGTCAGGGGGCGCGAATGATACCTTCATGCGCCCGGGGAAACGCACAAAGACGAACACATCGTATCCAGTTTCAGATTCTGAGTTGTGCAAATTGCAAAACGTCGCCGAAACGACAAGAACGCTAGCTTGGTCTCGGCTCTACGCGGAAACGAACCGCGGTTCTTTCCTGACCGTCGATATCAACTTCAGTGAAATACGGCGTTGTTACAATGTCGATCTCGTCGCGTTCCAAATAACCGCGAGCGATCGCCAAAGCCTTTACCGCTTGATTCACTGCGCCAGCGCCGATCGCCTGCACCTCGGCAATGCCGTGTTGCCGCATGACGCCGGCGATAGCGCCAGCGACCGCGGTCGATCGGGACCGCGCCGACACCTTAATAATATCCGGTGCGTCGTCCGTGAATGTACTGACCGGCTCCAGGAAAGAATCGGTCACTTGTACATGGTGGCTATCATATTCGGACATTAACTCCCCCTTTGACAGAATCAAGCAAATCTGCAACATGTCTTTATTTCACAAGATTGTACAATCTTTTTGTCGCCTCGTCCAACATATCTACCGAATTGTATAAAAAACTACGATATCTTTGTCGATTCTTGATACATATTGCGTTTATACTTTGGCTGTTCTTCCTAAATACTGTCGCATTAACGCGCCGACGCCGCGCCTTCAACAGATTTCCCGGCCGCGTCAAGCCAGATGGCGGAAGTCTGCCACCCTGTCAGTGGACGGCAGTTGTCGTTACAATCGACACAAGCGCTGCATCGCGAATGACAACGCGCGAGGCAGTTATCCGCCATAGCGATCCGGAAATACAATGCAGCTCACTGCCCCACATATCGCCTTGATATTGCTCGTGATTTTGCCCTTCGTCTGGACGATTGGCTTCCCGCGACATGCCTTCCGCCGCCGCCGCGACATCGCCAGCTTGATCTTGCGCACGATCATCATAGCGCTGCTGATTCTGTCGCTATCGGGTTTACAGACTGTCCAGGCGGTGGATCGGCTGGCTGTCGTATTTCTCGTTGATTCCTCGGACAGCATGGGTAGCGGCAGCGAGGACCAGCAACTGCAATTCATGCGCGCGGCCATCGACGCGAAACAGCCGGACGATGAGTGGGCGGCGCTGCTCTTCGGAGTGAATGCCGTGCCCGAGACTGATTTCAGTGTGGTTAGCGAATTTGAAGGCTTCGCTTCCATACCCCAGACCACCGGCACCGATATCGCCAATGCGATACAGACGGCGCTATCCATGTTTCCGCCCGATGTTTCGCGGCGCATCGTCGTCATGAGCGATGGTCAAGCCACCGATGGCGATGCCATTGCCCGGGCGCAGCGGGCGGCGGTGTCCGGCGTCGAAATCAGTTATGTGCCCATCTTCCGCGAGGCGGCGCCCGATGCGCGCATCACGGCGATAGACGCGCCGGGCCGGGTGGCGGAGAACCAGAGTTTTGATATTTCCGTCGGGATTCACGCCGAAGCGGCGACGCCGGCGAACTTGCTTATCTTCTCCGGCGGGCGCTTGATCCATGAGGAAGCGCTCGAGCTGCAAGCGGGCGAAACGCGCTATAGCTTGACGCAGGCCGGCGAGAAAAGCGGCTTCCTTGATTTCACCGCGCAAATTGTCGTGCCGGGCGAAAATGACAATTTCAATCAGAACAATCAGCTTGGCGCTTTTAGCCAGGTTGTTGGGCCCGCGCGCGCCCTGCTTGTCAGCGTTGATAGTTCGGAAACCCAGTATCTCTTGCCGGCGCTTGAGCAAGCGGGCCTTCTGGTTGATGTCGTCCCGCCGAGTGACTTGCCGGTGAATATGGCGGGTTTGGCGAATTACAAAAGCGTAATTCTGGCGAATGTGCCGGCGGCGGATCTCGGCCGCGGGCAGATGACCTTGCTGGATCAATTTGTCAGCGATATCGGCGGCGGCCTGGTTATGATCGGGGGACCGCAGAGTTATGCGCCGGGCGGCTACTATCAGACCCCGCTGGAGCGTACGCTGCCGGTCGAAATGCAGATCAAAGACCAGAAGCGCCTGCCGCAACTCACTATCGCCTACCTGATTGACCGCTCGGGCAGCATGGGGCAGATCGGGCGCAGCGGACTGCCCAACCTGGAACTGGCCAAGCGCGCTATCGTCCTGTCGCTGGAGTTGTTGCAGCCGTCGGACCGCGTCGCCATCGGCACCTTTGACACCGGCGGCGCTTGGGTGGCGCCCTTTCAGCAGGTCAACGACGCCCAAGCCCTGATAGCGATGACCAATACGATACGCTCCGGCGGCGGCACCGATATCCTGGCCGGCTTGCGCTTGGTCGAGCGCGATATCGTCGAAGAACCATCCCAGCTCAAGCATCTGATATTGCTCACGGATGGCGGGGCAAGCCCAACTGGATTGGTCGAGTTGAGCGGCTCCCTGCACGAGCAGTTCAATGTCACCTTGTCCGCGATCGCCATTGGACGCAATCCGGCCGCCTTCCTGGAAACGATGGCGGAAGCGGGCGCGGGCAATTATTACCGCGTCGCCGATGTCGAGCAGATCCCGCTCATATTCGCCCAGGAAACAGTGCTGGCCTCCCGCTCCTATATCGTCGAGAAAAGCTTCACGCCGCTGGTCACCGGCAACAGCGCAATCATTGACGGCATCAGCGCCTTCCCCCCCTTGCGCGGCTACGTTGCCGCCACGCCAAAGATAGCCGCCCAGCGCATCCTCAGCGGACCGGAACCCTACGAAGATCCCATCCTCGCCGCCTGGCAATACGGCTTGGGTCGGGTCGTGGCTTGGACGGCTGATGCCAGCGCGCGCTGGGCAAATGAATGGGTGGACTGGGACGACTTCCCGCGCTTCTGGGGGCAAGCGGTGGCTTGGAGCGTCAATGCCGGCGCCAACAAGAACCTGGAGACCCGCGTTGTCACCGGGGGCGACCGGGCGCGGATCGTCGTCGACGCCCGCGATGACGAGGGTGGCTTTCTCGATGGCTTGGTTTTGAACAGCGCCGTCTTGAATCCGGCTGGGGCAAGCCTGCGTCTCCCCATGCAGCAAACCGCGCCGGGACGCTACGAGTCAAGTTTCGCGCCACAGAACGAAGGCGCTTATTTCCTGACGATTAACGGGGCGCCGTCTGAGTCGGACGCTGCCAATCTGACCGACCTGCACGGCTGGGTGATGTCCTACTCGCCGGAATATATTCCGCGCCCGCATGATGAGCGCCTGTTGGCGCAGATCGCCGAAATCACCGGCGGCAGGAATCTGGCGGAGGCGCCGGAAGCCGTCTTCGCGCACGACCTAAGCGCGGAGATGGCGGCGACCGATATCTGGGAGCGCCTGGTTCTGCTGGCGCTGCTGCTCTTGCCGCTGGATATCGCCGTGCGCCGCTTGATCATCACCCGTAGCGACTTGCAACGCTTGCGCGCCTACTTCGGCGGGGGCGGGCGGGACGAAGCCCGTTCGCAGCGAATGCAAGCGCTATTCCAGGCTCGCGGTCGCAGCCGGACGACAACGCGCTTCGGCGACGGCCTTGTCCCGCGCCGCTTGCGGCCCCGTGATGATGGTCCCCCGCCAGTAGCGCCGCCGACGCCCGTCAGCAAGCCCTCGTCAACGCGCGAGCCGGAATTCATGGAGCCGCCGCCCGAAGTGCGGAACCTGGGCGCGGACCTGCTGCGCGGACGGAAGCGCCGCCGCGAGGATTGAGGCGGTATCAGGCTTGCCCGACCTCCGACAGATACTCCGTCAAATCCAGATTGCCCGGCGACTGCCCAAAACCAGTCAGCAGCGCCGCGCACTCCGCCCGATGCTGCGTCCCGTGATTGATCAGATGCGCCAGACATTGCCACAGCAGCCGGTAGCGCATTTCCCCTTCCGACTCATAGCTGACTGTCCCGAGCAAATCCTCGTCGCCGAGGCTGCCCAGATAGCGCCATAGCGCCGCCCGCTCATCTTCCCAGCGCGCCCGTATCGCCGCGACGTCAGCGAATTGCTCGGGATCCATTTCTCCGACGAAGACGCCATCCTCGAGCAAGTGACGCCAGGCGTATTCCGCGTCCATGAGATGCGTCAGCGTACCGCGGAAGCTGCCCCAACCGAAGCCATTGGCCGCGGTGAATTGCTCCGGCCTCAGCCGCTCGGCGCAATCCAGGACCCTGTCGTTCGCCCAATCGTTGTAGCTGAATAGCAGCTCGATATCGCCAGGCGCGAATGTCTCGCCATCGGCGCGCGGGAAGTCGCTGCGCCCGTAGCGCTCATACAGAAACAGCGCGAAATCCATATCGCCCGGCGAGTGACCGAAGCCGGTGAGCAGGGCGGCGCATTCGCTGCGGTGCTGCGTCCCGTGATTGACGACATGAACCAGTGCCTGCCACAGCACCCAATGGTATTCCCGGCTGTCAAAGACTCTCGTATGGACGCGCCTCATATCCTCATCATCCAAGGTATCGAGGCAGCGCCGCAGGGTTTCGTTTTCCCGCGTCCAACGCTCGCGCAGGGCTTGCGCTGTGGGGAAGTCCTCAAGCCGGGGCCTCGCGCCCGATTCCAGGCCGAATAGAAAGTTGAACCAGCCCCATTCCGCGCCGAGAATATGAACCAGACCGCCTAGCAGACTGCCCCAGCCCAAGTCATTGGGTTGAAGAAGCTGCTCGGGCGTCACTTTATCGGCCGCGTCGAGAATGCGTTCGTTCGCCCATTCGTTATAGGCGTAATACAGTTTGATGTGTTCGCGATTCATGGGTCCTCCGCTTGCCGTCTCTTGCCCGTCCGCCCAAGATGCGGCTGATGCTATAATCGTGGCGGTTGCAGCGCAATGGCATTCTACCGATGGACTTCCGCAATGACGACTCTGAATTATGATCAGGCGGTCAGCTATTACGATGAGACCCGCGGTTTTCGCCCGGGCGTCAGCGAGCGCTATCGCCTCGCCCTTCGACAAATAATCGGCGCCAGCGCTGATTTCCGCTTCCTCGAACTGGCGATCGGCACCGGTTTGATCGGCTTGCCATACATCATCGCCGGCGACGATTATGTCGGCGTCGATATTTCTCGCGCGATGATGCGCCAAATCCCGGCCAAACTAAAGGCGTCAGCGCCGCCCGCCCTGGCTCAGGCTGACATCACGCGCGCGCTGCCTTTCGCCGACGGCAGTTTCGATATCGTGCAGGCTGTGCGCGTCTTTCACCTGCTGGGGGATTGGCGCCGCTGTATCAGCGAGTCGCGGCGAGTGCTCAAACCCGGCGGTCGCCTGGTCATCGTGGAGATAAGGAGGCCGTCCGATACAGCGAGCCCGCCGCCCTGGGCAATTGTCCACCACAAATGGGGCGAGATACTAAGCGATCTGGGCATAGCCAGCGAGGACATTCGCCACGGCAATGGCTTGACGGAGGCGCTGGTCGCGGCTCACATACAAACTGTCGGCGGCGCTGCCGAGGTGATAGACCTCTTGAGCTTCGCTGAATTTCCGGTTTCTTGTCGTACAATGGTGGAGAGGCGCGCCGGCCGCATGTTCAGCAATGACTGGGCGCTGCCGGAAGATGTCTTCAGCCGGGCGCTGCGCCAGCTATATCACTGGCTCGAGCATGAATGCGAGCGCCCCGATGAAGCGGTCGCGCGGCGGATGGTCTTCCGCGCCGTGATCGCCCGCTTCTGAAAACGCGCCAGCGACTGTTGATGACGACGGCGGAATATGCGCCGACTCACGATTGCAATTTATGAGCGGGCGGGGAAAGTGAGAGTTGTATGATGGAAGTTCTGGGGAGTTTGGCGCTGATTCTCGCCTCCGTCGTCGTCCTGGCGGTCATGACCGATCGCTTCTTCATCCCCAGCCTCGATGAGATCTCGCGCCGCCTCAAGCTGTCGGACGAGGTGGCGGGCGCCTCGCTGATGGCCATCGGCTCCTCCGCGCCGGAGCTGGCGATCGCCTTGATGGCTCTCTTCACCGGCGGCGGCCAGCACAGCGATGTCGGCATCGGCACGATAGTCGGTTCGGCCGTCTTCAACATCCTTGTCATCACCGGGGTTTCGGCTGTTGTCGCCGGCGGCTTGCACATCCATGTCTTCGCCGTTCGCCGCGATATTTTCTACTACCTTGTTTCAATCGGCTATCTGGCTTTGGTATTCTTCGATGGCCATGTCTCGCTCATCGAGGCGATTCTAGGCTTGGCCGGTTATGTGGTCTACATAATTGTATTGATTATCCTCAAAGACCCGGAAGACGATGAGACGCCAGCCGCCGATCTCAGCCGGGCGGACCAGCCGGAAAAGGCGAAATTCCCCGGCTGGCGCCAGATCGAGTCTTTAATTGTTGTATCGCTGCGTCGGGTGACCGGCGCCCCCGAACAGAACTTCCTTTGGGTATTTGTCGTTTCCATTGTCCTGATCGTGGCATTGAGCTATGTGCTGGTAGAAGCCACGATTGTCTTTTCCGCCGGCATCGGCCTCCCGCCTGTCATTGTCGCCTTGACTCTGCTGGCGGCCGGCACCTCCGCCCCCGACCTGATGTCCTCGGTCGATGTCGCGCGAGATGGACGGGGCGGCATGGCTGTCGCTAACGCCGTCGGCTCGAATACCTTTGATCTGCTCGTTGGTTTGGCGCTGCCCTGGACGATCGCGCTTGCCCTGCAGCAATTAGCCGGCATCAATGTCGGCGCGGGCAATCTGTGGATTTCAATTGGCGTCTTGGTCGCGACGACATTGGTGCTCTATGGTTTCTTGGAGACGGAACGCGGCTTGAGCCGGCGCGAAGGCTGGGTTTTGCTGCTGCTTTACGCCGCCTTTGTCCTCTACACGCTCGCGAGCGGCGCATCCGTATAAGCGGTACAGGTTAATCATGCAAAAAAACAGTCTCGCTAGGAAACTCCCCTTCCCTGATTCTTTGGATGCCCGCCATAGAGATGGCGGGAAAGGACGGGGGATGGGGTAGAAAACGCATGAACGACAACGCCCCGCCCCGAGTTCGCAACATCACGGGCATGGATGTCTTGCGGCTGCCATTGCTCGGTCCCTTGCTGCGCCACCGTCACGGCAGATTGGCGCTGCAAGCTGGCGCGACCCTGCTTGCGTTGGCTTTGGTCATTGACGGTTTCGTCGGTCCGCAGTCAGCCGCCCGCAACCTGGCCACCGTCACGCCCTGGGTCTACTTGCGTGGATTTGTCGTGATCGCGCTGCTGCTGGCGGGCAATATCGTCTGCATGGGCTGCCCCTTCACGCTGCCGCGAACCCTGGCCAAACGGCTGTCGCTCAGCGGGCGGCGCTTCCCGGCGCGGCTGCGCAATAAGTGGCTGTCGATCGCCGGCTTGTTCGCGCTCTTCTTCTTCTACGAATACCTCGATCTGTGGGCCAGCCCCTGGCTGTCCGCCTGGCTGATCGTCGTCTATTTCGCCGCTTCCTTCGCCCTCGAAGCGATCTTCGCCGAATCAGCCTTTTGCAAATACATCTGCCCGCTGGGCGCCTTTAACATGGTTTACTCGACCCTGTCGCCCTCGCGGATCGCCGTGAAGTCGCCGGACATCTGCGCCAGTTGCGTCGGTAAGGAATGCGTCAATGGCAGCTATGCCCCGCAACCTGTCCTTCGCATAGATGAGATTCAGATTGCGGGCGCGGAATCCCAACGAGTGGAAGTGCGCCATGGACCCCGCGGCACACTGGGCTGCGGCACCGAGCTCTTTGCGCCGCAGATCCGCAGCAATCTCGATTGCACCTTCTGCCTGGATTGCGTTCGCGCTTGCCCGCACGACAACGTCAGCCTGTTCACGCGCGCGCCGGGCGCCGAACTGAACCGCCCCGCCGGTTGGTCCCGCCGCTGGGATGTATCGCTTCTGGCGATCGCCCTCGGCTTCATGGGCATCAGCAACGCCTTTGGCATGGTCCCGCCTTATTACGCCCTGCAAGAATGGCTGGCGCTTGACCTGGGCCTCAGCAGCGAATTTATCGCCCTCCTCTTGATCTTCGGCCTCATGAACTTGCTGCTGCCGGCCGCGGTCGCTATCGGGGCGGCTTGGCTTGGAAGAGGCATAACCGGTTTCCGTGGGCGGGATTCACTGCGCGAGACGGTCGCCGCTTTCGCCCCGGCTTTTGTGCCGCTGGGCTTCGGCATCTGGTTCGCCCATTACAGCTTCCATCTGCTCGTCGGTCCGCTCCTGATCCTGCCGGTCATCCAGGAATTTCTCGGCGGCATTGGCGATTGGGCCCGCTTCAGCCTCAGCCTCGATATCAACGCCATCGGTTTGATCCAGCTTGTCGCGCTGCTGGCCGGCTTTTTCTGGAGCTTGCGCCTGGCGCAGAAAGCGGCATTGCGGCTATATCGACGCAAGGCGCTTCTCGGCCTGTTGCCCTGGGCGCTCATATATCTGCTGATGATGCTCGCCGCTTGGCAGATCTTCAGCCTGCCGATGGAGATGCGCGGCACGCTGGAACTCTTCGGCTGAGCAAGTCCGCTGGCCAAAAGGCTTGTCCGATACTGCATATCTTCTGTAAAGCACACTTAAAAATCACCGCAAAATGACTGGTTGAGAGCCGGGCAATCGCTTCAAATTATTATCAACCACAGAGAACACAGAAGTAGTAGCATGTAAGTCATGCAAAAAAGGACGATGATTCTGATATTTCGATATCTGTAGGGGCGATCCTTGGATCGCCCGTTACAACGCCATTTTGCATTCGGGCGACTCAAGAATCGCCCCCACACTATCCTGCTTGAATGTTGCGCTACTTTCTTGGAGTTGCTGACAACACAGAGAAAAGGTCGAAAATACCAATCTCTGTGCCCTCAAATTAACTCGGTGTACTCGGCGGCTGATTTTTTATTGATTCTTAGTCATCCCATGCGCCATCATTTTGTGGCGATTGCCCCGCTCTCACACCCGCGCGCCATCCACAAGAATCGGCTCGGCTCTCCCCCATAGCTCGCTGCCATCGCGGTTCATAATCGGCTCGGCCGAATACTGCGCCAGGTAGCAGCGGCGGTAGTGGTCGGTCATGTTGGCGCCGCTGCGGTGGAAGGTGCGGCTGCTGAAGACGACGATGCTGCCGGCCGGCACGATAGCGGGCTCGCCCGGATCATCGCCGTGATAACCGACCTTGTCATTGGTCCGCGCCTCAACCTCGTGCCTGATGATTTCGTCGGTGGAATCGCGGCCATCGCGCTGGTAGGGCAGGATGTAAACCGTGCCGTTCTCAATCGACATATCATCCAGCGCGCACCAGCAGGACAGGTAGGCGCGGTGATAATGCCCGACATAACCCGAATCCTGGTGCCAGGCGAATTTGCTGTCGGTATCAGCCGCTTTGACCACGTACTGCTCGTTGAAGAGGTAGGCATTGTCGCCGAGGGTGGCGCGGCAGATCTCCGCCATCAAATCGCTGAAAAGAAATTCGGTCATGATCGGACTGTCGGCGCTGCGATTGCTGATGAAATAACGCTTCTTGTAATGCGTGATGCCTTGTGTTGTGACGCCTTTCGCTTCCATCTCCCGGTCATGCCTTTCGACGTGGCGCATGCACTCCTCTTGCAGCGCTTCCAGCGCCTTGTCAGGTATCACAGATTCCAGGATGAAATATCCCTCGCGCTGATATTGTTCGATCTGCTCAGGCCTCACCAGTGACATTTTGCCGCTCCCTGTCTCCGCATTTTCGCCTATTCTAATGCCCGCCGCCCGCCTGTCAACACGAGCGCGCTGAGGACATCACAGCCGCCCGCCAGGGCAATCGCTTCAAATTATTTTTTTGCCACCGAGTATACGGAGTATCATAGAGTACACAGAGAAAAGCTATTTAGACAATTAGGCAGCAGTGACAATTTCTGCCTTCTGGCAGCGGCAGATGTTGAGAAAAGTAGGC
>JAJEAA010000006.1 GCA_022824365.1 Anaerolineae bacterium
TCTCGCCACGAAGGATTTCCAGCACAATCCTGACTTTCGTCTCCGGTGTGTACTTGCGATACTTTCCCACGAGCGTCCTTCCTTTGCTGAGCATCTAGTATACTCTCTTTACTAGGTGTCCAGTTTTTCAGGACCACTACACCCCCATCCCCCAGCCCCTTCCCCCACAAGGAGGGAAGGGGAGCATGTCGAGCATGAACAAGCAGGTGCTTTGAACGCCGCTCGACAGAAGAAAATGGATACGATGCCATCTGTCTCCCCGTGTAGTTAAAGCCCCTCCCTCTTGATGGGGGAGGGGTTGGTGGGGGTGAGCGCCTGCCGGTCTAGTCGTAGTAGCCGGCGGCTTGCATGACAAAGCGCACGTCTTCGGCCGCCAGATCGAGCACGGCTTGCGTATCCGCCATCGGGTCGGTCGCCAACTCGTTGATCGCTTCCGCCAGCACTGGGATGATCTCGGTGTATTCCGGGATCAGCGGGATGGTGCGGGCATCGGCCAATACGGCCGAGGCGACGCCTTGCAAGCCGTTATGGACCTCGTTCACTTCCTCATCCGCCAGGACGGACAGGCGCACGGCCACGTTGGTATCCAGGGCCGGATCTTCCGCGTCCAGCACAATGCGGCGCTCGGTGATCGGGTGGGTCAGCCATTTCAGGTATTCCAGCGCGGCGTCCAGGTCGTCCGATTGTGACAAGACGCCGACGGGCCAGAGGTAGCCGTAGGAGGCGGTATCGCCGCCTTCCCAACCGGGGGCCGGCGCGAAAGCCGCGTTCTCTGCCACTTCGGGAATCTCGGAATTGGTCATGCGGCTGGCCATCCACCACCAGCCGATGAACATGGCGGCGCGTCCCTGCACCAGTTCCTGGTTAGCTTCTTGCTCATTCCAGGCGATGGAAGCTTCAGGGCTGTAGCCATCGCGGACGTAGCTGAGGTATTGCTCGGTCGCCGCCAGGCCTGTTTCGTTATTGAAGACCGGCTCCCAATTCTCGTCGAAGATGTCGGTGCCCGCGCCCCAAAGGTGGCTGTACCAATTGAAGAGGTTCTGGTCGACGTTCAAGCCGTAGTACATCGCGATGGGGGCGATATCCATGCCGCTGTCGACGATGGCTTGGCTGATGGCGGAGACATCCTGCCAAGTCGCCGGCGGATCCATGCCGACCGCTTCGAGCACGTCCGCGCGATAATGCAGCAGCAACGGATGACCGCGGAAGGGCAAGCCATAGATGGTATCGCTGTTGCCGGTTGATGCCGACTGATAGGCGGGACCATAGTCATCCCAGTCGATGCCGGCTTCTGCGACGAAGTCGTTCAGCGGATGCAAGAAGTCATAGATATTCGTGCCCCAGGCATCGACAAAGGCGACGATGTCAAACTCGGTATTGGGGTTGGTCGCTTCCAGGTAGAGCTGTTCCTGGAAGGAGCCGAAAGGCAGATCGCCCCAGCTGACGGAGATGCCGGTCATGGCGGTGAACTCGTCAGCGCCCTTGACGGCTGCTGAAGCGAATTGTGGCGCGGTGCTGCAGCAGATCAGGAATTGCAGATGCGTGCCGTCGTAAGGTTTGCTGGCGTCTAAGCCGAAGGTGGCGGGGTCCATCACATCCTGCGCCAGCGCGCCGCCTAATGGCATGGTTAGGAACAGCGCGAGCGTCAAGAGAAGCAAAAGCCTGCGTACAAGAGTCATGAGAAGTCCTTTCTTCCAAGGCTTGATTATGGATGTCAGTTTTTCCGACGCGCGAGTACGGCGAGACTGCGCGAGAGTTTAACACAGGTTTGAACTAATTCAAAAACGGCGGGACAGCTTCAGCTGATAGGTCTCCAGGCGAAAACCTCGTCGTCCTTTTCAACTCTGCCCAAGCCGGGAAACTCAAGATGATAGAAGAGCGTCAAAAGGCCTTCATCGACGCAGCGCTGCAGAGTGTTCCGTCGCGTCTCAACCGCCAGCGGACCGTCGGAATCCAAGCCGAAATGCCAATCGGGGCGGGCGAGTTGGAAGGCTTGATGCAGGATATCGACGACGTAAAAGAGGCGCTCGCCGTCAGATTCAATGAGCAAGCCGGAATGGCCGAGGGTATGCCCTTCGAGATTGACGACCTTGACCCCAGGCGCGATTTCATCGCCAGGCTCGACAAAGCTGACCCGCTCGGCGATGCCGGAGATGAGTTGGAGGCGATGCCGATCTCGCGGGGTGTCGGAGGCTTTCCAGCGCGACATCCATTCGTCCCATTCGGACTGTGTCGTGACATAGCGGGCGTTGGGGTAGGCGGTTGCGCCATCGGCATCAACCAAGCCCGAGATGTGGTCGCCGTGAAAATGAGTGAGATGGATGATGTCGATTTCAGTTGCCGATATGCCCAAGCTCGTTAATCCTCGCAGGACGCCACCCATGTCGGGCGGTCCGGGAGTCTCGCCGAAGCCGACATCAGCGAGGATATGAGAGCCCGCGGATTGTAGATAAAGCAGGTTGAGGCTGCCGCTGGGCGGCTGGGCGGCGATGGCGGCGGCGATAGCGTCGGGCTCCGCATTGGGATAGCGAGCAATGACATCTTCGGCGGTCATTTTCACGACGCCTTCTTGCAGGACGGCGCATTCGATATCGCCGACTTTGAGTTCGTATACGCTCATAGGGTCATCCTTTCCTTGTCATTTGTTATTGGTTCGCAGCGCAGTTATCCGCCAGAGATAGCGACGGCGGTTAGCAGAAAGATGAGACCGGCGCCCATCCGCGCTATTAGCGCCGCGCCAGTCGATCTCGTATAGACCTTCAAGAGACAGAAGAGAATCGCAATGCTCATAGGGAATACGATACCATGCCAGAGTTGATCGTAGAATTGATATGCCTCGATGAACACCAACTGATACAAGACCGTATAAACTCCCGCCGTTCCGATCACGCCGCCCCAATGACCGAAAGTCCAGCGCATTCGCGGCAGCAGCACCCCTTGGAAGACCAACGTCTCCGCCAGTGGCTGCAAGGCAATCAAACTCAAGCCCGCGAGTAGCAAGCCAGACAGGCCTCGCCGCTGAAAGCCCCAAATCTGTGGCGCGGGCCAGAATCCTCCGCTCGCCAAGCTGACTGCGAGATCCACCGCCAGCGCGATCGCGATGCCGACCAGCAGCGCCAAGGGCAGCGCCAATTCGCCGCGTGTCAGGCTCAGTGCCTGCCAGCTTTCCTCGCTGCTGCGGCGGCTAACCAAGACAAACAGAACCGCCAGCGCCATGCCTATCACCCAACTGATCATCAACTCGAAAGGGAATAGGACGTCGCGGGTGTTTCCCGTTGAGGCCATCACTGCCGACACCGAGGCTGGACCGATGAGGGTCAGGCAGAGGAATAAAACGCCGACGGTCAGCAAAGCGCCCAAGAAGCCCCAGGGAGGTTCCGACTGTTCCGGCAGAGCAAGCTTCGTCATCAAGCTCATCTCGCGCCGGTTATCCGGGTCTTGTTTCATCGATATTACCTTTCACTGACGCATAACTGTCTCATAAACAGCGACAGTCTCTTGCGCCGTCTTGCGCCAGGAATAATTGCTGGCCAGCGCCAAGCCTTGATTGATCATGGCGTCGCGCAGTGGCTGCTGAATCAACAAGGCGATGATCGCGCCCGCCATCTCCCGCGCATTATTGACGATGTAGGCGGCATCTTCCAGTATCTCTTCGAAGACGATGGCGTCCGACGTCACCACCGGCGTGCCGGCCGCCATCGCTTCCAGCGCCATCAAGCCGAAGCCTTCATACAGACTCGGGAATACGAAAACATCCGCCAGTCGGAAAAGAGCCGGTTTATCCGCCTCATCCACGAAGCCGATCCACTGCACGTAATCGTCGATCTTCAGCCGCCGGCTGTAGGCGCGCAGATCGGGGAAGAGCTGGTCATCGTATTGCGGCTCCCGCCCAGCCAGCACTAGCGGAAAGGTATCGCCATCAGCCTCGCCGACGTAGGTATAAGCGAGCATGAGCGTATTAACCTGCTTGCGCCAATCGAAGCCGCCGAGATACAGTACAAATTGCTCCGGCAGGCTATATTTCGCGCGTACCGCTTCATCGTCCTCGACGCCGATTCGCGGATGAAAGCGTTCGTCGGGCGCCAGGTAGGTCACCGTGATATCGTCTTCGGCGATGCCCAACTGCTCTTCGATATCAATCTTGGCGGTCTCGCTGATGGTGATAATGTGATTGCTGCCCCGCGCCGCCGCGCTGACCAGCGAGGTATAGACATTCCTGAACAGGCCTTGATTGTAAATAGGATAGAGCAGGGGGATGACATCCAGCACAGTCGTGACCAGCTTGACCGGGCAAGCCAGCGGCGTGCCCCAGTAGGGCACATGCGCGATATCGGCTTCGAGCTCTCGGGCGACCTTGGGGAAAGTCCGTTGTTCAAACATGACTTTGGCGAGCCCCTTCGGTCCCCCCAATGCCTTGAGGGGAAGGCGAAAATTGCTTGTGCTGGCGACATTGATCGTCTTTGGCAGGTCGGGGGGCGCTTGGATATGCGGCGGCAAGACCAGCGAAACCTCCAGCTCCGGCGCGACACTCGGCAGGTTCTTCAGGAGTTGACGCAAGTATTGACCGCTGCCGGTGGACACCTGGTCATAAAACCAGCCGTTGATGGCGCTGTGCACGGCATCCTCCGCGGGCGCGACTCGTTCTCGTTTCAGCCGAGCGTCATTGCCGCGCGCTCAGCATCTCGCCCTGTATATTCGCGATGATCTGGTCAATGGTCTCATCGAGGGGCGTAATCGGCTGCCAGCCGACGGCGGCGTCGATCTTCTCGATGCTGGGCACACGCCGGCGGAAGTCCTCGAAGCCCGGCTGCGTATAAGCCTGGTCGTAGGGCACAAGCTGTATCTCGGAGGCGCTATCGGCCCGGTCGCGGATGCGCCGCGCCAAATCCATGATGCTGATCTCGTCGTTGCTGCCGATATTATACATTTCGCCGATGGTCGCGTCGCTCTCCGCCAATGCCTGGATTGCGCCGACGACGTCAAATACGTTGGCGAAGCAGCGGCGCTGCCGCCCGTCCCCGTAGACCTGGATTGTCTCGTTGGCGAGCGCCCAGCGGACGAAGCGCGGCACAACCATGCCATACTGACCCACCTGCCGCGGACCCACCGTGTTGAACAGGCGGAACAGCGTCACCGGCAAGCCGATCTCGGCGTGATAGGCGAAAGCCAGAAACTCGTCTATCGCCTTGGAGGCGGCGTAGCTCCAGCGGCTGCGCTTGGTCGGGCCCGAAAGCGTGTCATCGTCTTCGTGGAAGGGAAACTTCACGCCCTTGCCGTAGACCTCGGATGTCGAGGCGATCATGACGCGGCGGCGATAGCGGCTCGCCGTCTGCAAGATGACCTCCGTCCCGCCGATATTGACCTCGATGGTATTGATCGGATGATCGATGATATTGCGCACGCCCACCGCCGCCGCCAGGTGAAAGATAATATCGCATTCGCTGACCAGGCGGTCGATGACGTGGATATTGCGTATGTCCTCCACGGCGTAGCGGAAGCGCGGATTGGCGTCAAGATGCTTGATGTTGTCCAGCCGCCCGGTGGACAGATTGTCGATGATGGTCACCTGGTAGCCGCTGGCCAGCAGTCGCTCGGTCAGGTGACTGCCGATGAAGCCGGCGCCGCCGGTAATCAATGCGCGGATCATAGGCCTTCCTTTCGCGGTTGAGCGAGCAAGCTTACACGTGGATTTTACACCTGAACGGCAATCGCTACTTAACCAGCGCCTTCTCAAGTCACTTGCGCCGCGCCAAATAGAGCAGCGCGACCGTCTCCCGCAGCGCGACGCCAGCAAACTCTTCGTGGATCAGCGCGTCAATTTCTTTGTAAAGGCGGAGGCGCGTTTCCACGGGCAAGGCAATGTGATCGGAAAAGGTGCCGAGCAGGTCGACATAAGCCTCGGCGCTGTATTCGGTCACGACGTAATGCTTGCGTACATCAAGGTCGCAGAACAAGCCGCTTTGAGGGATGAGTTTATCGTATTCGGTCCTGACCGCAGCGGGCGGGGGCGGCAACTCAAAATCTCGCGCCAGCTTTGGAACGATGCGACGGTAGATCTCTTGCAGCGCCTTCACCTGGTCTCGGCTGACATCGGTCATGACCGGACGATGCCAGAATAGCGCCAGCGTCCCGCCCGGTTGGAGCAGGTCATGCGCGCGCTGAAAGCGAGTCGCCGGGTCCAGCCAATGGAAGGCGGTGGCTGAGAGCGCGAGATCGTAGCGCATCGCCGGCAGCGCGACCGTGTCAAAGTCGGCATTGATCACCCGGGCTTTGGGATACGCGGCTAGGTTCCGGCGGGCGACTGCGGCGAGTTCCGCGCCGAGCTCAACACAGTCAATGGCGTAGCCGCGCTCGGCCAAGGGCAGGGTGGCTTGCCCAGTGCCACAGCCGATTTCGAGCAGCCGCGCCTCGTCGCCCAGATTGGCATAGGCGACAATATCGTCGAAAAGCGCCGCCGGATAGTCCGGGCGCGCTCGATCGTACTGCTGCGCGATCGGGTCGTATGAAGCGCGGCGCTCGCTCATATCAGGGCTCATATTCGGTTCCGCATCGAGCCGACATAACCGGTCAACTCAGCGTATCCATAGCCGGTCTTATCGCCGCTTACCTGCACCGCGCCTTCCCAGTAAACGATGCCGGCGTCGTGCAACTCCTGGTCCGCCAGCAGCGGCCTCACTTCAATCTCAAAGCCGTCATCCCCGCCGATGCCAATTTCCCAGGCTGCCGGGTATTCGCCTTCGCTGTGCGGGCTGCGCCAAGTTTCAGTCGGTCGGATGCTGATATCGCTGGCGCTGAGCGCGCGCGTCCCGCCATCGGGATAGACCAGCAGGCCGCCAAATGCCGGTTCGATGCCGCCGTCGATCAGCCGAATTTGCCCGACCATCAACTCGCTGTCGTCATCAAAAATTAAGCCGAACCAACCCCAACCATCTGCGTCATCTCCCAAAGCCGAGGTGCTGAATTCATGATCCATCCAGCTATTGCCGGCGACGGCGAAGCGCTGCCCGCCAACCGTCACGCTGCCGCTCGTGATCAGCCGGCTCAAGCTGTAATAGTAGCTGGCATTACCGCTCTCCGCGCTCTTGGGGCTGAGTCCCTTATCGCCTTGCAGGGCGGGCGGCTTGACCTGCTCCAGACGCAAGTTTATTGTGATGTCTTCGCTGTTGGCGCTGATGCGCGTCTCCTTGGCTTCATCGTCTTCCGCGCTCGCTTGCCAGTCTTCCAGCCAGACGCGATAATTCGGCTCGACGGTCGCGCCCGCCAAGCCAGCGCCGCCCCGAGCATAACGGACGTCGTGGTAGAAGGCGTCGCCGGCGATGTCGCTCAGCGTGAAATGCGCCATGTAGATGTCATTGGCGCGAAATTCGGATTCCGACGCTGGCGCTATTGGCGAAAGGGCGCGGCGAAAAATGGTGAACTGGAAGCCGAAGCGCCTTCCCTCCGCCGTCGCCAGAACCCCGGTGTAATACCACCATTCCGTTTGAAATTCCGGATGCGCGCCATGATCGCGCGGGAATTGCCAATCCCAAGGCTCTATCGCGCGCGCATATCCGCTGATATCCGGCGGCGGCGCTTCCAGTCGCGCGCGGGCGCTGAGCGTATTGCCGTTCAGCGGCTCGATCAGGCTCAGGCCGAAAATAACGATCAACCCGATGAGGAGCAGGAGCGTGACGATGCGCCAGTTCATAATGCCGCCTTGCGAAGACTTGATCCTCATAGAATGCGCCGATTATGCTTGAGATGCCGACCGGCGGCAAGGATGCTCACGAGATAAAACCAGGCATGGGGATGCCCGCCAGCGGCTTCGCGCTATGTTCATTTTCTCTCTCAGCATGTCGAAGAGAGCCTCGATATTTGCATCATTCAGTTTGCAGAAAAACTTGTAATTATTAGTTCGCTGTGGTACAATTTTTTCAAAATTATTGAAGTTGATTATTGTGAGCGTAATTGTTTTCATTCATTCTTGCCGCATCGGTGTTCGCAACCCAAATTCCACCAGAAGCTTAAGCGCAACTCATTGGGCTGGGCGCGGCATTCCCCGGAAGTTGCTTCTTCTGACGATCCTGTTTGTCTTCTTCGTCACGCAATACAGCGCGGCGCAGGCGCAGTCGGGCTGGTATCACTGCGATATACAAGATCACTCCTACACTGGGCCGGGGACTCGTTATTTCTGTAGACCAGTCTCGTATGACTGGCTTTGTAATCTTGCCCGCATCACTTCTTTTTGCAATAGCTCCGCCCACCGGGGCGGTAATAGCAGCGACAATAGCAACGGCGGCAGTGTCCCTAGCCGGTCGGCAAGCGGCGCCAGCTCAGGCATGAACGTTCAGCGGATCGGCGCCAGGAACATCGCGGCGCGCAATGGATTATTGATGCCGGCTTCATCGCCGCGATTGATGTGTGGGGTGAAGATGTGGGGGGCGAGGTCTGCCTGGATGGCGTCGGTTCGCTGCTCTTCCTGGATGCCAGCACCTCGCCCCGCGCCCAAAGCTGGCTGGATTCGGTTCAACGAGACGGCCAGACTTGCGCCACGCTTGATCGCGCTGGCATGCTCATACTCATGCCGGCTGGAGCGCAGTATCGGCATTGCCGCGTCAGCACGACCGGTCATCTCAAACTACGGTCGAGTCCTTCCCTAAATGGCGAAATCATCGGCTATGTGCCGACCGGCGAAAGACCGCGCTTGCTATCGCGGAACGGGAATTGGTTCAATGTTGAGTATCAGGGCAAAACGGGCTGGGTTGGGGCCGGTTATGTGACCGCCAGCGGCGATTGCGGTTGATTAGGAGATCCGCGAGATTCAGCAGCGCCTCGTAGCGACGACAGCGGATTTCAGTTCGCGACGCCGGCGACATCCAGCGCGGCTTGCAGCAGGACGTTGCAGACCGCTTCCAGATCTTCCGGTTCGGCGCTTTCCGATTCGTGGTGGCTGACGCCGTCTTTGCAAGGCGCGAATAGCATCGCCGTCGGGCAACGCTCCGCGACATAGCAGGCATCGTGACCGGCGCCGGAAGTGATGTATGTGTGGGCGAGGTCCAGCCGCTCACAGGCGCGTTTCAGCGCGGCGACGCAATCCGCGTCAAAAGCGACCGGCGCGGTGTGGGATATCTGCTCAAGCGAAAGTTCCAAGCCAATATCGGCGGCGACGTCGGCGCAGACCTGGCGTAAGGCGGCATCCATCGCGGCCAGCGTCTCGGCTGACGGGTGGCGCATATCGACGGTGAAGTTGACCCGCCCGGGGATGACATTGCGCGAACCCGGTCCCACCTCGACTTGACTGCCGACCGTGCCGCGAGCCAGCGGCGCGTACTCATGGGCGATGTCGTCGACCGCCTGCGCGATCCGCGCCATGCCCAGCAAGGCGTTTCGCCGCCCGATCATCGGGGTCGAGCCGGTGTGCGAGGCGAATCCTTCCAGGGAAATATCGTACCAGCGGAAGCCCTGCGCTGCATTCACGACGCCGACGGCGATGCCTTCTGTGTCCAGGATGGGTCCCTGCTCAATATGACATTCGAAGAAGGCGGAGAAGGCCTGGTCGCGCACGGACGCCTCGCCCCGATAGCTGATGCGCTCGAGCTCGTCCAGCAAGGTCGCGCCGCTATCAACCGCGCGGCGGGAAAGCGCCCAGTCCAAGTCAAAGACACCGCCGTATACGCCGGAAGCCAGCATGGACGGGGCGAAGCGAGCGCCCTCTTCATTTGTCCAATTCACCACTTCCAGCGGCGCGACCGTCTTGACGCCCCGGTCGTTCAGCGTGCGGATGACTTCCAAGCCCGCCAGCACGCCAAAGACGCCATCAAAGCGGCCGCCGAAGGGCTGGGTATCGAGGTGGCTGCCCATGCCGACAGGCGCGCGGCCGTCTTCAGCGCCAGCGCGGCGGGCGAACATATCGCCCATCTCATCGACCGTCATTGCCAGGCCCGCATCGGCGCACCAACGAGCGAAGAGGTCGCGCGCGGCTTTGTCTTCATCGCTGAGCGTCAGGCGATGGCTGCCGCCGTTTGCCGTCGCGCCGATCTCCGCCATCGTCATGATGCTGTCCCAGAGGCGCGCGCCATCGACGCGCATGTCATCCGTCATTGTCTTCCTCCGTTGACTCCCGCTCGCTCAGCCGTCCGCTGGCGATTACGTTTTCGCCTCAGCTGCGAGTGGATCGTTGGCGCGGGCTTGCCGTTGGCGCAGTTTCTCCTTCAAGCGGGAAATCACGGCGGCATATTCTGATTGATCGATGAGGTTGCTCCGCTCCCAAGGGTCAGCCTCAAGGTCAAAAAGTTGCCAGGTGACTTCTCCGGCGACGACCGTCTGGATCAGCTTGTGGCGCTCGTCCTTGATGCTGCGCTGGTAGGGCTCGCCGCGCGGATGCCCGAAGACGCTTTGATAAGCCGAGAAGATCAGCTTGCGGTGTTTGTAAGTGACTTCGTCCAGCAGGGCGGCCAGGCTGTGCCCGGCGCTGGTCTCGGGGATGTCGACCCCGGCCAGTTGCAGCAGCGTCGGGTAGAGATCGTGCAGGTAGAGCATGGCGCGGCTGCGCAAGCCGGTCGGCACGCCCGGACCGCGCATGACGAGGGGGATGCGCATGCTGTGGTCATATAGATTCTGCTTGCCCATCAAGCCATGCTGGCCGACGCCCAAGCCATGATCCGAGGTATAGATGACGATGGTGTTGTCGCTTAAGCCGCGCGCCGCAAGCGTCTCCAGGATGCGCCCGATCTCCATATCCATGTGCGAGATCATGCCGTAATAATCGGCGATATGCCGCTTGATCTCGGCTTCGGTTCGCGGGTAGCCGGCCAGCAATTCATCGCGGATGTCGCTGACGCCGGTATCGAAAGGGTGCTCGGGCAGGAAGTTGGGCGGCAACTCGATATCGGCGGGGTCGTACATCGTGTCGTATGGCGCTGGCGCGGTGCGCGGATCGTGCGGCGAAGTGAAGGCGATATAGGCGAAGAAGGGATTATCGTCCGGGGCGCGCTTGTTCAGAAAATTTATCATCTCGTCGGCGAAGACAGTAGTCGAATGGCCATCGGCCAGATAGGCATCCGCGGGCGGGTAAATGCCGTCAGGATCGAAGTCGTTGACCGGCATGGCGTATTGATCGTTCATGCCGCCGAAGAAGACCTTGCCGCTTTCGCCGAAGCAGCGGGCATAGCTGCCGCGGCGGTTATGCCATTTGCCCGTGCCGAATGCCGTGTAGCCAGCGCCGCGCAGCAATTCCGGCAGCAGCGGGATATCGTCCGGCAGCGGGTCGGGCGTATCAAAGAGGTTCTGTCCCGTCATCAACATGCCGCGGCTGGGCATGCAGACCGCGCCGGAGGTGGAACCCATGATATGCGCCTGGGCGAAGCAAGCGCCGTCGGCGATAAGCTGATCGAAGACAGGCGTCTTCACGGCTTCAATTCCCAGCGCGCCGAGAGCGGAATGCCGGTGGTCATCGGCAATCATGAAGAGGAAATTGGGTTGACTCATCGCGGGAGCCCTCGTGTCGGTATGCCTAAATTCATCATACACCTTTGAGATTTGCCCTGCAAGAAAAAGCGGCCATGGGAGTTTCTAATCTGTGGATTTCCTTCTTCAATTGCAGCTTGGTCTTTTGCATCAACCATGCCAAATTAGACCTTCACTACCGGACAAGCCTTGTAGGGGCGACTCTGTGAGTCGCCCGCTTACAACATCCACTACATTTCATTTGTCGCATGACCAACTTGGTTTTACTGAGAAAACGAGTACCCTGAGAAAGAGGCCCGGCGCTCATGACAGATGGACCGGCGCTTGGCTTTATCGCGGCTGGTTGGACGCGTGCCGGGCATATGTCGTCATAAGTTTTTAAGAATTGTCTGTTAAAATTGGCGCATGATTGCTCGGTAGGATGGGCAGGTGTTTTGCATGAATCGTCTGTTACTGGTGATATTGATTCTTATGCTGCTTTCCGCGCCGCTGGCGGCTCAAGAGTCCGAAGCCGCGCTGATATTGCAGCATGACTCCGGCGTGGTGACCGGATCCTGGAACAGCGCCGAGACGGAGATCCTCACGGCGACGGAAGGCGGCTTGACGCGGGTATGGTCGGCGGAGACCGGCGAGCCGCTGCTGACGATCGACCATGGCGGCAATCCCTTGACGCATGCCTATTGGGTCGATGAGGGCGCGGCCATCCTCTCGGCTGATGAGAGCGGTTTGGTCTTGTTGAGCGAGCGCGACGATGGCGCGGAATTGCGGCGCTGGCAGTTGGATGGCATGCCGGTCGCGCTGGAAATCAACGCGGCTGGGACGGGGGCGCTGGTCTTCACGGATCTTGGCGGCGGCGCGATATTGTCGCTGGCGGATGGCGCTTTGATCGCCGAATTTGATACGAGCGCCGAAATCAGCGGCGCCGCTTATAGCGCGGATGAGACGCGTGCCCGGGCTTGGTCGGAAGATGGCGCGGTCTACAGTTGGCGTCTCACCTCCGGCGAAAGCTTCGAGGCGCGGCCGCCGCATCGCGGCATGTTACAGGGATTGCTTTGGAATGCCGATGATACGCGCGTGCTGGCTTGGTTCACGGACGGCTTGGTCAATGTCTACGAATCTGACGGCGTCAGCATCGGCCGCGGCCGCATCAGTGGCGCGCGTCATAACAGCTTTGTGCAGCGGGCCATCTGGTCGGCGGATGAATCGCTGGTGATGTCCTGGGCGGGCGATGATACGGTTCATGTCTGGCGGGCCGACAGCGGACGCTCGCAGGGCGTGTATCGTCACGAAGACTGGGTGATCGGCGCGCGTTGGGATCCGGCTGAGGAACGTGTCTTGTCCTGGTCGCATATATATGTGTACCTGTGGGAGAGCGAGCGTGAGTGGCAGCGCTTCCGTCATGGAAACCTGGTGCGCGGCGCGGTCTGGAACGACGATGCGACGCGGATCTTGTCCTGGTCCTGGGATGGGACGGCGCGGGTTTGGGCGGCTTGAGCGGCGCCTAGAGCATCAAGCCCAAGGCGGCCACCACCGCCAGCGGAGTGATGACGCCGATGAGCGCGCCCATCAGGATTTGAGCGGCAGTGTGGCGTTTTAGCGCCAGCCGCGCCAATGCCGCCAGCAGCAGCAGCGGCATAAAAAGCAAGCTCTGACTGAATCCGAAGATCACAGCGGTGGCCGAAATGACGCTGGCCATGGCCATGGCGTGCAGGCTGATATGGATGAAGAATGTGCCCGCCAGGATGATGATCAATTCGACGATGCTGACGATGGTGACCACCTGCAGCGCCGGGTCAGCGCCATAATGAACCATGAGCGCGACCGAGATCAGGCCCGCGACGATAGCGATGGAATAGGGGATGTAGCGCTCGCGGCTGAGGGGCATGTGCATGTCGCTGATCTTGCCCTTGCGCACGTTGTAAGCGACGAAGAGCATCGGCGCGACGCAGATCGAAAATACGAAGAGCGACGCGAATATGAAGCCCTTGACGGCGCTGTTGCTGCCGGGCAGGATGACGGTATACACCCAAATCGCCCAGACCAGCGGCGGACTCAAGATCAAAGAGACAACATGCGCCCACAGGCAGTCATCGCTTGGCAATCGGTGACGCAGCGCCGCGGGCAGCGGCAAGCGGATATCCATCAGCGTCGTCCCTATCGCTACCTCAAGCTATCATTATAACGGTTACCCAATAAGGTATACCACAAACAGGGTAAGCGCGCGTTATGCCGCCTGGAAGGCTTTCAGTTGTTAACAGGCGTCGGCGCGCTCCAGCAGGGCGAGCAGACCGACCGGATAGAGCGGGGGCGCGCTTGCGCTGCGAAAGAATCCGAGTGTCTTCCAACTGCCTTCGTAGAGAATCTCGCCGTCATCTCTGCCGATAATCTTGAGATCGTCCCGGTTCAGCGCCGAGTCGCGAAACTTGCCGTCGTAGATCAGCACGATTTCGTGACCGGCTTGACCCTCGAAAGTGAAGATGTTCTCCAGCGCGCCGAGATACTCCAGGTCCGTGACTTCAGCGCCGATCTCTTCCCGCGCTTCGCGGATGACGGTCTCGCAGCCGCGTTCGCCGAATTCGATTCGGCCGCCGATGGGGCGGTAGAAGGTCTGGTCTTTGTGCGAGTCGTAGCCGCGGGCGACGAAGATTTTGTCGGCGCGGCGGAAAACGCAGAGCGCCAGCGGACGGATCCGCGCTTTTTTCTTCTTCTTGGCCATATCCTTATTCCGCTTCAAAGCGGGTCCCCAGCGCTTTAGGCGGGTCGGAACGCAGGAAAGCCCGCAGGCGGTGTTGGACGCCGCGGGGCATATATTGAAGCAGACGCTCGGTGAGCCCGCCGCTGACGATGAGCAAGGTGACGATCATCAGCAGCCAGGGCAGGGTATTCAGCAAGACGAAGGGGAAGTTGATCTCCTGACCGAAGATGAACAGCCCATTGGTCTGGATGTTGCTGGAGACGGCCCGCAGCGCGGCAAAGAGATAAGCGCCGAGGACCGCGCGGAAGGGGTGCCAGCCGCCGAAGATGACGATGGCCAACGCGATCCAGCCATCGCCTTGCATGGCGGGCGGGCTGGACCAGCCCGGTTTCACGTTGAGCGAATAGGCCGCGCCAGCCAAGCCAACCAATGCGCCGCCCAGAAATGTGTACCAGTAACGCAGGCGCTGCACCGGGGCGCCCCGGGCATAAGCCGCTTCCGGTCGCTCGCCGATAGCGCGCAACGCCAAGCCGCCCTTGGTGCGGAAGAGCCAGAACCAAATGGCGAACATCAAAAAATAGCTGAAATAGACCAGCGCGTTCTGCTGGAAGAAGATCGCGCCCAGGATAGGAATATCTTCGAGGACCGGGATGGCGAAGCGAGTAATCTGGGGACCGGGGATGCGGGTGTAATCAGCGCCGAGGAAGCGCGCCAAATCCGCCGCCAGCAGGGTCAGGACGAAGCCGACCGCGACCTGGTCCCGCCGCAGCTTGATGCTGGAGAAGCCGACCAGCACCGCGATCAAAGCGCCGACGAGCATGGCGACGGCGATGCCCAGGGCGATCTGCATCGGCACATCAAGCACGCCGGCTTCCTGGGCGGTCCAAGCGGCGGCGAAACCGAGGACGGCCGCCAGCGCCAGGCTGCCATCCAGCGAGAGATTGACGACGCCGGCCCGCTCGGTAATGGTCTCGCCCAGGCTGGCGATGACCAGCGGCGTGGCCGTGCCGATGATGCTGCCGAGGGTGTTGAGAAATTCTTCGTTCATCTCACCCCCTCTAAATCTGCCCCATCGCCATGGGGAAGACTTTTACGCTGCGCTCTAAACTCCCCTCCCTGATGCATCGGGGAGGGGTCGGATGTGTCGTCTTCATCAGCCAGCGTCCCCGGGAAAAACACCTCCTGCACGCCATGAAACAGAATCACGAACAGGACGAGCATGCCTTGCAAAACGCCGGCCAGCGAGGCATCCAGCTTAACCACGATTTGCAGGCGGGTGCTGCCGGTGAGGATGGCGGCGAAGGCGAAGGCGATCAACGGCACCCAGAGCAGGCGGATGCTGAGCAGCAGCACCACCAGCAAGCCGAGGAAGCCGATCCCGCCCGATGCCAACGGACGCAAGTTATCGAAAGTGAAAAGCACGCGGTAGGAGCCGGCGATGCCCGCCAGCGCCCCACAGACCAGGAAGGCGCTCATGGAAGTGCGTTCGGTAGCCACGCCCAGGAGCAGCGCCGAGCGCATGTTCGCCCCGACCGCTTTGAGATTCAAACCCCAGCGGGTGGCGTTGAGCAGGACGAGCACGATGAGAAAGGCGGCGATGACCAAGGCAATCATGAAGAGGTTGACCGGGAAGGTCGACGAGAACTCCGGCAGCAGAGAAGCTGTGGGAAAGGGTTCCGTGCCTTGCGCCGAACCGCCGATGCGCGGCTGCCAGGGACCGGAGATCAGGTAGATCGAGATGACATTGACCAAGGCGTTCAAGGCGACGCCGCCGAAGATCTCGTTGACGCCCAGGCGAATCTTGAGTAAGCCCACGACGAATGCCCAGAACATGCCGCCCAGAGCCGCCAGGGCGATCAGAATCACGTTGAGCAGGGGCGACAGGCTCTCGTCCATCAGAATGAACTGCGCGCCCCAACTGGCGAATAAGGCGCCCATCATCATCTGGCCTTCGACGCCGATATTCCACAAGCCCGCGCGGAAAGTGACGACCAAGCCGATGCTGACGAGGGTCAGGGGAATCCAGAAGTTGAAGACCCCGCCGAGCTTGCGGCTGTCTTTGAAAGCGCCTTTCCAAAGGGCGTCGACCACTTCGAGCGGGTCGCGGCCCACAGAGATGACGAGAGCGGCCGCCACCGCCAGCGAGATGGCGATGGGGAGGAGCATGAAGCCGATTTGTACCGCGAGCGCGCGTGGGTTTTTCATGCTATGAATCCGCTAGTCCCCTACTTCAACGTAACCTTCACCCGATGCCAGGCATTATTCACATATCCCTTGAAATTCCAAACACTCGCGATTGTCTCCGGCTGACTGTTCGCGGCGCTGTCCCAAGCCCGCACGACCAACTCATGCGTCCCCGGCGGCAAGTCGAACTCCGCCCGCCAAAGCTGCCAGGTCCAAAGCTGCGGCTCGTTGATGAACTCGGCCCGCTGCCAGGTCTCGCCGCCATCGGGCGAGACGCTGATCCAGGTGATCTCATGCTCGCCATCGCTCATGGCGTAACCCTCGACGGCGATCTTGCCAGCCGGCAGCAGGCTGCGGTCTTGCGGACGCACGATGACCGAATTGACCGGCAGCTTGGTCAACTGCATGCCATCCGAATAATCGACATTGTACATATTGATATGCGGCGGGAATAATTTGTAGCCGACCTGCTGATAGTGGTTGTCTGACGGCTCTTGCTGGACGCGGATGTCGCTGAGCCATTTGACGCTGCGCGCGCCGATGTAGCCGGGCACGATGACGCGCAAGGGGCAGCCATGCGCCAGCGGCAGGTCCTCCCCATTCATGGCGTAAGCCAGCAGGACTTCGCAGCACAGCGCCTTTTCCAGCGGGATGGAACTGCCGAAGGCTTCGCGCTCGCCATCGCGCAGCATGGTATCCAGCCCGAGGAAAGCGACATGCTCCGCGTCGGCGCTGCTGATGCCGGCGGCGCAGAGCAGGTCGCCCAGGCGAATGCCGGTCCAGGTGGCGGTGCCGATGGCTTCGATATCCCAGGCCAGTTGATCGTCGATGGGTTTGTAGCTGACCAGTTCCTTGCGTCGGTTGCCGGCGCATTGCAGGGTGGCGGTCAAGGTATGGCTGGCGAAGTCGTTCTTGATCTGCGCCAGACTCAAGGAAAGCTCTCGCGTGACCATGCCGCTGACGCCCAGGTGGTAGCTATCGAGCTGCAAATGCGGAATCTGCGTATGATTGCGGACGAAGAAGAGATGCGTCGGCGTGACGAATTCCCGCGCCAATTGGCTGAGCGGCGGACCCGCGTTCAGGATGTCGTCGTAGGTTTTGGTCTCGTCATGTTTTTCGCTGAGTGGCATTTGCCCTCCTTTACCCTCTTTGGATTCCCCCCCCATTAAGACGGAAGGACTTCTAATCGCCATTGCTCCCCTTCCCTACTTGTGGGCTGAGGAGTGGACATGTTTTCTACCCCCATCCCCGGCCCTTCCCCCAAAGCATTGGAGAAGGGCGACTCGATGATGAAATTGACAATAAACGCGCAAGTAGCTCAAGATTGAGCATCAAAGCCATCTACTTGCAGCGCGCTCCCCCTCCCTGATGCCTCGGGGAGGGGGTCGGGGGGTGGGGTTGGCTTTGAGATTCGCGCTATTTTCCAAGGTGTCCGCTCCTCAGCTACTTGTGGGGGATGGGGGCTCAAAACTCCCCGCCAATCAAATGGCCCAGTTCATCGATCGTCGTCTGCCCCACATCCGGCACTTCATGCACGCGCCCGGCATAGAAAACGAAGATTCGGTCGCTGTAGGTGACCAACTCTTCCAGGTCGGCGGAATTAAAGATGATGGCTGTGCCGCGCTGACAGCGTTCCAGCAGTTGCGTCCAGATCCAGCGGGCGGAATCGACATCCAAACCCCGCGTCGGCTGTTCCAGGATGAGCAGCTTCGGGTCGTCCGGCAGCAAGCCGATGAGTACGCGCTGCTGGTTGCCGCCCGAGAGTTGCTCGATGGTATCGCTCGCCCGGCCTTTGACGCGGTAGCGCTCGATGCGGCTGGCGGTCTGCTTCTCCACCGTTTTCCAGTCGATCTGCAGCTTGTCGTCAGCCACCAGGGCGCTGTGTTCCGTGAGCGTCAAGCCGGCGATCAAACCTTCTTCTAGGCGGCCCGCCGCGCCGAAGACACAGCCGCGCTGGAAGAGCTGACGGTAGCTCGTCTTGAGGCTGCTGCCCCCGTCAAAATCCAGCCCGCCGCTGTCGATGCGACCCAAGCGCGCGCAGGCTCTCATGAAAAGTTCCTGGCCGCTGCCGCCCAAGCCCGCCAAGCCGATCACTTCGCCGGCGTGCGCGGTCATGCTTATTGGCTGCATATCCAGTCGCTGATCCTGCACGACGAGCGCCTTCGCGGCCAGCACGGGCGCGCCGATTTGGTAGTGCGGGCGCTGCTCCGCTTCCAGCGCTTCGCCGAACATCATGGTCACCAACTGCTGCTTGGTGCGCGCGATGACGGCGCCGGTCAGGTTGTCATCGCTGGCGGGCATGTCCATCGCGCCTGTGATCAGTCCGTCCCGCAAGACCACCACCTCGTCGCAGAGGTCGATGACGTCTTCCAGCTTGTGCGAGACCAGCAGCACGACCAAGCCTTCGTCATGCGCCAACCGGCGCAGCGCGTTGAACAAGATTTCTTTTTGATCGGCGGAGATGCCGGTGGTCGGCTCGTCAAGGATGAGCGTCTCGACGCCCAGCGCCAACAGACGGATGATTTCCAGTTGCTGGCGTTCGGCGATAAGCAGGTTGTCGATCGGCTGATAAGGATCCAACTCAAAGCCGAAGCGCGCGCTCAGGTTTTGCAGCTGCGCCAGGGCTTCGGCGCGTTTGAGGGTGATGCCGTCAGCGCCGCCGTAGATAAAATTTTCCAGCACGGTGAAAGCGCCGACATCAAGCGGGTCTTGCTGCAGCATGCCGATGCCGTTGGCGATAGCGGCGGCCGGACCGGTGTAGTCGATGATGTCATTGTCGATCAGGATTTCCCCTTCGTCAGCCGGCTGGAAACCCGAGAGGATTTTCATCAGCGTGGATTTGCCGGCCCCATTCTCGCCGAGGATGCCGACGATGCGCCCGTGACTGAACTTGACATTGATGTCATTGTTGGCGTGGACGGGTCCAAAGCGCTTGTGGATGTTCCGCAGTTCAATGTCCATGGCCGATACCAAGGCGCGAATGCCTTCAAGAACGGGATGCTTTATTGTAGCGCAGCCTGACTATTTGACCAATTTGCCCGAGGGCACAGAGGGCAATCGCTTCAAAATGATGACGCATGGGATGACGAAGAATCAAGCTGAAATTCAGCCACCGAGTACACCGAGTTAAAGTGAGGACACAGAGATATTAACAATTGCCTACTTTTCTCAACATCTGCCGCCGCCAGAAGGCAGAAATTGTCACTGCTGCCTAATTGTCTAAATAGCTTTTCTCTGTGTACTCTATGATACTCCGTATACTCGGTGGCAAAAAAATAATTTGAAGCGATTGCCCCGAGGGCACAGAGGGGAAAATGTAGGGGCGATCCTTGGACCGTCCGCAAAATCGCCACACTCAATCCTTGCATTTCAGAACACCTGTGCTATAATGACTCCAATCCACAGCAACTGAGGGCCCCCATGCCCAATACCGGACCCTTCTCAGACCCTGAAAAACGCCGCGCCCCGGACCCGCTCCATATCCATGACGACTTCAACGCCGCCCGCCTGCCTGCGAGCCTGCTCGTCGCCGCTGGCGCAAAATGCGACTTTGTCCGAAAAGGGTTTTCCTGTGTCCGACAAACGGACAATGTCGCATAAATCCTAACCAATCAACAACTTTTCGATAATCTTTTGCTTACTCCCGATCCCTCCATTCAACGCCGCCCCCCACTCCCGTATGCCGATCGCAATTGCCTAGCCCGGCGGGATGACCTCCAGCGCGATGGTATGCGGATGGCTCGCTGTCTCATCCTCTCGATAAGCGATGGCGGAGAATTTGTGCCAGCCGACGCCTTTGGCGAACCAGTTCATCGTCACGCGGTAGCGCCCTTCGGCGCCGCTTTCGCTCTCGCTGGATTGCAGCAGCCGCTCATCGACATAAAGCTCGACGCGATCTATGCCAACCGGATCGGAGGCGAGAATCTCGATATCAAAGATGACGCCCTCGATGACCTGCTGATTGTGCGGCGGCGCCAGGATCTGCGCTTGCGGCATGGCCGGCGACGGGCTGGGTGCCGGCGGACTGGGCGCGGCCGGTCGGGCGAGGTTGCAGGCGGTCAGCCAACCAAGGCACAACAGCAGCAGAATCGCAGGAGCATGGCAAGTGGCTTTGATCATGTCGCTGATCGCCTTGAGACTGGAGCGCGGCCGGCAAAAGACCGCCTCTACCTTGAATCGAACGACCCCGCCGGGGGCAGGCTCGCCCTGGCAAGTCGCAGTTCCATTATCCGGCTTTGGCCTTTTGCTGGCAAACGGCTTCGCGGCCGGCTGAGGGACCGCGCCGCTGATATCAATTGCGACGTCAAGCGCTACCCCTACCCCCCCCCCCCCGCTACTATATACATACTGTATCTATATATCGGCGAATTTTCCGGTGTTTTCAGGGGTTTTGGCGGCGCTTTAGGGTGGATGATTGCGGACTGTTTCCGCCATTATTGGCGAAGTCGAAAGGGGCCAAACTGCCCGAGGGAGCCGGCGAGTGACGCGAACGATGGCTTTGAACGAGTACCCGGCAAGCCTCGCTTTTTCGCGTGACTTACGGCAGTACGTCTATGACAAATGCCTCCACTTGTGGACGAAGTCGCTCGGCCGGCAGCCCGTCTACGGTCGGGTCCCGGCGATAACGCAGGGCGCGCTGAATGAGATCAGCCCATTGCGGCGCGGATCTCGCCAGCCAATTGGCTGCTGCGACTTTCGAGGCGTCGCGCTCGTGCTCAAGCGTGTAAAGGCCGCGGGCGACAGTCAGGACGATGTAAGACAGCGCCTGCTTGTTGTGGGGCTTCTTGACCGACTGTCGGAAGTGGCGGATATGCTCGCCGACGGCTTTTAGCCAGGCGGCTGTCGGTATGGGATCGATGAGCGTGGCAACGGGCGGACCTTGCAGGGCGATGCCCGTTTCGCGCAAAGCGTACCAACTGATCATCCAATCTTCGCCCGCCTGGATGATGTGGAATGGCTCGCCCGGGCTGATGATGCCGATGGCGCTGGCCCGCGTCCGGAAGCTGCGCAGCGCGCCCGCGGAAATATAAGCCAGCTCAAGCCGGTTGTCCCAGGCGGGATACTGCCTCAGGACATCCGCGTGGAACTTGTCAAGCGCGGCGAAGCGGGCCGCGTCCAGCTCCTCCCTTAGCGCGACCGTCAGGTCGATATCGCTGATGTCGAACTCGAAATCGCCGCAGACCAGCGAGCCGTATAGATAGATGCCGACAAGTTCTTCGCGGAGGATTGAGCGCAGTCTGGACGTCATTAAGGCTAGAAGCGCCTCGATGTGAAGCGTTTCGCCCCGCGCGAGCGATTGCGCTGCGATTTGCCTGGCCCAAGCGGGAGACATGCCTTGCTCCCCTGTTTCTCATAGTCGCGCATTCGCTGACAAGTCGCTAGACTATACCCGATTGACAGCCGCTTGACGGCGGGGATAATGTCTACCGCGCTCGACCATCGCAATCGGCGATTTGATAAGAAAGAAGCTTAACAGGGCGCAAGCTCCACAACTGCGGAACTGCCCCGCATGAATAGGGGCGAAGGAATGACGATTTGATATGAAAATTATACGCATCGAGAGTTACGTTGCCGAGCAAAAGGTGGATACTCCGTTCTCATTTTCGCAATTTGAATTTCAGACGCGGCAAGTCTGTTTGGTCAAGGTAGTTGCCGAAGACGGCAGCTATGGCTGGGGCGAGGGCTACGGTCCGGCGATTGTGGTGAAAGCCGGGGTCGAGTTTCTCGCGCCTTTGGTATGCGGCGAAGATCCCCTGCATGTAGAGGCGATCTGGAACAAGATGCGCCTGCGCGCGTTGGATTACGCGCGGCGGGGTGTGCTGGTGGCGGCGATAAGCGCTATCGACATCGCGCTTTGGGACCTGCGCGGCAAGCTGCTGGGGCAGCCGGTCTCGGTGCTTTTGGGCGGCCGGCGGCGCGAGCGCGTCAAAGTTTATGCCACCGGCTTGTACTTCACAGCGACCGATGACCTGGTCGGGAAGCTTGCCGACGAGGCGAAAGGCTATGCCGCCCAAGGTTTCCGCGCGATAAAGATGAAGGTCGGGCTGGATGTGGCGACGGATGTCAAGCACGTCCGCGCCGTGCGGCAGGCCATAGGCGCCGATGTGGAATTGATGGTGGATGCCAATCATGGCTATTCCCTCAGCGAGGCATTGCGCTTTGCGCGGGGGATTGAGGAATTGGATATCAGCTTTTTCGAGGAGCCGGTATCGCCGGAAGATTATGAGGGCTATCGAGAATTGCGCGAGCGCACGACGATTCCGATCGCGGGTGGCGAATGCGAATATCTGCTGGAAGGTTTTCGCCAATTGCTGAGCGGGCGCTGCGTCGATATCGCCCAGCCGGATATCTGCGCCGCCGGCGGCCTCAGCGAGGTCAAGCGGATAGTCGCCCTGGCCCGCGCGCATCACGTGAATGTCATCCCGCATAGCTGGGGCACGGGCATCGCCTTTGCCGCGGGCTTGCATCTCGTCAGCGCTCTCGATGTCTTGCCCGGCCGCATGCGGATGCCGGAGCCGCTGCTGGAGATGGACCGGTCGGAAAATCCGCTGCGGGATAATCTGACGACCCCAATATTTCAGGTTGAAGATGGGGTGGTGGCGACGCCGCGGGGACCGGGTTTAGGCGTGGATGTGGACCTGGATATGCTAGCTGAGTTGACTGTGAGCGATTGAGTGATTCCTCTCGCCGAGATTCAGGCGGCGGCTGAGCGGATTGCCGGCTCGGTCGCGCGCAGTCCTTTGCTGCGCCTCCCGCTGGATGGGCTCGCGCCCGAGATTTACCTGAAGCTGGAGAACTTGCAGCCGATCGGCTCCTTCAAGCTGCGCGGCGCGGGCAATGCGATCGCGCAGGCGCCGGCCGAAGCTTTAACTCGCGGCGTCTACACGGCGAGCGCGGGCAATATGGCGCAGGGGGTGGCTTGGAACGCCCGGCGTTTTGGCCTGCCTTGTCAGGTCATCGTGCCCGATCACGCGCCGGAAACCAAACTGGCGGCGGTGCGGCGGCTCAGCGGCGAAGTCATCAAGGTGCCATTTGACCGCTGGTGGGAGGTCATCGTCAGCGGCGACTACGCCGACTTGGATGGCTGCTTCATTCACCCGGTGACCGACCCGGCGGTGATGGCGGGCAACGGCACGATTGGTCTGGAGATCTTGGACGACCTGCCCGATGTCGATGCGATTGTCATTCCTTATGGCGGCGGCGGCTTGAGCAGCGGCATCGCTTCGGCGGTACGCGCGCTGAAACCGGCGACCCGAATTTACGCCGCGGAGGTGGAGACGGCGGCGCCGCTGGCGGCCTCTCTGCGCGCGGGGCGGCCGGTCGAAGTTGAGTATAAGCCCAGCTTCGTCGATGGCATCGGCGGCAAGAGCGTACTGCCGGAGATCTGGGAGCGGGTCAGCAACTTGCTCGATGGCTCGCTGGTGGTGACGCTTGAGCAAATCCGGGCGGCGATACGGCTGCTGGCGGAACGGCAGAGAATCATCGCCGAAGGGGCGGGCGCGGCCTCGGTGGCGGCGGCGCTGGCGGGCAAGGCGGGCGCGGGCAAGGTCGTCTGCGTCGTATCAGGCGGGAATATTGAACTTGATGTATTGGCGGAGATACTGCGCGAAAGCTAGTCCGATGGCGGCACGGCCGCCAGCACGGGCAGGTCCGCGATGGACTCCACATCTTCGCGGCGGCGGACGATAGCGCTTTCCAGATACTCCAGTACGAAGACGACGATGCCGCCGACGAAGACCCCGGCGATAAAACCGACCAGGGTGTTGATGGTGACGTTTGGCCGGGCGAGGGCGATGACGGGATTGTCTTGCAGGCTGGCGTAGATGCGGTCTTCCTGGCGCGCTTGCTGGTTCTGATCATCGCGATAGCGGATCAGCAACTGCGCCCACTCGGTGGCGATGCGGGCGGCTTGACCGATGTCCTTGTGCTCGGCGTCAATTTGAATCACCAGGCTATCAAGATTGGGCGCGATGCGGACATCGGCGCGCAGTTGCTGCGGCGTCATATCCATTTGCAGCCGGTCGATGACCTCGGCGGCTCGCAGCGAACTATCAAGATATGACACCTGGCTATTGAGCAGTTGCTTGGCCGATTGCACCAGGCCGAAGTCCGAGCGGCTTGGCTCTATGCGGACGCGTTGGGTGGCGCGATAGACGGGGTCGAGACTGCGGCTGAAGACGAAGGCGCTGCCGGCGGCGATGATGCCAAGCAGCAGCATGATCCAGCCGCGGCGAATGAGGATGCTGGCGTAGTCGATGAGATTCATGCTGTCATTATATAGGAAATTGAGGCGGCGCAAGTAGGGGGACTGACGGACAGGATGTTTCTAGGCATTTGATCCCGAGGACAGTCTCGAAATCGCGGGTTGGGACTGCGGCGGGCGGCATGATATGCCGCCCCTAAAAATACGATGCGAGGGCGCGTCGCTACTTCGCGGCAGCCAGCGCTTGTTCGAGGTCTTCGATGATATCGTCGATGTGCTCGATGCCGATGCACAGGCGGATCGTCTCCGGTGTGACGCCGGCCGCCTGTTGCTCTTCCGGCGTCAGTTGCCGGTGCGTGGTCGAAGCCGGATGCGCCGCCAGGGACTTGGCATCGCCGATATTGACCAGGCGCTTGAAGATCTTCAGGGCGTCGTAGAATTTGACGCCGGCATCGAAGCCGCCCTTGATGCCAAAGGTCAGCAGCGCCGATGGCTTCCCGCCGGTGTATTTCTGCGCCAGTTCGTAATAGGGCGAGCTTTCCAAGCCCGGGTAGGTGACCCAATCGACCTGCGCGTGATTTTCGAGATGCTTAGCCACGGCCATAGCGTTGTCGACATGGCGTTCCATGCGCAGCGAGAGCGTCTGCAAACCTTGTATCACGAGGAAGGCGTTGAAGGGGCTGAGCGCGCTTCCTGTATTGCGCAGGGCGACGACGCGGGCGCGGGCGATATAAGCTGCTGGTCCCATGGCATCGGTGAAGACGACGCCGTGATAACTCGGTTCCGGACTACTGAACATGTAAAAGCGCTCGGCATGTTTCGCCCAGTCGAAGATGCCGCCATCGACCAGGATGCCGGCGATGCTGTTGCCATGCCCGCCCATGTACTTGGTCATGGAATGCAGGATGATATCGCAGCCGAACTCGATCGGGCGGCAGAGCGCCGGGGTCGGCACGGTGTTGTCGACGATGACGGGGACGCCGTGGGCATGCGCCATATCGGCGATCGCTTCCATGTCCGGGATATTGCCGGCCGGATTGCCGATTGATTCGAGGAAGACAGCGCGAGTATTGTCATCGATGAGTTTCGCCAGGTCATCGGGGCTATCGCCATCGGCGAAGCGGACATCAATACCCTGCTTGGGCAGCATGTGCCGGAAGAGAGTCCAGGTACCGCCATAAAGTTGAGGCACGGTGACGATATTGTTGCCGGCTTCAGCCAGATTGAGGATGGAGTAGTTGATGGCGGCTTGGCCCGAAGCCAGCGCCAGCGAGGCGACTCCGCCTTCCATCGCCGCGACGCGCTCTTCCAGCACGGCATTGGTCGGGTTCATGATGCGCGTATAAATGTTGCCGGGCACGGCCAGGTTAAAGAGGTCGGCGCCATGCTGGGCGTCGTCAAATTCGTAGGCGACTGTCTGATAAATCGGCACCGCCACGGCATGTGTGGTGGGTTCGCTTTCGTAGCCGGTGTGAATCGCCATCGTCTCAAGTTTCATCGATCGATCTCCTCGTTTTGCTAGCGGACTGCATATCGCGGCTACTCTACCTGAAATCGCCACGTAGTGAGAGATTGAATTTCATGGTTATCGCTAAGCCCCCGGCTGATGTTTCCACTTCGCCTGCGCTTGCTCGATGGTCGTCACGGTGACGCCGTAGATGACCAGGGCGCTGCCGATGATCTGGACGAAAGAGGGGATCTCGCCGAAGACGAAAAGGGCGATGACGGCGCTTAGCACGACGCCGACTTGCAGAATGATGGAGACCGCGGTGGCGGTGAAGTGTTGCAGCGCGAGGTTCATGAAGACGTGGCCCAATACCTGCGCCAGGATGGTGACGATCATGGTCCAGACATAGCCGTTGACGGGATAGCCGATGACGGGCGTCCGGCTGAAGGCGACGAAGACGGTTGTGACCAGCGCGGAAGTGAAGAAGACGAGAAAGCTGTACAGCAGGGGCGGGATGAGATTGTTCAAGCGCCGGCCGATGAGCAGATAAGCGGCGAAGCAGAAGGAGCCGCAAATCGCCAAAGCGCCGCCAAGCAGGGGATCGCTGCCGGCTTCAATGGCGCTCAAACCGCCCGCGCCGACCAGGGTCACGCCGATGAGCGTCACAACCATGCTTAGCCAGAAGCGGCGCGAAAAGACGACGCCGAAGATGATGATCTCGGGGAAGACAATCCACAGCGGCGAGGTGCGGCGCAGGACGCTCGTCATCAACACGCTGGTGTATTCGAGCGACAGGAAGAGCAGCAGCAGGTTCAGCGCCAGCCAGAAGCCCGCAATGCCGGAGAGCAGCCACTGTCGACGGGTTAAACGAGCCAATTCCGCGCGATAGCGCGACAGCACGATCGGCAGCAAGCCAAGCGATACGAGCCAGAGGCGGATGAGCACGATCACGAGCGACGGCATGCCTTCGCTCTGGGTGATGCGAATGGCGATCGGCGTGACGCCGGCCGAGAAGACAATGGTCAGGATGATGAACAGCGCCCGTCGGTTGGGCATGGGCGGTTCCTGACGATGCGTGGATAGAATCCCGAAATGCTAGCACAGGCTGCTAAGGCTGGCTAGTTCGCGGCTGATATGCCGCCGCCTTTTGCGTTTCTCGCCGGGCTCGCTACAATATCTGCTGTCGGGCGAGCCGCATCAATCAGAATAAGGGAGCGCTATGCTGAATTCCGTCGCTGACAACGGTGGACTTCTATCGCTGAAGCAGGAACTCATTGACGGCGCCGCGCTGGTGGCGAGCATCGGCTTGGTGCCGCTGACGCAGGGGAACCTCAGCTTGCGCGACCCGGCCAGCGGGCTCATCCTCATCACGCCGCATGATTTTCCTTACGACGAGTTGACAGTTGACGATGTGCTTGTCCTCGACCTGGACGGCAAGGTCATCGAAGGCGAGCGCGAACCATCACATGAATCGCCAGTGCATCTGGCGGTCTATGAGCGCCGCGCTGATGCCGCCGCGATTGTGCATGCCGAGCCAGTCTATACCAATCTTTTTGGCGTGCTGCACAAGCCGATCGCGCCCTTGCACGTCAACACGCTGATTGACGTTGGCGGCGAGGTGCCGGTGATGCCCTTCGCGCCCAGCGGCTCGCGGCAATTCGGCTACGATATGCTGGATGTCATGGGCGACAAGAATGCGGTCGTCTGGGCGAACCACGGCATGCTGGCTATCGGCAGCAGCTTGGGCAAGGCGATCCACTGCACGGTCATGGTCGAGATTTCGGCGCAACTTTATCACATGGCGCTGCAGCATGGCGAACCGCATCGGATACCGGAGCAATATCACGACCGATTGGTCGGTTAACATCGAGCCCCGCCATTTGGCATAATTTGAAAGAAAGGAGGTAGAGGCGGAGAATAGAGAATATGCAGATGAATTCGTAAGTGTAAGTATTGTTTGAGGAGTTTAGACATGTACAGAAGAATCACTCTTGCAGTTTTGCTGCTGCTAATCTTGGCTTTGACCGCGCCGGTTTTGGCGCAAGACGAGGTCGTTGTCCGCTTCCGCTCCTGGAGCCCGGTGATCGCCACGACCGAGGCGATGATCGAAGCCTTCAACGCGGAAAACCCGGATATCACCATCGAGCCGGACATCACCAACTATCCCGAATATCTCGTCGACTTGCAGACGATGGCGGCTGGCGGCAGCCTGCCCGACCTCATCGGCTTGGAGCCGGGCGCTTTGACGCAGCAGTATCGCGACCATTTGATGCCATTGCAGGATTGCGCGGTCGCGACCTGGGGCGAAGACTGGGAAGATCAGTTCTTCCCCGTTGGCATTGAACAGGCGCGCCTGGGCAACCCGGAAGGCGATGACAATATCTATGGTTTGCCCGTGCTCGTCCAGACCATCAACATGTGGTACACCGTGCCAATCTTTGAGGAAGCCGGCGTCGAACCGCCGACGACCTACGATGAGCTGAAGGAACTGGCGGATATGTTCAACGCGCAAGGCATCGCCCCGGTCATGATCGGCGCGGGCGACGGCTGGATCCGCCGCGATGTCTATATGCAGTTGATCCACAACATCGCGCCGGGCTTGATCTACGAGGCGGAAGACGGCATGGCCAGCTTCGCCGATGAGCCTTTCGTCGAAGCGATGACCTGGTGGAAGCGCCTCTTTGATGATGGCATCTTCCAGATGGGCGCGCTGGGCATGACGCATTATCCCGCCGCTGTCGAGCAGATTCAGGGCGGGCGCGCCGCGATGTTCCCGATGGGCGCCTGGTGGCAGCAGCAAGCGGCCAACCCGAATCCGCCGCCGCTGGATCAGAACCTGGCCGGCTACGCGCCTTTCAAGTTCCCCGATGTCACGGGCATGGGCGCGCCGGAAGATCTGCTGGGCGGTATTGATGTCATGCTGGGCGTCACGCGCGATTCGGCAAATCCCGATGCGGCTTGCAAGGTCATCACCGACTGGATCAGCGGCGCCGGCGCGCAGGCTCTGATCAATACCTATAACGACTTGCCCGCTTATATCGGCTTGCGGCCCGCATCTTTCGGCTCGGAGAATCAGGAAGCGGTCTGGGATCTCTTCACCGAAGAATGGCTGGCAAGCGTGCAATACGCGCGGCAATTGAAGAGCCCCGATGTCAAGCAGGCGCTGGAAGACGCGCTGGCGGGCGTCGCCGCTGGCGAGATGACGCCGGCCGAGGGCATGCAGTTGGTGCAGGACGCCAATATGTAGCTGGGGTACGTCAACAATCTACCCCCATCCCCCAGCCCCTTCCCCACAAGGAGGGAAGGGAAGTTTATCGACTGATTACGGGTAGTATGAGCCCCTCCCTCTTTATGGGGGAGGGGTTTGGGGTGGGGGAAATCGGTGATCCACCATGACACGCAAATGGTTGATCGACAACCAAGGTCTTTTCTTCATGGCGCCGGCCATGATTCTGTTTGTAGTCTTCGTCTTGTATCCAATTCTTTACATCTTCAACGCGAGCATGTACGACTGGGACGGCATCAACCAAGCCATTTACGTCGGCGTACAGAATTACATCGAGATGTTCACCGATGACCGCAGCTTTGCGCTGTCGATCCGCAATTCGATTTACTGGACCTTCTTGACTATCTTCCCGCAGATGTTCCTCGGCTTCATCCTGGCTTATATCTTGACCTCGGGCGTGCCGCTGCAAAATGCCTTCCGCGTCATTTTCTTCATGCCCGCCATCATTTCGCCGGTGGTGCTGGGCATCATCTGGCAGCGGATATACGCGCCCTTCGGCGGTTTGCTGGCCGATCTCGCTTGGGAGACGGGCGCGCGCTTCCTGATGCAGCCGTATCTGTCCGACCCGAAGATCGCCATATTCTCGACCATATTTGTCAATGTCTGGCAATGGACGGGCTTTTCCATGCTGATGTATGTGGCCGGCTTGCAGGGCTTGCCCGGCGAGGTCTTGAGCGCGGCACAAGTGGATGGCGCCGGCGCATTGCAGCGCATCCGTTACATCGTTGTCCCGATGCTGCGGCATGTGCATCTGACCTTGATCCTGCTCGGTGTCATCGGCACCCTGCAAACATTCGCCTTGGTCTACATGCTGACCAAAGGCGGACCCAACCACGCCACCGAGATGCTGCCGACCTATATATTCTTGAAAGCTTTCCCGCTTCAGAGCATGGGATACGCGTCGGCGGTGGCGGTGGTCTTGCTGGTGATCGCCTTGGGCGCGAGCATCTTCCAGGTGAGCGTCCTCGGTTCCCGCTTCACGATTGGCAATTAGGCGGAGGGGAAGCGACGCGGTGAAACGTAACAGAGGCAAGGCGCTGGCTTTCATCTTCGTTTCCGTCCTGGCGCTTGTCTGGATGGTGCCGATCATCATGATGCTGGTGGTCTCCTTCATGCCGCCCGATCAACGCGCGCCTCGCTTCGGCGGCCTGCTCATCAGCGGCGTCAGCTTGCAGAATTACGTCACCGTCTTTGAAGATGCCGAGATTGTTACGCACTTCGTCAACAGCGTCGCGGTGACGGTTCCCTCGGTTGTGCTGGTCGTCGTCATCAGTTCCCTGGCGGCATTTGCCTTGGCGCGTTTGAAGTTCTTCGCCCGCGATATCTGGTTCTATTTGCTCATCATGACGCTGATGCTGCCGATCCCGACGCTTGTCGTGCCGATATTCCAGATCAACAAGGCGTTGGGCTTAAACGACAGCTATCTCGGGCTCATCCTGCCGTATACGGCGCTGGGCGTGCCCTTCGCCATCGTCATCTTGCGCAGCTTCTTCGCCGGCTTCCTGCGCGAGATCGAGGAGGCGGCTATTCTCGATGGTTGTACGCCCTTCGGCATCTACTGGCGGATAATGATGCCGGTCAGTTGGCCCGCGGTTGCGGTGGTCATCATCTGGCAATTCATGACGTCCTGGAATGAGTTTATACTGGCGCTGGTGACGATGAACTCGGTCGAGGTCAAACCTTTGACGCTGGTACCGCTGGTATACAGCGGGCAATTCATGATGCGCCCGGGACCCATGTTCGCCATCTTGACGCTGATAACGCTGCCTGTCATCCTCGTGTATTATTTGATGCAGCGCTTCATGGTCAGCGGTTTGACCGCCGGCGCCGTGCGGGGGTAGGCAGGTCGGGCAGAAGTCCCTCACCCTTTATGGGGAGGGAGCGTAGGGTGGGGGTTTCTATGAGCTTGATGGGCATTGATGTCGGCACGACCGGCTGCAAGGTGGTGGCATTCGCCGAATCGGGCGCTGTGTTGGCGCAAGCTGGGCGCGAATACCCGCTGATCAGTCCGCAGCCCGGCTGGTACGAGTTGGATCCGGAACGCGTCTGGCGCGATGTCTGCGATTGCCTGCGCGAGGTGAACGCGCAAATCGGGCGCGATCCAGCCAGCGCAGTCGCGATATCGTCTCAGGGCGAGGCGATGACGCCGGTAGCGCGCGATGGTCGGATCCTCGCTAACAGTCCCATCAGTTCCGATACGCGCAATCGGGTACAAACCGCCGAGATGGAAGCGGCGCTGGGCGCGGAATATATCTACGCGCTGACAGGTCAGCCCATGGGCACGATCTACACCCTGCCGAAACTGCTCTGGTGGCGGGACAACGCCCCCGAGATCCTCGAGCAGACCTGGAAGTACCTCTGTTATGTCGACTTCGTCGCCTACAAGCTGGGCGTGGAGCCGGCGATTGATTACAGCATGGCGGCGCGGACATTGGCATTCGATGTCCACAAGCTCGATTGGTCGGATGAGCTATTGGAGGCGGGAAGCACGCGGCGGGATCAATTGGCGCGCCCCGTGCCGAGCGGGACAGTCATTGGCGAGATTCCGCCCAAATTGGCCGCTGACCTCGGTTTCACTGGGCGGGGCGTCAAGGTGGCGACCGGCGGGCACGATCAGCCGGCTGGCGCTTTGGGGGCGGGCGTCCTCGAACCCGGGCGGGCCATGCTGGCCATCGGGACGACCGAAGCGCTGGTCGCGGTCACAGATAAGCCCCGGCTGGAGATGCTGGATTACCACATCTCTTGTTATCCCCACGCCGCGCCGGGTTATTACATCGCCTTGAGCGGCAATCAGACCGGCGGACGGCTGCTGCGCTGGTATCGCGATGAATTGGCGGGGACCGAACGCCAAATCGCCGCTGCGGAGGATCGGGATGTCTACGATTTGATCGTCGAGCAGATCGACGATGCGCCGGGGCGCTTGCTGCTCTTGCCCTACTTCGTCGGCAGCGGCACCTTTTATGATGACCCCATCGCTGCCGGCGCGCTTGTAGGCATGACTTTCGATACGCGACGGGCGGACATTGTGCGGGCCATCCTCGAGGGCTTGACCTATGAGCAAACGCTCGGCATCAGAGCCTTGAACGAGGCCGGCGTGGCGATCGATCAGTTAACGGCGATCGGCGGCGGCGCCCGCTCCGAGCGCTGGATGCAGATCAAAGCCGATATCACGGACCTGCCAGTCACGATCATCCATACATCGGAAGCGGCCAGCCTGGGCGTGGCGATGTTGGCCGGCTGGGCCACCGGCGTATATGCCAGCCTGGAAGAGGCGGCGGCGCAAATGATTAAGCCGCGCAAGACCTTCATGCCGCGCGCTGACCGCAGGCGTCATTATCAGCGGCAATTGGATATTTACAGCGATTTGTATCATGCCTTAAAGCCGATATATCAGACGATGGCAGCTGAGGATTGACGCTATCCGCCGCCTTCGAGCCGACGGCGACGCTCTTCGATTTGCGCCAGTACATTGTTCGTGACTTTGGGAACTTCTTTTTCTTTTTCTTCCAGGCGGGAGATATCCGGCTGAACGACATCGTCGGCGCTGATGACGACATCGCGATCGCTAAATTCGATGGCGCCCGTTGGATTGCTTTCCAACGATTCCTTCATCTGGCTGACTTCTTCCCCGTGGTCGCCGGCTCCTTCCGCCTGCGCTGTTTCCGGCGCGGCCTCGGCTGTAGCGCTGGCTTCCGCATTGTCAGCCCGGCGGGCTCTGCGCCGTCTTTTCGGTTGCCGTTCGGACGCGCCGGCCATTTCTCCCAAGGCGTCGCCGACTTTCATGGTGGTCTCGACCGCTTTTTTGCTGCGGCGGAAGCGGCTGAAAATACCGCGGGCTTGCTGCTCGACTTCTTCCGCGGTCGGCGCCGGCGCATCGCCAAGCGCCCAGCGATAACCGATGGTTATCCCCGCGCCTACGATGAGAAATGGCAGAATGGTCTGGATCAATTGCACCAGGGTGCTCATCACCGCCAGCGCAGCCAAAGTGGCTAAAACGACGATGACCAGCTTTAAGACCTTCTCCTTTTCCAGGTTCATGACCGCCGCTCCTGATTCGCGCTAATTTGCCGGCGCCGCCTCCACATCCGCAAGCGGCAAGCAACATATAATGTATTATACGCGATTTACCGCCGTTTGGATTGCCCGCAGGTTCATGGCTCGGCGCGGCTATTTGCTCGACCGCACAAGCGCGCGAATCGCGGGATCGTGAGTACAAATCAAGCGATGTCTTCAAACAGTGTCATATCTCATGCCTTCGTCCTGCCGGATCGCAACTTCTACGACTGGCTGGCTGTCCTGCGCCCCTACCTCGCCAAGTTCGAGCGGGTGGCGGTCGTGCGGTCGCCGGCGGGCAATAACCTCAACCGCTTTCGCAATGTGACGGCGGTCGATGCGCCCCTCACCTGGTGGAAAGATTCCGCCTTGACTCATATCCGTCGGATCTACCCGTCAGTCGTCATGGTCGATGTGATTGATGTCAGCACGCCGGAAGCCTTGGCGCCAATCATTCGCAGGCGCGTTGAAAACGATGATCGTTATGGCGAACTGGATACCGAACCGCAGCATATCTTTAATCGTTTCGTGCTGGAGTGGATGACGAGCGCCCGTCCGATAGCCGTGCTCGACGCCTTCAACACCGATTCGGAAAAAGGCGATTTGCGCCGAAGCCTGGTTATCGCCGCGCGCCCTGACGCCGAGGTGTTTTGTGGCGCCGCCGGTACAATCCTTGCCTTGGGCGAGTCGATACAAGTCTCCTCGATGGTGGAAGGCCAGCGATATATCACCACCTACGAAGGCTTGAAGGAAGCAAGCGTCTCGGTGGGGGATAAGGTCGCGCTGGGGCAGACGCTGGCCAAAGCGACGGGCGACCGGCTGTCCATCACAGTGCAGAACCCGCCGAATGGCTTGAGCCTGCTCGGCTGGAATTACCTGACGAACCCGCGCGATTACATTTATATTCCGCAGTTTCGCGCTCGCCCTCTTGTCGATGGCTTGAACGTGCGGAAGCTGCCAAGCGCTTACGCCACTATCGTCGGGCGGGTTTACAGCTGGCACTTGTTGGAGCCGCAAGAGCACCACGGACGCGGGATTGAGAAGATCGGCGTCGAGGGGAGCTGGCTCAAGGTCAGTTCAATCACCGGCGTGGAAGGCTATGCGGCCGCCTGGTACTTAAAGGCGACGACGCTGGACGAGGGGACGGAGGTCTTTCCCCGCGTCAATCCGGTCGGCGTCAATCTGGATGTCTTTCATCCCCTGGGCAAGCCGGCGCCGGCGCGTCTGGGCGAGATCGGCTGGGTCCGCTTCGGCTATAACGTCTCGAACGGACGCGGCTCGGAGGACATCAACGCCGCCTTGGCGCGTTATCTGCCGCAGATTGAAGCCTACCGCGATGCTGGCTACCGCGTCATTTTGGCGATCAGCCACCAGACCTATGGCGAAGGCAAAAGCGAATTCTGGCCCTGGTCCCAGATGACCGACGCGAAGTGGCGTCTGCTGCGGGCCCGCTTTGTGGAGATGATGAGCGAAATAGCGGGGCAATGGGCGGGGCGGGACCTGGTCGGCGCCTGGCAGATCTGGAATGAGCCCGATTCCCGCAGCGCTGTGGCTTCAGTGACGATGAATGCGCGCCAATATGGCGAGATGTTCGGGGAGATCTATCAAGCGATTCGCAGCGCCGATAGCGATGTAAATATCATCACCGCTGGCTTCAACAGCGGTCCGCTCAGCGGCAGCGCCTATGCCCGCGAGATGCTGCGAATGCTGCCGGATGACATCCTGCCGGATGGCATCGCCTTTCATCCCTACGGGCGCGGCGTCAACGGACATCCCTATTATTCCATGTTCGGCCACATTGACGAGTCGATCTGGGCATACAGCGCGGTCTTGCCGCAAAAGCCGCTTTGGATCACGGAGTTTGGCGTGCTGGATCGGCCGCAGGACTCGGCGGGGCAGATCGCCCGCTACGCCTTGGATATGATTCGCTACCTGAAGACACAATATCCCGGCAAGATAGCTTCGCTTGTCTGGTACGCCTGGGCGCAGGGGATGCACAATGGCTACGGCATCGTCGATCAAGCCGGCAGGCCCCGCCCGCCTCTGACCAAACGTTTTCTCACCGCTTGATGCTGGCGCTGTCGTCTAGGCGCCAAGTTTGCCTTTGCCACCGAGGGCGCCGAGTTATATCGAGGACGCAGAGGATTCGGTGTCTTTTCAGCTTCTTTGAAATCTTTATGCTGTCTGCATGTGGAAGCTGACTTGAGCAACTAAGTAAAATCAGAAATCAAGTCGCCCCTACATTGCCTTGCGATGTCGGCGTATCCGCGTAATTCACCACTCCCGCTGCCTTGGAATATTTGCTTTAACGCCAGCCGACGCAGTACCATAGTGCTAACGAATTACGACGAAAGATAAACCATTATGTTCAAGCGGCTTGCGTTTTTGACTCTGGCTCTGCTCCTGCTTGGCGGCGCGAGCGCCCTCGTTTGGAGCCAGACCGATTGCGACTTCAGCTATTCGAATTATGCCCGCGCGGTGCAGTTGCATGATATGGGCGATTATGCCCGGGCGCTGCGCCATTACGAATGCGCCCGGCTGGAAGATCCGGACAGCGCGATCATCCCGCTCTTGATCGAGAATCTGCACCAGGACAGCGCGGATTCCAACAGCGCCTGGTCTGGTCTTCGCGACAGCGTTCAGCAGCAGATTTGCAATCCAGATCTCGATCATCGCCGGCTGGGCGAGGCGGCTTACAGCCGTGGCGACAGCGATCAGGCGCTGATTCAACTGCAATGCGTCTTGCTGCAAGAGCCGACGGATCAGGCGGCGCTGAACCTCATGGGCCGCATCCACATTGATCGCGGCGCGACGCATACGGCGCAGCACTACTTCGACCGGGCTGAGGCGGCGCGCAAGTCGGCGGGTGAATTGCCAGACATCGCGCGGGATTCGGCGCGGACCTACGAGTTCAAGCCGCCAGCAAAATTTGAAATGCCGGTCTGGCTGACGCCGTATGAGACTGTCCTCGATACGCGCGGGCAGCGGCATGTCGAGCCGAGCGTGGATTTCATCAACCGGTCACGCCAACTCTCGCAACCCGAGCAGCAAGCCGTCATCACCGAGGCCGAGCCGCTGCTTGATCCACGCGAGCAAGCGGAAGCGGCTCTGAAGGCGCGCGACCTTGACAGCGCCATCGACTGGATGCTGAAAGTTGCGGCTAGGGCGGACGTGACCGTCGCCGACTATGACTTCCTGGCATCGCTGCATAGCATGTCTGGCGATATGGCGGGGGCGGAGCGCAGCCTGGTTCAGGCGCTGGAATTGGCGCCGACGCGGCTGGATCTGCGCTGCCGGTTGGGCATCGTATACGTGGCGAAAGGCGAGACCGAAGCGGCCTTCGCGCAGTTTGATTGGGTGCTCTCGGTGGATGTTGCCAACATCTGCGCGAATGAGCATCGGCGCGCTCTTAATCGCTCGCTCAACGCCGCCGCGTCGGTTCTGCCGGCAGTGGAGCCAATAGCGTCGCCGGCGCAGGCGACATTCGAACGTGGCTTGTTGATGCTGGACGAGCGCAAGCTTTTCGCGGCGGCCAACATCTTCATGGAGGCGCTGGCTCTTGATCCCGCTCATATTTCAGCGCGCTGCCAACTGGGTGTCATCATGACGGAATGGTCGAATTACGGCGCGGCTCTGGCGCACTTCAAGCGGATATTGGCTGAAGAGCCGCAGAACGAATGCGCGCGCCGGAACCGCCGGGTAGCCGTTCTTGACATGCTGGCGATGTACATCCCGTTGACGGTGGACGACTTCTTCTTCCGGGCGCGGACGCTCGCCGATATCGAGGCTTGGGAGCCGGCGGCGGATGCGATCCGGCGTGGGCTGGAGCTCGATCCGGCGCGCAACGACATGCGCTGCAATCTGGGCATGATCTACGCCCAGCTTGGCGACGCCCAGGCCGCCCTGGGGGAATTCGATCGCCTACTGGCGCGGAATGAGGTGGACTCTTGCGCTTGGTCAGGTCGTGACGCCTTGATGCAACGGCTGCGCGACCAAAGGTGATGGTTGGCGCCGGCTGTTATACATCGGCAAGGAAACCGTTACTCCCTGTTTAAGTTTGTCGCCTATGCTGGCCTTTAACCGTATAGTTTGAGAGCATCCCAAAGTATGCTCTCTTTTATTGTCTCGAGGAGGACTGGCATGACCAGGAAAATTGCTGTCTTGCTGCTTCTGCTGCTGGCGCTGGGCGGTATGGCGCAGGCGCAAAGAACGCCGCAAGAATTATATGAGGGCCAGTTCCAGGCGCCGGAATTCCCGGCCGGGCTCGATTGGATCAATGTAGAGAACCCGCTGACGATGAGCGGCCTGGCGGGCAAAATCATCATCCTGGATTTCTGGACCTATGGCTGCGTCAACTGCTTGCACGTCATCCCCGTTCTGGAACAGGTGGAGCGGAAGTTTGCCGACGAGGTTGTTGTTATCGGCGTCCACTCGGCCAAGTTCCAGAACGAAGGCCAGACGGAGAATCTGCGACAAATTGTCGGGCGTTACGGGATACACCACCCGGTCGTTAATGACAATGAGTTCGCTATCTGGCGTACTTTTGGCGCCAATGCCTGGCCCACGGTGGTCATCATTGATCCGCGCGGCTATGGCGTCATCCGGCAATCGGGCGAGATCCCCTTTGAAGCTTTCGATAACTACCTCACCGGCATGATCGAGTATTACGATGGCTTGGGCGCGGACATTATCGACCGGACGCCGCTTGAGCTGGCGCTGGAAGGCGCGGGCGATCCTGGCACGCCGCTGCTCTACCCGGGCAAGGTGCTGGCGGATGAAGCGGGCGACCGGCTATTCATCGCCGATAGCAGCCACAATCGCATCATCGTCGTCGACCTGGCCGACAATGAAGTTGTCGATATCATCGGCTCCTCGGCGCGGGGCTTCACCGATGGCGCTTTCGCTGACGCCGCCTTTGACAAGCCGCAGGGCTTGGCGCTGGATGGCGATCTGCTTTACATCGCCGATGTCAATAATCATGCCATACGCGCGGCTGACCTGGCGGCGCGAGAAGTGATAACCCTGGCGGGCAACGGCATCATGGGGCGCAGCCGGCTCGAATTCGGCAGGAGCGTGGCTAATCCCTTGGGCGTCTCGCTGCGCAGCCCCTGGGATCTGGAATTCGATGACGCCGGACGCCTGCATATCGCCATGGCGGGCACGCATCAGCTCTATATCTATGAGCCGGATAGCAACCTGCTGTATCCCTCGGTCGGTAACGGGCGCGAAGCCAACCTGAACGATGTCAGCCTGGCTAATGCTGAATTGGCTCAACCCAGCGGATTGTATTACGCGGGCGCTGGCAAGCTCTACTTCGCCGATAGCGAATCGAGCACGATCCGCCTGGCCGATTTCGAAAACGATCTGGTCACGGTCGTCTCCGGCACGACCGCCAACAACCTCTTCGACTTCGGCGATATCGATGGCGAATTGGGCGAAAACCGCTTGCAGCATGCCCTCGGCGTAGAAGGCGGTCCCAATGGCGAGGTCTTCATCGCCGACACCTACAACAGCCGCATCAAGGTGATACCGGCTGGCGCAACCGGGACGCGGACTTTGTATGGATTGGGCGGCGTCGGCGGCTATGCGGATGGCGCGGCGGGGCTTGCCGAATTTGATGAGCCCGGCGGCTTGAGCTACGCGGACGGCATTCTATACATCGCCGATACGAATAACCATGTCATCCGCATGATTGATCTGGAAGCGAGCATCGTCGATACCTTTGAGTTCAGCAATCCGGAAGCGCTGGTCATTGACCCCGATGAACTGACTCTCGTGGGCGGGAATGCTGGCGACCGATCGATAGTCATGGCGGGGATTCATCAGGTCGCTCCCGGCGATGGCGTTTTGCGCCTCGGCTTTGCGCTTCCGCCCGACTTCAAGATCAATCCGCTGATTGATAGCGAAATCCTGGTTGTTTGGGGCGAGCCAATGGCGCATCAGGCCGTAGCGGTGACGGAGGGAGATGTTCGCATTCCGCTGGAATTCAGCGAGGGCAATACATTCGTGAACGCGGACGTGACGCTATATTATTGCCGCGAAGGCGAGGAGGCGCTCTGCTACATAGAGACCTTCGCCTACTTCATCACGGTAGAAGTCGCGCCGGGGCACGAGCAGACGGAGATCTCGCTAACGCGGGAAATTGTCCCGCCGGAACTGTAGTTTCTTGCCTCGACCAAGAATCGGGTTGCGAAGCCCCTCCCTCATTTTGGGGGAGGGGTTTGGGGTGGGGGCGCCTAGCGCGCGCCGATGACGATGCTGCCTTCGCTGATGACGCCTCCGCGGACATAGCTTGTGTTGACCACGCTGCCCGCGGCGAGCTGCGCCAGCTTGATTTGCAGGTCGTCAACATCTTCCGTCGCTGCATCGTTGAGCGCGGTCAAGATATCGCCGACCATTATGCCGGCCGCCGCGGCCGGGCTTTCGCCTTCAACAGATACGACCAGCAAGCCGAAGTCCTGATCCAGGCTTTCGGCGATGTTGTCGGGCAGTTGGGCTGGTTGCACGCCGATGCCGAGGTAGCCGCTGCGGACTTCGCCGTGTTCAAGCAGAATCGTCACGGACTTAGACACGGCGGCTATTGGTATAGCCAGGCCGAAGCCACCTCCGAAACCGGAAGTAGTCATGCCATGGACCTTTCCATCGGCGCCGACGAGGGGACCGCCGGAAAAACCGGGGTACATGGTGAGGTCGCTTTGGATGGCGCCGCCGGCCAGGGCCAGGTCCCCGCCGCCGATATCGCGCATGGTTTGTCTTTGCCATTTTGCTCTTCTTCCTTTATGTCGTCTTGCCATTCCACGCTTGTGCCTGGTCGCTCGCAGCCGTCTGCGCCGCCGGCGAGAATCAGCCGGGCTGACCAAGCCGCTTACGATGCCCATGATCGCTTTGATATGTTGACGGGGCCGCCCCAGCGCCAGCGCTAGATTGCCGACCCGCAGTCCATCGGCGGCGGCAAAGCTGGGCGGTTGCAAGTCCGCGTCGACGCGCAGCAGAGCCAGGTCATTAAGCGGATCACGACCGACGAGCTCGGCCTCGATGCGCTCGCCCGCTGCTGTGCCGATGGTGATATCGGCCTCCGATTCCACCACATGATGCGCGGTCACGATCAAGTTCTCGGACCAGGCGATGCCGGTGGCGGGTATGCGCCGGCGCGCATCCACCCGCAGGACGCTTTCGGCGACGCCTTCGGTCAGGCTCGCCATCTCGTCCGAAATTTGTTGCAGAATTGTCGTCACATTTATCTCCTTTTTGCGCTTCAGCTTGATAACATTCTGCCGGAAGCGCTGCTTGTATCACATCAGACTTTCGGTCAGTCGTCACCTGACCATTTGGGCAGGTTAGCGTGAATCGGAGTGTGACGCCTTCAGTTAGCCTCTGCTACAATGCAGCGGTTTATTTGAGTTGGAGTCACGCTTTTGTCCCCCGTTCAATTGACTGCGCTTCTCGCGCTCGGCGCGATCTGGGGCGCGTCCTACATCTTCATCCGCGTCGCGGTTGAGCCGCTGGGACCGCTTTTCCTCATGTTTATCCGCGTGGCGCTTTCCGGGCTGATTCTGCTGACCTATGCTCGCCTGCGCCGGCGGAAGCTGAATATCCGCGGGCATTGGCGCCGCTTTATCGTGTTGGGGTTTCTGGGCTCGGCCTTACCCTTCAGCTTGATCGCCTGGGCGGAGTTGACGGTGACCGCGTCGATGGCGGCCATTCTGATGTCGACCACGCCGCTCTTCACCACTTTCGTCGCCGCTGCCGGCTTGGGGGAAAGGCTAACCATCGCCAAGCTGATCGGCGCTGTCCTCGGCATCGTCGGCGTCACAGTAACGGTCGGCGGCAGCGATATGACGCTGACTTTCGAGGCAGTCGCCGCGATCTTGGCATTACTGGCGGCGACGCTGAGTTACGCGCTCGGCGGCGTCTACGCCAAGCGTTATTTCACAGGCTTGAACAATCTGTCCATGTCCAGCGGGCAAATGATCGCCGCGTCCTTTGTATTGGCGCCGGTCTCCCTTGCCGACTTGCCGCCGCATGCGCCCTCGTTTGAAGTCCTGCTGGCGACGCTGGCGCTTGTTGTCCTATGCACCGCCTTCGCCTATCAACTCTACTACTATCTCATCATCAGCGCCGGTCCTATCAACGCGCTGACAGTGACGCTGCTGGTGCCCATATTCGGCGTGATTTTTGGCGCGCTCTTGCTGGGGGAAAGCATCAGCCCGGGCATTATCGCGGGCTTGGTCATCGTCTTATTCAGCGTTGGGCTGGTGACCGGGATGATCTCGCCGCGGCGGCGGTATTACAAAGCAAATCCCTCCGAGGCCGCTTGACCCGAATTGTCGAGTTGAGGATCGCGCGGAGGAGGGATTGTTGGCGTTCGGGGCCGGCCGCGTATAGCTGGCGTCGGGCTTACATATTCAGGGCGTCGTAGCCGGGTCCTTGCGTGAAGAAATCGTAATTCGGCGCGATATCGGGCGTCAGATCGACGATGTCGCCTTCTTCGTGCTCGATGATCACCTTGGTGTCGAAGGGCACGCGTTCCTGGCCCTCCATCATCTCGTATTCGGATGAGACCTCTTCTTCGATGAAGATGGCTTCGAAGGGGCATTCGGGGATGCAGGCGCCGCAATCAATACAGGTATCGGGATCGATGAAATACCAGGGCCATTCGTTTTCCGGCTTGCCGGCGATGATACACTCCACCGGGCAGACCTCCACGCAGGCGCCGTCGCGCAAGCAAAGGCTGGTGATGATATGCGTCATTTGATGACTCCTTGCCGTTTCGCCTCGCTCTTATGACGCTGCTGCAAGCGAAACCTTACTTGTCTGCTTATTAAGTACGCTATGGTAGCGTAATTTGCTGCCTGTGGCTACTGCTGATGTCCGATATTAGCTGGCAAATCTGGCTCTGTTAAGTCGCGATTTCCCCCTCTTGCGGGCGACGCAAAAGCGCGCCCGAGGCAGGCTTGAGGCAGGTTCCTCCTCTGTTATAATTGCTGGCAGAGACTATGGCTCCAGTAGCTCAGGGGATAGAGCATTGGTTTCCTAAACCAAGTGTCGCAGGTTCGAATCCTGCCTGGAGCGCTATGATTTCTTTCGCCGGCGCTGAAGGACCGGCCGCCGCAATGACAATGCCGTGGAAAGACACAAGGGAGAGATGCTCGCATGCCTCTAGTATCTGTCGTTATGGCGGTCTACAACGGTGAAAAGTTTGTCGCTGAGGCGATTGAAAGCATCTTGCAGCAGACTCTGACCGATCTGGAGTTGTTGATCGTTGACGATGGCTCCACGGATGGGACGCTCGGGATCGTTCAAGATTATGCGGCGCGTGATGACCGCGTTCGCGTATTTGCGCATCCGGAGAACCGAGGCCAACCGTCGGCGCTCAATACGGCTATTGCCCATGCGGCCGGCAAGTATATAACGCTGATGGACAGCGATGATGTCAGCTTGCCACAGCGTCTTGAAAAGCAGGCGGATTTTCTGGAGGCGCATCCCGAAATTGGCGCCGTCGGCCTGTCTCTCCAAGTAGTCCATGAAGACTTGACGCCGGACCGGTCTTACCAACTGCCTGAGCGTCATCATGCCATAGTTCTGCACTTTCTATTAGCGACCAAGATCGTCATAAAGTGCGCGATTATGATGGTGCGGCGGGAGTATTTCGACAGTCAGCCGGTGTATGATCCCGGCATCGCTTACGGCAACGATGTAAAATTATTTCTGCGATTGCTGTGGGAGAAGCGCATACGATTCGCAAATATTGATGATCAATTGTACCTATATCGACGTCACGATCATACGCTCGGCCGCCGTCATCAACCTGAACTTCGCGAGATTATTGTCCACATGCGCCGTCCGGCTTTGCGGCAGCTCGGCGCGGCCGGCGCGGGCGTCGAGTGGATCATTCAGCGGTATCCCCTGACGAAGCTTAGCTGGATTGAACGGCGGCAGGCGCGGCGTGATATTGCCAGGCTGATCGAGGCGATGCTGGCGCATGATTGGGTGGACGCCGCCGATGTGCCGCTGCTGCATGTCGAGATGAGACAGTTGCTAGAATCGACGGCGCCGCGTCGCTGGCAGATGTTCCTGCATTGGTATCGCTACCGTATCGCGCGGCGCATCCAGCGGTCGGCCTAGCTGAGCGTCAAGCTCGCGACATTACAACAAACCTTGGCTGGCGCAGAAGCCATGTTTGTGCCCTTCGGGCGCGCTCAGTAGCGAGAATCGCAGGTTAGAGCAGGATCTCCTGCGACTGGGACTCGATGAGATTTAGCGCCCCGTCAGCGAAGTCCTCAAGGGGCATGGCGCCAAGGTCTTCGTCGCTCCGCAAGCGGACGCTGACCGTCCGGTTTTCGATGTCGCGGTCGCCGACGATCAGCAGCCAGGGGATATTCATCCGCCGATGCTGCCGGATCTTCGAGCGCATGTTGCGGTCTTGCAAGTCGGCTTTGACGCGCATACCGCGCGCTTTGAGCAGCGCTTCCACTTCACTGGCATAGGCATTGTGGCTTTCGCGGATGGGGATGATGATGGCCTGCGTCGGCGCTAGCCAGGGCGGGAAGGCGCCGGCGAAATGCTCGATGAGGATGCCGATGAAGCGCTCCAGGCTGCCGAAAGGCGCGCGATGGATCATAACCGGGCGCAGCCGTTCATTGCTGCGGTCGACATATTCCAGGTCAAAGCGCTGCGGCAGATTGTAATCGACTTGCACCGTGCCCAGTTGCCATTCCCGCTTGAGCACATCGCGCACGATAAAATCCAGCTTTGGTCCGTAGAAAGCGGCTTCCCCCGGTTCGATGTGATAATCCAGCCCAAGTTCCTCGCAGGCGTCGACAATGGCGACGGTGGCCTCTTCCCAAAGCGCGCTATCGCCGACATATTTGTCGCTGTCGGGATCGCGTGTGCCGATGCGAGCGCGGAAATCGGCCATGCCCAGTGAGCCGAAGACATGCTGAATCAGATTCACCACCCCTTTGAATTCGTCCAGCAATTGGTCAGGGCGGACGAAGAGGTGGGCGTCATCAACCGTGAAGCCGCGCACCCGTGTCAAACCGCGTAATTCGCCCGATTGCTCGTAGCGATACACCGTGCCGAACTCCGCGTAGCGCAGCGGCAGATCGCGATACGAGCGCGGCTGGCTGCTGTAGATGCGGCAGTGATGCGGGCAGTTCATGGGGCGCAGCATGAACTCATCGCCGTCTACATCAATGGGACTGTATTGACTGTCGGCATAATAGGGATAGTGCCCCGATGTCTTGTACAGTTCGATATTCCCTAGGTGCGGCGTGACTACCGGCAGGTAACCGCGTTCGATCTGAATATCGCGCAGCCAGCGCTCAAGCGTATCGCGCAGGGTCGCGCCATCGGGCAGCCAGAGCGGCAAGCCCTTCCCCACCATCGAATCAATGATGAACAGGTCAAGCTTTTCGCCGAGCGCGCGATGGTCGCGCTTGATCGCTTCTTCCAGGCGTTGGCGATAATCCGCCAGCTCCGCCGGAGTCCGCCAGGCGGTGCCGTAGATCCGCGTCAATTGCTGCCGCTTTTCATCGCCGCGCCAGTAGGCCCCGGCCGGGGGACGCAGCGAGATGCTCACCGCTTTGGGATTGATGTCTTTGGTGCTATGAACATGCGGACCGCGGCAGAGATCGGTGAAGTTATTCTGCGTGTAGATGGTCAGGTTGTTGGCGGGCTCGGCGATCGGATTGCCGTTGTCGTCCACCCGGCCGTTGACCAGGTCGTCAATGAGCTCGAGCTTATAGGGCTGGTCCTGGAAAAGCTCGCGGGCTTCATCAGCCGACACCTCGCGCATGGTAAATTCGTGACGTCCCGAAAGGAGCTTCTTCATGCGCCTTTCCACCCACTTGATGTCCTCATCGTTGATGGCGGCGGGCAAGTCAAAGTCGTAGTAGAAGCCGTCTTCAATCGGCGGTCCGATAGCGATCTTCGCCTCGGGGAAGCGCTCCAGCATCGCCTCCGCCATGACGTGGGCGGCTGAGTGACGAATCTTGTAGAGCTGGCTCTCTTCGTATCTTTCTTCGGGCATCCGCTATCCTCAATTCGAATTGTCGCGCCAGGAGCGCCGGTTGTCTTGGCAGATGGCGATACGCGCAAAACAAGCCGGCGAGCCGCCAGGAATTATAGTGGAGGCGGCGGGATATCAGAAAGGGGAAGTCGGAATCCTCGACAGAATATAGCGGCGGGGATCAGTCGTCGATGAGCACCAGCACTTCTTCGATGACCGCTTGGGCAATCTCTTGTGTGGCTAGGTGACTGACCTTCTCTGCGGCCAAGGCATCCGCGCGTTGATCTTCGGTGACGCGGGTGAAGAGGCTTTCGAAGACATCCTGGGCGACCAGGTTATCGATCGTGTCTTCTATGATCTCGAGTTGAAGCCGCTCGACGATAATATGGGGCGTATCGAGCACAGCATAACGGACAGGCGGGGTCTCCGGTATGGATTCGGTGACCAGCCAGGTCAGCGCCAACTGTCGATGAATGTAGGTGAGGGTGGCGAAAAGCGCGGTATAAACTGCCCCGTCTTCCATCTGCACGATAACATCGCAGGCATCGCCTTCTTCGTGCATTTCACAAAAGATCTCTTCCGGGACGATCATGATATTGGAGGATGATAGATCGGACATTGGCGCCTGTTTCCTGCCCTTAAACTCATTTATACTAAATTGTACGCGCATTGAAGTGATATCAAGTTAAGCATATCATAAACCGCAGCGATTTTGCATGTGAATCCTAATATCCATGCCCGGTTGCGCTGCCATGCGCGACTGGCGCATTATTGTTGCGTAAACTTATGTGTGATGCAAATATTGACTGGCGAGCAAATTCTATGCAGCGCAATGACGAGAAAAACCACCCGCTTTACGAGCAAGGCAAGACTCGGCTTGTCACGACCGAAAAGGCAGCCGAGAGCGTCAAGCTACCGCGGCCGCCGCTGCGCAATCAGCCGCTTTTGACCTACGTCTTGATGGCGGTTAACGGCTTGATATACCTGGCGGGTTTTCTTCTGCCGGCGCTGGATTGGGAACTGTTTCTGCGTGGCGCGCTGATCCCGCAGTTGGTGGTCAGGGAGGGCGAGGTCTATCGTCTGTTTACGGCGATGTTTCTGCACGGCAGCCTCGGCCACGTCTTCTTCAACGTATACGCGCTCTTGATAGTCGGGCGGGAAATGGAGCCCATATTCGGTCGGCTGCGATTTCTGTTGATATATCTGCTGGGCGGTTTGAGCGGCTCGGCGCTAAGCTTGGCGCTCGGCGGGTTGGGGAGCGCTTCGGTCGGGGCGTCGGGCGCCGTCTTCGCTATCTTCGCCGCTCATGCTGTACACCTCTATCTGAACCGCCGCATCTATGTCAATGTGCGCGCTCGGCTGCGCCATATGGGTTTCATCATTGCCATTAACCTGGTGATAGGTTTTCTGCCGGGGTCGCGCATCGACAACTGGGGGCATATCGGCGGCATGCTTGGTGGCGCGCTGCTGGCTTGGCGCATCGGTCCGCGCATTGCGCTGGCGGCGGCGCCCAATATCGCCAATCGCGCCATCGTCGCGGTGGATCGCAATCCCTTGCGTCTTCACCTGCCCGACCTGGTCATTTACATTGGCGCCTTAATCGGTATCATCTTTATCGCTATCACCCTGCTCGCCGCGTAGACGCTCCAACTCAAGGCGGAGCAAGGCGATCTGTTGGGCGGCTTCTTTGCTTTCATACGTGAGCCGGGTGATGACGGTGGAGAAATAAAGCTGGATGAAGAGCATGAAGAAAGCCGCCAGTAAAAAGAGCAGATTAGAGGGATCATAGATGCCGACTAATGCCGCCAAACTGTGGAGGAGATCGCGCCAGAGACCCAGGATCAGCATAAGGACCGCTGTGCCCAGCCAGAGCAGGGAGTATTCTTCGCTCAAGCGCCGCCGCCGCACCAATTCCAGAACCACCAGCAAAGCGATCAAAGCGGCGCCAACTGTAAAGATTATCGAGCGATCAATCATGTTGAATCTCCTCAGTCGCTGTTTTCTCATACAGCCGGGCAAGATGACATCCTCTCCTAACATAGCATGAAACGGACTGGCTGATGCCGCAGACCTTGATCGAACTCGCCGGCGACGAAGATGCTCCGACCCTGCATATTATGCCCGCCAACGGCTTCCCGCCGCAGACCTACTTGCCTATGCTGCGGTCCTTGGAGGGCTGGCGGTCCATCTGCCTGCCGCCGCGCCCTCTCTGGGGCGATGAACGGCCGCCGACAGGATTCCGCTCCTGGAGCGCCGATGCCGATGATCTGCTGTCCGGCCTAGCCCGGCAGGACCTGCGTGATGTCCTGGCGCTAGGACATTCTCTCGGCGGCATCATCTCTTTGTTGGCGCTGCTCAAATCGCCGGGGCGCTTCAAAGCTTTGATCATGCTCGATCCGGTGATCCTGCCGCAACCACTGCTCGATACGCTCGGCCGCGCCTGGGACGAAGGCGGCATCGAGGACTTTCCTTTGGTCAGCGCAGCGCTGCGGCGGCGGACCGTTTTTGAAAGCCGCAATGAAGCTTTTCAGCGATTTCGGGAGAAAAGCGTCTTCGCCGATTGGGATGAGGCGACCTTGCGCCTATACGTCGAGCATGGGTTGCGGCGACAAGCTGATGGGTCGGGCTTTGAATTACGCTGGAGCACGGCTTGGGAAGCGCACTATTTCTCGACCGTGTACCGCGATATCTGGTGTGATTTGCCCAAGCTAAATGGCTTGGCGCCGACTTTGATCATCCGCGCCGGGCACAGCCATACCTTCCCCGAAGAATCTTACGCCGAGGCGCGTACGCTCCTGCCCGAAGTTGACTTTTACGAAATGGGCGGGCAGGGGCATCTCTTCCCGCAGGCGGCGCCGCGCGAGACCGCGCGCGTCATTGCCGAATGGCTGGCAGCGCGACAATTGTCTTGACATCTCTTCGCGCTCGCTCTAAACTCTTTGTTCCTAAGATATTGCATCCTGCCGAGATAGCTCAGTTGGTAGAGCATCGCACTGAAAATGCGGGTGTCCCCAGTTCAAGTCTGGGTCTCGGCACAGAAAAGGCTCGTCTTCCTGGCGAGCTTTTGCTTTTGGCCTGTAGTATGGGACTAGGCTGATTAAACATCACCGTGCGGATAGGAACATGCAAAGTCCAAATTGGGCGGCCAGCACATGAAAACCATCCTGCTCATATCTCGCTGCCCACCATATCCGTTGCATCTCGGCGACCGGCTGATCATCTGGCATCTGGCGCGCGAGCTTTCCCGGCGGGGCTATGCCATTGATTTGCTGGCCTTGTATGATCGCGACGATGATCCAACTCAGGTAGACAAGTATCGCTCCTTCTTCCGCCACATCGACCTGTTCCCCGAGCCGAGCCGAGGCGGTATGGCATACATGCAGCGCTTGCTCTCGCCGGGGAGGCGCTTCCCCGCGTCCGCCAAGCGGAGTTTCTGTCCGCCGCTTTGGCATGGCATTGCCGCGCTCCTGGAACAAGCAGGCTACGACCTGGTCCATTGCTTCGGCTCGGTCAGCGTTTACGAGTTTCATTCGCTCTTCGCGGATTTGCCCAATCTAATCACGCCCTACGAGTCTCACGCGCTGTATCTGCGGTCGGCAGCGCGGGGTGGACAGCTAAGCGCGCGCCTGCGTTTGCCGATTGTCCGCCGCTTTGAAAGCTTCATGTACACTCCTTACGACCGGACGGTGGTCATCTCGGAAGCGGATCGGGCGCAGTTGCTGGATCTGCAGCCAGCGCTGTCAATTGAGGTGATACCGAACGGCATCGAGCTTGAGCGTTTTCGTCCGCGCGACGTGGAACGTGACCCGCACACGCTGCTCTTCGTCGGCAACTATGAGTACCCGCCGAATCAGGATGCGGCGCGGATCCTGGTTGACAAGGTCCTGCCGGAAGTCCGCCGGGCGATTCCCGAGGCGCGGCTGCAGCTGATCGGCAACAATCCGCCGGACTGGCTGCGGGAATTGGCGAATGACCACATTGAAATCAGCGGGAGAGTGCCGGAAGTGACGCCCTACCTGGCGCGGGCGACGGTCTTTGTCTGTCCTCTGCGGATTGGGGCCGGCTTGAAGAACAAGGTGCTGGAAGCGCTGGCGATGGGCATTCCGGTTGCGGCGACGCCGCTGAGCGTCGAGGGCATTGACGTTCGCGCGGGTGAATCCGCCCTCATCGCTCCGGTGGATCAGATCGCGCAGAGGACGATCGAGTTGCTGGGCGATGCCGCGCTGCGTGAAAGACTTTCGAAGAACGGTCGCGCGCTGATCGAATCGCGGTACAGCTGGGAACAGACGGCTTCCAGCTACGAAGGTCTCTACGAGGAAATCTGTCGCGCTAGATGATCTGCAGCTGTTCGCGTTCGGGCAGCGGCGGGAAAGGCGCTTGCGGCAAGGTCTGGTACCAGTAGGCGACCGAGGCGATGTCGTCTTGCAGCGGCAGGTAGCGGCGGTTGTAGCCCCAGCCCAGCGCTTGCATGGTCACGCGCAAATCGGCGTCGAAGCGGATGGGGTCCATGATATGCCAGCGATACATGCCCATGCGATGCTGCGACTTGTACGCGCCATCGGGGCGGATCACCTGGTGGAAGCCGGCGTAGGGCGTGGTGAAGGTGACGTAGCCTTCGTTGTGCCGCGGGCTGGGATCGAAGTTGTAGGAGCCGCAGAAGTAATCTTCGGTGCCGGTGCCGCAGATGGTCGGATATTCATCGCCATCGAGGTAAAACTTCAACTCGCCCTCGCCCCACCAGCCATTGTTATTACTGCCCCAGGCGACGTATGTGCCGACGTAATGCCCACGCCCGCGGATGCCATCGACGATGGTGTAGACGTCTTTGTAGGGCAGGGGATTGACGCGGCGGAACTGGGCGTGGAAATAGGCGGCGTCCTCCGGCACATCGGTCAGGGTGTAGTTCACCTGATAGTAGAGCGTCATGTCCTCTTCGGCGATATTGCTGATAGTCATGCGGCAGCGCTCGCGGAAGGGCATTTCCCAATAAGAATTGAAGGCGCTGCCCGGATTGACGCAGATGGGCAAGGAGGTGACTTGGGCATATTCCCCCCAGCCGACAGCGAAGAAATCGCCGATTGGACATTCAACCGATGGTTGTTCGCTGCCATCCCAGTAGATGCGCAGGATGCAATAACGCCAGATGCCGGTCGGCGTCATCCAGATTTGCTGGATCGCTCCCGGTCCAGCGATATCGGCCATGGTGAATGTTTCGCCGGCTTTGATGCGCACCGATGGCGATACCTTCCAGCCCTGCCCGAGGTCGCGGGCGGCTCCGCTGCCGGTACCTTCCTTCGCCATGCCGCCGCGGCCCTTCGCCCCATCGAAGTTCTCGGCGCTTAGCGAGCGCGACTTCGCCGACGACAGCCGCGATAGATTGCCCAGGTGTAAGCCCAATCCGTTGAATCCGGTCATTTGATTCTCCAATCGAAAGACAAATCGAGCATTCTATTGGCTGGGTGTAGCCGTAGGCGAGACAGCCGCGCCGGCGAGATTATCGAAGTGCAACTGGAAGACAGCGCAGACATCGGGATGCGAGCCGACATAGACATAGCTGATGGAATCGCCTTCGTAGGTGAAGTTGCCGGCGCTGGCGCAAGGCTCAATGGCGAAGGTCTGGGCGCTGGCCGCGTCTTCTTGCCCGCCCAGCATGCAATTGATAATCTCCTGATTGACGCGCGACTGGTTGAGCACCATCGCGCCGCCGATCTTGGGCGCGGTGATAGTGGAATCTTGCTCCCGGTAAAACTTGGCCGCCAGCGCGCCGCGATCCTGAAAGCACTGCAAGATCTGTTCGGCTTTGGCGACGACGGCGGTGAGGCCGACCTGCCCGCTCAAGAGAGACGCGCCGCCGACGGCGGCAAAAGCGCCGTCAAGGGTCGTATCGACATCGGAGGCGGTGTAAGCAGCGAGGTTCGGCAAGAGCCGCTGGGCGGAGGTCGCGTCATTGGGACTATTGCCGGTATCGCTGCAAGCGACAAGCAGCGGCAGAATAAGGCATGACAGCGCAATTGCATGGAACAGCTTCAACGAGTCTCTCCGAAATGTCACTTGGGAACGTTGCGACACTCGCATTTTATCAGAAAGCAAAAAACGCGGTATGCGCCGCGCAGGGCAATCGACATTGACGACCTGTGCATGGCTCATTAGCATCCCTCGCTTTCGCGGATGATATACAATGTCGCCCCTACAACCATATCGCTGGTATTGCTAGACTTGCGCCATCCGAACAGACGAAGGGACGGACATGAAACTGCTGCGCTATCGCATCGGCGACCACGATCATATCGGCATCTTAATCGGCGACGAAATCATTCGCCTGGGCCTCCAAGACATGACCGAGCTGATGGGCGACGCCGCTTATGCCGAAACGGGCATACTCGATACGCTGGCCGATGCGCGCATCCTGCCGCCGTTGATCCCGGGCAAGATCCTGGCGATTGGGCGGAATTACGCCGAGCATGCCCGCGAGCTCAATAACGAGGTGCCGACCGAGCCGCTGGTCTTTGCAGTCATGCCGAGCGCGGTCATCGGCGCTGACGATGTCATCGAATGGGAGGCGGATTTGACGGCGCAGGTCGATTGGGAGGGCGAGCTGGCTGTCATCATTGGCAAGACGGCGCGGAGAGTCTCGGAGGCGGAGGCGCTGGATTATGTCTTCGGTTATACGATCGCGAATGATGTCTCGGCGCGGGATTTGCAGACGCGGGACAAGCAGTGGGTGCGGGCCAAGGGACTGGACACCTTCTGCCCGCTGGGTCCCACAGTCGTCACGCGCGACGATATCCCCGACCCGCAGAACTTGCGCATCGCCACGACGGTTGATGGGGTCGTCAAGCAGGATGGCTCGACCGCCGATATGATTTTCAGCGCGCGTCATTTGATCGCCTATCTCTCGCGGGCTTTCACGCTCAATCCGGGCGACATGATCCTGACCGGCACGCCCTCCGGCGTCGGCAAGGCGATGGATCCGCCCGAGTTTCTGGGCGAGGGCAGCGTAGTCAGTGTTGAGATCGAAGGCATCGGCAAATTGACGAATCGCTGCCGGGTGTTGTAGAGGGCTCGCGACAGCCGGCGGGGCGATCTTTTGCACAGATTTGCGCGGATTGCGCAATGGAATACGCGGTCTGCGCCAAGCGGCAACGCCAGTGATGACAAGGGATCCCGGGCGCTTTGCGCTGGTATTGACATTTGCGCGCGGGAAAGTTCTTTTGCGCCAATCATGTCGCTGCCGCCCTGAGGACGAGAACTGACTGATAGCAAAAACGGAGCGAGAAAAACTTTTTTTTGGCCATCTGGCCATCTGGCAAGCGCGCGCATTTTCGATAAGAAGATAGGATTGAAAGCGCAGAATCATTGAAGAATGCCTCGCAGTGACAATCAGGACTAGATCGATTAAAGCATGTTTTGTCGCGCGAAACAAGAATGAATGTTCTATAATTGGAAAATTCAAACGGAAGAAACAGAATGCCTAAACCAATCACGATTGAAGATGTCAGAGTCATCTTGACGCAGCCGGGCAAGTCGCGCTTGGCGATTGTCAAGGTCATCACATCGGAGCCGGGTCTCTACGGCTTGGGCTGCGCGACCTTCACGCAGAGAATTTTCGCTGTCGCGACCGCCATTGAGCGTCACCTCAAACCATTCCTGCTAGGTCGTGATGTCGACCGCATTGAAGAGATCTGGAATATGTCGATGGTGCATGGTTATTGGCGCAATGGTCCCGTGCTGAACAACGCCATCTCCGGCGTCGATCAAGCGCTGTGGGATATCAAGGGCAAGCGAGCGGGCATGCCGGTCTGTGATTTGCTCGGCGGAAAATCGCGGGGGGCGGCGCATGTTTATGTGCATGCTGATGGCGACAGCAAAGAAGAAGTCGCCGAAAATGTAAAGGCTTATATGGCGCGGGGCTTCCGTTTCGTGCGCGTGCAGATGGGCGGCTACGGCGGGGCAGGCAGCCCGATGGTCAAACCCCGGAACGCTCCGGAGGGCGCTTATTACGATCCGCGCGATTATTGCCGGCGGATGCTGGATATGATCGCCTATGTGCGCGAGCAGGTGGGCGAAGCGGTCGAGTTGCTGCATGATATTCACGAGCGGTTGGTCCCGATTCACGCTGTCGAATTCGCCAAAGATGTCGAGGAGTTCAAGCTCTTCTTCCTCGAAGACGCGCTGGCGCCGGAAGATATCCATTGGTTCCGCATGATGCGGGGGCAATGCGCCACGCCGCTGGCCATGGGGGAGCTATTCAACAATCCGCATGAGTGGCAAATGCTGATTCAGGAGCGGCTGATCGATTTCATCCGCATGCACATCAGCCAGATGGGCGGGATCACGCCGGCGCGCAATGTCGCCATCTTCGCCGATATGTATGGCGTGCGCACCGCCTGGCACGGTCCCGGCGATACCTCGCCGGTGGGTCATGCGGCGAATTTGCAGCTTGATTTATGGCATCCCAACTTTGGCGTACAGGAGTGGTATCAGCCTTCCGAACTGGACTACGAGATCTTCCCCGGCTTGCCGATCATCGAGGATGGCTATCTGTATCCGAATGACCAGCCGGGCTTGGGCATCGATATTGATGAGGGGCTGGCGGCGAAGTACCCGCCCCGGGATATCGTCGAGGATTGGACGCAGACGCGCCTGCCCGATGGCAGTCCGACGCGGCCTTAACCCCCACCCCAAACCCCTCCCCCAAGATGAGGGAGGGGCTTTTTTCTTCGGCGAAGGAGCGTATTAGCTCCCCTTCTCTCCTTGTGGGGGAAGGGGGATGGGGGACAGCACATCCGCATTACACACATTCGTCGCCTCCCCTTCAAGCAGGTAGTCGATGATCAATTGCGCCGCTTCGACCGCGACGGTCACTTGCGCGTCCGAAGTGCTCGCGGCCAGGTGCGGCGTGTGTACAACATTGGGGAGATTGATGAGCGGATGGTCGGCGGGCGGCGGCTCCTGCTCGTAGACATCCAGGGCGGCGCCAGCGACCACCCCGCTGCGCAGCGCCTGCGCCAGATCGTCAGAATTGATGAGCGCGCCCCGAGCCGCGTTGATGATGCGGACGCCCTCTTTCATTTGCGCGATAGCATCCGCGTTGACCATGCCGCGCGTTTCGTCAGTGACCATGGCGTGGAAGGTCAGGAAGTCCGAGCGAGTGTAAACCTCGGCCAGGGACAGAAGCGGCACATGGATCGCCTCGGCGACTTCGGGCGGCAGGTAGGGATCATGAGCAATGACGCTCATCTCGAAAGCCCCCGCGCGTGTGGCGATGGCTTGACCGATGCGCCCCAAGCCGATGATGCCCAGCGTCTTGCCCTTTAGTTCGACGCCGGCGAAAAGTTTGCGATCCCAGCGGCCCTCCGCCAGCGATTGATGCCCTTGCGGGATATGCCGCGACAGGGCGATCATCAGACCGAAGGTATGCTCGGCGGTGGAGATGGTATTGCCGCCGGGCGTGTTCATGACGACGATGCCGCGTTCAGTTGCCGCCGCCAGATCAACATTGTCGACGCCGACGCCGGCGCGGGCGATCGCTTTCAGCTGTGGCGCGTGCGCGATTAGCTCGGCATCGGCAGTGACGCCGCTGCGGATGATCAGGGCATTGGCATCGGCGACGGCTGCGAGGAGGGCGGCGCGCTCAAGCTTGCCCGGCGCTGTTACGCGAATGCCGTCGCTCGCTTCGAGGATGTCGATAGCTTTCTGATGTACGTTATCGGGGACCAGCACATGAAAACTCATTTCGCGCCCTTTTACTTTGAACTTGCCATGAAGGCGTCAATGCCGGCGAGGACTTCGCGCAGCATGTCTATCGTCACATCGCCCATGTGGGGCAGGCGGAAGGTCGCGCCTTTGATCTTCCCGTAGCCTTTGTCCATGGCGAAGCCGACTTCGGCGCGCATGAAGCGGTCAAGCGCGTTCACATCGATGCCGGGCTTATTCTCGACGGTGGTGACGGTATCGCTGCGGTAGCCTTCTTGGGCATACAAGCCGAAGCCGCGGTCCAGCGCCCATCGATGCGCCACATCGCGCATGGCTCGGTGACGCGCCCAACGCGCTTCAATGCCTTCGGCGAGAATGCTGTCCATCTGTCGGTCGGCAGCGTACATCAAGGCGATCGGCGGCGTTGACGGCGTATTGTTCTTGAGCAGCGATTTCTCCAACGTCAGGAAATCGAAATAGTAGCCGCGGTGAGGGATGGTCTGCGCGCGTTCCAGCAGGCGGTCGCTGACGGCGGCAAAAGCGACCCCGGGCGGCAGGGCGAAGGCTTTCTGGCTTGAGGTCAGGGCGATATCAATGCCCCATTCGTCAACGCGCAGTTCCGTGCCGAGGTAACCGCTGACGGTGTCCACGAAGTAGAAGGTGTCGGCATGTCGCTTGACGACCTCGCCAATGGGGCCGATGGGATTGGTGACGCCGGTGCTGGTTTCGTTATGCACCGCGCAGACGGCATCGTAGCTCGCCTTGTCCAGCCCTTCGGCGACCATCTCCGCGCTATGCGCTTTTCCCCAATCGACCTGGATGCAATCGACTTGCTTGCCATTGGCGCGGCTGATCTGCGCCCAGCGCTCGCTGAAGGCGCCGCCGGTCAGGTGCAGCACTTTGCGGTCATCGCGTACGCCGCAGCGAATCGCGCCCTCCCACAAGCCGGAGCCGGATGAGCCGCTGATATAGACGCGGCTTTCGGTGAAGAAGCTGCGCTTGAGTTTGTCTTGCAGGCGGGCGAAGAGATCGGCAAATTCGCTTGTTCGGTGGCCGATCATCCATTGCGTCTGCGCTTCGAGGATTTCGCGGCGGACTTCTACAGGACCGGGCAGGAAGAGGCGGGTGTGGTCCGTTCGACTCATCTGGGTATCGCCTTTCGTTTTCGTCATAAATGGCGCCGATTTGCGGCTCGATTGTAGACCTGGCGCATAGCGCTGCACAGGGCGAAAACGCCGTTTTGCCATGCTTGCGACGGCTGCCAAACTTGTTATACACTAGCGCGATAACTGAATTTGAACCTGCGCGGACGGCGGAGGAAAATATGATACAAGTGGCGAATGCGCCCTGCTCCTGGGGCATTATCGAGAACATCAAAGGCGAGCGTTATGATTACGCGCGCGTGCTGGATGAGATCGCCGTCAGCGGCTACGCCGGCACGGAGTTGGGCGATTGGGGCTTTATGCCGACGGACCCGGCTGAGTTGCGTGCGGAACTGGAAGCGCGCAAGCTGAAGCTGTTGGGCTCCTGGGTCAATGTCAATTTCCAAGACCTGGATCGACATCAGGAAAGCACCGAAGCTTGTGTGCGCACGGCAAAACTGCTGGCGGCAGTCGGCGGACCGGAGGCTCTGGTTGTGCTGGGACCGGATCCTTACACGGACCCCGTGCGCAGCCTGAATTCGGGGCGCATCAGTCCCGCGATGAGCCTGGACGAAGAGGGCTGGCGCGTCTTCGCCGCAGGCACAGATCATGCCGCGCGGCGCGTCATGGACGAAACTGGATTGCGTTCCGTGCTGCATCATCACACCGGCACCTGGATCGAGACGCCGGCGGAAACCGAGCGCTTGTTGGATATGACCGACGCCGATATCGTCGGTCTTGTCTTCGATACGGGTCACTGGGCTTTTGGCGGCGGCGATCCGCTCGAGGGCATTCGCCAACTCGCCGAGCGCATCTGGTATGTGCATTTCAAAGATCGCGATCCGGCGGTGCATGAGCAGTCGCGACTGCAGGAATGGAATGGTCCGCAATCGGTTGGCAAGGGCATCTTCCCCGAGCTGGGCAAAGGCGATGTTGATTTTCCCGGCGTCTTGGCTGAGTTGGAAAAGATCGGCTATGACAGTTGGATCGTCGTCGAGCAAGATGTGCTGCCGGGCATGGGCGCGCCGCTGGAATCGGCGCAGCGCAACCGCGAGTATCTGCGCAGCATTGGCTTGTAGGCGCTGACGATGCCGCTGACGCTCGGAGATATCGTTCGCGCGCAGCAGCGCTTGAAGCCGCTTCTGCCGCCGTCCCCGCTTGAATCGGCGCCGTACCTGGGTGACGGCAAGACTTGGCTCAAGCTGGAAAACGCCAATAGGACCCATTCCTTCAAGATACGCGGCGCTCTGAACGCCATCCTGTCGCTGGAGGAAGGGGAGCGCGCGCCTGGCATTATCGCCGCGTCATCGGGCAACCATGCCGCTGCGGTCGCTTATGCCGCCCACATGACCGGCGCATCGGCGCAGATCTTGATGCCGAAGACGACGCCCAAGAAGAAAGTCGACAACGTGCGGACTTATGGCGCGGAGGCGGTCCTCTTCGGCGACAATTACGACGAAGCGGAAGCGGAGGCATTGCGCCGCGTCGCCGAGGGGCGCGCCTGGGTTTCGCCCTACAACGATCGCCATGTCATCGCTGGCGCCGGCGTCATCGGTCTGGAAATACTCGAGCAGTTGCCAAGTGTCCAGCGGGTGGTCGTGCCCGTTAGCGGCGGCGGATTGATCGCGGGGGTGGCCACGGCAATCAAGGAAGTGGGCGCCGACATTGAAGTCATTGGCGTGAATGCAGAATCCGCGCCGGCGATGTACAACGTATTTTGTGCTGAGGATCGCCCGCAAGTCTGGGAGACGCTGGCGGAGGCTCTCTCCGGCGATATCGAGCCCGGCTCGATCACCGTGCCGATTTGCCGGCGATACGTCGATGACATCGTGCTTGTATCCGAGCGGCAGATCGCGGCGGCGATGCGCGCTATGTTAGCGGGCGGCTGGGTGGTCGAAGGCGGCGGCGCTGTTGGCGTCGCGGCGCTTCTGCACGATGTCATTCCCGCCGATGAGCGCGAGACGGCGGTGGTGGTCAGCGGCGGCAATGTCGATTTGGCGGCGCTGCGGGGACTGTTGTGTTGAGCCTGGCGCTTGATTACAATGGAAGCAGGCGAGAGTGACTGATGAGCGACGCGATTGGAATTGACCTGCCGCTGAAGGCAATCCGCAAATACTGCGTTGGGCAGCCAATCCAGCGATTGTCATTGTTCGGCTCATTCTTGCATGGTGATGCCCACGTCGATAGCGATGTCGACCTGCTGGTGGAATATATGCCCGGCGCGCCTGTTGGCTTGCTGGCGATCGCCGGGCAGGAAATCGAGTTAAGCGAAATCGTGGGCAAACGCGTCGATTTGCGCACGGCTGAGGATCTCAGCCGCTACTTTCGTCAGGAAGTCGTTGAAAGCGCTCGTCTGATTTATGAAAAGGTGTAGGCGGAACGACCGCACGCGAATTCTTCACATGCTTGAAGCGGCTCAACATGCGAGTGAGTTTGCAGTCGGGCTGATTCGTTCAACATTCGAACACGATACGTTGCGGCAGTATGCCTTGGCTCGGGCGGTCGAAGTCGTCGGAGAAGCGGCTAGCAATGTCACGGAAGAATTCTAGGCAAAGCACACTCAGGTTGCTTGGGCGAAGATAAAAGGAATGCGAATTCGCCTCGCTCACGCGTACTTTGACATTAATCTTGACGTGCTGTGGTACACTGTCACAGTTGAGTTTCCTGCGCTCGTTCAGCAGTTACAAGCAATCGTAGATGATCGCCCATGATATTTGAAAATGACGTGACGCTCTTGCATGCCTTCCGCGCCGGCGCCGCAGACGCCATCGACCGCGTCCATCAACATCTGCCGCAAGTCAAGTTCGGCGCGCGCGACGAGGCAGCCGCCTTCCCGTTGACGCTCGACGACGCGCGGATTGTCATTGCCCGCGAGCATGGCGCGCGGAGTTGGGGCGAGTTGCGCCTGAAACACAAACTCCGCGAGCGCGACTACGGCGATGCGCTGGAGCAATTCAAGGGGATGGTCTACGCGCGGGACGCGGAGAATCTTGACGCGCTGCTGACAGCCAAGCCGGCATTGCGCGAAACACTCGATGATCCGCATTTCGACTTCGGCTCGACCGCCCTCATCATCGCCAAGGAGAATATTGATGTGGTCGATATCCTGCTCAAACATGGCGCTGATATCAATGCCAAGTCGCGGTGGTGGGCGGGCGATTTCCACATTCTGGAAGGCGCATCGGCCGAAGTGGCGGAACAGTTAATAGCGCGGGGCGCGGAGATCGGCGTGCATGCCGCGGCCGAGCAGGGCTGGCTGGATTGGCTGGAGGCGGCTTATCAGCGCGACCGGTCGATCATCAATCAGCGCGGCGGCGATGGTAAGACGCCATTGCACTACGCGGCCGATCCGGCGGTGATGGACTGGCTGATTGAGCGGGGCGCGGACCTGGAAGCGCGAGACCTCGATCACACATCGACGCCCCTGCAATGGCAGCTCGGCGGGCACAATTACGATGCCGCCCGCGAATTGGTCAAGCGCGGCGCGCAGGTGGATATCTTCGCCGCTGTTATTCTGGGCGAATTGGCATTGGTGACGCAGGCGCTAACGGAGCGCCCGGCCGCCATCCGCGCCCGCGTGAACAGCGCTGGCTACGACTTGGCGCCGAAAGCCGATGGCTCGCATCAATATGTCTATACCTTTAACGCGGCCGATCTGTCGCCGCATCAGGTCGCGCTGGAATACGGGCATGATGAGATCTTCGCCTATCTGCTTGAGCAAAGCCCGCCTGATGCGCAACTGCTGGCTTACTGCGCGGGAGCCGATTCAGACGCGGCTCAGCGCATCGTGGCCGAGCAGCCGGACATCGTGGCGGAAATCGCGGAGGCCGATCGGCGCCAGTTGATCTACGCCGCCTGGACGAATAAGCTCGAAGTCGTCAAAATCATGGCGGCTCTCGGCTTTGATCTCCACATTTACGATGACGACCGCTTGATGCCGCTGCATACAGCCGCCTACCACGGTTTCGCCGATGTGATTGCGGCGCTGCTGGAGGCCGATAGCGAGCCGGCGCTGGACTGGCTGAATAGTTACGGCGGCACTGCCTTGACCACTTGCCTTTATGGACGGCAGCACAGCTGGCGGGATGATGGCGATTTCCCGGCGAGCGTCAAGCTCCTGGTCGAAGCCGGCTCGGAAGTACGCGCCGAGTGGCTGCCGACCGGGGATGATGCGATTGACGCGATACTGCGCAAGGCGCTCGAAGTTAAAGGCTAAATTGGGCGGCTGGCTTCAGGTCGAGTAGCCGCTGGCAATTCAAAATGGTCAAACTTCCGCCTCTGCCTTGACCGCAGCGCCGCTGATTTGCATCGTCTGCTGAAAGGCGATCTCCAGGACGACCTCAGTATCAGCCAGCGAACTGATCTTGGCTTGCGTCAGTTGGAGTTCGTTGTTGGTTGGCGCTTGAATATCACGCACGCTCGCGCGGATCAGGGTATTGTCTTCGCGGGAAACGGTGACATCACTTATGCTCGCGCGCGGCAGCGCCTCATTTAATGCCGCCTTTGCCACTTCCGCCAGCGGATCAAGCGGGAGCACGACCTGGCGGGCGACAACCGTCAGATCGACATTTTGCCCGTAAAGCTCATCGATAAGGATCTGAGCCGCCGTCACTTCTTCCGCTGTGATGGGGTGATCGGATTGGACAATCAAGAGGACCTCAAGCGGCACGGAGGTGATGACTTGATACTCGACCACGATCGCGCCGTGGAAGGCTTCCGCTTGCAGCCGCTCGCGGATATGGGCTTCGTCCACCGCTTGCGAGCCCAGGCGCGCGAAGACCAAAAGGATAATGATGGTGATAGTGAAGAGGACAAACCACCAGGCCCGCGAACGATTGAGGGTGGCGCCTTCGCGGTCTTCGCTGGGGTGCATGCCCATCCACAGGAAAGTGATGTATTGCGCGGCGATGATGAAGGCGATGTTGGCCAGAAAGAGCAGATTGGCGCCGATAGCCAAGCTGATGTCGCCCAGGGCGATGCCCAAGCCAATGGTGCAGATCGGCGGCATCAAAGCGGCGGCGATTGCCACGCCGGCCAGGGCGGCGGGAATGCCCTTGCGCGCCGTGGCATAAGCGGCGACCCAGCCCGATACCAGCGCGATGGCGGCATCCAGCAGGTTGGGGCTGCCGCGAGCCAGCATCTCGTCGGTGGGCGTATCAATAGGCAGCAGCACACCCATCACAATGGAGATCAACAGGGCGAGCGTCACGCCCATGAAGAGCGTCACGCTGGCGCGGCGCGTCAGGGGCAGGATTCCCGTGGCCATGCCGGTGGAGAAACTGGAAAGCGGGGACATCAGCGGCGCAACCAGCATGGCGCCGATGATAACGGCGGCGCTGTTCGTCAGGAGGCCAAGCGTGGCGAGCGCCGCCGAAAGGACGATCATCACGGTGTAATCGAGGTTGCTGCTGGAGTTTTTCTGCGCGCTCCAGATGAGTTCGTTCTGCTCAACCAGCGTCAACTGCGGGTTAAGGCGGGCGATGCTGTGCTGGATCGTCCCGCGGATGCCGTGGCGCCATTCGATCTGCGAAATCATGATCACCGGTCCGGGAGCGGTGTTCAGCAACTGGTTGCTCAAGTCGTTGATGAGGTGCCGCTCAAAATCGGTCTTTTGCGAAAAGCCGATGACAAGCAGATCCTCCGAGGTCAGGTTCTCAACGATTTCCGTCGCCGGGGAGGGACCGGTGATAATCTTGGTCTTGAGATCTTGGTTCTGCGGCAGTTGATCTTCATAACGTTTGATCGCCGCTTCATGTTCCGGGTTGTAATGATAATCGGATTGCACGCGCAGTTGCCGCAGAGCGATATCATGTTGCAGGGCGAAGCTGACGCCAAGCTTCAGGGCGAACGTCGAGGGCAGAGCGCCGTCTATCGGGACGACCACCCGGTCGAAATGGGCTCGCGCAGCGCTGCGATAAATCAGCACGCCGCAAGGCGCCGTGGCGATCACATTCTCGACCACCGTCCCAAGTTTCACGCTGCCATGCGTGGTCCGCTGCACGCCGAGCAAGATCACATCGGCATTGCGCTCGCGAGCGACATCCAGAATCCCGCGAGAGACGCTGACCGCGATTTCCGTAACCAATTCTACCCGGTGTCCGGCATCGGTATTACGAAACTTGTCTACGACATCTTGCACCTGATCGCTGGCTTTGTGCGCCTGTTCGGCATCGCCCAGGGTGATGAATAGCGCGATGACCAGCCCTTGCTCCGGATGCACCATTTCACCGGCGATGCGGAGCATTTCGGCGGCGGTATCGGGCCGTCCCATAGGCACGACGACAGTCCAGGCATAATACTCGTCGCCCGGCGCAATATCAGGAAAAGTTTGTGTTGTATCCAACTTCATGGTAATAGTTTATACTTAGCTGTCTAATAATATTCGAAAGAAATGCGCTCCCGGGCTGCCGCCGCGCTTGTTGCTGCGCCAGCGACTAATCCAAAATTACGGGGCTGCCGGTGAATTGCGCGCTGTCTTCACCGTATTGCATCAATTCAATGCGGACGCCGCTCGGGTCGGCGATCCAGGCTTGCCAGGCGTAATCGGCGCCCAGCTTCTTCTCGCTGACCTCGACGCCGCGCTCGGCCAATATTGTCAGAAAGCTGTCTAAATTCTCGACTTCCAGGCAAAAGTGCTTGATACGGGGACGCGCCGAGTCCCGCCTGTCGGCATCGGCGAAAATCTCGATGAAGGTATTGCCGCCAACCTTGAGGTAAAAGCCGATTCGTTTGCCAGCGCGAAAGAATTCGAAAGCCAATTCCATGCCTAATTTCTGGACATAGAATTCTTCCGCGGCCGCCAGATCGGCTGCGCCGATACAGACATGCGCAAGACGCGTGATCATGCTGGGCGCCTCTCTTTTGAGATTTTGTCAAGAAATATGTAGCTTAACGCGGAATCACGCTTATTGCAAAATGCCCGCGATCGTTGTCCGCAAGCGCTGAATCGCTTCGACTGCCTGTTGCCATTCGGGCTTGTCAACGGCGACCAGCTCGAAGTGCCCGGCGCCTTCCAGCACGATCAACTCAACATCATCGCCGGCATCTAGCGCGGCATCAACATATCGTTGGAGATTCTCGCGGATCAGATCGTCCTCGGAGCCGACGATATGGATCTGTGGGACAGCCAGGGGCAGCAACTCAACCGGCGAGCTGTCTTTCAGGTTCGCCTCCGCTGTTGGCAGTTGGCTGCCCATGACAACGGGCAGGGCGGTCCCGCACATGCCTCGTTCAAGCGCGTCCGCGATATCGGCAATCGGCGCCAGACCGATGACGCCGGCGACCGGTAGCGGATCAGCGCTGTATAGAGCGCTCGTCGTGGCGATACGCTTCCGTCCGGCGAGCCAAAGCGCCAGGTGACCGCCGGCCGAATGCCCGATTGAGATAACATGCTGTAAGTCCAGTTCCTGTTCCTCTGCGATCTCTCGCAGGCGGTCGGTTGCCGCGCCGACATCCAGGAACATATTGGGGAAGTCGCCGCCGTTGCCGGCCCGCCGATATTCGATGTTCCAGACGGCGAAGCCCTCATCGGTTAAGGCGCGGGCGATTGAGCTGATCGGCCGCAAATCGTAAGAGCCATAATAGCAGCCGCCATGCGCGAGGACGATTACCGGATGCGGCGGCGGAGTTTCGGGCAAGTACAACTCGGCAACCTGCTGCGTGTCATCGCCGTAGGAGTATCGACGATCCGGTTCCATGTAGGCGAATTGCGAGTAATCCGCTGCCGTCAGCAATGTCATGGCGTCAGCCTGCAACTGCGCCGGAAACACGCAGGCGAAGAGAACGCATATCGTGAGAATCATTTTGGCGGCGAAGGCCACGGCGCGCCTCCCTTGATACAATCAGCATGAGTCGAAGCCTTTGCCACAGCGCAAGCGCCGCCATCGTGGCTGGCAAGCTGGAAATCGGCAGAACCACTATCATAAAATCCCCAGCGGATCTTCCGGGTTGATGCTGTCGTCAAAGGGCAGGTGGCGGATGACGTTGGTCACCTGGTAGACCGAGCCCAGCCAGTTGTTGAAAATAGCCTTGGCGGTATCGCCCCAGGTATTATCCAGCCAGGGCAGGAACTGCTCTTCCGGGAATGCGGGCAGGTCTCCGCCGTTTTCCAGCGCCAGTTGCGCCTGCCGGATGTAGCGCTCGGCGATCTCGCGCGCTTCCAGCGGGAAGTAATTCTCCGGGTAGGGCGGCTGCGCGTTCTTGCCGTGGAAATAGCCGAGCAGGTCGCGCTTGTATTCTTTGAGCAGGCTATTGATGTCGTACTCCGGGTGTCCCTGAAAATAGACCATCCGCAATTGATCGGGACTGACCGCCATGTGCACTTCGCCGTCGAAACTCTGGATGAGCACAGTCAAGCCAGCGCCTTCGATTTGCTCGCGGGTAATCGAATTCCAGCGCGAGTGGGGCACATCAAAGCGGGTGTTGATTTCGCGCAGCAGCGGATGGTTCGGCTGCGTCACCCGATGCTCGAAGACGCCCCATTTCTTCCGGTCGCGTTTGCCCCGGTCGATTTTGTAGAAGTATTTCATCAGCGCGTGCGTCGACAAGCAAGAGCACAGCGTCGACGTGACATGTTCCCGCGCCCACTCGATGACGCCGGTCAAGGGTTGCCAGAAGTCTTCTTGATCGAGGCTGGGGTTGGCGACATTTGCGCCGGTGATGATGAGAGCGTCCAAGCCCTCCCGCTGAACCTGCTCGAAGCTTGTGTAATACTTGTCGATGTAGGCTTGAGTTTCCTGGCTTCGCTCGAGGCCCGGCACCGAAAAGACATGGACATAGAATTGGGCGATCTGATTGCTATTGCCGACCAGCCGCATGAATTGTCGCTCGGTGATCTCCAGCGCGGCGTCCGGCATCATATTCAGCAAACCAATGTGAAGTTCACGGATGTCTTGCGTCAGGGCGCGGGAAAGCGTCAAGACTTCTTGACCGTGCTGACGCAGGCGGTCGAAGCTCGGCAATGGCGTGTGAGCGACTAATGGCATGGACGTCTGACTCCAATCGATCCGAGAGTTATGTTTGGATTCTGACAGTATAGCACTGTCAAACAGACGGGCAATGCTCGCGCCTTGGCATGTCTGCCGCGAGGAAAACTGACATTATAATTAGGGTAGAGTCCGGGTCTGGCCTGTCGAAGAAACGGCCAACCAGCCGAGAGGGGAAGGAACGATGTTGCAGCAACTCCGCGATAACACGATTCGATATATCTTGATAGTCATCGGCATCGTCATTGGAGCGCTTTCGCTGATCGTATTCCTGCAGCCGCTCGATATCGCGCCGGCCGGCGTCGCTGGCGCCTCGACGCTGTTGAATGAGCTTTTTGACACTCCAATCGGGCTGATGATCTTCCTGCTCAATATCCCGATCCAGTTGGCCGGTTACGCCATGCTGCCGAATGGCGCCCGCGTCATCATGCGCAGCGTCGTGATAATTCTGGTCTTTTCGGTCGTGGTGGATAATCTCGGTCCCCTGGTTCCGGAAGGCGGCTTGAGCGATGACCGCATGTTGAACGCCCTTTTCGGCGGGATCACCGGCGGGCTCGGCCTTGGTTTGATCTACCGCGCGGGCGCAACCTTTGGCGGCACATCGACGCTTGCGCTCATCTTGCAGCGCCGCTTCGGCTTCCCCATGAGCACCACCTTCTTGTGCACGGATACGCTGATCATCATCGCCGCCGGTTTGGTCTATGGTTGGGAAGGCGCGCTCTATTCCGCCATCTCGCTCTTCACCGCCGGGCTGGCTACGGATTATGTGCTGGAAGGTCCCAGTGTGATTCGCACCGCGATGATAATCACGGACAAGCCCGAGGAAGTTGCCCAGCGCGTTTTTGCAGGTTTGCAGCGCGGCGCTACCAGTTGGAAGATCAAAGGCGAGTACACCGGCGTCGAGCGCGCCATGCTGTACGTGACGGTCGCGCGATCTCAAGTGCGAGATTTGAAGGACGAGGTTTCACAAGTGGATCCGAACGCCTTTATCGTCATCGGCATGGGGCATGCCGCATACGGGGCCGGTTTCCGCCGGGTCAGGCGGCTGGAAGCCTAGTCAGCGAAGGTGCTCGCCGGCGTTGACATGGAGGAGCTCGCCGGTGATAAAATCTTCCTGGCAGAGATAAACGGCGGCCCGCGCCACATCTTCGGGCGTCCCGGTGCGCCGCAAAACGCTGCGCTCGCCGATACGCGCCCAGTCTTCATCAGATGTCACGCGGCCCGCTGGCTTCATAATCGCGCCCGGCGCGATAGCGTTGACGCGTATGCTTGGTCCCAGCGTCAAGGCGCTGACTTGAGTTAGCATCCACAATGCGGACTTGCTGATGCCGTGATGCGGATATTCCCGCCAGGGACCATCCACGCTGGCGTCGCAGATATTGATGATGACGCCGCCGGGTATCGGATTCTCCGCCATGAGCCGCGCCGCATGCTGAGTGATGAGAAAGGGCGCGCGTAAGTTAATCGCCATCGTCAGGTCCCAATCTTCCAGCGTCACATCCAGCAGCTCCCGCCTTTGGAATACGGAGGCGCTGTTAATGACAATATCCAGTCTGCCGTAGCGCTCCTGCAAGGCGGCGAATACGAGATCCACGCCCTCGGCCTGGCTGAAGTCGGCCGCGACGCTGTGGGCATCGACGCCCAGCGATTTTATCGCCTGCAACGCGTCACGCGTTTCTGATGCTTCGGCGCGATGATAATGCACCAGTATATGCGCGCCCTGCTTGGCCAGTTCCAGGGCGATGGCGCGGCCGACACGTCGTGCCGAACCGGTCACCAAGGCTATTTTATCGCTCAAATCGATGCGCATCTCCGCCGCTCCTTACTGCTCTGCTTCAGCCTCCGCCAGCGCGGACAGATAAGCGCCCATCTCTTCGTATTTCATTTCGCCCAGCTTCAGGTGACGCACGATGCCTTCGCCGTCGATCACGAAGGTGGTCGGCAGGTTCTGCACCCCGTAGTCGCGCTTGACGACCTGGTTGATATCCATCGCCACCGGCAGATTCTCGATGCCGATCTCCTGAAGAAAGCTGCTGATGACCGCGGCGGCCTCGCCAAGATTGATAGTGAGCAAGGCCGGTCCGTTAGGATCGCCGCTGTACTCGGCGACAAATTCTTCCAGCGCTGGCAATTCCCGCACACAAGGCGCGCACCAACTCGCCCAGAAGTTGAGGAATAACGGCCGCCCGGCATAATCCGAGGGCGAGACGAGCGTCAAGCCATCGAGCAGGGGCAACTCGAAATCCGGCGCTTTGAAGTTGAGTACGCTGCGCGGCGGCGCCGGCTGGAAACTGGGCGCGGCTTGCGGTTGAGTGCGGGTCTCGATGACGAGCATGAGCAGGGCGACGAAGATGCCGAAGAGCGGCATGATTATCAGAACGAGCAGTGTGGGGGAGGGGCGACCTTGATAAGCGCCCCGCGGGGTATGTCTAGAATCGGAATTCAACGTCTCATCCATTAGGTAATATGCGCCGATTCCGCTGAGAAATTTCAGAATTCCCGACTGTAGCTTTAGCGGCACTCAAGCGCGAACCTCAACCCCTACTCAAACACCCAGCGATCCACATCCCGCATCCAGCCGCCGCACAACTCCGTCTCCGCGAAAAAGTTCGCCACCTCAAGCTCCCCGTTCTCGACGCTATCCGACCCATGCACCAGGTTCCGCCCGATCTCCAAGGCGTAATCGCCGCGGATGCTGCCCGCCGCCGCCTCGGATGGCTTGGTCGCGCCGATGGTCGTCCTTGACGCCACGATCGCGTCGCTGCCTTCCAGCGCCATCACCACCACCGGCGCCGAGGTAATGTATGCGACCAGGCTAGCGAAGAAGGGGCGCTCGCGGTGCACATCATAATGATTCTCCGCCAATTCGCGGCTGACTTGCAGCAATTTCATGCCGATGATTCTCAAACCGCGCTGTTCAAACCGCTTGATGATTTCGCCGGTCAAACCGCGCTGAACAGCATCCGGCTTCACGATGATGAGTGTGCGTTCCAAGGGATTGCCTTTCTCGATTGTTCGTCCGTCAACTAAGGCCGCTATCATACAGGCGCGCGCGGCAAATGTGTATGCGCAGCGCTGAGACTGCGGCCTCTCTTCCGTGTAATGGCATAATGCGCGCGCTCGAAGTCTGTTATGATACTGGCAGCGCAAAGCCGCTAGGCGCAGCGGCATTTGCCATAGCGCTGACGCAAAACAATTGATGCGCTCGGCTATTGTGGCGCGACGGTTAATGAGAAAAGAAGGAGAAGAGCATGACGGCGGCTTTCTGGAGACAGCAGGTGGTAATCGTGACGGGTGGCGCCGGCTTCCTCGGTCGCCACGTGGTCGACGAGCTAAGCGCGAAATCCACCCGACGAATCATCGCGCCGCGACGCGCTACGTATGATCTGCGCGAGCAGGACGCGGTCCAGCGCCTCTACGCCGATCATCCTGATGCGACGATGGTCATTCACCTGGCAGCCAACGTTGGCGGCATCGGCATTAACCGGGAGCATCCGGGCCTCTTCTTCTACGAAAATATCATGATGGGCACACTGATGCTGGAATATGCGCGCCGGGCTGGCGTCCGCAAATTCGTCGGCGTCGGCACAGTCTGCAGCTACCCGAAATTCGCGCCGATTCCGTTCAAGGAAGATGACCTCTGGAATGGCTACCCGGAAGAGACCAACGCGCCCTACGGCTTGGCGAAGAAGATGCTGCTGGTGCAGAGCCAAGCCTACCGGCAGGAATACGGCTACAACGCGATACATCTTCTGCCGGTCAACTTATACGGGCCGCACGATAAATTCGACTTGCAATTCTCCCATGTCATCCCCGCCGTCATCCGCAAGATGGTGGATGCGCAGGAGAGCGGCGCGCCGCAAGTCACGCTTTTCGGCGATGGCTCGCCCACGCGGGAATTCCTCTTTGTGCGCGATGCCGCTGCTGGCATCGTTCTCGCCGCGGAGCGCTACAATGGCGCCGAACCGGTCAACCTGGGCAGCGCCTTCGAGATCAGCATCCGCGACCTGGTCCAAATCATCGCCGAAGAGGTTGGTTTCACTGGCGACCTGCGCTGGGATACAAGTAAGCCCAATGGACAGCCCCGGCGCAAACTCGATGTATCGCGGGCGCAGCGTGAGTTCGGCTTCGTCTCGCAGACGGATTTCCGCGCCGGCTTGCGCGAGACGATCCATTGGTACCGCGCCGAGCGCAGCCCCGAGTCTATCGCCTGATTTGTGGTAAACTTGCATCATCTCTGGTAACATTATGCCAGCCTTGTCCTGGTCGCGGTTGGCCATTAACCGCTTTGCATACACGGGAAACCGGTCGCATAGCTGGTGAAAAAGCGAGGCGCCAACGATTCCTTTTCTTGGGATTGTTGACAGATTCGCACTGGTGCGACAAACTCTCTTCCATTGAGCGCTCCTAATTTGGAGTGGCGCGCAGCCGGTAACTTGCGGAGCGATTGATTGACTCCGCGAGGCGAGCGAGAAAGAGATGCTGTCGGTAAAAGGAGGGTGGCGCGTTGAGCACTTTACTTGATGTCAAGGACCTCGTCGTCCGATTCTACACGCAGGAAGGCACCGTCTACGCGGTCAACGGCGTGTCCTTCGAGCTGGAAGAAGGCGAGACGCTCGGGATCGTCGGCGAGAGCGGCAGCGGCAAAAGCGTCAGTTCTCTCGCTTTGATGGGTTTGATTCCCAGCCCGCCCGGCAAGGTGGAATCCGGCACGGTCATGTTTGAAGGCCGTGATTTGCTCACCCTCAAGCCGGACCAGATGCGGCTCATCCGCGGCAAAGAAATCGCGATGATCTTCCAAGATCCGATGACCTCGCTGAATCCGGTGCTCACCATCGGCACACAGATTACCGAGTCGCTAAAACTGCACGAAGGCATGAATACATCGCAATCGCGCAAACGAGCGGCCGACCTGCTCGATTTGGTGGGCATTCCGGATGCCTACCGCCGGCTGGACGATTATCCGCATCAATTCTCCGGCGGCATGCGGCAGCGCGTCATGATCGCTATGGGCTTGTCCTGCAATCCCAAATTGCTTATCGCTGATGAACCGACCACCGCCCTTGATGTGACTATTCAGGCGCAGATCATCGAGTTGGTCAAGCAACTCAAAGATGAATTTAACATGGCGATGATCTGGATCACCCACGATTTGGGCGTCGTCGCCGGCATTGCCGATCGTATTCAGGTCATGTATGGCGGACGGATAATGGAATCGGGAACTTCCCACGAAGTCTTCCGCGATAGCCGCCATCCCTATACCGTCGGTCTGCTTGGCTCTCTGCCTCGCCTGGATTCGAGCGGGGAAGAAAAGCTGACGCAAATCGAAGGCTCTCCGCCGGATATGCGCAATGAACCCGCTGGTTGTCCTTTCGCGCCGCGTTGTGATGTGCGCGAATATCTACAACTGGAAAAATGCTGGGATCAGCGGCCGCCGTTGGAAAGCGTTCCCGATGTCGACGGCGGGAGCATGCACATCATGTCCTGTTGGGCCGATATCCGCGAGGGGGTATTAGAAAATGTCTAGTCCAGCCATGGCGGTTGACAAACAAAAAGTCCTTGATGAGAACGATCATATCCTCGAGGTATCTGACCTCAAAAAACACTTCCCCATTTCATCCGGCATCGTTTTCCAACGGCAAGTTGGCGCGGTGCGGGCGGTGGATGGCGTCAGTTTCAACGTAGTTCGCGGCGAAACCCTGGGCTTGGTGGGAGAGTCCGGCTGCGGCAAGAGCACCACCGGAAGAACAATCCTGCAACTCTATCGCCCCACCGAAGGCAGCGTCAAATTCGAAGGGCAAGAGCTGTCCACCATGACCGGCAATGACTTGCGACAGATGCGCCGGCGGATGCAGATTATCTTCCAGGATCCCTTCGCGTCCTTGAACCCGCGTATGACCGTCGGCAGCATCGTCAGCGAGCCGCTGCAGATTCACAATATGTACGCCAACAAGAAAGAACGGCAGCAATATGTCGAACAACTGATGGAACGGGTCGGCTTGAATCCGTATTTCATCAACCGTTACCCGCACGAGTTTTCTGGCGGGCAGCGGCAGCGTATCGGCATCGCTCGCGCCTTGGCTTTGCAGCCCAGCTTCATCGTCGCCGACGAGCCGATCTCAGCGCTCGACGTCTCGATTCAAGCCCAAGTCGTCAACCTGATGGAAGAGCTGCAAGACGAGCTTGGCCTGACTTACCTCTTCATCGCTCACGACCTCAGCATGGTCCGCCATATCTGCGATCGCGTCGCCGTGATGTACCTTGGCAAAATCGTTGAACTCGGTCCCGTCGACGAAGTCTATGACAACCCGCAGCATCCCTACACCCAGGCGCTGCTCTCAGCGGTGCCGGTGCCGGACCCGGTCGTCGAAGAGGATCGTCAACGCATCATCATCTCCGGCGATCTGCCCAACCCGTCCAACCCGCCGACCGGCTGCAACTTCAATACGCGCTGCCCGGTCGCCTTTGATCTCTGCTACCAGGAGCCCGATCCGCCTCTGATCGAGGTGCGCCCCAAGCACTTTGTGAGTTGCCATCGAGTCACATAGCCAAAGCGGAGTTGTGAATTAAGGGCATAACTTCATAGAGTTATGCCTTTTTGTTTACAGAAGACCTTATATGACCATCATTGGCGCGTATCTAGGCTCGCATATCTGGGAAAACTGGAGCCTAGAACAGGCGCGAGCCGAGTTCAGCCGCTACAAACGCTATGGCGTCAACGCCATATTTGCCGAAGCCGATCATTATTGCCGCGATATTATTCAAATCGCGCATGACATGGGCTTGCGTTTTATGGGCGGCTTGAACTGTTTTAACCATAAGGACGCGTTGGCGAGAAGTCCCGAGTTGCATCCTATTGGTCGGGATGGGCGGCGGCGTCCGCGGATGAATTGGTATATTGGCATTACGCCAACCTACCAACCCTACGCTCAATCACGGCTTGATGTTCTGAGCAACATGACGAAAACATATGAACTGGATGGAATCTGGCTGGATTTCATTCGCTGGCCCCTGCATTGGGAACAAGAGTTGCGTGATGATACACCCGCCCCGCTCGAATCAAGTTTCGATCGCCATACTCTCAGGCGATTCACTGACTACTCGGGTATTGATATTCCAAATAGTACGACGGTAGAACAAGCCGGTTGGATTCTTCAAACGCATAGAGACAGATGGATTGATTTTAAGTGCTGGATCATTACCGATTTTGTCGCTCAAGCTAAAACGATCGTCAATGCGAATTTGCCCGACAAACCTTTAGGATTGGATATCGTGCCGGCAAAATCGCCACAACGCGCAGGTCTGCTTGGTCAACGGCTAAATGAATTATCCTTGTATGCTGACTATTTCTCGCCAATGCTATATCACCATATCTTGGGCTTCTCACCGGACTGGCTGACCGAAACGCTAGCTGAAATGGCGGCGGAGACGGATAAGCCGTTCCTTCCCTTTGTGCAAGTTGCTCCATTTTCCAAGAACAGCGACGCGTTCTCGATGCGGGAATGGGAAGAGATTCTGCGCGCCGTTCTGTCACACAGCAGAACCGCGGGCTTGATTGCCTTTACAGGGGAAATGCTCCATGCCCACGAGCGCGGGCAAGTGTTAAACACTATAGTGCGGCGCTAGCGGAAAATGGCATTACGCAACAGCCGGACCATCCACAATCGCGACGAACTCCTCCGCGTTCAGCGTCTCGCGCTCAATCAAAATCTCAACCAACTCATCCATCTTGTCCTTCTGCTCCAATAGCAGCGTCTTCGCGCGCTCATAAGCCGCCTGCAAGATCCGCTTCACCTCGTCATCGATCTGCTGCGCGTAGTGCTCGCTGTAATCGCGCTGCTCGGCGATCTCCCGCCCGAGGAAGACCGCGCCTTGTCCATTCCCATAAGCCCGCGGGCCCAGCAGGTCGCTCATGCCGAATTGCGTCACCATCGCCCGCGCCATGCGCGTCGCCTGCTGCAAGTCATTGCTGGCGCCGGTCGTGAACTGCTTGTAGATGATCTCCTCAGCCGCGCGCCCGCCCATTGCCGCAACGATATCGTCCTCGAACTTTTCGCGCGTGATCAGCATGTCATCGCCATCGGGCAAGGGCATGACATAACCGCCGGCCCGCCCGCGCGACACAATCGTGATCTTGTGCACCGGGCTGGTATTCTCCAGCAAGTGGAAGAGCAGGGCATGCCCCGCCTCGTGATAGGCGACCTTCTCTTTCTCCTCCGGCGTGATAACCCGGCTGCGGCGTTCCGGTCCCATCACCACGCGCTCCATCGCCTCCTGCATTTCGCTCATGCCGATGGATTTCTTGTTGCGCCGCGCCGCCAGGATGGCCGCTTCGTTCACCAGGTTCTCCAGGTCTGCGCCGCTGAAGCCGGCCGTGATCTTCGCCAGCGCTTCCACATCCACATCGCCCGCCAGCGGCTTGCCCCGCGAATGTACCTTGAGGATCTCCTGCCGCCCCTTGACATCGGGATTGTCCATCACCACTTTGCGGTCGAAGCGCCCCGGACGCAGCAGCGCCGGATCAAGGATATCGGGCCGGTTGGTGGCGGCGATGATGATGATATTGGTGTCATTGTCGAAGCCATCCATCTCCACCAGAATTTGATTCAGCGTCTGCTCGCGTTCGTCATGTCCGCCGCCCAAGCCAGCGCCGCGATGCCGCCCAACCGCGTCAATCTCGTCGACGAAGACGATGGCGGGCGCTTCCGCCTTGGCCCGCTCGAAGAGATCGCGAACCCGGCTCGCGCCAACGCCGACGAACATCTCGACAAATTCCGAGCCGGAAATGCTGAAGAAAGGCACGCCGGCTTCACCCGCCACCGCCCGCGCCATCAAGGTCTTGCCCGTACCGGGCGGGCCCACCATCAAAACGCCTTTGGGCACGCGCGCGCCCAACCGTATGAACTTCTCCGGCTCCTTGAGGAACTCGACGATCTCTTTCAAGTCTTCCTTCGCTTCTTCGGCGCCGGCTACATCCTTGAAGGTCACTTGCGGGCGCTCCATATCGCGCGAGACACGCGGCTTGCTGCGGCCGAAACTCATTGCCTGGTCCTGCCCGGCGCGCATTGAGCGCATCATCCGCCACAAAAACCAGACGATAATCAAAATCGGCACGATGCCGATCAGTATCTGGAAGATGAGCTGCGGCGAGTCATCGCTCGGCTCGAAGAAGTAATCGACATTATTTACGCCGAGCGTCTGGAGTTGCGTGTAAAAGTCTGACGACGGATTCTTGAAAACCGTCTCCTTGCTGTTGTCGGTATAGGTCACGACCAACTCGCGGCCGCCGCCACGCTCGACAATCCGTTCCACCCGACCTTGCTGGATGTCATCCATCAGGCGATTCATTGGCCAGCTATTATCCAACTGCACCGCCGCCCGCCCGTTGAATACGAGCAGCGCCATCGCCAACACGATGACACCCAGGACAATCCACATCCTCTGCGCATTGGGGTTGCCAAACGGGGACTTCCCGCCTTCGTTGTTCTTCTTGCCATCCTTGCCCCCTTCCGTGACGTGACGCGGGGGCTCTGAGCGGTTGTTCATCAAGGGCACTCCATCAATTTCTCGGGCAGCGAGACATCGCGTTCCGCCATCTCGCCTTATTATCAATGACCAGTTTCATGGCAAAAAGGTGATAATTTGCTGCTATATTGCCGCCGTTTCATAGCAATTCGCCGCCGTCAGCTGTCTGTCCTCAGCCAGCGCCTGCTTTGCAGCCCGGGCGCGCCGAAGTCTGTCGGCAGACTTCACTCTATCTTAACCGCCTTGTGGCTGAATTTTCTCACCTGTTCCTGTATCATTGAACTGCCGATTAGCCACATTTGTTGAGGAGCAAGCGACGCGCTTATGATCGATCGCGGCAATGAAGAATGGATTGCTTCGCTGCGGGCGCAAGGGGAAACGGCCCAAGCCCAGGCTCTGGCTGATTTGCGGCTGCGCCTTCAACGCGGCATCTACTTTTACCTGAGTCAAGACCGCAGCGACCTGCGCGGCCTTTCCGTTCAAGAACTGACGCAGATGTCGGAAGACCTGGCGCAGGACGCCACCCTGCGCGTCATGGACAACCTGGATAACTTCCGCGGCGAGAGCCGCTTCACCACCTGGGCGAACAAGATCGCCATCCGTCTCGCCATCAGCGATTTGCGGCGCGCGCGTTACAAGGACTTCAGCTTGGATGAATTGACCGCCGAGGGCGAGCTGCTGCCCGTATCGAGCCGCCTGGCCCGGGCCGCCGCCCCGACCCCGGAGAAAGTCGCCGAGCGCGATGATGTCATGGAGAAGATCGAAATCGCGTTGAAAGAGGCGCTGACCGAGCGGCAATATCAGGCGCTGGTGGCGGTAGCGCTGAAGGGCATCCCCATGGATGTGCTGGCTGAGCGCATGGGCACCAACCGCAACGCCCTCTACAAGCTCATTCACGATGCCCGGCGCAAACTCAAGAACCACCTGGAAGCGCAGGGCATCTCGACGGACTACATGATGAACTTGTTCCAGAACTGATCCTAGGGCTTCAGCGCCAGCAGCGAGCCGAAGCACATCTCGTCGGCTGTGCCCTCGCCCCAAACCACATAACGCGGATCATCAGACAGCGAATTATCCCAGACGCAGGTCATGCGCAGAACATCGCCATAAGACGCCTTCAGAGGCTCGACAAAATAATATTGATCCTGCCAGTGGAAATCCCAGCGCGGAATATCCAGCAGCAACACCGAGTCTTCGCTATCCGGATTCAACTCCATGCGGAAGCTCCGCCCCAACTCGTGCATGTGGCCCGAAACACTGTAGAGCGTGAAGGACTTTGTGACCGGAAAATCACAGTAGCCAACTGCATTCTCCCCGCTATTGTCGGCGTAGTCCGTCAACCTTTGACCGCACTCGCGCAATAGGTAATCGGGAGTATAGCGCGCGTTTTCTCCATAAAGTTCGGTGACGCGTTCAATTGCAGTCTCCCGCTCGCATTGCGGTCCCTCAACACCGGCGGGGCAAGGAATCTCCACCGGCGCCGCCAATGAGATATTGATGAGTTCGGCGAGCTCGCTCTCGGCCGATTCCAATCGCAAGATGATTCGGCTTTGATCCGGCTGGCGGGTGGTCCACAGATTGTAGTGCATTTCTACGACAATATGCTGACCGGGCTTGATGAGGAAGCCAGTGCCATCCGGGAAGGCGACCGGCGATGCGCCCGGCGCCCAGCCGCCAATCCCCTCGCCCCCGATCGATAAGCCAGGTCCCCCATAACAAGACCAGCCCGGACGGCCATCGGCATAGTTGCGCCTTTGAATAACGCGATCAGCCGCTTCATCATACAGATACAGGATATTGTGATGCGCCATCTCCGCCACATCGGGGATGAATTCGTAACCGGTGATGTACTGCGGCGCTTCAATCTCTAGCGGCAAGGCAAAACAGCGGTAATCATCCAGTACATCCGGGTCCGGCTCGTATGGCTCTTCGAGTTGCAATGTCAGGTCAGCCCGAACCTCGACCAGCTCGAATCGATCAGTCGCCGATGGGACATAATCATGGCTGTCGCCCAATGTCGCGCCATCATCCACCCAGGCGGCGATAATGGCGATTTCCTCGTCCGAGAGACTGCGGTCGTTCTTCAGCGGCAGGTTCGCCCGCGAGGGCATCCAGGGCGGCATGATGCCGTTGACGACATGAAACTTGATGTCATCGGCGAAGAGGACGACATCTTGCGGATCGGTTAATGGCGCGTATCCGGCGATCTGTCCGTCGCTATGACAGGCGACGCACCTGGCTTCGATAATGGACCGCGCGTGCCCATGATAAGTCGGGTTCTCAGGCACGGTGACAGCGCCAATTGCCACTTCTTCTACTTCGTCATCGTCGTGCTCTTCGTCACCATGCGCTAGAGCAATTGCCGCGCTCAAAGCCAATATCAGCAAAAGTATCAGGGTTCTCATGGTCAATCTCCCGCAATTCATTGATGCTCGCTTTTTCCAGTTGGCAAACTAAAGCAGCGGCCGCCCGCCATCCACCGGGATGATATCGCCAGTGCTGAAACGCAGATGCGCGACCGCCGAATAAACCGCTTCCGCCACATCTTCAGCTTCGGCGATGCGCCCCAGCGGCGTCTTTGCTTCCTGCTCGGCGATCAGCCCCCGCGGCATGCGCCGGGCATATTCGCCGTTCACCCAACCCGGCGATACCGAGAGTACGCGGATCTCCGGCGCCAATGCTCGCGCCAGCGATTTGGTCATGCTGTCCATCGCCGCCTTGCTGGCGCAGTAAGCCACATTGCTGCCGACGCCGGTCCGCCCGGCGATAGAGGAAATGTTCACAATCGCGCCGCCATCGCCCGCCCTCAACAAAGGCGCAAGCGCGCGGATAGAGGCGAAGGCGCCGCGCCAATTAATGCGGAATATGCGGTCAATCAACTCATCATCCAGCCCGTCCAGGTCAGCATGGGCGACCGCCTGGCTGATGCCTGCGTTGTTCACCAGGATGTCCAGCCCTCCGTATTTCTCCCCGATCGCCTCAGCCAGCGCCGCTTGAGCCGCGCTATCATCAACCGGGCAGCGAATGACCAGATGATTCCCGCCCGCCAGGCTGTTGACGGTCGCCCGCGCCTTGCCTTGATCGCTGTTGTACGTGATGACAAGCTGCGCGCCGGCCGCGGCCAAACGCCGGCAGATCGCGCTGCCGATGCCGCCTCCGCCACCGGTCACCACCGCTGCTTGACCCTTCAAGTCTGTCATATCAATCAGCCCTGAGCTTTCGCCGACGCCAAATCAAAACGAGCGCATTTCCGCCGGCAGATGATCGACGCGGTTCATATAATGCAGCACGGGCCGCGTCCGATCATAGTCGATGCGCGTGATGGCGGTATTGTTATGATAATAACGCATGGTGTGGGGGCGGGAGGGCAATTGGCCGAAGATCGCCTTCAGCAAAATGTCGAGAAAACCGGCGTGTGAGATCAACGCGATGATCGCGTCGGTCTTGCTCCTCTCGCTGAGGTCCTTGGCGACTTTGATGGCGCGGAAGAAGCTGTGCGTCTCCGGCTCGAAGCCCAGGCTCGCATCATACCAGCCCGCCTCCGATACCGCATCCGGCAGACTATAATCGGGAAACTCGCTTAAAATGTCCGAGCGCGTCATGCCGGAAAATCCGTTGACGACGCCATTCTGGCGGCGGAACATACCGCCTTTCTCGTGCAAGTCGGGCCAGATCATCGGCGGCATATTCAAGGCCGCGCTGACCGGCTGCGCTGTCAAAAGCGAGCGATACATGGCGCTGGTATAGAGGCGGCTGATGTCAAAGCGGGCGCTGCCCAGCTCCGACTCATTCGCCAGGTAATCCGCCAATGCCTCGCGCTGACGATAGCCCAACTCGGTCAGGTCGGGGTCGACCTTGCGGCGATGCATCGTCTCGGATGTCAGGACATTGTTTTCCGATTGCGCGTGGCGAATAAGATAGACATGCATAAACCAAACCTCCCTAGACCTGCAACGACGCCGTTGGATTGGCGTCGACCTTGATTATAGGCGAATCCCGGCGGAAAGTAAGGACTTCCCCGCGCAGGTTCTTTAAGTTCTGACCAAGAATGCTAAGGCCGCCGCCGCTAGAGACTGGTCGCCAGAGCCGCCTTCGGATGGCGACAGATGTTGAGGCATGGTCGATTTACGCCAATATCTCTGTGTCCTCAAATTGACTCGGTGTACTCGGTGGCAAAAACAGCGCCTGGCCTGATTGCTCTGGGCGCGGCCGCTAGAGACTGGTCGCCAGAGCCGCCTTCGGACGGCGACAGATGTTGAGGCATGGTCGATTTACGCCAATATCTCTGTGTCCTCAAGTTGACTCGGTGTACTCGGTGGCAAAAACAGCGCCTGTCGCGATTGCTCTGGGCGCGGCCGCTAGAGACTGGTCGCCAGAGCCGCCTTCGGACGGCGACGGATGTTGAGGCATGGTCGATTTACGCCAATATCTCTGTGTCCTCAAATTGACTCGGTGTATTCGGTGGCAAAAACAGCGCCTGGCCTGATTGATCTGGGCGCGGCCGCTAGAGACTGGTCGCCAGAGCCGCCTTTGGACGGCGACAGATGCTGAGGCACGGTCGATTTACGCCAATATCTCTGTGTCCTCAAATTGACTCGGTGTACTCGGTGGCAAAAACAGCGCTTGGCGTGATTGATCTGGGCGCGGCCGCTAGAGACTGGTCGCCAGAGCCGCCTTTGGCTAAACTTGCGCCAGATTGCCAACCTGCCAGCCGATAAAGCGCATGTGCAAAGTCGTCACCCTCACGATGAACCCGGCTCTTGACGTCGCCTCCAGCGTCAACTCGGTGGCGCCGGAAATCAAGCTGCGCTGCGGTCCCCCGAGTTTTCATCCCGGCGGCGGCGGCATTAACGTGTCGCGGGCGATTCGCTTCCTCGGCGGCGCGTCAAGCGTGGTCTACACCGCTGGCGGACACACCGGCACGATGCTCACGCAGCTTTTGGCTCGCGAAGGCATCGATTGTCATCCGGCGCCTATTGCCGGCATCACGCGTGAAAGCTTTGTCGTCTACGAAGATAGCACCACCCTGCAATATCGCTTCACCTTGCCGGGTCCCGAATTGTCGGCTCAGGAATGGATCGCTTGCCTTGAGAAGGTTTTCGATTTGAGCCCCGCCTACCTGGTCGCCAGCGGCAGCTTGCCCGATGGCGTGCCGCTCGAGTTCTACGGCGAGATAACGCGCTACGCCCGTGAATACGACATTCGCGTCATTCTGGATACAGCGGGCGATGCCCTGAACCACGCGGTCGGCAAGGGCGTCTATCTGATCAAGCCGAACCTGCGCGAGCTGGAATTGTTCGCGGGCGAGAAGATAAGCGACGACGCGCAAATCAAAAGGGCCGGCCGCCGATTGATCGCCGAGGGCTTGGCGGAAGTCATCGTCCTGTCGCTCGGCGCGCGTGGCGCCGCTTTGATAACCGGCGAAGATTACCTGCGCTTTCACGCGCCGATCGTGCCGATCAGGAGCAAGGTCGGCGCCGGCGACAGCATGGTCGGCGGTATCGTCAAGGCTTTGGCGGAGGGGCGCAGCTTGACCGATGCCCTGCGCTTCGGCGTGGCTTCCGGCAGCGCGGCTGTCATGACGCCCGGCACGCAACTCTGCCGCCGCGACGACGCCTATCGACTCTTCGATGCCGTCACGGTAACATCCTAAGCCGCTGCCTGCTTCGCTAATGCATAATCGAAAATATTGTAAAGCTTGTCCGCTACTGGAAATCCCGTATCAAACGCCGCTTTCCAGCCCCGCTTTCAATACGCGCACATTTGTTCTTTCCTTCAACTCAAAATCATGATACACTCCCCCTATGGATCAATGTTCGCATGCTCTCAACCGCGGTGCCCAACCGATGCCCTCCGCCGAAAACTCGCTCTCTATCCCGGCCCTGTCGCTGGACTCCCGCGATGCCAGCGCTTGCGCCCCCGCGCCGACATACCAAAATCATACCGAAAGCCGCTTGTCTTTTGTCCGTTTCGCCTGGAAAACCGCGTCTATTGTCCGAAAAAAGTTTTTCTTTGTCCGATTTTGTCCATTTCGGGCAATAAACAAACTGAAAACAAATAGTCTCCGGGAGCGGCTCTATGCTGACTGCCTGATAACCTCACTGGCAAATATAAAACTTAGTAGTTCCAGGTTAGCCGTGAGAAAAACAACTCCTCTAGGAGCGCCCCCCTTCCCTGGCTTGCTGGATGCTCGCCAGAAGTGGCTGTGTCTACGCGCCCTATCAGGTCGTCCGCCAAAATATACGCGTAGGGGCGAGCCACCGGGTCGCCCGCAAGTCACCACAAAATCGGGGCAAGTTCAGTCCGGGGATGGGGTAGAAAACATGTTCGCTACCCCCCCCCCCCCCCCGATGCTATATACATACTGTATCTATACGTCGGCGAATTTTCCGGCGTTTTCAAGGGTTTTAGCGGCGCTTTAGGGTGGATGACTGCGGGCTGTTTCCGCCATGATTGGCGAAGCCGAAACGGCGCCAATCCGCCAAGTTTCGCTCCCCTTCCATGATGCTTCGGGGAAGGGGCCGGGGGATGGGGTAGAAAAAAGCGATGACTTTGACCGAGTACCGGAAAAGCCTTGTAGGGGCGATCTTGAGTCGCCCGCCAATGCGCCGAGACAGATGATTTTTTCGCATGACTAACTTGGCGTTGCTTAGATTAGGAGACACACAAATGAGCACGATTCAAGCGCGTAACGTCAATCATCCGGATCATCGCGAGAACCTCAAAGAGGAGAAATACACTCACATTCGCGCCGCCATGCTAGCCAGCCTTCCCGCTGACAACTGGATGCCTTTCACGGAAATGGAGGACAAAGTCCGCGCCTGGCTCAGCGATAATGAGGTGCCGCAAGCGCTCTTTCCCAAACCCGGCTCCGTCCGTTGGTACTGCAAAGCGGTGCAACTGGATCTAGAAGCGCGCGGCGCAATCGAGCGGCAGCCGAAAAAATCCCCTCTGCATCTGCGCCGATGCGAGTGACAGGTCCCCTAATCGCAAGCCACAGCATCGGGCGCCAACTCTTCGGCGCTATCCCAAATTCGCCGCCATTCATCGAGGTAGAGCGCGGCGATGTCGGCGTTGCGGATGATGACGATGTTTTCGTCATTGCGCTCCGCAGCGCTGCGCGAGAAGTTGAAGGAGCCGGTGATCACGGTGTTTTCATCAATAATGATGACCTTGTGATGCAGGACATAACGATTGCCGTCCTGCCGCACTGCCGCGCCATTGCAGTGCAAGGCGGGCAACTGGCTCCAACTGGCTGTGCTGTTGCGCTTCTCGAATACGCCTTCGATTGTCGCCTCCGCCTTCGCCGCCTGCAGCAGCATGGCTTCCGCCAGCTCCTCCAGCGAAAACACGAAAGTCATGAAGCGAATCGACCGTTGCGCCCGCTTGATCTCAGCCCTCAGCGCGTCAATTTCATTCCCCTCGGAGCCAAAGAGGATGCTTATCTCGCCAGCGCCGTGCTCCAGAGTGACTAGCCCCTCATCGCTTGAGCGTTTGCCGAACTCGCCGCGCTCGAACATCTCATCGAACTCGGCTTGATAAGCCGCCGCGGCCGCCGCGCTCTCCAGCGCCAATACGTTATTGTTGTTGCGATAGCTGCCGTTGACCGTGTAATTCCATGACCCTGTCCAGACCGTCCGCTGGTCGATGATCGCGAACTTGTTGTGCATGAGACCGGAGCGGCTGTCATCGCGCAGAGGGACGCCCGCCGCCAGCAGGTCGCGCAGATGCGTATCGCCCTCGTCATGCAGCCCATGATCGTCATCAGTCACGATCCGCACGCGCACGCCCCGTTCATGCGCCGCGGCAATGGCATCGCGCAAGGCATCGCTGTTCAATTCGAAGGCGGCAATATCGAGTGTGGCGGTCGACAAATCAATGGCGGCGGCCAGCGCCTCATCCAGCCCATTGGCGTAATCTTCCCGGTCGCTGCCCCCGTCCGGCTCGTTGAAGTAAAGCTGCCAACCCCGCCCGCTATATCCGCGCCCGAAATCCAATACGACCTCGTCGTACGCGGCCGCGGACGGCCTGACAGCAGAGTGCGGCTTGCTTGTCGGCGCCGGCCGCCCGATATGGAAGGCGCGCAAAACGAACGCAGCCATGCCAAATGTCAAGACGACAAGCATGAGCAAAGCGCGACCCATTCGGCGGCGTCGCAAGTTCCTATATGGATTTGGCTGAATCATAGACAACTGATTCTGCCATGCCATGCCGCTTCCAGGCAAGCGACCGTTACCGCTTTCAACGCGCCATGATACAATTCGGCGATTTGGCCGCCCGACCATGATGATCCAGCGATGTCCCTGCTCACTGCCAGCGATTTGGGAAAATACTACGGTCCTGACGAGATATTCAGCGGCATCAGCATCGCCATTGAAAAGGGCGCGCGCATCGCCCTGGTCGGCCCCAATGGCGCTGGCAAAACTAGCTTGCTGAATATCTTGGCTGGCATCGACCTGCCCACCCAGGGCAGTGTCAGCCTAGCTCGCAACCTGCGCCTGTCATTTTTGCCCCAACGCCCCGAACTCGCCGGCGAGCACAGCCTCTGGGATGAACAGCTTAAAGCCTTCGCGGCCCTGCGCCGGATGGAAACGCAGCTTGCGGGGCTGGAACGGCAAATGGCGGACGCCGATAGATACGAGGAGGCTTTACAACGCTATGGTCCGCTGCAAGCCGAGTTTGAGCGCCTCGGCGGTTACAGCTATGAAGCCCGCGTCAAGATGGTGCTGTCCGGGCTGGGCTTCAGCGCTGACGATTATGCTGCCCCCCTGCCGCAACTTTCGGGCGGGCAAAAAACACGGGCGCTGCTCAGCCGCCTGCTCCTGGAAGAACCGGACCTGCTGATACTCGATGAGCCGACCAATCATCTCGATATCGCGGCGGTCGAATGGCTGGAGAAATACTTGGCTAACTTCGCTGGCGCTGTGCTGGCGGTCAGCCACGATCGCTATTTCATCGACAACTTCGCCAAAACAATCTGGGAGATCGAATACCGACGCCTGCAAGCCTACCGCGGCAACTACAGCGCCTACTTCAAGCAGCGCGCGGAACAGCGGGAAACGCTGCGCCATGCCTATTACTGGCAGCAGGAGTTCATCCGCAAGGAGCAGGAGTTCATCCGCCGCCACATGGGCAGCCGCCGTACCGCTCAAGCGAAAGGCCGGCTCAAAAAGCTGGAGACCATGCGAAAACGCGGCCGCATCATCGAGGGCAGTCCCAGGCAGCGCCGTAAGATGTTCATCGAAATGGACGACATCCAGCGCAGTGGCGACCAAGTGATCGTCGCGCGCGATTTGCTCATCGGCTACGACCCGGCTCAGCCCCTGCTCGCCCTGCCCGATATGTTGGTGGAGCGCGGCGAGACCATCGCCATCATTGGTCCCAACGGCATCGGCAAATCGACTCTGCTCAAGACCCTGAGCGGCGACTTGCCCGCCCTCTACGGCCATGTGCGGCTCGGCGCCAAAGTCAAGGCCGGTTACTTCGCCCAGGCGCATGAGACGCTGGTCGCCGAGAATACCCTGCTGGACGCTGTCACCGCGGTCAAGCCCATGCCCCTCTCGCAGGCTCGTGATTGGCTGGGCCGCTTCCTCTTCAGCGGCGATGATGTCTTTCGTACCATCGCCTCTCTTTCCGGCGGCGAACGCGGCCGCATCGCCCTGGCCAAATTGGCGCTGCAAGGCGCGAACCTCCTCCTGCTGGACGAGCCCACCAATCATCTTGATATCGATAGCCAGGAAGTCTTGCAGGCGGTATTGATGGCTTTCGAGGGCACGGTGCTTCTGGTCAGTCATGATCGCTATCTGATCGACGCCCTCGCCACTCAAATCTGGGAATTAACGCCAGGCGAACTGCATGTGACCGACGGCGGCTATCAGGATTATCTCCGCGCGCGGGGCTACCGCCGGCAGAGGGCAGCCCCCGAAAATGCGAAAAGCTCAACACCGCGGCCCGTCAAAGCGCCATCTGCTTGCGCCGCGGAAAAGCCAAACTTGAATCCCTATGAGCGAGCCAAACGCATGGGCGAATTGGAAGCCAGCATCGAATCTCTGGAAGCCGAACTCAGTGACCTCAGCCGCCAGCTTGATGCCGCTAGCCTGGCTGGCGACGCCGGCACGGTGCGCTCGCTGGGAGAATCCTACGCCCGCGCCGAACAGGCGCTTGAGGCGGCGCTGGAAGAGTGGGGCAGGCTGGCGGAATAACTGCAATAGTCGCCTTGTTTTAGATACATGCGGCACAGGGTACCAGTCCGCTCTTTATTGCGCGGTTGCTTGGAATATCTGCTATACTTGGTGGCAGTTTTGATTGGAAAACCATGATGATCGTAGATCTTACATCATTCTATTCTACGGAATTAGGCTCGGCATATCTGGGCGATTCGCTTAGACTTTTGGATTACATTGACGATAAGTCGGTGGATCTAATTTGTACCTCGCCTCCGTTTGCGCTACTCAGAAAAAAAGCCTACGGAAACGTCCACGCAACGCAGTACATTGAATGGTTTATGCAATTTGCCGTGAAATTCGCCCGTATACTCAAACCGGAAGGTTCTCTTGTCATTGATATAGGTGGTACCTGGATAAAAGGCTCTCCTGTGAGAAGTCTGTACCACTACGAGTTGTTGCTGAAGCTGTGCTCTCCCTTGGACGAAGGGGGGTGTGGCTTTAATCTGGCGCAAGAATTGTATTGGTACAATCCGGCGAAGCTTCCAACTCCTGCCGAATGGGTAACTGTCCGTCGCATTCGTGTTAAAGACTCGGTTAATACGGTATGGTGGCTAAGCTTAAGTGAGTTCCCGAAGGCAAGCAACCGCAACGTATTGAAGCCCTATAGCCAAGCTCAGAAAAACTTAATGAAGAATGGATACAAACCAAAGCTGCGTCCATCCGAACACGAAATCAGCGATAAGTTTGCAAATGACAATAAAGGCGCTATTCCGCCGAATCTCATTGATGGAACGAACGAAAGCGATGATATCGGGGATCCCGTTCCTGTGAACGTGGTTTCAGCGGCAAATACCTCAAGCAACGATCAGTATTTGAGGCTGTGCCGTAAGTATAAATTCAAACCACATCCCGCGCGTTTTCCGAAAGCCTTGCCAGAGTTTATTGTTGGCTTGTGTACGGACAAGGGTGATCTTGTTCTTGATCCCTTCGCTGGCTCAAACATGACAGGATATGTCGCCGAAGCGATGGGACGGAGATGGATTGCCTTTGATGAAGTGCAAGAGTATCTTGAAGCCTCTAGGTTTCGGTTTTCCCAACCACCGGAGCGCAGCGGCGAAACAGTAGGTACAGGCCCCTCGCAAAAGGACCTGCTGTAAAACTTCTTTCAGAAGGACGATTGCGATGACGGAATCTCGCCGATTCACTTACGGAGCTCAGTTCACGCCTGTTAAAGTCGACCTTGTGCGTTTGCTTGCGCTTGCCGATATTGCTAATCAAAACCGTGAAAAGCTACAGAATTCCATACTTTCGGAGTTTTTCGCCGACCATGGACGCAATCCCGCGCAGCGACAAGAAAACTCAAGAAAGATGGCAATGAACTGTCTTCTATCTATGAAATCCTATGGTCTTGTAAGTTTTGCCGACAAAGGCAAAAGCTATCGCATGACCTCTCTGGCCAGAAAACTGCTTGAACTACGCGAAAGTCCGGTTGCGCTTTATCGGTATTTTGCGATTCACATACTTACGAATCTTGACGGCTTGATGCTATGCCGAGTGGTCGACAACATCCGGTCCCGTGGAGAACGGACAACTCTCGAGACTTTGGGGGAGGATCTCAACGAATTGGGAATCAGAATTCCCACGAATAGTACGTACATTAGCACAATGAAGAGCTGGCTCGTTAAAGCTGGCGCGATGCGCTCAAGCGGTTATCAGGTGAATTGGGACGTTGTCCATGATCTTCTCGGTGTAAACCGAGATCTAATTGATGATCTTTTCGCCCTTCCAACAGAGCAAAAACATTTCTTGATGTCCTTGATTAGCCTCGGCGCAGTAGAGTTTATGCCGTCCAACAAGGTAGCCAGACATACTCGCAACATTTATAGAGTTCGGCTTACAACAAAGAATCTGGTTAAGGACATAATCGAACCATTAGAGTCGGCAGGATTGGTAGAGACAAGGAAACGAACGACCGGTCGTGGCGCGAAGCCGCATGACGTGCGTTTAACTCAAAAGGCGTGTGCGGAGATTCTAGCTCCTCTAATTGAAAATCTTGCCGATGTCAGTGAAATGTCCACGGCAGAGCTAAATCGATCCTTTGAAGATGTGATACAAGATTTGAAGTCGGAAAATAATCATGTCAAGGGTAAAGCGCTAGAACTCTTGGCGGTATGGATCATTAGACTGCTCAGTCTAAAGTTTATCGCCTGGCGCTTGAGAAGTTACCAAGCTACCGGCGGCAGTGAGGTTGATCTAATGGCCGCCTCAGACAAGATCGTCTACAACAGGTGGCAAATTCAGTGCAAGAATCAGAATTCTGTCGTTGACCTGAAGGTAATCGCTAGAGAAGTTGGTATTACCTTCTTAACCAGAGCGGACGTTGTCATGATCATAACCACGAGCAAGTTTACCCAAGAGGCTATCGACTACGCGAATCTGGTTTCTGATAGAAGTAGATATTATGTGATATTGCTTGAGAAAGATGACATCGCTCGAATAGCGAATGATCGTACTCAAATTGTCGATATACTGAATCGGAAAGCAGAGCGCGCATTTGCAAGACGCGAATTTGCTTTGTCAAATCTCGATGATGATTCCTTCTTTGGTCCTGTGGAGCGCTGATTCGTCTACTCTGTAAAGGAGAAACATCTTGGATATCACCTGGTACGGCTACAGTTGCTTTCGCATCACCGAACGCGGGCATACCACTGTTTTGACTGATCCCTGTCAGCCAGCTCTGGACCTGGCTCAGCGCGGTCTGAAAGCGGACCTGGTAACCGTCAGCCATGAGCGCGCCGGGCGGCAGGTGGACGATATCCGCGGCGAAAAATACGTCATCGCCACGCCGGGCGAATACGAAATCGGCGAGCTTTTTGTCAGCGGCATTCCCCTGCACGTCCATGATGCCGAAACTGGCGAGGCGCGGCACAACATCGCCTATCATTTTGAATATCCCAACGGCTTGAACTTCCTGCATCTCGGCGCCCTGCGTCAAATGCCGGCTGAATCTGTCATTGAACAGCTTGATGAGGTGCATGCCCTGCTGCTGCCGATAGGCGGCTCGGCGCTCAGCGGCGATCAACTGGCCGATCTGATTAACATGATCGAGCCAAGCTATGTCGTGCCGATGCACCCCCCGGCTGTCAACACAGAAGCTTTTGAGACGGCGCTCGACGGCTTCCTTAAGGCGATGGGCGTCGCCAACGTGGAATCGCAAGAGACGCTGCGGGTGACCGCGACCGGCTTAAGCGAGCAGACGCAAATCCTCTGTCTGCTGCCGGCCAAATAAGTTGTCGAGACCCGAATATCGCAACACTTGCGTTATACTATGTATATTGAACCACTCTGCCGCGAGGGCGCTGCTCGATGCGAAACGGAAGTGTCAAAATCCTCATGACCTGGGATATCAAGCCGGGCTTGGACCAAGAGTACTTTGAGTTTGTCATGCGCGAGTGGGTGCCGAATACAACCAAACTCGGCCTGACGCCCATCGAAGCCTGGTATAACGTTTATGCCAGTTCCGATATGCCGCGGATCATGGCCGGCGCCATCGCCGAAGACGCCAGCGCCATGCGCGATATCATCACCAGTTCCGATTGGGCTGACCTGCAAGACAAGCTCTTCGAATACGTCGAGAACTACAGCCACAAAATCGTCCGCGTCACCGGCGAATACCAACTCTAAATCGCTTCATCGACAACTTCATGGAAGGCAACTCAAAAAAGTAGACATGTAGGGGCGAGCTATTAGCTCGCCCGTAGGCGCCCTCGCCTGCAATCACAAAACAAAAGAGCGAGGCCAGCCAGCCTCGCTCTTCACTTTAACTTGCTCCGCGACTAACCGCCCATCGCCACTCGCAGCGAATCGCAAGCCGGGCAGCCGCCATCGGGCCGCACGATGGCGTAACCCGCCTGTGGATCTGCCGCATAATAAGTCGCGTCGACATTCCATACGATGTACAAGCGGACATATCCCGAGCCGCGCAAGCGATGAACCGCGCCGGCCAGCCAAGCCGCTTGCTCCGCCAGGCTATTGCCCGCCGCCCAGGCGAATCCGCCCGGCAATGCCGGATAGCCTTCGCTTGTCAGGTAGCCGAGCTCGGTGAAGCACAGCGGCTTGCTCGGGAAGAAGCTGCGATACAGCGTCATCATACGCGGCAGATACCAGGAATAGTGACCGGAACTGCCGACCGGCGCTCCGCTCGTCGCGTCCGGCGGGACGATGCCAGCGTTGTAGTGAACGCCGACGCAATCCATATAATTGGCTGCCCCCGCTGCCGCCATCTGCCGCAAGTAGCAGTCATCATCGCCGCCATTGGGCCCGCAGCCCTGGAAGAAGCCGGTCGGCGCCGGCGCCCCGCTGATCACCAGCGTTCCCGGGTTGGCTGACTTGATCGCGTTGTATGCCGCGCTCAACATCTGAACGTAGTTGGAACCGCTGATCTGCCCCGCGGGCCATTCGCGGTCGATATTCATCTCGTTCCAAACCTCAATGGCGTCGGCGCCGCCCCGCGCCAGCCCAGACAAGAAATTGGCGAAGCTCTGATAGAACCCGCCCGGGTTGCCAGCGATCTGATTCTTGTCGCCGATCACGCTGAGCAAGACCTTGAGGCCCTGGGCATGACCGCTGTCGATCAGATGCTGGAAGTGGCCCGCGTCTTCCCCGTGCCATTTGACCTGCCGCTTCACCCAGGTCATGCGCGCATTCTTCATATGACCCGGATGCGCGAAGCTCAGCGCCTGGCCGCCCAATTCAAAGCCGCTGGTATTGGCTGTGCTCGGCGGCGGCGGACCCGCTTCTGGCGCCGTCGTTTCAGCCGGCGCTGGCTCCGGCGGCGGTGGCGGTGGCGCGCCCGGGACTATCAAGACTTGACCGACGCTCAAGACATCCGGATCTGCGATGCCGTTCAAACGCGCCAGCTCAATATAGGTGGTGTTGAATTGCGCCGCGATGGTCGCCAGGCTGTCGCCGCGCTGCACGGTGTAGGTGCCTGTGGTCGGCTGCGTCGCCGGCGCTGTCGTGCCGCTTTCGGCTGGCGCTTGCGTCCCCGCCGGGGCGGGCACTAGCAATACTTGACCAACATGGAGGACATCCGGATCCGCGATGTTGTTCATCCGCGCCAGCTCAATGTATGTGGTGCCGAACTGTGCCGCGATCGTTGCCAGGCTGTCGCCGCGCTGCACGATGTAGGTGGCGGCGCCTGTCGGCTGCTGCTGTTCCGCGGGCGCCGGCGCGGGCGCTTGAGTCACGCCGCCGACCGGTGGTATCGTCAGTTGGTTGCCTGCATGAATGATATAGGGTTCGCTCAAACCATTGGCCTGCGCGACTTCAGCGACAGTTCTGTCGTAGCGCCTGGCGACGGAATACAGAGTTTCTCCCTGCTGCACGGTGTGAACCTGCTGCGCCATCACCGCGGCCGACCCCAGTGATAGCAATGTCAGTATCGAAAGCGTCAATATGTATAGACGGCGCATATCTGCTCCTAGCCTTCCAGTTCAAACTCGAAATAAACGGTTACGCGCGTCATTCTAGCATGGGACTAGGAAACACGCTGACGCTCCGCCAGCCATTATGCGGGCTGCCGCTGTCTTTGTTGATTCTTGGGGATTGACGCTGCGCTAACGCGGAGCTAGTGTCCGACTTCCATGCCAAAATCCACCAGAGGCAGTCGCGGATCCATGCCGGGCAGGGTGTCCCGCACCCAACTGAAGTCGGGATCTTCAGTGTAGGCGAATTCCCGCGTCGAACCCGCCAGGAAGTTCAAGGTGTAAGTCACTGTTCCCGGCGCGCTGACCATCGTATAGTAACCTTCGGGCATCAGAATAATATCATGCTGACGCGCCAGCATCCGGGCGTCCCAGCGCTTGTCGGCGGCGTAGACGCGTTGATAGGCGTAGCCCGTCGGCCGGTCGAACTTGTAGAAGCTGAAGCGGTTCAACTGCGCCTCCAGCACCTTGCCGCGTTCATCGGTCCGGTGCCTGTCATGCTTGTGCGGCGGGTAGCTCGACCAATTCCCGCCGGGGGTATAAAGCTCATATACTAGCAAGCGATCAGCCGGGAAAGCGCCGCCGATGATGCGGCACATCTGCCTCGAGCAGTTGCCGCCGCCGAGCAATTGCACTTCAATATCGCGCGGCTTGATCAATTTCGCCTGTGTCTCGCGCTCGGACGGCGCCCAGCAAGAGGCGAATTCAAAATCCTCGCTCAGCGACTCAATCGCGAATTCCGTATTTGGCGGCAAATAAACCGCGTAGGGCAAGCCGCTGAACACGCTGCTCCGCCGGCCCACCGCTTCAAAGTCGCCTTTGTTGCTGCGGATATTGCAGCGGCCGCTCAAAACCACCGCCACATACTCAAAGGCGTCAATAGCGACCTCGAAGGTCTTGCCTTCGCCCAGGCGCACCGCGGCGAAATTCATCGTATCCCAGCCGGCCCGCTTGGCGTCCAGCGCAGCGAATGCCCCCGCTCGGCCAGTATCGCTTGCTGGGATCTGCAGGCTGTCAGCAGTGTACGTCGCCATCCTTGCTCTCCTGGAACATTAGGTCACCAAACCCCGCGTGACCCGCATAAACATGTGCTCGAGGTCCTTCTCTTCTTCGTTGAAACCCAGCAGCGTTATATCGCCCTCAAACAGGCGCAGGCTTAATGCCCCCAGTTCTTCATCGTTGCCGGCGAAGTCGATCCGCACGCGCGCCCGCCCGTTCTTCGGGCTGATGATCTCGGCGGCGACCACCTGCCCAATATCGCCCGCCAGGCTCATCACCGCTTCGGCCACGGCATGATCCATCACCGTGATGACAATCTCCCGATGCGCCATCAACTCCAGCTTCAAATCATCAATGCTGCCCTGCATGATCAACTCGCCCGCTTCGACGATGCCGATATGCGAGCAGACATCCTCGACATCAGCCAGGATATGCGACGAGAAGAAAATCGTCTTGCCCATATTCGCCAACTCGCCTAGCAACTCGCGGATTTCCACCCGCGCCCGCGGATCCAAACCCGACGCCGGCTCATCCAGGATCAAAACCTGCGGATCGTGCGCCAGCGTGCGCGCCAGCGATAAGCGCTGCTTCATGCCCCGGCTGAGCTTGTCCACCATTTCTTCGCGCCGGTGCTGCAAGTCCACCAACTCAAGCAGGTCCGCCACCAGCGCCTTCCGCTCATTCTCCGGGATATCGTAGCAAGCGGCAAAGAAATCCAGGTATTCCCAGACGCGCAAGTCCTCATACACGCCGAATTCATCTGGCATATAACCGATGGCGCGCCGCACCGCCCGCCGATCTTCCAGCACGGAATGACCCGCTACCCAAGCCTGCCCGCTCGACGGCCGCGTCAAAGTCGTCAGGATGCGCATTGTTGTTGTCTTGCCGGCCCCGTTCGGACCCACAAAACCATAGATCGAGCCGGCCGGCACTTCCAGCGAAATCCCGCGGAGCGCCTCAAAATTGCCGAAGGACTTGTGCAAGTCGTAAGTCTTGATTATCCAGTCCATCGCCTCTACCCGTCCGAACGCGAGAAGTAGCGCCCGGTCTGCTCTATTCTTATCTTTCGCACGCGCATGGTGCCGATGCCATCGCCATACTGCAGCCGCAGCCTCAGGGCATTCCCCGGTCCCAGGTACTGCCCCGGATCGCTCAACTCTATCTCGCTGCCATCGCGATATTGGAACGTTTCATACTCGTCCCGCGTCCAGTCATATAGCTCGACCGCCAGCGCCTGCGCGAAGCCGCCGCCGCGATCCACATCCACCAGCATTCGCTCCACCACATCCAGCGCCAAGCCCGGCAGCGGATGGAAGAGGAATTCCACGGCCTGCCCTTCAAACAGGCTGAAGTTCTCGGGACCATTGGATGTGATGCCCTGCCGATCCAGCGTCATCCAACTGAAGTGCTCCGATGTCAGCGTCGCTCTCTCCCGCGGCAACTCTATTGCGACATCCAGTTCAATGACGTACAAACTCGTGTCGATCGAAGACCAGCTGGCTCCGCTGACCGTCAAGTCTCGCGGCCAAGTATCGTTCCAGCCGACCAAGAAGAGACGGCTGCCCCGCGCCGCTGACCGGAATTGATCCAGCATGAAACTGGCCAGGAAAGCCTGCTCCCGCGCGGACTGCCGGTCGGCCGTCGATTCCGCGTTCAGGAACGTGCGGCTCCGCATGAAGCGCTCGCCCTGCAAATTCTTGATCGAGATATTATGCGTACTGCCGGAAAACGGCGACAGACTTGTCCCCAACGCCGAGACATGCAGCTCGCGCGGGTTCGGCTGAGCCGGCCGGTCGGCAATATCCACCGTCAATTCCTCCCGCCCCAACGTGACAATATCGCCGGGCGCGAGCTCGCCTTCCAGCCGATAATCCAGACCTTCGCCGATCAAGACCGCGTCTCGCAAGGCCACATCGCTTTGATTGCTAATCAAGCCCCGGTAGGCGCCAACCATGCGACCGCTTTCCAGAATCTCGTAATCCAGCGTGAAGCTGCCTTCGATCGCCGGCTTGGCAACCCGCCCCGACACGCTGAAATTGGCGAAGATGCCGCCGTCCACCGTGAAATCCCGCGCGCCAAAGCTCGCCCCCTGCGATATTTCAGTGGCGGTCTGGATCGTATTGCTGGCGAAGATGCTGCTCGGGCTTGTCGCCCCGGCCACCGCCAGGAAGCTCCCCTCCGGCGCTACCAGCGAATACGTCGCCCGCCGCGGCGACAGCAAACCGACAAACTGATTCACCTGCGCCTCGTCGCTGTCCGTGTATGACTCCAGCAAAGTCAGCCGACTGAGGATGACTTCCGTGCCGCGCAGGTTGAAGCCCACCGTCCAGGCGATCACGGCGAAACAAATGATCACCAGCGGAATGGTGAACCAGCCCCAGCCATTGCGCCGCAAACGCGACAAGATCAAATAATTCAGCGGACCAATGAGCATGATATAAGCAGCGAGGAAGAAGCAGAGCGTCTGCAAGGGCGGCAACAGGTCCAGCCCCGGCAGGTTCGCCACCGCGTCCGCCCCCCATTCCGGCCTCGTGAAACCTTCGCGCCAGGCCGGATGCGGTCCCCGCGTCGCCAGGAGTTTCAGCCACAGGTCGCTCAAGCCATCCCAACTCAAGAGCGGCTCCAGCGTTGGGTCGGCCGCCAGGTAATCCACCAATCCCGCGCCCAGCTCGCGCCGTATCAGCAACGGGATGCCCGCCTGCTCGACCAGCACCGTCGCGCCTTCATGTACCGCGCCCAGCGCGATGACCGCCCGCTGGCTTAAGCCGGCCTCTTCATCGCCGGCGTAACGCGCCAACTTGCGCAGATTGTCTACCGTTTGGCTCCCCTCCGGCCGCAGCGGCAGTATCTCTGTCAAGCCGGCCGCGCTGATGACCGCCGACGGTCCGCCGCCGACGATCAAATGTCCCCCGCCTTCCACCCAGTGCCGTAGCGCCCGGCGCTGCCCGCTCGAAAGACCCTCACTGTCGATGTTGATCAACATCATCATATCCAGCGATTCCAGCGAAAGACCGTGTTCCGGAATATCATGCGCCGCCCAAATCGCCTGCTCCGCTTCGAAGCCGCCGACGCTTAAGCCGGTCAGATTGAGTGGACTGGCGTTGGGTCCAATGACGAGCGCGTAAATCTGATCTTGCGGACTGAGGTCGATCAAGCCGGCGTCTTTTACGGCGCGCGCCGCCCCGCCATCATCGATCAATTCGACCCGAATGCTATCCGGAAAAGAGCGCGCGCGGATGTTTAACAGCACCGACTTCTCGGCGCCGCTGGGCAATTCCACCGGCGCGCTGAAGGCGTTGCCGACCACGATGCCTGATGTCTCCGGGCGGATGACGACTCGTCCCGTCAGCGACTCGCCGTTGTTCTTGAGTCTGATGACCACCGGCGTCCAGTCGCCCGGCCGAAAGTAAGCATTGAAGCCGACCTCGACCGACATTTCAATGACATCGACGAAGTTGTCCTGCGCCGCCGCCGGCGACCAGGCGAAAACGAGAGTGATTGCCAATACGGCGCTTAGCCTAAGCCGCGCCCTTCGCTGCCGATTCATAGCAGGTCCTGCCTGGAAACTGAAAACCGCCGCTCATTGTAACATGACGCCGCCCCTTTTCATCTGCGCAATTGCTTCAGGGAGTGGTGAATTGGGGAACTGGTGAATTTGCTGGATACTAAGTAGGGGCGACCTGCCAGACCGCCTGCTGCCGCTGCGCCTTGTGGTTTCGGGACATGGTATGCCGCCCCTACATTGCCTTGCGATGTTGGCGTATCCACAACTTTCACCACTCCCGCGGATCGAAGACGCTTGCATGTCAGCGGACAATTTGACACAATGATTGTGCAAGCGGATAGCGTGGTCGCTGAAGGGCTGCCAATGTGACGCTGGAATATGTGATACTTGGTCACGATCAGGATGATCAGGGCCAAGGGCGGCGCAAGCTGTTGCTCTTTAACGGAGCTTTGCCATCGCTTGACCCCGCTTTCTACACTCGCATCATAGATATTAAACCCCTGGTCGACGCCGCCGGCGCGAGCCAAACCAGCCTGGCGCTTGTCGAGTATGACGGTCCCCAAAACCTGCTCCTCGTCAATCAGCCCGCCCCCGACCAGCCCGGGACTTTCACCGATCATTATGTCTTTATCCCGGCGGAATCCCTTGCCGAGGCCGCCGACCAATTCGAAAGCTGGCTGGCAGCCTTGCCCAAAGCGACCGGAGACCTCGACCTCACCCTGCCCTTGCTGCAAGCGCCTCTCTTCACCCCAGTCGACCAAGAGACCCGTGCCGCCAATCTGGCGCGTCTGCTTGATCACAACCCTGACGGCGACTTCGAAGTTTTGCTGACTTTGCTGGGCGCGCTGATCGACCAGCGGCAATTGCTGATCAGCGGCTTTCCGGCCGATTTCAGCCGGCGCCTGGCATTCATCGCCGGCGTACAGGCTATGTTGCCGGGCAAGCTGGCCGCCCGCATAACTTTCGCCAGCAACTCCCTAAACAAGTCCCGGCGTAAACCGCATATCGCATTCGGCGACGGCGAGAGCGACGCCTGGATCTTTGACTGGAGCGAACCGCATACCATCAGCGAAGCGCTTGAGCATCCCTACATTGATGTACTGCGCCTCCTTTGGGCTGGCGAGCCATCGGCGCTGGCGGCCGATATTCAGAGGATGGCGCTGCCCGATCTCGCTGACGGAAAGCCCGGAGATTTAGCCGACGACCTGCGAACTTTGGCGGAGCGCTTCTGGGTCGACCATCACGTTCGGGCTGGCGATGAAGTCGACACCGATGTCATGATAAGCATCCTCGAAGGCATCGAATCGCCCAGCAAGAATCTGCGCCGGCTCTACGTCGAGAAGCTGCTGCGGAACGCCCTGAACAATCGTGATTCCGCTGCCGGCCGCTGGGTGGCGGAAGAGATGGAGCGCGATGAGGCGCTAGACGCTGCCCTGGCCGGGCTGATCGAAGAAATGCTGGAAGACCAGCCCGACGCCGTATACGTATTCATCCGCAACCGACTGATCAATCTCGGCCTGGACGAGCGCTGGCTCCCCCGCTTGCACGCGGCCGCGCGCAACTCCCTCGATGTCGCGATTGAGGAAGGCGATATCGGCACCCTGGCTGGCTGGCTGGAACTCATCGCCCATGAACCGCAAGCCTATCAATTGCAGGGGATATTGAAGGGAGGCATCCTTTCCGCCGCCAAACGCGCCTATGGCGATGGCGAATTGGGTATTCAACTCATACTGATAGCGGCGAGGCGAACGCCGGAAATCGTCGACGCCCTTTATGCCGACGAAGCGCTTGTCGCCGCCCTGGAGGCCAATGTCCGCGCCGCCTTGCAAAACCCCTCTCTGAAGGCGCTGGATGCCCTGATTGATGACAAACCCGAACATTTTCTCTTGTCCCTCTACAATGGCCTCAGCGGAAGCGACGACTTGCTCATTTCTCTGGCGGCAACGCGCCGCTTGGTGACGCTGGCGGAATCCGAAGGGCGGGCGAACCTGCCGGCGGTTTATCGCGCCCCGGCTCTGATACGCCTGCTGGCGACGCAGGGGAGCCGCCAAATGTCGGCGGACGCGCTTGATCTCCTCTTGCGCTACATCCTGCACATCGACGACCGCCCCTTTATCGCGGGGGCGCTGCAACATCTGGCCGACCACGAACTGCTTTTCCCCCGCTTGGAGGGCGCGCTGCAGCAAGACGACCTGCCCTTGGACAAGGTGCTCTCGGTGATGAACGCCGTCAGCGCCATCCAAAATGCCCCCCCGCAAGAGGTCATCGCCTGCTATTTTTCACTGCTCGATTATTATCAGTGGGAGCCCCAAACCCAGCACTTGATTGAATCTCTCGCCCGGCTCCTGGCGAAGCATCACGAAGTCACCGTCTCTTACCGCCACCTCTGGACGCTCTTCGACGCCTGCCAAACCATACAGTCGGAAGCGGCCGCCCGTGTCGTCATGACCCAGCTCATGGCTCAGTTTGATAGCGAAGAAGACCTTGAGGTAGTCGTCGCCGGGCTGACGCGCATCTGCCGCCAGATCGCCTTCAGCAAAAACCTGCAAGACGGCGTCAACAATTGGTGGCGGCAATACACGCATAGCCGCGCCATGCCGCAATTGCAGCGGCTCAAGCGCGAACTTGACGCGCAGCGGCACATGGAAGAGCAGAAACATATCATCAAAACCGTCGTGGCGATGCGGCGCTGGCTGCACAGCCGCGGACCAGCCGAACTGGCGCAGGCCATCAATACAGCCAACATCATGCTCGAACACATCACCGAAGCGTTTGATGGCGCTAACCTGTCCGAGACGGATCCGCGCACCATCCGCCGCGAAGTCGATGAACTAAGCGGCGACCTGTCATCGGAGCAGCGGCATATCCTGGCGAACAACCTGCGCAGCCTCGCTACCCGGGTCACGCAGATGGCCGAGAATCGCAGCAAGCCTTCGCTGATACGCAGCGACGACAGCATCGACCGGCAACTCATGCACGGCGAAGCCAACCCCCAAGGCTCGGTTGATATGCTAAAATGGATCGCTGGCTATCTCGACGGCGCGCATCTCCAAAGCTATGACTGAGGAAAACCGGCAAGTTCACGCTTGACACCTGCTCAGCGACAGTACAATGGTAGCGTGCGATTGCGCGCAATCTCGCTTTGCGCCCATCAACGCAGACCGTAACAGCTTGGCGCCCTGATTGGCACGGTCATGATCGTCCGCATGTCGGCATGAGGCAAAGAACCGTTTCGATGGAGAAACTCTTCACATACGGTACGCTCCGCAATCCAGCGACCCAAGTCCAACTCCTGGGCCGGCAACTGGGCGAAGGCAAACCGGATTCCCTTCGCGGCTATCGGCTGGCCAGGCTCCGCGGCATCCACTTCGTCTATTCCATCCTTCAGCCCCACCCGGGCTCAATCGTCGATGGCACGCTCTTTGAAGTGACCAGCGAAGAACTGCAAAAACTCGATGATTATGAAGGCGATGCCTACCAACGGGTCAGCGTCACCCTCGTGAGCAACACGCGCGCCTGGGCTTATACCGAAAATCCCAAATCCGATTTCAACATTCACATCGAACCACCCGATTAAAGACTTGTCCGCTAATGCCAACCAAGCCTTGTAGGGACGACCAACCTGGCCGCGTTCGCGCTTTTAGATTGTCGCGGGGCTGGATTATAATGCGGCGCATGACCCAGCCGCGCAACGTTGTCCGCCGCGTCCGCCGCCGGCGCGCCATCATATTTGTTGTCCTGGCGCTTCTGCTAACGCTGTTGCTGTCGCTCGACTTGCGGCATCAGGGCTTGGCTTGGCGATTCTTCTGGTCGCAGACCGGCGAAGAAGCGGCGCCTGGTCAAATCCGCGGTATGGTCGAGGTGGCTGGCAACCTCGTCCGCGCGCCGCTTTCCACCGAGCCGCTGGCGCCCATCGAGCACAAAGCTTATCGCCCCTACGGGATAAACACCTTCCTCGAGCAGGAAGTGGAGAAGCCCAAGATCGAGGCGATGCTAAAAATGATCAGCGAGGCCGGTTTCGTCTGGCTGCGGCAGGAATTCCCCTGGGAAGATCTCGAGTTTGACGGGCGCGGCCAGTTCAGCAACTCGCGCGATCTGGACGGCGATGGACAGCCGGATGTGCCCGATACCTGGCTGAAGTATGACCGGATCGTCGAGTTGGCGGAGGCATACGACTTGCGCCTGATGACGCGCTTGAGCAACCCGCCGGCCTGGTCCCGGGCCGATCCGAAGGCCGGCGATAACGCTCCGCCGGACAACTTGGGAGATTACGTGAATTACGCGGTCGCGGTCGCCCGGCGCTATCGGGGGCGCATCCGTCATTATCAGATCTGGAATGAGCCGAATATCTACCCGGAATGGGGCAATAAGCCGATTGACCCGGCCGGATACGCCGACATGCTCTGCCGGACTTATGCCGCTTTGAAAGCGGTCGATCCGGAAATCGTGATCATCAGCGCGGCTATCGCCCCGACAATCGCCCTGGATGGCGCGCGCGATCTGAGCGATCTGGTCTTCCTGCAAGCGCTTTACGATAACGGCGGCGGCGACTGTTTTGATGTGCTTTCGGCGCAGGGTTACGGCTTGCGCAGCGGACCGACCGATAGACGCCTGCGCGCGACCAGCGTCAATGTCGCCCGGCATACATATTATCGCGACATCATGGTCCGCAACGGCGATGCGCACAAGCCGATCTGGCTCAGCGAAGCGGCCTGGAACGCCACGCTGGATGCCGAGTTGTCGCCGGAACAGATCTCGCTCTATGGCAATTATGGCAATGTGACGCAGGAAGAAGCGGCCCGCTACATGCCTATGCTATACAATCGGGCGCAGCAGGAATGGCCCTGGGTCGGCAATGTGATGTACTGGTTTTTCACGCGCAAGGATCCCTTCGAGGCCGATCAAGCCTTTTATTATTTTCGCATGGCCGAGCCGGATTATCAGCCGGAGAAGCCGACTTTCACGCCGCTGCCCGTCTATGACAGCGTCAGCGACTATATCAATGGGCAGGCGCCGGTATTGTATCGCGGAACGCACCAAGCCGAGACCTGGCAGATTGACGCCGGTCGCCTGGTAGCGGATGACACGGCGCGCTTTGTGCAGGCGGTCGTTTTTGAAGCGCCGCTCAAATTCAGGGCGCATGGCACGGCTGTCGATATCCGCTGGCGGGAGGGCGATGATATGGATGCTGGCTGGCGAGTGAGTCGCCTCCCGCTTTCAGGGGAGTTGGCGCGAACGGCGGCGATCAGTTTCGGCGAGGCGCCCCTGATCGTCGATGAGATTGTGGTGTATGACCGGGGCGGGAATCGCCTGCTCGCCTGGCTGGCGCTGGGCTTGGCTGGCGGGGCGCTCGTGTTTGGCTGCATTCTGCTGGCTCTGGGCGAGCGCCGGCGATGAACGAGGCGGCGGACAAACGGGGTGAACTGCTGCTGGCGCTGGCAGTCGCCGTGCTGCTGCTATCGGCGGCGGTCCGATTCCATCGTCTGGGCGCGCAGTCGCTCTGGTATGACGAGGGCGTCGCCTACGCCCACTCGCTGCGGACGCTGCCGGAGTTGATCCCGCTCTTACAGCGCAATGTACACCTGCCGGCTTACTTCACTTTGCTGGGCTGGTGGCAGGATTGGACGGGCTCGTCCGAATTCGCCTTGCGCGCTTTGTCGGCGCTGTTCAGCATCGTAGGGGTGGCCTGGACTTATGCGCTGGGCAAACGCCTTTTTCATCCTGGCGCTGGACTTGCGGCGGCGGCGCTGATGGCATTGAACAGCTTCAGCATTTATTATGCTCAAGAGGCGCGGATGTACGCTATGCTGGTCGCTATCGCTGGCGGCAGCATGTGGCTCTATGTCGGTCTCTTGCGCGGATTGCCCGCTCGCCTGCTTCCCCCCATTGCGATGGGGGGACCGAGAGGGGTGCGCTGGCTGCCGGTCATCGCGCTGGGATTGGCGAACGCGCTGGGCTTGAATACGCATGTCGCCTACGGCTTGGTCATTTTGGCGCAGGTGATTCTGGCTGCGGTCTGGCTGGGTTCAGCGCTCATCCGCGAGCGGCGCGACAAGGCGGCGACGAAGCGCTGGGGGAGGCTGCTGACGCGATTGGCGCTGGCCAATTTTCTGACGCTGTTGCTCTTCGCGCCCTGGCTGCCGGTATCGCTGCGGCAGGTCTTGGCTCAGCCGAATCTTTCGCAGGCGATGCCGCTTGATCAGACGTTTGGGCAGATTCTTGGTTACTTCGCGATTGGCGTCACCTTCGAAGAAAGCGGTCGAGATATGACATTCTTTGTCTATTTCTTCTTGCTTTTCGGGTTGATTCCAGCTGCGATTCGCAGCCGGACTCTTTGGAATATCGCTCTGCCGGTCCTGTGGGTTATTCTTTCGGTTGCCGTCTACTTGTATCTGGGCTTGACGACGCGCTATCTGCGCTTCCTGCTGCCGGCGCAGATGGCCTTCGCGCTCTGGCTGGGGCGGGGCGTCTGGATCGCGTGGATGCTCCACAGGCGTCACCGGGTTCGGCGCTGGCGAGACAAAGCCAAGTTTATCGTCTTTCTTGGCGCGGCTTTCTACCTGCTGTATTTATTTGGCAATTTGGGCTTGCTATATCACCAGCCCAATTTCCAGCGCGATGATGTGCGCGGGTTGGCGGCGCGGATTGAGTCAGAATTGCGCGAGGGAGATGCCGTTCTTGTGAGCGCGGCGGGGTTGCAGGAAGTCCTGAGCTATTATTATAAAGGCGAAGCGCCGGTTTACGGCTTGCCGACGAGCGCCGATGCGGCTGATACGGCTTCAGAAGTCTTGCAGATTACGCTGATGCACAAACGGGTCTTCGCAATCTTTTATGGCAGCGAAGAGCAGGATCCCACGCGCGCGGTGGAACGGTCTTTGAATATACATAGCTATCAGGCGAGCCAGGAATGGGTCGGTGATCTGCGCTTCTCCCGCTATGTCATAGCTGCGGACATGGACGAATTGCAGCAGCTAGACATGCCTTTTGGCGATAGCATCCGCTTGAGCCACTACACAACAAGCGGAAGGTCGGTTAGGCGAGGCGACTACCTGTTGGCGAGTCTGTTTTGGTTCGCGAGCGACGCGCCCCTAATCCGTTACAAGGTCTTTCTGCAATTGCTGAACTCGGACGGCGCGCTCGTTGCGCAGAGGGATAGCGAGCCGGGCGGCGGCACACAGCCGACCACAATGTGGGAAGCCGGTTACAACTATCTCGACTTGCACGCCCTGCTGATCCCAGAGGATCTGCCCGCGGACGAGTACAGGCTGATCGCCGGTCTCTACGACATCAATGATCCCAATGCGCGGCTGCCGGCAGGCGATAGCAGCTATATTGAGCTGGGCAGGTTCACGTTGGAGTAAGCGAGCCAGGCATTTGCGTCGCGCTCGTAAGCCAGTTGGCCCGCCACATAGGTGGCTTGAATCGCCCGGTCATCGGCGCAGATCATGAGTGCGAAGAGCAATTCGTCCAGGGTCTCGGCGCCATTCGCCCGCAGCGTCAGTAGCGGCGTCGCCCGCGGATCCAGCACAATGATATCCGCCGCATAGCCGGCTCCCAGCTTGCCGACGCGGTCGGCGATGCCTAAGGCTTGCGCGCTGCCCAAGGTCGCGAGGAAGTAGCTCTGCGCCGCTGTCATCGAGATGCCGCGCAACTGCGCCATCTTGTAGGCTTCGCTCATGGTCTGCAGCATCGAGAAACTGGTGCCGCCGCCGACATCGGTGCCCAAGCCCACCGCGACGGGACGCGCCGCGTTTTTGGTCGCTGCGATATTGAATAAGCCGCTGCCGATGAAGAAGTTTGAGGTGGGGCAATGGGCGATCTTGGCGCCGGTCTCATGGAAGCGCTTCAGTTCCTCTTCCGACAAGTGAATGCCGTGACCGTAGATGGCTTGCTCGTCGAGCAAGCCGTAATGGTCGTAGATATCGGTATAGTTTTTCCGCGCCGGATACAATTCCGCCGCCCGCGCCACCTCAGCCAGATTCTCCGATATGTGCGACTGCAAGCGGACGTCGCTGCGCTCGCGCATCAAAGCGGCAGCCAGTTCAAGCTGTTCCGGGCTGCTGGTCAGAGCGAAGCGGGGCGTCACGGTATAGAGGCAGCGATCCCGCTTGTGCCAGCGTTCGATCAAGGCTTTGGAGTCGTCATAACTGGCTTGAGCCGTATCGAGGATATTCGCTGGCGCGTGGCTGTCCATCATCATCTTGCCGGCCAGGATCAGCATGTTCCGCGCCAGCGCCGCCTCGAAGATCGCATCGACCGAACCCGGCGCCGAGGTGCAGAAAACCGAGGCTGAAGTTGTGCCGTTGCGCAGCAACTCGGCGATGAAAAACTCGGCGATTTTCCGCGCGTGCTCGGGGTCAACAAACCTGGCTTCGGCCGGGAAGGTATATTTGTTCAGCCACTCCAGCAACTGCGCGCCATAGGAGCCGATGATCTCGACCTGGGGATAATGAATATGCGCATCGACAAAACCGGGCAGCAAAAGCGCGTCCGGGTAATGCCGCGTTTCGATGCCCTCGGGCAGTTGATCCTTGAGCGCCCCATAATCGCCGACCGCGCTGATTAAGCCATCGCGGATCAGTATCAAGCCATCGGATTCGTAGACGACGCAGTCTTCGACCGGGTTCAGGAAGGGGTCGTTAACCAAGGTGTAGATGGCGCCGCGCAATGCCAGGTCTGTCATGAACGCTCCTGTGAGGCTGGTTCGAGAAGAGAATGATTGTGCCACAAAACGACATCTACTGCCTCAATCGCGCCGCAGGCTGTCGACATTTTCCCAGGTTCCGCTTTGCCAGGATCGGATCATGGCCGCGTGCGTTTCCGCCACCTTCAGGGCGTCGGCGAAGTTTGGCGCGGGGGGGATGCCCTCGGACACGGCTTTGAGGAAGTGAAAGGCTTCGATGACTTTCATATCTTCATAACCCAGGCCGCTGCCATCGCCCGGGTTGAAGTTGCCGTGGAAGGGATATTGGTCGCCGCCGACCAGACGCATATAGCCATCGCGCCGGCCGTCGTCGCCGGGCAGATACAGCGCCAGTTCGTTCATGCGCTCGAAGTCCCAGTTCAGGGCGCCTTTTGTCCCGTTCAGTTCAAAAGCCATCTGGTTCTTGGGACCAAAGATCGAGCGGGAGGCTTCGAAGGTTCCGCGCGCGCCATTTTCAAATTCGACCAGCGCGCCGACATAATCTTCGTTGCTGACCGGGCCTTTGGGGTCTTCCGGCGCCCCGCGGGAATAATGTGTGCCTTTGCCCGGGATCGGCAGCGGGCGCTCTCTGATGAAGGTATGGGAGTTGCTGACCAGCCGTTTCACCCCGCCGCAGAGATAGAGCGCCATATCGGTGACATGCGCCATGATATCGCCCAGCACGCCGTAACCGGCAATCTCGCGGTCGAAACGCCAGGAGAGCAAGCCCATTGGATCGCTGCCGTACATGCTGAAGAAGCGGCCGCGGTACTGCGTGAGCTCGCCCAGAGCGCCTTCGTGGATCAACTGTTTGGCATGCAGCACCATAGGCGCCCAGCGATAATTGAAACCGACGAAGGTCAAGACGCCGGCTTGACGCCCCATGCATTCGATGCGCGCGGTTTCGGCCGGGTTGCGCCCGACCGGTTTCTCGCAGAAGATGTGCTTGCCCGCGGCGGCGGCCGCTTCCACAATCTCGACGTGCAGGTTGTTTGGCGCAGCGATGTTGACGATCCGCACCGCGGGATGCTCGATCACGTCTTGCCAGCGCGCTGTCGCCAGCTCGAAGCCGAGCCGGTCGCGCGCGTTTTCCGCCCGCTCGGGGACATTATCCGAGCAGATAACCAGCCGCGCCTTGAGGTCCGCCTCCGGGAATCGCTGCCGCGCCAGGCTGTAGGAGCGGGCATGAACCTGGCCCATCCAGCCCATGCCGATCAGTCCGATGCCGATTGTTGTCATGGTCCGCCTTTCTATTGTCTATGTAAAGCCAAGCGAGTCTGGCAAGAAAATCTAACCGCAGACAACCCAGAGACCGCAGAGAAAGACCCAGTCGCTCCTACAAGGCTTGTCCGGTACTCGGTGAAAGCCATCGCTTTTTTCTACCCCATCCCCCGGCCCCTCTCGCCATCTCTATGGCGAGCATCCCGAAGCATCATGGAAGGGGAGCGAAACTTGGCGGATTGGCGCCGTTTCGACTTCGTCAATAATGGCGGAAACAGCCCGCAGTCATCCAGCCTAAAGCGCCGCTAAAACCCCTGAAAACGCAGGAAAATTCGCTGCTGTATAGATACAGTATGTATATAGCATCGGGGGGGGGGGG
>JAJEAA010000002.1 GCA_022824365.1 Anaerolineae bacterium
ATTGCCTACTTTTCTCAACATCTGCCGCTGCCAGAAGGCAGAAATTGTCACTGCTGCCTAATTGTCTAAATAGCTTTTCTCTGTGTACTCTATGATACTCCGTATACTCGGTGGCAAAAAAATAATTTGAAGCGATTGCCCTGATTACGTCGGCGGTAGAGAATTGACGTCGCCGAATTTGATTTGTAGGATTCTTTTGTCTCGACCGCGCCATGATCGCGGGATGCCAAGACAGGAAAACAATCCGGGGGAAATGACGTGACCGAGAAAAGCAAAACTTCGCCCCAACGCGCGAAACTCATGATCGGCGCTATCATCGTTGTAGCGGCGATCGTTGCTGTGATATTTGTCGTCCTTTCCAGCCAAAGCTCGTTCAGCGAGGTGGCCGTCGACTACTCCGCCATCCCACAAGCGCGGCAAGCCGATGGCGGTTTCGTCCTCGGGGATCCGGACGCGCCGCTCACGGTCGTCGCCTTCGAGGACTTTCTCTGCCCGGCCTGCCAGCGCTACAAGCCAACTGTCGAGAAGTACATTGAAACTTATGTCGCGACCGGCAAGGCGCGCTTCGAATATCGGATGCTGCCGGTGGTGCATCCCGGTTATTCGCGCTTGGCCGCTCAACTGGCGGAATGCGCCGATACCCTGCGCTCCGAATCCTTCTGGGAGGCTCATGACGTCCTCTTCCAAATCGCCAGCGCCCGCGCTTTCAGCGACAGTTCTTCGCGCAGCTTCGCCGACATGATGAATATGTCCTATCCCGAGTTGCTCCAATGCACGCAGGACGCCGCCCAGGTAAACACAGATCTGCGGCTGGCGCAGCAGCACAACGTCACTGGAACGCCAACGGTATTTGTGCGTTACGGCGATGGTCCCTTGCAGGTCAGCCGCTTCGGGCAGCATCCGACCTTTGAGCAACTCGGCACGCTAGTGGCGGAAGCCGAATTCGCGCGGCGTTAATCAGGACCGGATAATCAGCGAGACCAGCCCAATGCGCAGCGTGGAATGGGAGGACGGCGCGGTCAAGATGATCGACCAGCGCGCCTTGCCCTGGAAACTCGAATATGTGCGCCTGCACACGGTCGAAGCGGTCGCCGAGAGCATTCGCAACATGACCGTCCGCGGCGCCCCGGCAATCGGCGCGTCGGCCGCCTTCGGCATGGCTTTGGCCGCGAGACAAAGCGAGGCAGCGACCATTGAGGCTTTGATCGTGGACCTGAGGCGATATGGCGACCTGCTGAATGCGGCTCGTCCCACCGCCGTCAACCTAGCTTGGGCGGCGAAGCAACTCCTGCAAGTCGCGGAAAGCGGCGAGTTCAACAATGTGGACAGCCTGCGCGAGGCGCTGCTCTTGGCGGCGCAACAAATCGCCGATGACGATGTCGCCATCAATCGGCGCATGGGGGCTTGGGGATCCGCGTTGATTGATCAAGGCGCGACCGTGCTGCACCACTGCAATACCGGCGCCCTGGCAACGGTGGACTATGGCACCGCACTCGGCGTTATCCGCGCCGCGCACGAAGCCGGCAAAGACTTCCATGTCCTGCTGGACGAGACACGTCCGCGCTTGCAAGGCTCGCGCCTCAGCGCTTGGGAGTTGGAGCAACTGGGCATTAGCTATGACATCATCCCCGATACCGCCGCTGGCTACTACATGCAAAACGGCGAGGTAAATCTGATCCTGGTCGGCGCCGATCGCGTGGCGGCAAACGGCGACTTCGCCAACAAAATCGGCACCTACCAACTGGCGATTATGGCAGCCGCGCATGGCATCCCCTTCTATTCGGTCGCGCCGACCTCAACGATTGATCTCAGCCTGGCGACCGGCGCGGATATCCCGATCGAATTGCGCGATCCGGCCGAAGTGACGACGCCCTACGGCAATCCCATCGTGCCGGCGCATTTCAAAGCGCGCAACCCGGCTTTTGATGTGACGCCCCACCGCTACCTTAGCGGCATCGTCACCGAAAACGGCATCGCCCACCTGCCCTTCGGCGAGACGTTGCGGCGCGCCGTGGCTGGCGAGCAAGTATAATTGCGCTCATTCGGTCTTATTGGCAAACTCGCAACGGACTTCAACTATGGAAACTCTGATCACCGGCTCAATCGCCTATGATTACTTGATGCGTTTTCCCGGCCGCTTTCAGCAGCACTTCATTCCCGACGAACTGCACGACTTGAGCCTCAGCTTTCTGGTCGATGACATGACCAAACACTGGGGCGGTACGGCGGCGAATATCGCCTTCACCATGGCGAAGTTCGGCTTGCAGCCCAAGCTGATGGGCACGGTCGGGCGCGACTTCGGCGATTATCGCAGTTGGCTGGAGAGCAACGGCGTCGATTGCAGCACGGTCATCCAGATCGATGAAGTCTTCACCGCCTCCTTCTTCGCCAACACGGACGATGACAATAATCAATTGGCCTTCTTTTATGGCGGCGCGATGAATCTGGCGCGCAACTACCGCATTGCCGATGCGCTCAGCGACAAACCGGATCTAGTCATCATTTCGCCCAACGACCCCATTGCGATGATCAAGCTCTGCGATGAATGTCGCGAACGCAGCATTCGCTTTATCTACGACCCGGGCCAACAGGTGGCGCGCCTGAACGGCGATGAATTGCGGCGGAGCTTTCGCGGCGCGCACATGATCGTGGTCAACAAATACGAGGCCAGCGTCATCTATGAGAAGACCGGGCTCAATCTGAATGACCTGCGCGAGATAGTGGACATTGTTGTCATCACCGCCAGCGAAAAAGGCTCCACCATCTACCTCAACGGCGAGACCATTGAGGTGGCCGCCTTCGCCCCGAGGGAGATTGCCGACCCCACGGGCGCTGGCGACGCCTATCGCGCCGGCTTGATCCTGGGCATGAGCAAGGCTTTTCCCTTGGAACTTTCGGCGCAGATCGGCGCCTTGAGCGCGACTTACGCGCTGGAAGTCGTCGGCACACAAAATCACAGTTTTACCGCTGCCGAATTTGTAGAGCGCTTCCGCCGTCTGGCCGATGATCGCGGCCGCCTGGACTGCCTTCTATAAAGCGAAAACAACCCACTTGCTTGGCGACAGCCCTCAGCAATTATGCTAGAATGCTTCCGTTATGTTGCCGCTTCCCCGCCATGGGGGTGAATTTCAGGAGATGAAATGACTATCGCGCACGACGTTAAAGACCTCGAACTGGCCACCGGAGGACGCTATCGCATCGACTGGGCCGGGCAAGAAATGCCCGTGCTCAAGCGGATACGGGAACGCTTCGCCGCCGAAAAACCGCTGGATGGACTGCGCGTCTCGGCCTGCCTGCATGTGACCACCGAGACCGCCAACCTGATGCAGACCTTGCAGGCCGGCGGGGCTGATGTCGTGCTCACCGCCTCCAACCCGCTCTCGACCCAGGACGATGTGGCGGCTTCGCTGGTCACAAATGATGAGATTCCCGTCTATGCCATCAAAGGCGAGGATAACGAGACTTATTATCAGCACATTCACGCGGCTCTGGATCACAAGCCGCATATCACCATGGACGATGGCGCGGACCTCGTCGGCACAATTCACAAAGACCGGCGCGAACTCCTCAAAGACATCGTCGGCGGCACCGAAGAAACCACCACCGGCGTCATCCGCCTGCGGGCAATGGCGAAGGACGGCGCCCTCCGCTTTCCGGTCTTGGCGGTCAACGACAGTTCCACCAAGCACCTCTTCGATAATCGCTATGGCACCGGCCAAAGCACCTTGGACGGCATCATCCGCGCCACCAATATCTTGCTGGCGGGGCGTGTGGTTGTGGTGGCCGGCTATGGCTGGTGCAGCCGCGGGATCGCCATGCGCGCGGCCGGCTTGGGCGCCAACGTGATCGTCACCGAGGTCAATCCGCTGCGCGCGCTAGAGGCGGTCATGGATGGCTACCGCGTCATGCCGATGTTGGAAGCGGCGGGAATTGGCGACATATTCGTCACCGCCACCGGCGATATCAGCGTACTGGACGAGCCGCATTTTTCCTTAATGAAAGATGGCGCGATAGTGTGCAACAGCGGGCATTTCAATGTCGAAATCAATCTCGACGCGCTGCGAGCCATGTCCGCTGGCGAACCCAACCGTGTTCGTCCCTTTGTCGAAGAGTACCAACTTGGCGCTCGCTCGATCTACGTTTTGGGCGAAGGCCGGCTCATCAACCTCGCCGCCGCCGAAGGTCATCCGGCCTCGGTGATGGACATGAGCTTCGCCAATCAAGCGCTTGCCGCCGAGTATATGCTGCAAAATGTGGAAAATCTCGAACCGCAAGTCTATACTATACCTGCTGACGTTGACATGGAAATCGCGCGGCTCAAATTGCTGGCGATGGGCGTCGGCATAGATAAACTGACCGAGCAACAGGAAGCCTATCTCAATCAGTGGCAGGAAGGCACTTAGATCAGCTTTCCTCCCGCGGCGCGCGCCACAAATAACGCCGATCCCCTGCGCTAATTCGATCCATCGGTCTTGGCAAAGCAACGGGATTGGAGAGCATGATTCGAATCCGAAAAATCGCGTCGCTTCTGATAGTCGCTTTGGCGGCGGCTATTGTTACAAGCGTCACACTCACACAAGAAACGGCGCTAATACGTTTCATCCACCTTGACGCTGGCAGCCCAACGGTGGACATCAAGCTTAATGGCGAGTTCGCCGCCGCTGACCTGCGCTACGGCGAGGCGACGACGCGCGTGGAAGTCGCGGCAGGACCGGCCGACTTGTCCACCTATATGGCCGGCACAACCGTCAAAGTCGCCAGCGAGCGCATCACGCTTGAAGGCGGACCGGCGGCGGTCATCCTGGCGGGAGCCGAAAGCAGACGCTCCCATATCGTCAGCGAAGATCTCAAGCCTGTCTCTTTCGGCAATACTCGCCTCGCGTTCTTCAATGCGCTCGATACAAAAGCCCAGGTCAGCGTTGCTTCGCAAGACGAGGCGCCGGCTTTGAACATAAGCCTCGCCGCTGGCAATGCCAGCAGATCGCTTGATTCAATCGCCACGACGCGCGATATCGTGATAAAGACCGCCGACGAGATGGAGTTCGGGCCGGTCAGTCAACTCCTGTCCGCCGGCGTCTCAAATTTGCTGATACTTCACGGCTCATCTTCCGCGCCGGATCTGTTCAATGCGGTCACTGCGGCGGAAGGCGGCGAGGACAGTGGCCGCCTGCGCTTCATTCATGCGATTGAAGGCGCGGCGCCAGTTGACCTGCGCGTCAACGGAGAACTCATCGCGCCTGCCCTCGGCTTTGCCGCTCCGTCTCCGCCCATCGCCTTGGCGGCCGGCTCACAGAACATCGCCGTCAATCTGGGCTCGGCCGAGATCATGTCGGAGCGCATGCAACTGCGCCCCGGCGAAATGAGCACGGTCGTTCTGATGCGCACGAGCGCTGGCTTGGGCATGTTCGCTTTCGCCGACGTAACCGACGATGTCGATGCGGATTCAGCGGTCGTCAGCTTGATCAACGCCATTCCCGATAGCGTCATCAATTACTTGCAACTGGAAAGCGGCGCCATCATCGCGCTGAACGTCCAATCCAACGAAGCGGGGGCCAGCGCCAAAATCGTCCCCGGCCGCCAGGCAATGACACTTCACCTCAACATCGGCGGAAATCAGGGCGAGGTATCAGTGCCGCCGCATTACTTCCACGGTGGCTCCTATTACCGGCTGATCGCGCTGGCAGGCGGCGTCTTTTCCGCGCCTCGCCTGCTCATCACGGAAACAAGCCTGGAACGGCAGATACGCTCGCGGCCGGCAAGCGCAGACATCGAACCGGAGGAATCATCCGCGCCTGACATCACAGAACCGCCTGAGGAAAGAGACGCCGACCAGCCCGTCGCCGAACCCGTCACCCAACCGGAGGTTTCTGAACCCGATACACAAGCGGTTGCCGAAGAAGCGGTTGAAGAGCCGGCGACAGAAGATGTCGTTGAAGCCGCCGAGCAAGAAGCCAGCCAAAGCGACGCGCCGACGCCGCCGGAGCCATCATTGACACCCTACGCCACCGTTAACGTGAATCCTGATGCCGCCTTGCACATTCGCCAATATCCCTCCAGCGACGCGTTGTCGCTCGGTCTGCTGCCAGCTCATAGCACTTTGATGATACTTGGCCGGCGGGGACCCAGTCAATTCGGTCCTGGCGAACTGACAGACCTGCCGTTAGACCTGAGCGGTTACCAGAAAGACGCTGCCGCGGAACTGGCGCCCTACCAAGATTTGCCTGCTGCGGAAACTTGGCTCTACGTCGTCTACACGACACCGGATGGCGGCGCCATCGTAGGCTGGACCAACGCCAATTATCTCGAGGTCTTCAGCCGCACTGGCGGGCATCAGCGATTGGCCTACCTGCGCCTTGTACCCCAGAACCGAGCCGGCGGCACACATAGCACTGACATTCGGCCTCCCGAGCTTGCCGACTATGTCGCCGCTCGCGTTATAGGCCTCAATCCTGATGCCTTGCTCAATTTGCGCCGGAGCAATGACGTCAATTCCGATGTGCTCGCGCTGCTTCCGACAGACACAATGATGCGCATGCTCGGGCTGGACGATACCGGCGCTTGGGGGTTTGTTGAATACCAACCCTCAGCCGGCAATCCGATTAGAGGCTGGGTATATATGCCCTATATACAGTTGCTGTTGAACGGCGCCCCTGTGCGACCCGATGCTTTGCGCGCGCTCGATCCAGCCGCTGTCCCAATTGTCAGCGGTACAGTGACCGGCGGGGTACTGCCCTCCACACCGACTGAACCCGGCAAGCCAGTAGAAGGCATCGTTGGTGAAGTCAGCGTAAACATTGATTCCGCGCTGCATTTACGCCGCTACCCTGACGCTACCTCGGAGTCGCTCGCTTTGATCCCGCCGGATACCATCTTGCCCCTTGACGGCGTGACCGAGAGCGGGGGCTGGTACAAAGCGCAATACGAAGGCGAAGAAGGTTGGGTCGCCGCGCCTTACCTCGTGCTTTCCATGAACGGCCGCAAGTACGCGCGCGGATTGCTGGAAAGTCAATTGCCTCGCTTCAACGACCTTGGCTTCTAGCCAGCCGCGCCCAGCAGAATATGTTTTGGCCTTTAGGCTGGCGGCTTGCAACCCATAGTCTATAATGGCGCTCGTGCTGAAAATCGTTTTTTCGGGTCCAGCTTTGAATCGAACCCTTGTCGTTACTTACGCTCCAATGAGGCGCATGACGTGCGTTTTTTGATCACGGGCGCCGGCGGATTCGTCGGCCTTCACCTCGCCGCATATCTCGATCGCGCTGAGCCGCGGGCTCGGCTCTTCGGCACGACCCTCTTTCCGACTGAGCGGGTTCACTCGGCGGTCGACGAAAACCACCTCATTGACCTCAAGGACTACGAGAAAGTCCGCGCCCTGCTCGCCCATTGCCAACCGGACGCCATCTTCCACTTGGCCGCGCAAGCCTTTGTGCCCCGCTCCTTTGAAGACCCTTGGGAAACGCTGGAAAACAATATCCGCGCGCAACTGAACCTCATTCAAGCCTGCCTGGAATTAAACTTGCGGCCCCGTACCTTGATCGTAAGCTCGGCGGAGATTTATGGAGAAGCGTCGCCCGCGCATCTGCCCATGGACGAAGCTACCGAGATCCGCCCAACCAACCCCTACAGCGTCAGCAAAGTGGCGCAGGACATGCTTGGCTTGCAGTACTTTCTCAGTCACGACCTGCCGATCATGCGCGCGCGTCCCTTTAATCACATCGGTCCCGGGCAAAACAGTCGCTTTGTCGCGCCGGCTTTCGCCGAGCAAATCGCCAGCATTGAGGAAGGCGGACGCGACGCGGTTATATATGTCGGCAATCTGGCGGCCAAGCGTGATTTCACCGATGTTCGCGATATCGTCCGCGCTTACAGCATGATCATCAACAGCGGGCGGCCCGGCGAAGCTTATAATGTCGCGTCGGGCCAGGCATACAGCATCCAAGAGTTGCTGGATGTTCTGCTCGCGCTCAGCAATATTGATATCGAGGCGCGCGTCGATCCCGACCGTTTGCGTCCGGTGGACGTGCCTGAGATCCGCGGCGATGCCAGCAAATTGCAGCGCGATACCGGCTGGAAGCCAAGCATCGCCTTCGGACAGACGCTCAGTGATGTGCTGGAGGATTGCCGCCAGCGTATCAAGCAATCTTAAGGGAGAATAGCCGATGACAAAAAAAGCGCTGATTACAGGCATCACCGGTCAAGACGGCTCCTACCTCGCCGAGTTCTTGTTGCGCAAAGGCTACGAAGTTTACGGCATGGTCCGGCGGACCAGCACCGTGCGCTATGAACGAATCCAGGAATTCCAGCAAGAGCTTCACCTCGTGCAAGGCGACATGGGCGATCTCAGCAGCCTCATCACGGCAATCAGTACGGTCGAGCCGGATGAAGTCTATAACCTCGCCGCGCAGAGCTTCGTGCCGACATCCTGGAATCAGCCCGTCTTCACCGGCGATATCACCGGCTTGGGTGTGACGCGCCTGTTGGATGCTGTCCGAACGGTCAATCCCGCTATTCGCTTTTATCAAGCCTCGAGCAGCGAGATGTTCGGCAAAGTCCGGGAAGTGCCACAGACCGAGACCACGCCCTTCTATCCCCGCAGTCCCTACGGCGTCGCCAAAGTTTACGGCCACTGGATCACGGTCAATTATCGCGAAAGCTATGACCTCTTCACCTGCAGCGGCATCCTCTTCAATCACGAATCGCCCCGCCGCGGCATGGAATTTGTCACCCGCAAAGCGACCTATCACACCGCCAAGATCAAGCTGGGACTGGCAGACGAGATACGCATTGGCAACCTCGATTCCAAACGCGATTGGGGCTACGCCGGCGATTATGTGCAAGCCATGTGGCTGATGCTGCAGCAGGACGAGCCGGATGATTACATCATCGCCACCGGTCAGACACATTCGGTCGAGCGCCTGCTTGAAGTCGCCTTTGGGCATGTCGGCCTGAATTGGCGCGACTATGCCATCCAGGACCCGCGCTTCATGCGGCCCGCCGAGGTGGACCTGCTCGTCGGCGATCCGACAAAAGCACACGCGAAGCTCGGCTGGGAACCCGAGGTCAGCTTCGAGGAGCTTATCGGCATGATGGTTGAATCCGACTTGAAGAAACTACGGGATAACCCGGATCTGGTCATCTGATGTCCGCCCCCGAGCTGATAGATACGCACTGTCATCTCAACTTCCACAGTTATGACGACGACCGCGCGGAAGTCCTGCAGCGCGCCAAACAAGCCGGCGTCGAGCGCATCATCATCCCCGCCATCGACCTGCCAAGCTGTCTGGAGGCGCTTGATCTGGCCGAATCGTATCGGGGGATCCGGGTGGCGGTCGGCATCCATCCCAATAGCTGCAAGGATTTCGCCGCGTCCTGGTTGGAGGAGCTTCGGGCGCTTGCGCTCCGCCAAGAGGTCATCGCGATCGGCGAAATAGGCTTAGACTATTATTGGGACAAATGTCCAAAGCCCGCGCAGCATCGCGCCCTCGAGGCGCAATTGGAACTGGCGGCGGCGCTGGAACTGCCGGTCATCCTGCACAACCGCGAGGCAGCGGCGGATCTCTTGTCGATACTGGAAGCTTGGTCGCCAACTGCGCCGGCAATTCTGCACGATCGTCTCGGCGTATTGCATTCCTTTTCAGCCTCGCTCGAAGTGGCTCAGCGCGCAATCGAGCTGGGCTTCACCCTCGGCTTCACCGGTCCTGTCACGTACAAAAAAGCGGATGACCTGCGCGTCATCGCAGCTTGCGTCCCCCAAGATCGTATTCTCATCGAAACCGACGGCCCCTTCCTCGCGCCCCAGCAAGTCCGCGGCAAACGCAACGAACCCGCTTTCCTTGTGTATATCAATGAGAAGTTGGCCGAACTGCGCGGCGTTTCCCCCGAGGCAATGGCGCGGCAGACCTCCAAGAACGCGAAGCAACTGTTCGACCTGGGCTGAACCGCGGCGCGCAAGCTCTCGGAAATGTCCAAAGCCTGCTAAACTGCCTGAAGTGTGACCGACCGGCTTGCAACTTGCCTGTGGATCTTTCGATCATCATCGTTAACTGGAATGTGCGCGACCTGCTGGATGCTTGCCTCGCCAGCATTTATGCATCCGACTTTGCCCCGAATGATTTCGAGATCATCGTGGTCGATTCCGCCAGCGAAGACGGCAGCGCCGACATGCTGCGGCGGAAGTATCCCACCGTGATCATTTTGCCACAGAGCGAGAACATCGGCTTCACCCGCGGCAACAACCTCGGCTTGGCGCAGGCAAAAGGCGAATACCTGCTCCTGCTCAATCCCGACACAGAACTCAGTCCAACCGCCCTCGGGTTATTGCTCAACTATATGGGGTCGCATCCCGATGTCGGCATTATCGGTCCGCAGACCTTGAACACCGACGGCAGCCACCAGTCCACCCGGCGTCGTTTCCCTACCCTCATGACCGGCGTCTTCGAAAGCAGTTGGCTTGCGGCCTGGGCGCCGAGCGCGATAGAACGCGACTACCGCATGTTGGATACGGACGATGATGACATCCTCGAAGCGGACTGGGTGCAAGGGTCGGCTTTTCTCCTGCGCCGCGCGGTCTATCAAGACATCGGCGACCTGGACGAAGGCTACACCATGTATTCCGAAGAGCTCGACTTCTGCCGGCGCGCCAAAACAGCCGGCTGGCAAGTTGTCTATCACGGCGGCGCGCGGATCACGCATCACGGCGGGAAAAGCAGCGAGCAAGCCAGCGCTTTCAAGCAGATCCATTTCCATACAAGCAAATTGCGTTATTTTCGCAAGCATCATGGAAACAGCGTCTATAGGGTATTACGTTCCCTTCTGCTGCTGCAATTCAGTTGGCAACTGGCGCTGGAATCGCTAAAGGGCGCGTTGGGCCACAAGCGCGAACTGCGCGCCAAGCGCGTCCGCGTTTATTGGCAGGTGCTGCGCAGCGGCTTGAAGGCGAAAGTATGAAGATCGCGATGATCAGCGGCGAGTTTCCGCCGATGCCCGGCGGCGTTGGCGATTTCACGCGGATTTTGTCCGAGGACCTGCGCGCCTGTGGTCATGACATCTCGGTGCTAAGCCGCGCCGGAACCGCGAGCGCGTCATTGCCCCTGAGCATAGTGGACGGCTGGAGCCTGAGGGGAATGCGCCAGATACGCGCTTGGCTACGCCGGGTTAATCCGGATATCATCAACCTCCAGTTTCAGACCGCCGCCTTTGACATGTCTCCCTGGATTCACTTTCTACCCGGCTTCTCCCGCGCGCCAATTGTCACCACCTTTCACGATCTGCGCTTCCCCTATCTATTCCCCAAGGCAGGTCCTCTGCGCGACTGGATCGTGATGCGGCTCGCGCGCTCATCCGCCGGCGTCATCACCACCAATCATGAAGATGATTCTCGCTTGCGCGCCTTGCCCAAGCGCCGTTTGATCCCAATCGGCAGCAGCATCAATCGCCAGTCCTTCGACCCGGAAGGGCGATCCACTCGCCGCAAGCAACTGGGCGCGAATGATGATACCTTCCTGCTCGGGCATTTTGGCTTCGTCAAAGCGATAAAAGGCGTACACCATCTCATTGAAGCCTTGGCCCAACTGCGAAAGGATGGTCAAGACGTGCGCCTGGTCTTCATCGGCGGGCGCAGCAACACCATCGACTCGAGCGAAGACCAACGCTATCTGCGCGATCTGGCCGAGCGAATCCGGCGGCTCGACCTGGAGAAGGCGGTGCGCTGGACCGGCTTCTTGACCGAGGCCGAAGTCGCTGATCACTTCAATGCCATCGACCTAATGGTCCTGCCTTTCACTGACGGCGCCTCCTACCGACGCAGCAGTCTCATCGCCGCCATTCATCAAGGCTGCGCGATCCTGACCACCAAGCCGACTATCGATATTGATACTTTCATACACAAACAGAACCTCTGGCTCGTCGGGCATCAATCAAGCGAAAGCATCCAGATCGCGCTTGCGCATTTGATGTCATATCCAGAACAATTGAGGACATTAAGCGCTGGCGCCGTAGAACTCAGCAAACACTTTGACTGGAATGTGATCAGAGATGAAACGCTCGCGCTTTATGAATCTTGTCTGTGATGGACTGAGCAATGACCAAGCTTAAGCAAATCTTGGAGGATAATGACTTTCGCGCTATCGCCGCCTTGGTCTTGCTTTGGCTACTATTCTTCTGGCGCCTTTTCACACCGATCGCCGCTGATCAAGCCTCGCTAGCCAAGGGTGACTTCTCGGGACAGTTCGTCGCCTTCGCCGGCTATCAATACGACCGCATGACGGCTGGCGAAATCCCGCTTTGGAATCCCTACAACAATGGCGGCCTTCCCTTCATCGCCGATACGCAGGCGGCCGTTTTCTATCCGCCGCGCTGGCTCACAATCGGCATGAGCAAGATCGCCGGCGGCTGGAGTTACAACGCGCTGCAAATGGAGATGACCTTTCACGTCCTGCTTTACACGCTGCTCATGTATCTCTTTGTACGGCGGCTTACCCTGCGCGACGCGCGCAGCCGCTTGGCGGCCTTCTGTTCCGCCATTATCACCGGCTATGGCGGGTATACGGCAGGCTATCCGCCCTTGCAGCTTGCAGTGCTGGAAGCCGCCATCTGGTTCCCCTTGATCGCCCTCGGCATCCTGGAAGCCACTCGCGGACGCCAACTCGCGCTCATCGGCATCGCTCTGGCGGGCTTCGCTCTGGGCTTTTCCTGGCTGGCGGGTCATCCACAGACCAGTTGGTTCCTGACCTACGTCGCCGTCGCTTACCTCGCATTTCGCTGCCTGCGCGTGAACCGCCGCTTTCGCTCCTTTGTCGGCGGATTCGTCATGCTTGCTGGCGTGACCTTCGGCGTCTGCGCGGTCAGCCTGCTGCCGGGCATCGAATATCTGCTGCTCGCCTCGCGCGAAGAATTAAGCTTCGCGGCAAAAGGCAACGGCTTCCCTTTCCGCGATATCGCCCAATTTATTTTCCCGGGCTCGGTCAGCCAATGGTCGCCATTATTCGTCGGCATACCGGCACTCTTCTTCATCGCCGTCACCGCCGGCCAGGGCGCCCGCGAAAGCCGCTTCTGGCTCTTAGTCGCTTTCATCGGCCTGTTGCACAGCCTGGGCGATAACAGCGCCTTTTACACCGTGACCTACAACTTTGTACCGGGCTTGCGTTTCTTCCGCGGTCAGGAACGCGCGGCCGTCGTCGTCGCCAACAGCTTGGCAATCCTAGCCGGATTGGGCATCATAGCGGTCGCGTCCTGGTCCAATCATCTCTACAGAAAGCGAGCGATACGCTACTGGGGCATCTTTGCGGCCATCGTCACAGGCTTGGCGCTGGTCGCCTTCTTCGCTTGGACAGCCGACCCCGCCACCTGGGGGGAACTGTTTAACATCGCCTCTCGCAGCGCGTTCGTCACCGTCGTCGCTTTCTTCGTCTTGAGGCGTTTTGTCTCCCAACCGCGACGAATCACGGCGCAGGTCGCCCTGGCCGCCCTTATCGCATTCGAACTCTTCTCGGTCAATATCGATCATCCGGCCGTTTATGACTCCCTGCCACATAACGAACAACTCAGCATGATGCCGTCCGCTCTCGTTCAGCAAGTGTTGGATGACGGCAGTACGCAGCCTTTCCGCGTCGATGGCTTCCGCGGCTTGGAAGACAATTACGGCAGCCTCTACAGCCTGATGGATGTACGTGGCATCAGCCCGCTCTGGCTCAAAGGACCCCTCATTTTGATTTACGCCGACTATGTGAATAACCCGCTGGCTTGGGAGCTCTTCGCCGTGAAATACGTCTTCAGCGGCCAAGAGCGCTTGTCCATCCCCACGCAAATCATCGGCATGGGCAGCGACAAACGCGGCGATGTCTGGCTGCATCGCCTGAAAGATCCACGCCAATTTGCCCGCTTGTATTACGAAGCGGATGTCGTAAACACTGACCAATGGGCTTTGGAATTGATGGGCGATATTCGCTATCACGAGCGCGACAAAATCGTCGTGCGGCAACCACTGGTCCTGGACCTGCCCGGACAAGCCGCCAACGGAACCGCCACAGTGACATCTTTCGCGCCCGAAGAAATCGTCATCGACATCGACACCGAGGAAAACGCCCTCCTTTCCCTGTCACTGCCGCATTATCCGGGTTGGAAAGCACAGCTTAACGGCGAGCCAACCGGCATCCTCCGCGCCTACGCCGGCTTGAGCGCAGTCGAGATTCCCGCCGGTCAACATAGGCTCGCCCTCAGTTTCGCGCCCGATAGCTATGCCGTCGGCGCCATAATCAGCGCATTCACTTGGCTGGGATTGGCGCTGACCACTCTGTTTATGCTGATGCGGAGGCGATGAGCCATGCCTGCCGTAAATGCCCTGACACTCTGGTTCAGCCAGCTTAACAGCCGTAGCTACGCCCTTGCGCTCGGGCTATCTATCGGGTTCATCGGCGCGGGCATCGGCTTGCTCATCGCCGGTGTTGGTCCGCTCCTTGCCCTGGCCGCGATCCTAGGCGCGCTGGCTGGCTTATACGTCATCACCAATGTGAATATCGCTCTCTATACAATAATCGGGTCAGTTATCCTGCTGCCCTTCGGCATCTTCCCCGTCAAAATCGCGCTCACGCCCACCTTGCTCGATCTGGCTCTGGCCGGCTTTTTGCTGGTCTATCTCTTTCAGTGGATGACGGGACGCCGCGGCGGACTTCAGTTGACGCCCGTTCATGTCCTTGTCGCCGTCTATCTGATGTGGCTGGTCTTCGCCTTTGCCCTGGGTTTGCGCCATGCGGGACCAAGCTCATCGACAATCCGCCAATTCGCCGAGACTATCCTAAGCATTGGCATGGTATTCATTCTGGTCGATCTCTTGCGCGAGCCGGCCATGCTGCGACGCCTGGCGCTGGTTATCTTCATCGCCATCGGCGCGCAAGCATTTCTGGCTGTCGCGCTCTTCCTGGCGCCCGATGCGCTGGCAGAGGCGTTGCTCGTCCGGCTATCGCGCATCGGCTATCCAAACGGCGGGGTCATCCGCTACATCGAGGACAATCCCGCCCTCGGCGAACGAGCGATCGGCACCTGGGTCGACCCCAACGCGCTGGGCGGCACCCTCGCCACCGCCGCCATCATCATCGCCCCCCAACTCGCCGCGGTCAAACCGATCATCCGCCGGCGCTGGTTGACGCTCGTCATCTTCCTGCTGGCGGTCCTGGCTCTTTTCCTGACCGCGTCCCGGGCGTCGTTCCTGGCGCTTAGCGCGGGCTTGCTGGTGATCGCCGTCATCCGCTATCGCCGCCTTCTGCCTTTACTGCTGCTCGCTGGGCTTCTGCTCTTGATCCTGCCCCAAACACAAGGCTACATCTACCGACTGGCGCAAGCTTTCCAGGGCGCTGACCTGGCCACACAAATGCGTATCGGCGAATGGACCGATTCGCTGGAACTCATCGCCCGCTATCCGCTTTTCGGGGTCGGCTTCACTGGCACGCCCGAGATTGATCTCTATTCTGATGTCGCCAATATGTATCTCATCATGGCCAATCAAATCGGTTTGACCGGCCTCCTCATCTTCCTGCTCACAATGACAGGCGTATTCGCCTACGGCGCGCGCGCCTGGCGGCGGGCAAAAGTCAATCCGGTCTTCGCAGCGATCCACCTAGGCTTCCACGCCGCCTTGCTGACGGGCTTGGTCAACGCCGTCGCCGATCTCTACTTTTTCCGCCTCGACTTCCAGGCATCAATCACCTGGTTCTGGCTAATCGTCGCCCTCTGCCTGGCCAGCTCTCGTCTAGCGCGGATGACGCCCGCCCCCGTACGCTAAACAGACCGTTGCAATCTGCCTCCGCTTGCACTAAGATACTCACCCTACAACTGAATCACAGCTTTCCGCTCCGCCAATACTTGCCGGCGGGGCTGCAATCCGAGGGAAGGAACTCTCATGAGAGACTACGAACTGACGTTCATCGTCCGCATCTTGCCTTCAGACGAAGAAGTCAATCACGCCATCGACCAGGTCATCAGCTATATTGAGCTTGGGGACAATGGCGTCGTCAAGAGCGTCGACCGCAAGCTTTTCGGCCGGCGGCGTTTGGCTTACGAAATTGACGGGCAGCGCGACGGGCATTACGTCTTCATCAAAGCCGCCATCCAGCCCGACCACATCGACGAGCTGGAAACCGAGTTAAGACTCTTTGACGCCGTCCTGCGCTACTTGCTGGTGCGGGAAGAAGGCGAAGTTAAAGCCACCACTTGAGCATGCTTGGCCGGCCGCGCAGGCATATCGCGCCCCGCCGAAAGAGCGCCCCCGTTTTGATTGAAACTAGAACACGGAGATAGATGACGTGAGCGATAATTCCGAAACCACGAAACAGGCAAGCACCGCAAGACCACAGCAAGATCGACGGCGCGGTCCAAGGCGCGGCGGTGGCGGTTGGCGCCGGCGCGGACGTGGACGCCGCGGGCGGACAACCTACTGCCCCAAAGGCCGCTGCTTCGATTATAAGGACATCGATACCCTGTCCCGCTACATCAACGAAAGCGGCAAGATAAAACCGCGGCGCCAAACCGGCAACTGCTCTCGCTGCCAGCGTCAACTCTCGCGTGAGATCAAACGCGCTCGCCATCTCGCTCTGCTGCCCTACGTCGCAGCCGATTAACAACTAACCCGCAAAGCGCGGGCTAGCGCGCGGGCAGCGTCAACGGCAAATCAATTGAGGAGTTTGCGGATTCATGTCGAAAAGGGCTCAGACGACCGGCGCTCCCAGACGCCGACGCCGGCGGAAGCAAGCGGAGACGGGCGACAGCGCCGAAAACATCACAAGAAGTCAGGCGGAGGCGTCATACAAAAGCCGCGCCGAACGAGAAGAACAGCTGCAAAAGTGGGTGATACGCGGCGTCATCGCCGTCGTCGGCATCCTGGTGCTCCTGGTCGCGATTGCCTTCGCCTTCGAGCAAGTCATCATTCCCAGCCAACTTGTCGCCACCGTCCACGGCGAAGGCATCACCGTGCAAGAATTTCGCCAGGAATACTTGCTCGAGCGCAACCGACTCCTGCTCCAGCTGAATCAGATCCAGAACGCTGGCTGGGATTTCCAGCAACTGCAGCAGCAGGAGCCTTACGCGACCTGGATCAACGAAGTCAATGTGCCCGATCAACTGGGCCTGCGGGTCGTGAATGATATGATCGACGACCGTTTGCTCGCGCATGAAGCGGCTTCCCGCAACGTCAGTATAGACGATGCCGCCGTCCGCCAGGCGGTCGAGCGCTACTTCGGCTTTGATCCCACCGAGGTCGCCTTGATCGGCGTCGAGCCCACCGCCACGCCCGAGCCGACGATTACGCCCACACCCTACGTTTCGCCGACGCCATCGCCAACTCCGCCCCCCACTGCTACGCCCGAAGCCGAGACGGGGACTGAAGCGGAAGACGACGCTGCCGAACCCACCATCACGCCGCAGCCGACTGTCGTCGAGCCAACCCTGAGCGCCGACGAAGCGCGTGAAAACTTCGTAGAAAACGAGCGCGACTACCGCGCCTATTTTGATCGCAACGGCATCGCGCCTGAAACCCTGGACGCGCTATTCGAGCGTAACGCCCTCGAGACGCTTTTAGCAGACGCGCTCGTCCCCGATGACGCCAGCTTGCTCTACGCCGATGTCCGTCACATCCTTGTCGATGAAGAAGACAAAGCCCTGGCAGCTATAACCGCGCTGGGCGACGGCGAGTCTTTCGCCGCGCTGGCCCGCGCCATCTCCACCGACCCCGGCAGTGCCGCCCGCGGCGGCGAGCTCGGCGAAGCCTACGTCGGCAATTATGTGGCCGAGTTCCGCCGCGCCATCGAAAACGCCGAGATCGGTGACATTGTGGGACCGGTCAAAAGCGAATTCGGTTATCACGTACTGCAGGTTCGCAGCAAAGAACAGCGCAGCGGCGCCGAGGTGGAATCACAACTCGAACGAGCCAAGCAGCAAGAACTGCAGTTGCTGAAAGACAGCCTGCGCGAAGACCAAAGCGAAAACTTCGAGATCTACAATAACTGGCTCGATAACATTCCACGCAGCTGACATCAAGCCAGCAAAATGAATCTTCTGGCGGCGGGGCAGCCGGCATCGGTCCCCGCCCCTCCGCCTCCGATACTCATCCGCCGCCCCTTTTTTACTTTTCCCTCCATCCTGACTCGTCTATAATGCAGGCATGAGTGTCAATCCCATCGACAAGCTGGAATACCAGCTCGAAGCCCTGACGGAGGGTGCCTTCACTCGCCTTTTTCGTCGCTCCGTTAGCGCTCGCGATATCGCCATATTGCTGCTTCGGGCGATGGAAGACAACGCGACCGCTCCCGCAAGCCAACGCGGCAAACCAACTGCGCCCGACCGCTATCACATTCATCTTCATCCCGAAATCGCCGCCGAATTCCTGGCGGAGTATTCGGATTTCCCGCTGCGTTTGGCGCGGCTAATCATCTACCTGAGCGATGAATCCGGCTTTCAACTCTCGGCGGAACCGCGGGTCGTCCTGCTGGCCGACCAAGAGCTGAGCGCCCGCCAAGCCAGAATCACGGCGGAACACAGCACCCTGCGGCAAGGCGAAACCGCCCCGATGCCGCCGGTCAAATTGACGTCGCAAGAACCGGCTGCAGCCCTCAATCCTCTGCTGCTTGTTGATGGCGCGCGCGTCGTGCCCTTGAGCAAATCCGTCATTAACATCGGCCGCGAAACCGAGAACGATATTGTTATCGCCGATGCCTACATCTCGCGGCGCCACCTGCAATTGCGGAAACGCTTCGGCGCTTACACCCTTTTCGATATCAACAGCCGCGGCGGCACCCGCGTTAACGACAGCGCTGTCGCGGCGCATCGCCTGCGGAACGGCGATGTGATCAAGATCGGTCGCACGACGCTGGTGTACTCGGACGAAAATGGCGCAAGGAACATCGACAGGACGACGCAGATCCTGCTGTCGGACTAGGTCGATATCGTGAACATTGAAACGACAATCTTTATCTTGCGGCTGCTGGCGGGCTTGAGCCTGGCCGGTTTTCTGCTGACTCTCTTCAGCGTCATCTGGCGCAATCTCAACCAGCTTGAGCGGAGCGCTGCGCCCGCCTCCTCCGAGCACGGCTATCTCATACGCGAAGGGGCAAACCAGACGAGCGGCGCCGAGCGCTGGGCGCTGCGCCCGATTGTCACTTTGGGCCGCGCAGGCAGCAACGCCATCGTCGTCAATGACGATTTTGCCAGCGCGGAACATGCGCGTATCCTTCTCGAACGGGAGAAATGGTGGCTGGAAGACCGGCAAAGCCGCAACGGCACTCGCTTGAACGACGATCAAATCAAGCGCCGGACCATCCTCGCGGACGGCGATGTCATCGGCATCGGAAGCTATCGCTACAGAATCCATATTCATCCGTGAATGGCGCAAAATACAGCCACCCCGATTATTTTCCGCATAGTGAGGCTTACGGAGGCAACTCATGGAAGCGATAAAAATTGCCGTTATCGGCGGCTCAGGTCTTTACAATATGCCCGCAATCTCGGCGGTCGAGACCTTGAAAATAGGTACCCCTTTTGGGGCGCCGAGCGGACCTATCCGCATAGGCAGCCTGGCCGGGAAGCGCGTCGCCTTCGTCCCGCGCCATGGCGATGGCCACGTCCTTTCGCCCTCGACCTTGCCCTATCGCGCCAACATCTACGCGCTAAAAACTCTCGGAGTCCGCTTCATTATTGCGGTCAACGCCGTTGGCTCCCTGCGCGAAGACTACGCGCCCGGCCACATCATCACTCCCGATCAGATCATCGATTACACCATCCATACCCGCGCGCGTTCTTTCTTCGAGGATGGCGTCGTCGCCCATATCTCGGCAGCTGATCCGATGAGCGACTACTTGCGCGCTATCATCGGCGATGCGGTAGAAAAGGTCGGCGGCGTCATACATCGCCGAGGCACAATCTTGGTCGAAGACGGGCCACGCTTCGCCACCCGCGCCGAAAGCCACCTGTTCCGCGCCTGGGGCTGCGATCTCATCGGCATGACATCCGCGCCGGAAGCCTTCCTCGCCCACGAAGCCGAGATCGATTATGCTTCCCTCGCCCACATCACCGACTACGATAGCTGGCATGAAAGCGAGGAAGCTGTCACCTCCGAAATGGTCATCCAAACCTTGGCGAAAAATATCGATACGGTGCAAGCGGCGCTGGCTGAGGCGATCGCCAAAATCGATGAAGACATGATCGTCCCGTCCCACACTGCCCTTGATGCCGCCTTCGCGACCGGGCGCGCTTATCAAGATTCCGAAACCATCGCAAAGCTGAAGCCGATCCTCGCGCGAGCGCTCAACCTTGACTAGCACCGAAGTCGATAATAAACCGCTGCCTATTGTTCGCTTCGTTGTCGGCTCATCCGGCGGCGGCAATCGCTGGCTCCTGCTGGCGCTTGCGTTCACATTTGTTTTCGCCGGCATGGCCGCCATCGCCTTGACCCGACCGGCACAAGCGGACGTCTGGACAACTTTTGCCATCTGGCTCATCTGTTCCGCCAGCGCTACCCTGGTCATGAAGCTTTGCCTGCCCGGGCACGACCCGCTGCTGCTGGCCATCCCGCTCTTCCTCAGCGGCTGGGGACTGGCGGCGATCGAAAGGCTCGCCCCGGCCTTCGCCGACCGGCAAGCGATCTGGCTAATCATCAGCATCGTCGCCATGCTGGCAGTCGCCTGCTTGCCTCATCTGCTCCGCTGGCTGCGCCGTTACCGCTACAGCCTGCTGGCGGCGGCGCTTCTGCTCCTGTTCGCGACAATCGCCCTCGGGCGCAATCCCTCGGGCCTGGAATTCGCGCCCCGTCTCTGGCTTAGCATCGGCTCCATCTATTTTCAGCCTTCCGAGTTGATGAAGGTCATTCTGGTTGCCTTTATGGCGACCTACCTGGCCGAACAAAGCGCCACCCACCGCGCCGGGCAAAGCGGCGCCGGGGCCGGTTTTCCCGCTACACCGCGCCTGCTCGGGCCTATTCTTCTGATGTGGCTGCTCTCAATGGTGATCCTGGTCTGGCAGCGCGACCTCGGCACAGCCATGCTCTTCTTCATCGTTTTCCTGCTCCTGCTCTATTTCACCAGCGGCGACCGGCGGATACTCATCGCTGGCGTCACCCTCATCCTCCTGGCTGGAATTGCCGCCTACCAGCTATTTCCGGTCGTGCAGTTGCGCGTGGATATCTGGCTGAACCCTTGGCCCGAAGCCGATGGACGCGCTTATCAGATCGTGCAGAGCCTGATGGCATTTGCCTCCGGCGGTATCTTCGGCGCCGGCGTCGGTCAGGGCTTTCCTGAATACGTCCCCGTCGTCCACTCGGATTTCGTCTTCGCCGCCATCGCCGAAGAATGGGGCTTGCTCGGCGTCATCGGCATCTTGAGTTGTCTCGGCGTGCTGGCTTGGCGCGGCCTAGCCATCGCCATGACGCACCCCGGCGCCGCCTTCCATAAGCTGCTCGCCGTCGCCATCACCATGACGCTACTGGCGCAGGCTCTGATGATTATGGCAGGTGTCTTGAAGCTCCTGCCGCTCACAGGCGTCACCCTGCCTTTCGTCAGCTATGGCGGCAGTTCATTGCTCGCCTGCCACGTCATGATCGGGCTTCTACTGCGCTTGTCCGCGGGGGCGCGCTAAATGCCATTCGCTCGCCAAACCCGCCATATCCTCTTCGGCACGCTCGTCAGCCTGGCTCTTGTCGGCGCTGCCGCGGCATACTGGGCCATCGCGGGTCCTGAGACCTTGCTGCTGCGCGAAGATAATCCGCGCATCGTGGAAGCGCTGGCGCGCATTCAACGCGGCGCCATCTACGACCGGCACAACCGCACGCTCGCCGAGACGGTCGCCTCCGATTCTGGGCTGCTGCGCCAATATCTCATCCCCTCCACCTATAGCCTTGTCGGCTACTACAGCCTGCGCTATGGCGTTGGCGGCGTGGAAGCGGCTTACGATGAGACGCTGGCCGGCGCGCGCCCGCTCGAAACCCTCGCCGACTATTTCAATAGTCAGGTGTTAGGGCTGCCGCAAATCGGCGCTGATGTCATGCTGTCCGTTGACGCGAAGATTCATGAGGCGCTCGCTGAGGCGATGAACGGCGAGAGCGGCGCGGCCATCGTGATAAACGCGGATTCCGGCGCGATTCTGGCGTTGATCAGCACACCCAGTTTCGATCCCAACCAACTCGACGAAGACTGGAGCGAATTGATACAAGCCGACGGCAATCCTTTCTTCAACCGCGCCCTGCAAGGCAATTACCAGCTGGGCGGCAACATCTATGCCTTGTGGCTGGCGCAAGCCATCACCGCCGGCTTCGAGCTATCCTTACGCTTCACCGACGCGGCCGAGCCGGTCATACTGGATGACGACACTGCGATTCACTGCATCATCCAGCCGACATCCGCCGACCTTACTCTGACCGAAGCGCTCAGATTCGGCTGCCCGGCGCCGTTCAAGAGCTACCGCCAGACACAATCCGCCTCCAGCTATGACGACTTGATCTCGACCTATCATTTTTCGGATCCGGTTATCTTGCCAGGCTTTCCCGTCCCGGAGCAACTCCCGCCGCCCGCCGCAACTGACGAGCTTGAGCCGGCTTCGCTCTCGCTACGGAATATCCTCGGGCAAGGCAATCAGACCACCACACCCTTGCATCTGGCCGCAATCATCTCCGCCATCGCAAACGACGGGGTCGCCCTCAGCCCCTGGATTTACACGGGCACAGGCCAACCTGGCGCCGATACCCGGCTCCAACAGCCGTCAAATCCGGAATCGCTTCGCATGCTGGACGCCGACGCCGCAAGCCAACTGCGATCCCTGCTGCGCGATGTTTGGGATAATCTAAATGTGAGAGTGCCGCAAGCGTCAGTTGAGGTCGGCGCCTACCTCGCCATGTCCCGCTCCGGCGACGAATCCCAACTCTGGCTGAACGGCTACGTTGCCCCGGAAAGGGAGCCCCCCACCGCCTTCGTCATCTTGCTGGAAGACAGCGCAGATGTGTCAAAACTGCTCAAGGTCGGCAGCGCTCTGATCGAAGCGCTAAGCTAGTGGCTTCACGCTGCAATTCATTGTCTAGCCCAAATAAGCAATTCCTTGCTCGGCCAAGGCCTCGTTGAGTTCGGCAATTTTTGTACGACGCAACTCTTCAAATTTGTCTATCTGCGCCCCTATCTCGCCCGACAACTTTTCGAATACCGCGTACGCCTGCACGGTCGGCGGGAACTCACCCAAGCCCACCACCGATGGCAATCCGCTTAAGCGCCGTAATGTATCGGTCCCCTGGTTCGCGCGGCCGGGCCAACCTTCGGGCAGATCCGGTATGAAGATGCCCGTTTCAATCTGTAGGACTTGCTCCCCAAGCGCCGCCGCAGCCGCCGCGAAGTCCAAGCCCGAGGCGGCTCCGGTCAGCCGTTCTTCCAAGCTAGCCAGTTGCGACCGATACCGGCGCATCGTATTGATCGTCTCGGTCGCCTCCGCATAACAGTGATAAATCCGCATCAACAGATCAAACTGCGCTGCCAGGTCCTCAGCCGACGCGCTTGATGTCGCATCCTTAACCAACTCAAATGCCTGTGCCCGCACCTCGCCGCCAACCTCCAGCGTAAGTTGATAAGCGCCCGGCGCAACCGTCGGCCCCGCCATACGTTCAAACTGCGGATCTTTCCCGTCCAAAGCCGGCGACATCGGCAAACGCATATCCCAGACAAATCGATTCCAACCCACATTCGCCGTCAGATAGACGATAGACTTGTCCCGTTTCTCCTTCTGCTTCTGCCGCTCCGCCTCATCCATGCTGCTGAATTCGATCAGCAAATTGCCCTGCGCATCGCTGATCCGCAGCTTAATCGCGTCCGCCGGCTCTTCAGACAGGTAATAGGTCAGCAAGACACCGCGCGGCAGATTTTCTCCCGAATCCAGGAATTGCCGCTCCACCACATTCTCCGGCGTGACCGAATGGGTGTAGGCCGCCATGACACCGGTCGAGCTCATATAGGTCTTGCCTGGCTGATCAACCAGACGCCGCCCGTCAATGCTCTCCAGGATCCGCTGCGTAGCGCGCGGCTTGAGCAGCAGCGTCTCGCGCTCCCGAAGGTCTTCGCCCAATTGCCTCAACCGCGTCAAATCGTCCAATATCCAGAACGAGCGCCCGTGCGTCGCCGCGATTAGGTCGCTCCCCTTCACCAGCAAATCGTGAATCGGCGTCACCGGCAAGTTCAACTGAAAGCGCCGCCAACTCTCGCCATCGTCAAAGGAGATATAGAAGCCCGTCTCCGTGCCAGCGTAAAGCAAGCCCGGGCGTTCCGGATCGCAACGGATAACCCGCGTGAAGTCCTGCGCCGGTATGCCTTCATTGATCCGCCTCCAACTCTGTCCGTAATCGTTGGTCTTGTACAAGTAAGGCGAATAATCATCATGCTTGTAACGTATCGCCGCCAGATAGCAGGTCGCTGGATCCTGCGGCGAAAGCTCCAGCGTACTCACCATCGACCACTCGGGCAGATCGCTCGGCGTGATATCGACCCAAGTCTCGCCATTGTCCTTGGTGATATGCACCAGGCCATCATCCGACCCGGCCCAGATCACACCCGGGACTTGCGCCGATTCCGCCAGCGAGAACACCGTCGCGTAGACTTCCGCGCTCGCCCCCTCGCGATTAATCGGGCCGCCCGATATCCCCAGCGTCGCCGGATCAGCGCGCGTTAAATCCGGGCTGATCGGTTCCCAGCTATGACCCTCATTGGTCGACTTGAACACCATGTTACCGCCGATGTAGAGCGTGTTGGCATCGTGCGGCGAGAATAGAATTGGATAGGTCCAGGCGAAACGGTATTTCGAGTCAAGCGTCGCCTCGCCCGATGTCGTCTCAGGCCAGGTCGTCACCAGGCGCAGCTGTTTGCTGCCATGATCGTAACGCTGCAAGCAATTGCCGCCGCCGGGCGAACTGCCAATGGCGCCGACGAAAATGATATTGTCGTCATCCGGTTTCACGGCGATATAGCCGCTCTCGCCCGAGCCGGCGATGAAGCCATCCATCCACATCAGAGACGACTTCTCGTTGCGGCTCGGCACGGCGATACTGCTGTTATCCTGCTGTGTGCCATAGACAAAATAGGGGTCGCGATTATCCGCCGCCACATGATAGAACTGCGCCGTCGGCTGATTGAATATCGTCGACCACGAGGCGCCGCCATTCAACGAGACACAAGCGCCGCCGTCATTGCCCTGCACCATCCGCTTGGGATTCTTGGGGTCGATCCACAAATCATGATTGTCGCCGTGCGGCGTGCCGATCATCTGATACGTGCGCCCGCCGTCTATCGATTTCCAGAAGCGCAAGTTATTGACGTAAACCGTGTCCGCGTCCTGCGGGTCAGGCGTTACGTGCATGTAATACCAGGCGCGAGAGATAATATCGTTGTTGCGCGCCACAAATTTCCAGCTATCGCCATGATCATCCGAGCGGTACATGCCGCCCTCTTCGTGCTCCACCAGGGCATAGACGCGCCCGGATTGCGCCGGCGACGCCGCGATGCCTACCTTGCCCAGAACCCCCGAAGGCAGTCCCTCCTTCGTCGAGATATTCTCCCAGCTGTCGCCGCCATCCAGCGAACGCCAGATGCCGCTGTCCTCGCCGCCGCTGCTCATCATGTGAAAGTTTCGGTAGCATTCCCAGATGCTGGCGTAAATAATGCGCGGATTGTTGACATCAATGCTGAGGTCCACCGCCCCGGCTTTGTCGCTGACGAAAAGCGCCTGCTCCCAATTCTCGCCGCCATCGGTCGAGCGAAACACGCCCCGCTGCTGATTGCGCCCGAAAGCGTGCCCCAGCGCCGCGACAAACACCGTATCCGGATCAGCGGGATGCACCCGAATCTTGCCGATATGCCGCGTGTCGTCCAAGCCGATATGTCGCCAACTGCGTCCGCCATCGGTCGACTTGTAGACGCCATCGCCATGCGAGACATCAATACGGATAGTCGCTTCGCCCGTCCCGGCGTAGATGACATTGGGATCCGCTTCCGATACCGCCAGCGCGCCAACAGAGGCCGTGTTGAAGAACCCATCCGAGATGCACTGCCAATATTGCCCGGCGTCTTCGGTTTTCCAGACGCCGCCCGCGCAAGCGCCGAAGTAAAAGGCGCCGAGTTCGGTGGGATGCCCGGCGACGGTGACCACCCGTCCGCCGCGGAAGGGTCCTATGCAGCGCCAGCGTCCGATGTTGTCGAGGGGGAGGTTCATGGTGTTTGTGCTTTCTGAGTTGGTGGATGCGAGATGGCGGGTATTGTAGCGCGAATCAACTTTAGTAACGAAACAGAAGACCAATTTCTTTTGGCAGACAGTTAAGAATTGCCCTCACCCCACAATCCCCTCAACTAACTCCGCCGCCCACGCAACGCCTCCCAGACCAGCCATCGCCCGCGCCAATCCCCGCGCCTTCTCCTCCACCCAATCCGCCGCCAGCAGCGCCCGCACCCCCTCGCGCAACTGACCCTGCCGCACATCATGCGCCGTCAGATGCAAGCCCACCTTCGCCTCGGCCACGCGCCTGCCTTGTATCCGCTGATCAGCCGCGTGCGGCACCACAATCTGTCGCAAACCGGCAACAACCGCGCTATGCGTCGTGCCCATGCCGCCATGGTGGATGATGACGCGGCAGCGGGGCAAAACCCAATCGTAAGGCGCCCAGTTCAAGAGTCGCGTGCCTGCCGGCAGCGCCCGCTTCAGTTCCGCTTTCTTTTCCGCCGATATCGGATTCCAGCCCAAGGTCACCACCGGCACTAAGCCCGCGCTAGCGGCCGCCTGCGCCGCCCAACTGTAAAAACCCAGGTCGCCGGTGAATATCGTGCCCAGCGTCACCAAACCCAGCCCTTTGTCCGGCGGAATATCGGTCAACCATTGCGGCGGCGGATCGGTCGGAGGCGTTGGCGCGCCACCCACGAACTGCGTCTGCGGCAAGATGCTCGCTAACTCCGCCCCATACCAACTCGGCGTGAAGTAAGTGATGTGCAACTCTTCGCTGACGATGGAAGGCGTCGAGCCGCGGGAAAAGTTTCGCCCAATAATCTCGAAGCGATCGCAAAGCCGCTGTATCCGCCGTTGACTGTCGCTGCTCAAATCGCGCTGCACTGGAAACAGTTGCTGCTCATCAAGCGTCGCCTGCGCGGGCCAGCCACAAATGATGAGCGGCAAATCGAAAATCTCGGCCGCGATGGCTGACGCGCTCAGAAAGGGATCGGACACGATGGCGTCCGGCGCGCCGATTTCATCCTCCAGGTCCAGCAAGGCTTCGACCGCCTCAGCCACCAGATCTTCACTCAACCAGGTATCCAGCGCTCTCTTGTAGCGCAACGCCACCGCTTCTTGCGGCGGGATGCCGCTCAGGTCCGGCGGCGCTGGCGGCGGCCAGAGCCAGCCCGTCTCGCGGATGGCGCGAAAGGCCAACCCCTGCTGCGTGATAGCCTGCTCAAGCGGCGACTCGCTCAGCCACAGCACATCGTGACCACGCGCGCGCAGCGCCCCCGCCGTCTTGAGGAAACCGCCCCAATCCGTGTGGCTGTATAGAGGCGCGGATATGAACCAGAACCTGGCCACAGTGTGTCGTCCAGTCGAGTAATAACTAAGCCGGCTCGGGCAATTTCAGGTACGGCGCCAAATACTGGCCCGTATAGCTCATGGCATTGTCCGCCACTTCTTCCGGCGTCCCCTGCGCGATGATCTCGCCACCGCCGCCACCGCCTTCCGGTCCCAAGTCGATGATATGGTCCGCCACCTTGATGATATCGAGGTTGTGTTCAATGACGACTATGGTGTTGCCGGTGTCCGCCAGCTTCTGCAAAACATTGATCAGCTTCTCTACATCAAAAGCGTGCAGACCTGTTGACGGCTCATCGAGAATGTATAGCGTCTGACCGGTTGCCCGTTTCGATAGCTCCCGGCTCAGCTTAATACGCTGCGCCTCGCCACCGCTCAAGGTGGTCGCCGGCTGCCCTATACGAATATAACCCAAGCCCACCGCGTCCAGCGTAACCAGCTTGCGCCGGATCCGCGGCAGATTATCGAAGAAGGCCAAACCTTCGCTGACCGTCATTTTCAGCACATCAGATATCGATTTGCCTTTGTATTTCACCTGCAAGGTCTCGCGGTTGTAACGCGTCCCCCGGCAGACTTCGCACTGCACATAGACATCGGGCAAGAACTGCATCTCGATCTTGATCAGCCCCTGCCCTTCGCAATTCTCGCAACGCCCGCCCTTCACGTTGAAGCTGAAGCGCCCCGCCTTATAGCCGCGGATCTTGCTCTCCGGCAACTCGGCAAACAAACTGCGAATCTCATCAAACATCTTGGTATAGGTGCCTGGATTGCTGCGCGGCGTCCGACCAATCGGGCTCTGATCGATATTGATGATCTTGTCGATCTTCTCCGCGCCGATGATCTTGTCATGCGGTCCGGCCCGCTCGCGGCTGCGGTTGATCAACTGCGCCAGGCGTCGATACAAAGTCTCCACCACCAGCGACGACTTGCCGCTGCCGCTGACTCCCGTCACGCAAATCAACTTGCGAAGCGGGAAATCCACATCGATGCTCTTGAGGTTATTCGCCCGCGCGCCCTTGATCGTCAGGTTCTCGCCCGAGCCTTCGCGCCGCCGCTCCGGCAGCGGAATCTCAAATCGCCCGGAGAGAAAGGCGCCGGTGCAACTCTCGTCATGCAGCGCGACCTGATCGGGCCGGCCCGCCGCCACCACCTGACCGCCGTTCTCGCCCGCGCCCGGTCCCAGGTCGATCAGCCAATCCGACGACCGCATCGTGTCCTCATCATGCTCGACCACCAACACCGTGTTGCCAATATCACGCAAACCCGTCAAGGTGCGTATCAAGCGTTTGTTATCCCGCTGATGCAGACCAATCGACGGCTCATCCAATACATAGAGCACACCCGTCAGTTGGCTGCCAACCTGCGTCGCCAGCCGAATCCGCTGCGATTCGCCGCCGCTTAAGGTCGCCGCGCTCCGCGAAAGCGACAAATAATTCAAGCCGACATTGCTCAGGAAACCGACCCTCGATGTCAACTCGCGCAAGATCTGATGCGCGATCTGCTGCTCGCGCCGCGTCAGGATCGCCCGCTCTCCCCGCAAGGACTCGACCCACTCGCTCAACTCATCAATCGGCAAAGTTGTGATGTCATGAATCGTCCGCCCGCCGATCTTCACCGCGAGCGCGGCCGGCAACAGGCGCTGGCCGCCACAACTTCGACACGGTATCTCCCGCATATACTCCTGTATCTTGCTCCGAATGTACTCGGATTCCGTTTGCCCATAGCGCCGCTGCAAGTTCGGGATGACCCCTTCATGCCGCGTCGACCAGGTCCGTTCTTGCCCGCTCGAATGATAATAAGTCACATCAAAGCGCTCTTGCCCCGAGCCGTAAAGCACCAGTTCCTGATGCTTCTTCTTCAGCTTCTTCCAAGGCGCATCCAGCCGGAAGCCAAAACTGCGCGCCATACTTTGGAAGACATTCCAGTTCCAGCCCTTCCTGTCGTCCAGCCCGAATCCATTCGCGTTGATCGCGCCATCGGCGATCGACTTGTCCGGGTCCGGCACGATCAAGTCCGGGTCAATCTCCTGGCTGTATCCCAAACCTTGACAGGTCTTGCAAGCGCCGCTCGGCGTATTGAAACTGAATAAACGCGGCTCCGGCTCGGGTACGCTGCCGTGTCCATTCGGGCAAGCCAGATCCTCGCTGTAGAGGTGATCAACCGGGTTGTCCCGGTCCGTCACATCCTGAATGATGATCCGTCCCTCGCCCAAGTCCAACGCCGTTTCCACCGCGTCAGTAAGGCGCGTCTCGAAAGCCGTCGCATCCTCCTCCTGGTCCGGCTCGAAGTTCCGAATGATCAAACGGTCCACCACAATCTCAATATCGTGAATGACATAGCGGTCAAGCTCAATCTCTTCGTCCAGGTCCCGCACCGCGCCATCGACCCGCACCCGCGCGAAACCCTGCTTGCCGATATCATCCAGTACCTTCTTGTGGTTGCCCTTCTTGCGGTGGATCACCGGCGCCAGCACCTGAATCCGACTGCCGGCCGGCATATTCTGCACTTGATCGACAATCTGCTGCGCGCTCTGCGCCGAGACCTCGACGCCGCATTCAGGGCAATGCGGGATGCCCACCCGCGCATAAAGCAATCGTAGATAATCGTAAATCTCCGTCACCGTGCCCACGGTCGAACGAGGGTTATGGCTGACGCTCTTCTGATCGATCGAGACCGCCGGGCTCAATCCCTCAATCTGATCAACATTCGGCTTCTCCATCAAGCCCAGGAACTGCCGCGCGTAACTGCTCAAGCTCTCCACATAGCGCCGCTGCCCTTCGGCGAAGATCGTGTCAAATGCCAACGACGACTTGCCCGAGCCCGAAAGCCCGGTGATCACCACCAGGCTATTGCGCGGAATCTCGACGTCAATATTCTTGAGATTATGCTCGCGCGCGCCGCGCACAATGATCTTGTCTTGCATCTGCGCCCTTCTGTAAACGTTTCACTAGTTCGCCCCGCCTTCCACGAAGCGGCGAATGAGACGGCGAAAATCCGACCCGAATTATACCCGCGCCCGCCTAATCAGAGAACCGACAATCCACCCCTACTCTTCGCGCCCATCGCTGATTCCGCGTACCAATTGCCCGGAAAAAACGATATGATTAGTCGATATAATCCAACAGCGCAGCAGAAATCATCGCCCTGAGTTGCTCTGCGCCTCTGGCCTCTGTGGTAAAAAATCCTGTGACGTTTACGCCAAACATCGAAGCGCGAACTGAGTCTGACCTAGACTATACGAGGATGCCATGACCAATCAATTCCACTGGGACGATCCCTTCCGCCTCAACGACCAGTTAACCGACGAAGAACGCATGGTCCGCGATGCCGTCCGCGATTACTGCCAGGATAAGCTCATGCCCCGTATCCTCGAAGCAAACCGCCACGAGACATTCGACCGCGATATCTACACCGAAATGGCGGAGCTCGGCATGCTCGGCGCGACTCTGCCGGAAGACCAGGGCGGCGCAGGCTTGAACTACGTCTGTTACGGCTTGATCGCCCGCGAGGTCGAACGGGTCGATAGCGGCTATCGCAGCGCCATGAGCGTGCAAAGCTCCCTCGTCATGTACCCCATCTCCGCTTACGGCAACGACGACCAGCGACGTAAGTATTTGCCCAAACTTCTCAGCGGCGAATGGGTCGGCTGCTTCGGCTTGACCGAGCCGGATCACGGCAGCGACCCCGGCGCCATGGAAACGCGCGCGACGAAAGTCGCCGACGGCTGGAAGCTGCGCGGCAACAAAATGTGGATCACTAATTCGCCTATCGCCGATGTATTCATCGTCTGGGCGAAAACCTTCGGCGCTGACGATAGCGATGGCGCCATCCGCGGCTTCATCCTCGAGCGCGGCATGTCAGGCTTGTCCACGCCCAAGATCGAAGGCAAGTTCAGCCTCCGCGCCAGTAGCACCGGCGAGATCGTCATGGACGATGTCTTCGTGCCGGATGAGAATCTACTGCCCGTCGCGCGCGGTTTGCGCGGTCCCTTCGGCTGCCTCAACCGCGCCCGTTACGGCATCGCCTGGGGCGCCCTGGGCGCGGCGGAATTCTGCTGGCAGGCCGCCCGCCGCTACACCCTCGACCGGCATCAATTCGGCCGTCCGCTCGCGGCCAATCAACTGATCCAATTCAAGCTCGCCAACATGATGACAGGCATCACGCTTGGTTTGCAAGGCGCCTTGCGCGTCGGCCGCCTCTTCGATCAAGGCCTTGGCACGCCGGAAATGATCTCGCTCGTCAAGCGCAATTCCTGCGGGGTCGCCCTCGATATCGCCCGCGCCTCCCGCGATATGCACGGCGGCAACGGCATCGCCGACGAGTTTCACGTCATCCGCCATGTGATGAACCTCGAAGCCGTCAATACCTACGAAGGCACCAGCGATATCCACGCGCTCATCCTCGGCCGCGCCCAAACTGGCATCCAAGCTTTCATGTGAGGGTTGTGCAATTTTACGCGCATAGCTTGACCGTTTTCCCAAATCACGGAGAAAGATGTCTGCAGCGGTTATAATCTCCACGCTCTGTTCCGCCGATTCGGAAAACCGAATCCAGTTTTGAAGAGTAACAGCTTATGCACAGTTCAAATGAGCCATCTCAGCCCGAATTCAACGCGGAAGCAATAAACCGGCTGGCGCAAATGTTGGGCTTGGAAATCGCGCCGGAAGACCTGGAAGCGCTGTCGAAGCAACTGCGCTTGATGGACGCGCTGGAGATCTCAGCACTCCATGACCATCCGCCGATCCTGAAAATGGACGCTGACTGGTATGACTGAGTCCCACGACCTTGTTCATCTGTCCATCAGTGAAGCGGCCTTCGCCCTGAGGCGTGGCGAAACGACATCGGTCGCCCTAACCGAGGCTGCGCTCGCGCGCATCAAAGAGACCGAGCCGACGCTGCAAGCCTACGCTACCGTGCCCGCGGATCTGGCGCTGTCAGCCGCTGAACGCGCCGACCGGGAACTCGCTGCCGGCCGCGACCGCGGTCCCTTGCACGGCATCCCTATCGGCGTCAAAGACAACTGCTATACCCGCGGCATCCTGACCGAAGTGGGGTCGAAAGTGCTGCAAGGCTTTGTCCCGGACTACGATGCGACGGTCGTGCAAAAGCTCTACGCGGCTGGCGTCATCCTCCTCGGCAAAACGCGCTGCCACGAATTCTCCTGCGGCGGCAGCCAACCACCGACGCGCGGTCCTTGGGATCTCACGAGATTCCCCGGCGGCAGCAGCATCGGCTCCGGCGTCGCCACGACGGCGCGCTCGGCCTTCGGGACCATCGGCACCGATACAGGAGGGTCAATCCGCATCCCGGCCTCCATCAACAATCTTGTCGGCATGAAAGCGACTTACGGACGCGTCAGCGCATACGGCGTAGTGTCGCTTGCCTGGTCGCTCGATCATGTCGGACCACTGACTCGCACCGTGCGCGACAATGCGCTGATGCTAGGCGCGATCGCCGGCCACGATCCCAAAGACGCCAACTCCGCGCGCGCCGACGTGCCAGACTTCACCGCGGACCTGGAAGACGGTCCACGCGGTACGCGCATCGGCATTGAACGCGGCTATTTCTTGTACCCCGGCGTTGTCGATAGCGTACGCGCCGCAACCGAAGCCGTCATCGCTGAACTGGCGGATATGGGCGCAGACATCATCGAGGTCAGCTTGCCCGAATTGGAACTAACGCGCGAGACGCTAATCACCATCCGGATGGCCGAATCCGCCAGCTATCATCGGCGCCAAATACGCGAGAAGGGGCATCTATACAGCCCCGGCACACGCGCCACCTTGGAGATGGGGCAAGTCCTGCTGGCGACGCAATATCTGGCCGCCTTGCGCGCCCGCGAGCGCTTTCGCTCTGCCATGCAGGCCCTCTTCCAACGAGAGCATTTGGATGCGCTGATTTCGCCGACGATTCCCGTGACGGCGCCGCTGCTGAGCGATGTGCGAAAACCGCGAGAGGACATGATCGACGGCGAGACGCCAACCGATGGATTCATTCATCACGTCTATCCCGCCAACTTGAGCGGTCAGCCAGCCATCAGCGCGCCGGCCGGGTTCACGCCCGACGGTCTGCCAATCGGCTATCAATTGCTGGGGCGGCCCCTTGACGAGGCGACGCTCTACCGCATCGCCTTCGCCTACGAGCAGGCTCATGACTGGCACAAGCGCCAGCCGCCGCATGTACACGAAAGATAGCGGACGGATCATAAGCTTCGCTTCCGCAGCCGAAGCCGAATTTGAGCCCTGGTCTACACGTATGCCCCCAAACCCAGGCGCTCAAATTGCTCGGGCGGGCTGTCATTTTCCTGCATCAGCCCTACCATGTGATCAATCATCATCGCTTCGATCTCAGCGTCATCCAAAGGCCTCTCTTGCCCCGGATCTTCTTCGACATCGAACAGCAAGGTGCCGAATGAGTGCGCGTCAGGCCAAGCGCGCGCCGGTATCTTCATGGTGCGGCTGCCCTTGGTGAAAGTGAAGGGCTCGGCCAGCTGAATATCTTTTAAGTCTGTCATGGCGAAGCGCGACCGAATACGCAGCGGCATCAGCGTGTACTCGTACAAAGGCTCGTTAGCGGGATTATCCGGCGCGCGCATGTAAACATATTTGCCATCAGTGCAATTGACATGGCCGCCGTGGATGCCGAAGAGCGCCGCCTCGCGGACAGGTTTATCCCCAGCCACAGTATCCTTGAGCGGCCTGCCCTGCATATCTCCCGGCAACTCGATGTCAAAATAGTCGAGCAAAGTCGCCGGCAAGTCGATCATCTGCGCCAGACTGTCGCGCCGCTCACCGGCTACGCGGCTGCGCGGATCCCAGATGAAAAGCGGCGTATGCGCCAGTTCCTGATACCAGGGCTGCCTGTTCTTCGCCCACCAATCATGCTCGCCCAGCATGAAGCCATGGTCGGTGCAGACGATCAGCATCGTATCGTCCCACATTCCAAGTTCGTCCATCAGGTCCAGCGCGCGGCCCAGATAACGGTCGCACATGCTGAGGAGAGCCGTGTATTGATAGCGCATATGCTGGATGTATTCATCAGACTCAGTCACGGGCTTGTAACTGGGCCAGTCGAAGGCGAGCCGCGGCGGCGCTTCGTCAAAGATTTTCGGGTAGAGATTCTTGAACTCCTGATGGCTGAAGAAGGGTTCATGCGGATCAAAGGTTTCGATCTGCAAGTACCAGTTATCGGCATCGTGGTTGTCGCGGATGAATTCCATGCCAGCCTTGAAGGTCCGCGCTTGTGGCTGATCTTCCGGTTGGAGCATATGACTCCGATTGATCCAGTCCTGCGCCCAGCTTTCGTCGACAAAAGTGGGGTCATCCAGCCCGCGCGAGTTGAAGGGAATCTCGACCTTGGGTTCGACCTGCCCTTTCCAGAAGTCGCCTTCCTGCCCGCGGATGAATTCATAGCTGCTGTAGCGATTGTGATAGGTGGCGCCGCCGTCTTCCCAGTAATGCTGATGATCGGTCGCCAGGTGCGTATAGACGCCGCTGGTCTTGAGGATTTCCGGCATCGAATCGTCGAAGGGTTCCAGAGGCGTCCAGCCGCGATGCAGGAAATTGTAGCGTCCGGTATGCAGCTCCCGGCGCGCTGGCATGCAGGGCATGCTGCCTACATAGCAGCGATCAAAAACAGCGCTGCGCTCCGCCAGGCGCTGAAAATTCGGCGCATGCACCCAATTGTTGCCATAAGGCGGCAGCATTCGTCGATTAAGCGTGTCGAACATGATCATGATTGCTTTCATCTGAGCATCCCCTTCCGCGAATGAACTGGCAAAAGGCAAGGGCGCATTCCCCATTGCCCCTTGCGCTAGAGGCCTCTTTGCTTCGCGCCGCTACCTGAGATAAACAGCACTAGAAGACGGTGACAGCTTCGGTTCCCAGATCGGTGGCGAATGCCAGCGCGTCGAAGCTCCTCTCCATCAGGCGCAATTTCGTCGCGAGCATCGCCGGATCATCCCAAAGATTTACAAATTCATCGGGGTCCGTTTCAAGGTCGAAAAGTTCGCCGATGCCCTGCCCGTGATACATGATCAGCTTATAGCGCTCATCGCGCAGCATCGTGGCGAACGTGCCGTTGAAAGGCGGGTTGTACTTGGCGTTGACGGCATCGTAGTATTCGCTGCGAACAAATTCGCGATGAGAATCAGTGGCACCTGGATCACTTAGCAGGCGCGCCAAGGAACGTCCCTGCATCCGAGCGGGAACGGACAGGCCGGCCAGGTCAAGCAAGGTCGGCGCGATATCGAGCAGTTCAACCAGGGCATTCCGCCGCGCGCCTTCAAGAAATTGTCCAGGCCAGGAAAATATGAGCGGCACCCGCACCAAGCCTTCATAAAAGCGGCAGCCCTTTTGCAGCAAGCCATGATCGCCCAGCATTTCGCCGTGGTCGCTCATAAAGATAACGATGGTGTTCTCGCGTTGACCGGTGCGGTCTAGCGCGTCCAGCATACGTCCAACGTTGTCGTCGATCAATTCAATCATGGCGTAATAGGCGGCTTGTATCCACTTGGCCTTGAATTCTTCCGGGCGGCGGCATGGCGTTTGAAAGTCGATCGCTGCCAATTTCGCTTGCGCTGTCAGGTCGCTTTCGCGGAAAGCGGGACCGGAAAGCGAATCTACATCAAAGCGATCGAGGTAGATTTGCGGCGGGTCAAAGGGCTCATGTGGATCAAAGATGTTGACGCTCATCAGCCAGGGTTTGTCATCGTGGTCGGCTTCGATGAAGTCAATCGCGCGGTCGCTGCACCAGGTCGTTTGGTGCAGTTCCGGCGGGAACTCGTTCGGACGCTTTCGCATCTCGCCAAGGTCATGACCCTGCTCGGCAAGCCAGTCGGCGTAGGCGTGCCCCTCTTCCCATTGATCCTCTGGGTCGTGGCTCCAATGGAAGAGCCGATAGCCGTCGTGTTGAGGGCGCGGCTCGACGCGGCCGCAGGCGCCGGCCAAATGCAGCTTGCCGGCCAGCGCGCAATCGTAGCCGGCATCCGCCAGCAGCGCCGTGACCAGCGGGGCCGCTTCCGCCCACTTGTCGTTGCCGTTGAAGCAGGCATGGACCGTGCTGGGATACATACCGGTCAAGAAGCTGCCGCGACTTGGCGTACAAATGGGGCTCTGGCAATGGGCGCGTTTAAAGGCGACGCCGCTGGCAACCAGTTTGTCAATATTGGGGCTGTGAACCTGTGGGTTATTCAGCGCGCCGATGGTGTCGTAGCGCTGCTGATCGGTGCAGATCCAAAGTATGTTGGGTGGCTTCGCGCTCATATCACTCACTCTTTTGTTGACGATAAACCGGTGCGAACCGAGGCGGCGGACTAGCCCTTGATCGCGCCCGCGGTCAGCCCCGTTATCATATAGCGTTGAATCAGGAAACCGAAGACGATGCCGGGCAACATCATAACCGCCGCCGCCGCCGCCAGCTTGCCCCATTCCGTGCCTTCATAACCCATATAACGGGTGATGGCGACGGCCAGAGTTACCGAGTCGTTAGCGGAGATGACCACCGCGAACAAGAATTCATTCCAGGCGAACAAGAAGGCGACGATCCCCGAAGCGATGATGCCTATGCGCACCAGGGGCAGCTCAATCAAGAAGAGAATCTGCCACAAGCTCGCGCCGTCAATCATGCCCGATTCGCGCAACTCCCTGGGCACGGCGCTCCAAACCGGCATGAGTGTCCAGATGATCAGCGGCACGTTGAAAATGAGATAGATGATGATCAGCGCCATGTGCGTATCGAGCATGCCGAGCCGCGAATAGACGACAAAGTAAGGCAACAGGTAGATCATGCCTGGCGCCGTCCGTATAAGCAGGATGGTGAGCAGAGCGTTGCGCCGCGCGCGTCTCTGCATGATGGTCAAGGCGAAGGTAGCGGGGATAGCGAAAAGCATGGCGAAAAACACCGAGCCGGACGAGATGATGATGCTGTTGGCGATGGCTTCTAGGAATTCTCTGTCCTGAAAGATAGCGCTGAAATGCTCCAGGGTCGGCTCGAATATGAGCAGCGGCGGATAGGCAAAGGCGTCCAGTTGGCTCTTCAGCGCCAGCATCAGCATCCAGACGATGGGAAACAGCACCGCTGCGCCATAGAGCGTGCCCACCGTATAAAGGCTGAAAGTCGTGACTGTGGAACGACGCTTCACGAGCTAGTCACCCACTTGCACATTTCTCAACAAGAATCGCATAGTCGGCGCGACAATCACGAACAGCATAAGAAAGAAGACAACAATTATGGCGGAGGCGTAGCCTACCCGCAGGTTATTGAAGCCACTAACGAAGCCATAGAAGTTCACCGTCTCGGTCGCGGTGGCCGGCCCGCCATTGGTCACGATATAGATGATGGGGAAGATGCCCAGTGATTCAATGACGCGGAAGATGCCGATGAAGGCGAAGGTCGGGCGCAGCAGCGGCAAGGTAATATGGCGGACAGATTGGACCCAGGTGGCGCCGTCAATGACGCCCGCCTCATACAACTCCTCGGGGATAGACTGCATAACCGCCAGAAAGAAGAGACCGACGAAAGGCGTCCAGCCCCAGACGGCGACGATGATGATGGCGACCAGCGCCCAATTCGGCTCGGTCAGCCAGCCGGGACCATCAATGCCAACCAGGCTGAGAAAATAATTTACGCCCCCCAAATGCGGGGTATAGAGCACGCGCCACATCAAACCCATGGCAATCGGCGGAATGACCATGGGCGCGACAAAGACAAAACGCAGCCAGCGCATGAAGGGCAGGCGCTCGTTCATGATGACAGCGACGATGAAACCCAGCGCCAATTGGATCGACACCGGCGCGGCAATGAACAGGAGGCTGACCGGAATGCTCTGCAAGAAGCGCGCATCGTCCAGCAGGCGCTCATAATTGCGCAGGCCTATGAAGCGCGGCGGCCTGGGGCTGGTATAGGACAGTGATGAGCTGCTCAAATACACCGTGAACAGCATCGGTAAAATAGTTAGCACCAGCAGCAGCGCAATTGATGGCGCCAAGTACTTGTAATGGGCCTGACTTGATCCCAAGTCCTCAGGTCCCATGCGGCGTCCGAGGGCTCTGGCTACAAGCGACATGATGGGCATCCTCTCCCAACCCACAACCGCAGCGGGTTATTGGATGACGGAGATGTTCAAATGACCCTCGAGCGGTCAGCCCCGAGGGTCATTGACTTGCGAGCCGTCTTTAAGGGAGATAGCCCTCATCTTCCAGGTATTGTGTCATCAGCTTGTTGGCGTCATTGAGCGCTTGTTCCGGCGTCTTGACCCCGATTTCGGCTTCCTGGACCGCTTGCCCCATGATTTCGCTAAGTATGGGCCAGGCGGCGAAGGGCGGGAAATGGTCGGCCGGCGCGGCATTGAGGCTGTCCTGATAGGCTTTGATGAAGGAACCGGCACCATAGTTATAGTCATACTTGGCGATAAAGTCCGCATCTTCCCACAGCGAGTTCCGCGATACCGCCACATGTGGCGAGTTCAGCGAGATCTGCTTCATCGTATCAAAGCTCAACGCCCATTCGACGAACTTGTAAGCCGCTTCCTGCTTGTCGGAATTGGCGACAACGCAAAGCCCGTGCGCGGCGAAACCCGGCTTCGGTCCCGCGGCGCCGCCCGGCATCACAGCGAAACCGAGATTGCCCGCCACCCTCGACTGCTCGGGATGGAGAATCCGGCCCGCCAGGGGCGCGCCATCAATGACCATCACAACCGTGCCTTGCTGCATTGACGTAACCACATCGTCGTAAACATAGGCGGCGACGCCTTCGGGCCCGTAGTTATTCTTGACGGTGACGAAGTTCGTCAGCGCTCGTATGGCCTCCGGCGTATTGACCGTCGGCGTCAGGTCATCCGGGAAATCAGCAAAATAGCTGGCGCCTTCGCCATGGAAGAAGGAGTTGAAAATCCAAATATTGCCGGGCGCAGCCGGCGGATTACCGCGCAAGGCGATCATGGGCACTTCATCGCTGTGCAGCGCGGGCGCAATCTCCAACAGTTCGTCATAAGTTGCGGGGGGACCTTCGATGCCGGCCGCTTCGAATATGTCGATCTGGTAATACAAGATGGTGGTGGCGGCAAACATGGGCAGGCAATACTGCGTGCCGCCGAAAGCCAGCGCGTCCATCGTCGAGCCGACGAAATCGTCGACGCTTAGCAAGTCCGCATCAGCATAGTCGGCATCATAGAAGTCCTCAATCGGCGTCACCCAGCCGCCTTGGGCATAGAGCGGCATGTTGCCGCTTTGGATGCCGACGACATCAAAATTGCCGGCGCCGCTCGCCAACTCCAACTGGGCTTTCTGCACCGAAGCTTGCTCTTCCAGCAATTCAAACTCGACCGTTATGCCGGTCAATTCTTCAAACTCAGGCAGCAGCGGTTCCAAACCGACAATATAGGTGAGCGGGAAATAGAAGAGATTGAGCGTTGTGCCTTCGTATGGACGATCTCCCTCTTGCGCCATAACGCCGGATACCAACACAAGACAGAGTAAAATCGCGAAAAGTCTGAGTAGCATCATGTTCTCCATATATCAACAAGATTTTCCAAACAGATAACCGTATCTAGCGCATCAGCCGCCTTCACATTGCTTGCCTCACTTTCCCCACTCGCGGCGAAATATAGCTGTCGCGAATCCCCGTATCTCAAGCTTACATTGTTAAGATCAGAGTGTTGACTTGGGGATTTCCGACGACGCTTCCCACAATGATAACACCGCAACCTGCGGCAGGCAAAACATTGTCGCGCGTGGTAGTGTATCCATTTCGGTTGAAACTGAAAAACTTTACCGCCGAGTACACCGAGAATCGTATTGGAAAATATGTCTTTTCTTTGTGTCTTCGCGCCTTAATGGTCAATGTCGGCGGTTGGCGTCCAGGCGACCTGCGTGACCTGCTGTGAAACTGAATCTGGCTCATTTGAACTTCAACCGACTTCGATACACTTCCTCGCGCATCGAGCGCATTGCGGGTCCATAATCAACCATTTACTTGCCAGCCAATCGTCGAATGAGCATACTAGTGACAAGCCCGTTTCCCTTGCGCGCGTCAAAGCCATGTCAAAATATATCCTTCGCCGCCTCATCCAAACCCTGCCCGTCATCTTCTTTATGAGCATCATCGTGTTCGGCTTGACCTTCCTCATCCCCGGTGATCCCGTCGTCGCCATCTTGGGACCGGATACTGCCCGCACGATGGAATCGCTTGAGGTCGCGCGCAAGGAATTAGGTCTCGACCAGCCGCTGCCGGTCCAATATTTCAACTGGTTGGGCAAGGCGCTCCAAGGCGACCTGGGACGCTCAACTCGCAACAAACATCCCGTATCGGAATCACTGGTTCAGCGTCTGCCAGTATCCATCGAATTGGCGGTCGTCTCCATCATCATCGCCGCGATCATTGCCTTGCCCCTAGGTATCCTCGCCGCCATCCGCGTCAATTCCCGCTGGGACTTGACCGCCAGTTTGATCAGCGTCGTCGGCTTGGCGATACCGAATTTTTGGCTCGGCATCTTGATGATTTGGCTCTTCGCCGTGCAATTGAAGTTGCTTCCGGCTTCCGGATATACGAGTATCTTTGAGGATCCAATCTCGGGCTTGCGCCATATGATAATGCCGGCGCTGGCATTGGGCGGCGGCGCCTCGGCCGGGCTGATGCGCCACGTGCGCTCCGGCTTGCTCGAAGTGCTGCGCGACGACTATATCCGTACCGCGCGCGCCAAAGGTTTGCAGGAGCGCCGCATTCTCTTGCGTCACGCTCTAAAGAATTCGCTCATTCCTGTTGTAACAGTTATGGGGCTCACACTTGGCGGGCTGATGGGTGGCTCGCTGATCGTGGAAAGCATCTTTCTCATACCGGGTGTCGGCAGCCTGCTGGTCACAGCGATATTCCACCGCGATTTTCCAGTTATCCAGGCGGGCGCGATGGTCCTGGCTATGTTCGTAATCTTGATCAATCTCGGAGTAGATCTGCTCTATGCCTTCCTCGACCCCCGCATCCGCTACCAATAAAGCGCCCGGCGCGGTGGCCGTGGTCCCGCAAGCGCGGGCGGGCATCTGGTTTCGCGTACGGCATAACCGCCAAATGATCATCGGGCTGGTCTGTGTGGGAATCTTCGCGCTGCTGGCCTTGTTGGCGCCTATAATCGCCAAGGATCCGGCGGCGCTGGACCTCATGAACGACCTTTTGCCGCCGTCCGCCGGCGCCCCCTTTGGCACGGACGAATTGGGTAGAGATCAGTTCTCGCGCATCGTTTATGGCGGGCGTGTATCGCTGCAGGTGGCGATGCTGTCGGTGGGCATCGGCTTGATCTTTGGCGTGCCTGTCGGTTTGATCGCCGGCTTCTACGGCGAACGTATCGACAACGTGACCATGCGGATTATGGACGGCTTGCAGGCATTCCCCGCTGTCTTGCTAGCGATTGTCATCGCCTCGGTGCTTGGCTCCGGCTTGACCAATGCGATGATCGCCATCGGCATCGTAAGCATCCCCGGCTTCGCCCGTCTCATGCGCGGGCAGACGCTGCAGATCAAAGAGACCGATTACGTCATGGCGGCCCGGGCAGTGGGCGCCCGCAATTCACACATCATCTTCCGCCACATCCTGCCCAACGGCATCGCGCCCATCATCGTCGCGGCTGCGGTCAGCAGCGCTGGCGCCATCCTGACCGAGGCGTCGCTGAGTTTTGTCGGCTTGGGCGCGCGCCCACCCACGCCAAGCTGGGGCGGCATGCTGCAAACCGGCTATCCCTACCTCAGTACTGCTATATGGCTGAGCATGTTTCCCGGCGTCGCCATCGCCGTGACGACTCTGGGCTTGAACTTCCTGGGCGATGGCTTGCGCGATGTGCTTGACCCCAAGTTGCGTCGCGGCAGAAATTGAGCGAATTTATTTGCGTAATGAGAGAGAGGGGGTAAAATTTCGCTACCGATTAACAGAAGCAAGATAGGAGTAGAAATGTCTTTACGAAAACTATTCTTCGTATGTGTTATTTTAGCGCTGGTGTTGGCGAACGCCACCGTCATCGCCCAATCAGAAATGCCACAGCGCGGCGGGACTGTCAGCGGCGTCTGTGTGGCCGCAATCACCAGCCTCGATCCGCAGAGCACTCAGTTGGGGGTCTGTGACCGCGTCGCCTATGACGCGCTCTACAACCAGCTAATTCGGATCAACACCGCTGGCGAGATCCTGCCCGAAATCGCCGAATCCTGGGATGTCAGTGAGGACGGACTGAAATACACTTTCCACATTCGCAGCGGCGTGAGCTTCCATGACGGCACAGCGCTTGACGCTGAAGCGGTGAAATTCACCATCGATCGCATGCGCGATCCCGAATCTGAATCCTATATTGCGGGCCGTTTGACAGCGATCGAAGCCGTCAATGTCGTCGACGAGGTGACGGTAGAGGTCGTCCTGAGCAGCTTTAACGCGGCCTTCCTTTCCACTCTCGCTGGCGCCACGACCATTGTCTCGCCGGCCGCCGTGGCTGAATACGGGGACGATTATCGCTTCAACGCCGTCGGTTCTGGACCCTTCAAGCTGGTATCCTGGACGCCGGGCGAAGAAGCCGTGCTGGAACGCAACGAAAATTATTGGGAAATCGGCGCCGATGGCGAGCCCCTGCCCTACCTCGACGGCCTTGTATTAACGGGCATCGAAGACAACACCGTGCGCCTGCTCAACTTGCAGAGTGGCGAGTTCGATCTCAACGAGCGGATTCTGCCGCGCGATGTGCCGACCATCGAGAGCGATGCCGATTTGAAGGTGGTGGAGACGGTCAACGCCACGGCTTATACGGTGACATTCAATGTTAGCCAGCCACCCTTCGATGATGTGCGCCTGCGCCTGGCGGTTCAAGCCGCGCTGCAGCCCGATGCCTTGATCGAGAACCTCAGCGAAGGCATCGGCTATTATGCCAACTTCCCCTTCCCGCTGGATGTCTGGTACTGGGTCGAGGAACCGCGGCAGGTTTACGATCCCGACCTCGCGCGCCAACTGCTGGCGGAAGCCGGCTATCCCGATGGCATAGATGTGGTCTATACGCACATCAATCGGACGGTGGACGCGCAGATGGCGCAGATCGTTCAGGCGATGCTGGCGCAGGTTGGAATCCGCATTGAAATCCAGGCGCTGGAACGCACCAGTTGGCTGGATATCTGGTTGGTTGGCGCTGGTGAAAACACCGAAGGCCAGATGGCTGGCTTCCAGAACGGCGTCACACCGGGCGATCCGGATAGCAAAGCGATGTTCTTCCAGCCCGGCGGAATTGTCAATTTCGCCGATTACAACAACGAAGTCGCCTGGGGCCGCATTGAGGATTCGCGCACTACGCTGGATCAAGCTGCGCGCGCGCAAGCCTGGGCCGATCTGGTCGCGATTCAGCTTGAAGAAGCGCCTTACGTATGGGTGGGCAACATCCCGGTCATCGGCGCGGCCCGCGGACGTGTTCAGGATATCACTCTGACGCCGAGTTCTGGTTGGTTATTGACACAGACTTGGGTAAACGACGCCGAGTAAGACTCAAACACAGCATGGAGAGGCGCTTGCCAGTTGCGGGCTGACGCCTCTCCTGCCCCTTATGACACTGACAAGTTCCTTGGAATAACGAATAATGCAAGTTGAAAAAACTCTGCCGCGCCCCGCGCAAAAGAAACAAGACCTGTACATCGTCGACACTGATGTGCATCACGGTGTTAGCGGCTGGACTGACCTCTATCCCTATCTCCCCCAAGTCTATGCCGAGCGATTGCGCGACCATGGCGGCAGCGGCCCTTCCAGCCAATATTGGCACAATGGCGGCATCCGCGGCACCCGCGCCGACTTCTTCGATATGGACGATACTCAGGAAAGCACCCGCCGCCAGTTGCTGGATGACTGCGAGATCAATATTGCCATCTTGACCGGCTCTACCGCCTACGGCGCCTGCAGCATGCCCGATGCCGATTTGGGCTCGGCAATATGCCGTGCTTTCAACGATTACAGCCTCGAACATTGGGTCGCTAGCGACGAGCGCTTCCGGCTGGCGATGGCGGTTAATAGCCAGGACCCCATCGGCATGGCGAAGGAAATCGACCGCATCGGCTCGCATCCGGCTGTGATCGCGATCATCATGCCTGGCGGCGCTACCAAACCTTACGGCAATCGCGTTTACGACCCGATCTACGAAGCCTGCGAACGAAACCGGCTGGCGGTGATGATCCACTTCAACGGCGAAGGCGTCGGCATCAACGGTCCGCCCACCGCCGCCGGCTGGCCCAGCCACTACGTCGAAGGCCGCATGATGCGCGCTCCCGTCTACATGGCGCACATGGCGAGTTACATTTTCGAGGGTGCCTTCGAGAAGTTCCCAGGCCTGCGCGTGGTGAACATTGAAGCGGGCTTCGCCTGGATGCCCTGGTATCTCTGGCGCATGGATTCGGATTGGAAGGCGCTGCGCTACCAGGTGCCTTGGGTCAAGAAGCCTCCGAGCGAATATGTCAAGGAGCACATCCGCCTGAACACTCAGCCGATCGACGAGCCGGATAACGAGCGCGATCTGGAGAAGATTATTGAATGGATGCACGGCGATCAGACTCTGCTCTTTGGCAGCGACTTCCCGCATTTTGACTTTGATGACCCGCGCAAGACTTTGACTCGCTTGCCGAACAAGCTGCGCCAACGCATCTTCGGCGAGAGCGCGCTGGAGACTTTCCACAAGCTGGGGCGGCCGGAGTGAGCGCATGGGTCGTCACGTCATCTGCCGCGCTGAGGATTTGCAGCCCGGCGCTGTCAGGATCGTCGAAGCCGAGAAGCGCAGCATAGGCATATTCAATATCCGCGGGGAATTCTTCGCCCTGCGCAATACCTGCCCGCATAAAGGCGCGCCCCTCTGCCGCGGCATCATTACTGGCCTGGTGGTCAGCGACGAACCGCTTCAGATGCAGATAATCCGTGACGGCGAAATTGTGCGCTGCCCGTGGCATGGCTGGGAATTCGACATTACATCCGGCCGCTCGGTCTATAATCCGCATCGCATGCGGGTCAAGGCCTACGACGTCGCTATCGAACAGGTGCCGGACGAAGATCCTTCGGTTGAGACCTACTCGGTGCAGGTCCAGGATGATTACGTGGTGCTCTATATTTGACGCGCGCTAACTGTACTGGCGAGCAAGCCGGACAATATCCTGGCACTATCAAGCTCGCTCTCTCTCCTCACAGCAGAATTCCAGCGCCGCCTCAAAATGAAACGCTGTAAGCTCGCCGCGCTCAGCAGTTATAATAGAGACGAATCCGATCCAACGAGGCGATACTATGACCAGCAAAAGTTTCGAAGTGCCCAATATCAGCTGCGCCGGCTGCGTACAGGCGATCAAGATAGAATTGCGAGATCTCGCCGGCGTGCAGTCGGTCAGCGGCGATGTGCCCAGCAAAACCATCCAGATCGACTTTGATGCGCCCGCTTCCTGGGATAACATCGTCCAGACGCTCAAAGAGATCGACTACCCGCCCGCAGAAAGCTAACCGCCGCCGACCGAATGCCCCTTACCGTCGCGCGAGTCAAACAGAAAGCTGCCGAGTTCGGCTTCAACCTTTGCGGCGTCACGCCGGCTGTGCCCTCGCCCACGCTGGCAGCCTATTTTCGCTGGATTCAGCGCGGGATGCAGGGCGAGATGCGTTACATGGCGCGGACCGACCGCGTACGCCGGCGGCAAGACCTGCGCGAAATCATGCCGGGGGCGCGGACGCTGGTCGTTGTCGGCCTGGATTATTACGCCCGCTACGCCGATGAAGCGCTGCTGAGCGAGCCCGCCCGCGGCCGCATCGCCGCTTATGCCTGGGGCGTCGACTACCACAATGTGCTCGGCCTGCGGCTGGAGGCTTTCGCCGAATGGCTGGCGGAAGCGAGCGGCGCCAAGCCGGCGCAGAAGGTCTATGTCGATACCGGCGCCATCCTCGAGCGGAGCCATGCCCAGCAAGCAGGCTTGGGCTTCATCGGCAAGAATACCATGCTCATCCACCCGCGGCGCGGCAGTTATTTCTTCCTCGGCGAGATCATAAGCTCGCTGGAATTCGACGACTACGACAAGCCGCAGCGCGAGACTATGTGCGGGACCTGTACGCGCTGCCTGGACCTCTGCCCCACCGATGCCTTCCCGCAGCCTTTCGTGCTGGATTCGCGGCGCTGCATCAGCTATCACACGATCGAAAACCGCGGCTGGATCGACCGCGATTTGCGCGCGGACTTCGGCAACTGGATCTTCGGCTGCGATATCTGCCAGGAGGTCTGCCCCTTCCAGCGCTTCGCCCAAGAAACGGACGAGGTCGCCTTCCTGCCCTTCGATCTTGACCGCGTCGCGCCGCTGCTCACCGACATCCTCATGTCGAATGAGCAGTCCTTCCGCGCCATGTTTCGCCGGACGCCGGTGGAGCGGGCTGGGCGGGAACTCATCGTGCGCAACGCCTGCATCGCGGCCGGCAACTGGCGGCACGAGCGCGTCATCCCCCACCTGATTCAGCTGCTCTATGACAAGAGGGCGCTGGTTCGCGGGCATGCGGCCTGGGCGCTCTGGCAGACGATGGGGCTGGATAGCAGCAAGCTCCTGAGCGACCTGCATCGGCGCGAGGACGATGAGCGGGTGCGCAGTGAGGTGGAGGCGTTGCTGGGGTAATCTAACCTCTCCCCCCAACCCCCTCTCCAAAGCTTTGGAGAGGGGGAGCCATCCGCGTTTTCGAGAGCGCTCGTTTCGCGGATGACATGATAGGTCGCCCCTACAACCGTCATTGGGATTCGTGGGCGAGCCGCAGAGTCCCCCTGTTAACAATACCGTTGATATGAACTTGCGGGCGACCCAATGGCTCGCCCCTACGGATCGCTATATATCCGGATACTGCTGATGCCAGTCTGTCCCGTCTTGATAGGCTTTAGCGACGGCGAGGGTCTCGGCTTCCTGATGCAGCCCGCCGACGAAGGAGATGCTGGTGGGCGTATGCGCTTCGGTGAAGCCGTTGGGCAGAACGACTGTGGGATGCCCGGTGTAGTTGGTGATCTTCAAAGTGTCCCAGTCATAGCTGGGCGAGATGAAGACATCCACCTCGCGCATGATGCGCGCCATATCATGCATGAGCAGCGCGCGGACACGATTGGCGTTGATGTATTCGACGGCGGGGATGAAGCGGGCGGCGCGGAATATGTTGGGCCAGGCGCTGTCATCCTGGCGCTTCATCGTATCGACCGAGCCGTCGCGGGTGATCTGGTCGAAAGCAGCCGCGGCTTCGGCGGTCCCTATCATCCAGAGCGCGCTGATATCTCTATCGGGCAATTCGAGGGACCTCAAATCGAAGCCAATCGCGCGCATGACCTCAAGGGCGGCGATGCTGTTCTCCAGGTGGATGCGGTAGAGCGCCTGCTTCTCCGGATCGTCGGTCTGGACCGCTTCCGGCTCAAAGGCAGAGGCGACATAGCCGACGCGCAGCTGCCTCGGGTCAAGCGCCGGATCCCAGGTAAATGGTTCGGGCGTGACCGTCATATCAAGGCCATCGGGCCCGTAGATGGCGCTGAACACCAGGGCGCAATCTTCGACCGAGCGGCACATGGGCCCGATCTTGTCCTTGCTCCAGCTGAGCGCCATGGCGCCGTAGCGGCTGACGCGGCCGAAGGTGGGGCGCAAACCGCTGACGCCGCAGCGGGTCGAGGGCGAGACGATGCTGCCCAGGGTCTCGGTGCCGATGGAGAAGCCGACCAAGCCGGCAGCGGTGGCGGCGCCGGGTCCAGCCGATGAGCCGCTGCTGCCCTCGGATGTATCCCAGGGATTGCGGGTCATGCCGCCGTACCAGACATCGCCGTTGGCCAGGGCGCCCAGGGTGAGCTTGGCGATGAGGACGGCGCCGGCTTCTTCGAGGCGTTGTACGACGGTCGCGTCGGCATCAATGACCTGGCCCTTGTAAGGCATGGCGCCCCACTGGGTGGGGTAGCCGCGCGTGGCGAGCAGGTCTTTGGCGCCCCAGGGGATGCCATGCAGGGGACCGCGATAAAGGCCGCGGGCGATCTCGCTGTCGGCGCGCTTGGCTTGGGCGATGGCGAGGTCGTCAGTGTAAGCGGCGACGCAGAGCAGCTTCTCGTCATAGCGCTTGAGGCGGCTCAGGTACATCTCGGTCAGCTCGAGGGAGGTGACCTGGCGGCTGCGGATAAGCTCGGCGAGTTGGGTCACGGTGAAGAAGGCGGCGTCTTCGAGGTCGGCGGGGCGGGAGACGGGCGGCTGAGCGCTCATGGCATAGGTCCGCGGGACGGGCGCGGGATCGGGATCGGATGTGTTGACGTTGAAGTTGAGCGTCATAGGGACGCTGTTATCGAGGTCGGCGGCGCGGATGGCGTTGTATTGTTCGCGGCGGCCGTTGAGGACTTCGAGCATTTGGGCAAGTTGATCGGGGCTGAAGTCGAGGTCGAGCAGGGTTTGGGCGGCGGCGATGTGGTCGGGGGTGATAGGGTTTTCGGGCGCGGTCATGGGATTTCCTCGGAGGCGATGGATTTTGGCGGAGTGTACCACAGGAGGGCGGGGGGCTGGGCGAAGGCAAAGGTTTGTGTACGGTTATAGATTTTGTCCGTTTTGTCCGTTTGTCGGACAAAGAAAATGTTTTTTCGGACATTAGGTCGCTTTTCGGACAAAGTTTGGCGGTTTCGGCGGGGTCGATGGTTTGCAATCAGTTTGCGGAACTGGCGGCGGGCGCGGGATATGAGGTTGTTAAAGTGCGGGTGTTGAGGTCATTGTAGCATGGGTGGGGTGGGGGTGCCTAGAGCAAATGTTCGGGTGTTGGGATTTTGATTTTTCTTTGCCACCGAGGACACCGAGTTTTTTCGAGGGCGCGGAGGGTTGGATCACAAAGGACACGAAGGGCAGCAAGTTAGGGTAGCGGGTGAGGTGGTGAGTGGATGGTCGCGCGGCTAGCTTGACGTTGCCACCCGGAACACACTCAGATCTTTAGTCAATTCATTACGTCGCTATTGACAGCCGTTCACATTTTCGAGATACTCATGTCTCAATTGTGACAGAAGCGTATCAAAGTGCAATGGGCTCAGACAATAGAGAATCAATCATGCGGTCGGCAATCGCGATACTTGCGCGGAATCCGGATATTACGTATTCAGAATTGGCGAAGGCAATCGGTATTGGACGCGCCACGCTATACAGGCATTTCCCCAAGCGCGATAACCTTATACGCGAGATCAGTCTGTATTCCCTGCGTCAAGTCGACGTCGAGGTGACGCCGATTTTTGCCAAGCCATTGACGGCCATGGAAATGCTAACAGAAACGCTAGCGAAGCTAATTCCAATGGGCGAGCAGCTACATTTCCTCTCGCGTGAATTCGCCGTAATGCAGGATGAAGAGATCGCCCGCATCTATGCGGCGCAACTCGAGGGATTGCGACAATTGGTTCGAGCCGCCAAAGCAGAAGGCGGTATTGCCGCGGACATGCCTGATGCATGGGTTGTGCGCCTGATCGACACCATCATCTACACAGCTTGGGAAGCAATTGAAGCTGGCGACGTTGCGCGTAATGACGCCGTCGAGCTGGTCATTCGCACGCTCAATACCGGGTTGCGCGCCCTATAGGAAGACCATGATATGACAGTGAACGGCACCAAGATGCTTTTGCCCGTTGAAGCTTACATTTCGCGTGAGTGGTTTGATCGAGAGCAGCGCGAATTGTTTGGCAGGTCATGGCAATTTGCGGGGATGACGACTGACATAGTCGAGCGTGGACAATACATCTGTGTTCAAGCGGGAGCATATCCTCTGATCGTGATTCGAGACGACGAGGGCGAACTGAAAGCCTACCACAACATCTGTCGCCATCGCGGCACACAACTTCTTGAAGTGACAGGCAAACGTAAAAAGGTAATTACGTGTCCTTATCACGACTGGGTATATTCGCTGGATGGCAAGCTGATCGGTGTTCCGCAGAGGCGGACGCAGTTCCCCGATCTCGACATGAGCGAGTGGAGTCTTTTTCCCGCCTCAGTCGCGGTGTGGAACGAGATGGTTTTCGTGAATCCAAATGCTGAATGTATGCCGTTTGACAAATGGCTGGGCGATTTCCCCGATCACTTTGGACCGCATCGACCGAGCCAACTCATGGAAACCGACGTGCGTCATTACGAAATAAAGGCGAATTGGAAGATATTCGTCGAAAACTACATAGATGTTTACCATCTATCGCATCTCCATTCCGAGACGCTCAATATGTATGATCACGCGAAGCTAAAAAGCGCAGTCACGGGTCCAGGTCACGTGGCCACGTATGACCCGCCCACGCGCGAATACAAGCGGTATCTCGAAACGTCGCCCAATAATTATATGCCGCTCGCAATCCAGGAAGCGGAAAACTGGGGCGCTTACGTACACATGATGTTTCCCAACTTCGGGATTGCCGGGACAGAGTATTCCTGGTCGACCATTGAGGTAATGCCGGTCACGCCGCGGGAGACCCTCGTCAAAATACGCACACGAACGGCGCTGGAAGGGATCAATCTCGCCATCGCCAACGTCTACGAGAAAGTCGGCGCATGGGTTAGCCAGGCGATCGGCTACAGACCTGACGCAGATCCGTTGCAGTCGGGCGACTTTATGGTCGAAGACATTTACGCCTGCGAGCAGCAGCAGAAGGCGATGGAGTCGCCGCGATTCGCCTTTGGCCCCACCTCAATCGACCAAGAGCAACTCATAATAGATTTCCAGAACGCGGTTCTGTCATATATGCCAGATCCAGAAGATTGAATCCGTAAAGAATCAGTAAGGGAGAAGCCAATGAGGCAACTCAGAGCATATCGTAATACGGTTGTCGTTACCGCCTTATTTGTCGTGATCTATCTCGCAATGATCATCGCGAGCATAGAAGAATTGTGGCTTTGGAGCGTGTTTACCATCGCCTGGATTGCCGCGGAATGGAAATTTGCCAAGGACAGTCCCTTGAAGACGTGGCATTGGGCGGCGCTAATCGTCGGCTTGATGGTGTTGGGCATGGTTGTCGATATCGCCGTCGCCTAAGCAGATTGCAGGGGCGGCTGTTCAGCAGCCAGCCCTCTCCCCCGCAACCGCAGCGAATTGCTCACCACAAAGACGCTGGAGAAGGCCATGGCCGCGGCGGCGAACATGGGCAAACCAACCCCTCCCCCGGCCCCTCCCCGAAGCATCAGGGAGGGGTGACTCTCCATCGAAATAGGTGATTCAGGTGTAGACGTGAGCCAGACGGGGGCAACATCGCCGAAGCCGCAAACAAGCGGACGACCCAAGGGTCGCCCCTACATTTGTATCGGAATGTCAGTCGCGGAAATCGCGCGAGTTGGATTGTCGGTGCGATTAAGCAGCTAGCCGCTTCCCCCGCAGCCGAAGCGAGTTGCTCACCACGAAGACGCTGGAGAAAGCCATCGCCGCCGCCGCGAACATGGGCAGGAGGCCGCCCAGCATGGCGACCGGAATCAGCACGATGTTGTAGATGAACGCCCAGAAGAGATTCTGATGGATGGCGCGCAGGGTGGCTCGGCTCAGGGCGATCGCTTGTCCGACCGCGTTCAGGTCGCCGCGGACCAGGGTGACATCAGCCGCTTCGATGGCGATGTCGGTCCCGCCGCCGATAGCGAATCCGACATCGGCTTGAGCCAGAGCCGGGGCGTCATTGATGCCATCGCCGACCATGGCGACGCGCGCGCCTTCCGCTTGCAGTCCCGCGACCGCATCGGCTTTATCGGCCGGCAGGACTTCGGCCAGGACGCGCCTGATGCCGACCTCGCGGGCGATGGCGTCGGCGGTGCCCTGATTGTCGCCGGTGATGAGCGTGACGGTAAGTCCGTCCGCTTGCAGTGACTTGATGGCGGCGGCTGAGCTGGGCTTGAGTTGGTCGCCGATGGCGATGGCGCCGGCAAGAGTTTCATCCAGCGCTAGCAGAACGACGGTGTGACCGCGGTTTTGCAGGCGCTTGATGTCGGCTTCGAGCGGAGTGAGGTCGATGGCTTGGGCGCGCAGGAAATTCGGACTGCCGATGAGGACGGTGCGGTCGGCGACGGTGGCGCTGAGGCCCCGGCCGGGATGCGCCTCGAAATCGTCCAGCGGCAGGGGCTGAATGCCACGGGCTTTGGCGGCGTTCACGACGGCTGAAGCCAGGGGATGCTCGCTGACGCTTTCGGCGGAGGCGCTGAATTGCAGCAGGGTATGTTCGTTGAAATCGGGCGCGGGCAGGATTTCTGTCACGCTGGGTTTGCCTTGCGTGATCGTGCCGGTTTTATCGAGCAGGATGGCAGTCAGCTTGGCGGCGCGCTCGAGAGCTTCGCTATCGCGGAAGAGGATGCCGTTTTCAGCGCCGCGGCCGGTGCCGACCATGATGGCGGTGGGCGTCGCCAGACCCAGGGCGCAGGGGCAGGCGATGACCAGCACGGCGATCATGTTGAGGATGGCGGCCGGGAAGCTGGCTGCGCCAATTGTGAGCCAGCCCAGAAGCGTGAGCAGCGCCAGGACGATGACAGCGGGCACGAAGTAGGCGGCGACGCGATCGGCGACCGCTTGGATCGGGGCGCGGCTGGCTTGGGCGTTTTCCACCAGGCGGATGATCTGGGCGAGCACGGTATCGCGGCCGACGCGCTGAGCTTCGATGACCAGTCTGCCTTGCTGGTTGATCGTGCCGCCATAGACCTGCGCGGCGACTGATTTGTCCACCGGCAGGCTCTCGCCGGTCAGCATGGACTCGTCGACGGCGGAATGGCCGTCGGCGACGATGGCGTCCACCGGGATGCGCTCGCCGGGTTTGACCAGCAGCAGATCGCCGGGCGCGACCTCGTCGATGGGGATGGCTTTTTCCTTGCCATCGTGCAAGAGCGTGGCGGTCTTGGGCGCGAGCCCCATCAGCTTTTTGATGGCGGCGCTGGTTCTTCCTTTGGCGCGCGCTTCCAGCAATTTGCCCAGGGTGATGAGGGTGAGGATGACGGCGGCGGATTCAAAATAGTCGGATTTGCCGACCAGATGCGAGAAGTCGAAGACGATGCCGAGCAGGACGATGATGCCGTAGAGGTAGGCGGCCAGCGAGCCCAGCGCCACCAGCACATCCATATTGGCGCTGCCGTTGCGGAGGGATTTGATCGCGCCGCTGATAAATTGCCGTCCGAGCAGAAGCAGGACCGGCGTCGCCATCGCGGCGAAGATGAAGAGCCAGATGTCATTCATGAGCCAGGCGAAATTGTCCATGAGGACGGGAAGCTGGTGCATGAAGTGGCGGGTCATGCTGAGGGCGGTGAGCGGGATGGTGAAGGCGGCGCCGATCTTGACGAGGCGAGTCTGGCGGTCGATTTCGGCTTGACGGGCGGCCGCTTCGGCGTCTTCGGGCGCTTCGGCAGCGGCGGTGTCGATGACGCCGTAACCGGCGCGCTGGACGGCGGCGACCAGATCGCGACGACGGACGACGCCCGGCAGATAGGTCACGCTGGCTTTTTCGCTGGCGAGATTGACTGTCGCGTTGATGACGCCCTCGGCTTTGTTCAGAGCGCGGGCGACATTCTTCTGGCACATGGCGCAGGTCATGCCGGTGATGGGCAGGTCGATGGCAGCGGCGGCGACGCCGTAACCGGATTGCTCCAACCGCTCGATGAGCGCGCTGGTATTCACGCGGTCGGCATCATAATCGACGGTCGCTTTTTCTGTCGCCAGATTGACGCTGACATCGGCGACGCCGTCGGCGCGTTTGAGGCTGCGCTCGACATTTTTGACGCACATGGCGCAGGTCATGCCGGTGACCGGCAGTGTAATCTGTTTGCTAGGCATTGTCTCGCATCCTGTAGACAACACTATAGACACAATCTACCACAAATGCCTTACGAGGCGGTGACAGATTTAAGTTTGGCTCAACTGCCGGGACGTAGGAGCGGGATGGCGCCGCAGTTGCCCGCGAAGGCGGTCACATCGATGCGGATCCAGACGCTGTCGGCCAGCTTCCACCAGGGGAGGCCGTCCGCGCCGATGCCGCGCGCGATCGGTTTGGCGCTTTCGCGGTAAGCCATGACGGCGATGATCGGCGCTTCCGGATCGGGGCGGGAGCGGATGTTGGCGCCTTCCAAGCCAGCCGATATGGCGCAGTCGTCAGTACCACTCAGCCCTTCCAAAGGATTGCCGCCGCCCGCCGGGACGGGCTCAGCCACGGTGTAGACATCGAGGCGGATGCGGCTGGGGTAAATCAGCGCCCCGACGGGCAAGTTCAGCATAGCGTGATAATCATAAGCGGCGGGCTCGCTAGGGGCTTCCGCCGGCATCAGCCAGCCGTCATCATCGCGCATTACAAGCGGGACGCTTGTCCCGAAGCCGCTCTTGACTTCCTGCTCGATGTCGGCCGCGCGGACGTGCCCCAAGCCATCAAGCACGCGAATCCGCGTCCCGCTGCTCAAGGTGGCTTGCAGCCAGGCGCTGCCGCTTAGCCGCAACCGTATGCCGTTGATGAGGAATTGGCGCGGCGGGATGAACTTCGGCGTTTGCAGCAGGATGCCGCTTTCGGGCGCATCGGCGCAAGGGGCGTCGCCGATGCCGCTGCGAAAATCGAAAGATTGCCAGGGCAGCCAAAGCGGAACCGTATCCGCATCGCTTTCGGAGACCGGCAGGCGCTCGGCCGGCTCGGTGAGCACTTCCCGGCTCATCCAGCCCAGCATGTCGGGCGCGGCGTAAACGCGCAGCCAGTTGCGATTCAGGCTGGTTCCGATGGCTTTGACCTTGGCGCGAACCGAGATCGGCTTGACGATGTCGGCTGCGAGACTGGGCTCAGCGCGCAAATATGCGCCGCGCGAGGCCGCCACTTCGACATCGTGCAGCGGCGAAGGCAGGTTGACCGGCGCGGAGAAAAACAAGGCGACGTTGCCAAAAGCCAGCAGCGCGGTCTCTTCCGCCTCCAGGCTGTCATAGGCATAAGCGGGGAAAATAGCCCGCGCCAAGCCCCAGGAACGGTCTTCCGTGCTGACGCTGAGCCAGTCTACGCCAGCGATCGACATGGTATCGCCCGGCTGCGTGAAGTTCGGCGCATCCGATGTTAATTCCCGCTGCAGGGCGGAGACGGTCGGATGGCCGAAGCATAGGGTCTCGGCTGCTTGATCGGCGCAATGGCTGACTATATTGCCCAGCGCCTCATTCTGCTCCGCCGGACATGAACTGTCTCCCGCGGCTGCCCAGGCGCGACTCAAAAGCAACAGGAGGCAAAATGTGAGCCAGCGTCTCACGATTTTAGCCGCCCGCTGCCGCTCTTTCATAATGCAAGAGGAGATTGCCGGAGTCGAAGTTCCAAGACTGAAGCAGGCGCAGGGATGTAAGGGAGGCGCTGTCGAAGCAACTCTTGCCGGCGCCGCAGATAACAGGCGTGATGACAATTAGGTATTCGTCGATAAGCTCGGCGGCGGTTAATTGGTCGACTATCGTGCCGCTGCCGAAAATGGCGATCTTGCCGCCATCGCCGGCTTTAAGCTGCTGGACGGCGGCGATGAGGTCACCCTGGAGCAGTTGGCTGTTTGCCCAGGGCAATTCGCTCTGGACGCGCGAGGCGACGATTTTCTCCAGCGATTCCAATTCCAGCGCCATGCCCCGGATTGCGGGATCGGCGTTTTCATCGGCGGCGACCGGCGCCCAGAAGCTGTGGAACAATTCGTAGGTCACGCGGCCGAAAATTAGGGTATCGGCTTTATAGACTTGATGAGCGATCACATTGACTTCGGGATCGTGGAGGAACCAATCCATTTCGCCATTGGGACCGGCGAAGAAGCCATCAAGCGAGAGGGTGTTGTAGACAATGAGCTTTCTCATTTAGATCTCCTTTAGTCACTTAGAGAATCAAGGCATTCGTATAATTCAAGCAAGACGCCGCCTGTGCTCTTGGGATGGACGAAGGCGTAACGTCGGCCGTCTCGTTCGCGCGGCTCGTCATTGATCAACTCATAGCCGTTATCTCGCAATGCTTTGAGTTTAGCCGCGAGGTCCGACACTTCCAGGCAGAGATGGTGCAGGCCGGGGCCGCGCTGCGCCAGGTATTTTGCCACGCCGCTATCGGACGAGGTCGGTTTCACCAACTCGATGTGGGCATTACCGAGTTCGAGAAAGGCGATATCGACCGCTTCGGCGGGCAGGGACTGCACAGCGCCGGCGGCCAAGCCGAGGCCCTCGCGCCAGAAACGCAGCGCGGCGTCGAGGTCGTCGACGACGATGGCGAGGTGATTGAGGTTGATGTCGGTCATGAGGCGCGCTTTCGTGATTATCAGGCGTTTTGCCCGCAAGGTCACGCTTGCCTGAATGTTATAATACCAGGCAGAATGCGCAATGCGATAAAATAATGATTGCGGAAGAGGGGCAGTATGGTCCTAAGTGAACAAGTTCGCCCGTTGAGCCTGGCGCTGACGGAAGAGCATGAGATGCTGCTAGCGGCGGTGCGGGATTTCGCCCAGCGCGAGATTGCGCCGGTGGCGGCCGAGTTCGATGAATCGGGCGAGTTCCCGCTGGACACGGTGCGGAAGATGGGCGCGATGGGTTTGATGGGCATTGAGATGCCGGAGGAGTATGGCGGCGCGGGCATGGATACGCTGGCGCATGTCTTGACCATGATCGAGATCGCCAAAGCTGACGCCAGCCACAGCACGATTCTGAGCGTGAACAATTCGCTCTATTGCAATGGCATTCTCTGGTTCGGGACGGAGGCGCAGAAGCGCGAGTGGATCAGTCCGGTAGCCAGTGGCGAGCAGGTTGGCGCGTATAGCTTGACCGAGCCGATGTCGGGCAGCGATGCCGGCAATATGGCCAGCCGCGCCATGCTCAACGACGCCGGCAGTCATTACATCATCAACGGACGCAAAAGCTGGGTGACCAGCGCGCCTTATGCCGATCGCATCGTGCTTTTCACGATGACCGCGGCGGACAACTCCCCTCGGCCCCCCCATAGCGATGGGGGGAAGAATCACCGCAATATTACCGCGTTTCTAATTGATACGGAGCAGCCGGGTTTCAGCCGCGGCAAGACTGAGCCAAAACTCGGCATCCGCGCCAGCGCCACCAGCGAGATCATCTTCGAGGATTACCACTGCCCGGTAGAGAATGTGCTGGGCAGCGTGGGCCAAGGCTTCAAGATCGCCATGACCGTGCTGGACGCCGGGCGCATCGGCATCGCGGCGCAAGCTTTGGGCATCGCCGAAGCGGCTTATGAGGCGGCGCTGATATACGCGCGGGAGCGAGAGGCTTTTGGCGCGCCGATCGGCAGTTACCAGATGATCCAGCAGAAGATCGCCGATATGAAAACGCGGATTGAAGCCGGGCGGGCGCTGATCTACCAAGCCGTCATCGCCAAGGAGCGCGCGCTGGCAAGCGGCGGACGCTATACTACCGAAGCGAGCATGGCGAAATTGTTTTGCAGCGAGGCGGCCGCCTTCGTCACCGATGAAGCGCTGCAGATTCATGGCGGCATGGGGTATAGCAAGGAGATGCCGCTGGAGCGTTATTATCGCGATGCGCGCATCACACGTATCTATGAAGGCACGAGCGAGATCCAGCGCATGGTCATCGCTCGCAGGGAATTGGGGTTGCGATGAGAGCAGCAGTTTTGACAGGACACGGCGGCGCAGAGGTCGTCAACTATCGCGAAGATATGCCACTGCCTGAGCCGGGCAATGGCGAGGCGCGGGTCAGCATTCGGGCGGCCGCGCTAAACCGGCTGGACCTGTGGGTGCGGGTTGGTTGGAAGGGCTTGAACCTGGATTTCCCGCATGTGATTTGCGCTGATGGCGCTGGCGTCGTCGACGCAGTCGGCGAAGGCGTGACCAAGGTAGCGCCCGGCGACCATGTCTGCATCGACCCGACCATCGTGCCAGCCGATGATCCGGCGCTGGAAACAGGTCTGGAGAACCAGACGCGCATCGCCATCCTGGGCGAGCATCATAGCGGGACGGCGGCGGAGCGCATCGTCCTGCCCCAGCGCAACTTGCTCAAGATGCCGGCCGACTTTGATTTTGGCGAAGCGGCCGCGGTTGGCTTGGTCGGCGTAACCGCCTGGCATTCGCTGATCACGCGTGGGGGCTTGACCGCGGGCGAATCGGTGCTGATCGTCGGCGCGGGCGGCGGCGTCAACAGCATCAGCATTCAGATCGCCAAGCTGGCCGGCGCCAAGGTATACGTCGTGGGCAGCAATGCCGAGAAGTGCCGTCAAGCCGAAGCCATCGGCGCTGATGTGACGATCAACCGGCAAGAAGACGAGCAGTGGTCGCGCGCGCTGTACAAGCTGACGAATCGGCGCGGCGTCGATGTGGTGGTCGATAATGTCGGCGCAGCCACTATGGGCCAGAGCCTACGCGCTTGCCGTATAGGCGGGCGCATCCTCATCGTCGGCGGGACCAGCGGCTATGACTACGGCTTGAACCTGGCGCAGCTTTTCACGCGGCATATCGCGCTGATCGGCAGCACGATGGGACCGCACCGCGATTATGTGGCGTTTATGGAGCAGGTCTTCGCCGGGCGCATCAGGTCCGTCATCGGCGCGCGCCTGCCGCTAAAGGAAGCGCGTCAAGCGCAGGAGATGCTGGCGGGATATGAAGTCTTCGGGAAGATTGTGCTGGAGGTCTAACGCAACTGGCGATACGAAATGAAAAAATAACCACAGAGCACACAGAGAGCACAGAGAAAACCGATTTCAGCTTATGGCTATCCAACTCAATGCGGCGCGTGGGTGACATTTTGCAATTTAGGAATGGCCATGTTAGCCGTTTGATTACGGCAAAACGACTTGATTCGCGGAGGAAATTCTGCCTGGTACAACGAGGCGGTCTCTGGACGGAAAGAAGAACTCTGTGATCTCTGTGGTTAATCAATATGTGATTCACGAAACCAAAAGCTAATGCCATTTGACGGATCGGATGTCTATCTGCTGGCGAACCGCTTGGGCTTGCCCGATATTGAGCGGATCGCGGCGCGGGCCGGCGTCATGAGCGTCTTGCAGATTACGGCATATTACGCCTCGCGGCGGGTGCGGCACACGGTCGCGCGGGTCGTCGAGCATCAGTCGGGCGCGATTGAAATGCAACTGGCTTACGAAGGCGTCAACCTCGAAAAGCCGATTCGCTTGCCGGTGGCAAATGACAACCTTGAGAAAATACAGGCGGTTTTGCTGGAAGCGCGTTTCGGCAAGCTCGGCGACCAAGCGAACTTGTCCTACGACGAGCGCAGTCTCTGGCTGATTCAGCAGGCGGCGGGCACACACGCGCATGGCATCCTGGTCGCGCCCCACCGTCCCGAACTGCCCTACTCCATCATCGTCAACGCCATTGATGCCTACCTGCCGGAAGCGATTCGCGAAGTGCCGCTGAGGTCATGACCTAATGAACGACAAGCTGCAAGAAACCGAGGTCAAGCTGCATAGTCCTGATCTGGCGGCAGTGCGGGATGCGCTGGGAGCGGCGGGGGCAAGGCTAAGCAAACCGCGCGTCTTCGAGCGCAACCTGCGCTACGACAGCGCTGACGGGGCGCTGATGGCGGCGGGCATCGTGCTGCGCCTGCGGCAAGACGAAGCGGTCAAGCTGACCTACAAAGCCGATGCAAGCATGGTAGACGGCATCGTCAGTCGCTTCGAGGCGGAGGTCGAAGTCAGCGACTTCGAGACAATGGATGTGATTCTGCGGCGGCTGGGCTATCGGGTTGGGCTGATTTACGAGAAGTATCGCAGGACGTATGAGCTTGAAGGCGCGGAGGTGGTGCTGGACGAATTGCCCTATGGGAACTTCACCGAGATTGAGGGCGATGCGGCGACGATTGAGCGGGTTGTGGATATGTTGGGCTTGGGCAGGTATAGAAGGATGGCTGGGAGTTATACAGATATTTTTCTGGATTTGCGCGAGCGGCTGGGTTTGGATGTGGAAGATTGTACATTTGATGAATTTGCGGGCGTGGATGTGGATTTAGGGGATTTGGTTTAACCACCGAGTACACAGAGGGGCACAGAGAAAAGCTGAATAGACGAGAGCTGTACAGGCGGCTCGCAGAACCGCCTCTACAGACTGCGATGTTGAATGCGCAAAACTCGTCAACCGCAACCCAGGAAGTCTCGGTAAATCCAAGTAAGCAATCGAAAAAACTTGCCTCAATTCTACCCCTGTATCATCGGGGAGGGGGTAGACCCGCCCGAAACTTGCATGACTAACTTTGAACTACTGAGGACTCAGAGAGTATTTTCTGCGCTTTGTGCGGCATCATATCCAAGAATTTAGCCACTCCTGACAATTGTTGACATACGCCTGAAATGCGGTATTATGAGTGAGTATATGACTATTATGGTTAAGATCATGCAAAAAATTCTTGTATTTCCTCAAAAGCTAGTTGCCCTCGTCTTCCTCTGCGTAGTGTTGCTGGCTCCGTCCGCGCAAGCGGACAACTGGACCTGTCAGGAATTGCTGGGCTATGACACGTTGTCCGGAGACGAGCGGCAATGGTTTCAAAACAATTGCGCGGGCGCGCAGAGCAGAGTAGATGGTCAAGCTGAAGACGGAATAGAACAAGGATATCGGCCACCTGATGTCACCTGTCCTCACCTGCCGTCCAGAGTCGTTGTCTATGGCTACATTAAGAACACTCAATGCCAGATGGTCGGAGAGGTCGCATTGGGGAAGACGAGCTTGATCCAGCGCGGTTTCATTGATGGGGTGGATGTGTGGAACATTGTACCGGACAACGTTGAAGTCTGTTTCCGCAATGAGGGCTGGCTGGCCTTCCTGGATGCCGCTTATGCGTCACGCGCGGTCATGGAATTAGAGCATTATCAGCGCGAGGGCATGACCTGCGGCGCGATCGACCGGCCTGGGACGGTGGTGCTGCTCCAAGACAACGAAGCAGCCGGCGATGCGAGCGATATTCCGCCGGTCGCCGCGGAAACAGGTCCCACTTCGTCAACAATCTGCCAATTGACCACTACCGATTATTTGAGCCTGCGCGGCGGTCCCAGCATTAATTACGCGCGTATAGAGATAATGCCTCCTGGCGCCAGATTGCTCGGCATGGCAAGAGTCGGCGACTGGTTCCTGGTCGAGTACGAAGAGCAAAGGGGCTGGGCCAGCGGGACTTATTTGACAGCGAGCCCAGGCTGCGATGCCCTCGGCGAGTCGAGCAGGGTGTTCTTGCCACTCGCGACCGAGCCCGCTCCCGTTGAAGAAGAAACGGAGGAGATGACGGAACCGGCGCAGGCGGAAACGACAATGCCGGGAGCCCGACCGTTAAGCTATTGCAGTCTGAGAGCCGGCGCCATTATCAATCAGCGTCAGGGGCCGGGGCTCGAATATGACATCATTGCGGAGATCCCCAATCGGACGAGCCTGACCGCCACGGAAAGGACGCGGGATTGGTTCAAGGTGGAATACAATGGGGAAATGGGTTGGATTCACATTGATTATGTCTTCCGCCATGGCTGCGGCTAAGCGAGCGCCTTGGGACGGTAGCGATACGAAGCGATAGCGCCGGGCTGGAAAAGAATTACTTGCCGGACATGCTGAGGAGCGATGCCGGCCGCAGTTATGGACACTATCCAACAAACCAACGCCATCCGCGTCACAGACGAAAGCGCCAGCGGATACAACAGCGCCATCGTCGAGTTGCTCAACCGCTTCGGCGTGACGCCTTAATCTACCGTCTAATCGCGGGCGATTCACAGAATCGCCCCTACAAGTTTCGCGTGTAAAACACGTTTCTCATCTTGCGGCAATAAATGGATAAGTGTTGCCGGCTTCGGACCGCCCTACTCCTTGTACTCTTTTTTCCTCTGTGCCCTCGGTGGCAAAGATTACAACGTAACCGAACACGCGCTGGGCGGCAGACTAGCACTCGATAATCCACAAGCTGCGCCGTATAATCATGCGCTGTTTTGTCTTCGCCGCTGCGACGCTTCAACGAACATCGGTGTTACAATGAGCGGAGACTATCTCAATGCAGACGACGTCACAGCCGAAGGAGAGGCCCGATGACAAGCAGCCCCAAGATTGAGCAGTTGCGCGCCAAACGCGCCGAGAGCCAACAAGGCGGCGGCGAAGCCCGCGTCCAGCGCCAGCACGACAAGGGCAAAAAGACCGCCCGCGAACGGCTGGATATCCTGCTTGATCCCGGCACTTTCCGCGAAGTTGACGCCTTTGTGCATCATCACAACAGCAAATTCGGTCTGGCGAAGAATCGTCCGCTTAGCGACAGCGTCGTCACCGGTTGGGGCACGATTGACGGGCGGCTGGTCTATGTCTATTCGCAGGATTTCACCGTGATGGGCGGCAGCCTGAGCGAGGCGCATGCCGCCAAGATTATCAAGATCATGGACATGGCGATAAAGGTCGGCGCGCCCGTCATCGGATTGAACGACAGCGGCGGGGCGCGCATCCAGGAAGGCGTCGAGAGCCTGGGCGGTTATGCCGATATCTTCCTGCAGAATACGCTGGCCAGCGGCGTCATTCCGCAGATCAGCGTGATTATGGGACCCTGCGCCGGCGGCGCGGTCTATAGCCCGGCTCTGACCGATTTCATCATCATGGTCGAACAGAGCAGCTACATGTTCATCACCGGTCCCGATGTGGTCAAGCAGGTGCTCAACGAAGATGTCACCTTTGAGGACCTGGGCGGCGCATCGGTGCATGGCAGCAAAAGCGGCGTCTGTCATTTTGTCGCCGATGACGAAACGCAGTCGTTGACGCTGGTGCGCGAGTTGCTGAGTTACCTGCCGCAGAACAACATGGAAGACCCGCCGCCCCAGCCCGCGACTGACGATCCTCTGCGCACCGAGGCGGCGCTCGACAGCATCGTGCCGGAGAACCCGAACCAGCCCTACGACATCAAGCAGGTCATCGAGTTGATCGTTGATGACGGGCATTTCTTCGAGGTGCATGAAGACTACGCCGGCAACATCGTGGTCGGCTTTGCGCGGCTGGGCGGCAACGCGGTCGGCATCGTGGCCAACCAGCCGATGGTCCTGGCCGGTGTGCTCGATATCAAGGCGAGCGAGAAAGCGGCGCGCTTCGTGCGCACCTGCGATGCCTTCAACGTGCCCCTGATCACTTTCGTCGATGTGCCCGGTTATCTGCCCGGCGCCGACCAAGAGCATAGCGGCATCATCATGAGCGGGGCGAAGCTGCTCTACGCTTATTGTGAAGCGACCGTGCCCAAGTTGACGGTCACCACGCGCAAGTCTTACGGCGGCGCTTATTGCGTCATGAACAGCAAACATATCCGCGCCGATCTCAATATCGCCTGGCCCACCGCCGAAATCGCCGTGATGGGACCGGAAGGCGCGGTGGAAATCATCTACCGGCGGGAGTTGCAGGAAGCGGAGGATCCGGCCGCGCGCAAGAAAGAACTGGCCGATGAATACCGCGAGACCTTCGCCAACCCCTACATCGCGGCCAGCCGCGGCTTCATTGACGACATCATCGAGCCGCGCAATACCCGACCGCGCCTGATCAACGCCTTGCAGGTTTTCCAGAACAAGCGCGATGAGAACCCGCCCAAGAAACACGGGAATATACCGCTTTAGTCAGGGCGGTATTCCGGCTCAGAAACAGAGGACAATACATTGCAGACAGGTCCCTTCAACAAAATCCTGATCGCCAACCGAGGCGAAATCGCGGTGCGCATCATCCGCGCCGCCCGCGACCTCGGCATCCCGACGGTTGCTGTCTACTCCGATGTCGACCGCACCGCCCTGCACGTCCGCTACGCCGATGAAGCGGTGCATATCGGCGGTCCGCGCCCGGCCGAAAGCTACCTGCGCATGGACAAGCTCATCGAGGTGGCGCGCCGGACCGGGGCCGACGCCATCCATCCCGGTTATGGCTTCCTGGCGGAAAACGCCGTATTCGCCCAGCAAGTGATGGATGAGGGCTTGGTCTGGATCGGTCCCTCGCCGAGCGCGATCGCGACTATGGGCGACAAGCAAGCGGCGCGGACAGCGGTCAGGCGCAACAAGGTGCCGCTGATACCGGGTACTGAGTCCGGTATTCGCGACGACGAGCTGGTACATGCCGCAGTTCGGATTGGTTTCCCGGTGGTGATCAAGGCGGTGGCCGGCGGCGGCGGCAAAGGGATGCGCCCGGTGGAGCGCGAAGAGGACTTCGCCGAATCCCTGGCGACAGCCCGGCGCGAGGCGGAAAGCGCCTTCGGCAACGGCGATGTCTACGTGGAAAAACTGCTGATGGGCGCGCGCCATATCGAATTTCAGATCCTGGCTGACGCGCATGGCAACACCATCCATCTCGGCGAGCGCGAATGCTCAATACAGCGCCGGCATCAGAAACTGGTGGAAGAAGCGCCGAGCGTCTTTGTTGATCCGGACCTGCGAGGGCGGATGGGAGCGATGGCGATCGCGGCGGCCGAATCCGTCGGCTATGTCAACGCCGGCACCATCGAATGCATGGTCGACCGGGACAAGAATTTCTATTTCCTGGAGATGAATACGCGCTTGCAAGTGGAGCATCCGGTGACCGAGCTGGTGACCGGCGTCGACCTGGCAAAGGAGCAGATCCGCATCGCCCGCGGCCGGCGCATGGGACCGACGGAGAATCTGCTGGAGCCAAAGGGCTGGGCGATCGAATGCCGCATCAATGCCGAAGATCCTTACGCCAACTTCATGCCATCCACCGGGCAGATCAGCACCATGATCCTGCCGACCGGACCGGGCGTGCGCGTCGATAGCGGCGTCTATTCCGGCTCGGAGATCACACCCTATTACGACAGCCTGATCGCCAAGCTCATCACCTGGGGCGAGACGCGCTCGGAGGCGATGCTGCGGATGCGGCGAGCGCTTTCCGAATACCGCATCATGGGCTTGAAGCACAATATCCCCTTCCACATCAACCTGCTCAACAGCATCAGTTTCATCGCCGGGCAGTTTGATACCACCTTCGTCGAGCGGCGCTTCAACATGAATACCTACGAGCAAGATCCGACCGCGAGCGACTTGGAGACGGTTGCGATCGCGGCGACGCTTTACGCCCACCGCAAGCGTCAATTGGCGTCGCAGGTGGTCGCGCCGGCCAAGCGCGACGCCAGCAACTGGAAATGGATGGGGCGCTTCGAGAGGATGCACCGATGAAGTATGTCGCCATCATCAACGATCAACAGTATGAGATTGAGATCGATAACTCGGGCCGCGTGCTGGTAAACGGCGAAGCGCGGGATGTCGACTTCCTGAATCTGGGCGGATCGCTGTTTTCGGTCATTACTGAGAATCGCTCCTACGAAGCGGTTATAGATGATGACGAAGACAAGATCGCAGTTATGATGACGGGCCGCCTGTTTGAGACGCAAGTGCTTGACGAGCGAGCCATGTTGATGATGCAGCGGCGCGGCGCGCAGCCGACCGGTTCTGGCGAAGTGCACGCGCCTATGCCTGGGCTGATCGTCGAGGTCACAACCGAGCCGGGGGCGGCCGTATCACAAGGAGATACCCTGGTCATCCTCGAATCAATGAAGATGCAAAATGAATTGAAGTCGCCGAGCGATGGCTTGGTGAGCGCGATACATGTGGAAGCGGGCCAAGCGGTGGACAAGAATGAACTGCTGGTGGAAATCAAAGCGCCAACACAGGAAACTTAGCCCATATTGGCAATCAATCGCGCGCGCGATTTTCTCAAACGCGAAATACTCCTACAATCGTAAATATTATGACGGTCGCTGTATGAAGGCGCGCAAAGCATGCCGACGCTGAAAAGACTTCCCCGCTGGATTGATGCGCTGTGGCTGGGTTGCCTCGCCCTGTACATCATCGTCGGCGCCGCCATCGTGCCTTTCCACGGCGATGAATCTACTCTGATGGTCATGGGAAGCGACTATCACTATCTCTTCGTCGAAGGCGATCTGTCCAAAGTCCTCTACGACAAGCACTGGCGGACCAATCCTCAAGAACAGCATCTGCGGATTCTGAATGGAACGGTTTCGAAAACAATTTACGGCTGGCTGCAATCGCTGAATGGTTTCGGTCCGCGCGACTTAAATCTAAACTGGAATTGGGGGCGCGATTACGACTTCAACGCCGCGCGCGGGGCGATTCCAGATGGCGAATTGTTGCGGCAGGCGCGCTTGGCTTCGGCGATTCAACTGGGGGTAGCGGTCCTCCTCTTCTTTCAATTCGTCAAGATAGTCTTGAATCGGCCGACGGCTTTCCTGGCGAGCGCGCTCTTGGCATTGCACCCGAATATGCTCATCAACGGGCGGCGCGCGATGATGGAAGGCAGCCACATCCTCGGTCTCATGCTTGTATTGATCGCAGCTGCCTGGCTGATTAGGGAGCGGCGCTGGCGGACTTATGCGCTGCTGGGCTTCTGCGCCGGCTTCGCTATCGCGGCAAAGCATCCCAATGTAATTGTCTGTACGCTGGTATTCCTGGCTCTGGCTAGACAACCTATATGGCAGTGGATACAACATCGAAGCACAGCCAGACAACAAGCGTTCAGGGATTTGGCCGGAGTCGTCTTGGCCGGCGGGATAACCGTTATCGTGTTTCTGTTCCTGAACCCGGCTTGGTGGCAACAACCACTGGAGGTTGCCCCGATAGTGGTTCGGGAGCGCAAAGACCTGCTGCAAGGTCAAGTTGACTGGCTCGGTGGATACAACTCCTTCGCCGAGCAAGTTTCCGGCTTTTTCCAGTTCGTATTTGTGGGCGAGCGCCAATACTTTGAAGTATCGTACTGGAACGGCTACGACGCAATCACGGCGCAGCGCGAAGCCTATGAACGATCCGGGCTCGCCGGACTGCTCTTCATCGGCAGCTCGGGCCGGCTTGGGCTCATCTTTCTGCTGCTCAGCGTCTTCGGCGCGATAACACTGACGCGCGATCAAGGCATTCCGCGGGAGGCGCGCTGGCTGATTCTGATCTGGATAGGCGGCGCGGCGCTGGCGACATTATGGCTGACGCCCTTGCCTTGGGCGCGCTACTATTTGCCCTTGCTTCCCGCCATGATTCTGCTCCTGTCCTATGCGCTGACGAGTCTGGCTCAAACTCTGATAAAGGACCCTTACGCTAAAGGTGATGGCGTCGCTCTACTGGATTGAAGAATCCCTGCCGGGGCTGCTCCCCTGCCTTTGGATGTTCGCCGCGGTGGGATTGCCCTGGGCTTTCGCTGCTATCCCGCGAATGGAATGGCGCTCTTACGCCTTGGTAGGCGCGCTGGCGCTGGCGCTGGGGCCAGCCTGGGTAACTGCCTGGATGCTGATCCTGGGCATCATCGGCGCGCAACTTGACCTGCGCCTTTTGACGTCCGCGCCAATCATCGCCGGGAGCGCCTTCATCGGCTTGGCAGGCGCCATAATTGCCTGGCGCAAGCGAACTGAACCGATCCGGCCGTCGCGAGCGAGGCGGACGCTGGCTTTTGACGAGCGACTCATCATCGCGCTGATCGTCATTGCCGTCTTGCTACGCTGGCTGCACACCGTTTATTTCCCCTTCACCGCCTACGATGCGCTCTGGGTCTATGGCTATCAGGGACGATTGTATTTCCATGAAGGCTTGATACCTAATTCGATCGGCTATTATCCGCCTTTTCTGTCACTGCAATTCGCCTATGTGCAGACGCTCATAGGCGCGGTCAATGATCATGCCGCGCGCATGGTCTTGCCGCTCATGCATATTGGCAGCATTCTCGCCGCCTATCTTCTGGGGCAGCGACTGGTCAGCCGGCGGGTCGGGCTGATTGTCGCGGCGCTCTGGAGCCTGCATCCCTATGTCGGGCAATGGTCCTACCGCGGCGATTTGGAGATTCCGCTGACCTTCAGTTTCACGTTGGCGGCTGTCTTTTTCCTGGGCGCCTGGCGCGAACGCGATAATGGCGCGGGCAGACGGCATCTGTCTATCCTGGCCGGGGTGATGCTGGGCATCGCGCTATTCACAAAACCGACCGCCGGCGCATTCATCTGGGCTGTAATCCTCCTCTTGGCGCTTGAATTGCTGCGGACAAGGCTAGATGCTCAGCGCTGGCTGCCGCGTTTCAGGGCGGCGCTCTGGACGGGGATGGCCTGTTTGCCGCTCGGAGCTATCTGGTATATCCGCAATCTGCTGCTGGGTCATGACGCGGTCACACTGCCCAAGGCAGTCTGGCTAACGCGGGCGCTGCGCAGCGGCGATTACCTGGCGCCTCTGCTCGTCGCTGTCGCAGTCGCCTGGCTGGCGCTGGCTTTGCGGCATACGCTGAGCCGACGCGAATTGACTCTTGGCGCGGCCGGTCTCGCGCTGCTGCTGGCAGGCGCGCTGGCTTCGAATGCGACGCTCTTCCCGGCGCGCGTTGATCCGCCGGCGAGTTATGTGCAACCGGCTGAAGCGCTGATGATGCTGGCCGGGCTGGCGCTGGCGAGTTACAGTGTGCGCCGCGTTATGGTCGATATCGGAGGGGAAACGGCGCGGTTGCTGCGCCTGAGCGTCTGGGCTTTGTTGCTGGCGCTGCCCTATTTTCTGACCTTCTTCTTCTCGTACAGCTATCATTACCGGCTGGGCTTCGCGATCCTGCCGCTGCTCTGCCTGCCGATAGCGATTGCGCTTTCGCGCATTATCGATCACGAGCGCCTGCGGATCTGGAGCGCGAGACAGCGCCGCCTCTACGCCATCTTGCTGACGCTCCTCTGCCTGCCGGGGGTCCTGGCGGTGGCGACCGATGTCAGTTGGTCATCGATATGGCTGCTGCGCGACGATCTCAACAGCGACTTCAAGAAATACGAATTCTACAATCCCTCGCTGATGCAGGTGGTAGCCGGCTTGGAAGATTACATCCGCGAGTCCGCGACAGAAGCGATTGTGCTGGCGCCGGGCGAAGAGCGCCTGCCTTTCTTTTTCCCGCGGCTGCCGGTCCACGATAGCCTTTTGACCACGCTCGACGAGCTTGAGCCGCTGGACGCGACGCATGTCGTCTACGGGGCGAAGGCGCGCGAAGCCTACCTGGACGCGGGGATTGACCCGCAGCAGACGCAGTTGGTCGCCGCCTTGGGCCGCTATAATCTCTTCGAAAAAGTGAGGTCGCATTACCACGGCGTATTCAGCTACGAGTTGTATCGGGTCGGCAATATCCGCCAACGCTGGCAACTGCCCGCACAATTTGCGACGCGAAAGGATGAAATAGAGAAGATCATTTTTGACGGTCGTCTGCGCCTGTATCCCGAGAGCCTACACCCGCAGGCGATTCATGAGAAAATGCCGATCACCTTCGAGCCGATCTGGCAGGCTTTGCAACCGATCTCGCAAGATTACGAATTCGTGCTGCAAGTCAGACATCCTAGCAGCGAGGTCGGCCATGAGTGGCGGTTCTTTGCGGCGCCGCACCGACATGGCGCTTACCACACATCCCTCTGGGCAGTAGGGGAATTCATCAACGATCGGCAAATCTTCCGCCTAGACGAAGATGCCAATCTTAACGCCAAGGGATTCACGTTTTGGCTCGGCGTTTGGGACCGCGAACAGACGACTTATCTGCCGCTCACGGTAGACGATGCGGCCGCCGGCGAGTTTCATCGACTACCGGGCACTTACCATCTGTGGTCTTGAGTCAGCGCAGTACCAGAAGCGAATCGGAAAACAGTCGCTGCGTCGCGCGGTTGTTGAAGCGCGTCCAAAGCTCTTGGAATTGCTCGCGCAACCGGTCTTGCTCCGCTTGACGCGCTTCACGGTAACCATCAAGGAGGGCGGCTTGTTCCGGGCTCAGTTTCTTCAAGCGGCTGACCGCCTCCATGAAGACTGAGATATCCTGGATCCGGCCGAGGAATTCTTGCATCGCCCGTACCGATTGCAAGAATCTATCAGCTGATGCGCCCAAAACGGGTCGGAAAAACTCGACGGCGTAGCGCAGTTGTTTGAATTCGACCCGCAGTTCATGCAGATCGTTTATGTCTGATGCGGGCAAGACGACATCGTAGGCTTTCACCTGCGCCATACGCTGATGCAGCAGCAGGGGCAAGACATGGCGCAACTGATGGGGCGCGCTGCGGACTTTGACGCGACGGGCGCCTTTGCCGGGTGTCTTGGCGAAGCGCCTGAGCTGACGCAGGAAACGCGTGTAGCCTTTGGAATCGAAGAGCTCGTTGAGGCGCGTACGGCGATTTTGGCGGCGGCGATCAAGCTGACCAACGATCGCCTGCATATCCGCAAGCTGCTCGGGCGGCAAGGCGCTGGCGTAGTTTTCCAAGTCGAGGATAAGCACATCCAGATCACGAATGCCGCCCAACGCGCGAGCGACATCACGCAAGCCTCTTTCGAGCTTTGAGACTGTCCCGCCCTGATAATAATCGGGGATGAGCTTCAACAAACTGCGCATCCGGCGGATCGCCACGCGCATGCGGTGCACCGACTCGATATCTTCGCCGCTGCGGCTGCCGGCTTCCTGCCTTCTCATGCGGCGAACCTGCCCGGCGAAAATCTTGCGCCCGGCCTCAGCCACCGGGTCGGTTGGCAGGATTAGGGATTTGTCGGCTTTGCTATTTTCGGCGACCATTTGCAGTCCGTATCGTGAAAGCCTTGCTATAGCGGCGGGTGAGGCGGCAGCTTCGCTGAAAGAATTTCATCCGTATTATGGGTGCAAATATGTTACCGAATCGACAAAGGCTCGTCAAATCAGCCGGGCTGGTCGCCGACGCAAAATTAGGAGACCGAGAATGTTATACTGTGGCTGCGGTGGCGAAAGTGATGGGGCGAGATGGTTGATTTTATGCGCGAGGTGTTTGGTGTCTATGAGGAGCCGTTGATCGTGTGAATGTATTTCAACCCAGAAGCCCCGAGAGCACAGGGAAATGGACAATGTCACCATGACGAAGCGCGTAGTGTTCATCACGGGCGCGTCGAGCGGGATCGGCCGAGCGGCGGCTTTGGCTTTCGCGGGCGCCGGTTATGCTGTCTGCGGCCTGGCCCGGCGGGCTGAGCGGCTGGAAACACTGCAAGCGGAGATCGACGCCCTGCCCTCGCCACAGGGCGAGTTCATGTCGGTGGTCGGCGATGTCAGGCGCGCCGACGATGTGAATGCGGCGGTCGAGCGGACGCTGGCGCAATTCGGGCGGCTGGATGTCTTGGTCGCCAATGCCGGCATCGGTCAGCATGGCGCGGTGGCGGACGCCGAGTGGGAGCATATCGAGGCGGTGCTGCGAACCAATATTGATGGTGTTTTGCACAGTGTCCGCGCCTGCGCGCCAGCGATGCGGGGGAGTGGCGGCGGCCAGATCCTGATAATCTCGTCGGTGGTGGCCGGAGTTCATACGCCGTACACCGCAACATATTCAGCGAGCAAGGCATTTGTCTCGAGCCTGGCGGGGTCGCTGCGCCTGGAGCTGGAGAGCGACAAGATCAGCGTAACCGATGTGCTGGTCGGGCGGACGGCCACCGAGTTCAATCAGAATCGGCTGGGCTCGAGCGAGAGCCTTCGCGGCCGCTTGCCGACCAAGACAGCGGATGAGGTAGCAAAGGCGCTGGTGAAGGCGGCGGAGCGCCGACCGCGTCATCTGGTCATGAGCTTGTTTGATCGGATCATTTTGGCCGGTGGCCTGTTGGCGCCGGCGCTGATGGCGCGCTTGGCAAAGCGACAGTATGAGCCGTCAAAAAGCAACTGACGCTCGGGTAGCGTTATCACGAAGGCGGGGAGATGCCAAAAACGAAAAAGCTAAATTCCATGCGCCTGCTGGAAGCCAGGTCAATTACTTATGAGGCGCGTCAATACGATCCAAAAATACGCGATGCCGAGCAGGTGGCGGCCGCGGTCGGATTGCCAGCTGAGGAAGTATTCAAGACCTTGGTGGTAGAATGCCCGTCCCGCCGGAAACCCGTCCTGGTCTTGCTGCCCTGCGATTGCACACTGAATCTCAAGCGGCTGGCGCAGGCGCTGGATGAGAAGAAGGTAGCGCTGGCGCCGCATGCCCGCGCCGAGAAGCTGACCGGCTTAAAAGTCGGCGGCATCAGCGCCCTCGCCCTGATGCGGAAAGCTTGGGATGTCTACCTCGACGAGCGCGGGCTGGCGGTTGGTAATATCGTCGTCAGCGCCGGGCAGCGCGGGATGCAATTACGGCTGGCGACCGCCGATCTGATCGATCTGCTCGGCTGTGGGATCGTTGATGTGGCGGACGGCAAGCCGGCTTGAATGGGCGTTCAGCGCGAGAGAATCTTGGCGAGGTCGAAGTATTCGGGTGTGATCTGGCGCGTTTTCGCGGTGCTATCGGCTAAGGGCACCGGCGTCTGTTCGCGGCCGATGCGGGCGACCATCATGCCGGTCTCGCCGCCGAGAAGCAACTCCACCGCGTAGACGCCCATGCGGGTCGCCAACAGGCGATCGAAGGCGGTTGGGCTGCCGCCGCGCTGGGTATGGCCGAGGATGGTCAGGCGGATCTCGAAGCCGATATGCTTCTGCTCGAGGAAGTCGGCCAGTTCCGGTCCCTGGTAAGGCGCGCCTTCGGCCAGCACGGCGATGGCGTGAGATTTGCCGCGGATATAGGCGTCTTCGAGGGCAATGGCGATCTCGTTCATGGTGACGCCATTTTCCGGCGTGACGACAATTTCAGCGCCGCCGAGGATGCCAGCCATCACCGCCAGATAGCCACAGTCGCGCCCCATGACTTCGACGACAAAGGCGCGGTTGTGGGAGGTGGCGGTATCGCGCAGGCGGTCGACGGCATCGAGGATGGTATTGAGGGCGGTATCGACGCCGATGCTGGTATCAGTGCCCCAGATGTCGTTGTCGATGCTGGCGGGGATGCCGATGACCGGCATGCCCATCCGGTGCAAAGCGAGCGCGCCGCGCAGGCTGCCGTCCCCGCCGATGACGATGACGCCTTCAATGCCGTTTTCGTTGAGTCGACGCCTGCCTTTTCGCTGACCTTGCACGGTCTTGAATTCTTCGTTGCGCGCGGTTTGCAAGACGGTGCCGCCGCGCTGCAAGATGCCGCTGACTTCGCGGCTGCTGAGCAAAGCCATATCGCCAGCGAGCAGCCCTTGATAGGCTTGCCGGATGCCGTAGACTTCGACATTTTTATCCAGCCCGGCGCGTACAACCGCGCGTATGGCGGCATTCATGCCCGGCGCGTCGCCACCGCTTGTCATTACCGCGATGCGTTTCATCGCTGTCCACTCCACTTGACAACACCGCGCGGGAAACCGCTTCTGGCGCCAGTCTCAACTGCGCGCTTAACGCGTATTCTAAACGTTATGTCAGCGGCTTTCCAATATGAATCATTTAAGTCTGCGTAAAGAGGCGGCAAGCGTCGCGAGGCGGGATCAGGGCGCGGCTTCGAGAATGAACTGGTCTTCGCCGACGATTTCGAGCAAGTCGGCACGGAGCGCGTCGCAGATGGAGGTCGTCTTGTCGGGAAATGTCAGGGGTATAGAAGATCCACCGCGGCGGATGATGATCTTGAAACTGTCGATGCCGGGATATTTAATCAGGATGTTGTGGATGCGCGCGAGCTTCCGCCTGTCTTTTTCGGGGTCGTCGCCGGCAACCAGAACAACAGCGATCTCGCGCGGCTTTCGTTCGCTTATCGTCGCCTCATCAGGCATAGTCAGGTGACCATCGCCGTTGACCCATTCGGGTTCCTCGTCGTCTGTGGGCTCGATTTCGTTTACCTCGTCTGCGGCCGGGGGCGGCTCGGGGGCAGGATCGGTGAAGGCGGCCGCTTCGAGATCGGGCGGCGGCAAGTCCGGCGGCTCTGGGTAAGACGTCGGAGAGCCATTCATGGGCGCGGCGTCCCCGTTTGCCCAGCCCGGTTCGGCATCATCGTATACGCCGAGCGGGGAATCAGCGGCGGAGACGGATTCGAAATCGAGCCTGAGCTTATCGGCGATAATCTGTGGATCACCCCGGCTTTCATCGTAGCGGCCGGTGATCAGAACGATTTCGCCTTCGTCCAAACTTGGTCCACCCTCGTCATCATCGGATACCTCAGCCAGCGTAGCGAGCGCTTTCTCGTAGGCGCGCGGGAAGAGGACAACTTCGATGATGCCGGCGCTGTCATGCCAGTCTTCCAGGCTGAACACCGCCATCATCTCGCCGCGGCCGGTGGTGAGCTTGCGGACGGCGGTGATTTCGCCGGCGACGCGGACGGTTTCGGGTTTCGCTGCGTCGGGGCTTTTGAGATCGGCGATATTTTGCAAGTTTAGCTTGGCCAGATTCTGCCGATGCCGGTCCACCGGGCGGCCGGTCAGATACAAGCCGAGCAACTCCTTCTCCCATTTGAGCAACTCGCGCGGGCTGTATTCGTCGATGTGTTTCAGGTCATTGAGCAGAGTTTCATCAGTGGTTTCGGATGCGCCAAACATCACCATCTGGCCGACTTCCTGGTCGCGGTGATAGCTGCTGCTGTAGCCGACGATGGTATCCAGCGCCGCCAAAAGCACAGCGCGCGACCTAAATTTGTCGAGGGCGCCCACTTTGATCAAGCTCTCGAGCGGGCGTTTGCCGAGGCCCCGCATGTCTACGCGCTGGCAAAAATCGACCAGGCTGGCGAAGGGCGCCTCGCCACGCTGTTCGATCAATGTTTGCAAGGCGCGCGCGCCGGCGTTCTTGACCGCGGCCAGGCCGAAGCGGATGCCGCGGGAGCCGTCCGGCAGCGTTTCGATATCGAAGTCCAGTTGGCTGTGGTTGACATCGGGCGGCAGGATGGTGATTTCGAGGCGGCGGCATTCTTCCAGAAAGGTCGAGACTTTGTAGAGATCGTCCCGTTGTACGCTGAGGAGGGCGGTCATGTATTCTTCGGGATAGTGGCATTTGAGATAGGCGGTCTGCACAGTGATGACGGCGTAATCGGCGGCGTGGGCTTTGTTGAAGCCGTAATTGGCGAAGAACTCGATCATGTCAAAGATTTCTTCAGCCGTATCTTTGTCGACCCCATTTTCGGGACCGCGCTCCAAGAAGATTGCCCGATGTTTATTGAGTTCCGCCGGCAATTTCTTTGAGACAGCTTTGCGCATCAGATCGGCTTCGCCCAACTCATAGCCGAAAAGCGCCCCGGCGATCTCCATAATCTGTTCCTGATAGACGCAGATGCCGTAGGTTTCGGCCAGGATAGGCTCAAGCTTGGGATGCAGCGTTGTGATTTCTTCTTCGCCGTGCATACGGTCACAGTATTGCTTGATGAACTCCATCGGACCGGGACGAAATAGGGAGATGCCGGCGACGATATTCTCGAAGACGCGCGGTCGCATCTGGCGCAGCATCTGCCGCATGCCGCCCGACTCAACCTGGAAGACGCCGATGGTATCGCCCCGCCCCATCATTTCGAAGGCCTCATCAAGCATGGCGCGTTGTTCATCGCTGGCGGAATCGTGACGATAGGGCAAGGTGTCGAAGGTGTAGCGGATGCCGCGATGCCGCTCGATAAGCTCGCAGGCTTTGCGCATGATAGTCAGGGTCGAAAGGCCGAGAAAATCGACCTTGAGCAAGCCGATGGCTTCGGCCGTTTCCATTGGGAATTGAGTGACCGCCTTAAGAGCGCCGCCGGAAGGGTCTTTGCCGGTTATGCGATGCAGTGGCGTAAGCTCCACCAAAGGGCGGTCGGCAACGATGACGCCAGCAGCATGGGTGGAGGCGTGGCGCGTCATGCCCTGCAATTCGATGGCGGTGTCGATGACTCGCTGCAACTCGAGATCGCCATCGTAAAGGGCGCTCAGTTCGGGGCTGGCTTCAACATAGTCGCGAATTTTCTTTTGGCGCGCTTCCTGGGGGATAAGAGCGGCGGCGCGGTTGATCTTGCCGAGATCAACATCGAGGGCGCGCCCGACATCGCGGACGGCGGCTTTGGCGCCCATCGTGCCGAAAGTGATAATAGCGGCGACTTTGTCCTCGCCGTATTTCATGGCGGCGTAGGCGATCATTTCGCCACGGCGGTCATCGGGATAATCGAGGTCGATATCGGGCATGCTAATGCGACCGGGGTTAAGGAAGCGCTCGAAGAGCAAGCCATTCTGAATCGGATCGATATTGGTGATGCCGAGGCTGTAGGCGACCAGGCTGGCGGCGCCGGAGCCCCGCACATTCCACCATATATCGGCGTTACGGGCGAATTCGCAGAGGTCCCATACGATGAGGAAGTAGGTATCGAAACCCATGCTGTGGATGATGTTGAGCTCGCGTTCAATGCGCTCGACAAGTCGACCATCGCTCAGCCAGTCGGAGTCGAAGCGCCAGGTCATGCCGATATGAACAAGGTGGCGCAAGTAGCTGTATTCGTCAAAGCCGTCCGGGACCGGGAATGCGGGCAAGTGATAACCTTTTGGCGCGAGATCGAGGTCGGTCATCTCGGCGATATTCCGCGAATTGGCGAAGGCTTCGCGTATCAGGTCTTCTGGCGCATCCGCGAAGGCGGCGCGCATCTCCTCAGCGGATTTGAGATAGTAGCTGCTGAAGGGTTCCATGCGCATGCGATCGGGGTCGGATTTCAGAGCGCTGGTTTGAATGCAGAGAAGAGTGTCGTGCGCTTCGGCATCATCGCGATGGACGTAATGCACATCGTTGGTGGCGAGCAATTGCACCGGGCTATGACCGCTGCGGCGATAATCGTAGAGCCAACGGTTAAGGCTGTCTAGCGCCGGTATATCGTGGCCCTGCAATTCCAGGTAGAAGTTGTCCGCGCCGAAGACATCGTGATACCAGCCGATCAAATCGCGGACAGCCCGGTCATCGCCGTTGGCGACCATACGCGGGATTTCGGCAGCGAGGCAGCCACTGGTGGCGATGATGCCCTCGGCGTGCGCCGCCATAAATTCCTTGTCGATGCGCGGGCGATAGTAGTAACCCTCTAGCTGCGCCGCCGACGCCATCTTGAGCAGATTCTGGTAGCCGGTCATGTTCTTCGCCAGCAGCAGCATGTGGTACGGGCTGCGGTCTTGGTTCGGGTCGCGGTCGGTCATGCGGCGGCGAGCGAGGTAACCTTCCATGCCGATGACAGGCCTGATGCCGGCATCGCGGCAAGCCTGATAAAAGTCCAGGACGCCGAACATGACGCCATGATCGGTGATGCCGAGGGCGGGCATTTCGAGCTCTTTGGCGCGCGCCACCAGGTCTTTGATGCGGCTCTGGCCATCAAGCAGGGAATATTCGCTATGGACGTGTAGATGGACGAAATCGCTGGTCATGTCGTCAGTTCCCGCGCGTCTGGCTATGGGTTTCATTTGATGAAGGACAGCCGTATTATAGCACTCGGCGAGTTAAATCGTTCGCCCGATTCAGTTGGATTGGCGGCAGGGACGAGTTGGTATATAGGCGGTAGAGCGATGCCCGAATTGCCGGAAGTTGAAACTGTAGCGCGCAGCTTGCGGGGACCGTTGATCGGCCGCAAGATCGTAGCGATGTGGCAGGATTGGGCGGCGACGATTCATTCTCCGAGCCCGGCTGAATTCGAGGCGCGTATCGCCGGGCAGACGGTCAGGCGTATCAGCCGGCGGGGGAAGTATATCTTGCTTGAGCTGGATCAGGATACCTTGATGATTCATCTCAAGATGTCCGGGCGGCTTTATGTCGCGGAAGCGGCAGCCAAGCACGATGCCGACAGATGGGTGCATGTGCGATTTGATTTGGACAACGGCGAGCAACTGCGCTTTTCCGATCTGCGGAAGTTCGGGCGCGTGTACTTGACGGATGACGTGGCGAGCCTGCTGACGCACCTGGGACCGGAACCGCTGAGCGAGGACTTCACGCTGGCGGGCTTTCGCGATGGCATGCGCGGACGCAAACGGGCGATTAAGGCGCTGCTGCTGGAGCAGGAGTTCCTGGCCGGCGTCGGCAATATTTACGCGGATGAAGCGCTCTTCCGCGCGGGCATACATCCGGCGACCAGCGTCCAGCGACTGAACGACCATGATACGGAGCGCCTGCGCCAGACGATCCGCGACGCGCTCTTGGCTGGCATCAAGCACGAGGGCGCCAGCATCAACTGGTATCGCAAGCCGGATGGTCAAAAGGGCGAGTCGCAGGATTATTTCTTCGTCTATGGGCGGACAGGCTTGCCCTGCCGCAACTGTGGAACGGCGATCAACAAGATCCGCGTGGCGCAGCGGGGCACGCATTTCTGCCCGGAGTGTCAGCCGATTCGAGGTTAGGGAAATTCACCGCAGAGCACACAGAGAAGGTCCTTAAAAGTCACCATTTTAGGCATCCACCGGATTGTCGTAGGCGAAATCCACAGGCTGGATTTTGGGGCGACCGCGGTCGTCGAGTGTCAGCCGGCCCGCCGGTGTGACAATGTCGTGCGGGAAGAAAAGCAGGGCGTCGGTCTCCAGCGCCCAGCGCTGCCAGACGCGCTTGGTCTCCAGCGTGACAAGCGGCTCAACATCGTAGGCGGTCATCCAGGCGAGACGCTCAAAGTGCACGGCTAGCGATGCCAGGTCGCAGAGGAAGGCGGCATGCTGTCCGGCGCTCTCGATGCGCAGGCTCATATGGGCCGGCGTGTGACCGGGGGTCACAATCGCAGTCAGGCCGGGAACGATTTCACTGTCGCCGTCGAGCAGTTGCAGTTGACCGGATTCGAATAGCGGGACGTAATTATCGGGCAGGTAGGTCGCGCGAGTGCGTTCGTTGGGGCGGATGGCGTCTTCGTATTCGCGGCGCTGCGTCAGGTAAGTAGCATTGGGAAAGGCCGGTTCCCTGATGCCGGCGGCGTTCAGGCGGAAGTTGCCGCTGCAGTGATCGTCATGCAGGTGCGTATCGATGACGATGTCGATATCGGCTACCGCGATGCCGAGCGCGGACAATCCGGCGTGGGCGCCATCGAAGTGTGTGATGTTGCGGCGTGTCCGCTGCGTTTCGCTGAGGCAGTTGCCGAAGCCGGTGTCTATAATGATGTTCACGCCGGCGGCGCGGACGAGAAGATTGTGGTTGGCGGACTTGATGAGATGGCGATCGTCGGCGCTGTAATAACGCGACCAGAGCAGGCGCGGCGCCAAGCCGAAGATGCCGCCCGGGTCCATGAAGCTGACGGCGTCGTTAAACAGGAAGATTTCTATGTCGCCGATGCGGAACATCAAGTGGGGACGCGCTAGCCGGCTTGTTGGAACTTGCCGGAGAGTTGATCTTCGCGCATGTGACAATGTTTGTATTTCTTGCCGCTGCCGCACCAGCAGGGTTTGTTGCGGCCCGGGCGCTGGTTGTTGCGGCGCACGGTTTGCTGAACCGGGCGGTCACTGCCGCCCATGGACAGTTCGGGCCGATATTCGCGCATTTGGCGGCGTTGCTGCGGCGTCTGCACGACGGCGGGCTGCACCTGGAAGATGGTGCGCGAGGCGAACTGACGGTAGGTATCTTCGACGATGCGGAACATCTGGAAGCCCTGGCGCTGGTATTCGACGAGCGGATCTTTTTGGGCGATAGCTTGCAAGCCGATGCCCTCGCGCAGGATGTCGAGATCTGTCAGATGACGCTGCCAGAAGTGATCAAGGGCGCGTATGACAGTTTGGCGCTCGGCGATTTCCATCAGACCTTCGCGCGCTTCTCCCAGTTGGGCGCGCTTGGCTTCAAATAATTCGGCGGCGTGCGCGCTGATGATTTCGCTCAAGTCTTCTTGTTCAAAATCGTCGATGTTTTCCGCTGTGACGTCCTCCGGTAAAGGCAACCCGGTGCTCGCCATTTGCTGGTACATGGCGCCGGCGTCGAGAAGCTCGCCTTGTGAATCAGCGGCGAAGATGTCTTCGACGGCAGCCGTGATTTGGTCCTGGATCATCGCCAGGTAGTCGCGATGGAGTTGCTCGGCGTCTTTCGATAGCCAGTCGAGGCGTTGGCCGTAAATAATTTCCCGTTGACGGTTGACAACATCGTCGTATTCGACGACGCGTTTGCGGATATCGAAGTTGTGGCCCTCGACGCGGACCTGGGCTTGCTCGATGGACTTGCTGATCATGCCGTGCTGGATGGCTTCGTCTTCAGGGAAGCCGGCGGTTTGCATCAGGCGCTTGACGTTGTCGTTGGCGAAGCGGCGCATGAGATCGTCATCGAGACTGAGGTAGAAGCGGGATTCGCCGGGGTCGCCTTGGCGCCCGGAGCGGCCGCGCAACTGATTGTCGATGCGGCGAGCTTCGTGGCGTTCGGTGCCGAGCACGAAGAGGCCGCCGGCATTGAGCACAACCTGCCGGTCCCGCTCGACGGCATCTTCGGCAGCAGCGAGAGCCTTCTGCCATTGGGCGACGTCGGCGGCGGTGAGGTCGATGCCCTGCCGACGCAAGGCAGCGCGAGCCAAGCCTTCCGGGTTGCCGCCGAGCAGGATGTCGACGCCGCGGCCCGCCATGTTGGTGGCGATGGTGACGGCGCCCGGCCGGCCGGCCTGCGTGATAATCTCAGCTTCTTTCTCATGCTGTTTGGCGTTAAGCACTTCGTGCTTGATGCCGGCTTTGTCGAGATATTTGCTGAGCCGCTCCGATGTCTCGACCGCGACCGTGCCGACGAGCACCGGCTGCTTCATCTCGTTGCGCTCTTGAATCACCTGGACGATAGCGTTCCACTTGGCGGTCTCGTTAACGTAAATGAGATCGTTTTGATCGTCGCGGATGACGGACTGATTCGTGGGGATTGGCACGACGTCCAACTCATAGGTCTTCTCAAATTCTTCCGCTTCGGTGAGGGCGGTGCCGGTCATGCCGGCGAGTTTGTCGTACATACGGAAGAAATTCTGGAAGGTGATGGTTGCCATGGTGATGTTTTCACGGCGGATTTGCACGCCTTCCTTGGCTTCAATAGCTTGGTGCAAGCCTTCGGAGAAGCGGCGGCCCGGCATGAGGCGGCCGGTAAAATCATCGACGATGACCACTTCGCCATTTTGCACGATGTATTCTTTGTCGTTTTGAAATAGCGTTTGGGCGCGCAGGCAGTTATCGAGATAGGGCAGCATCTCGGCATTATCAGGATGATAGAGTTGGGCGACGCCGAGCGCCTTCTCGACCTTTTCGACGCCTTGCTCCGTCAGGTAGACGATGCGGTCTTTGATATCGAGCACGAAATCGCCATCGGGCGCTTCCTCCTCGACGCTGTCTTCGCTGCTCTTTTTGAGGCGCTTGACAATGGCGGCGAAGCGGCGATAGAAATCGGAAGGCTCGTCAGAAGGACCGGAAATGATAAGCGGCGTGCGGGCTTCGTCAATGAGGATGTTATCCACTTCGTCGACGATGGCGTAACGCAGGTCGCGCTGGACGAGGCGGTCATGCGTCAAGACCATGTTGTCGCGCAGGTAATCGAAGCCGAACTCGTTATTAGTGCCGTAGAGGATATCGGCGCGGTAGGCGTCGCGGCGGCTGATGGGACGCAGGTTTTGATAACGCGCGTCATCGGAGATGAAATCGGGATCGAAGAGGAAGGAGCCGCTATCGGGCATGCCGCCGGTGTTTTGGATCACAGCGGCGGACAAGCCAAGCAGGTGATAGATGGGTCCCATGAATTGCAGGCCGTGCTTGCTCAAGTAGTCATTGGGCGTGACGAGGTGGGCGCCCTGCCCCTTTAAGGCGTTGAGATAGAGCGGCAGGGTAGCGACGAGGGTCTTGCCTTCGCCGGTTTTCATTTCGGCGATGCGCCCTTCGTGCAGGACGATGCCGCCGATAAGCTGCACATCGTAATGGCGCAGGCCGATGGTGCGGACGGAAGCCTCGCGCACAAGGGCGAAGGCTTCGACCAGGATATCTTCCATGCTCGCGCCCTTACCCAGCTTTAATTTGAAGTCGGCGGTCTTGGCAGTCATCTGCTCAATGCTGAGCTTCTGCATGGATGGCTCGAGAGCGTTGATCTGGTCTACCGTTTCCTGATAGCCGGAAAGCGCCTTCTCCATCGGGTCGCCGAATACTTTTTTGACGATGTTGCGGAACATGGAACCTCGCGCAAATTAGATGGCTGTGCTGATGTTGATTATATCATACGGACATTGATGGTCCCGCGATGCATGACTTTACCAGTGTCCGCCTCAATTAAAGCGAGTCTTTGAGGCGGCTGATCAGCTTGGAAAGTGGACCGCGAAACACAATATAGGCGGCGATCATCAGCGCGACGACGCCATAGAAGACCAGCAGGACATTTTGATTTTGCGCCGCTTCGGCTCCAATAAGCACGAAGATGTATGTCGGGATTAGGCCGCCGAAAAACGAAACCAGAATGTACGTTGAATATCGAATCTTGCCCAAGCCAACGGCGTAACTGATGAAGTCGTATACCGAAAATAGCAAGAGCCGCGCCATCAGGAGCGAGCGCCAGTCGTCAACGTATTTTTCGTAGAAGGCATCGACGCGCGACAGCGCCGACTCGCCCACCAATTTTTTCACGATCCGGCGGCCGAAAAGACGAGCGATAATGACGCTGACCGTGCCCCCGACAACCTCGCCCAGAACAGAATAAAATGTGCCGGGAATCACACCGAAGATAATGCCGGAGGCGAATTGTACGGGGCCAGCGGAAAGAGGCGCAAAGGTGAATGTCAGCGCCTTGAGGCCCACATAGAGAAAGGGACCCCATAAGCCCGCGCCAGCGACCATTAGCCGCAGTTGCTCTACGTCAACTGCCTGGGTGAATCCGTAAAGCGCTGTGAGCATCGCCAGGAAACCAGCCCCGGCAATAAACAAAGTTCGGGTGGATAATTCTTGTTCCGGCGTAGTATCGTCGTCGTTTACAGGACTGGGCTTGTCATTCATTGAAGAGGGCGCCGACGCTTCTGCCCTCGTGCGCGCGCAGGATCACCTCGCCCAGCAAGGGGGCGATGGAGAGCACGGTCATATTGGGCAGCGTCTTTTCGCTTGGGACAGGCAGGGTATTGGTGAAGATGATCTCGCGCAAGTCGAGCGAGGCGAAGCGCTCATAGGCGGCTTCGGAGAAGAAGGGATGGGTGAAGGCGAAGAGCACATCGCGCGCGCCGTGTTCACGGACGACATTGACGGCTTCGACGATGCTGCCGGCGGTGTTGACCTCGTCATCGACGAGCAAGACATTCTTGCCTTCAACATCGCCGATCAGGGAGAGGGCTCGTGGATTTTCGGCATTGTCGACGCGGCGTTTTTCCACGAAAGCCAGCGGTACGCCCAAGGTCTGCGCCCAGTTGCGGCCCTTCTTGGCGAAGCCCAGGTCAGTCGCCACCACAACCAAATCGCTCAGTTCGCCGCCCCGCAGCTTCTGCAAGACATAGTCGCTCAAGAGGTGCAGGGCGGTGAGGGCGTCGCCGGGGATATTGAAGAAGCCCTGGATTTGGCCCGAGTGCAGGTCAACAGTCATGTAGCGATCAACGCCGGCGGTCTCGATCATGTTTGCCACGAGCCGGGCGGAAATTGGCACGCGCGGCTGGTCTTTCTGATCTGAACGGGTGTAGCTCATATAAGGCACGACCAAGTTGATGCGCCAGGCGGAATCTCGCTTGAGGGCGTCAATCATGATCAGCATTTCCATGAAGTTGTCGTGTACGGGCGAGGCCATGGTCTGCACGAGATAAACATCTTTGCCGCGGACGCTCTCTTCAAGCTTGATAAAGATGTTCTCGTTGGAAAAGACGGCGCGCGTATAGGCGCCCGGCTTGATGTTGTATTCGGAGATGCTGCAAATGTAATCGACTATCTCGCCGCCCAAGCCTTGCGAAGCGCTGCCGCAAAATACTTTCATTGAACCAAAGCGCATGGTCGATGACAACTGAAGCTCCTCCTGTTCGCCGGCAGGTGGCTCGGGATGGAATTTCGCGCCCGGTACTTTCACCAGGTCTGTCATTTGCATCTGCTTCACGGTAACTCCAAAGCGCCGCTGCCTGCGGCTGAAACTATGCTTGGCGAGCAAAGCGCGCGCAGCAGCCTGTAGGTTGATTTCGCGCGCGTCTATACATTTGATGATACCAGCAAGTTCGTCGGGCGTGATAGAGTCAAAGAGGCGGCGGCAGGCGGTTTCTTTCCCGCTCGCTTTCCATTCGGCGCGGAGGTTTCATTCATGACGGGTTAAGAGATTCTAACAAGCATTGCGCGCTTTATAGCCCGGGCAGGGCGAGGCAAGCAGGAAGCAAAAACGCCCACCTTTGACAAGATGAGCGTTCTGTCGCTTCACGCAGTGGCGGCTAAATGTGAGAGGCCAGCTTGCTGACGATTTTGCCCTTTGGCTTGAAGCCGGTGATGCGCTCGACGGCGTCGCCGCCTTTGAACAAGATAAGCGTCGGGATGCTCATGATGCCGTAGTTCATCAAGATTTCCTGATTCTCATCGGCGTCGACTTTGGCGACCCGCAGCTTGCCTTCGTATTCGGTGGCGATTTCATCGACGATCGGCGCGATCATCTTGCAGGGACCACACCACTCCGCCCAGAAATCGACCAATACCGGCGTGTTGCTATCCAGCACTTCGCTCTGGAATTCTTCTCCGCTGACTGCGATAGTCTTGGCGCCCATATTAATTTGTCTCCTCTGTTATTTGGCGGTGCGGATTCGTTTCCGCCTCCGCCGCTTCCGATTATCTATCCCCTTGACGAAGAGCTCGGTGAACATCTTACATAAGAAATGAATATAGTATTCCAACCGAAAGCCGGCAGCTAGGCAACGAGGATTAGCGAAATGAGTTTTATGCACTACAATTATTCTCAAGTACAAATATAGACCATATGGAGTGATCAATATTCAAGCGTTTAATCATTACTCGCCCTTGCTCTACAGTTGACGGCAGCAAATCGTTTTAGGTAAAGGCAGGCGACAATATGTCGAGCGGTTATTGGTTTATCCAAGTCCTTTCGCTGGTAATCCTTTTACATTTCCCGCTTAGCGTGGGCGTTAGTCTCTGGCTATATCGGAAGCTAAAGTCTACCCGCGACTTGATGTTCTGGATGATTATGACCTGGCTCATACCCGTTGTTGGAGCGGTGGCGGCGGTTATCTTTTGCCGTCGTTTCGGGCACAGACCGACGATTCGAAACGAGGACAATTCTGCGCCAGGTTGACGGAAATATCCAATTGCCTGGCTTGAGCAGCCGCCAGGAAGACATTCTCACTTGTATCGTGCAAGCCTATTCGGAGAAGCCGGAGCCGGTCGGTTCGCGTCATCTGGTGGAGAATTATCAGCTCAACATCAGCTCGGCAACCGTACGCAATGAGATGGCGCAATTGGAGGAGATGGGCTATATCGCAGCGCCGCATACTTCGGCCGGGCGAGTGCCGACCGCGGCCGGATTCCGCTACTTCGTCCGGCGCTTGCTGCAAACGCGCAGCCTGACGCTTGGCGAGCAGAGCCATATTTCCGAGCGGGTGGGCACGTTGCAGAGCGGGATGGAACAATGGATGCGGCGGACGGCCGCCCTGTTGGCGCGCTCGGTGCAGACCGCTTCAATCGTGACGCCGCCGGTTTCCCAGGCCAATTCTTTTAAGCATGTCGAGCTGATAGCGATTCAGGGTCGGCTGGCGCTGATGGTGCTGGTCCTCAACAGCGGCAGCGTGCATCAGCGCATGTTGACGCTGGCGGAGCCGGTGCCCCAGAGCAAATTGGGCGAAGCGGCCAAACGCATCAACGAAACCTGCGCCGATATGGGCGCGCAGCAGGTGCGATTGCGCAGCATTAACCTGCCGATGCTGGAGCGAGAAGTGGCGGAGTTGACGGCGGAACTGATTGACAATGTCGATAACAATCGCGCGCGCTTCATCTATCGCGATGGTCTGAGCCGGCTTATGGGCAGCTTCGCGGACGAAGAAGGCGCGCAACAGGCGCTACGCATCCTGGAAGAGCATACGATTCTCAACGCGCTGCTGAGCGAATTGTTGGAGCGCCTGCCGCAGGCGGCTGGCGTCGAAAGCGATGTGCATGTGGTGATCGCCGGCGATGGCCGCTATGAGAACTTGAGCCGCACGAGCATGGTGCTAAGCCGCTACGGCGACCCCGACAAAATGAGCGGCGCGATCGGCGTATTGGGTCCGACGCATATCAATTACGGGCGCGCCATCAGCACGGTGCGTTATGTATCGAACTTGATGACGAATGTGCTGGCGACGCTCTATCAAGACGGCGCCGCCGATAGCGGACAGCCCAGTATATAATCTTCGTAAGACTTCTTTGAGTTGCCTCGAAAAGCTAAATCTTCACGCCTATAATCGTGCCCATTCTGATATTGGTCAAACAGTCGCCTGGCATAATGGGGACAAGTTTGACCTGAGCAGCAAAGGGAAAATGCATGAGCGATGTGAAGAGCCCAGCCGACGAGTTGGAGCGCGAAGACGAAACCCCAAACGATGAGGCAAGCGCCGAAGATGCAACTGAGGCGGTTGAAAATGTGGGAGAAGCGCCAGAAGCTGAGCTTGACTTGCCCGAAGGCGCGAACCTGATGCAACTGTTGATCGAAGCGCAGAAGGAAGCCAAGGCCAATGAAGACGGCTGGCAGCGCGCCCGCGCCGAGTTTGCCAATTACAAGAAGCGAACCGAACGGGAAAAGAGCGAGCTGTTTCAGCGGGCGGCGCTCGATACGCTAAAAGCTTTGCTGCCGATCATCGACGATTTCGACCGAGCCTTTGAGAACGTGCCGGAGGCGATCGGCGATGATCCTTGGATCGGCGGCGTCTCTATGATTCAGCGCAAGTTCATGACCTTGCTGGAGCAATACGAAGTTGAGGCGATTGACCCCACAGGCGGTCTCTTTGACCCGAACTTGCATCAAGCAATCGGCGCTGAAGAAAGCGATGAAGTGGAAAGCGGGCATGTGATCGAGACTCTGCAAAAGGGCTACCGCGCCGGCGGCAATGTACTGCGGCTCGCGCTGGTCAAAGTGGCGAACTAGAAGAACACACAGAGCATAGGACCTGAGAGGGAGAAAATGACATGGGAAGAATAATTGGTATTGACCTGGGCACAACCAATTCGGTCGTCGCTGTGATGGAAGGCGGCGAACCCACCGTGATTCCATCATCCGAGGGCGGCAATCTGATACCGTCCGTGGTCGCGATCAACACCAAGACCGGCGAGCGGCTGGTGGGAAGAGTGGCGCGGAATCAAGCAGTGGTCAACCCGGAGAACACGGTGTTTTCCGTCAAGCGCTTCATCGGGCGCAAGTTCAGCGATCCGGAAGTGGCCGATGCGGCCAAGCTGGTGCCATACAAGATATCGGCCGCCTCAAACGGCGATGTGCGGATTCGACTGAACGACCGCGACTACAGCGCGCCCGAGATTTCGGCGATGATCTTGCAGAAGATCAAGGCGGACGCGGAAGCCTACCTGGGCGAGACAGTCGATCAGGCGGTGATTACGGTGCCGGCTTACTTCAACGATGCCCAGCGCAACGCCACAAAAGACGCCGGCAAAATCGCCGGGCTTGAGGTCTTGCGCATCATCAACGAGCCGACGGCATCAAGCCTGTCCTTTGGCTTAGGCGACCGCAACGAAGGCATCATCGCCGTCTATGACCTGGGCGGCGGCACCTTTGATATTTCGATACTCGAGGTGGCTGATGGCGTCTTCGAGGTGAAATCGACCAACGGCGATACCTACTTGGGCGGCGACAATTTTGACGACCGCGTCATCAACTGGATCGCCGAGCAATTCAAGCAGGAGAACGGCATCGACCTGCGGCAGGATCGGCAAGCGCTGCAACGCTTGAAAGAAGCGGCCGAGAAAGCCAAGATTGAGCTATCGTCCACGCTGAGCGCGGAGGTCAACCTGCCCTTCGTCACGGCGGACGCGAGTGGTCCCAAGCATCTCAACATGACGCTGACGCGCGCCAAGTTGGAGAGCCTGGTGGATGAATTGGTGCGGAAGTCGATCGAGCCTTGTCGCCAGGCTTTGAAGGACGCGGGCTTGTCCACGAGCGATGTGGATGCGGTGCTGCTGGTCGGCGGCATGACGCGGATGCCGGCGATACAAGAAGCGGTCAAGGGTTTCTTCGGCAAGGAGCCGACCAAGGGCGTCAACCCGGACGAGGTGGTGGCGCTGGGCGCGGCGATCCAAGCCGGCGTACTCGGTGGCGACGTCAAGGATATTCTGCTGCTGGATGTGACGCCCTTGACGCTGAGCGTCGAGACATTGGGCGCGGTGGCGACGCCGATGATCGACCGCAACACCACCATCCCGAGCAAGAAATCGCAGGTCTATTCGACCGCGGCGGACAACCAGACCTCCGTTGAGATTCACATCGTACAGGGCGAGCGGCCGATGGCAGCCGACAACAAGTCCCTGGGCAAGTTCATGCTCGATGGCATCCCGCCAGCGCCGCGCGGCCTGCCGCAAATCGAAGTGACCTTTGATATCGACGCCAATGGCATCCTGAACGTCAGCGCCAAGGACAAAGCGACCGGGCGCGAGCAGGCGATCACGATAACGGCGAGCAGCGGTCTGTCGGACGAGGAAGTCGACAAGATGGTGGCTGAGGCGGAGAAATTCGCGGGGCAGGATGCCGAGCGCAAGGAGCAGGTGGAGGTCAACAATCAGGCTGAGGGCGCGATATTCCAGGCTGAGAAGTTGATCAATGAAAATCGGGACAAGCTCCCGGCCGATGCTGTGACGCAGACGGAAGAGAAGATTGAAGCCGCGCGTCGGGCGAAGGAGAGCGGCAACGTCAGCGAGATCAAGGCGGCCACCGAGGCGCTGATGGCGCAGTTGCAGACATTGGGCGCCCAGATGTACCAGGAGGCGGCGCCTGATGGGCAGGGCGCGGCGCCGCCGGAAGATGAAGATGTCATCGATGCCGAATTCAGCGAGACTTAAGCCGCAACGCCTGCTCCCCGCCCCAAATAGTGGGCTGCAGAGCGGACATTCTCCGGCCAGATCTTGCCGATCGTGACATTACTGTCATGTGGGCGGCTCATCGAGTCGCCCCTACAATCCATGTCCCTTGCTGAATTAGGGTAGATATGTACGCCAACCCCTCGACTCCAATGCCTGAACATTTAATCGCCTGTCAGGGCGATCAATGTGATATCCTGCCCTCCATGAACGCCATACAGTTCGTCGCCTGTCTCGTGCGCGGCAACTTTGTCCGCGCCAATCGCGAACTACCCCCCCCCCACCCCCCATCGGAGCCTCCGTATCTATACTGTATCGATACATATCTATACTATATCTATACGTATGTATACTGTACCTATACAGTCGTTCGCTTTTGCCCGAATTTCTGGAGAATATTGGGGCTTCTGGGATTGTATGTCCTCCATGCGCGCTCAATGGGACCGCCCTTGGACGACTTTGGACTTCAAACGGTCGCTTGGCGCCAGCCCGCAAAATCATGGTTCCACCTGCACCAGCAAAAACTGTCGCTGTATTGACATATGCGCCGTTTCACACGATTCTTAATGAGCAGCGTTAAGCCGAGAGTGATTTCACAGGACTAGCTTCATGCCAAGAGATTATTATGAAGTGCTCGGCGTCGCGCGGGGCGCGGATTCAAGCGAGATCAAAGGCGCGTTCCGGCGTTTGGCGCGGCAATATCACCCCGATGTCAGCGTTGAGGCGGACGCGGAAGAAAAATTCAAAGAGATCAACGAAGCTTATGAAGTGCTCTCCGATGACGACAAGCGGGCGCGTTATGACCGCTTTGGGCACGCCGGCGTCAATGGCGCGGGCGGATTCGGTCAGGGCATGGGCGGCATTGGCTTCGAAGACTTTGGCGATATTTTTGAGCAAGTGTTTACCAACTTTGGCGGCGGGGGAGCGCGCCGGCGTGGCGCGGCCAGGGGGCGCGATCGCCGCGTCGATGTGACGATCGACTTTGTTGAGTCGGTCTTCGGCATCGAGAAGGAGATCGAGTTTCAGCGGCTGGAAGTCTGTGATTCTTGTGAAGGCTTGGGCGCCGCTGAAGGCACGCGACCGACGACCTGCTCGCGTTGCAATGGCAGCGGCGAGGAGCGCGTCGTGCGGCAGACCATTCTCGGCTCAATGGTGCAGTCGCACACCTGCCCCAATTGTGGCGGCAAGGGACAAGTCATCACCAATCCCTGCCGCAACTGCGACGGCTCCGGGCGTCGGCGCAAGCGGGCAGTACTAAATGTCAAGATTCCGGCTGGCGTCAGCGAAGGCATACAGATTCAAGTGCGCGGCGATGGCGACGCGGGCGAGCGGGGCGCGCCGCCCGGCAATCTCTTTGTCGTGGTGCATGTCAAGGACCACGCCTATTTCAAGCGCAAAGAGAATGACATCATCCTGGATATCAGCATCAACATCGCGCAGGCGACCTTGGGCGACCGGATTCAAGTGGACTCAGTTGATGGTTCCCAAGAACTTTCGATACCGCCCGGCACGCAGACGGGCAAGGTCTTCCGCCTTCGCGGCAAGGGTTTCCCGCGTTTACGCTCCGATGGCAGCAATTCGGGCCGCGGCGATCAACTGGTATACGTGCAGGTCATGACGCCGACCCAATTGAACGAGAAGCAGCGCGAGCTGTTTGAACAATTGGCGGAGACTTTCGGACGCGAGATCAGTCCCCAGACGGGTGGCCGCGGATTCTTCGACAAGGTGATGGACTTCCTCGCCGGCGATGAATAATAGCAGCGACTGGATCGAAGTCAGCTTGCGAGTCGATGGCGAGAGCGCGGAGGCGGTTGCCGAAGTTCTCGGCCGTTTCGGTCATCAAGGGGTCTCGATCGAGCGAGACGACATCCCGCCGGGCGCCTGGGATGAGGGCGAGGCGCCGCCAGCGGAAGACCTCGTCCTGCGCGCCTACTTTCCCGCGGACGACAGTTTCAACCAGAAGAAGACCGAGTTGGAGATTGCGCTCGGACATATGCGGCTGATGTATCCGATGCCGACGCCGGTGTATCGTCCTGTGCAAGCGGACAACTGGGCAGAGGCATGGAAGGCGCATTACAAGCCGATACGCATCGGGCTGCGGCTGATCATCCGTCCGCTTTGGACTGAAGTAGAACTGGCGGCGGACGATATCGAGATCGCGCTTGACCCCGGCATGGCTTTCGGCACCGGTACCCACCCCAGTACGCAACTCTGCCTTGAAGCGCTGGAGGACCTGGTTCAGCCGGGGCAAACGGTGCTGGATCTGGGATCGGGCAGCGGTGTCTTGTCGATAGCGGCGGCGAAACTGGGCGCGGAGCCCGTCTTGGCGCTGGACAACGATCCCATCGCGGTTGCAGCGACGAGAGCCAACGCCGATGCCAATGGCGTGGCTGGCAAGATCGTGGCTGAGCAGGGAAGCCTGGAAAGCGTACGCGGTTCCGCGCGTCGATTTGATTTGGTCGTTGTTAATATCCTGGCGCGCGTCATCATCGAAATGACGGAGCATGGACTGGGTGAGGTCGCGCGGCCGGGCGGGGTAGCCATCTTTAGCGGCATCATCGATTCGCAAGCGGACGATGTCGAAGCGGCGCTGCGCCGGGCGGGCTTGCAAGATTTCGTCAGGCGGCAGCGTGGCGACTGGATCCTGATAGAAGCCCGGAAGCCCATCGAGTAAACCTATGGCGGAACTCCGCGGCGATGAGCGCTCCGAGTATGTGCAGGCGATGTTTGATCGGATCGCCGCGCGTTACGATCTGATCAACCGGCTGATCAGCGGCGGGCAGGACCAGAAATGGCGTCGATTCGTGGTAGAGATGGCGGCGCTCCCGCCGGCGGGCCGCTTGCTTGATATCGCGGCGGGCACCGGTGACATCGCTTTTGAAGCGCTGAAAAAAACGCCGGGCGCGCAAGTCGTCGGCGCTGATTTTGCCTTGGAAATGATGCGGGTCGGCCGACGGCGCGCGACTTACGGGTCCCGCGTCGCCTGGACGGGCGCGGACGCGCTGCGCCTGCCCTACGCCGACGGCAGCTTTGACGCGGTGGTCTCGGGTTATCTGATGCGGAATGTCATCGATATTCCGGGGGCGCTCGCCGAGCAGAAGCGAGTGCTCAAGCCCGGCGGCCGCATTGTCATCCTGGATACCTCGCCGCCGCCGAACAATGCGCTGAAGCCGCTGATCATGCTGCACTTGCGCTATATCATCCCCTTGATTGGACGCGCCATCGGCGGCAAAGCAGCCTCGGAGGCCTATCGCTACTTGCCGGAATCGACGGTAGCGTTTAAGACGCCGTTGGAGTTGGCGCGCCTGGTCGAGGGAGCCGGGTTCAAAGAAGTCGGCTTCAAGTCAATGATGTTCGACACGATGGCGGTGCATTGGGGCGTCAAGCGCCCTTAGCGCATGGATGTAAAGCTAGGCGACGATAGCAAAGCAAACGAGCCATCGATTGATGGCCCGTTCCTCAAGTCTTTAGCGGAAACATGCGGTTGCTCCCGTTGTGCAGCCGCGCGATCGTCCCTCAGCGGCGATGAGCGGCTCTAAAGCTAGGTGCGCACATTATCCTTATGACGATAAATGATGCGCCCACGATTCATATCGTAGGGGCTCATTTCCACTTTAACGCGGTCTCCCAACAAAATACGAATGTAGAATTTACGCATCTTGCCCGACAAATAAGCGAGGACCCGATGTTCGTTGTCGAGCTCCACCATGAACTGCGTATTAGGCAATGCCTCGATAACCGTACCTTCCACTTCTATCTTTTCTTCTTTCTTAGCCATACGCCTCCTGTTAACAGATGATTGGACGCTCAGTATAACGCAAAGAACCGCTGTAATCCAGGTATACAGCGGAGTTCTTCACTTTCGAGCCGAAATCTCTGAAAGACGATCAACGCGAGGGAACTGGTTGATCAGACTTTGCGCTGGCGCCGACGCGAACGCCGGATCGCCTTTTTCTTTTCGATGCGCCGCAATTCGCTCTTGGAGATATGCCAGCGTTTACGCCGAACCGTACTCAAGATGCCGGCATTTGTCACGCGCTTGCGAAAACGGCGCAGTAATTGTTCCTGACTTTCGCCTGGCTTTAGTTTGACCGAAGCCATGCCGCATTCACCACCTTTTGTGCTAATTCATCCGTGAGCCTGCATGAGCAGGGTTTGCAGTATAGCGTAGAACTTGCGGGAGCGACAGGCTAACTCTCATCGCCTCCGCTTTGAACAGCCTCCAGCTCAGTCTCGTCTATGGCTTGCGCCGCTTCTTGGGCGACGACTTCGGCTTGTTCCGCCTCAAGCTGCGCCGCTTCTGAGGCGGCGGCCACCAACTCAAGTTGGCGTTCATCCCATTGAGCTTTTTCAGCGGAGGTCACTTCGGTGAGACTCAAGCCGAGACGTTGCCGGTCGGATTCGATGCTGATGATACGCATCAGCAGTTTCTGCCCTTCGTAGAGATGGCGCAGCGGATTTTCATCGGGATTGTTGGACATCTGGCTGACGTGCAGCAATGCCTCGATACCAGGGTCAAGGCTGATGAAAGCGCCAAAGGATTCGAGGCGGCTGATGACACCTTCGACCAGTTGGCCGATGTGGTACATGTCATCGACCAAAGTCCAGGGATTAGGGAGAAGGCGCTTCAAGCTGAGGCCGATACGTTTGCCCTGTTCATCGAGATTCAGAATGAATACATCCACTTTATCGCCGACGGCTATCACCTGGCTGGGATGGCGCACGCGATGCCATGCCAATTCCGAAATATGTATCAAGCCATCTGCGCCGCCGAGATCGACAAAGGCGCCGAAATCGCAAAGGCCGCTGACAACACCGTTGCGCGTCGCCCCTTCTGAAAGTTCGCTGAGCAAAGCCTCCTTGCGCGCGGCACGGTTTTCCTGCTCCGCTTCCAATTGGCTGAAGACCAGGCGGCGGCGCTTGCGGTTCACCTCTATGACCTTAACCGTGACCTCGTTTCCCACCAGTTCCTGCAGGAAAGCGGTGCGCTCCTCTTCTTTTAGGCCGCGCGGCACATCCAGGACATGGCTGGCGGGAACGAATCCGCGCAGGTGGCCAAAGCCCACGATGACGCCGCCCCGGTTGGTATCGATGATTTCGCCGGTCCAAAGCGTCTCATCGTTCATGAGCGCTTCGGCGCGTTTCCAGTCTTCGTTTTGGCGGGCTTGAGCGGCGGAAAGGATCAAGTTGCCATCATGATCGTTAAGATTGACGACTGCAACGGCGATTTCCGCGTTCACCTGGAAGTCGGCGGTGCTCATGCCCATGCGTTCGATATCACCGCGGGTGACGATTCCGTCTTGCTTCCAGCCGATATCGACAATTAAACCCTGGCCGTCTATGGACAGCACGGTTCCATTAACGATATCGCCTCGCTCGAGTTGACTCGCGGCAAGCGACTCTTCCAAAAGCGCCGCAAAATCCAGTTCTTCCACCGACTCACTTGCTACAGATTCTGTGTGCATAAGCAAATTGCTCTCTCCTTACGAATGACCTTCGCATTCTGGCAAGCGCATATTCGTTGGACGTGATAAGGAGCGCTGGATTCTATTGAGCCGGCAAAGAATACCGCGAGCAGTTATCGGTCTCTAGGCAAAATAAAACCCGGCTTCAGTCTTAACTGAACATCCAGGCTTGGTATTCCCGGCTCGTCTACGATTACAACCTTAAACGGACGAAATGACCTCACCAAAACACGCGGCGCATTATACTGTTGCCGTACATGGCTGTCAACATAGCAGCTAGAAAAAAGATATAGCGCCCAGCTTACAGGCAGGCGCAATCTGTGGCGCTTTTGCGGCAATCTAGTCGGCTTCGGATACGTCTACCGGCGCGTCATCGACATCCGGCGCAACTTCGTTCGTCGGCGCTTCTTCTCCAGTTTTCGCTTCAGCAGCCGCATCGTCGCCGGAGGCGTTGACGCCGCGGGCTTGGTCCTCGCCATCTTCACCAAGCTCGGTGCCCCAGCGCTGGGTGAAACCGACGCGGCGCTTTTCCGGCTCGAGGTGGCTGATGCGCAGGGACAAGTGGTCGCCCTTTTGCACGTAGGAGTATGGTTCTTTCAAAGCGCCATCACCCATTTCGCTGAGATGGAGCAAACCTTCGAGGCCGTCTTCTAAGGCAACGAAGGCGCCAAAGTCGACCACATTGGTGACGTAACCTTCGACCAATTGACCCTCGTGATAGCGATACTGCGCATCATCCCAAGGATCGCTGAGCAAGCGCTTGCGGCTGAGCGCAATACGATTGGTTTGCCGATCAAGATTTAGCACGTAGACTTCAATCTCCTCGCCGATATGCAAGATATCACGAGGATGATCGACGCGGTGCCAAGCCAACTCGCTGACGTGAATCAGGCCATCAGCGCCGCCAATGTTAACGAAAGCGCCGAAATCGCGCAAGCCGGTCACCACACCGTTCACCACATCGCCAACGTTAAGTTCGGCGAGCAGCTTTGCCTTCCGGCGCGCGCGCCATTCCCTTTGCGCTTCGCGTTCACTGAAGATCAGCCGACGCCGATCTTGGTCCACCTCAATAACTTTTACGCCGAGGGTGTTGCCAATCAGTTGTGTCATCGCTTCTTTGCGATCCACGGATAGGTTGGTGGAAACAAGATGGGAACTGGGAATGAACCCTTCAAGCCGGTTCCAGCGGACGAGCGCGCCGCCCTTGTTGTATCCGCTGACTTTGACATCCACCGCATCTTGCGACGACAGGAGCTCGCGCGCTTTTTCCCAATCATAACGCTGCAAGCCCATGTTAATCGAAACAATGAGATTTTCGTTTTGGTCGCGAGGGTTGACGACGTAGACAGGAACGCTGGCGCCGGTCGCCAAACTTTCCCGAAAGGCGTCATCCATCCGTTCCAGGTCTTGTGACGGCACAATGCCATCTTGTTTCGCGCCAAGATCGACAATGATCTCGCGCTCATCAATTTGGAGGATTGTAGCTTCGCGGATTTCACCGCGCCGCGGCGGCGTGTAGGAAAAGTCAAAAGACGAGGCGAGCATTTCCTCGAAGTTTTCCTCGGGCTGCGTATTCGAGTCTTGCGTTTCACTCATAGGGGAAGATTTGCCTCCTGCTTGAGCAGGTCATTATCGTGCCGCGAGCCCGAAGCTCGTTAGCACTATCGACTACAATGTTTAAACCGGTACAAGCCTCAAAAAGAACAAACACAATATTCCATAGTGGTTTCGAGCCATAGAACCCAACGTGATACTGGAAGAATTATAGGCAAAACTCTGCGATCCTCCCGGTGCGCCGCGCAGGTTCAGAACGCGACGCAACCGCCATTATAACCCATAAATCTTAGATTGGTACTAGTTCTCCAAAACTAAACCTTGAAGAGCATTCAGATTTCAGGGTGAGCGTCGCCGAATGGGCGCCCGAGCAAGCCGCGGTCAATCTCCCAGGGATAGACAACATAGGTGTCGGTAACATCGCCGTAGAGGTCGGGAGTCAGGTTGGAAAACATAGTCCGATACGGGTTGTAGTGGAGCACACAGTTGTAAGGCAACCCGCCGGCGGAACTGACCCGTTCGCGCACTGAGATGCTCGTACGGCCGCTGCCCCAAACATCGTCGACAATCAGCGTGCGGCGCCCACGCAGCAAGTCCGGATCGGGGAATTGCAGGAAGGTGGGCCAAGCCATCATGCCCGATTGCCGAGTCGACACAAAGTCCACCGATGCCGTCAACAAATGTTGAATGCTCAGCGCCTCGGCCAGCAAGCCACCGGGGATAACGCCGCCTCGCGTGATCATCACCATCGCGCCGAAGGGACCGAGGTGCTGTATACGCGGGACGAGCCCGTCAATCAGTTGATCAACCTCGTCCCAAGTTATCAGGCGAGGCTGACGCGGTTCATCCGGGCGCATCAGCATCGGTCGCCCCTCTTTGTTTCGATCGGCTAAAACACATGCCGTCCATTATAGAAGATTCGTTCAATTTACCCAAATGGCGCGTCATCGCAGATGATAGCGATCGGCTTGCCACAGTGGCGGGTCATCACCAGGAGGCGCGATTGTGAGCCGCCTTTCAGTCGCAGCCGGGCAATCAGTTCTTGCGGCGTCAGCGGAAAACCACGTTTCTTGACCGTGACAGAGCCTACGCCGCGATCCGCCAGGTAGCGCCGCAACCGCTTCAACTGGAATGGCATCCAATCCAGGATGCGCCAGAAGCGCGCCCAAGACGTCTGTACTGGATTCTCGGCTGTGAGATAGGCGATGGTCTCGTCGAGCATGGCGGCATTCAAATCCTGCGCCAACTGCTGCACGAGTCCGGCGCGCAGAATCGCGGGGTCGGGCTCAATCAGCCAGTCTTTTGGCGCGGTGATTGTTACAGGATCAATGTCCCGGTACATCATGTGATGGTCGCCGCGCTCAGTGAGCAAAGTCGCTTTCGGCGGCGACTTAGGATGATGCAACCAGAGGAGCGCTTCGGTCAATTGTCCGCGTACTGAGACAAATTCGACTTGTCCGCCGTAAGCCGCCAACTGGCGCAGATCGACGCCGGGCGAGAGTTTGACGATGACTTCGCTCGCCGTGAAATCGCGTACTAGCGAGAGCGGCGGCTGATAGCGCTCAACGTGATGGATTCGCCTGCCCTGCTCGTCGCGACGACTGGGATCAAAGAATACGCAGTCGAAGCCAATTGGCGCATGTTGGCGGATATCCGCCACTTCGAAAGCGACATCCAAATCCATGACGGCGGCATTGTGGCGGGCGATGGCGATGCGGACAGGGTCAATGTCGAGCCCGAGGACTTCGCGGTCAACCGCGGCAAAGGCCAAGCTGTCCGCGCCGATGCCGCAGCAGAGATCGAGTACCTTGCCCGATTCGACCAAACCGGCGCGGTACCTGCGCGCGAGCGGATGGCTGGCTTGCTGCAAGGCGTCCTTGGTAAAGAGCATGGCGGAGGCTTGGCGCGGGAACTTGAAGCGGGCTTTCCGGCGCAGGCGCAAGGTCGTCAGCACAGCGCCTGCTTCCGACGCGGTCAGGGACTTTCTCAATTCGGTGAGAAGGGGAAGCATGTTCTTATCAGACAGGTCAACATCAGCATAGGCAGCCAAGATGCCGCTGGCGCGTTGGGAGCGCAAGAAGCCGATATCATCCAGACTGAGCGTCATCGTCCACTATTCATCCGGCGCTTCGGCAGTCGCGGGATCAATCTCGACTGCCATGAATCGCGCAGACGCCAGCGATTCCGGCGTCGGGTTCAGGATCGCGTCCCAAGCCCAGGCGGCGGCAGTTGCGCGGCTGAATTTGCCGACCTTGTTGATATCCGCCAGGCGACCGGCCAGCACAGCCGGCTGCATGAAAGCAACCGCTTTTGGCAAGCTGCTGAAGGCGAGCAACACAGGCGATTGCTCGCGTTCAATGGCGACGGCGCCCCAGGTGATTTTGTCCGCTGGCGTGAGTTTCCATGCCGGCTTGTTGGGCTGCTGCTGAATCAGCAAGTGAAGGTAGCGGCCGGGGTATTGAGCGAGGTTAAGCGCATCTTCGTCCGCTCTCGCTACCGATTGAACCCGCTCGACCGTGTCGACTGTGAGGTGAGGTTTTTCACCGCGCAGCAGGACACCGAGTCCGTCGAGAGCCGGCTCCGCCAGAATGCGAATATAGCCATTTTCGGCCAGCAAACGCGGATGATTTTCGCTGACTGAGCCGCTCGATTGCAGGACGATCAGTCTGCCGCCCGGGCGCAAGACGGCGAGAACGCATTGCAGAGCGGTATCGCTCAGGTCAGTATCGTAAGCGACGACAGCGTCGACCGAATTGGACTTGATGACGGAAGAGATGAGGCTAGCGGGCTCAAGATGAAAGCTACGCAGATCGGCGCGCAACGCGGCGAGCATTTCACCGGAGCAGCCATCCAAATCAAGCAGGCGCAAGGTTGAGGCGCTCGGGGGCAGGTGCTTCGCCATGACAGCGACGAAATGCCTTTGGACTTGCCTCGCGTCCATCAACTGTTGCTGGCCGCCACCTTGACCAACTGCAGGAATTCGTCCCATTCCTCGCGAAAGAAATGCAGAGTCACCGCTCCCAACTCAACATGATAGGTGACTTCATCATCCGGCTCGCGCACTTCCCAGACGAGATAATTCTCAGTCTCGGCAATGGCGTTGTTTGGCGCCTCGGTCATGTCCCAAGCTCCTCAGATCGCGGGGTCCCAAAGAAAAAACGCGCCGCGCAACAAGCGCAGCACGTTCGAGCAAACATTTCTCTAGCATGTTAGTTGCGGCGGTCGCGCTGGCCGCCGCCTCGCCTGTCTCCACCGCGACGATTGCCATCTCGCCGCGGACCGCGCCGGTCTCCACCACCTCGACGGCCGCCGCCAGCGGCATCCCGGCGCATGGCTTCTTCGACATCCCAGCCTTCCAGCACGGCTTGCCGGCTTAGGCGGACGCGACCGGTGCCATCAATATTGATGACCATGACCATGATCTCGTCGCCGACGCTGACCTCTTCCTCGACGCTTTTGACGTGGTAGTCAGCCAGTTGCGACACATGGACCATACCTTCGGTATTGGGCAGGAATTCAACGAAGGCGCCATAGTTTTCCGTGCGGGTAACACGGCCGGTGTAGATCTGGCCGATTTCCGGCTCTTCCACCATCGCGCGGATCTTGTCGAGCGCCTGCTCCACTTCCGCGCCGGACTCGCCGGCGACGTAGACCAATCCGTCTTCTTGAATATCAACTTTGACATTGTGATCGTCTTGCAGCGCGCGGACATTTTTGCCACCAGGACCGATGACAGCGCCGATCTTGTCGACTTCGATTTTGATAGATTCCATACGCGGCGCGAAGTCGCTCAAAGACCCGCGTGGTTGCGGCATGGCGGCGTTGATGACATCCAGGATTTGCAAGCGCGCGTCTTTCGCTTGAGCCAGCGCTTGCTGCATGATGTCGCGGGTAACGCCGGCGATCTTGATGTCCATCTGCAAGGCAGTGATGCCGTCAACAGTGCCAGCCACTTTGAAGTCCATATCACCGAGGTGATCTTCCATGCCTTGAATATCAGTCAGTACAGCAACTTTCTCACCCTCTTTGATCAGCCCCATGGCGATGCCGCCGACCGGATTCTTGATCGGAACACCGGCATCCAGCAAAGCCAGGGTACTGCCGCAGACGCTGGCCATGGATGTGCTGCCGTTGGAGCTCATCACTTCGCTGACGAGGCGCAGAACATAGGGAAACTCTTCTTCGGAGGGCATCATCGCCAGCAGAGCCTTTTCCGCCAACGCGCCATGGCCGACCTCGCGGCGGCGGGGCCCGCGCAGTGGATAGGTCTCGCCGGTGCTATAGGGCGGGAAGTTGTAATGGTGCATGTAACGCTTGTCGTCTTCGGGGCTTAAGCCATCCATAAACTGCGCTTCACGCGGGGTGCCGAGGGTGGCGATGGTAAGCACTTGTGTCTCGCCGCGCAGGAACATGCCGGAGCCATGCACACGCGGCACCAGGCCAACTTCGGCCGCCAAGGGTCGCATTTTGGCGTAGCCTCTGCCATCGGGGCGGACCCCGTCGTTGACGATACGACTACGGACAACATTCTTCATGACTTGATCGTAGGCGCGTTCGACATGAGCCAGATTAACCGGGTCTTCATCGTCGGCGGCAGCGTCGTTCCGCTCCGTGTATTCGGCCAGCAGGCCTTCCTTTATCTCTTGCAGGGGGGCGCGGCGCGCGGCGCGGTCGCTGTGGGCGGTCATGACATCACGTATCGGCGTTTGGACTTTGGTTTCAACTTCCGCAAGCAAGGCGTCATCGAGATTGTCGACAGAGGGTTCTAGCTTTTCCTTGCCGATTTCAGCGCGTATGCGATGCTGCAGGGCGATGATGTCTTGCACGGAGTCATGCGCCATGAATAGCGCCTCGAGCATGGTGTCTTCGTCGACTTGAGCGGCATTGCACTCGACCATGTTGATCGCGTCGGCTGTGCCAGAGACGCGCAGGTCCAGCTTGCTCGATTGCATCGCGCTGTAGGTCGGATTAGCGGTTAGCGCGCCATCCACCAGGCCGATGCGCGCGCCAGCGACGGGGCCGTTCCAGGGGATATCGGATATCATCAGCGCGGTGCTCGCCGCGATGATACCCAGCATATCGACATGATGTTCCTTATCATGCGAAAGCGACATGAGAATGACTTGTACGTCATTACGCATATTTTTCGGGAAGAGGGGACGCAAGGTGCGGTCAATGACGCGCGAGGTCAGAATGGCGCCTTCCGATGGCCTGCCTTCGCGGCGGAAGAAACCGCCCGGAACGCGCCCGCCCGCGTACATCTTTTCTTCGTAGTCCACGCTCAGCGGGAAAAAGTCCAAATGAGCTCGTGGGGAGCCCATGGTCGTGGAACAGAAAAGCATGGTATCGCCCATGCGCACGGTTACGGCGCCGCCGGCTTGTTGGGCAAAGCGTCCGGTCTCGATAATGACTTCTTTGTCGGCGACCAGGCAGCGATATTCACGAATGTCGAGTGTCATAGAGTTCTCCGTTATATTGAAGCGCGCCCAGAGTTCCGGCAGGCGGCGAATAAAGATCGCGCGCCGGTCACGGTAGACGCAACTTTTTTCGATAGATTGATGGCAAGCGGCGGATGGCTGCAGATCAGAATTGACTGATTACCCGAAATCATCGTCGGGCTTGTCCAGCCATGCGCCGGCAATTAACGGCGCAAGCCAAGGCGTTGAAGCAATTCACGATAGACTTCCGGCTTCTTGCGCGAGATGTACCGCAGGTGACGGCGGCGTTGACCAACCAACTTGAGCAGCCCGCGGCGAGAATGCTCGTCATGACTGTGGATCTTCAGATGTTCGGTCAATTGTGTAATGCGAGCGGTGAGCAATGCAATTTGCACTTCCGGCGAGCCGGTATCCCCTTCCTCGCGCGCGAAGTCTTTAATTATCCGGTCTTTTGTCGCTCTATCCAATGGCATGAATTCCGTCCTTTCGCTAGCCACCGGACAGGCAGGAGCGGTTGCCTGTCGGTCAAAACAACGGACTGATTGTATCAGCACAAAAGCCGGTGGACAATAGCCAGCTAGCTGCTCGCGGTCGCCACTTCATCGACATCGTCATTGGCCACCACTTTCACCGAATGGTGGGTACGGAACAGACTGTACTGATCGGCGCGCCCGGGCAAGGGGTTGAGCACATTCTCTATCCTCATCGTGGATATCCACAGCGGCACATCCCAAGCGCCGGTCAAATGCTGCTCAATGCTCGGCTGAGAAATGGTGACGTTATTGTGGTACATCTCCAGCAGAGCGCGGACAAATTCGTCCCGCTCAGCCAGCAAGACGGCGACGAAGGGATGGTTCTCGTCGAGTTCAATGCCTTTGGTATTGAAGTCACTGCGTGGGTTGGCGTATTCGTTGACCGTGACCATATCGTTGACCAGAAGATATTCGACGGCGTGCTGGAAGATCACGCCGCTATCAAACTCGCGCAAGCGCCGATGCAAGCTGCCCAGGGGGCACCAGGCGAAATTGCGGAAGCTGGTGAATTGCTGCACACTGACGACAACCCGTGTGACCATTCGCGCGACTTCAGGTTCGGTTTCGAAGAGCTGATGCGGAGGGATGCCCTTCCAGTCTTGCGCGGCGTCGTCCACGACGGGCGTTTCTTCTTCCGCCTGCTGCAACATTGGATTGGCGCCATCGGTCGGTATGCGAATGACCGGCACCAAATCCTCGGGGTTGTGGCGATGCGGCACCAAGTCGCGCTGTAGCACTCGCTCCCGCACGAGGCAATCGATCCAATGGGAGCGCCACTGATCTTTCTCGTTCATGCCCGGGCGATCTAGGTCACGCTCCATCGCCAGTCCCTTCAGCAGGAAGCCGTAGTTGACATACTCCCAACTGCGGGTGCTCAGCGTGTTGGAAACGCGGCGCACCAGGCGATTGACGATGAGCAGGGTTTTTTCGACGATAGGGTGCTGCAAGTTAAGCTCGATTACACTGGCGCTCAGTTGTTTGAGTATGCCCAAAGAAACCGCCTGCGAAACCAGATCATCGCCGCGCTCGGGTGAAATGACATCGCCGGCGTCTATCATTTGGCGAATGAGACTGGCCTCGGAGACTTCGGCCGACCCTTTCGCCGAAGACAGGCGGAAACATTGAATGATGACGCTGGACCACTGCGAGGGAATGAAACTCTCGGTATCGTGCTGGGTCTCGACTTCGCTAAGAGATAAGTGCGTTTGTAGCTCGGTGAAGTCGTCAATGTACTCCAGCTCCAAGGATGGATGGCTCTGCAGCAAGCGGCCCGTGCTGCCGCGCACACCCCAGACAATGACGGTCTTGTTGCGTTGCAGGAGCGGATTGATGACATCGTTAAAATCACGGTCGCCGGTAGCGAGGATGATGACATCGCCAGCTTCGGGATGGCCCGCGTCGGTTAAGACATCACGGGCGATACGAATATCTGCGCTTTGCTTGCCGGGCAAGTGGAAGACAGGATCGATATTGGCCATCATCAGGCGGGCTGGCGCGTCCCCGGCAATTTCGCGCCCGGAGGAATCCACCAACGGCGGCAGCGCCCCGCGCTGGCCCCAAGGCGCATAAGCCGCCATTTTGACCAGCTTGCCGTGGGCCTGCGCTTGCGAGACCATGCGCTCAATCAAGTGGTCGAGATTGACGACAAATCCTTGTTCGTTGAGGCTAATGGAGATGTTTTCGAAATCAATGTAGACCCAAACGTTTTTTATGCGGATGCCGGACAAAGCTTCAAAGGGCTGAAAGATGATGTCATCTTCGCACTCGCTGCCAGCGAGGATATTGTCGTCGGCGCCCCAGACACGCAAGCGCATATCGCTAATCTTCCGGATTTGGCAGATCAGCGGCAACATGTCCGCCACTGTTGTTGTCAAGATGAGTTCATCATTGCGGCCCGGTGGTATGCTGAAATAGCGCGCGATCAGGTTCTGCGATAATGCGGAGCGGTCGTCGACTTCAATGGTATCGTAGCCGGCATTGCGAAAGAGCGCCTCCGGCTCGACCTGATTTTCGTCCACCGGATGCGAGCGCCAGTCAGCAAAGGCGACCGCGCGAAGATTGCTGGTATCAAACAAGCCAGCCGCCAAGGCCGCGTTGCCACGGAGGGCGACAGCCAGTTCATGCAGGTCTATCCCGTTTTGAGACGCGAATCTCAACAAGTCATCAACGTCAACTATCAAGTAAGCGGCCATAATTTTATCCGAAGAGGCGCAGCGCCAAATCGCGCAAACGCGCGGGGGCGCACGACCGAATGCTTCCATGGATGCTCATGGGCGATCAGTTTACGATATATGCTTTGGGAAAATGTCATATCATCTTTCAAGAACGATTAAGTAGTAGCTTATCTTTCCTCGGCGCGGCGTTTCAACTTGCACGAGTCACACGATCACAACTCCGCGCCAAATGAATTGTACATTAGGTCACACTTTTGTACACACTATGACTACTAGCATTCATTGTACAAGAGAAATCCAATTGTGTCAATTTTCACAATACATTGATATTCGTTCTGACTTTTTCGCGGGAGTGCTCCCAACAGCACCGAATGACAGGCATTCTATAACGCCAGCCGAACTGAGCTTGGCGCCGGAAAAGATTAGACTTGCCAAACTCAATAGGCTTTAGCGAAGAGCGCCACGCGTTCTGTCTGACGTCCGGTCATCACACATTCGCCTGGCCCGATTCGCTGATCAAAGGGGAAACAGCGGATCGTCGCGCCGGTGTCGTCTTTCACAGCCAGCTCATCGGCGTCTGAGCCGTCCCAGCGGGCGCGGGCCCAATCCCCTTCTTCGATGACAGCGCGCAGTTCGTCATACGCGGAAACATCCGTGATATGAGCGTCACGAAAGGCGCGGGCGTCCTCCAGCAGACTGGCTTGAATGTCCGCCAAGAGTGACTGCGCCGCCTCGATTATTCCATCTTGTGAGATGAATTGCTTGCCTTGACGGCCCAGGACATCGCGCCGCGCCAACACCGCATTATTGTTTTGCACATCTTTGGGACCAATTTCCATCCGCACCGGCACGCCGCGCATTTCCCAGTCGTTGAATTTGAAGCCGGGCGACTGCCCTTCCCTATTATCGACGTGCACACGGATGCCCGCGTCCACGAGCGCCTTCCGCAAGCGTTCGACCGTGTCCATAACAGCACTGCGTTGGCTGTCATTCTTGTAGATAGGCACGATGACGACTTGATATGGAGCCAGCTTCGGCGGCAAGCGCAGCCCCTTGTCGTCGCCGTGGGTCATGACGACAGCGCCGACCATTCTGGTGCTCAAACCCCAAGAGGTGGTCCAACAGTATTCCTGATTGTTGTTTTCGGCCAGATAACGAATATCGAAGGCTTTGGCGAAGTTCTGACCTAGGTTGTGGCTAGTGCCGGATTGCAGCGCGCGCCGATCGCGCATCATGGCTTCGATGGTGTAAGTGCGCAGCGCGCCGGCGAAGCGTTCCATACGGCTTTTCTCACCCTTGATAACAGGAATGGCGGCGTCGTTTATGGCGAAATCGGCATAGATATCCAGCATCTGCAATGTTTCTTCTTCGGCTTCGTCGTGAGTGGCGTGGGCAGTATGGCCTTCCTGCCAAAGGAACTCGGCCGTGCGCAAGAAGGGACGCGTCCTCAACTCCCAGCGCACGACATTGGCCCATTGGTTAATCAACAGCGGCAGATCGCGATAAGATTGAATCCAGTCGCTGAAGGCTTCACCAATGACCGTTTCCGATGTGGGGCGGACGACAAGCGGTTCTTCCAATTCTTTGCCGCCGGCATGCGTGACGACAGCCAACTCGGGGCTGAAGCCTTCGACGTGTTGCGCTTCACGCCGGATATAGCTCTCCGGGATGAAGAGGGGGAAATAAGCGTTCTGATGACCAGTGGCTTTGAAGCGACGATCCAAACCGGCTTTGATGCCTTCCCAAATCTCATAGCCATAAGGTTTGATGATGACACAGCCGCGCACCGGGCTTGGCGCGGCGAGATCGGCTCGGTAGACAATCTCGTTGTACCAGCGGGAGAAATCTTCGCTTTGGGCGGTGACAGCCTGCTCAGACATATAATGGAATTCCTCTTCGGCGGTTCTCTGCTGATATACAGCGGTCGCAAATTGTACTGCCATCCGACTAAGGCAGACGACACTCTCTTCGAAAAGCGCAAAGTATTATAGTTCGGGTTATGTAGAATGAAAGACCGCAAGCGCAGAGCCGCGCAAATTCATTGCCTCGTCAGTTAGAAAAGGGGCAAGGCTATAAGGGAGAGGAACTCGAGCCGTCTTGCCAATCGCGCGCGTAGTTTTTCTGCAGCTTTGCCATTACGGCTTGACCGAGATCTATGCCGCTGAAGCTTGCCAACTGCATTAGATAAAGCATAACATCCGCCAGTTCCTCCGCCAATTCTTCAGGCCGATCGGTCTCATCCCGCCATTGAAAATATTCGAGCACTTCGGATGCTTCCAATACAAGCGATATTGCCAGGTTTCTCTGTGTCTGCTGTTTGGGAGAATCTTCCGCCAGCCAGCCCTTGCTTTCCACAAAGTCATACATGGCCTGTGTAAGGGTATGGAGATCCATTGCCGTGTTCCTATTTAGTAAGCGTTGGGATTAGTGCGAGTGATCGACTGCCAGATCGTGCGAATGATGATGACAATATCCAGCCAGAGCGACCAGTTTTCGACGTAGAAACGATCGGCTTCCGTGCGCTCCGCGATTGAGGTATCGCCACGCAGTCCATTAATCTGCGCCCAGCCGGTCATGCCAGATTTCTCGCGATGGCGCACCATATAGTCCGGTATTTGCCGGCGGAATTGTTGGACGTACATAGGCCGCTCGGGTCGTGGACCGACCAAACTCATGTGGCCAAGAAGCACGTTGATTAGTTGCGGAATCTCATCCCAATTACTGCGCCGCATGTGGTGACCCAGACGCGTCACCCGTTCGTCATTTTCCACCGTCCACGTTTGCCCGCTGGACTCGGCATCTTCGCGCATCGACCGGAACTTGATCATGGGAAAGGGCCGGCCATCCAAGCCCATGCGCGTCTGCCAATAGAAGACGGAGCCGCTCGATTCCAGGCGAATCAGGAGCGCCGTGATCAGCATGAATGGCGAAAGCAGGATCAAGCCGACTGTGGCGCCACAGAGATCCAGAGCCCGCTTCAGGCTGAGCTTCCAGCCGCGCAACGCAATATCACGCACGGTGAGCAGCGGTGTGCCGCCGAGGTCGTCGACATTAAGGTCTCCCGCCATATAGGAAAAGAGATCGGGATAGACTTTGATATCGACCTTGCCGCGCTGGCAAAGATTGATCAGATCGACCAGTTCACCGCGGCGGTAATCGGAAAGCGCGACAATGACTTGCTCGACTTGCAGCGCGTCAATAAGCCGCGGGATATCGTAGTAAGCGCCGATATAGGGGAAGCCAAGCATATCGCCTTGCTTCTCTTCCGCAGTGACGATGCCAACAATGTGATAGCCGAGCTCCGGATTGTTGCGCACATGGTCAATAATTTTGTGCGCGATATCACCTTCGCCGACGACGAGCAAATTGTCTCGAATGACCCCGCGCCGGCGCATGAAGGTCCAAAAGCGGCGATGGAGTTCCCGCCCGGCTACCATGAACATCAGGCTGAAGAACCAGACATAGAAGAGCAGACTCCGCGGGTAGGGCGTGTCCAAGGTTGTATTCTGCAGCAGGAATTCCTGGGTGCCGCTCGCAAGCAGCGTACCAAGCGTGACCACACCCACGACACGACGTAATTGGTCGATGCGGCTGAAAGCCCGTTTCAGATGATAGAGTTGGGAGAAATAAAACATCACAATCACGGTCACACTGTGCAGGATGATTGTCGGCAAGTATGTCGGCAGCGGCGGCTGCTCTTCTGGCTGTGGGAAAAATGGCAAAACTTCGCGCGCCTGGTAGCTCACAATGAAAGCAAGCACGAGCATGAAGAGGTCCGATAGCAGGAGCGTCAGCGTGGAAATTGCCTTGAGATGATCCACACTCAAGCGTATCGGCCGAGGGGTTATTGTATAGCTGTCGGATTGCGGATTTCCTGCCATAAACCAGGACCTCCCTTAACCAAGAGCGCTGCCAGGATGATCAAGTGGACGGGCAAGACTGTCGAACGGCGGAAGTGCTTGCGATAAAAGATAAGCATGGCGCGCCAGAATTCAAATTGCGCTCTGGGACTCATGCGGCTGGCGGCGCGTTTGACGTGCCGCACGGTGACAGCAGGATGATACCAGACTTTGTAGCCCGCTTGTTTGACGCGAAAAGCCCAATCGAGATCCTCGCCGTACATAAAGAAAGATTCGTCCAGGAGGCCGACTTTCTCTATGACCGATGCGCGAACCTGCATGTAGGCGCCGACGACAGAATCAACCTCGAGTTCCTCGTCTTCATCCGCAAACGTCATATTGTAACGGCCAAAACGCGGATTCCGCGGGAAGAGCTTCGCAAGGCCGGAGTAGTGATAAAAGCTGACCATCGGCGTAGGGAAACCACGACGGCAGGCTTTGTCCAGGCTGCCATCTGCCAAAACAAGCTTAGGTCCTGCGACCCCTATTTCCGGGCGTGAATCCATGAATTGGACCATCTCGGCTAGGGCAGTGGTCGGCAACTCGGTATCGGGATTCAGAAGCAGCGCGTAACGGGGCGACGATGCCGCAACATCGCCGGCCGCCCAATAACCCAAGTGGCGCAGACCGATGTTGTTACCCCGTGGATAGCCCACATTTTCGTTGTTTGCGATTAGTTCAACCTGCGGGAAGAGTCGCTTGACCATGGCGACGCTATCGTCGTCAGACGCGTTATCGACGACGACCGCGCGGAACGTGACATCGCCGGCGCTGGCGAAGACTGTGTCCAAACAGCGATGTAGCAATTCGCAGGTATTCCAGTTGACGATAACTATGCCGAGATCACGCACGCTTGCCCCGTTAACACTATCTTGTAGCGATTTTACCATAGAAGCGATCATAAGATTTTATTTCTTTGTACAGCCTGATTATTGCTCTGGCTCACAGACCGAGGGATTGACACAGTAGAATATTAGCGTCGGGTTATGTCAGTACGGTTCTACATTCATCATCGCAAGGGATCCGGGCCTCCGTAGCTGATGTCGAAGATCCGCAAGCCCGCAGCGAAGAGCAGAAAGACAGTTACCGCCAGCCAGTCAGTCCGGCGCATACGGTTCTGTCTCAGCGGTTGGCAGGGTGGAAAGCGGCGCGCCACGCAAGGCTGCCCGCATCGCCTCGCGGTCATCCCAGGGATGTTCGGTCGTGCCGAAACACATGCTCTGCTCATGGCCCTTGCCACAAGCCATCACCAAATCGCCCGGCTCCGCCAATTGGCAGGCGTGGAATATCGCTTGCCCACGGTCAGGCACACGGACGAAGGTCTCTCCTTCGGCGCCGCCCTGCGCGAGGCAGCCAGTTGCCATCATATCAAGGATGTCGTCCAGCGATTCGGTCCGCGGGTCTTCGGCTGTGAGCACCGTGATGTCGGCAAGTTGCGCCGCCGTCTCCGCCATGAGCCGGCGCTTTTCGACATCGCGCAGGCCGGCGCTGCCAAAGACAGCGATCAAGCGCTTGCCGGGCAGCAGCAGTTGCCGGCCGGCCTGCAGGACGCGTTTCAGCGCATTTGGCGTATGCGCGAAATCGACCATGGCGATGAATTCCTGCCCCTCGTCGATAACTTCCATTCGTCCCGGAATCAGCCCCACCGCGGCTATGCCCCGTTTGATAACCTCCCAATCTACGCCGAGCGCCTGCGCCGCGCTGGCCGCCGCAAGAGCGTTGGAGATGTTGAAGTCTCCCATCAAGCGCATGGCAATCCGCTGATCGGCAACATCAAACGACGTCCCTGCCGCGCGACAAGCTATCGCGGTGGCGCGGAAATCTGAATCGCTTTCGATGCTGTACGACAGAGTACGGTCAGCGGGAATCGCGCGGAAGAGCTCGGCGGAAGGGTCGTCGGCGTTGACGACCGCCGTCTTGGGAAGATTTGGCTTGCGGCGAGATTGACTGAGCATCTGAAACATGATCGCTTTGGCGTTACGGTAATTTTCCCAATTGCCATGATAATCGAGATGTTCGTGCATAACATTCGTTAATACGGCGACATCAATATCGACGCCATTGAGCCGACCCTGCGTCAGACCGTGACTGGTCATTTCCAGGATGCAATGCGTGATACCGGCGTCCACCATTTTGGCGAGGCAAGCCTGAACGCGCGGCGCGCCCGGCGTGGTGACGTGCAGACCGGTAGACGCGGTTTCGTCGCCGAAATCAGCGGAGATGGTGCTGATGTAGCCGGCGCGGATGCCCGGCGCTCGTTTCAAAATGCTATGCAGCAGATGGCAGGTTGTGGTCTTGCCGTCCGTGCCAGTGACGCCGATGATGGCAAGCTTGCGCGAAGGGAAATTGTGCCAGGCGGCGGCCAATGGTCCCAGAACTTGTTGCGCATTCTTGACGCGAACATAGGGGACGGGCAAATTCTGTTGAGATTTCTCGCCGATGATAGCAGCGGCGCCTGCGGCGATAGCATCGGGGATGAAGCTGTGACCGTCGGCAGATTGTCCCTTCCGCGCGACGAAGAGGCCACCCGACCGGACGTCGCCACTTGATTCGACAACTGCAGCGCGGATCTCGGTGGCAAGATTGCCGGTCGCCATAAGTATTTGATCGGCGGGAAGAGCGGAAAGCAATTGCCTGAGTGTGGCTGGCATGACGAATTGGCATTCCTCTTTATCGAATGTTCACAGCCTAATTCAAGCACCTTTGCCCGGCGATGACAAATAAAAACGCGCCGGATACGAGCCGACGCGCTTGAGAAATATCGATGATGCGAGTTTGAGCTTAGCTCAAGCTCCTCGCAAGTTGATTCAACTGCGAGCGGACGCTGCCGTCAACCATGCCGCCGGACCAACGAACGATGAGTCCGCCCAGAATGGAGGGGTCCACCGAGAATTCGGCTTCATCGGCGCCCACTTCAGTCTGGACTTTCTTCTGTTCGGCCGCGGTCAGTGGCATGGCGCTGACGACCTCGACGCTGCCGCCCACACCCTTTGCGCCATCCGGCAGGTCAGCGATGAAGCCGTTGACCAGCGATTTCTGCTTGGTCTTGCTGACGCTCTCATCGAGGATACGGCTGGCGACGGCTACCGAGATGTTCAGCACCTGCTCGCGCAAGTTGCCCAATTCCTGATTGCGAATCGCGACTGCCTCGTTCTGCGCATCGTACTGGATTCTGGCGGCTTCTTGACGCGCGTCTTGTTCAATGGAGGAGGCAACCTCTTCGCCACGTCCGCGCGCTTCGTCAATCACCTTCTGCGCTTCGCTGCGCGCTTGCGCCAGGATCTTGTCCGCTTCAGCCTCGGCATTTTCGCGGGCGCGCGCCGCTGCCGCCGCATCTTCTAAGCCCTTGGCGATGCGGTTGCGCCGCTCATTGAGCACGTTAGTCAGCGGATCGTATATGAAGCGCGTCAGCAGTACATATAGCACGATGAAGGCGATCAGCCAGATGAGCATCAAACCGGGGTTAATGCCCAAATTGTCAAGTACACTCATAGGGTCCTCCCGTTCGTCTCTCGCACCGGCTAGCTGAGTACGAAGAGGATAATCAGCGAAACGACCAAGGCGTAAATGGCGACCGCCTCGGCAAAGGCGACGCCGAGGATCATGTTCGTCTGAATAGTCGGCGTATGATCGGGATTCCGTCCCATTGCCATGACCGCGCCACCGACCGAGAGACCAATGCCGATGCCGCCACCGGCCGCGCCGATCATCGCCAAGCCCGCGCCTATCGCTTTACCCAGCAGAATCGTTGATTGTGGATCCATTTAGATTTCCTCCAGATATGTTCTTACTTGCTAGTGATCTTCGGCATGGTCATGGTCATCATCATGATGATGACTGACCGTCGCCAGGTTCATAAAGATTGCGGTCAACAGGGCGAATACCAGCGCCTGAATGACGCCGACGCCGAACTCCAACATGAAGAAGGGCCAAGGCAAAATCGGCACCAGGAAGCTCATGACGAAGAGCACAATCGACCCGGCAAAGATATTGCCCAAGAGACGGAAGCTGAACGAGAGAATCTTGGCGAAGTCGCCGATTAATTCCAGCAAGCCCACCGCCACATCAATGCCGCCGAGCGGCGATTTGAACAGCGTTCCAAAGTTGAAGAACTTGGTCAGATAGCCGATGCCCAGCGCCTTAAAGCCGATGTACTGAATCATGAAGAAAGAGATCAGACCAAGGGTCAGCGTCATGTTCAGGTCGGTCGAGGCGACGCGTACGAAGGGCAAGACCACCCAGGGCACACGTTTCGCATCTTCGCTTCTTGGGTCCGGATGCAGCGGGATCGGTTCTTTCTTCTTATCTTTATCGGCCGGTTCGTAGCCGTCTTCCCAGGATGAGATGGCGACGCCGGTGTAGCAGCCCCGATCTCGGCGCGCCTGCTTTTCGGCACTGCGCGCGTCCAGCGCTTCTTGCCTCGCAGCAGCTACCGCGTCGGTATCCCCTGCGTTTTCCGCGTGATCGTCATTGCCAGCCTCGTCGGCATGGTCGTCGTCCGCATGTTCCTCGTCGCCATGATCGCCATGTCCCGCTTCGTAACGCTCGTAGGCTTCGTTCTCTATGAGAGTTTGTTGGGCAGCCATGGCGGCAACTTCAGCGTTAGCCAGGGCCGCTTCATCAGCCGCCGCTTCATCGGCCGGGCTAATCCAGTCACATTGCCCGTTGACATAGGAGATGCCGAGGAAGCCCTGATAGATCTCGAAGCCGTCGGTAGTGACCACCTTGTATTCGTCCGCCACCGGATCGTATTTTTCTTTGACGTGGGCATGTATGAAACCGATGGTGTCGACGCCAGGCACAAGCTCCATCCAGTTGGCAACGAGCACGACCAGGAAGATCGTCATGAACATGTTGAAGATGAGGCGGAAGTGCCGGCCGCCGGCGATGCCACCGACGAAGTTCATCAGCCCCTCGAATAGCGCCTCGAACATGTTATAGAAACCGCCAGGCGGAACTTCGTTGCCATCCGCTGGCCGGCGCCTCGCGATATAGACCACGAAGAGGAGAAGCAGGATCCAGACGATCACCGCCGCCACAAAAGTGTTGGTCATGCGAATGTCCGTGAAGGGGATGTTGAAGCCTTCAGGGAACTTTTCGCCAGGCAACTGGATGAATGGGATAACCGGCGGCACCCGCAGCGCGACGAACACACCAGCCAGGAACATCAGTAAAGCGACGAAACGGCGTTTCCCGTTCCAGAAACTATTCACTTATATCTTCCTCCTTCTGTTTAGCCGTGCCTTGCAGCTGTCTGGCTTTGTAGCGCGTGAAAAAAAATAGCGCCGCGAGATTCAACGGAACGCTCACCAGCAACATCACGAAGATGAAAGTCGGGCGCGTCCCAAAGGCTTCATCCAAAGCCAAGCCAAGCAACAGTGTTCCCAAAATAACAAGCAGAACGATACAGCCTACTTGCCCAACCACCCCGGCTACCAAACCGTATGTAGACAGGGGATTGTTATTGTTCGCCATGACCCGCATGTCTTGTCATAGACCGTCCCATCCGCCATGCGGACAGACTTCGAGAATTTTATCACAATCAAAATTGTATGGCTACCGCGACTATAAGCCGCGCGCGCCCATTGCTGCCCAATCATAAACCGGCGTGACCGCAATAGTCCCCAGCAAGATGACAACTAGCGCGGTAATGCCCAGCGACCAGGCGTAAGCCCGGGGAATGGCAATTGGCACATCGTCATCCGGACTCGAATCAACGTACATGACCTTGATAATCACCAGATAATAATAGAGCGCGATGATGGCGTTGGTCACCGCGATCAGCGCCAGGCCAACAAGGTTCGCGTTAACCGCCGCCTGGAAAAGGAAGAACTTGCCAAAGAAGCCGGCCGCCGGCGGAATCCCGCCCAAGGAGAGCAAACCGATTGTGATGAATAGCGCCAGCCAGGGACTGCGGCGATTCAAACCAGCGAGGTCGCTGATCTCTTCCCTGTCGGTCGCCGCGATGAACAAAATAACGCCGCCAAAGACGAGCAAGTTCGTGAAGATGTACATAAACATATAGAAGGAGACCGAGGCAACGGCCAGGCTGTCGTCCATGCCTTGCAAGGCGGCGACGCCAATTAGCGTGTAGCCGGCTTGCGCGATCGACGAATAAGCCAGCAGGCGCTTGATATTGCTCTGGCGGAGGGCAACAACATTGCCCAAGGTCATGCTGACGATCGAAATGACGATGAGTAGATTGACCCAGAAATCCTGAATGACCACGCCGCCGATGACCAGCTCGGCCGGGAAGGTGGCGGTAAGAAATCGCAGAAGCAGCGCAAAGCTGGCCGCCTTGCTGGATACGCTGACAAAGGCGGTCACAGGAGTCGGCGCGCCTTCGTAGACATCGGGGGTCCAGAAATGGAAGGGCACGGCGCTGATTTTGAAGCCGAAACCGACCACGACCATCACCAGCGCGGTCATGACGGCGACGACGTTGTCCCCTAGGCCGGCGCTCATGGCATCAGCGATGCCACTGAGGCTGGTCGCGCCAGTGAAGCCATAAAGCAAACTGAAACCGAAAAGCATGATCGCCGAGGCGAAGGCGCCATAAAGGAAGTATTTCATGCCGCTTTCCGCCGAGCGCTTGTCTCCACGGCGGAAGCTTGCCAGCATATAAAGCGGAATCGAGAGTGTCTCCAGCGCGACGAAGACCAAGATCAAATCGCTGGCGCTGGACATCATGACGCCGCCAAGCGTGGCTATGATGACGATAAGATAGAATTCGCCTTTGTCGCCGACGCCTTTGTCGCCGGCTGCCATCAAGCAGGTGACCGCCCCGGCAAGCAAGAGCATGACCTTAAAAATCTGCGAAAGCGGGTCGTAGTTAACCATGCCGCCCCAGAGCAGCGCGCCATTCTCGAAGAGGCTCGGGTTCGGCAGCCAGATTAAGGGGACAAGCGCGAGCAGGGCCATGCTGACAGCAGAGATAAACACGACATTGCGACGCGCCGATGGCGACCCGTAGATATCGGCGAAGAGCACGACGATGGCCAGCGCAGTCAGGCCGATCTCCGGCAAGACGGATGGCAGTTGCGCCCAGAGATCAAATTCCATCTAGCCACCTCCCAGCAGGGCGATTAGGGGTCGGATGCCGGATTCAATCATCGGCGCCATAATCGGCGGATACAAGCCCAGAATGATCAGAGGCGAACCCAGGATTATCAAGACAATGCGATCGGTCATTTCGATATTGCCGACATCGTGATAGCGCTCGGCGTCAAACTCGCCGAAGAAGACTTGCCCCGCCACGCGCAGCACGTAGGCGGCGGTGATGACGATGCCAAGCGCCGAGATGATTACGAGCACGCTGTAATAGTTGCTCAACTGAAAGGCGCCGAGCTGCAGGGTGATCTGCTCCGAAGCAGCCCACATGCCCTGGAAAATAGGGAACTCGGCGATGAAGCCGCTCAATCCGGGCATGCCCATGCTTGTCAAACCACCTATGACAAAGGCGACGCCGACCCAAGGCATCACCTTGATGAAGCCGCCCAGACTCGGGATATCCCGCGTGTGCGAGCGGTCATAGACCATACCGACGACGCCGAAGAAGAGCGCCGTCATTGCGCCATGGCTGAACATCTGAATGCCAGCGCCGGTCATGCCGGTCAGGTTCATCGTCGCCCAGCCCATGCTGACCAGACCCATATGGCTGACCGAGGAGAAGCCGATGACATATTTGAAGTCGCGCTGGCGGAAGGCGATCAACGCGCCGTAGACCACATTGATCAGCGTCAGGAATACTATCCAGGGCAGGTGCGTATCGGCGCCATCCGGCAACAACTGCACACCAGAGCGCAACGCGGCGAAGGCGCCGACTTTCATCAATACGCCAGCATGAATCATCGAGACAGCGGTGGGCGCGGCCACATGCCCATCGGGCGACCAGTTATGGAAGGGGAAGACGCCGGCGAGGACACCGAAGCCCATAAACATGAAGGGGAACCAGAAGCGCTCGAAGTTCAAGCCGTCGATGCCGAGTATCTCGATAGCGAAAGCGCCGTTCTCGGCCGCCAGCGTCAATTGTACGATGCTCCAACTGTAAGGTTGGCTATCGGCCGGCAGCAAGCCGCTATCGACTGCGGCGCGGAAAACATCAGCGCCACTACCGGCGAAGTATGCGCCAGCGGCGAAGTACATCGCCACGGCCGCGACCAGCGCGAAAACCGAGCCGACCAAGATATACAGCGTCAATTTCATCGCAGCGTATTCGCGCAGCTTGACCCAGCCCCAACCGGCGATGAGCAAATACATCGGGAAGATCGCCAATTCATAGAAGAAGAAAAGCATAAATAAATCGACGGCGATGAAAACGCCATAAACTCCGGCAACCAAAAACATGAAGAAAGCCATGAATTCGCGCAGGCGATCCTGAATGTTCCAAGAGATCAAGACACCAGCTACAGCGACCATGCCAGTGAGCAGCACCATTGGCGCGGAGACACCGTCAACGCCGACGTGATAGGCGATGCCAAGCGACTTGACCCAGACGATCCGCTGCTCAAAAGCAAGCGCGTCAGCGAACATCTGCGCGCCACTCAGTTCAGCGCCGGAATCGAGCAGCGCCTTTTGTCCCTCGATTAAGCCGCCCTCGGATTTGACGAAATTGTCATAACCCAAGTAGACGGCGAGCGAAAGCGCAAGGACTGCCGATGCCGCGGTGACGCCGACGCCACGAACCAGATCGCGATTCTTGCGATCGAGGAAGAGGATGACCACACCCGCAATGATCGGGATGAAGATTATCGCAGTGAGGACGGAGAATCCCGTGGCTTCCATAAAGGCAATCCTAGCTCGCCAAGCCGGCGAATATGGATGAAACCGTCGTGTTGATCAGCGGCAGGATCCAGTTGGGATAGACGCCGGTCAATAACATAAGCGCGATCAACGGCGCCATGCCCAACAGTTCCGCCGGGGTCAGTTCCAGGCTGTAATCTTTCCAGCGCAGGTTGAAAGGACCGTGCAAGACAGCGCGGATGCCTTTGAGTATATATCCGCCGGTGAAGAGCAAGCCGACCATGGCGATGGCGGTCAGCGCAGTGAAGACGGGCCAGGCGCCGCGGACAATCAAGAATTCGCTGACGAAGCCATTTAGGCCGGGCAAGCCCAAACTAGCGAAACTGGTGAAAAGCAGGATCGCGCCCATCACCGGCGCCTTGACCCACAACCCACCGTAGTCCGATAGCTCGCGCGTATGCGTCTTGTGATATAGCGCGCCAGCGAGCAAAAACATGCCGGCCGAACTCAACCCGTGATTGAACATCTGCAAGACCGTGCCGTTGCCCGCCAAGATCGCCGTTTGAATGTCCGCATTTGGATCGACGCCGAGCCAGAGTTGGGCGTAAGTCTGGGCAAAGACGGCGATGCCAATGCCGACGAAACCCATGTGATTGACAGAACTGTATGCGACCAGGCGCTTGATATCAGTCTGCCCGAAGGCGGCGAACGCGCCGAGCACAATGCCGACTACCGACAGTATGGCGAAGAGCGTCGCCACGTTGACGCCGATGATGACGACTTCGGTCAGCCAAACATCGGGGAAGAAAGGAATGACCAGGCGGATGAAACCATAAGCGCCCAGTTTCAGCATGATGCCAGCCAGCAGCATGGACCCAGCTGTTGGCGCTTCGCCGTGGGCATCAGGCAGCCAGGTGTGGAAAGGCCAAATCGGCACTTTGATGCTGAAAGCGACAAAGAAGCCAGCGAAGGCCAGCGCCTTGACCGTACTGACGTCGAGGCCAAGAAGCGCCTCGCCTTGGCGGAAAAGGGGCCAGAACTCGGTCAATTCCGAAATATTATAGGTGCCCGCCGACCAGCCAATAAGCTGTGTCGCCAGCAACATGCCCAAGGTGCCGCCGAAGGAATAAATCATGAACTTGGTGGAGGCGTAGAAGCGTCCGCTGAATTTGACGCCGGCTTTCGGCAAGCTGCCCCACTGATTAATGAGGAAGTACATCGGCACGAGCGTGAGTTCGTAGAAAAGGAAGAAGACCATCAGATCCATCGCCACGAAGACACCCATGCTGCCGGTCTCGAAGAAGAGTAGCAGCGCCAGGTGCATATTCGAGCGGTCTTCGATATTCCAACTCGCCAGAATTGCCAGTGGCGTCAAGATGCCGGTGAGCAAAACCATGACCACGCTGATGCCATCGACGCCGAGCGTCCAACGGGAGCCAAGCGCCTCGAACCAGGGCGAGTCCTGCGTGATAATGAATTGATCATCGCCGATCGCCAGCCCGGCCGCCTGATAATCAAAGAAGACCTTGATCGACAGCAGCGCCAATAAGAGCGATAGGATCAGCGCCACCCAGCGTCCAACTTGCTTGCTGGGACCCAGCGAAGCAAGCGATGCTACGATGAAGGCACTGAGCGCCGGACCGAAGACCAGAACTGAGAGCGCGTCTATACCAAACACATCAATCATGAATGCGTCTCCCTATAGCGCCAGCGCCGCGTCCGCCGATAGAACCAGAACGATTCCAATCAGAACCGCCGCTGCCAGGACGAGCAGCATATACAGCTGTACGCGCCCGGTCTGCATGCGCCGTAGCCAACCACCGATGTTGAATATCGCGATGGGGATGCCGTCTCCGACTCCGTCAATCAGCCAGAGATTCAAGACCTTAGTCAGGTCGCCCAGCCAGGTGAAGACTCGCGCGATGATATGCAATAGAGCATCGATTATGCCGCGGTCGAGCAAGACAATGACCTGCGCCGCCAGCCACTGCGATGGCTTGATGAAGGCCTGTACATAAATGTCATCGAGGTAATAACGATTCCTGAAGAGCGTATGCAAGGGACCGAGCGTGTCTACCAGCGGGTCTTGCTGTCCAGCCTTCAAGGGCTTGCGCCAATACATCCTGTAACCGAGCCAGAGACCAAGAAGCGCCACAATGAACGAGGTCGCGACCGGGACGATGTTGAAAGGGGGCGCGTGCGGATGGTAATCCGGCAACGACGCGAAAGCGGCTGTTGTCTCGGGAAGTGGCAGCGCTTCAATCACCAGGTGGTGGAAAGCGTTGTGCTCGGGCGAAAATATGGGACCCAGCACCGGAAAATCAGTCGGCACGCCGACGAAGCCAGCGCCGATGGCGAATACAGCCAGTATCACGAGCGGCAACGTCATCGTGAAGCTGACGATTCCCTGCCCCAGGTTGGCGTGTTTCGCCGCTTCACTGCGCGGCTCGCCACCGAAGGTCAGCGAGACCTGCCGCATGGTATAAAAAGCGGTCATGAATGCCGCCAGCGCCAGCAGAACAAATACGAGCGCGTGGGCGCCGCTGCCGTATTGGTCCAGCACCAGCCAGGCATCAGCCAGGATTTCGTCCTTGGACCAGAAGCCGGCGGTGATGAGAGGCAAGCCGGATAGCGACAAGCCGCCGATCAAGAAAGTCCAGAAGGTGACCGGCATGGTCTTGCGCAGCCCGCCCATGTTTAACATATCCTGCGGATCGAAGTGCTGCTCGTGATCATCGTGTCCATGATCGCCGTGCTCGTGCGCATGATGCTCACCGTGCTCCATGCCATGGATGACCGAGCCAGCCGCCATGAAGAGCAGCGCCTTGAAGAAGCCGTGGGTGATGAGATGGAAGGCGGCCGCAATATAAGCGCCGATGCCCAGCGCCGCCATCATAAAGCCAAGCTGTGAGATCGTCGAATAAGCCAGCACCGCTTTAACATCATTCTGCGCCACCGCCATCGTCGCCGCGAGCAGCGCCGTAAAAGCGCCAACTACCGCCATGAAAGCCAATGGCTCGGTCATGATGCCGTGATGCGGATCGCCACCGGCGGCGAAAAGCGGATACAGACGAATCAGCGAAAAGATACCCGCCGAGACCATCGCCGCGGCGTGAATCATGGCGCTGACGGGGGTAGGACCCTCCATCGCATCCGGCAGCCAGACATGCAGCGGGAATTGCGCCGACTTGCCCACCGTGCCGATGATGAGAAAGATGCCAATGATGCTCGCCGCGCTAACCGTCCAGCCGCCGAAGATGATCGGCGACGTGGTCGCCAGCAAATCAAGCGTCTCCGGACTGTACATGATTTCACGATAGCTTAACGTGCCGGTGATGTTATATAGGTAGGCGATGCCGAGCAGCATGACGACATCGGCGATGCGTGTGGTGGTAAAGGCTTTGATGGCCGCTTTGTAAGCGCTTTCCTTCTCGAACCAGAAGCCGATGAGCATGTAGGAACAGACGCCCATGATCTCCCAGCCGACGAAGAGCAGCAACACATTGTCCGCCACGACCAGCGTCAGCATGGCGCCGGCGAAAAGCGAAATCAAGGCGAAGAAGCGCGCCTGCCGCGGATCATGCGCCATGTAGCCGATAGAATAGATGAAGATCATCAGAACGGCGATAGGCACCATGACCAGCATTATCACGGTCGCCGGGTCAACCAGGACGCCCATGCGGAATGCGGTCTCGCCGGTGTCCATCCAGGCGATGCTGCTCGCGAGTACCTCTTCTCCGATATGATGCAATTGAGACGCGTTGGCAAGGGTCTGCCAGCTAATCAAGAGGGCAGCGATAACACCTGCCATGCCGACAATAACACTGATGACGCGGCTGGCCGGATGGACCACGGGAACCATCATGCCGTCGTAATCCGGATGATGCCCGCCATATTCGTGATGATCGGTCGCCGGAACCAGCTTCGACTTGTTAGTGATGAGCGTGATGATCAGGAAAGCCAACAGCGGACCAGCCGGTATCAGCCAGGGCAAGGCGTTCGGATCGTTGAGGAAATCCATAGCGGTCCTTATCCTTTGAGCGCGACGGCTTCTTCCGGTATCACCGAACGCCGATTGCGATAAACCGTGATGATAATCGCCAAGCCGACCGCCGCTTCCGCCGCCGCCACAATGAGCACAAAAGCGGTGAAGGCGTAGCCGTTAAGCAGCAAGTCGGTACTCGTCTCGCTGTAGCGCCAGAAGGCAACCAGGTTGATATTAACCGCGTTCAGCATCAACTCTACGCTCATCAGAATGGCGACAGCGTTACGGCGCGCCAGCACACCAAAGACCCCCAGCGAGAACAAAGCTGCGGCGACCGCCAGATACATCCAGAGAGGCGCCATGACTTATCCTCCCTTCGCCTTCTCATCGCGGGCGATGAAGATCGCGCCGATCATCGCGGCCGTCAGCAAAACCGACGCCAGCAAGAAGGGCACGACATAGCCATTCTCATCAACCAGCGCCATGCCAAGATCACGCGTTGACGCCACATATTGCGGGGCTGACTCAGGCAAGTGACTGCCAAATATCGGGACGGTGACGCCAAATAGCAAAATGAGGAAAAGCAGAAGCGAACCTATGAAACTCGGCACGATGCGGATATAGCGCTCTTTAATGCGCGTGACGCTGCGCGTCAGCATCACGGCGAAAGTAATCAGGATCGCGATGGCGCCGATGTAGACGAGAATCTGAACCGCCGCCAGGAAAGGCGCGCTCAATAGAATGAAATAGCCGGCCACGCCAAACAAACTGACCATGAGCCAAATAGTGCCTTGAAAAAGGTTCCGCGTGGTCACGACGCCGAAGCCGCCGCCCAGCGTGAAGATCGTGAATACGACGAAACCGATTGTGATCGCGTTTAATTCCATCTCGCCAATCTCCCTAGTCCGCCGCCGCTTGCGCCAGCGGGACCCGCGCCGCCATCGACTCGCGCCGGGCTTCTTGCCCGCGTTTGCGCAGGAGGCCCAGCAGGTAAATGGTCATCGCGCCGTTAATCACCAGGAGAACCACTGTAGTCGGCAAAAGCTCCACGAAACCGGCCTCGGCCAGATTGCGCGGTGAGGCGCCCAACTCTTGCATCACTTTCAGCGCCAGCGAAATGAAGATCAAATTCGCTATCGAAAGCGGCACCAGAAACTTCCAGTTGAAAGCCATTATCTGATCGATGCGCAAGCGCGGCACGGTGTTCCGCAGCCAAAGCGTTGTGAAATAGATGAGGCCGCCCTTCGCGCCCAACCAGGCGAACGCGATAAGCGGCGATTCGTAATAGAGCGGCCCCATCCAGCCGCCGAAGAACAGCAGTGCCATCAGGATGCCGTTGGTGAAAACGTGCAGGAACTCGGCGGCGAAAAACATGCCGAACTTCATGCCGGAATATTCAATGTTGAAGCCCGCTACCAACTCAGATTCCGCTTCAATGAGGTCGAAGGGCGCGCGACCGGTTTCGGCTTGTGAAGACACATAGAAGATGACAAATGCCAATGGCGACAGCACAACGAACCACATGCCCGTCTGCGCGTGGACGATATCGAGCAAGCTCATGCTGCCGGCCAGAAGGACGGGTACCAGCAAAGCGAAAACCAGCGGGACCTCGTAACTCACCAGCAGCGATACTACGCGGAAAGCGCCCAGCAGCGCGTATTTGTTATTGCTCGCCCAGCCGGCGACCATAATGGCGAGTGTGCCGAAAGAGGCGATCGCGACAAAGAAAAGCGCGCCGATTTCCAGGTCGACGCCGAAGTGGAAGGGTGTGAAGGGAATCACCGCCCAGATGAGCACGACCGAGGCGAAAGACACCAGCGGCGCCGCATTGTAGAGCACGCGGTCGGCAGCTGTCGGCGTGATGTCTTCTTTGCTGAGCAGCTTGATCATATCGGCAATGGTTTGCAGCAAACCGACCGGACCGACTCGATTAGGTCCGATACGGTCCTGAATGCGCGCGGCGACCTTCCGCTCCACCCAAATCAATACGATTACGGTGACAAGCGGAATACCGCTGACCAACAAGACGCCGACCAACAGGGACAGAAACTGTGCCAGACCGGCATCGGCGCCGGACTCAACGAGTATTTGGCACAAGCCTGTACAAAGTTCGTCCATAGTCGTCTCCCGCCTGCTTCAGCTCCTGCCTATTTCCAGTCCAGCGCGTTCTTCTTCCACGCGTAAAACAGCGCGTCCGTCAGCAGGAAGATGAACAGGAAACCGGCTACAAAGCCGAACAAACTCATCTCGTTGTAAGCGACTGCCCATGGGAAAAGGAATACCATTTCGACATCGAATACCAGAAAGATCAGACCATAAATGTAATACTGCACCCGAAATTGAACCCAGGTATCGCCGATGGTTTCGACGCCGCACTCATACGTGGAACTCTTGAGCACATTCGGTTTGCGCGGACGAAAGAGCCAGGCGATGACGATCGGCAGCGCCGGGAAGACGGGCGCCATGACGGCAAACACGCCGATAAATGCCCACTCGTTAAGTACGTTCATCGGAGCCGCATCCTAGATTCTGCCAAAACGAACCGAGACTGGTCAGTTCCGCTCGGCACTCTAAACGTCCTGATTCTGCGCTGACGCCAAGTCAATCGCGCCAATCTCTGCACATTAAAACCAAGTCGTAACTACGGTGTTTGCGCCATTTATCACAAACGCGATAAGTATAGCAGCAGGGATTTTGTAATGCAACGGACTTTTGCATTCCGATTTTCACTACAAGGCTGGCATTCCAGCATGGCTGCCCTGCCCTTCCTACACTTATGCCGGGTTAGTAGTGATTGCGGATTGGACAGCGCAAACTGGCACTATGAATGCCGCTAAAGCTAACCCAAAATTACCTTATGGCAGTCATAAACACATCGGCTCTTTCTGGCGGCTCGGCAGGTTCGGCGGACATCGTCGCCTGGGATGAATTCGTTCTGGCTCAGCCGCGAGCGCACCTGCTGCAGCTTTCGAGCTGGGGTATCTTAAAGGCGCGTTTTGGTTGGGAAGCACAGATCGTCACCTTGAATGAAAGGGACGAAATCCAGGCTGGCGCCTTGGTTTTGCTAAAGCGCTTACCCTTCATTGCCAGCAAGATGGCCTATGTTCCGATGGGCAGTTACATTTCGGGTGCGACGAATTACGCATCGCTCTGGGGCGCTATCCGCCGCGAAACTGGCGCCGCCTTTCTCAAACTCGAGCCGGGCCACTTTCCCGATGGCGAGTCGCCCAATTTGGCTGGCGCGGGATTTCTGAAAAGCCCGCAATCCATACAGCCAGCCGCAACCATCATCATCGACCTCAATGCAGATGACAACAAGATAATGCGGCGAATGAATCAAGGCACGCGCCGCAAGATTCGCAAGAGCCTCGCCGGCGGTATCGTATATAAGGAAGGCGGCCGCGCAGATTTGCCTGTGTTCAACCGGCTCATGCAGCAAACCGGCGCTCGCAACGCCTTTGGCGTGCATGATGCTGCCTATTTCGCGGCGGTTCACGATCTCTTCATGCCCGAGCGCGGCGCGCTGCTCCTGGCGCTGCATGACGACGAGTTGCTGGCGGCGATCATGGTCTTCGCTGTGGGCGATACAGCCTGGTATCTCTACGGCGCATCTTCGCGGTCAAATAGCAATTTATACGCCACCTACGGCATTCAATGGGAAGCGATACAGTGGGCGAAACGCCGCGGCTGCCGCTATTATGATCTGTGGGGTGTGCCTGACCACGACCCGGCGACGCTTGAAGCCGAGTTCAAAAATCGCAACGACGGTCTCTGGGGCGTATATGGCTTCAAACGTGGCTGGGGCGGCGAGGTCAAGCGTACTCCAGGCGCTTGGGACTGGCCATGGAATCCCATCATCTATAAAGCCTATCGCGCCGCGCTCAAGCTGAAACGCTAGCCTGAGTCTAATCCGAAGAAAGTAGCGTGCTGGTCCCCGTCCTCCTGCCGCCAGTCACCGAAGCGCCCATACCCTCACCGAACGGCGCATCTGCTCCCTCGAGCGCTCCTTTGTATCCCTCAGTGCCCGGCGAAGGAATCTCTGTCAGGTTCGACAACTACGCAAAAGCCTTATCGTCTCCATGAGCGCGGGACTCCGCTCAAAGAACGCTCGACTACACGCTGATGGCGCCAAGCGCAGAAGTTTATTCTGGGTTTTGGAGCGGCTCTGCTTTTCACTGCGATGGACAGGCGCTCGGAGATCTTGCGCACCATCATTCGCCTTTCCCCGTATGATTCCGTCAATCGTCGCCAGCCTGCCCTGGCGCTTCATGCTGACGGGTCCGCGGCGCTCGGAGCTGGTGGAGGCTACTGGTCGAATGTGGATGTGGAAGCGAGCGGTCTCTATCCGAAAGCCGTGAAAAGCGATTGGCCGGCAAGACCTCTCGTATCAACCGGGCGTACGGATTCATCTCAAAGGGTAGACCGTCTCCGGAGAATTGCTCCAACTTTGCAGCGTTTGTCCGCCATCAATCAACAGGGAGGCGCCGGTGATATGGCTCGCATCGCCGGATGCGAGAAAAGCGACCGTAGCCGCAACATCCTCCGGCTGGCCGACCCGCCGCAGCGGAATCCTCTCGGCAAAGCGGGTAAAGAACTTTTCCCAGGCGGCCGGGTCGTCCTCCGCCTGACGAAAACTCAGCGGCGTCTCGATGATACCGGGGCAGACGGCGTTCACACGGATGTGATATCGCGCCAGCTCCAGCGCCAAGTTTCGCGCCAGCGCCTTGACAGCTTCCTTGCTCGTCATATAGGGTCCGGAGCCCAGAATGGTGTCCCAGCCACCAGTAGAAGAGCCCATCAAAACGATGGAGCCGCCGCCTGCATCAATCAAGGCGGGCGTTGCCGCCTTGCATGTGAGCACCATGCCGCGCAAGTTCACATCCATTACGCGATCCCATTCTTCAATCGGCAGGTCGACGAACTCGACTTTCTCACCGCCGATGCCGGCATTGACGAAGACCACATCCAGCTTGCCAAAATTGTCTTGAGCCGCTTGTACCATCGCTTCACAGTCTTCGGAACGCGTCACATCGGCTCGGACAGCGATGGCGTCTGAGTCGATTTTGGCAGCGACCTGAAGCGCGCCGTCCAGATCCAAATCGGCGACGACGACAGACGCTCCCTCCTCGGCGAAGCGTACCGCGCTCGCGCGCCCTAAGGCGCCGCCACCGCCAGTGACCAGAGCTACTTTGCCCGCGAATCGATTCATCAGCTCACCTCGATTTGTCGGCGTGCCGGTGGCGTATGGATGCTCTTGCGGACGACCACTTCGCCATCAATGATCACGCCGGATATGCCGGGTGTGTCGCCGATCCGGAGCGTCTCGAGCGCGTCTGCGGCGGCGCTGCCGATTGGTGCGTCCATGACAACCAAGGCGGCTTGGAGACCCGGAGCTATTCTTCCGGCTGGCAGGTTGTAGATCGCCGCCGTCGTGCCGGTCGCCATTGCTATCGCAGCTTCGGGCGGGATATCGCCCAAGGCGCTGACCCAGGCGATCGTGCGCAGCATTCCCAGCGGGATCACCCCAGTGCCAGATGGCATGTCGGTGCCAATGATGACGCGATCAAGGGCTGCGTGCTGGCGAGCGAGGTCGAGAATGCGCGGGATGATGGCGGCGTTGCCACATTGAATGATTTCGAGGGCGGCATCGGTCTCTGCGATAATCCGTTCAATATCAGCGAGCGAAGGCGCGGTCGGTCCACCGTTCAGATGGGAAGCGATATGCGGCTGCACTTTGATTGCATGTTCTGCGCCGATGGCATCGCTGCCGGGTATGGATGCGCCGCCGATGTGCATCATGACCGTCATGCCGCAGTGTTTTGCCCATTGCACCATTTCCGCGATTTTGTTCCAGTCGTGATAACCGCCGAGTCCAACCTCACCCAGGTGCTTCACACCGGCCGTCGCCATTTCCTCGAAATCAGCTTCGGTCAGACCCGCTTGCAGTAGCAGCCCGCCACCCTGTACTTTCATGCCGCCGGGTCGGCAATTACCCCAGGCTTTCGCGCCGACAATGGCCATGGCTTTCGTGCCGATGGCGCCGGTGGGGCGGCCGGGCATATGGACCTCACCGGCGGAAATCATGCGCGTGACGCCGCCGTGAACGCAGCTTGCGATGAAGTCGACGACCCTTTGTCGCGGGCTGTAGTCGCCGATGACGGGATGAACATGCGAATCGATGAGGCCCGGTATCACAGTTGTTCCATCAGCGTTGATGGTAGTCGCGTCGGCGTCGGCAGAGAGTCCATAACCTACCTCAGCGATTAAGTTATCACGGATGAGAATCGAATCGCCGTCGATAAACGGAGAGGCGAAATCGCCGGAGACGATTTGGCCGATGCTGTGAATCAGCATTTCCTTCATGAGTCTGCCTCGCGCTTGCGCTGAAGAACGGTAAGCACCGCTTCGAGATTGGTGACATCGCCGTAGTGGGTATCGATATCGTATAAAGTGACTTCCTGAGCTTGCGGGCTGGTGGCCATCACCAGATCTTCAGGTACCAGCACCTTGTAACGCAGGAAGAAAGCATCGTGGACGGTGGAGCGCACGCAGATATTGGTGACCACGCCGGTGACAATGACAGAATCGATGCCCCGCTCACGCAGCGTGAGATCGAGCGTGGTCTGGAAGAAGCCGCTGTAGCGCCGTTTGGGGATGACGATATCGTCCGCTTCGACTGGCAGCTCGTCCACGACTTCGGCGCCCCATGAGCCGGCCAGGCAGTGCACGGTGCGCATTTCGAAGAGGCTGTCGTCTGGCGGCAGGCTTTGATTGAGCCAGAGGACGGGCATGCCCGCGGCGCGCGCCGCCGCCAGAAGTTTCTGGTGAGGCGCATACAGCGCGTCGCCGCCTTCAAGAACCATCGCACCGCCGTCCTTGAAGAAATCTTTAAGCATATCGACCACGAGCACAGCGGTGGTCGCCGGGTCAAAATCAGTGATCTTGTGCCGCTGCTGATCCGACTGCTTCTCGGAGAATGAGTTGCTGGTTATTGACATGCCTTTCGCCCCCCAATTCGCTCGCAGCGCCGGCTGGCTGGTCGAGCCGTTTATTCATGTCTGATCATCTTTACGTTCGATGTCACTTAACTTGAGGCCGCCGACGCGCGCATGCGGTCGGCCGCCATCGGTGACGGCGACGATGACCACAATTTCGTCCGGCGCTGGGGCATCATCTATGTAAAAGGCGATGGCGTCGAAATGCGATCGCAAGTACATCTCATCTTTGTGGTGCAGAGGCACATCAATGGTCGTGCCCGGTCCGCCGGATTTCTTCGCCGACGGGATGATCGCCCGTCCGCCACCGACGGCTTCGCGCAGTGGCGCGCCCAAGGACGGGTGCAGCAAGGCGGCCGCGTGTTCAAGTTCGCCGCTCGCGCCAACGATGGCCGCTTTGCCGTAACTGTGCGGATCGCCAACGAGTTGCGCGACGGCAGTTTCGCCGAGCAACTTGCCGAGCGCGGCGCCAGTCTCGTAGAGCTCGCTGAGATCTCCTACATAGCGCCCGGCACAGGGATTCTTGATGACAGCGCCGGTCGCAACTCTGCGCAGTGGTTTCGCTAAACGCCGGAATCCCTCGTTGTGAATGACGTCGGCAATGGTCCGAATTCGGACTAAGTCCATTCGTAGTCCTCCCAGCAGAACTGTGCCTCATAACCGAGCCTAGCCTTCGCTTTGGACGTGTCAAACAGCGATTGATTGCCCCATAAACGCGACCGTACGCTGGCCCGCGGATAATACTGTTGCGCCAGTGCCGTCGAGTCCATTTTCATGAAGGTGTTCGCCGCACTGATATAGAAGGCCTCATGTTCGCTGATCTCGGCTTCCAGCGCGAGCCAACAGGCTTGAGCGACATCGCGCGTATCGACATAACCCCAGAGGTTGGTCGCGCCGCCCTCCGGATCGTCCCAAAGAGGCGTCAGCACCGATTTGAAGGTCTCCGGTGTGTGAATCCAAGGGAAGCGCAGGCTGACTACGGAGAGCGTCCCCGCCATCCGCCGAACAAAGGCCATAGCGATATCTTCGCCCAAGGCTTTCGACAGGGCGTAGGCATCTTGCGGCGCGTGCGGATGCGCCTCGTCGATGGGAAGATACGCCAAGCGGATGGGCGTATACGAGAACGGCAGCCCCAAGACCGACATGCTGCTGACATAAACGACGCGCGGTATTTCCAGAGTGGCGGCGGCATTGAATATGTTAAAGGTCGCCATGATATTGGTGCGGAAGACTTGATCGGGCGTATGGTGAATGGGGCGGGGGATAGCGGCCAGATGCACGATGGCGTCAACGCCGTAGCAGGCACCGTAGACCTGTCCCAAATCGGTACAGTCCACAAGGCGAAATTCCGCCACAGGGCATTGCGGCGGAGCGCGGTCGATGCTGACGACATCGCAACCCTGCTCCAAAAGGTGCGACACGACAGCCGAGCCAGCCAGTCCGCTGCCGCCGGTGACTGCGACTTTCATTTCGATCGCGCTCCGCCCGCGCCGAAGACGAGGGACATCAGGCGTCGGTCACTGGTTCCATCCAGTGGGGACCGCCCACGGTGGTGATACTCATGTGTGTCATGTTACTGCCTTCAACCGCGCCATGCCAATGTCTTTCGCCCGGCGGAAAATGAATGACATCGCCCGTCTTGGCGACGCCGCCTTCACCATCCTCATTGCCAAAGCGGCATTCGCCCGCAGTGACAAGAAGCACCTGCTCGCCTGGATGTGTGTGCCAGTTGGTGACGGCGCCGTCTGTGAAATGCACCAGCGCCACTGACACGCCGCCTTCAGTCTGCGCGGCTATCAGCCGCTCCAGCTGGCATGAACCGCCAGAAACGTAAACATTGGCGCTAGATTGCCGTTCATCTTTCGGCACATGTTTCATCGGTATCCTCCTTGATTCCCAATCAAGCCGAGCGCAGCAGCGCCCAGCGCAAGTATAAAACACCGGCGACATAAAGCGCGGCGCCGGCCGCGATCAACAGATACGACTTTCGCGGCGCGCCCTTAAACTCGCCCGTTGCCAAGCCCCAAACATAAGTCCATAGCTGCGATGTTGTGCCTATTGGCCAGGAGACGGCGGCGGTTAGGGCGCCGGTGGCGAATGCGTTGATGAGGTTGCCGCCATAGTGCGCGCCAGCGGCGATGAGCGAGTAGCGGTACATCCGCCAGCCCGCACGGAGAAACAGCGACCACTGGCGGCGCAGCGTCAAGACAGCGCCGGATGTCAACGCCACGCCGATGAGCGAACCGGTCGCCAATACGATCATAAAGGCAAGCGGTGTCAGCCCGTAGTCACGGCCAGGCGCTCGCAGAGAATATGACAATCCCAGCGGGTAAGTGATGATAATCGCCGATGCCAGACCGACCAACAGAATGCTTTTAGCGAGCAGACGTTTGCTTCTCTCCCCGAGAGCGTCGCGCAATTGTGATGCCGCCCCTTCAAATAGCGTGCGGTCGCGCCAGATCTGGGCCTGGACAGTTGCCATGGCAGCGGCGAAGAACAGCAGACAGGCGGCAATGAGATCAAGCAGGGAGATGGCCGCCGGTATGCCGCCAATGATAGCGGCCAGCGACGTGCCCAATATCAGGCTCATGAAGGATTGTATGGGCGCGGTGATCGATAAGCCGACAGAAGTGAATACCGTCAAGGTAAACCGAATGCCTATGACATAAGTTGCGCCGGCAATCAGCGCAACAATGATAACCGCCGGTCGTTCCTGCCAGACCTGTGCCATCTCTTTGAATAGTTCCTCACCCAGCGCGACCAAGGCAATAATCCACACGCATATGAATGAAAAGATGTACAAGCCGAGGAAAAAGGCATCCAAAGGGTAATTGCGCAACTTCTTGAGGACGACCGCCCAAGATCCCCAAAGGAAAGCGTTAAACAGCCCGCCCAGTATGGCGACTTCCTGAGTCATCGGACTTGGATGGCGCGGACCATTTCGACCGCTAGCTCGACGTCGGCATTGGCGTCGGCGCCGGACGTGCGTACTTCTCGGTCTTCGCAAATGCAATCGTAGAAATGCAGCCACTCCAGGCGAAACGCTTCCTCGTGTGAAACCGGCGCCACTTTGGTAATTGGCGAACCGCCTTCGTTCTGTTGAATGGTTACGGTTGTCGGCGCATATTTGACATATGGATTGGGGAATTCGATGCTGATGGTCTCGCTCTTGCCGTATGCCGTCAACTGCTCGTCCCACCAGAGGTAATCGGGCCAGACGCCTGCTTCAAAGACACATCGTCGCTGCGGACCGAAGTCGAGCACCGACAGTATTTCGGTCGGCGAAATGGCGTCGCTGAAGAGGACGCCCTCGGCCGCGCCAAATGCGCCACGCAGGATCGACAGATCGTGGCTCGAAAGCATCAGCAGCATATTGTATAGGCTGGACAGATGCGTGTGGTTTGGTCCCAGGGCTTTCGTGGATGCGGCGTCGATTTTCGCTGCGCCATCAGCGAGAACATCCTGGGGAATGTCATCGCCGGTGACCAAGGTGTAGAGTGGCTCATGCACGGTGAAATCACCGGCGAAATCGTGGACTCGAATCAGCCGCACATCGTCCATCGCCCGCATCCGCGCCATACCATACTCATAACCGGGATCATAACGTTTCATATAGCCGACCATGAGCTTGACGCCATTGCGCGCGGCCGCGCTCAAGACGCGGCGACCTTCGGCCGGGTCAAAGCAGAAGGGCTTTTCGACGAAGAGATGTTTTCCGGCTTCGGCGGCCGCTTCGGCGATATCGCTATGATCCATCGTCAGAATCGCGACGATATCGATATCGGATTGAGCCAGCAGCGCCTCAAAATCGACATAGCGATCACTAACGCCGTACCACTCGCCGACCGTATTCACAACTTTAGCTGAAATATCGCAGACGGCGCCAATCTCATAATGCGGCAGTTCCATTAGATAAGGCAGGTGCATGATCTGGGCGATCTGACCGCAGCCGATGATGCCTACACGTAATCTTTCCAACTTACGCCTCTTTCTCTCTTGAATCGAGCGGTCAACTCTTGACGGCGCCGGCGGTCAAACCTTCGATGAACCAGCGCTGCATAGCGACGTACAGAACGATGACCGGAATTGTGACCATGCTGAGCGCGGCAAAATAGAGCGTCCAATCGGCCGAGTAGCGATAGAAGAAGTTGACCAAGCCCAAGGGAATCGTCTGCAGTTCGGCCTGGCGGATAAAAATGAAGGCCAGAAAGAATTCGTTCCAGAAAAACATACCTTGAAAGATTGCGACCGTTGCCAGCCCGGGCCGTGCCAGGGGTAGCACAATATGCCAAAATACCTGCAATCGGTTGGCGCCATCGACCAGAGCGGCGTCCTCCAATTCCGGCGGAATCGACATGAAGAAGCCGCGCAGGAGAAAGATGCTAAAGGCCATAGAGGTGCCGGCGTAAACAAATACGAGCCCGAAACGGCTGTTAAGTATGCCCAGCGTTCTGACCACGATGAATAGAGGTATGACGGTGACCTCTGGAGGAATCATCATGGTCGCCAGAATGATGAGAAAGATCGCCTGACGACCGGGGAACTGCAGGCGGGCCAAGGCATATGCGGCAATCGACGACACGATCAACAGCACGGTCAAGCTGAGCACGGTGATGATGATGCTGTTGCCGATGCGCGCGCCCAGATCAGCGATGCGCCAGGCATCGACGTAGTTCTGCCAGATCATCATCCGAGGCGGTCCCCAGACATTATTGAACAGATCTGCGTCAGTTTTCAGGGAGCCGAAGACCATCCAAAACAGTGGATAGATAGTTTGAACGGTAGCGACGATGAGAATCGCGTAGACCAGCAGCAGCTTGAGACGATCGCTGAAATGCCTCGAAAACAGATCGGAGTAGATATCGGAATTCCTTTGCCTGACGGCGGTCGCCATGTGCTCTCCTGGCCTCAGAAGTTATAAGCGCCGCTGCGGCCAATGCGAATATAGGTGAAGGCGATGACCGCTACGACGACAAACAAGGCGAATCCCATGGCCGAAGCGTAACCCAACTTGCCGAAGCGGAAGGCCTGCGTCACGAGGTGGGTCAGCACAACCTCGGTGGTGTGATTGGGTCCGCCGTCGGTCATCACGAAGACCAACTCGAAGTTTCTGACGAAGGCGCCATTCAGTGACAGTAGCACGCTGATAAAGGTCACCGGGGCAAGCAAGGGCAGGGTGATGCGGGTGAGCCGCGCCCACGCGCTGGCGCCGTCAATGATCGCCACTTCGTACAGATCCTTCGGGATCGATTGCAGGCCGGCCAAGAACAGGACCATATGAAAGCCGGTCCATTTCCAAATGTCGACCGTGATGATGGCGCCGAGCGCGGTCGCCTGATCGCTTAGCCAAGCGCGAATCAGGTTGTCCAGCCCCAGCAATTCCAGCCCGGCATTGAGCAGACCGAAGGTGGGATTGTAGATCCAGGACCAGAGCAAGCCGATAACGACAAAGGAAAGCGTAACCGGCAGAAAGAGGGCAGTGCGAAAGAAGATAACGCCCTTAATCTTTTGGTTTACGAGCAGCGCCAGGAAGAGCCCCAATACATTTTTGAACAGCACGACTGAGACGGCGAAAATGATCGTATTTGTCACCGCTTTCAGAAACACATCATCGCGTTCAATCAGCCTGACGTAATTCCTTGTGCCGATGAAGACGGGCGAATTGAAGCCATCCCAACGATGAAAGCTCAAGTAAAAGCCGTAAATTATTGGGATGATGACGAAGATGATCAGGAGGATGATGGCTGGCGTCATCATCATATAAGCTGACAGATGCCGGTATACGCGCGGGTATCGTTTCCGCTTTGCAGTGTCCGCGTCAGCCGCGAAAGCTGATGCCCGGTTAGTTCGACTTGAAAGCGTCTTAATGGTCTTCTATTCCCAGAAATCGCTCGCCAGGAAGCCCAACTCCCTAGACGATATTGAGCTTTAGGCCCAGGTCCTTCACAACATAGTCGATGCTCTCAAGGCAACTCTGCTCGGCCGTCTTGTGCGACGCATCCAACTCGATGAGCGCCAACCCGTCGTAGTCGCTTTCCAACATGATCTCTATCATAGCAGGAAAATCAACCACACCGGCGCCCAGCTCGCAGAAAGAAAGATAGCGCGCGTAGCCTTCCAGCCCCTCGAAGTCTTTCGCATCCTTGAAGTGAATGTAATCGATGTGCTCCATATAGGCGCGCATGACGTCCACGGGATCGGTGTCCTTGATGACCAGATGGGCGGGATCAATGCAAAGGCCGACCAGGTCTGTGTCCACTATCGCCATGAAGCGGTCGAGCTGCTCGCGCGTTTCGATGAAGCAGTCCAGATGCGGATGGTAAACAGTGCGGATGCCGAGCTTGTTGCTAAAGGCGCCCAATTCTTCCAGCGCATTGGCGAAGTTCCGGAAGTCGTCGTCGGTCTGCGGCTTAGCGCTGACCGGGGGACCGCCGCCACAGACAAGAATCTTGGAGCCGAAACTTTGGAGAAAGCGTGTCACCGCCATCACGCAATCGCGTTCGTAGGGCCATAACTCGGCATTGGTGTATTCGCAATTGGCGTAGAGCGACGACAGCCGCAGTCCATAGTCTTCCTGCGCCTTGTTGAAGAGATGTATTCGGCGTAAGAAGTCGGTGTCGGTCAACATCTCGGGCGGGCCCGAATCCTGAAGCGTCATAAAGCGCCGAGCAAAGTAGTCGCTGAGGCTGTTGAAGATCAGCGCTTCGTACCATACGAATCCAACTTCGGCGAGAAAAGGGAAACCTTCTTCCGGTCGGCCTTCAAAGTCCCATGTATTGAGATGATAGCCTATCTCAAACTTTTGCTCTTTTGGCATGGATAAGTGTCCTCATTTGCGGGGCAGTATTTAGCAATGGCGGATGGATCTGTCCCGCGCAAACGGGATAGATCCACCACTATCTATTTTGTCAGACGATGATTAACTCACTCAGTCATCGTAGGAATAACCATCGAAGACGAGATCGTCGTAGACATTCTGAATCGAAGCCATGCCTTCTTCAGCCGTGATCGTCCCGCCGACAATACCCTGGATGGCGCTCTGGAAAGCATCGTTAATTTCAGTCGGCCAAATCCAGTCGAGAAAGCGCGCGGTATTGGGGAAGTGGTTAGAACGCAAGTCATCGGCGATATCCGATTCGACAACCGTCACACCCTTGATCGAAGTTGCTAGCGGCTCCATGATGCCCAAGTGCTTGTCGGCGATCTCTGGTCTCGAAAGGTATTCGAGGAATGCGACAGCATGCGGCAACGCTTCCTCGCTGACCCCGCTGTAAATGCAGTAGCCCGAATCGGGACCGCCGCCGTGACCACGCGTGCCCGGTACATCGGCTAGCTGCGGGAATTCGAATACGCCCCATTCAAAATCCATCACGTTGGCCTCAATCCAGGGCAGTTCCCAGGTGCCGCCATAGTAGATCGCCGATTGCTGGCTGGCGAAGGCGCTGCGCATACCATCCCAGTCGACCGAGAGCGAGTCCCGATCGAGGATGCCGTCATCGACAAATTGGCCGATCCGCTCCAGCGCTTCGACATCGGGAGCATCAGTGAATTTGGATTCGCCACGCAGGTTCTGCACCGTCTTGGCAACGGAATCGCCCATGGTTTGGGCCGCGGTTTCAAAGTACCACATCGGCCACATCCAAACATTCTTGCCTTGATGTAAGACCGGTACATACCCTGCCTCATCCAGTGCCGCTGCTGCCGCTATGAAGTCCTCATACGAATCCGGTTCCGCCAGACCGAGTTCATTGAATACATCGACATTGTAGAAGAAGGAAGAAGTGGAGACCGGCGAAACCGGAATACCATACACCCGGCCGCCAATAGTATAAGCGTCAAGCGATGCCGGCTCGAATCGGTCAACCCAGGCTGCGATATCGTCCGTGATGTCGCGTAGAACGCCACGTCGTACATAAGCGCCATTAGTCGGGTTAGCGGCACAGCCAATGACATCCATGCGTTCGCCGGCAAGGTGAGCGGTTAGGAGTCGTGTCACACCACCATCGATTGGCCCTTGCGCGTCCCATACGACATTAGATACATCAGGGTTCTCCGCCAAGAATCCGTCAATGACTTCCTGCTCCACTTGCGCTTGAATTTCATCCGGAGCCATGGAGCCGAGGTTATCGAGCGAGGTCGGACCAAAAACATGGAGAACAAACCCATCTTGAGCGGCGACGCCGCCAATTGCCAGCAGCGCCAAAACAGCAAACATCAAACATAAGAGAAGTCTTTTTGACATTGAACATTGCCTCTTTTCTAGAGAAAATTTTTCGAAAGTTTTTCTTGCATGGCGAATATAACATGTCTAACTCCGCGCCGCAACATCATCGGCGCCCTGTGTTCAGCTTTGCATTGTGGCAGCAAAAGAATGTCTGTTGCTGAGTACCGCGACAATCGCGGCAGTGGACAATATGCGCTACGGCCATAACGAGATCAGACTTCCCATATCTTGGAGAAGCGCTTTACGCAACCCGAGTTCAACTGCCACAAAGCGCTGGAAAGAGTACTCATTTGTCAGTTATGTGCTGCTAGCAGGTGAATATGTATAGCAGTTTGCTTCACCTAAGCCCCCTTCTGTGAAGCAACATAAGCATACTTAGTGTGAAATTAGGCCTTTTAGATATTATTATCCCTCTCTAGGCGCTTCACGAAAAGTCGCGAAGTGCTTCAGCGACCATCCGGCAGCCTTCAAGAATGGATGGATTACTACTGCAAATGGCTGTCGTAGACACGCGGTCGGAACCGGTGACAAATAAGGTCCAGCGCCGCCATCGACTATGATCTCGCATAATTGATCATGAGTACAAGCGATAATCTGACTTGTTGGAACAAATAGCTTGATCGGACTACGGTACTGAAAGACATGCCAACGCCCTTTCGCGCGGACTCAGAAAGAAGAAGGGCGATTCGCCGTCGCAAGATTCCCTTGCGATCTAGGCTTCACAGAGAATGAACTGTCCTTTGAAGACATATGTGGCCAGATTTACATACCAGTAGCGCCGCCTATCGCGCGGAACGCCCACCCTCGTCTACAGTTTCGCGCGATTTACCGGCGTGACTCCTGGCGCGCATGCTGCGCTAGAGCACATCCCACTCGACTTCAACCACGCCCTGACGGATGCCATATAGCTTCCGATGCAAGATGATGGTGCTGTCGGTATAACCCACGATGAAATCAAGCAAATCGCCCACCTTAACCCGCTCATCGGCGCCCTCGAGCGTGATGATGCCGTGCTCCGCCGATGAAACATGGTTCTTGACAGCTTCCAGGTCAATACCTCTGGGCTGAGCGTGCCAGATAGGCAGCGCCTTGAAACCGGCGTCGATAATGATGCGATCGGGGGCGGGCCGACTGCTGACAATAGTCCTGACGAAGAGGCAGGGTGTGGTTTCTACGCCCCAACTCTGATAGATGATATCGCAGAAAATGGCGCCGCCGGCTTGAATCTCGGTCATGCCCTTGATGAAAGGCGTCGTCTTGTAGGTGCCGCTGCCGCCGCCGCTCACGATGGATACCTCCAGCCCGGCCGCGCGGCAGTCATCGGCCATGGTCAACAGTTGCTTGATTGCGCCTGTGGTCGCCCGCGCGCGCTCCGCGGGATCGGCGATTGCCAGGGTATGGCCTTCCCAGGTCATCAAGCCGAGAAAGCGCAGTCCCTCACTGTGGTCGACGGCTTGCGCCAACCGGAGGACCGCGGGTCCGGGCAGCAGCCCGGTGCGGTTCATGCCGGTATTGACATCAACCAGGACGCCGATCCCCGCGCCGTGCCTGAGAGCCGCCATGCTCAATGCGCGGACGTTTTCCGCGTTGTCGACGATGACCTTGACGTCAGCCAGGCGGCAAAGCTGCGCCAGCCGAGAAATCTTGCGCTCGCCGACCATCTCATTAGCAATCAGGATGTCCTTCACGCCGCTTTCCGCCATCGCTTCGGCTTCACGGATGGTGGCGCAAGTCACGCCGATTGCGCCCAGGGCGATAGCTTTATGCGCGATAGCTGGCACGCGTATGCCTTTCATATGGGGACGCCATTGCACCTGCGCCACCGCGAAGTGGCGCGCCAATTCCGCGATATTCCGCTCCAAGGCATCCAGATCCACCCACAGCGCCGGCGTATCCAGTTCCGCCATTGTTCTTGCCGCTTTGCTCATGCTGTTGCTCCCGCTTTCGGCACGGTTGTTGGCCGCTTCAACATCACTCATGGCAGTCCCCATGTGCTGGGGTCCAGCAAGTCGGCCTGATCGCAGCGCAGCCGCCGGAAGCGCTCGACGGTCGCATCGCTCCAGCGAGGAGCGCCCGCAGCCGCCAGGCTTGCTTCCAGCTCGGCGATGTCGCGGACGCCGACCAGCGCGGTAGCGATGGACTCATGCGCCAAGACGAACTTTAGAGCCGCCGCTTCGCGTGTCAGTGGCGGCGAAAGCGCGGCAGCGATTCGCTGGACAGCGCTGGACCGCTCCTTCAGCGTCGCCAGACGCGCCGGCAAGTACTCCGCTCGCGGGCTGAGCGCGCCTTTGAGAAACACCGACCGCACGATAATGCCCGTCCCCGCGGCTTTGGCGCAAGGAAACACCTCAGCAGCCAGGCGCTGATCCAGAATGTTAAAGGCCGCTTGCAGCGCGTCTACCCCCTGAGCGATGGCGATCCGCGAGGCGGCAGTTCCATAGGTTGAGGCGCCGATGAAGCGCGCTTTTCCTTGTGCCCGGAAGCGCTTCACCTCGGCAATCGCATCGCTATTTTCCAGCAAATCAGTTGAGGCGCTGTGCAAAAGCAACAGGTCGACATAATCCGTGCCCAGCAGCCGCAAGCTGATATGCAGCGACCTCGTCATCTGTTCAGCCAGTTCGGGACCAACCAAGGCGACGCCGTCTTTATTTTGACAAGTTACCTTCGTCGCCACCAGTACCTTATGCCGACGATCCCGCAGCGCTTTGCCAAGCAACTCTTCGCTGCGGCCGTAGGCGCGCGCCGTATCAAAGAAGTTGACGCCGCGGTCGATGGCATGGTGGATAAGCGCGATCGCCTCGCTGTCAGTCGGCGGAGGCGCCCCTCCTGCGCCAGGCGCCTGCGCGTCCAGGCCGTAGGGCATGCCCAGCGCAACCGTGCCCAGCGACAGCTCCGAGAGGCGCAGATCCGTTTTTCCTAGCTGACGATATCTCATCAAAGATTCTCCGAATCAGTGCCGGCGCAAAAATGCGTCTTGCTGCCTCAGTCTCAAGTTCAAATAGGCGTCTGTTGCGGCGGCGCTGAAGCGGGCGGGCGAGAAGGCCGAGATATCCAACTCGGTTTCGCCCGCAGTCGCCAACTCCGCCAGCAACTTGCCTGCCACCGGATTGTAGGCAAAACCGCCCGAATGAAAAGCGGCGCCAACCAACAGGCCCGGCAATTCCGGCACTGTCCCCAGTACCGGTTCGCCGTCCATGCTAAAAGAGATAAGCCCAACCTGTTCCTCAGTGAAAGGATGTCGCTCGAGGGCGGGCAGCAGCGGCTGGACCTTGTCGCGCAGGCTGTCACTGAAGCCGCTCGGCGCATTAAGCTCGGCCATATCAAAGGCGAGCGAAGGCGTCGCCAACTCGAGACGGCCGGCTGTTTCGCCGCCGACCAAAATGCGATTGCCATTGGCGGGGCGCAGATAAGCTTCATAAGGATTGGCGTTCAGCGCCGGTAGTTTTGCCGCTCGGTCCAGCGGCATGGTCAGATAGCGCTGATGCACAAATGATTTGATGGGCAATTGCCTGCCGACCTCAGCTAGCAGACGATTCGTCCAGCTATGCGCGGCGCAAATGACCCGGTCCGCTTCCAGCAGTTTGCCATCAACGAGGACCCCTGTGACCCGTTCACGCTGCCTGACGAATCCCGTGACCGTGACGCCCTCACGGATGTCAACGCCTAGATCGCGACATTTCTGCGCCAGCGCCGGGACATAGTCATCCGGCTCGCTGTAGCCGCCTAGCGGATCAAATAGGCCGATCGCGTCATCTTGAGGCGTCAACAGGGGCCAACGTTGGCGAATTTCAGCGGCGTCGATGATTTCGTAGGGCGCCTCGCATTCGTCATACAAGGGCAATAATCTCTCTCGCTCAGACCAAGCAGCCGGCGAAAACAAATTCAAGCAGCCCACCGCCTGATACTGATATCCGTAGGCCTCAAGTTCCTCAGACAGCTCGCGATAGAGACGCAAACTGATCTTGCGCGCTTTGACGCCCGTCTTGCTCCAAAGATGTCCCGTGATGATGCCGCCAGCGCGCGAGCTTGAGCCAGCGCCGACCGCGTCCTTTTCCAGCAGGGTCGCGCGGACGCCGCTCTGCGTCAAGTGATAGGCGGCGCTCAATCCGATGACGCCTCCGCCGACAATGATAATACGGTTTACGCTCATGCTGATGCTGCCTCCAGATATGCCTGGCAGCAGCCCGGCGCGCAGGGACTGACAGCGTCTCTGTCACTCGTTAGGATCATACCGCGCTCGGAAGATCGTGTTCTGTGTATTCATTTGCGTCGTTCGCGAATAGTGATTCACCGAGATGCTGTCGCTCAGCGGCGTCGGCGCCTGCAAGATGAACTCAGCCCAGTCCGCCCGGTTGAAAGCTACGTAAGCCAAACGGAAGCTGTCGATCCAACTGTTGTTATCCGCGCTCAAGTCCGGGAATAAGATCGGTCCGGTGTCCACCTGATAAATCCACTCGCGCTCGTTGGCGTTCATCGTCTTTATGGGAAAGTCAATCTCGATGTCGTAACGGTTGTACAGGTGGTAGGCGCAGCGCCCGACCAGCAGTTCATCCGCCAGCGTCGCCTGAACGATCGCTTCAGCGCCGATCAACTCTCGCGCCGCTACTTGGCGAAGATTGATGGCGACGCGCTCGTAAGTATCGCTGACGCGCCCGGACTGGCGCTCGGGCTGTTCCCCAAGCGAGGCCGGATAGCGCATTACGCCCTTGTTGTTGCGATCCCAACTCTTAAGAATCAGAAACGATTCATCAGACAGAATGATGCAGAAATCAGCGTTGGGCTCCGTCCATATATCCCGGTCGATGCCTACGTATTCGGTCTTGCAAGATGCGCCAAGCACAAAGGTCTGCGCCACGCCGGTCGCGCGATCTCTGATTTTGCAACTGGACTCGATCTGAATCCGCGCATTGTTAAGCGTAAAAGGCGGCTTATGCGATGAAGTGAGGCTCGGTTTCAAGTTCCAATCAATACGGAAGGTCAAGAAAGATGCGGCAAAGTCAGGGACTATCATCAGCAATTCCGCTTAGGAAAGGCACAGGGTGAACAAGCGTCTGTCATGATCGGCAAAAGATCGTCCAGGCGAACAGGCCTCAGGGAGATGCAATACCGAAGTCATTCGCCTATCCTTTGAGCGCGCCGACGGTAATGCCTTTGATAAAGTAGTTCTGGAATAACAGGAAAATCAGCAGCATGGGGATGAAGGCGAAGGTCGCGCCCGCCATGCCAACGCCGATGTCAATGCTGCCAACGCCCGATGCGGTCAGCTTGGCCACGCCCACCGGCAGCGTCAGCCACAACTCGTCAGTCGCCATCACCAACTGCCACAAGTAATCATTCCAGCCGGCCATGAAGGCGAAAATGGCGATGGCGCCGATGGCCGGTCGGCTGAGCGGCAAGATGATATGCCGGAAAAGCTGTATTTCGCTGGCGCCATCCATCTTGGCTGCTTCAAGCAATTCATCCGGGATAGACTGCATATACTGGCGCATGAGGAAAACGCCGAAGGGATAAACGAGATAGGGCGCGACCATGCCCTGGTAACTGTTGAACCAGCCAAAGTTCTTCATCAATACGAAGAGTGGAATCATGTAAATCTGACGCGGCAGCATCATGGTCATCAAGATCAGCCAGAAGCAGATCGTCCGACCGGGGAATTGCTTTTTGCCAAAGGCGTAACCGGCGCAAGTGCTGGTGACGACGCCGAAGAAAGCGATGCCGCCGGCGACCACAAATGAATTCAGCAACCAACGCATGGAAGGCCGGTTGATCAGCAGCCGCTCCCAGTTATCCAAAACCGGATTGCTGGGAATCAACTCCGGCGGGTAGGCAAGAGCGACGCGCTGGATCTTGAATGAGCCGAGCAGCATCCAGACGATCGGAATCAGCAGAATAATCGCCAGCGCCAGCACAATCGCCAACGCCAGATAGCGCAGCCAACGTCCGACAAAATAGCGCCGGCGTAAGCTGCTGTCCACAGGCATCAGATTGTTTACCGGGCTATAGGTGTTTTGCGCCATGATGCAACTCACTAATCCGCCGGCCGACCGCTTAGGTAACCTGCCGGTCAAGCAGCTTAAATTGAATAATCGCCAGTACACTGACTATCGCCAGCAAAATGACCGCCATCGCCGAGGCATAGCCGAACTTCGCGCCGACGATACCCGTCACCCAAATGCGGAAGACGATGGTTTGCGTGGCGTTGGCCGGCCCGCCCAAGGTCATTAGTTGGACGACGACGAAGACTTGAAATACGGCAATGGTTAGGACGACCAGGACAAAAAGCATGGTCGGGCGGAGCAGCGGCAATGTGATCTTCCAGAAGGACTGCCAGGAATTGGCGCCATCAATCTTGGCCGCGTCGTAGAGCGTCTCCGGGATCGCGCCCAGCCCGGCGAGGAAGAGAATCAAGGGCTGCCCCAGGCTCCAGCTCAACACGACGATCGCCAGCGACAGCAGCGCCGTATCCGTCTGTGCCAGCCAGCCGATCTTCTCACCCTCATTCAAGAGGTTGAGCAAGCCGAAGGACTCAAATATATAATTGAGCAAACCGTATTCTTGGCTGTAGATGTAAACCCACACCATCGCCAGTACGACACCGGCGGATACCACCGGCATATAAAAAGCGGCGCGGAAAAAGCTCTGCTTGCGCTGGCTGAGCGGGTAGATCAACACAGCCACAAACAGACAGATAATCATCGCCGCCGGCACCACCCCCAGGACAAACAAGAAAGTATTCTTGATGGCGGTCGGGAATACCGGATCGCGCGTTAGTAAATTGGTGTAATTCTTAAGGCCGATATATTTCCACTTGTCGCGATTGACGCCCGCTTTGTAGAAGCTGAGCAGCAAGCCCTGCACCAAGGGGTAGCCGGTGAAAATCACAAAGGGGATCATTGCCGGCGCGATGAAGATATAACCCCAACGCCCGTCCCAGACTCGCTTGCCGAAGCTCGCTAACATGCGCTTGCCCTGTCGGCAAACATTAGCCGCCGCGGAGTGAGCGATAGGATGCAAAACTGATTATTCGTCTTCATTATGCAGGCTGCTTGCTCAGTCAACATGATGATCAAGAGAGGAAGGCATCCGACAGCCGCCGGATACCTTCGGTTCTGCTATACCGCGTTTACATATCCAGGATGAAGGCCGCTTCGTCAGCCAATGCCTGCAGCGCTTGCTCAGGCGTTTCCTGGCCCAGGAACATCGCCTGCCAATGCGGCGGCTGCGAAATGCGTACTTCGTAGAAGCCCGGGCAAGCCAAGCCCAGATTCTCGGTACCGCGTTCCTGAATCAGCGATAGGGTCAGCGCGTAGTTCTCGTCGTCCGCCAAGGGAACGCCGGCGGAAGCGCGCGCCGGGAACTGCGCGTTGTTCTGCGTGTAGGTGATTTGCGACTCGGTGGAATTCAGGAAGAGCAGGAATTCAATGACCCACTCCATCTCATAATCCGAGCGGCCCTTGTCGAATACGGCGAATCCCGACGGACCAACGCCCAAGCCGGATACTTCACCCTCAGCGTGCGGATAGGTCACAATGACCGGGTCCATATCAACCGTGACTTCGCCGTTGGTGATGGCGTTGCCGATGGTGTTGTTGAGGACGCCCATGCCGCCGCCCATGATGGCGCTCTTGCCCGTGAACAGGTTGTTGGTCTGGTCGGCGTAGGCCGCGGTGGTGGCGTCAGAATTGATTAGCCCCTCTTGATAGAGCTTGTTGACGAATTCCAGGCCCGCCAGGGTTTTGGGATCGTCAAAGCCCGTGGAACAATCCGGATTCCAAATCTCGCCGCCCGCGCCCCAGATGAAAGCGTGGAAGTCGTAATCGCCCTGTTCCGACGCTACCTGCAAGGTGTAGGGGAAGTCGACGCCGATGCCGGCTTCTTTGATAGCGGTAGCGGCGGCATAGAATTCGTCCAGAGTCCAGTCGCGGTCGTCCACCGGAATCATTTCACCCAAGCCCGCTTGGTCGAAGAGCGCCTTGTTGACGATCATCGCGTGATTCCAGAAGTAGGTCGGCATGGCGTGCAAGGCGCCATCGATGGTGTAGAGACCAACCAAGCCCGGCAGCAAATCGTCGATTTCTTCCTGCGGCAGCAGGCCAAAAAGATCAACCGTTACGCCTTCGACGCCATAGCCCGAGGTGCGTCCCAGGTAGTCTTTGAGGATGTCCGGCGGGTCACCGGCGGCCAATGCGGTCGGCACCACGGTCGAAAGGTCCGGCCAATCCAAGCCGCGCACTTCTACCGTGACATGCGGGTGCATTTCCATGAATTGTTCAGCTTGCCAGGTTTCAAAGGCAGCCAACTCGGTAAATTGCGGCAGGCTGACGGGTTGTGCCAGGGCGGGATCAGTCCAATACGTGATCGTGACCGGTTCTTGCGCCTGCGTCGGCGCCAGCAAGATAACCAGCACGGCCGCTAGTACGAGAAGCAATCGTAGGTGTTTCATGTTAGCTCCCTTTTCTCAGTTAGTTTGCGCCGCTCTTGCGAGCAGCGTCATGACGTATAAGGTATTGCGTTCTGATTTATGTGTGTTATTGGCGCCTCCCTGCTTATCCACTAACTATCCGAGAAAGACAGGCGATGAATGGCTCAGCGATCATCAGCTGTCGCCGGATACACTTTTATGACCAGATCGCGTTCGAAATCCATATGCGCCCGCAGCGCAGCTTTCGCCCCTTCAGGATCCCTGTTTGCGACGGCGTCCAGAATGTCCCGATGAAGCTTGACCTGAGATTCCCTCAACTGTTGCAAGTCAATCGACTTGGGAAAGCTGAATTCTCGCTCGCGCAGTGTCTGCGGAACAGCTTGGATGGCGGCTTTGACCAGCATCACGTTGAAGGGATTTTGCGACATGTCGGCCAAGGACAGGTGAAAATCCGCGTGGGCAGCTAAATAACGCGGGTCGCTGAAGTCATCAATATAGAGCACGTAGTCAGCGAAGGTGGCGCGCCACTGGTCAAGTTGCTGCGGTTTTGCCCGGAGAGCCGCCTGCCCGGCGATCTCAACCTCAATCATCCGCCGCGCCTCTATCAACTGCAAGCGCATCTCCCGCTGCAAATTGTCCGACAGATCCGGCTTGGATAGATCCGGAATAAAGCTGTGCAGGTTGCTCTTGACATAGCTGCCCTGGCCCGGGCGCACCTCCACCAGCCCCATCATGACGAGACCCTGCAGCGCCTCGCGAACCGAGGACCGCCCCACCCCCAGCATTTCAATCAACTGCCGTTCGGAAGGCAATTTGTCGCCCGGTTGCAGCGTGCCGCTTTGTATATGCTCGACCAGTTGCTCCACAATCGAAGCGACTAGCGTGATTTTGCGCGGCTGCTTTAGGGTAATACCGGCTTCTGCCATGTTTGACGGCATCCTTAGAAACAACGCCCTCCGGACTGGCGACAGAATTCCCTGCCGTTTCAACGGAACCTGTTGAGCGCTAACCTTGACGATCGTCCTGCTCGCTCCTGACACGCGGTTTTGACATCCGCCGCAAAGTCGACATAATATGTCATGTCAGCTAGTCAGACCAGTCGCATGAGTAGACTAAGATTATAGCGGGCGCTCAAGTTTTGTCAAATTTTTCCGCAAGGCGAGGCGGCAAGGATGAATAAAAACAGACGCTTCTTGGTCATCGGCGGCGGCTCCATGGGCAAGCGCAGGATTCGCTGTCTTCAGGCGCATGGCGTGCCGGCGCGGGATATCCGCTTGATTGACCGGCGAGCCGATCGCCGCGTGGAAAGCTACGAACGCTACGGGGTGGAGAGCTTAGACGATCTCGCCGCTGGCTGGGCTTGGAATCCGGATGTGGTCATCGTATCAACGCCGACGAAGCGCCACATGCGCTACTGTCTGGAGGCGGCCCGCGCCAAGAAGGATTTCTTCTGTGAAATTGCCCTGTCAGACAAGCTTGACGGCGCCGACGAGTTGTTGACGCTGGTGGACAAGCATGAACTTGTCGCCGCGCTCGGCATCAACAATCCCTGGCATGCTGTCATGCGGCAGGCAAAAGCCTGGCTGGGAGATGAGAGCTTCGGCGCGCCGCTGACCTATCAGATGTCGTTTGGCAACTACCTGCCCAACTGGCATCCTTGGGAACGGTATCAGGAATTCTACGACGAGACGCAGATCATGGGTGTCATCGCTCAAGAGCTCGGCACAATGTATACGCTGCTGGGAACGCGCCTGAGCGAGCTATACGCCCAATCGCAGCGATCGAGCGCGTTGGAAATCGAGGGACCGGATAACCTGCAAATCCTGGCGCGGACCGCCGCAGGCACAGCCGTCACGCTGCAGCTCGATCTCTTGCAAGACCGTCAGGTCTACCAGTATCGTATCGTCAGCGCTAGCGGCGTGATTGAAGTCGAGCTGCTGCCGGAAGCCCGCGCCTGGCGCCATTTAAATGCTGCCGGACAAGTCGACGAGATGCTACCGCCCATCGGCTACACCTTCGAGCAAGCCTACATCGATGAATTTGGAGCGTTCCTCGAGGCTCTGGATTCGCGACAGGAGTGGTACCATCCACTGCGGGACGGCGTTCAGATTCTGCGCTGCCTCGACGCGGTGAAACAGAGCGGCGCCACCGGACAACGGGTTGTGATAAGCGCATGACGAGATTTGGGAAATGAGTCTGCCTGGCAAGACAGCGCTGATTACCGGCGCAGGGCGCGGCAGCGGCAGACGCCGATCAGCAATCGCAGTCTGGATAGCGCAGACCTGGATTGCAACTTCGGCGGCGACTTCGCTTTGATGAACGTCCTGCGGAAACCCAGCGCCGAACTGGAAAAGATGCTGGCTGAATAGGTCCGCCAAACACTCAGTATGGCAGCCAGTCGGCGTATTTGCTCTCGAGCAGACGCTTGCAGGCTTGAAACTGCGCCTCGCTGAAACCGTGATAGGGCGAGAGCAAGCGCAGCGGCATCGCCTCGAAACCGCCCAGGCGCACCCATAGCTTGTCATAGGCGCCATCAATGTGACGTTCGCCAGCCAAGATTTCGAATAAATCCGCCAGTATATCGTGAAATCCGCGTTGTAATTGCAACATACGCGGGTAATCGGCAGTTTGGGCAGCGGCGAAATAAGCTTTGACTTGCTGCGGCGATAGCGATCCGAAAGTCGCCAGCAAGGAGCATTCGCCGTACAGACAGCCTTGCAGGAAATTCCCCTCGCCCAGGAAGTGCTGTAACTCGCCGACCTGGCTGACTAGCTCGGCAGCGCGTTTATGCCCCCCACCGGTGTTCTTGGTGGCGACCAGATTAGGCAGCGCGTCAACCAGCGGGCGATAATCACGCGCTTCCAGCACCCGCCCGGCCCGCGGCAAGTTGTAATGCAAGAATTGCGCCGCGGGAAAAGCCCCGCAGACATCGCAGAAAAAGGTCATGACTTCGGCATCGGTCAAAACACCCCAGGAGGGTAGCGAAATTTGGAAGGCGCGGAAGCCGCGATCGTAGGCGTTTTGCAGCTTCTCCAGCACGATCGAGGTCGACATACCGATCAAACCAACCATAGGATATATATTGTCGCCGCGCGTTTCCTCGTAGAAGATGTCGACAATGCGCCGAAACTGCGCCTGACTCACCGCATAGCCCTCGCCGGCCGTGCCAAAGATGTATAGATGATTGAAATGCTGCAGCGTCGCCTGCACCGAGCGCCGGAAGACAGCTTCCAACAGCACTGCGTTCTCGTCCCAGGGGATCTCACAAGAAACCAGAATCGCTTGCGGATAGCGAATTCTTGCCTTCATGAGGCCTCCTCGCGCTGGCGATGCAGGGGCAATTCGCCTGACATATATTCCCGGCGCCAGAGGTCAACAGTTTCCTCGATGAATTGATCTAGCGGCAGGTCGATATTATTCTGCGTCATCAGCTCAAGCAGCCATTTGCTGCCATAAGCCACATGCTGCCGCTCGTCGGCGATATCGTAACTGACGTATTGGGCGGAGAGCAGGTCGCCGGCGGCTTCATATTGCGCCAGGCTTTTATGGCGGAAGGGAAAGGCATGCGCTTCATTGCCGCGCGTTAGCAGGCAATATTGCGTGGCCGGATCGTATTGACTGCGCCATTCGTAGATGCGGATATTTTGCGGCACTCTCGCGTAATCCAGCCCGTGCTGTTCCATCCATTCGATGCCCAGCAGGCAGTGGCGGGTTTCGTCGTAGCAATGCCGCGCCGAGTCATAGACAAAGCCCCAGGGCATTTCCGGCGAGAGGTGAATGATTAGGGCGACAGTTTCCGCGGCCAGCATTTCTTGGCTGTAGTTCTCGAATTCGGCGAGGCGGCGCTCAGCTTCTTCGTCTTTTGCGCGGGCGGTGGCGTCGCCCCAAGGCTGCGTCATGATCGCGAAGCGCTCGTCTCGGGCAGCTGTCAAGGGCGTTTTGAAGGGCTTGCGACAGGCGGACGGACTGCTTAACGCAGGGCGGTCGCTGTCACCCGTGACGCCGCCGGCATGGGCGAGGAGGTCGGCGATGTAGCGCTCCCAATCGTCAGCGGGATGATCGGCGAGTTCCGCCTCGGCCCAGGCGAGATGCTCTGTTTCGTCAAGCAGAATGTGACGCAGCGCGTAGAGGGTGGGCGCATCGGGATTGGCGAAGGTCTGTGTGATATGCCAACGGTAAGCGGCTGCCAGCGCCGGCTTGATGACGCGGAACAAACCCGCCAGCAGGCTGCGCTCATCCGGCGCGTTGATCGCCTCCGCCATCAGTTCTTCCAGAGCGGGATCATCCGGCGGCCGAAAAGCCGGTGTCTGAACCTCGCGAAGACGGCGGTAGAGATGCTGTACATGCTGCGCTTCTTCCCAGATGAAGCGCCCGAGAGCCAGCTTGTACTCCATGCGCGCGGTCGCCGGCAGCCAAGCCGCCAGGATGCGCAGAGTCTCATATTCAATGTAGCGATAGCGATTCAGCAAGCGTTTGTTGCGCGCCATATCAACTTGTTCAACGGGCTTGACGATCTGCATCATGCGCTCCTTACCAAGCTGTCCAGCCCCCATCAACCAGGATATTCTGCCCGGTGATATAGCTGCCGGCGTCGCTCGCCAGCAGCAAGACGACGCCCTTGAGTTCTTCCGGCTTGCCCATCCGGCCCAAGGGCACCTTGGTCTCCAGGCGCTCGATAAAGCCGGGATGCGCCTCGTCAATGGCCGGCATCTTGGGAAAAGGACCCGGGCTGATGCAATTGACCCGTATATTGTATTGCGCCCAATATGCCGCCAGGTGGCGTGTCAGATGCACCAGGCCGCCTTTGAGTCCATGATAATTCGGCGGGCTGTTGATGCTCAAGCCGGCATAGGCATCGGGGTAACTGGCGACCACGCCGTACATGCTGCCGATATTAATAATGGAGCCGCCAGCGCCGCGCTCGCGCAAGTGCAATGCGACATCCCGCGCCAACAGGAAATAAGCCGTGACGCCAGTGTGATAAGCCTGGTCGAAATCGTCGGCGGTGGCGCTATCGATATCGGCTGGCGGACCGCCATAGGCGTTGTTGACCAGAATGTCGATCGCGCCCATACGCTCAACGACGTCCGCAACGAAACCGGGGATGCTATCTGTGTCGCCCTGCGAGAAGGTCAATCCTAAATGCCCGGCGCCTGGCAACCCCCCAGCGAAGGCTTCCGCCTGGGCGGCATCCCGACTCGTGACGACCAGACGCGCGCCCGCTTCCGCCAGTGACCGGCTCATCGCTGAACCCAACCAGCCAGCTGCGCCAGTCACGATTGCGACTTTCCCCCTCAAGTCCATCAAGCTATGAACACTGCGTTCCGACACCGGCATGGGTCCCTCCCCGGCTAAGGTTGGCGAGTAAAAAGCTGATTTGCGTTATTGTAGAAGATATCCTCGATTTGGCCGTCGCGCAGGCGCATCCGCCAGCAAGCCAGGCGCAACGCGCGCAGCGACTCCAAGCCGACCAGCACCGGCCGCAGTTCGGCGTGCTTCTCCGCCAGCTTGATTTCATCGGCATAAATCCAGTGGAAGGAATCACCGATGGCGACGCAGCGACCGCGTAAGTGACTGACCGGAAAGTCCGACCCGTAGAGCAAGCGCCCATGCCCCATGACATCGATGATCGCCTCAAAGGCGCCAGCTTCGGTCACGGCCGATGTATCGAAGAAGACATTGTCCAATCCGCGCAAGCTTTCAATGCCCTCTATAGTATGCCAGGGATTGAAGCCGCGTCCGGCGTGAGCCAGGATCAAACGCATATCGGGGTAATGTTCACAATAGCGCCGGATGGTGTCTTGATTCAATGCGTCAGCCAAGGCGCGGTCCCGCACTATGTGCAGGGTAATGGAAAGCCCCAACTCATCGGCGACCGCGACCTGATGCTCCGGCAGATATGCTTCTATCGGCGCCGTCCAGGTGTGCTCGAGGCCGGACGCCAGCGTATGATAAGGCTTCAGCCCGACGAAGCCTTCAGCTATCACCGTCTGGTAAATCGTCTCCGCAGTCATATCGGGCGCGATGATCATCTGCCCGAAGTCGCTTTCCAGCGGCGACTCGCAAACTTCGGCGGTGACGAAGCGGTTGTTGCGCTCGCGATCGCCGGTAAAAGCCAAACCAAAGAAAAGCCCGCCGCGGGTTCGGCCCCCAGGATGAACCCACTCGATGAAGTTGTAATAGCTCGCCAGATCCAAGCGTAGCGGCATGTCTCGATAGCCAGCCGGGAGTGGATCAAAATGCGCATGACAGAAAAGATGAGCGTGCGCGTCAAAAATCCGGTCGGGCAAGAATGGCTCAATATCGCGCGCGATGAACTCGCGGTCGGCGTCCGTCAGTGACCAACGCGCCATATCATGCTTCCCAGGCGGCATGGCGCCGTCGGTTACAGCGACAAGCGCGCATAGTGAATATCCATCGCCCGCTGATCGCCGGCATAATAAACGACCATGACATCGCCGTCCTCCAGCGTCTCGGCGTAGGGCAAGCCATAAGTCCAGATGCTCATATCATCCAGCGTACCGGTAGTGCCGCGCGTCTGTCTTGCCTTTTCGCTGTGCTTATATATGACGACTTCGCTGGCTGGGTCAAAGTCGGCGCAGGCATCGGCCGCGGCGCGGGCGCGGATTGAGCCGCTGCCGAAGCGATCGACCCAAGCTAGGATAATCCGCCCGTCGAGCAGCATGGCTGGATGCCCGGCTTGGTCGGCGATGCCGATGTCCTGCGCTGCCGACCAGACTCGGCCCGAATCCGAACTGACACGGCGGTGAATATTGCAATAGCGCGCGTCCAGCGTGTCGTAGACCCAGGCGAAGCTGACCAAGCGCCCGTCAACAGTCAAGCCAATGCGCTGATCCCAATTGAAGATCCGGCCAGACGGATCATAGCCAGCATCGCTCGGCGCGTCCCAACTCAGTCCGCCGTCGTAAGAGCGCAGCGCGACGACGCGCTGATACCACTTGGAGTCGTCTTCGTAGCGCTTGTTGGTCTCAACCGAGAGCAGCAAGGCGCCGTCAGGGAGCTTGATCAAGGGGTTGGTTAAGCTGGGCGGTCCAATATCGGCGGGCAATTCCACCTGTCGCCAAGCGCTCCAACTACGCCCGCCATCAAACGAATCCGCCAGAAAGATGCCCATCGGCAGGCAGCCCTCCGTGCGGGGATTGAAGAGCGGCGCGCCCGGATGCGTCTCGCGGTCGATCCACATCGACGCCGCCAGCAGATGACCCTCATTGATCTCGGTCAGATAAACGACGCGTAAAGAACTCCCCGCGCCCCCAACTTTCGCTGCCGGAAATTCGCTATCAATGCGACCCCAGCGCCGCCCGCCGTCAAGAGAGCGATACAATTCAACCCATTCATCGGCGCAGTCTTTATCCGACCCGCGCCGGCAAGTCAGCAGCAGCGACCCATCGCGACAGGCCAGCAGCGCCGGAAAAGTAAAAACAGCGCGATCCGTCCCGGGCGCGCTTTGGGTGATGGCGCCTGCGTCAACGATCCTCATCGCACTAGCCGGCGAAACGGTTCTTTAGTCAAGTCGCTCTCCAACAGCTGTTGCAGATCGCCGCTATCCAAGCCGCTTTTGATCAGGGCGAAAGCTTCGGCAGCGCAATCCGCCGTCCGCTCTATATCTTCCAGACTGTGCGCCAGGGTCGCCTTGAAGCTCATATTGCAGTGAATGCCGCGGCGCGCCATCTCCTGGATAAAGATGGTGTTGGCGACCGGGCGCAGGCTTTCCTCCGGCAAGTCCAAATGAATCCCCGGATTCCAAAACATGCCGCCGCATGAACCCGCCATACCGGCTTCGCGCAGCGCCTGATTCAGACGGTTGATGAGTTCCCTGCCGATTGCCTCGAAGCGCTGGGCGGAATTGCGCCGTTCGAGTTCGCGTATGGTCCTCAGGCTTGCCGCCAGGCCGAGGTTGTCGCTCCAATACGAACTCGAAATGAACATGCGGCTGGCTGGTTCCATCACGGCGCGCGAACCGACCACCGCGCCCATTGGATAGCCGTTGGACATCGCCTTCGCCAGCACAGTCATATCGGGCGTCACGCCCAGGTAGGCTTGCACGCCACCGATCCGCGGGCGAAAACCACAGGAGACTTCGTCAAAAATTAGCACGGCGCCATGTATCCGCGCCAGTTGCTGCACGCCTTCCAGATAACCCGGCGGCGGCGGCTCCGAACGCATCGGCTCCATCATGATTGCCGCCACCTCGCCTTCATGCGCCCGCAGTAGAGCGCGCAGCTCGGCCAAATCACCCCAGACGAAGGGCAGAGCCGTGCCCGCCAATTCTGACGGCACGCCGATCGGCTCAATGCCGGCGAAGGGAAACTCCCCGCTCTCAGGATCAACCAGATAATTGGCTGACTGGTACCAATCGTGCCAGCCATGATAACCACTGAAGAGGATCAGGCTCCGGCCAGTGGCGCCACGGGCGATGCGCGCCGCCGCCGCGTTTGCCTCGCCGCCGCCTTTGGTATAACGCGCCATCTCCGAGCTGGGAATGACCTCGTTGAGCAATTCGGCCAGTTCGATCTCCAGGGCGCTGTTGAGTGTGAAGATGCTGCCCCGGTCGATCTGCGCCTTGACCGCGCCGTCGACGGCATCGTCCGCATGGCCCAGGATGACAGCGCCAACCGCGTTGACCCAGTCGATGTACTCATTTTCATCCACATCGATAAAGCGCGCGCCCTTGGCTCGGCTGGCGTATATCGGGCTGTTTCCATGCGCGAACTGGCTTGACCGCCGGCTTATCAACTGCGTCCGCCCAGGTATAAGCGCTTCCGCTCGCCGGTAAAGCTCCAGGGATCGCGCCACGCGTTCCTGATCTGGCATATGGGACTCCTATGCTTCGTCCACACAACTTAAAATAACGCGCAAAACGCACGCTGCAAATGCTATATTTCTGGGGAGTGGTGAATAGGCGGTTATGAATACCGTGCCAAGCAAACAAGAAACCTCTGAGCCCTCAGTAGAACCAACAAAGTAATGAGAAAATATTGCAAGGTAAAGAGAATGGCAAAAACCGAAATCATTGTAGGGGCGACTCTGTGAGTCGCCCGCGTACAACATCCACTACATTTCATTTGTCGCATGACTAACTTGGTTTTACTTCTGTGTTCTCTGTGGTGAAAAAACCTGTGTCGTCTTCGCTAAGAGGGATTTATCCGCGATGTTCACCACTCCCGTCTGCGCGCCCCTCAGTGGCAATGCTTCTTGTGTTTCAATCAAAAAGGATTTACCTCCTCGCGAACATTTGGTCTACCATTCCCCACCCTAGCCTGCTATAATTGTCCCATGAATGCCTGCGCCCGTATCTCGACCGTCCCCTGCCTGTCCGCCTCGCCGCTTGGCCAGATGGCCAGATGGCCAAAAAAACATTTGCGCGTCGAAGTGGCCGCGACTACCAGAATCTCTCGAACAAAATATAGTTCTCTTTCCGAGAAAAACTTCCGAAAACATTTCCCAACAACCTCGCGGCGCGCTGTCCCGATCCCTGCCCCTAGCATCCTGCAATCCAGAATCAAAGCAACTCTACATGATTGTTCAAATATCTCTCCCGATTTCGAGTCCATATCAATACTGCAAGGGGATAACGAGCATACTTGGCTTGTCCTTTGCTTGTCCAATACTTATCCGATACTTATCCGATACTTATCCAATACTTATCCGATACTTATCCGATACTTATCCGATGCTTATCCGATGCTTATCCGATGCTTATCCGATGCTTATCCGATGCTTATCCGATGCTTATCCTTTATTGGTCCTTTTATGTCCTTTTTTCATCTTTTTTCATCCTGCTTTCTTGGGATCCGCCTGCGCGCGCGGCATACTCGGTTCTACTGGGAAGGACGCCGAACATCCTGAAGATCTATGAGATTCATCAGCGCGACCGCTGGAACGACGCCCTGCGGCAACTGCCCTACGCCCATATTCTGCAATCCTGGGAATGGGGCGAGTTCAAACGCGTGACCGGCGGCTGGAGTATCGAACGCCTGGCATTTGAGCGCGATGGCGCTGTCGTGGCGATAGCGAGCCTGGCGACGCGTACGATGGGACCGCTGAAAGTGATGGTGGTCAGCAAGGGTCCCGCGCTTGATTACAGCGATATCGACCTGGCGCGTGAAGTATTCGACGAGCTAGCGCGGCGCGCAAAAGGCTTTGGCGTCATCTGGCTTAAGATTGACCCCGATGTCATCGCCGCGACCGGCCTGCCGGCCAGCGCCGACGAACGCCAGGACGAGCGCGGCAACCAGGTAATTGACTTGCTCAAGTCGGGTGGCTGGCGCTTTTCCGATTCCCAAGTGCAGTTTCGCAATACACTGACGATCGATCTGAGCCGCAGCGAGGATGAACTGCTCGCGGCGATGAGCGGCAACACCCGCCGCAAAGTACGACTTGCCCAGAAGAAGGGCGTGGAGATCCGACCGGCGACGGTGGAGGATCTTCCCCTGCTCTATCAACTGTATCGCGTCACCGGCGAGCGCGACAAGTTCTTGATCCGACCGCTCGAATATTATCAGCGCGCCTGGCGGGAGTTCATGTCGGCCGGGCTGGCGCATGGCTTGATCGCGGAATATCGCGGCCAAGCTTTAGCCCACGTCATCCTGTTTCACTTCGGGCGGAAATGCTGGTACTTCTACGGCGCTTCTTCAAATGAAGAGCGCGGACGCATGCCCAATTACGCCCTGCAATGGGAGGCGATAAAGTGGGCACAGGCGCAAGGCTACGCCGTCTACGATATGTGGGGCGCGCCTGACGTCTTTGACGAAAGCGATAGAATGTGGGGCGTCTATCAATTCAAACGCGGCTTTCGCGGGCAACTGGTAAGGCATATCGGCGCTTGGGATTTTGCGCCCCAGCCCTGGCTGTATCATACTTATGCTGGCGTCATGCCGCGGCTGTTGAGCTTGATGAGGCACTAGGAGATGCAAGATGGTTGAAGACAGGCTGGTCAAAGAATTTCACGATGTCGGTTACGTCGTGGCGCGCGGTATATTTGCGCCGGACGAAATCGAGCGCATCAAGTCGCGCTTCATGGCGCTGAACCGCGCCGGTCATGGCTACGAAGGCGATCGGAATACGCTGCTGGGCGATGATGACCCGCTGAAAGCGTACCCGCGGCTCGTACATCCGCATCGCTTCGACAGCTTCTCGCTGGACTGGCTGCTGGATGAGCGCCTGCGCCGCTGGACCACCGCCCTGCTCGGCCGCGAACCCTATGCCGCGCAGACGATGTTCTACTACAAGCCGCCGGGCGCGCGCGGTCAAGCGCTACATCAAGATCAGACGCCGCTGAGAGTGCATCCGGGCACCTGCCTGGCCGCCTGGATGGCGGTAGACGACTGCGATGAAGAAAACGGCTGCTTGCAAATCGTTCCGCGAACGCATGACTTGCCAAGGCTTTGCACGATTGACGCCGATACTGCCCAGAGCTTCAGCGCCTCAACCGTGCCGCTGCCGCCGGGCAGTGAAGCCGCGCCCGTCATTATGAAGGCCGGCGATGTCGTCTTCTTCAACGGCCAAGTCATCCACGGCAGCTATCCCAATACCAGCAAGACCCGCTTCCGCCGCGCTCTCATCGCCCATTATGTCGTCGGCGAAGCGGAGAAGGTCGCCGAGTTCTATCACCCGCTGCTGACATTTGACGGCGAAGTGGCGGATCTACAAGTGAGCGACAAAGGCGGCCCCTGCGGCATTTTCGTTGACGAGGATGCTTCCGCTGTTAAGATGGTTGATCCCGCTTAAGGACAGCTTATTTGGCAACGGTAAATCTAGCTCCATCGCCGCGCCCATAAACTTCCGGGAAATAGAGCGCTTGGGCGACCGGCGGGATCACGTTGAACTCGCCAACGACGGTCGGGCGGATTGTGTAGATGAATTCGTAAACCCCCGGCGGCAGAGCGCTGGCATAAATGACAGCTCTCTCGTCGTGGAACTCGATGTGATCAAAGTGCCACCAGCCCCAGCCCTGCTCGCGCGGATCAAGGCGCTGGCTCCGCGGCATAGCCCCAAGCTGCGGGCTTATCGCCAAATCAGGATTCACCGCCTCCGCGCCGGCCGGGAAGAAGTCTTCGATCACGACATAGCGCAGTGTGTTAGGCACGGTAATCCGTAGGCGCCCCTGAACAGTGCCTCCGATGGAAGCGCCGGTCACAGGCGAGCCCGATTCGTCCTCCGGCAGGCTATAAGTCCGCGATACTTCAATGCCTTGACTGTATGCCTCTACTCGGTCAACCGGAACATCGAGATTCAGATGCGCCGTGTAGTAGAGAACACCCGCGCCTTCATCGCGCTGGAATTCGACGATATTGCTTTCGCGCTCCTTCAAGTCGGCCAGGTCAATGCTTATCGCGTCGGCAACCAGCGCGTTCTCGGGCATGGCAAGATCCCGCAAGAGCTCAGCATCGTTCACAGCGACGCTATAGACGTAATCGGGTTTGAGTTCGCCACTGAACAGCATCCAGTCGGTCAGCGCGATGATCGACCAGGTATTCTCCTGTGATGACGGCCAATAACCATTCCCGTCCCGCGCCGTGACTAGACGCCTGACGATATTCGGCAGAAGATCGCTCTCCGGGCGGAGCTTGAGCAGCGCAGTCAGCGCCAGCGCCGTCGACCGGATATCAGTTGACCAATTCCAGCGGTCTTCGTAGGTCTCCTCAAAGAAGGCGCCGCTCGCGCGCAGAACCGCCCGATTGAGCATGAGCTGCGTCAGCGCGTCCAGCCGCAAGTGATCCGCCGGATTGATTCGATGAAGCGTCAAAGCCAGAAAGGCAGTCGCGTCCAGATTAAGGCGATCGCGACTTTCGTAGAGTGTCGTGCTGCGGGCGATATCGGGCGCGCCCGATTCAGCCAGGGCGTACAAGAGAAAAGCCTGCCGATTTAATTGCCACTGCTCGATCTCCAGCGAAGGCCTGATAAGTTGCTCCCGTAGGTAGCGCTGCGCCCGCCGGATGACGTTGGCGTCGACCGGATAGCCTTGCGTTTCCGCCACAGCCAAGCCAATAAGGGCATAAGCGGAGGTCATGGCATCCGCCTCCGGATAAGCGCACCAACTCCAGCCTCCATTCGCAAGCTGCCGCCCATACAATGTCTGCAAGCCATCCGACGCCAACTCATCCAGCTTGTTCTCGAGCGTCGGCCGCGACAGAGCCAATTCTTTCAGGGCGCGGTATGAGACGATGTTTGGCAAGAAACGGTTGACGACTGCCGAGTTGCATTCGCTGAATCGCCGTGTTTCCGCGTCCAGGAAGGTCAAGCTCTGGTTGGTCAGGCCGGCGAGCGACTTGTCGAGGCGAATATCGATGCGGCCGACGGCCGCATCGAAACCGCGCGGCAGCCTGACCGCTTCCGAACGCGAGCCCGCTTCAGCAAGTTGACCAGCCGCGCCAACCGTCTCCCTTACATCGTATCGGTATACTGGCAGTCTGCCTTCGTCATCGCTGCTCACGGGAGAAATGCTGGCGTCAGCGAATGCGCCATCCACGCTGCGCGCGACAAAAACTGGCGCGACCGAAGCCACATCCGCCACCCCCGCCGTCCATGTCACCCGCTGCCGTCCGCCGGCGGGTATCGTCACTGTCTGGACTTGATCGACCGACGCTGACAGCTCCAGCCCGGAGAAGCTTTCAAGCGAAACGATGGCGCTGATATCCTGACCGGTGTTGTTGTTCACCAACGCCGCCAACTGCGCGCTGTCGCCGACGACAAAGAAACGCGGCGTCACGGGCCGAATAAGCAGCGGACGTGTGCTGATCAGGTCGAAAGTCTTTTCGCCAACCAGCAGCCTGCCGTCCCGCCCCGCGGTCAAGGCGCGCGCGTCCAGCCGCCAGGTCGTCAGATTGTCCGGCAGTCGCGCCTCAACCACCGCTTCGCCGTTGGCGTCGGTGATCACGCTTGGGTTCCAATAAGCCGTATCGATGAACTCTCCGCGCAGATCTACAATGCCCGACTCGAAGATACCACCGCCGCCGCCCTTCCGCTCCGACACGCTGGCGGTGAAGGCTTCGGCGCTCACGATTAGCGAGCTTGAACTGCGCACGCTTAGTTCCTGAGGTCCATAGAAAAATTCCAGTATCGGCTCGCTATTGCGCTCGCCCACCGATAGCGCCGCCAGGTCAGTCACGCCGATGCCGACCTCAGCCGTCACCGGCTCGCCGCGATAATCCGTCACACGCAACCGGTATTCGATATAGTCTTGAGGCGCGGCGACATCGGTATCGGCGCTAATGTCGATATTCAGCGCTTTCTGGTCAATATCAACCAGCAGTTGCGTCATGCCCGCGCGCCAGGACACCGTCTCATGATTGGCGTCGCGGGGCTTCACGAGAAAGACGTTAACGAATATGTTGGGCGCGTACCGCGGCAGAATCTCGAATTCGTAGATCTGCGAATTGCTGTTTAGGCTGACGCGTTCGGTGCTGAGGACATCTCCGCGCTCGATGCTGATCAGAGCCTCCGCCCGCCCTTGAAACGGCGAGGCGATCAAGATTTTCGCGCGGTCGCCAACGCTGTAGTTCGTCGATTCCGGCACGAGCTGAATGGTGTTGTTGTTTTCCTGCCGCCAACTCACATAGTCCGCCCCGGATACCCAGGCATAGGTAGCAGCGCGCGCCTGAAAACCGGCCGCATCGCGGGTGGATACAATGATCTTGTAGATGCCGCCATTCGGGGGCCGGTAGACGAAACTTGTTCGTCCATCGTCGGCGGTTGTCGCGTTGCCAGCCGCCACCGGAATCTCCTCGACATCCCAGGTCCAGGCAATCGCGCCGGTAGCCGGGTCTTGCTCTTGCAGGCTTATCCAGCGGCGCTCAACAATCTGAATATCAATCGGCTGGTCCGCTATCGGCTGGCTATCCCAATCAACCGCGATGAGATCAATCCGGCTGTCTTCGCCAGCGACACTGACTGTGTTCGCGGCCCTCGCGCCGATATAGAGCATCGCCTGGTGCGCTATCAGGCTCGCGCTATCATAAATCGCCTGGCCCGCTTCATCGCGGATCGCCGCCTCCACCTGCCATTGTTGGCTGCGCGCCTCGCCCGATAAATCGCCGACCAAGGCGAAGCTCGCCGTACCGTCGCTATCGGTGAACAGGCTGCCTTCGGCGATGACGCGGTTCAAATCGTAGCCTTCGCCGCCGAGTTCATAAATGTCCCGGTCGACAAAATCGTAGCGGCCATCACCTGTATAGTTAAATTCATAAGGCCTAGCGTAGACGACATATTCGGCAGCGGCATCCGATACCGGTCCGCCAAAGAAATACTGCCCTTCAAGATCGAAAGTGGCGGAGGCGCCCTGCAAGATTTCTGGCGAATCTGTGGCAAGCGTCACTTGATATTCCGGCGGGCGATATTCGGCGACCAGGAATGTAATAGCGTCCCCTTCCTGAATGAAGTCGTCTTCCTGAGGCAGGCTGACTTCCAAGGTATAGGCGCCCAGCGATGCCTCCTGAGCGATGTCGAATTTACCGCTGAAGCTACCGAAGTCGTTCAGCGGAAGATCGCGCTGAAAGACGATTTCGCCCTGCGCGTCACGGATTGTCACGGGCGCCGTCTGATATGGCGCCGGCATGTATACGACATCGTCCTTGCTCCGCACGATACCGCGGAAGTAAACCGGCTGCCCCGTGCGGTAAACCGGGCGATCGGTATAGAGATAAGTCTGGTAGGCGCGCGGCGACCAAGAAAAGCGATAACCGAAATTCCAGGGCTCGGCGCCGTCCGACCAACTTGTATAGCCGATGCCGAAGTGGTCTTCCGCCGATAGCGCCACGACAAAGGGTGAATAGAGATCGCGCGTGTAGGGGATATCCACTATTGCGATACCGTCTTCGTCGGTTGTGCCGCCGCCAACAAGCGCGCCGTTCCCGCCGTACACAGCGATGCCTTCTTCCCTGATCGGCTCGCCGCTCTCCACATCAACCGCCCAGATCGTCAAGCGATCGGTCGCCTGTTTGACCGTCACAACGGCGGTGGCGACATTCAGAAAGTGCTTGTTCTGCCAGGCGAAGCGCTCCAGGCCGGGCGAATTCGCCTCGAGGAAATAGATGCCCGGTTCCAAACCCGACCCGTCGCGCTCTTCAGCGCCTGGTTCGAGGAAATACTCATCGCCGATGCCCTCGGCGACCCAGGCGCTCCGGCCATCCTGCAAGGCGACTTGCCACCAGTTCACGCCATCCAGGCAGCTCGGTCCGGCGGTCACGGCAAGCTCATAGCCGGCATAAAGCAACTGCATGACCGCGCCAGTTGCCGGCGTCAGCCGCGCTCTGAGAGGAGTCGTCGTGGTAGACACGCGGGCGGATTCCCCGCTGCGCAAGCGAGTAGGCAGCGCGCCCGCGCAGGCGGCTTCCGTAGCAGCGTCCTCGTCGCTCAACGAGAGCAGTTCATAACGCGTGGCATTTTCCGGCGTATTGGATCCGATACGCCAGCGTCGGATAAGTTGATCCTCCGCCGGGTCAAAACTGGTCGCAGGGTCGTAGTGCTCCTCCTGTGTGAGGCGGCCGATGAAGTCCGTCAGCGGCACATGGCTTAGCTCGAGGTCAACATATTCCACGCCGCGATGATAGAGATAAAGCTCAGTCCGCGGACGGTAGGCGTTATAGAAGCCTACGGGACCGGGCACGTTTAATCCCAGTTCGGGTGAGCGCGGGCTGGTCGTATAGCTGAAGGTCAGCGTTTCGCTGATCGCGTTGCCGTAAATGTCTTCCATGCCCGGCGCGATGCGGATGGTATACGAGGTGGAAGGCTCCGCGTCAAAGGACACAGTATAGCGTTTGCTCCATTCGCTGAAGTAGTAACGCGGCCTCAACTCAGGCTCGGGCTCAATCGTGATCCGATCGGGCAAAGATTCTATGTTCATCATCGAGGCGAAGAACAGCGAGAAACCGCCTCGGTCGGTAGTTTCGGCGCCATCGACCGGCTCGGTTGTGGTGATGGCCGGCGGGGGAACAGTATTGTAAGTCCAGGAGCCGCCCGGCAAATTGCTGAATCGCAAGTCCGGCAGCAATTCCGCGGAAAAACCCGCCTCATATACCGAATCCAACTGCAGGCTTTCGCTTGGCGCGAAGGCAACCCCCATGCCATCGTCGGCCCAGGTGAAGACGCCGCTTACGTCAGCGCCGTCTGCGTCCGGCAGCGCGCGCAGATAGAAGGCGCGCTCGATGTCGACACGGTCCAGCGCTTGATTGAAACGCAACTGCAACATGGGGTCGAGCGCCAGATCCGGTGTGCCCGGAGGCGGATCAATCGAAACAAGCGATGGCGCCGCCGTTTGAAATGTCCAGGAATAAGCGCTCTGCAAAACCGCGCCGTCTATTGCCGTCAAGTCTTCGTCGATGATGGCTGTATACCGGCTATCGCTCTTGAGGGGCGCCGCCGGCTTGAACTCGTATATCGCGCTGTTGATCCATTCGCCCGCGCCAGCGACCGAGGGAGAAAGTGTAATCGGCTGCGGCAAGTCTTCCACATCCATGGAGGTAGTCAGCGGCACGACAGGGCGATCAAAAACAACTGTGATAGCCGAATCGGTCGGCACGGGTCCCGCCTCTTGGCTCGGCAAGACCTCCGCCACTTGCAGATAGCCGACGGTGAGATAGCTCACTTGGTAAGGATCAACAAGAATGGCCCCGTCTTTGGCATACAAGGGCGGCATCAGCATGAAAGTATATGTCGTCTCCCGCTGGTAGCCACTCCGAGGCGAGAAGGTCAAGCTGAATTCGTCACAGGTCAGATCCCCGTCTATCGCCGGCGCCCAGTGAAAAGCCGCCTCAGCGTCTTGGCAGTCCACCCGCCGATTGAATACCAGGGTGACTGCCTGGTCCAGCGCCAGTGGAGCGACCGGCGTCGGACGCGCGTCAAAGACCTGCAGATAGGCGGCGCGATTGACCTGCGCTTCCAAATGCGGGAAGCCGCCCAAAACCAGCGCGCTAAACATCAGGACAAATGAAACACACCAGCGGCGCATGATCTTTGCCTTTGGCTCGCGAATGTATCAACTTTAATTATAAGACGTATTGAAGCGGCCAGCGGCTATTCCAGGCAACGCTTAAGCTATGTCCGCATCGGATTCTGCCGTGACTTTCTGGAAAATGGCGGAGGCCCGGCGCGCGCGCTCTATCACATCACCGGGCTTGAACAGGCGCTTGAATTCGCGCAGTGACGCCTGCAAATCCTGCTCCCCAAGTTCCGTCGAGAGAAAGACGCGTTCGCCGTAGTCGCCGAATTCCTGTATGACCCAATCGTACTTGTAATAAGCCAGAGCGAGCCAATTAATGTCGTCATCGCCGTAGCCTTCAAAGAAGGCCTCGGTGAAGTCGCTGGCATGTCCGTCAAGCACAAAGAACATCAGATCGCGTTCTTTAGGCGCGATCACGGTTTCGTCCCAGTCGACAATCCGTATCCGTTCGTCCGCGTCGATGATGATGTTGGCTGTGTGAATATCGGCATGACAGAGTACAAATGGCGGAGGCTGCGCCGAAAGTTGCGCGCCAAATTCGAGGTATCGATTTCGACATAGCTCGATCTCCGCTTCATGCTCGCGCCATTCTTGCGCCGTGGCGGCGGCGATATCACCGCTGAAGTCGCCGCGCGCAATGACTTCCTCTACGCGCGAAATTGTGGGCAGCCACTTGACGCCAAAGACCTCGCTCGGCGTTGCGGCAGCAATGGCCGGGCTTAACGCAGCGCTATGAATTCGGCGCATGATTTCCCCCCATCGGCGCGCTTGGGTCGGAGCAAGAGACATGCCCCAGGCCGATCTGCCCTCGATATAGGGATAAAGGATTAAATCAAAATCCCGGTATGAGACGCGCAGGTCTCCCGAGTTCGCAGCCAGCGGCGCTAGCACCTGGTCTATGCCCATACGCCGTAATTCCCGAGGGACGATCAAAGCCGCCTGTCGCGTGCCGCCTTTCCGCAATTTAAGGAAATAATCGCCGGAATCGGCAAATGCGCGATAGGCATAGGCGCGCTGATCGTTGCCGATGGGCAAGAATTTGAGCGCGTCTACATTAAGCTGATAATTCGCCTCAAGCAACTCGATAATGTCTTCGTCCGGCAAATCAGGTTTTTCCAGCACGGATATCCTCTTGCGGCGGCAGCTCGTCGTGTCTGGTTAACAATGAAGCAGTCACACGATGCGACAATGATACTCGGACCGCGCGGATTCAACGATAGCCGCTTCCCGCCCGTCATTGTAAAAACTTGGCCTTTGCCCCGCTTAAGCCCCTCCTTGCATTCGGCAAACGCGTCCATTCGTGGTATATAATAGGTGCGAATAGCTGGAAGGCATTTGTCAACCGAGTTCTGAGGTCGGGAAAACAGTGTCGAGCGTTAGAGTTTTGCAGCAGCGCGTCTTGCTCCTTAACGGCAGTACCTGGGAACCGCTCTCGGTGATCACGGTTCAGCGCGCTATCAATCTTATGCTCGGTGGCAAGGCTATTGCTGTCGAGATGACCGGCCTGTACCTCAGAACCGTGCGCAGCAGATTCGAAGTGCCATCCGTCATCGCCTTGAAGTCTTACGTGAACGTGCCGCGCCGCAAGTCGCACTGGAGCCGCAAGGGCGTGCTGGTGCGAGATAATTACACCTGCATCTACTGCGGTCTTAGACTTGGCGCCCAAGTCCGCGGCAAAGTCCTCAGCAAGCGGGATTTCACGATCGACCATATTATCCCGCGCTGCAAAGGCGGCAAGGACACCTGGTCCAATACCGCCTGCGCCTGCGCCAAATGCAATCACCGCAAGGGGAATCGCTTGCATAATGTCGCCGGCATGCGCCTTCTTTGGGAACCCAAAACCCCGCGGACCAGCTACCTCGTCATCGCGCTTGGGTCAGGTCCCGAGGTCTGGAAACGCTACGTCGAGATATAAGGACGGCTCGATCACCACACAGTACCTGATGCTGGTGGCTGCCAATACGACTTGCCCGCTCATATTTTGTCGGTCGTTGATCGCTGCATAGAAGGGGCGGAACCTGAGTAAGAGAAATCTGGCTAGAGTAGTCCAAGCGCCATCTGCGTGGTTTGCAACAAGAGCGCAAGTCCCATATAAGCGAGAAAAACAGCGCAAGCCAGGTTAATCCAGCGGAAGAGCCGTTGGCTGAGGAGCCGTCTTCCAAATTCAACCACAGTCGCGAAGAAGAAGCACCAGCAGACCTGCGCGATCATGAAGCCACTGAAGAAGACTAGGATATGAAGAGGTTCCGGATCAAGAAAACCTAAAGCAACGATGATGCCGCTCATGCCCAGCCAAGCGGTGATGTTTTGCGGATTGGACAGAGAGAGCATCGCGCCGGCGACAAAATGATTGCCGCGTTTGTTATCCGCAGCGGCAACTTCGACGCCGGAGCGGGAAGCCTGCCAGGCATCCCAGGCGAATCGCAGAAGCAAGCCACAGCCGAAAAAACCCAGCAAGAGCGTCACTAGCGGATTCTGAAACAAGACGGCGGCGCCAACCAAGGCGATCAGCGCCCAGAAGCCATCACCCACCAGGGAGCCCAATTCGACGCGCAGCGCCGCGCCCCAGCCATGGGAGATGCCGCGCCGCAATGCCTCGAAGCCGATGGGACCGGGCTGAACGGCAAATGTGATCGCCATGACAAATGCAGAAATGAACAGCGTTTCCATCTGACGATACTCGTGAGCGTAGAAACTATAGATACCGATAGTAGCGAGTCAAATGCTCGATAAAAGGGGTATATCCGCCAAGTCTTGCAACAGTGAATTGTGCGAACTTGACAAGGCTGAGTAAGCCTTATGGCAAATTGCGCCAGAATAGCGCGGAGTGCATTGGCCTACCATTCCATCAGGATGGCGGCTATGAGTGTGGCTTGGCGCGGAAGGCTATCGATAATCACATGTTCGTGCAGGGCGTGAGCGCCATCGCCGTGCGCGCCCAAGCCATCAAGCGTCGGTATGCCCATAGCCGCAGTGAAGTTGCCATCGGAGCCGCCGCCTGTGCCGGCTTCGTAAATGGTCACGCCATAGCGCTCGCCGATCGCGGCCGCCTTCTCAAACAAGCCGGGGCGCCTTTCCATCGGTGGACGGCCGTGCTGGCGCTCGCATGTCACTGTCGCTCCGGGCATTTTGGGATAGAGATCGCTCAAAGCCGCGTGTAGATTTTCCATCGCTTCCAGCGTCAGCACGCGAGTGTCGATATGCGCCCGAACCTGAGCGGGAATCACATTGCCGGCGGAACCGCCTTGAACCATTGTGATTGATACCGACGTGCCATACTTGAGGTCGTTTAGCCGGTTGATCTCCAGCGCCTGCTGAGCGAACTCGATGATCGCGTTGATGCCTTCTTGCGGCGCGATGCCGGCATGCGCGGCCCGGCCCTTGACGATCAGCTCATATTTGCCGCCGCCTTTGCGCCAGGTCTTGATCGCGCCTTCTTTTGTCGCCGGCTCCGTCACCAACGCCAAGGCGCAATCCGCCGCCAACGCTTTGATCAGCAACTCGCTCTGCGGGCTGCCGATCTCTTCATCAGTGGTGATCAGCAGATGAATGGGCCGATCCGGCAATTGGTCACGCTCTCGCAGCGCTCGAATCGCCTCCAGAACGATGAGCAAGCCAGCCTTCATATCCAGCGCTCCAGGCCCGTAGTAGCGCCCGTCTTCCAGGCGTATCGGCATTGACGACAAACTGCCGATTGGATGCACGGTATCAATATGGACCATAAACAGGTAAGGCTGGCCCGGCGAATTGGCATTCCAGGTCGCTTTTAAGAAGTCCCCTACTTCGTCCTGCGGAAAGCGCTGAACAGTATCAGCGCCGAGCGCATCAAGCTTTGCCGCCAAAAAATCGATCAGCCGGTCAACCATGACTTTGTCCCGCGTGAAGGATTCCCGCTTTACCATCTCGGTCAAGAGGTCGAGCATTTCGCCTTGTCGACCCCGAAAGTATTCCAATAGTTCAGACATAATCAGCCTGCCCTTCCGCCTACGGTCTATATTTGGCTTATCGTGTAGCCAACTGGCTTTGCAGCCAAACGATCAATTCATCTTGCAAGGCGGGCTGGAACTGCAGCATATCCGCGCCCCGTCCCTCTGCCGCGAGTACGGTTATCGCCTCGCCTTGCGCCGCTTCTGCCAAGGCCGCGGCCGTGTTCCGGGCTTCCGCGTCATTGTCGCCGGCGGCCAGCCAAAGCGGCCGCAACCCGTATGACGGCAGGATGTTCAGCAGCGTGTCGTGTGAAAGGGGGCTGAGCAGCGCCAGCGCATCGCAGAGAGAATTCACGGCACAACCCAACAATGCCAAGTCGGCCGCCCGGCCCGCGCCGACAACGCCGATCACGCCGGGATCGACGCTTGGCAAGGCGATCAAGGACTGCAACATCGTTTCGACCTGCCGCGCTTGCGTCGTCGCATCGGTCTGCAGAACAAGCGCAACATAACCGGATTGCGATAATCTCCGAGGAAAATTGCCCCAAGCCCTCAAGTCCTCGCCGAGAAGCAGGACACCGGGCTGTCGCAGCCCATCCGCTTGATAAAGCTCGCCGTCAATTGAGGTCGCGGCGTCCAGCAATATTGTCACAGCGCGCTCCGAATCGCCGACGCGCTCAGGCGGCAGGACCGCGCCCGCCGGCAGCGATGCCAGTCGCGGACTGGTTTCGCCGATGGCTCGGCTGTCCTCGCCGTAGAGTTCATCCGAACTGATTATCGCGATCGTCGGCGTCAGGTTCAAACGCGGCGCGAAGGCGGCTGCTTGCGTTGCGGTGGCCGCGGCCTCCTCAGGCATGCGACAACTGGCCAGCAACATCACACAGAGCATGGTCCCAAAGAGATATCGCCGCGGATGTGGAAATTTTCGCCGGGCGCCGAGCATACTTCGCAAGTCAAATGCCGACCGCATATACGATCATCCGCTCGCTCTCGGCATCATAAGGATTGCCATCCCCGTCGCCTTGTACCGTTCGCAGAGCGAAGCCGCAACGCTCCAGCAGCAGCCGCAATTCCGGCAAGAAGAAATAGCGCAGTCGATGCGGCGCGACCAGACGCCTGACCACGCCTGCGCCATCAATCTCATCGTATATCCATTCCACGCTCAGGATCTGCTCCGCGCGATCAAGATAGCTGACCGACTGCAGCATAATCAGATGGCCCGTATCGGGATCAAGGAAGCTGCGCTCAAGGTTAAGAGCGTCGCTGTCTTCCGAGGCAAAGGCGGGACCGGCATTTGGCAAGTCGATTACCAGAGTGCCGTCAGCGGCGAGGCAGCCTCGCAGATTCCGCAGCAGCGCGATCTGCTCTTCCAACTCATGGAAGTGCATCAATACGTTGTAGGTCAGCAGGATCAGGCCGAATTCTCGTGTCCATCGGTGGCTCAGCGCATCGCCGCATATGTAAGAGATGCGCTCGCGAAGCTGCGGCCTCATGTTCAGCTTTTCTTCCAACCGATCCAGCATCGCGCGGTCCCTTTCGATGCCATGCGCCGAGTGTCCCGCACCCGCCAGATGTATCAGCACCCGCCCCGTGCCGCAGCCTACATCAAGAATATCCCCGGCCGCCTCCGCCGCCAGCCTGCTGTATATGGCGAGATCATCAGTCTTGTCGCTGTTCTCGGCATCGTAGAAGCGCGCCACTGTCGTATAAAACGCGGACATCCTCAGCCCCTGGAATCTTCGTGATGACCAGCGCAACCAGTCTTATTTCGCCGACTTCTCTCGGTTGCATTTGCGGCAGAGCATTTGACAGTTGGCTTCTTCTGTCTTGCCGCCTTCAGACCAAGGCGTTATGTGGTCGGCTTCCATATCAGAAATGTCAAACGACTTATCACATTTCTTGCATTTGCCCGCTTGCTTCTCATAAACGCGCTGCTTCATGCCATCGGTAAAGGCGCGGATATTCAGATGCTTCTCTTCGCCAGTGAGTAGATAGGGATAAATCCCTCGTTGGCTCGTAACATCATCATCAAGGATAAGCCGTTGGGTGTCCGCTTCAATCCGCGCGGAGTCCAGGTCCGCGTCTTTGTAGGCATTGTATAAACTGCCCCAGTCGACGCCTTTCATGATTTTCACCCGTTTCTTGGTGAATGTCGATTCAATCCAGTCGATGACATCCATAAAGTAATCCCACAAAGGGGCGGCGCTTTTATCGTGCTGGTGAATGCCCATGTAATCTTTGATGTTGCCGTCGCTAATCCACTTGATAACCGTTTCGAGATGGGCTTGGCGATTCGGGGAGCCGCTCAAATAATCGCCGCCCAAGCCCGCGGAGGGACCGCCTGTTTTGCTGAAATAGCGCTTGGCGTCGGATACCCATGGCCCCGAGTAAATCGCGTTGCGCAACTCTTGATTCGATAGCTGTTTCCCCGCGATATTGATGATCTTAAACCACTCCAGCTTTTCGCTAGGTTCACCACTGCACACATAGACCATCAGCTTGTAATTGAGTATCCGTTCCTTTACATCGGACGGTTGATTGTCAAATCCAAGCCCCTCAAAGAAGAAGCCCGGCTTTTGCGCCACATATCGGGCGATTGATATTGTGCGTTGCTGGCCGTCGATGATCTCGAATCTTCCATCCGGTCGGTCGAACCAGTACATGACATTGAGCGGGAAACCCTTCAAAATGGAGTTAATTACAGCGTCGCGCTCCTTGGGATCGTAGATGAATTCGCGCTGAAAGGGCGGGCGAATATCCAGCTTGCCGCCGTAGCCGACCACGCCGCCCTCGCCGTCGTCATGGTAGCCCTTGACGAGATCGCGGACTGTGAGATCTGTCAGCAACTGGATTTTCATTGTTGTAACCATTCTGCGATTTGGATGATCGCTAATACAATAGATACCCAGAACGCTATTTTCCCAGCGTATTTTTCATACCATGATGGCTCACATAACAACTCAAAAGCAGCATTTGTCATTACGTATCTGTCAAAGGTGTCTTCTTCAGTCTTTTCCGCATATCCTAATGCAACCATAGCATCTAGTAGCCACTCAGAGTCGCATTTTTCATTTATCCCTACAATACTAGAGTTCCGAGAAATGGGCTGTTCTATCCTGAACAAGAGATACCGCCATAATCGACTTCTTCCAGGATTGTCATTTGTCATTCGAAGCTGAAGAAGTTGGTTATGACAGAAGAGCTCGTTTTCCCAATACCTGCTCAAAACTCCATGAGCGAGTTCCTTTGTAATAGTTTGGACATATGCAAAATAGTCTGTGTTTGTTGGTATGATATTATCGTCTAGAGCTAAGCGCCAAGACTCGTATTCAGCTTGGAATTTCGTTTTTTCTGGTGCAACGTACTTTACTTTATGTCTTTCTGCATACTTAATGACAGAATCATAGAAACGGGATGATATTAGGAAAATAGTCTTTGGCATTGGTGCATGATAGCTCTTAGAATAAGCGAGTATCTGTTCGTCACGCTTTAGTAGAAGAAATCCGTATTTTCCCAATGCTGTTCTATCGAGAAGTTCAGTGGGGTCATTTTCAAGATCAATGATCTCTAGTTCTGGGTCTGGTATAAGTTTCATCCTATTAGCGCCATTTTCTGCCTCTTGTTGCGAATAATGATCCGCGCGTATTTTCTGTCGCCTCTGTCATAGAATCTGCCGAGCTTGCCCCCGTAGCCGACCACGCCGCCCTCGCCGTCGTCATGGTTGCCGGCGACGAGGTCGAGGACGGTGAGGTCACGCAATTCGATTTTCATGGGCGTACTCTATTAGTTCTTTTCTTGACATTCCAAGCCAGCCGTCCGGGTACTTTGCGAAGCTTTTATAAGGCTTAAGGACATAGGCTTCCATGTTTTTCTCGTAGTAAACTCTGTCGCCCTCTTTCCGTTTGTAGGTAAGACTTAGCAAGCTCGGGTTGAAAAAACGGGTAATGTAGTTCATGCATCTTTTATATTTTTGGGGCTCGGAATCTATATGCACGACGAGCTCGAATGCTTCAACTCTACCCGTCTTCACGTCGATAGGGCTGCGAATCTCTCCTCTTTCCTCGTCGTGGGCGAAGACTGTGACGCGACTAAGTACGTCCCTTTCCCACTTCCGCAAATCATGGGCTTGGTAGAGTGCTTTAAGGCCGCCAGTTCCAACAGTGCCTAGAAACCAGCCCAGGATTGTGTACCAAACTTCGGAGGGAACTTGTTCCATCATGCTAGTTTCCTGCGTCGCATTACGATCCTGCGATATTTCCGCTTCCCGTCGATCTTAAACATGCTGTCTCCCGCGCCACTGTCTCTAAGAAGTATCCAACACAACCCGTCAATCTCAAATTGGTCCGGATTGTATTTGTTCAAGAAGGTAATTGGCACGCCCATTGCGCCGTCCCAATCTCTCGGAATATTCGCGACCTTTGACACTTCAATCGCATCGTAGTTGTCGTAATGAGGGTATTCCTCGGGCGAGTAGCTCTTATACAAAATCAGTTCTTCGTGCCTTTGCCGGTAGTCCAGATTGGTATACCAGGATGCGCTGCCCAACCTTCCGTAAACAACGCCATCTACGATCCTGTATGCGCTGCCCTCTTTCTTCGTCGCCACCAGTTCTTTGGCATAATCTTCTGGAACATCAAACAGCATGTCCTTTCCGCGAGGCGTGATGCCAAGCCACAATTTGTTGTCTTTAATCAAGGGGAATATCTCTTTATAGGTAATCGCGTTCTGATGACCGACTATCAGAAACTTCTTGTCATATTCAATCAACTGCGCCACATATTCGCGGAACAGCGAAAAGGGCGGGTTTGTCACCACAATATCAGCCTGTTTGAGCAGCTCGATACATTCCGCGCTTCTGAAATCGCCATCGCCTTGGAGATAGTGTATGCCGATGTCTTCGACTGACGGAACGCCGGTCTCGTTCTCTGTCCCGTCGTATTCCAGCCAGATTGCCTTTTCCGCATCGTGCTGGCTGAACATATCCATTTGCTGGTTCTTGTAGCAAGTCGTAATCAGTTTCTCTAAGCCGAGCACGCGGAAGTTGTAGGCGAAGTAATGAAAGAAATTGCTCACTCGCGGATCATCGCAGTTGCAATAGACTACCTTGCCGCGAAAGTGCTCGCTGTAATGACGGAGTTCATTCTCTATATCGACAAGCTGAGTGTAGAACTCGTCTTTCTTGTTGGACTTCGCTTTGTGCAGGTTTCGGTTCGCCGACATTTTTCCTCTCGCAGGCGCTAAACCGCATAATCCCTTAGCTCAAATTCTCGAAGATACCGGCCGCGCCCATGCCGCCGCCGATGCACATCGTCACCATGCCATAGTTGCTGCCGCGGCGTTTCATTTCATTGATAAGCTGCACGGTCAGCTTGGCGCCGGTACAGCCCAGGGGATGACCGAGGGCGATGGCGCCGCCGTTGACATTCACGATCTCCGGATTCAACTCCAACTCGCGTATGACTGCCAGCGACTGGGAGGCGAAGGCTTCATTCAATTCAATGATGTCAATGTCGTCCAGCGACATGCCGCAACGCTCCAGCACTTTCGGCGCCGCCTTGATCGGACCGACCCCCATAATCTCCGGGCGGACGCCGGCCACAGCAAAACCGACGAAGCGCGCCAGCGGCTTTAAACCCAGGTCCTCCGCTTTCTCCCGCTCCATCACAATCACAGCCGCCGCGCCATCGCTGAGAGGGCTGGAATTCCCCGCCGTGACCGACCCCTTGGGCTTGAAGACCGGCTTGAGACCGGCGAGCGCCTCGATTGTGGTCTCGCGCCGCAAATGCTCGTCATGGTCCAGCACTTTGCTGACAGCGGTCGGCATCCCATCTTGGCCGACCACTGCCTCCTCCCATTCGAAAGGCACGATCTCCTCGGCGAAGTAGCCGGCGTCAGTGGCGGCCGCTGCTTTGCGGTGACTGTCATAGGCGAATTGGTCCATATCCGCGCGGCTGATTCCGAATTCGGATACGACGCGTTCCGCCGTCAGTCCCATGCTCATGTAGACGTTAGGATCGCTGGCCGCCATGTGCGGGTTGGGGCTGAGGTGATGGCCCGTCATCGGCACCGAGGACATCGACTCGGCGCCCCCGGCGATCACAACATCAGCCTGGTCGGCGATGATGCTATTGGCCGCCAGCGCAATCGTCTGCAAGCCGCTAGAGCAGAAGCGATTCACCGTCTGCCCGGGCGTATCCACCGGCAAGCCGGCGCGCAAAGCAATGACACGAGCGAAGTTCATACCCTGCGAGCCCTCCGGCATGGCGCAGCCCATGATCACATCGTCGATGTCGCGCGGGTCAAGCGCGCCGTCAGTCTTGCGGATAAGATCGGCGATGACGGTCGCCGCCATGTCATCCGAGCGCGCGTTCTTGGTATTGCCCCGCACGGCTTTGCCCACGGCGGTGCGCGCTGCCGCTACGATCACTGCTTGGCGCATGTGCTTCTCCTCACTTTCGCGTCCGCCCGCTCTATGACATACTTTTCGGCGGATTCTGACCAACTCTCGATTTTTCCTACCCAGCCTCAATTCCGCAGCGGCTTGTTCGTCTGCAACATGTGCATGATGCGCTCCTGCGTCTTCGTCTCCATGATCAAGCTCAGAAACGCTTCCCGCTCCAGATTCAACAGAAACTGCTGATCCACCCACTGCGGTTCCGCCAGCGCCGCGCCCGTCAAGATGTAAGCCAACTTCCGCGCGATCAGAGCATCATGCTCGCTGGCATAACCTGCCTCCAAGAAGCCCGCCACGCCGAGCAACAAAGCGGCATGAGCATCACGACCGGCAGCGTAAACCGGCTCCGGCGGCCGCGGAATGGCGGTTTCGCTCATAGCCAGAGCCTGCTTCTTCGCCTCGCCCAGCAGATGCGCGCGGTTCATCACGACCTTGTCCGACTCAGCCAGCAAGCCCAGGGCCTTGGCTTCTTTGGCGCTGCCGCTCACCTTGGCCATCGCTATCGTCTCGAAGGCTTTCTGCAAGCCCGCCAGCACATCGTCCGCGCCGCCGCGCGCGAGCGGATTGACCAACCGCCGCGTCATCTCCTTGCAGCCGCCGCCCGCCGGGACCAAGCCGACGCCGACCTCAACCAAGCCCATATACAACTCGATATGGGCCACGACAGCCGTCCCCGACATCACCAGTTCCGCGCCCCCGCCCAGCGCCATATTATGCGCGGCGACCACAACCGGTTTTGGCGCGTATCGCAAAGCCTGCGTCAAATCCTGCAGGCTGACCAGCGCCTTCTCAATGCCCTCCAAACCAGCCATCAACGCCGCCGGATCCAGGTTCGCCCCGATAGAAAAGCGCTCGCCATCATTGCCGATCACCAGCGCCTTGTAGTCGTCTCGCGCCAGCATATCCAGCGCCTGCCAGCCGGACTCGACCAGACCCGGCGTGACGGTATTCTGCTTGGTATTGAACTCCCACAGCAGAGCGCCGTCGCCCATATCGTAGATCCTGCCATCGCCATTGCTGTAAACTTCGGCGTCGGACGCGCGCAAATCGGCAATCGCGATCTCACGCGGGTCCCGAGCCAGCGGCCGATAATCGCGCTCTTGCGGACTGTAGAAACCCGTGACCTTGCCCTGCGCGTCCCGTTGATAAAAGGTCGCATGCCCGTCGGCGAGCATCGCCTTGACCCAATCCGCCACTGGATAGCCATCAGCCTCGAAGCGCTCAATCGTCTCCGCCACGCCGATGGCATCCCAAATCTCGAAAGGTCCCATCTGATGCGCGAAACCCCACTTTTGCGCGTTGTCCACATTGACGATGGTATCGGTCACTTCCGGCACGCGGTTGGAGGCGTAGGCCAGCAGGAAGGCGTGCAGGTGATAGAGGTATTGCCCGGCGCGGTCATCGGCGTTGATCAGCAGCCGAATGCGTTCGCCCAGCGGCTCTACCTTGCGGTACTGCCCGACAGAATCAAAACGCGGTTTGCTCGGCGGCTCATACTCCAGCGTATCCAGGTTGAGCGCCCACAGTTCTTTCTTCCCGCCATCGCGCCGCATGTGGTAAAAACCTCGGCCCGTCTTGCGTCCCAGCCAACCGCGCTCCAGCAATTCATCCGATAGCGCGGCATTCTTCTCGTGCATCAGCAACTCGCGCGCCGGGTCGTCAGGAATCGCATGATAAAGATTGCGCGCCACGCCGACGGCGATATCAAAGCCGACCAGATCATTGAGGTTAAAGGTCGCGGTCTTGGGGCGTCCGATCAGAGGACCGGTCAGCGCGTCAACTTCTTCCACCGTGTAACCATGGTCGAGCGCGTAATTTGTCGCCTGCATGCCCGACATCGACATGAAGCGATTGCCGATGAAGTTCGGCGTATCGTTGCAAAGCACCGTGCCCTTACCCAAAGTCTCGGCGCCGAAGCGCATCATGAAGTCGACGATCTCGCGATCGCTGCCGGCATGCGGGATGATCTCCAGCAAGCGCAGATAGCGCGGTGGATTGAAGAAATGCGTCCCGAGAAAGCGGCGCGTGAACTCCGGCGGCAAGCCCTCGGCGATGCTGGAAATGGGAATACCGGATGTATTTGTCGTCACGATGGCATCGTCACGTACGACATCGACCAGCCGCTTCATCAAACCGCGCTTGATATCAAGATTCTCCACGATAACTTCAATGACCCAGTCGGCATCCGCTGCCTGATGCAAGTCGTCTTCGGTGTTGCCGATGCGGATATTCCCCAAGTCATCGGCGCTGAAAAGCTGCGGCGGCCGGCTTCTGCCCAGCGCCTTGAGATTGCGCGCCACAATCGCGTTGCGGACCTTTGCTCCATCCCCGGGCGATGTGTCCGCGGGCGGAATATCCAGCAGCAGCGTTTTGATGCCGACGCCAGCCAAGAGCGAGGCGATGCCCCCGCCCATCGTGCCCGAGCCAATCACAGCCGCGCTTTTGATCTGAAAGCCCATGAATGCCGTCACCCTTTCTGAGGCTGAAGACCTACCAGTCCAACTCCGTGCCATCATAACGGTAAAAGTTGCCGTTATCTGAAGCGCCAAGCCCATCGATGACCGTGAGCAAAGCGCTCGCCGATTCTTCCGGCGCTAGACTTGCCGCCGATCCTCCCATATCCGTCCGCACCCAGCCAGGCGCCATAGTCACCGTCGTAATGCCCGCCATCGCCTCATCAAAAGCGAGGACGCGCGCCGCCATATTCATCGCCGCCTTGCTCATGCGATAGGCGTAGGCGCTGCCATCGGCGCGAGCCAGGGAGCCCAAGCCCGACGAAATCATCACCACGCGCGGATTGTCGCCTTTCTTCAATAGCTCGCGACAGGCTTGCGTCACGATCAGCGAACTGACGGCGTTTGTACTAATCACATGGCTGACTTCACTTGACGTCAGCTTCCCCATGATTCGAGCGTGGTCGTCGCCGCTGATGCCCGCATTGTTGATAAGCGCGTCCAAAGCGCCCGTGCCCGCTCTAAGCGCGTCGGCAGCCCGATTGATGGACGCCTCGTCTGTGACGTCCATTTGCAGGACGCGGAGTCGCTCGAAGTTTGTCTCAGCCAGGGCATTCAACTCCGCCGCGCCTGCCGGATTCCGACAAGATGCGAAAACGCGACTATTGCCCTTGGCTAGATATTTTTTAGTCAGCGCGCGGCCGATGCCGCGGTTCGCGCCTGTGATGAGTACGTTTTGCATGAGTTGTCTCGTTATCCTTAATTGATTGTCGATAGTCGATCTTACTGGGCGTCGCTTCCATCTTCCGTTTCAAATTGGCTCAGGCTTTCGCCGTCAAACTCAAGTATTCTTATTTCGCGTCTGCGGATGCCGATGTTGTGTTCTACAAGCAAATCTAACAGAGTTTCCCCATCAATGAGGGTTATGGGAGCGACGCCCTTTTCAAACGCTGCCTCTTGCGCCCCTTTTGTGAAACCACTGGTTGTTATGATTGTGGCTCGAACCGCGTCAAAGCGATGGAGAGATCCTCTAAGGCTGTCCAGAATACCCCGCCCGACATTCGATTGCTGACGCTTGACCTGTATGACTTCGCGGACACGACTAATACCAAGCTCGATATCGCCAACGACGTCAACGCCTTTGTCATTACTAGGCGCGGTCACTACAACACCGTCATAGCCCATTTCATTCAGCAGACGCTCGATAAGATGCTCAAACTTGTAGGGATTCATTGACTGTAAGAACTCGGCAAGCTGCTGGCGCGCCTTCGCGTTGCTGCTCTGGCTAAGTCTCGCTATTGCAGGATTGGACGCGTCGCCCCCAATTACGGCGCCGTGACGACCAAGGTGCTCGAGGCCCATGTGAGTTACCTGGTAGGAATGTCCGCTCTTGTCTATGAGCCTGCGATCGACAAGATTGTTGAGTCTATAGATGAGGCTCGAGATAATCGAGGAGTCAGCTGCGTAGGTTGTTTGGGCGCGGCAGAACTCGGCATAACGGTCTTCAAAATCACGACGCCGCCCAGGCCCCTTAGCGGCGACTTCAGACAACACCAATAGCAAACCATCGTAGTCATCCATTTCTGCCAAGACGTCTTCATTGCCAGCGACAAACCTCTTACCACGTTCAGTAAGCTGTATGACGCCGTTTTGAATAGACGACAATTTGTGGATTTTACACAGGTAGTAGGGTCCAAATGTATGACGCGGATTGACGAGGTGATCAGAATGCCGCCAAAAACGGAGCGCCAGGTCACGACTATCATCGGTCAGTAATCGCGGTATCCAATCTTCCGGTTCTTTCCAGTTAAATGGATCTTTGGGACTACGGATATGCTCGTAGATTGCTTTTTCCATAGTTCTATACTGAAATTCACTTACGCCGTCTATGATTTGAAGAAAGCGCCGTCCAATTTCGTATGGCGGCAAATCTGCCGTAAGTTGCCTTCTTTCCATTAGCCGTTCCTTTCCCCCAACGCCGCCAGCCAGGTATCCACCATCACATCCGCCACCGCCTCGCCCGATAGCCGACCGCCCTCCTTGAACCACACGCCCACCCAGTTATGCGCGCCCAGCATCGCCTTGGTCACGATCGCCGCGTCCACCTCGCGGAACTCGCCCGACTCTATCCCGGCCCGCACAATATTGCGAAACAAACCCTCAAAATAATCGCGCCGGGCAAAGAACTGATTCCGCCGCGCCACAAATTCTCTCGTAAAACTCTCGTCGCTATTCTTCGCGCCGACGCTCACATTGAGCAACGCGCGGATTTCGAAGACCATCGCCGCGCCCACCGCCACGTTGCCCGTCACGCTGACGACATGCGAGCGAATCATTGCGCTCAGCTTTTCGACGCAGGACCGGTCGGAAGCGTCAATTCTTTCCAGTTTGTCGATGGTGAGGTCCAGCCCGACTTCAAGCACATTTAGCAAGAGAAAATCTTTATTCTTGAAATGATGATACAAACTAGCGGCAGTTAAATTGACCTGCGCCGCAATGTCTTTCATCGTCGTCGCTTCATAGCCGTTGCGGTGCAGGACCTCCGCCGCCGCCCACAAGATGTCTTCGCGGTCGACGGATTGATCAGCCGGTTTTCTTGCCAAGCCTGCGCTCCTTCACGCCGATGACGGCGCCCAAGAATCAAATGACTGTTCGATTATAGGGGAGCGGACTAAGGCATTCAAGCGGCTTAATTTCGCGCTTGCCAGCGCCCGTCTCTCACTCGACCAGGGCGCCCCATGCCCGCTTGCTTCAATCTCGAGTTTCAGACCTTGAGCAATTCTGCAACATTTGTTCTATCATTGCGCCCGGATCTATGCTATGCTGGTCTCACATGCGCATTAACAAGCGAAGCTCGCCCTGCGCCAGATTGCCAGATTGCCAAAAAAAACTTTTCCCGCGGCCAAAGTACCGGGGGCAGCCGCTCTCTACTCGTCAGATCTCGCCGGCCGCAAGAAAAAATTATCACAAAATTCCGCTTTTATGATAGAAAAAAGTTTTGCGCCTATCGATAATCGATTATCGATAATTGATTGACCCGACCTGTCGCCTGCCTGACGGCGCGCTGGATTATCCGAGGAGACTTGCAGACCGCCGTACATTTCTGGCCGCAAAGGACTATAATGGTCGCGCTCTGATTAAATCGCGGAGACGCTTCATGCAGCAAGCAAGCTGGCAAAGCTGCCAACTCATCTTCTTCGATTGCGACAGCACGCTCTCCGCCATCGAAGGCATTGACGAGCTCGCTCGCCTCAAAGGCAAAGAAGAACGCGTCGGCTTGCTGACCAACAAAGCGATGGACGGCGAGCTTGATCTGGCGGATGTCTACGGCAAGCGTCTCAAAGCGATCAAGCCGACCCTCGCCCAACTCAAGTCCATCGAAGAACGCTACTGGGAAACCGTCGTCGAAGATGCGCCGGAAGTCATCGCCGCCCTGCAATTTCTGGGCAAGCAGATATTCATCATCAGCGGCGGTTTGATCGATGCCGTCAAGGGATTCGGCCGCCGGCTCGGCGTCGCGCCCGAGCGCATCCGCGCTGTCGAGCTGGAATACAACGAGCTGTCCGGTCGCTGGTGGGATTATCATGACCCCGGCGCGCAGCAAGCCAAAACCTACCTCGATTACAGCGAGGGTCCCCTGACCGTATCGAGCGGCAAGTCCAAGATCATCGGCGAACTCGCCGGCGACCTGCCCGGCAAGCGACTCATGATTGGTGACGGCGCTTCCGACCTGGCTGCAAGGGACGCGGTCGACCTATTCATCGGTTATGGCGGGGTGGTGGCTCGCGATGCCGTCAAGGCGAAGGCGGATATTTTCCTTCAGTCGCCGTCTCTCGCCGCCATCCTGCCGCTTGCCGCCGGATATCGGTCTTTTTCCGCCCTCCGCGGCAGCGCCCATGAAGCGGTCTTTCGCAAAGGCATCACACAGATCTTGGATGCTGAATCGGTATCTTTCCGCGCGTCTACCTTGCGCGAACAATTCATTGACGAATTTGAGGCGATTATCCAGACATGACATTTTCCGCGCTTATTTTTGATATGGACGGCTTGCTCGTCGATTCCGAGCCAGTTTGGCATGAAGTCGAAATCGACCTCATCGAGTCCTATGGTTACCGCTATTCCGCTGAAGTGCGCGACCTGGGCATCGGCATGCGGGTGGACGAGTTTGCCGCCATCTTGCAGCAGCATTATCCCAAACTCGGGGATTCGCCCGCCGCCATCGAAGCAGCCATCGTCGGACGCCTCTTGCAGCTTCCGCCGGAGCGCATCCGCGCGCGGCCAGGCGCCCAGGAAATCGTCCGTTACGCCGCCGAATTGAACATCCCGCGAGCGATCGCCTCCAGTTCATCACAAGTTGTCATCGAGCATTTTGTCAAGTTGATGGGTTGGCAAACCCTCATTCCCCGGCGTTATTCCGCCGAGTTCGTCCCGCGGGGGAAGCCGGCGCCGGATATCTACCTCGATGCCGCCCGGCAATTGGGCATCGCGCCGGAAGACTGCCTGGCGCTGGAGGACAGCCGCGCCGGAACCTTGTCAGCGCAAGCGGCCGGCATGACCTGCTACACCGTAGTTGACCTGTCGCATTCCAGCCTGGACGACTTTGCCGACATAAATGACAAAGTCTTCCGCAGCCTCTTTGAAGTGCTGGAAGACCTCAAGTCGAAAGGCCTATTCGCGTGAGCCCGCGTCATGTCCTGGTCGCGACCGACCTTACGCCGGAAAGTATCGCGCTGCTCGAGGAGAGCGACGACATCCGCGTGACCTGTGTGCCGCCGAAGACCTCAAACGTGCGCGCCTCGCTCGTCGATGCCGCCGCGATTATCACCCGCTCCGATTTCAAACTGGATGCGCCGCTGCTCGAGCGCGCGCCGGAGCTGCGGTTGATCGCTCGCATGTCCGCCGGTTTGACCGGCATCGACATCGACGCCGCCACCGAGCGCGGCATCCTGGTGATGAATACGCCGGGCGTCAGCGCCATCGCCGCTGCCGAACATACGCTTACGCTCATGCTAGCGCTGAATCGCAATCTGCCGGCTCTGCACGAAAGCCTGCGCGAAGGCTGGTGGCTCTACGACCGGCAACAACAAGTCGGCGCGCAGCTGCATGGCAAAACTATTGGAATCGTTGGCCTCGGCCGCGTGGGGCATCGCGTCGCGCGCCTCTGCCTGGCGCTGGGAATGACCGTCCTCGCCTGCGATCCCTACATCCGCGAAGAGCAAGTAGAAGACCAGCGCATCAGCCTGGTCGGCTTGCGCGAGCTTCTTTCATCAGCGGACTACGTCAGCATGCACGTGCCCGCGACCAAAGAAACCGTCGATTTCTTCAATGACGAAACTCTCCGTCTGATGAAACCCGGCGCCTGCTTTATCAACACGTCTCATGGCGGCATTATCAAGGAATCACTGCTGGCGGAAGCCCTGAAGGACGGGCGCTTGGGCGGCGTAGCCGTAGATGTCTGGAACGAAGAGCCGCCCTTTAACAGCCCCCTCATCGGCTTGGACCGCGTCATTCACACGCCGCATATCGGCGACAACACGGCCGAAGCGCGACAGGATCTCTCCCTGCAAGTTGTCGAGCAAGTGCTGGACGCCCTCAACGACCGCGACTACCGAAACGTGGTGAACATGCCGTTGCTGCCCGGGGTGGGCTACGATGAAATTCGCCCCTTCATGCAGTTGGCGGAATGTATCGGCGCCCTCCACCATATTCTGACGCGCAGCCCTATCCGCCGCATCGCCATCGAGATCATGGGCGAAGACATGAACGGGCTGATCAAGCCGATGACGGTCGGCATTCTCAAGGGCTTGCTGAGTCCAATCCTGGGCGACAAGGTCAGCTTCGTTAACGCGCCGGTTCTGGCGGCCGAGCGCGGCTGGCATATCACTCAGGCCAAGGGCATCAAAATCAGCGAATATCGCAACACGATAACCTGCCAGACGACGCTCGAAGACGGCGAAGAAATCAGCATCGCCGGCGGTTTGCTGGACCGGCAAAAGCCCTATATTTTGCAGATCAACGACTATCGCATCCACTTTGAGCCGCGCGGTCACCTGCTCATCATGGGCAGCTATGACCGTCCCGGCGTGATCGGCCAGGTCGGCAGCCTGATGGCGGAAAACGGCATTAATATCGCAAGCTGGCATACCGGGCGCGCCGAGCCCGGCGGCAATACCCTGACCGTGCTCGCCTTCGATGAGCCGCTGCCCGAATCGCTAATGGACATCCTCAGGCAGCAGGACTTCATCCGCCATGTGCATCAACTGCAGATCTAGGCATCAATCCAGGTGGCTCTTGATATTGAGCGCCACTTCCTTCGTGATCCCATTGACCGCCGCCAACTCGGCGACGCTGGCGCTCTTGATGGCGTCAATCGAGTTTTCAAAATGCTTGAGCAAGACTTTGCGCCGCTTGGGTCCGACGCCGGGGATGGTCTCCAGCCGGCTGGCCAAACCCAGCTTGCGCCGCTGTTTGCGATGGCTGGTGATGGCAAAACGATGCGCTTCGTCCCGGGCTCGCTGCACTAGATACAAAGCTTCGCTGCGCCGCGGCAGCAGCACTGAGTCCGCCTTGCCCGGCAAGAAGATCTCTTCGATCCGCTTCGCCAACGACGCCAGCGGCACCCGATCAGCGATGCCAAATTCTTCCAGCACCGAACGCGCCGCGCTAAGCTGGCCCTTGCCGCCGTCGATCAGCAGCAGGTCGGGCAGCAAGCGCCAGGTTTCGTCCTTGTCCCGGCCGTCCGGCGTGACCTCCCGCTCCCGTTCGGACGCGTTCTTCCAGCGCAGGAATCGCCTCGTCAGCGCCTCGTTCATGGACATATAATCGTCCGAGCCCGAGTGCGATACGCTGCGGATGTTGAAACGGCGATACTCGCTCTTCCGCGGGGCGCCGCGGACGAACACCACCCGGCTCGCCACGATCGCCGTCCCTTGCGTCGTGCTAATATCGAAACACTCGATGCGGTTCGGGACGCGCGGCAGTTCCAGCGCTTCCTGCAATTCCGCCATCGCTTGTTCGTGCTTGGTGGTATCGGCTTCGAATTGCGCCCTCATCATCTGCAAGCTTTCCAGCGCATTCTCCTGCGCCAGACCGACGAGCTTGCGTTTGTCGCCCCGCTGCGGCACATGGATCGTCACACGCGAGCCGGAACGTTTGTCGCTGAGCCAGCGCTCGATTATCCGCGCCTCCTCGACTTCCTTGGGCAGGATGAGTTCGCGCGGGATGTTGGACGAACTGGCGTAGAACTGGCTGATGAACTGCTCCAATACGGCGGCGTCGCTCTCGCCTTCGGTATTATCCATCATGCGCGAGTCGCTGCCGATCAGCTTGCCGTTGCGAATGAACATGATCTGCACGGTCGCGTCACGGTCATCGCGCGCCAGAGCGATAACATCATGATCGGTCATATTCTTGCCGACCGCCTTGTGCTTGTTCGTGATGAAATCTATCGCCTTCAGTTGATCGCGAATGCCGGCCGCCTTCTCAAAATTGAGCGCCTCGGCGGCGTGATTCATTTCGCTCACCAGGCGCTGCTGCACATCATTCGCCCGTCCGCTCAAGACATGCATCAGTTCCTGGATCATGAAGCGATACTCATCGCGGCTGACCGCGCCGATACAGGGCGCGTTGCATAGCTTGATATCGTGAAACAGGCAGGCGCGCTCATCGTCGCCGGTGATATCCCGATCGCAGGTTAGATAGGGAAAGGCTTTCCGCAAGTCGCTCAGCGTCTTTTGCACCACCCACATCGCCGAATAAGGACCGAAATAGCGCGAGCCGTCATTGACGATGCGGCGCGTCGTTTCCACTTTGGGGAAGGCATCGCCCCAGCCGACGCGGATATAAGGATAGCGCTTGTCGTCTTTGAGCTCGATATTGAAGCGCGGCTTATGCTTCTTGATCAGCGTCTCTTCCAGGATCAGCGCCTTGACTTCGTTCTCAGTGATGATGAAGTCGATATCCTCAACCTCGGCGCGCATGCGCAAGGTTTTGCTGTTGCCATCCGCCTGCGTCGTGAAGTAACTGCGAACGCGATTGCGCAAGCGCTTCGCCTTGCCGACGTAGATGATCTTGCCGCGCCCGTTCTTGAGCAAATAGACGCCGGCTTTGGCGGGCAAGTTCTTCAGAATCGTCTCGATATGCTGCGGCTTTTCGTAGACCATCAGAGTGATTATTGTATTGGCTTCTGAACTGATTTCTCATCATTTTAGCACGATCCGGCATCGCGGGGCATTGAGCCGGCGGCGCCTTCGGACTCCCGAAATCCAGCCAACTGCACTATGCTTTAGGCGAGCCATACAATAACCGTTCACCAAAGATGAAATCTCATATTCCTGTGCTCTTGCCAGCTGTCATCGAAGCGCTGCGACCGGCTGATCCAGCGGTCCGGCGGCTGATTGACGGCACGGTCGGCGGCGGCGGCCACAGCCAGGCTCTGCTCGACGCCGGCATCGAGGAAGTCCTGGCGCTTGACCGCGATGCCAAGGCGATTGCCACAGCGCGTCAAAGGCTGGCGGCTTTTAATCGGCAAGTCGCCTTTCATCACGGCAGCTACCTGGAAATGCGGGCGGCAGCGGCAGCGCTCGGCTGGACGGCGGTCGACGCGATACTGCTCGATCTGGGTCTGTCGTCCCTGCAAATTGACGACCCCGCCCGCGGCTTCTCCTTCCGCTTTGACGCGCCGCTGGATATGCGCTTTGACGCCAGCGACGAAGGAGCAACCGCATTCGATCTGGTCAATAGGCTGTCAAGCGATGAACTGGCGGACCTGCTATTTCGCTATGGCGAAGAGCGTCATGCGCGCCGCATCGCACGGGCGATCGTGGAGCGGCAGCCAATTTCATCCACACGCGAACTTGCCGAATTAGTAGCGAGCGCCATGCCGGCAGCGCCGCGCCGAAGGTCCAGAATGCATCCGGCCACGAAGACTTTTCAAGCGCTGCGCATCGCCGTCAATCAGGAATTGGACGCGGTCGAGCAGGTCATTCCAGTCGCCATTGACCTGCTGCGCCCAGGCGGCCGCCTGGCTGTCATCACCTTTCACAGTCTCGAAGATCGGCTCGTCAAACAAGCCTTCAAGCGACAGGCGACCGAGTTGGTCTCACCGCCCGGCATGGCGTCCATCGAGGCAAAGCCGGCTGAAGTCATGTTGGTAAATCGCAAGCCTGTCGCGCCCGATCGCGCCGAGCTCGAGGCCAATCCGCGAAGCCGCAGCGCCAAACTGCGCGTCATCGAAAAGCTGCAAGCCAAATGAACTTGAGTTGCGCATAATCGCATTTCGTATACATTGGATAATGAGATGTTCGGCAGCTTAACGCAAGCTGTTGCCATCTGTCTGTTTCAGTCTGATGGGCGAGTCTGTCGCATGTCGCAAGCCTGGTTTCAACATACATTCAGCCGCAAACGCTTCCGAACGCGTAGTCAGGCGACCGCGCTGGCGATATTAGGCGTCGCGATTCTGCTAATCCTGGGCAGTTTGTATTTGTCACAAGTGGCGTCCTTCGCCATCACCAATCGACAGATCGAAGATTTGATCAGCCGCCGGGACGCGCTAAAGCGACAGAACGAGAAACTTATTGGCGAGATTGCCAGTTACCGGACGGTCCCGCGCCTTTTCGCTCGCGCCGTCGAGATCGGGTTCCGTCCCGCTACCAATGCCGATATCGACTACGTTCTGATCGAGGGGTATAAGCCCAACCGCAATCGAGCGTCGGCCACAACTGCCGAAGACAGCCGAATAGAGCCGGAGGCGCCGATCTATGAAGAAACATTCAGTGGCTGGCTGGAACAGCAGTTGGCGCTGGTGAGCAAACAATTTCAGTCATTTGGCAATTGATGGGATAAGACGCCATGCAAGGCCCGTCATCACAGAAGGCTACAATTCAAGCGCGTCTGCCCTTCGTGGCGATTTTTCTAATCTTATTGGCGGCTTACCTGGTCATCAATCTCGCCAATTTCCAGTTCTTCCCGCGCTCTGTCCGGCAAGAGTTGGAAAAAATTGGCAATTCTATTACCAATACGACCTTGCGAATCCCGGCCGAGCGCGGCCGAATCTACGATCGCGATGGCGAGCCCTTCGCCTTCAACGTCATCCAATACCGCCTCGGCATCAGCCCGGCGCTGGTTGCGGCCGGGTACGCCGAAAGCCTTAGCGAGACGCTTGCGGAAATCCTGGACCTGCCCGAGTCCGAGATAATTCGCAAAGCCACCAGCGAAAATGTCTGGGAATTCCTCGCTGGTCCAATATCAGCTGAGCAAGGACAAGCCATCGCCGCGCTCGATGAAATCTCACTGGGCTTGGAAGAGATCCCCAAACGCTTTTATCCACAAGGCGAGTTGGCGGCGCATGTCATAGGCATTGTCGTCGATGACGGTTTGCGCGGCGCGCTGGGCGTCGAAGGCGCTTATAACGACACGCTCTCCGGCCGCGTCCTTGATCTTTCGGTGAGCAATGTGCCGTTCGACTTGCCGGAAGATCGGCCCGCCGAACAGCGCGGGCAAGACATTGTCTTGACGATTGACCGCGATGTACAGTTCTGGGTGGAAACCGAACTGAAGAATGCGATTGAGGAATACAATGCTTTCCGCGGCACCGTCATCGTGATGGACCCGCGCAATGGCGATGTCCTGGCTTTAGCCAATCATCCGTCTATCGACCCCAACAATTTTCTTGAAATCGCCGACCCTAACTTGCGCGTCAACCCGGCGATCAACGAGACCTACGAGCCGGGCTCGCTGATGCTTGTCCTGACTGTCGCCGGCGCGCTCGAAAAAGGCGTGATATCCCCTTTTTGGACCTATAACGACACCGGCTACATAGAAGTCGGCGGCCGCGATATATATAACGCCACCTACCGATCCTACGGGACGACTGATGTGACGACAATCCTGATGAGCTCTCTTAATGTCGGCGCGACAAAGATTGCCTTGGAAATGGGCACGAGCAATTTTTATGGCATGATGCGGGCGTTCGGCCTTGGGCAAGCAACCGGAGTCGGCCTCTTCGCGGAGGAGCGTGGGGAACTGCGAATACCGGGCGACTCCGACTGGAGCGAGAGTTTTCTTGGCCTCAATAGTCATGGACAAAGCATTGAGGTCACACCGATGCAGATGATCACCGCCTTCGCCGCAATCGCGAATGACGGCATCATGCGTCAGCCGCGCATCGTCCGCCAGGTCATCAACGCGGACGGCGTCGAAGACGCGCGCCCCTCGACGATCCGCCGGGTCGTTTCGGCGGAGACAGCCGCCCTTGTCAAAAATATGCTGATTCTCGTCGTGCGTGATGGCGCGCCCGCCGCAGAATTGCCCGGGTATTCTATCGCCGGTATGCCCGGCACCGCCAAGATTTCTACCGCCGTAGCCTTTGAAGAAGGGCGAAACGCCAAAATCCTGTCCTTCATAGGCTTCTTGCCCGCCGACGATCCGCAAGTGGCGGTCATGGTAAAAATGGACCGACCGGACGCCGACTTCGGCCACCAAGTGGCAGCGCCTTTATTCAGGCGTATTGCCGATCGCCTTGTTATTTTGCTCGAGATACCGGATGATAATGTAAGGGCTCGTTTGACAGACGTTGAAGCGAACCTTAACGGAAGCAATAATTAGGCATTTCGTATTCATGGATGGTCAATTACCACTGGCGCTGAGCGTTGGCGGCGCTACTTTTCTTCTCGGCGTCATCTGGGGCGGCCCATTTGTCGAGATTCTGCATCGCCTGAAGCTGGGCAAGCAGATTCGCGCCGAGTTGATGGACAGCCACCACGTACAAAAGATCGGCACGCCGACCATGGGCGGCATCATGATCATCCTGCCGACCATTGCCATCACCCTGGCGCTCAATATCTCGCGCATCGTAGAGGAAGGATCGGGGCGAAGCATACTTGTGCCCTTGTTTGTTCTGATCGGTTTCGCCTTCCTTGGCTTGATCGACGACTGGGAAGGCATACAGACCTCGCGCGGCAATATCGGTGAAGGGCTCTCCGGCACGATCAAGTTCGCCGGTCAAATCTTGTTGGCGCTGGCCGCTTCAATAATCATCTCGCATTTTCAATTCTCGTATGCCAACTCGCTGCTTCTACCCTTGCTGCAAATCGAGATACCTTTGCATCCGGTGCTCTTCGTCAGCATCAGCACCTTCATCATTGTCGCAACGTCAAACGCGACTAACTTCACCGATGGTTTGGATGGGCTTGCCGGCATCATTACGGCCACTGCTTTCGGCGCCTATGGCGTCATCGCCTTTCTGCATGAACAAATCTTTCTGGTCGAGCTTTGTTTTGTGGTCGTCGGCGCCTGCTTCGCCTTTCTTTGGTACAATGCGCACCCGGCGCAACTTTTCATGGGCGATACCGGCTCCCTCGCCTTGGGCGCCGCATTGGGCACAGCGGCAGTGATGACTGGCCAGTGGCTGCTGCTGCCGGTTATCGCCATCGTGCCCGTGATGGAAATCCTGAGCGTGATACTGCAGGTCGCCTCGGCCAAGCTGAGCCGGCGCTTCTATGGCGTCGATATTCGACCATTCCGCCGCACGCCCATTCATCATCACTTTGAACTCGGCGGCTGGAGTGAAACACAAATCGTCCAGCGCTTTTGGCTGATCGGCATCTTGAGCGCATTCGTCGGCGTCGCCCTGGCGCTTCTCTAGCTGCCAGCTGCAAACAGCAAATTTGAGGCGTCGAGTGACACCATGCGCGCAATTGGCGCGACATGACGACGCTTCGACTGAGCAATGCACTATAATACAAGTGTTCTGTAGGCTGCCGCGTCTAACGAGGAAAGCATGACGGGTCGCGATCAATTGGCGGGCAAACGTGTTGTCGTCTTCGGCTTCGGTCGTCAAGGCGCGGCTCTGGCTCGTTGGCTGCCAACTGTAGGCGCCGAGGCGCTCGTGACGGACAGCCGCAGCGCCAGGCAACTGAACCTGCGCCGCCGCGATTATCCCGGCGTCCGCTTCTATCTCGGCGGGCATCCGGAAGACGTGCTGATCGGCGCGCGTCTCATCTGTGTTTCGGGCGGCGTCCCGCTTGACTTGCCGATTCTGTCACTGGCGCGCGAGCGCGGCATCCCCTTCAGCAACGACGCGCAACTCTTCCTGGAGCGTTGCCCGGCTCCGGTCATCGGCATCACCGGCAGCGCTGGCAAGACAACCACGACCGCCCTAGTGGCGAAGATCGTTGCCAATTCCGGCTACAAAGTTTGGCTCGGCGGCAACATCGGCAACCCCTTGATCGAGGACCTCCCGCGGATTAAAGCCGATCATATCGTCGTCATGGAACTCTCAAGTTTTCAACTGGAGTTAATGCGGCAGAGCCCGCGCGTCGCCGCCCTCCTCAATCTGACGCCAAACCATCTGGACCGGCACGGCTCTTTCGAGAATTACGCCAGCGCAAAAGCCAACATTCTCCGATACCAGCGCCCGGCGGATGTGGCCGTTTTGGGGCGGGACAGCCCGGCCAGCAAAGCATTTGAACCGGCTGTCGCGGGCGAGTTACTGGCTTTCAGCCTGTACGACATGGTGCCGCATGGAGCTTTTATGTTGGGCAGCCGGCTGCTGGTGGCCGGCTCAGCCAGCTTCGACATGAACCCGCATGTCGTTTGCGAACGCGACGATATTCGCCTGCGCGGCGATCACAACGCGCTCAATGTGCTGGCGGCTTGCGCCATAACCGGCGGCATGGGCTTGGCAATCGATCGCCCCGGTGTCATGCCGGAAGTCATGCGCGCGACCATTCGCGATTTCCAACCGGTCGAACACCGCCTGGAAAAAGTGCGGACGCTCGCCGGCGTGACCTGGGTCAATGACAGCATCGCCACGGCGCCGGAACGCCTTCTGGCCGCGCTAAACAGCTTTGATGAACCGCTGGTGCTTCTCATCGGCGGCGCTGACAAAGATCTCCCTTGGGAAGCCGCGATACAGGTCGCGCTGAGCAAAGCGAAGCACATCATCGTTTTCGGCAAAGATGGCGAGAAACAAGTCGCCACAAAAGTGACAGATCTGCTGAACATGCTGCGCGCAAGCGATGATCAGTTCACGCGCGCGCCCGACCTCGAAGCCGCCGTCGCCCGCGCCGCCGAAGTCGCAAAAGACGGCGATGTCGTCCTCTTTTCGCCCGGCGGCACCAGTTACGACGCCTACGCCGATTTTGCTGAACGCGGGATTCACTTTCGCCAATTGGTTTCTGAACTATAATGAATCGGGCAGTCCTGTATTCTGCCGAGGAGCTTCATGACCGACCAAGCCAATCCTGACGCCAGGCGCCATCGTCGCCGTCGCATTCGGCAGCGGCCCGGTTTTACCGTCATGACCGATGACAGCTCCCGTCCCGTCCGGCTCCCGCGGCGTCAGATCTTGCCCAACTTCGATAAACCCATGCTCGCTATTGTGCTTCTGCTGCTCATCATTGGCGCCCTGATGGTCTTCAGCGCCACTTGGGACTGGAGCAACCAGACCTATGGCAGCGCCGCCGGCTTCTTCGTCGAGGAACACTTGCGCAACGTGATCGTCTCGGTCATTGCGCTGTTGATCTTCGCCATCGTGGATTACCGCTTCTGGAAACGATTTGCTGTCTGGCTGCTTTTCTTCACCATCGTCTCCCTGGTAGCGGTGCGAATCTTTGGCGAGGACATCTTTGGCGCGCGGCGTTCATTCACCGGCGGCCGCTTGCAACCGGGCGAATTGGCTGAGTTCACCATCGTCTTTTATCTGGCTGCCTGGCTTGGCTCGCATAATGCCCGAGTGCGCAGTTTCTTTTACGGGCTTGTGCCCTTCGCGCTGATTGTGGGTGTCATCGCCTATCTCATTGTTCTCCAGCCGGATTTGAGTTCGGCTGCGATTGTCGTGCTCACCGCCGGCGTGATGTTTTTTGTCGCTGGCGCAAACGTTCTTCATATCGGCGCCGTCGGCGCGAGCGCGCTGACTTTAGGTCTAATCGTCCTGCAATCCTGGCAATACGCCCAGGACCGCATCGCCAATTTCCTGGTCGGCTTAACCGATATCACGCTGACGGACTACCATACGTTGCAAGCGATTACCGCTTTTGTCCGCGGCGGCTGGTTCGGCGTTGGCGTCGGTCAATCACAGCAGAAGTTTGGCGCGCTGCCGGCGCCGCACACCGACAGCATTTTTGCCATCATCGGCGAAGAACTCGGGGTGATGGGCGCCGCGGTTGTTGTCGCGCTATACATCGCCTTCGCCATTCGCGGCTTTCAGACGGCGCGTCTGGCCAAAGACAATTTCGGCGCGCTGCTTTGCGTCGGCTTTACCGCGTGGGTCATCATCCAGGCGCTGCTGAATATCGCCGTCATGACCGGCGTAGTCCCCTCCACCGGCGTGCCCTTGCCATTCATCAGCTTTGGCGGGTCCTCGCTATTGGTTGTCATGATCGGCGTCGGACTAATGCTGAGTGTGCACCGCATCGCCACGCGCCGCAAACCTGCCTCGGAACGGAGAAGCGATATTGCGAATTTTGATAGGAGCTGGCGGCACCGGCGGGCACGTCTATCCCGCGCTGGCAACCGCCCAGGCGCTGCTCCAAGCCGGGGATGAGGCGCATCAGCTGTACTTCGTCGGCGCGGTGGGCGGCATGGAACGGAATTTGACGGCAAAGTCCGCAATCGCCTTTGCCGGCTATCATGAAGTCTTCGCCGGTCCCCTGCATGGCGTCAATCCGCTGCGCATCACAACAAGTCTGCTAAAACTGACGCTTGGCTGCCTGCAATCTCTGTATCTTCTTCGCCGCCTGCGGCCGCAAGTGATACTTCTGACCGGCGGCTGGGCAAATTTGCCGGTGGCGCTGGGCGCTCGCCTGCTCGGCATCCCGATCGTCATCTACCTGCCCGATATTGAACCCGGCTTGACAATCAAGGCTTTGCAGCCTTTCGCAAGCTGCATCGCCATAACCGTAGAATCTTCCGCGCGCTACTTTCCCCGCGGCAAATCAGTCGTGACCGGTTATCCCTTGCAGGCAAGCCGGCTCAACGCGTCGCGACAGGAAGGGCAAGCGCGCTTTGAACTGGATGCTGAACGAAAGACCCTGCTGGTCTTCGGCGGCAGCCGCGGCGCGCGAAACATCAATATCGCGCTCGCCGAATCCTTGGGGCAATTGCTGGATATGGACTTGCAAATCATCCATGTCACCGGCGAATTTGACTGGGAAGACAGTTGCAAGCGCGTCGGCCGATTCAGCGAGCACCCGCGTTATCACCCCTTCGCCTATCTGCATGATGACATGGGCTTGGCTTTTGCCGCGGCTGACCTGGTTCTGTGCCGCTCCGGCGCCAGCACCCTTGCGGAATTGCCGCTATTCGGGCTCCCCGCCATACTGACGCCCTACCCCTACGCTTGGCGCTATCAAAAGGTCAATGCCGATTATCTGGCCAAAAACGGCGCTGCGGTCCGGCTCAATGACGAGGACATGGCGGACAAGCTCTTCGCGACGATTAGCTCGCTGATCACCGACGACTCCCGCTTGAACGACATGCGCGCCAAATCCCGCTCTCTCTCGAATCCCGATGGCGCAAGCCGCCTCGCGAACCTGCTGCTCGAAATCGGCGGGAGGTGATATGCTGATGTGGGCGACCGCGATCTTCTCCGCGCTTTCCGGCACACCGCCCGCGTTGGCTGTACTCGTGATTCCGGCAATTGTGATTTTGCCTCTATGAGGCGCAGCGACCGCCTCGAAAAAGGAGGAGCCGGCGAATGCCGCAACTGCTGACAGGCACACATATCCATTTCGTTGGCATCGGCGGCGCCGGTCTTTCCGCCATCGCTCGTATCCTGCTGGAACGCGGCTGCATTGTCAGCGGCTCGGATATGAACGCGAGTTCAGTGACAGTGGCTTTGGCCGACGCCGGCGCGAGAATCTTCCAAGGCCACGACCCGCGCTTCGTCGATAGCGCGGATTTGGTCTTGGCGACCTCAGCGGTGGATGATGGCCACATTGAACTGATAGCGGCAAAGCAACTGGGAATTCCAGTGTATCGCCGCCGAGAATTCATGCGCGCTCTGCTGCAAGGCTACGATACCATTGCCATCGCCGGCGCTCACGGCAAAACCACCACAACCTCAATGATCATCCACATCCTGCAATCCGCTGGAAAAGACCCGAGTTACATCGTGGGCGGCATAATGGGCAATACGGGCAGGAATGCCGCAGTGGGCGCGGGCGAATCCTTCGTCATTGAAGCCGACGAATATGGCAACATGTTTCATGGTTTGTCGCCGAATCTGGCGGTCGTCACAACGGTCGAGCACGATCATCCCGATTTCTTCCAGACCGCCGACGATATATCCGCCGCCTTCGCGACATTTATTGAATCGATACAGCCTGAGGGCTTGCTCGTCGCTTGCGCCGATGACCCGGCCGCTCTGGCGCTCACTCTGGAACATCAGAAGACCGGCGAGGCAATACGAACCTACGGCATCGAAAACGAGCAATTAGACTGGCGCGCGACGGACCTGCAATTCGATGGTGATAGGACTTCCTTCAATGTGCTGCATCGCGGCGTCCCGCTGGGCAGCGTCAGTCTCGGCGCGCCGGGCGCCCATAACGTGTTAAACGCGCTCGCGGCGCTGGCCGTGGCGCATGAGCGCGGCGTAGCGTTCGCGGCGAGCGCAAGCGCCCTGGCTAACTTCATAGCCACGCAACGCCGTTTTGAAGTCCGCGGCATCCGCGATGGCGTCATCGTGGTCGACGACTACGCGCACCACCCCACCGAAATCGAAGTGAACCTTCGCGCCGCGCGCCTGCGTTATCCCGACCGCCAAATCTGGGCGATCTGGCAGCCCCATACTTATTCCCGCGTCCGTCAATTCTGGTCCGAGTTCGTAGCCGCCTTTCACGATGCGGATCGCGTCATCATCACGCCGATCTACGCCGCTCGCGAAATGCCGATCGACGGCGTTTCCAGCCAAGCGCTGGCGGCCGAAATGAAATGTCAATCGGACGCCATATTCGCGCCAACTTATGACAATGCGGTGTCAATGCTGCGTCAGTTCGCTGTAGCCCCCGCCGTCGTGATCATCTTCAGCGCCGGCGACGCCAACCAGATCGCGGACCTCTATCTCGACTGCGGAACAGAGCAATCATGAGCGGACTGGGGCCGCCTTCGATCGACGACTTGCCGCGCATGCAATCGCTGGCTCGCTTCACCGCCGCGCGTCTTGGCGGGCCCGCCGATTATCTCTTCATTGCCAAAGACCCGGCCTACAGCGACCTAATTCCGCTACTCCGGCAAGCCTGGAATCGCCAAATGCCGGTGACCGTGATTGGAGGCGGCGCAAACATTCTTATCGCCGATGCCGGAATCCGCGGGCTGACCATAATCAATCGCGCGACTCGCCTTGAGCGCGCCGCTATCGGAGACGATGTCGTCGTCACTGCCAGCAGCGGCGCAAATCTTATCCGCCTGACGCGCTATTGCTACGAGAATGCCTTGACGGGCATGGAATGGGCGATAGCGGTGCCAGGCACGGTTGGCGGCGCCGTGGTCAACAATGCCGGCGCCCACAGCAGCGATATCGCTGCCTCGCTGCGGCGAGTTTTGGTCTGCGAGGCGGACGGCGGCGAGCGCTGGCTTGCGGCGGATTCTCTGCAGTACGCCTATCGGCATTCCTGGCTTAAAGCGCGCGGCGATCGTCGCTTCTTTATCCTCCGCGCCGAGTTCGGCTTTCGAGGCGACGCGCCCGCAGCGATACAACAGCGAATGGACGACAACAACAACTATCGCCGGCGCACACAGCCGCCGGGCGCCAGCCTCGGCAGCATATTCAAGAACCCGCCGGGAGATTACGCCGGCCGCCTCATCGAAGCGGCTGGCTTAAAGGGCGAGACAGTCGGCGCGGTGCAGGTATCCCCGGTACATGCCAACTTCTTCGTCAATCGCAATTCCAATGCAAGCGCCAGCGATTATCTCGCGCTAATAAACCTCGTGCGCGAGCGCGTCCAGGAGCGCTTCGATGTCGCTTTGGAACTAGAGATTCAGACGCTGGGGGAATGGTAGCGGATTTCCGCCTTATGCGGTTTGCGCGGTATTTTGACCAATAGTACACTGAATGCCATATTGGTTGGAGGCTTCATCCAAATATTGGTGGACGAGCATAAGTGGCGAGTCATGTTCAAGCGCACCGGCGGCAGCCTGACCGCGCTCCTGGCGTTTTGCATCGAACGGCGCCAGGTACTGTACCCAAGCTATCGAAGGCTGCGCGACGAGAACGGCGGCGGGCCTTCTCCCGTTGGCGAGTCATCAGCGCCCTTCTTTTTCTGCTCTTTGGCTTGACTCTGCTGGCGTTTTTTACCAGCGATGTCTTTTACGTGAGAGCGATACAAGTGCGCGGAAACACGTTCATTACCCGCGAAGAAGTCTTTGCTTACTCGGAGCTGGCGGATTACCACATGTTTTGGCTGGATCCCGACGAAATCCGCGAGAATGTGCTCCGTTCGTCCTCTGTTGCGGATATTACCGTTGAAGTAGGCTGGCCGCCCGAAATGGTCACACTGGTGGTTCAGGAACGGCAGCCAGCGCTGGTTTGGTCGGACGCGGGCGATGAGACCTGGATCGACATCCAGGGGCGCGTCATGCCAGCCAGGGCGGAGATGCCGGGTCTGCTTCATGTGAATTTGGTGAAAGACGGCAGTGCTGGACCAGCCCCAAGCGCTGAAAGCGTTTCCAAGGACATTGTGCTGGGCGCCCTGCGACTAAAGGAAATTCTGCCCGAAGGCGATCATCTGGACTACCATCCCATTCACGGGTTGGGCTGGACTAACGAAAAAGGCTGGCAAGTCTGGATGGGAATAGGCTCGACGGCGATAATGGATGAGAAAACAAGAATCTACGATGTGCTGGTGGAGAATTTAAGCAGTCGCGCAATTGACGTTGCCGAACTGAATATAGCGAATCCCGATGCACCGTTCTACAGACTTTTGTGGGGGCTATAGAACCGCATGGGCGACTTGGTAGTTGGGCTGGATGTTGGTACGCACAAGATTTGCGCCATCGTTGGGGAAGTACGCCCCGAGGATGTCTATGTCGTCGGCTTGGGCATTGAACCCAGCGACGGCATGAAGAAAGGCGTCGTCAATGACGTCGGCGCCTTGTCGTCTGCCATCGCCAAGTCCATACGGAAAGCGGAGAAGTCTAGCGGCTACGACATCAATCGAGCCTTCGTCAGCGTCGCCGGCAGTCATATTTCATCGCTGACCAGTCGCGGGCTCGCCACCATTGTCGGCTCGCGCAGCGTGCAGGCGGAAGACCTGGAAAAAGCGATGAGCGTGGCGCGCAATATTGCCATTCCCCATAATCGTGAGATTCTGCATGTCGTCCCGCGCAGTTATACGCTCGACAGCCAGGATGGCATCCGCAGCCCCATCGGCATGCACTGCTTCCGTCTGGAAGTCGACGCGCATATCATCACCGCCTCGACCACTAGTTTGGCCAATTTGGAGGACGCGGTCGAATCCGCCGGGGTCATGGTTGACCGCTTCATCCTCAATCCGCTGGCGGCGGGCGATGCCGTGCTTACCGATCACGAGCGGGAGATGGGCGCGGTCGTCATTGATATCGGCGGCGGCACAACAGACCTCGCCATCTTCATTGACGGCACGGTATGGCACACGGCCATCATCCCGGTTGGCGGCAACCACGTCACGCAAGACATCACGTATTGGATGCGGGTGCCCTTCGGCTTGGCGGAACAAGTCAAGATTCAGCGCGGCCATGCCGATATGAACGCCGTCAGCGAATCGGAAGTATTCCCGGTTGAGCCATTCGGCGGCGAGATCCTGCCGGTTTCGCGCCGGGACCTGGCGATGGTCATTGAAGCGCGCTTTGAAGAGATCTTCGAACTGGTGGAAAAGGAAATCAAACGCTCCGGTTATGCCGGCCTGCTGCGCGCCGGCGCGGTCATCACCGGCGGCAGCTCACAGTTGCCGGGCTACCGTGATCTGGCCTCCCGCATCTTGAATTTACCTGTTCGCCTGGCCCATCCCGAGAGGATCACCGGCATCGCCGATACTCTGAAGAACCCGTCTTACAGCACAAGCGTCGGTTTGCTGCGGCTGGGGCTGGAAATGGATTCGGTGACCGAGCCGGAACTGGTGAGTAATATGGGGCTGCCGGTGAGCAATTGGGGACGCCGGATGAACGAATTTCTGCGGCGCTTCTTGCCACAAGACGAGTAGTGATAATTTAGACAAGTTAATGTAAATTATTGCCTCTTATTTCATTTGCGGCGGTCGGAAATCTGCGTACAATGATTTCATAAACTTGCGGTATGCGTTCAGCAACTTGCTGATTCACGAGGGTGGTCATTATGGTCAATGATTTGATAACCGGGGAAAACTTTGCCCAGATTAAGGTCGTGGGCGTCGGCGGCGGCGGCGGCAACGCTGTCAACCGCATGATCAACGAAGGCTTGGGCGGCGTTGAGTTTATCGCGGTCAACACCGACAACCAGGCGCTCATGCTGTCCAAGGCGAAGACGCGCGTGCGTATCGGCGACAAGTTGACGCGCGGGCTCGGCGCCGGCGGCAATCCTGAAATCGGGCGGAAAGCTGCGGAAGAAAGCTCGGAAGACCTGCTTGAAGTCCTGCGTGGCTCAGACATGATATTCGTCGCCTGTGGCATGGGCGGCGGCACAGGCACCGGCGCGTCGCCCGTCATCGCCCAGATCGCCAAAGAACTCGGCGCCTTGACCATCGGCGTTGTGACCCGTCCCTTCACCTTTGAAGGCACGCGCCGCGCTCAACTGGCAAAGACCGGCATCGAAGCGCTGAAGAGCCAGGTCGATACTCTGATCGTCATCCCGAACGACCGCTTGTTGCAGATGGCGGACAAACGCTCGACGCTACAGCAAGCTTTCTCGCTCGCAGATGATGTGCTGCGGCAAGGCATTCAGGGCATTTCCGAACTTATCACCGTACCCGGGCTCATCAATCTTGACTTCGCCGATGTGCGCACGGTTATGTCGGAAGGCGGCGCCGCCTTGATGGCAGTCGGACGAGCCGCAGGCGATGATCGCGCTCGCTCCGCCGCTGAACAGGCTATCACTAGCGGCTTGCTTGATGTCACGATTGACGGCGCGCGCGGCATACTCTTCTCGATCACCGGCGGCTCGGACTTGACGCTCTTCGAGGTCAACGAAGCGGCTGCCATCATCAAAGACAGCGCGCATCCGGAATGTAACCTGATCTTCGGCGCTCACATTGATGAGAGCATGGGCGATGAGGTCCATATCACAGTCATCGCCACCGGCTTTGAACGTAGCCGGCTGGAAACGACAATGAAAGAAGCGGGCGCCTTGCCCATCCGCCAGACGACGCCGTTGCCGCAACCGCCGGCAATTCAGCGGCCGGTTTACGAAGATGTTGAGGTGCAGGCTCCATCCGATAGCGCTGCCGCCAGCAGCGGCGGATCCTCATCCTTCCAGCGCAACCGCCTGGCGCCGCCATCGCCGCCGCAAGAAGACCCGCGCACTTACGACAATATCGACCCCAAGAACACCGAGTTGCCCGCCTTCCTGCGTAAACGCAACCGGCGTCAGTAACACATCTTTGCTCCAATATACAGCATGTGTGGTGGGCTGAAAGCGCCCGCCACTTTTGTTCTCTAATCTGTTTGGATTCGGGGCGTTCAAAAGAGAATTTCGGGACACTAAGGCTAACTGACACTTGCGGAGTATTCATGCTATTCAAACCGAAATCTCGCTCGATCAAGTATGCAATATTTCAAGAAAATGCTATAGAATAGAAGTTGATTTTTTTGGACGCTTTGTGGATTTAGCTCTTAATAAATGAATACTCCCTCCCGCGGAAAGGTGTGTGTTTGCCCGGATGCAAGCGCACACTAATGGGGGAAGTCGGTGAAAGTCCGACGCTGTCCCGCAACGGTAACAGACTGCCGCGCACACAGACAAATAGTGTGATCCCAAGCAAGTCTGAAGCCCGAATGCCCGCCTTTTCCGCCGCTCGTGAACACCTACGTGGTCATAGGGAGTGCGAGCGTCAGTTGCAGTGTTGGCACAAGTTCCGTACCCACCGGATAGCTGACATCGCAAACGGCACAAGAGTTAAAAGCTAAATTCCGAGTCAAATCCATTGAGCATACGTTGGAGGGAGACATGTTAGGATCGCAGACAGCAACAACCACCTTACACGAACTCGGATACAAGATCTTCTTGGACCGCTACGCCCAGAAGGATATGACCCGCAGCAGCCTCGCCGTCGGCGATACGGTCATCGTGGTCGTCAACGAGACAACGGGCCAGCGAGAAATCGGCACGGTTACAGCGCTGGACCTGCCAAGGGCGACGGTAAAGCTCTTGGAAGGCGAAACGGTCGAGCGTGATTTGGAGCATGTGGACAAGCCAATCGAAACGCAGCCAGAGCAGATGATGGACCGCGTAGCGCGGGGTGTCTCCCAGGTCGAAGCCAGCCCGGCGAAGCAAGCCGAATGGAGTGAGAAATTCCGCTGGCTGCTGGATGACTGGAAGTTCGTGCCGGGCGGGCGCATCCTCACCGCGGCAGGGACCGACCAAGACTTGACGTACTACAATTGTTATGTGATTCCCTGCCCGCACGATTCACGCGACGGCATCATGACGACGCTGTCGCAGATGACCGAGATCATGTCGCGCGGCGGCGGAGTCGGTATCAACTTATCAACCTTGCGTCCCCGTCATGCCTACGTCAAAGGCGTCAACGGCCGTTCCAGCGGCGCCGTGTCCTGGGGCGGTCTGTACAGCTTCGTCACCGGCCTCATTGAACAGGGTGGCAGCCGCCGCGGCGCGCTGATGCTAATCCTCAACGACTGGCACCCGGATATATTCAACTTCATCAACAGCAAACGCCAATCGGGCAATATCACCAATGCCAATATCAGCGTCGGTGTCTCCGACAAACTGATGGAAGCGGTACGCGCCGATGCCGACTGGGAGCTGATCTTCCCCGACACGCGCGATCCGGACTATGACGAACTTTGGGACGGCGATGTCGACACCTGGATGGCCGCCGGCAGGCAAGTCATCCATTACAAGACGGTCAGAGCGCGTGAACTCTGGAACGCGATTATCGAGAGCGCTTGGGCCAGCGCCGAACCGGGCTTATGGTTTCGCGAGCGCAGCAATAAAATGGCCAACAGCTGGTATTTCAATCCGCAAATCTGCACCAATCCCTGCGGCGAGCAACCCCTGGGCGCCTTCTCTGTTTGCAATTTGGGCGCCATTAACTTGTCGAAATTCTACGACCCGGTCAACCATGACGTCGCCTGGGACGAATTGCGGCGGACGGTGGCCTATTCGACTCGCTTCCTGGATAACGTCATTGATACGACGCCCTACTTCTTCGAGGAGAATCACCGAGTACAAATGGGCGAACGGCGCGTCGGCTTGGGCACGATGGGCATTGCCGAATTGATGCTCAAGCTGGGCGTCCGTTATGGCAGCGACGAATCGGTCGAGCTGATCGACGAAATTTACCGGGCGATCGCAGTGACATCCTACGAAACCTCCAGCGATCTGGCCCGGGAAAAAGCCGCCTTCCCCATGTTTGACGCGGAGAAGTTTTTGGAAAGCGGCTTTATGCAGGGCATGCCGGCGGACCTGCGCGAGAAGATCCGTGAAAACGGCATTCGCAACGTTACCCTGCTGACGCAAGCGCCGACCGGCACCACAGGTACGATGGTGAATACCTCCACCGGCGTGGAACCGTTTTACTCCTGGGTCTATTATCGCAAGGGGCGGCTCGGCTTGCATGAAGAGCAGGTGCCGGTCGTGCAGCAATGGCGCGACGCCAACCCCGATGTCGAAGACTTGCCGGACTACTTCGTCACGGCGATGGACCTGAGTCCCGAAGAGCATGTGAAGGTGCAGGGCGCATTTCAGCGCTGGATTGACAGCGCCATCAGCAAAACCTGCAACGTGCCCAATGAGTACACGGTCGAGCAGGTCAGCAAGTTGTACCAATATATGTATGAGCTCGGCTGCAAAGGCGGCACGATCTATCGCGATGGCAGCCGCGATGAACAGGTGCTCATGCTCAAAGGCGATGAGCGCGCCGAAAGCGAAATGGAAGACCTGAAAACGGAGTTAAGCGAAAGCGCCGAACCGGCAACAACGCCCCATCGCGTCTATCCGCGCCCCGAACGGCTGCAAGGCACCTCGGTAAAAACGCAGACGCCATTCGGCAAAGCCTATATCACAATCAATCGCGACGACCAAGGCAATCCCTTTGAAGTATTTGTCGCCATCGGCAAAGCGGGCAGCGATATACAAGCAGACGCCGAAAGCCTGGGACGCATGATCTCGCTGCAACTCCGCACGACCGCGCCACATAATCGCCGCGACATGCTCAAACTAATTATTGAGCAATTGGAGGATATCGGCGGCGCCCGTCCCATCGGTTTTGGTCCCAAACGCGTCTTGTCTTTGCCCGATGCCGTTGCGCGCGTATTGCAGGTGGAGTTCTTCCCCGAAGAGCAGCCGCAGCAACTGGACCTGCCGATTCATGGCGCCGCCGCTTCGAGTTCGGCTGCCGAAGAGGAAATCGGCACGACCATCAATTCGTCGATAACCGGCGCCGATATGTGCCCCTCCTGTGGCACCATCACCTTGATCCGCGCCGAGAATTGCCGCAAGTGCCTCACCTGCGGCTACAGCGAATGCTAACCTGCGCTTTGAACCGCGCCATGACACAAGCTGAGATAAGCGGGTCGCCAAACGGTGACCCTTTCACTCTGCAGCGGACGATGCTCCCGACGCGGGAAAGCCGTTGATTGGCTCAATCTGTAAATTGAAGGCAAACTGTCTTGAAGCAGCATCGACGCAGATCACTGGTCAAACGCATTGTGCTACTACTCAGTTTCGGTATCCTGCTCTACTTCATCGTCTTCATCGCTGTAATCCACCATAGCGGCGCGATTGACACAGCGAGGGAATCCGATGTCATCATCGTGCTTGGCGCGGGCCTGCTGCGCGATGGCAGACCCGGCTGGGCTTTGACTCGCCGCAGCCTTCAAGGCGCCGATCTCTGGCATGCGGGAATGGCGCCCTATGTCTTGTGCGCTGGCGGCAGAGCCGAATCCTATCCCCGCTCGGAAGCGGCCGCCTGTCGCGAGATTCTGTTAGCCAACGGCCTGCCGCCAAGCGCGATCTTGCTCGAAGAAGAGAGCCGCAGCACCGAAGAAAACGCCATCTTCAGCCGGCGCATTCTCGAAGATATGGGCTTAAGGGACGCGGTCCTGGTCAGCGACAGTTATCACATGCCGCGCGCAGGCTGGCTCTTCCAACTGCAGGGTATTGAAAGCACAAGCAGTCCAGTGCCCGCCAACCGCATTCGAAGCCCGCTTTCATATCCGCTTTCACTGTTGCGTGAATTTCTCGCTTTTCACTGGCACTTCCTTAAAGAAACCTTCCAGATTCCGCTGACTCATCTCAATGGCGTCTAATCTAACACCGGCAAATCGGCGGTCTACAGACAGCAACTGTCTACTATAATCTCTTTAGATTCACGCAATGACCGACCTTGCTGTCTTAAGGAGCGAACAATGCCAAAGTACCTTTGCATCGGCGTGCCTTACTATCTGGGCGAATCCAAACCGGACCGCCGCGAGGTTGACAAGCTGCGGCTAAGCGGCATCGCGGACGAGCTTGACGCGGAATGGCTCGACATAAAGCCCGACTTCAGCGCCGCCGATGATCCGGTCGTCGCGGTCAATGGCGCCCTTGCCGCCGCCATCCGAGCCCACAGCGACAAGCTGCCGGTCGTTTTCGCGAATGATTGCACGAGTTGCCTTGGCATGGTCAAGGGCTTGGCTGCGAAATCGCCGGTCATCCTGTGGTACGATTCTCACGGCGACTTCAATACCCCTGAGACCAGCCCCAGCGGCTTTCTCGGCGGTATGCCATTGGCGGCGCTGGTAGGGCGCGGCAATCAGCATCTGATGCGCGGCATCAATCTTAAGCCAATCCCCGAAGCCGATGTGATCATCACCGATGCGCGCAATCTCGATCCGGCAGAAGGCGACATGCTTCGCGCTAGCGATGTCGCCATCCACGAAACCCTTGATTCGCTGCGAAATGCTGCCTTGCCCGATCGCCCGCTATACATCCACTTCGATACCGATGTCGTCGATTGTGAGGAGATGCCGGCCATGAGTTATCCCGAACCGAATGGTCCATCCCTGCAAGAATGTGTGGAGTCGCTGGAGCATGCCCTGGCGCAAGGGAATACAGCCGCGATTCTATTTAGCCTGTGGAACGAAACCCTTGATGGCGGGGACGCAGCGCTGGCGGCAACCCGCAAACTGATACTCGCGCTGAAATCAATCTGACAATATCCCAGTCGCTGACTTGCGCGCCGCCGAAAATGAGCCTATCCTCTATTAGTGTGACCGTAAGGGGCAAGCCGCATTGTATACAGACAACGAGATTCTCTTCCCGCATTACGCCATTCCCGCCTTGCGCAATACACGAGGCGCGAAGTGGCAGCAGTTGATCGACCGCATTTCCAATAAAGAAGAAACCTGCGTGGAAGTCATCGCTCTAATGTCGGTGATGATCGAACTGAATGGTTGCCTGCCATGTGAAACGGACAGCTACCGGGCTATGCGCGGCTGCACGGCTTGCGCTCGGCAAACGCTGCGGCGCTTCAAAGGCAGCGACGAAGAACTGATTAGCGCATACGAGGCATCGCTCGACAAGTTTCGGGAACTCGATTTCGCTATCGACGATCGATAATTCTGCTCATTCGACTCATAGTTGACAACTTATGGACACGCGTGTTAAACTCCGTGCCTGCGCAATGATACAGCTTGCGCGAGTCTTGTTTGCCATATTTAGCTGAAGGGTAGTGCAGCTATAGCCAATTCACCTCACCGGATCAACGGGGATATCCGCGGCGTGCGAGAAGTCCGGTTGATTGACGATACCAATACCAATATTGGCGTCGTAAACATTGGGTATGCGCAAGATCGGGCCGATGATGTCGGCTTGGATCTGGTCGAAGTCGCGCCAAACGCAAATCCGCCAGTCTGCCGAATCATGGATTATGGAAAATTCCAGTACGAGCAGCGGCGGAAAGAGCGCAAGTCCAAGAAGAACCAGATAAAGGTAACCGTCAAGGAGATTCAACTGCGTCCCAAGACTGACGAATACCACCTGCAGTTCGATATCAAGCGCGCCGAAAAGTGGCTGCTCGAAGGCAAAAAGGTGAAGTTCCGCGTACGCTTCCGCGGGCGCGAAATCACTCACCAGTATATTGGACGAGACCGCCTCGGCAAGATTGAAGAAGCGCTCAAAGAAGTAGGCGTCGTGGAGCAGCGCCCCAATATGGAAGGCCGGGATATGCTCATGATCTTGGCGCCAACAAAAGAAATAAGGCAAAGCACGGAGAAACAGTAGTGCCACGCAAGAAGAAATCGACCAAGTACAAGCTCAAGACACACAAAGCGACCGCCAAGCGTTTCCGCATGACGGCAACCGGCAAGATTGTCCGCACCAAAGGCGGCAAGAGTCACCTGCGGCGTCGCTCGGCCAAGCGCGTCAGGCGCCAATGGGACAAGCGCATGGAAGTTGGCGAGAAAGCGATGCAACGCCGTATCCGCCGGCTCGCCCCCTATCTCGGCCGATACAAAGCGAACCCGCCGGCCTAGCCCAACGTCAGCGATCTGGATATACCGCCCGGCGCGAGATGATGCCGGGCATTTCATGTACGGAGAATAAACATGGCACGAACAAGAACCGGCTTCGTCAGACGCCGCCGACACAAAAAAGTCCTGAAGCTCACCAAAGGCCAGTGGGGCACGCGCAGCAAGAACTTCAAGCGCGCCAACGAAGCGATGATGCGCAGCCTCTGGTACGCCTATCGCGATCGTCGTCAGCGACGCCGTCAATTGCGCCGCCTGTGGATACAGCGCATCAATGCCGCCGCCCGCATCAATGGCATGAAATACAGTCAGTTGGTGCACGGCTTGAAGCGCGCCGGCATTGAACTGGACCGCAAGAGCCTCGCCGGCATCGCCGTCCACGATGGCGAGACCTTCAGCAAGATCGTGGACTTGGCGAAACAAAGCCCGTAGTCCTGCGTCAAAATCAAGCAGATTAGCCAAAGGGTCCGTCAAGCGACCCTTTTTCCTTTAATTGGACCCTCGCATGGCGCCTATCAGCAGCACACAGAACAAGCGCGTTCGTTACATCAAGTCGCTGCAGACCAAAGCGCGGCTGCGGCGGGGCGAACGCAAACTGGTCCTTGAAGGCAACCGTCTCATCGCCGATGCGTTGACGAGCGGCGGCAAGCCGGAACTCGCGCTTTATTCCGCTGAGCGCGCCGATTATGAAATCATCGCCCAGTTGCAGAATCGTAGCTGCGATCTGCTGCCCGCCCAGGATGAGATTCTCGGTTTCGTCAGCGATACGCAGCAGCCATCCGGCATCATTGCTGTTTTCGCCATACCGCGGCCGCCCCTGTCAACGGAGGCGACCCGTGTCCTGATTCTTGACGCCATCCGCGAGCCCGGCAATCTCGGTACTATCTTGCGCACGGCCGCCGCCGCCGGGGGCGACTTGGCGATTCTGACGCCAGGTTGCGCCGATCCATACAACCCCAAAACGGTACGCGCGGCCATGGGCGCGCATTTTCGATTCCCAATAGTCGAGGCGTCTTGGGCGGAAATTGCTTCCTTCTGCCAAGATCTGACCATCTGCGCCGCAAGCGCGGACGCGCCCCAAGCATATTCCGCAATTGATTGGCGATCCGCCTGGGCTTTGATCTTGGGCAACGAAGCGCGCGGCATCAGTCGGGAGGCGCGCCAACTGGCGCAGGCGCATGTTTCCATTCCGATGGCCGCCGCGACAGAATCACTTAATGTTGCCAGCGCTGCCGCCGTGATTCTGTTTGAAGCTCAGCGTCAGCGGCTCAGCAGTGGCAGTGTCTGAGCCGAATATCCACCAACCCCACTTCACTTGCGCGGCCCGCTGCGGTAGACTTGCCAAACTTTAGAAGCAGACACATTGCAGGAGATTGCCATTCATGACCAAGGAATATGATGTCGCCGTGCTCGGCGCCGGCCCCGGCGGGTATGTCGGCGCCATCCGCGCCAGCCAGCTCGGGCTCAAGACCGCCATCATCGAAAAGAAGTACTGGGGCGGCGTCTGCCTGAACGTCGGCTGCATCCCGTCAAAAGCGCTGCTGCGCAATGCCGAACTCGCCTATATTCTCCAGCATCAAGCCGATACCTTCGGCATAAATGGCGACTTCACTTTTGACTACGCTAAAGCCTACAAGCGCAGCCGCCGCGTATCCAACGGCTTGACCAAGGGCGTCCAATTCCTCATGCGCAAAAACAAGATCGACAGCTACGAGGGCTGGGCGACCATAAACGACGCCAACAGCCTGACAGTCGATCTCAACAAAGGTGATAGCGAGACCATTCGCTTCAAGAATCTGATCATCGCCACCGGCGCCAGTACGCGGCTTATCCCCGGCACAGCGCTGAGCGAGCGCGTCGTCACCTACGAAGAACAGATCATGGAGGATAAGCTGCCCGCCAGCATCATCATCGCCGGCGCCGGTGCCATCGGCGTCGAATTCGCCTACATCATGCGCAATTACGGCGTCGATGTCACCTTGGTCGAGTACTTCGATCGCATCCTGCCGCTGGAGGATCCAGAAGTCAGCGCGGAGCTTGCCAAGGCGTTCAAGAAGCTGGGCGTCAAGATCCTGACCAGCACCCGCGTCGATTCGATCGACGACAGCGGGGAACAAGTTGAAGTCGCCGTGACGCGCGCGGACGAGACACGTGAGACGCTGCAAGCCGAGCGGGTCCTGCAAGCGATTGGCTTTCGGCCACGGGTCGAGGGTTATGGGCTGGAAGCGCTCGGGGTCGCCATCAACGACGCCGGCGGCATCGCCATCACCGAGAAAATGCAAAGCAATATCCAGCATATATACGCCATCGGCGATGTCACCGCCAAACTCATGCTGGCGCATGTTGCCGAGACCATGGGTGTGGTGGCCGCCGAGAATATCGCTGGCGCGCCTACGGTGACCTTGGACTTTGACATGATGCCGCGGGCGACCTACTGCCAGCCGCAAGTCGCCAGTTTCGGCTACACTGAAGCCCAGGCAAAAGAGCGCGGCTACGAGGTCAACATCGCCAAGTTTCCCTTCCAGGCAAACGGCAAAGCCCGCGGCATGGGTGACGCCACCGGCTTCGTCAAAGTCATAAGCGACAAGAAATACGGCGAATTGCTCGGCGCGCATATGATCGGTCATGATGTGACGGAACTTCTGCCCGAGCTCACCTTGGCGCGCTCCGCCGAGTTAACGCCGGAAGAAATCGCCCGCAACGTGCATGCGCACCCGACGCTCAGTGAAGCCCTCAAAGAAGCAGCGCACGGTCTGGAGGGGCGCTTCTTGAACATCTAGCAGCCAGCATTAAGAAGCGCTTTACATGAATCATGGGCGCAACTATTCAGCGACCGTGAAATGATACACGGGCAAAATCGTACCCGCTTCGCCAGTGGTCAGGTCGGCGCCGTTCAGCTTGGCGCTGCTCCGGTAGCGATCATAGACGATGACGACGACTCGATAGTCGCCCGCTGGCAGATCAGCAGTCGACAACTCGACGACGTACCATTTCAAGACATCATCATAGAGATGTCGATCCGGCGCTTGACGCAAGTTCTGCCAATCGGCAGTGATGATCTGAACCGACACATTGAATAATTCGAGTTGTTCGCGCTCGGCGACCTCCCAACCTGTGACTACCCTGATGACATTCTTGTCACGGTCGTGGTCCGCGAACTTGTCAACGATTCTGATGCCATTCTCATATTGTATCGGCTGATAAACGCGCTCGCATGTCAGCGCCCGATCGACGAAGCGCTGGACCCGCAGATCCGGCTCATCCAATACGAGAGCGCAAGGCTGATAATCTCGCTGCAAAAGCGCTTCGACCGGCGCCAGGTTCGCCGGTGGCGCGGAAGGATCGTAGGTCAAGAGCAAGTGCGGATGGTCGTCCAACTTGGCCGCCAAGTCTGCCGACAGCATATCGCCCTGAAAGCTGCTAGGCAGGAAAGCGCCATCAATGCCGAGCAGCGTTTCCATATAATAGTCCGCAGTAGACTTGCCGCGTTTGCCCCGCGCGTTGACAAAATCGGTAGCGCTAAAGCCAAGGACGAAGTCTTGCGCCAGGGTTTTGCCGCGCAGCGCTTCGACATACTCCGCCATCGGCGGATAAGCGTGGACAACGCCCACTGTGCCTTGATACAGCAGATAATCTTCCGCGCGCCGCAATTCCAAGCCCGAGACCAGGTAAACCGCCAAGATCACGAGCGGGACCCAGCGCCACTTGAACCAGGCCAGCCCGCTGCCGATAACCAGCGCCCACATACCCCAGGTCACAAAGAAATATCGCGAACGCCGCAAGGGTATCAACCCGACCGCCTCATTAGCCGCCAGTAGCGCGACAAGAACCGATACCGACATGAACCAGAACTTCAGACTGCCGCTTGCTCTTCCCCGCCGACGCATGGCTAGCAAAGCAGCCGAAAAGGCGACCAAGAGTATCAGCGGATTGCCGTTGCTCAACAGGCGGATAAATACGCCAATGGCCTGTTCCAGCGCGATGGCGTCAAAGGCTGTATCGAATTTAGACGTCAGGCCCGTCAACGTGACCGGCAGCCAGGGCAGATACAGCAAGCCCGCAACCAACATCGCCAGCGCGACGCGATACCAGACGCCTGACCGCTCCACAAAAAACAGATGATAGATGCCCAGCCCGATATGGAAGAAAATGGTGAAGGGTTGCGCATAAAGGCAGAGCGCTGCGTTAAGCGTCAGGCCAGCCCAATGATATGGACGAACGCTTCGCTTGCCATTGACGAGATAGAAGTAATGCCAAGCCAGCGCCATGATCAGCGCAAATTGCAGGCTGTACATGCGAAGCTCGTGCCAGTAATCCAGCCAGAACACATTCAAGCCCAGGAAAGCCGCCGCCCAAATGCCGCTCCAGCGGTCCAGGAAATCCGCGCCGACGCGAAAGACCCAAGCGAGCGAAATCACGCCAAAGTAGAGTGTCAGAGCCCGCAGGACAACATGATGCCAGCCGACGAGAGAACCCCAGCCGGCAACCAGCCCGAAGAAGAAAGGTGTGTGTTTTGGGCTGTGCTGCCGCACGGACTCGATCACTTCAAAAGGCGAAAAGGGACCTGTTACGCCGCCGGCATGGCTGATAGACGTTAACTCATCGTACCAGATCAGGTCAGCGCTAAGGCCCGGCGCCGCCAAAGCAGCAACCAGCAGCAGCAGCGGGAGCATCAGGCTCCAATGCGCTCTCATGCGCGACGATGAAGGATGTCCTTTTCCGCGCATTGTCGTCATCTAGAAATCTATTGTGAACGACAAAACCGAAAAGATGTCGCTGGCATGACCGGTCATCGTATCCACGCCGGGGATCTTCTTCACCGTGTAGCGATCATAAAGGATGACCATGGCTTTGTAATCTCCCGGCGGCAAGCCTTCGGTGGAGATCTCAACCGCGTACCAGGTCAGGATATTGTCATACAGGTGTCGATCCGACGCTTGCCGCGCCTTCTGCCAATCCGGCGTGATGATCTGGACGGATACGTTGTACTGCTCGAGTTGCCACTTGTCAGCGACTTCCCAACCAGTGACGACCCGCAGGGACTTCGCCTCATCATCGTACTCCGCAAACCGGTCGATGATCTTGATGCCATTGTCATAGTGGATTTCCCGATAGCCGCGATCACAGCCCAAGGAGCGCAAGGCATATCGCTGGGAGAATACCTCATCGGCATCCACCAGGAGTTTGCAGGGAACATAGTTCTGCTCAAGCAGCGCCTTGACCTCGGCGAAGTTGCCGGCCTGGTTGCCCGGCTCGTAGGTGAAAAGCAAATATGGATGCGCCCCAACACGCTGATCAAACTCCTCGCGGAGTTCATCACCGGCCAGCTCGGTATATATGAAAGCGCCGTGAATGCCAAGCACAGCGCGAGAATAATATTCGACCGTACTGAAGCCAAAGCGCAAACCATTGTTCCAAAGGTCGGATTGAGTAAAACCCAAGATGGCGTCTTGCGGCCGCGCCTTGAATTGAAGGGCGTCGGCGAAACGATGCAAAGGCGGATGCGGGACGAGTAAGGATCGATGCGCCGCGTATGTCCACTGCTCCGCCTGCCGGTAAATGTGGTAGCCGCCGGCCAGCCATACAAGCGCGAAGGCCAGGACCAAGACAGGCCAACGAGGCGCAGACGTGAGAATATGCGCGAACATGACCAGCGCCAAAGCCAATACCACCAGGAAATAACGGAGCCGACGCGACGACAAAAAGGGAAAAAATTCATGGAATACAAACAGAGCCGCTAAAATTGAAACGGCGATCAGGAGGAGCGACAGGATTTGGCTTGTCCGGTTGCGCCATATTGTCCAGCCGCCGAGCGCAAACATTGCGATCCACAAGGCGTCGACGCCGTTCGTGAAAACGTTCGCCAGCATCGGGATTAATTCCACAGTAGCAGCCGCTTTGGACTGAACGACGCCGCTGTCTGCCGCTTCCATGAAGCCGATGGCGAGGAGCGGCACGTAAGGCAAGAAGGTCAAGCAACCGGCTGCCCAAGCGATGAGCACATGGAACCAGCGACGGTCCTTGGGAGCAAGAAGAAGATGATGAACGCCCAAGCCCAATAATACAAAGGGCGAAAAAGGATGCGTGTAGAGCAAGGCGCTCGTCGAAGCCACGAACAATATCCAACTCGCAACGCCAGCCCGGGCGCCCGTCGCGAGCCGCCAGTACTGCCAGGCATGGGCGAGGCTCAACAGCAGCCACAAAGTGTAAAAGCGCAATTCGTGAAAATAGATGATGACAAATGCGTTCGTCGCGAACAAGAAGGCCGCTACTAGCGCCGCGCGACGATTGAGCATATCGCTGGCTAGGCGGAATAACCAGGCGATGCAAAATACGCCAAATAGCAGCGAGAGATAGCGCAGCGGAACCTGCGGCCAGCCGACCAAACGCGCCCAGCCCGCGCCAACAATGGAGTAAAGTGGAACGCTGTAGGGATCGTGGGCAACGATGCTACGGACAATGCGGACGATATCATACGGCGGATCCTCAGCGCCCATCGCGGAAACAGAAGCCATCTCATCCACCCACAAGATATCCGCGTTGAGTTGCGCCGCGCCCAAAGCGAAACCCAAGAGCATGACGACCACCATAACGGGGAGCGCCGCTCCGCGCGACATCACGGATTGTTCCCGGCGTGTTGACTTGCGCGGTATTCGGGCGCTAGAAGACCGAATTGCCAGAGACTTTGATAGACGTTCCGCTGGTATACCCGCTCGCGCCAAATGCCCTCCAGCGTGAAACCGAGCTTCTTGAGAAGCGCCGCGGACGCCGCATTTCCCTCGACGACATCGGCTTCCACCCGATGTGTTTGAAGGTCCGCGAAGCAGAATTCGAGCAGCGCGCCAACCGCCTCAGTCATGATGCCCTGACGCCAAAAGTCAGAATGCAACTCGTAGCCGATTTCGGCGCGCCGATGCGCCCTGTCGTATAGATGAAAGCCGCAAGAGCCAATCATCCGGTCGGCCGGCTTGAGCGTGATCGCCCAACGAATTCCGGTCTTATCCAAGAATATTCGCTCCGCCCATTGGATGATTTCATAGCCAACCGCGTCGTTGGGCGCGCCTTGAAAATCAATCAGGTAGTCGAGTACGCCTGGACTATGCCAAACCGCCAGCCAATCGTGATGGTCATCTGCAGCGATGCGCCGCAAGATAAGCCGTTGCGTCTCAAGCGTCGGCGTTTCTGCAAAGTCGAACTGCGCCACAAGCGCCTCCGAATCTGGTCCTAGCCGGCAATATCCCCGGCATGTCCATCGTCTTTAGCGATCTCCCTCAGCATTTGCCCCCTGCCCTGCTATAACCGCTCAGCGACGATCTCGACAATATCAGCAACTTTCGGTCCACTATCACCCTCACTCCGAGCATCTTCAAACATGCGCGCGCAGAAGGGACAGCCAACCGCCAGGACATCGGCGCCGGTTCCCGCGGCTTCTTGATATCGTTCCAGATTCACTTTGCGATCGCCATGTTCTTCTTCTTTCCAGAATTGCGCGCCGCCAGCGCCACAGCAAAAAGAATTCGACCGGCTCCGCGGCATCTCAATCAATTGCGCGCCTGAAGCCCTGAGGCTATTGCGCGGCGCGTCAAATACGTTGTTGTGTCGCCCGAGGTAGCAGGGATCGTGAAAGGTCACGTTGCTCCAATTTGACGGACTCGCGCTCTTCGGCAGCTTGCCCGCCGCGATCAACTCGTCGATAAGCTGGCTATGATGAAGGACTTCGTATTCGCCGCCGAAGGCATGATACTCCGCCCCGATATTGTGCAAACAATGCGGGCAGGTGACGACAATGCGTTTGGGCTGGACACTGTCAAGCAACTCAACATTGGCGGACGCCAACTCGTAATACAGATACTCGTTGCCAGCGCGCCGCGCCACATCGCCCGTGCAGCGTTCATCCTCGCCCAGAATCGCGAAGTTGACCCCGGCCGCATGCAGCACTTTGACCAGCGCCCGCGCCGTCTGCTGCGCGCGCGGATCATAACTGACGGCGCAGCCCGTCCAATACAAAATGTCAAAGCTTGGATTCTCGGCGACCGTCGGCACGGGGATATCCAGCCCGATCGTCCAGTCGGCGCGCGGCTCGGCGATTTGCCAGGGATTCCCCTGCCGTTCCATACCGTTGAACGCGCCCTGCAACTGGCTGGGAAACTCGCTCTCCATCAGTACAGCATCGCGGCGGATATCGAGGATATCGAACATTGGCTCGTTGCCCACCGGACAGATGTCTATGCAAGCGCCACAAGCTGTGCAAGCCCAAAGCGCCGATTCGCTAAGCAGACTTCCCCGCAAGCTCCAATCCGATTCGGCGCCGCTCGCCAAAGCCTGCCAATGCTCTTTCATGAGAAAACGCTTATTGACTTCCAGCGCGGCTGGCGAGAGTTCCTTGCCGGTCACATAAGCCGGGCAGACATCCTGGCAGCGGTTGCACATAATACAAGCGAAGCCGTCCAGTATCTGCGTCCTCTGCAAGTCCTCGAGCCGGCCCGCGCCGAATTGCTCCTGGTCCTCATCCTCAAAGTCCAGCGGCTCCAATTCACCGAGCGAGCGGCGTTGCGGCCGTGTCAAGAAATTCAACGGCGCCATGAACAGATGCGCGTGCTTGCTCTGTGGGAAATAAGGCAAGAATACGAGAATCCCGCCCAGGGCGATCCACCAGAACAGATGCCGCAGCACATCCAGGGCATCGCCATTCAAAGCTCCCCACATCGGGGCGACAGCTGTGGCAAAGGGCATGAACATATCCGTCCCGTGTTGCGCCACTGCGACCGACTCGCCCAGGAATCGCGCGCCAACGTGCAACAGGATGAAGCCGGCTACGATCATCGAATCCAGAGTGACGGCGCCGGCGGCGACTTGCGGATGCAGCAAGATATTGTCATGGAATGCCAGCGCCGCTCCATTTGGGAACAAGAGTCGTCTCAAAACGAAATAGGCAATTCCGGCCAGCACTACGACGCTCAAAACATCGCTCAGCAAACGAAAGCCATCGTAAAACCCGTCCGCCGCCCAAAGCTGAGTCTCGAAGCCCGGCGCGAAACCTGCCAGCAAGTCAATGGCGTTTACCAGGAAATACCAGGTGAAACCCAAAACCACAGCCCAATGAACCATACTGGTCAAGGGACGCGCCTTGAGCGTCGTCCGTTGTGTGATATACACAGCCAGCGCCTGGGATGCCCGGCGGATGAGACCCTCGCGCTGCAACTCGCCCTGGCCGCGACTTATGATCAAGAACATCTCTTTGAAGCCCGCGTAACTCGCGCCCAAAGCAAACAGCGCCAGGAGCAGGAATAACATCTTCTCTACATCAGTCAGCATCGGCCACTGCTCGCTTTCCCTGCCTTTCATGAACCCGCGTCTCGCCCGAACCCAGTTTACCATTGCGGGCGGCATTCACGAAAGCGCGCGGAACCCGACGCAACGCCCGCTGCCACAGCATGCAAGCTTGCAGATGCGCCAGCCATCTGTAGAATGACAGTTGATGCGCAGATGATACAAGGAGCGACTTTCATGATTGACTTCTCACCCATGCGCGATGGCGAAGTGAGCTATATGGATTACGCCGCGCGGGAAAATATCGGACCGAACGAACTGAGAGCCCTCAGCGACGAAAGTGTTGATCACTTGCTCGGCCTGCTGGCTGACCTCACCGACGCCGATATCGTCTTTGATCCAGACGATCCGGACGCCGATGACCCCTTCGCCGTCGAAGGCGAGGAGACTATCGGCTGGAATTTCGGCCACCTCATCGCCCACGTCACCGCCAGCTCCGAAGAAGGCGCCGCTTTGAGTTCGTTGCTGGCCCGCGGCATTCCAGCTTCCGAGCGGCCGCGCTACGAAACGCCCTGGCGGGATATCAAGACCGTCGCCCAGGTCCGCCAACGCCTGGAAGAGAGCCGCCGTATGCGCAACGCTTACCTCGAAACCTGGCCCGACGCGCCCCTGCTGAATATCGTCCGCGATGTCTCGGAACGCTTCACCGCCCGCTTTGGCGAGATGAACGCGCCGGCCGCCTTTCTATTCGGCCTCTCCCACGAGACGGGCCACTACGATCAGATCGAAGAGGTCAGGCGACAAGCCCTGGCTGCCCGCGCCACCGCCAGCTAAGCGCAATTGACTACCCCGAACCCGGAGGCTTGATGAGCAAGTTCATCGCGCCGCGCAGTCCGAAAGGCTTTCGTGACTTTCTGCCTGATACCATGCTGCGCCGCAATTATGTCATCGACAACATCACCGAAGAATTTCACCGCTTCGGCTTCGAGCCCATCGACACGCCGATCCTGGAGTTGCGCGAAACACTCTTCGGCAAATATGGCGAAGATGCCGAGAAGCTCATCTTCACCGCCCAGCACGGGCGCAGCACGCGCGAACCCCTGGCGATGCGCTACGATCTGACCGTGCCACTGGCGCGCGTCGTCGGGCAATACGAAAGCAAGCTCAACCTGCCGTTCAAGCGCTACCATATCGCGCCGGTCTTCCGCGGCGAGCGCCCCCAACGCGGCCGTTATCGCGAATTCTGGCAATGCGACGCCGATACCGTCGGCATCGCCAATATCAGCGCCGATGCCGAAATCATCAACTTGATGCATCGCATCCTGCAGCGTTTGGGCTTCCCGCAATATGTGATCAAGATCAACCACCGACAACTGCTTGTCGCCATTGGCGAGTTCTCCGGCCTGCCCGATGAACAATTGCCCGACCTCTATCGTAGCGTCGACAAATTCGACAAGATCGGCGCGGAAGGCGTTCGCCGTGAATTGACCGAGCGCGGTATCGCCGCCGACGCCGTGGGGCGCATGATGGACCTCATCCAAGCCAAGGAACCGGGAACAAGCAGCCTCGATCTCATTGCTGATGCCATCGGCGCGAAGGCCGCCGGCTTGCGAGACCTGCGCGAGCTGGCCGACCTGCTGGGCGACGCCGTCCCGCCAGAATGTTACGATTTCGACTTCACGATGGTGCGCGGGCTGGGCTATTACACCGGTCCCATCTTCGAGACAGTTATCTCCGAGCCGAACTTGGGCAGCATCACCGGCGGCGGGCGCTACGACAATCTCATCGGTATGTTCCGCCGCCAGAGCCTGCCCACCACCGGCACCTCATTCGGCATCGAGCGCATCATTGACTTGATGAACGAGCTCGACCTGTACCCTGCTCATCTCGGCGGCACGCTGGTCCAAGCGCTTGTGACCGTCTTCAGCGATGACGCGCGCGCCGCTTCGATGCGCATCGCCGATCAGTTGCGGGAGGCGGGCATCAACACCGAGCTTTATCTGGAAGCGCGAAAGCTGGGAAGACAGTTCGCTTACGCCGACAAGAAGGGCATTCCTCTCGTCGTCATCGCCGGACCGGACGAGATTGAAGCGGGCGTCATCAAGTTGCGGCGATTGCGCGATGGTCAGGAAGTCACCGTTCTACTGCCGGATGCAGTTGCGGCAGTGCGGAACCTCCTCGCCGAGGCTGGTGCGTCCGAATGATCTCACTCCCCCGCTCCAGCGGCATCCTGCTCCACCCGACATCCCTGCCCGGTCCCTACGGCATCGGCGACCTGGGCGCCAGCGCTTACCGCTTCGTCGACTGGCTTGAAGCGCACGGGCAATCGATCTGGCAAGTCCTGCCGCTGGGTCCGACCAGCTATGGCGATTCGCCCTATCAAACGCTCTCCGCCTTCGCCGGCAACAGCAACTTGATCAGCCTCGACCTGCTCGCCAAAGACGGCTTGCTGCAACGAGGCGACCTGGTTGACGCGCCGCCCTTTCCGCGCGGCAAAGTCGACTACGGCTGGATCATCCCTTATCACAATCAGAAATTGTCAATAGCCTGGCGCAAGTTCAAGAACAGCGTCGACGGCGCCTTGAAGCTGGAATATGAGCAATTCCTCGACGAGCACCGGTTCTGGCTGGAAGACTTCGCCCTCTTCATCGCCCTCAAGCGTCAACACAAACTGCGCCCCTGGGTTCAGTGGGAAGCCGAGCTGCGCCGCCGCGAAGCCGCTTCCATCGCACAGGCGCGCAGCGACCTCGCCGAACATATTGATGCCGAACGCTTCCGCCAATGGCTCTTCTACCGACAGTGGGCGGCTCTGAAGTCCTATGCCAATAGCAAGGGCATCCGCCTGTTTGGCGACCTGCCGATCTTCGTCGCCCATGACAGCGCCGATGTCTGGGCGCGTCAACATGAGTACTATCTCGACCAAAGCGGCAATCCCACGGTGGTCGCCGGCGTCCCGCCCGATTACTTCAGCCCGACCGGGCAGCGCTGGGGCAACCCGATTTACCGCTGGGACATGATACAAACTGACGGTTACAGTTGGTGGATTGAACGCCTCAAGCGCCTGCTGAACCTGGTCGATTATGTTCGTATCGATCACTTTCGCGGTTTCGAAGCCTATTGGGAGATCCCCGCCTCCGAACCGACTGCCGTCAAGGGACGCTGGGTCGAAGGACCGCGCGCCGCCTTCTTCGGGGCGATACAGAGCGCTTTAGGGGATCTGCCCATCATCGCGGAAGACCTCGGTGTTATCACGCCGGGGGTGGAAAAGCTGCGCGATGACTTTGGCTTGCCCGGCATGAAGGTGCTGCATTTCGCCTGGAGCGACTCGGCCAACCCTTTCCTGCCCCACAACCATAGGACCAATTGCATCGTCTACACCGGTACGCACGACAATAATACAACCCGCGGCTGGTGGGAGAATGAGGTAGACGAGCGGACGCGCAATTTCGTCAAGGATTACCTGGGCCAAGACTTGCGCGATATTGTCTGGACATTGGCGCGGGTCGGCATGCGCTCAACGGCGCGCGTCTTCATCATGCCGCTGCAAGATGTGCTGGGGCTTGGCGCAAACGCGCGGATGAATACACCTGGTGCGCCCGCCGGCAACTGGACCTGGCGCTTCAGCGAGAGCGCCCTGGAACATCCGGGCAAAGATGCCCTGCTGCATATCACGCGCCTGTATCAACGCCATCCCGACCAACAGGCGAAGCCCGCCGCCGCGCAAAGCTAGACTCGCAAGTCGGAGGAAATGTCTGTGATTGACAGCATGAAGCACTTGCCCCCCTGGGCGAAATACGTCCATCACGACAGCTCGGAAATGTTCCTCAGCGATATCACGCCGCGCATCGGTGATGTCATCAAGGTGAGCATTCGCGTACCCCAAGAAGCGACCCTGCGCGCGCTCTACCTGCGCAGCCGCCCCGATGGCGAATGGAAGCGCATCCGCATGGAGAAGGACTCGCGCGCGGGCTGCTATGACATCTGGTCAGCCGAGCTGCCAATCACGATGTATCACAACAATTACTGCTTTCATTTCTTGACGGACGATCAATCCTTCTATTTCAACCAGGCGGGCTTGAGCCCTATCGACAGCCCCGATTGGTTCAACTTCACCGTCCTCGGCGATTATGATCCGCCGGCCTGGGTTCGTGAGCAAGTCTTCTACCAGATATTTCCCGAGCGCTTCGCCAATGGCGACCCAAGCAACGATCGGGGTACCGGCGAGCCGACGCTAATGGGCAAACCGACGCTGAAACGCGATTGGGGCGAGCTGCCCCAGCCCTACCCCGACTCGCGCACGGTTGAGTTCTTCGGCGGAGATCTCCAGGGCATCACTCAGAATCTGGACTATCTGACCGACCTGGGCGTGACCGCGCTCTATATCTGCCCGATCTTTGACGCCGAGACCAACCACTTCTACGACATTCGCAACTTTGACCAGGTCGCTCAATGTCTAGGCGGGGACGAGGCGCTGGCGGAACTGCGCCGCGAATTGACTCAGCGCGGCATGAAGCTCATCCTAGATATCACGCCGAATCACATCGGCTTTCATCATCCCTGGTACATCGACGCGCGGACGAATCCCGATGCCGAAACCGCCGATTTCTTCTATCGCGAGGCCGATTCCGGCGCTGTGGAATACTGGTTAGGCGTCCCCGTCATCGTGAAGCTCAACTACAGCAGCCAAAATTTGCGCGATCGCATGTACCGCGCCGACGACAGCTCAATGCGCAAATGGCTGCGCCCGCCCTACAGCATCGACGGCTATCGACTCGATGTCGCCAATATGACCGGCAACTATCGGCGGACGCAGAGCGGGGGCGATGTCTGGACTGAGATGCGCGCCGCCATCAAAGCAGAAAATCCAAACGCCTATATGATGGGCGAGTTCTTCCAGGATAGCTCCGTCCAACTCCAGGGTGATCAACTCGACGCCTCAATGAACTACCAAGGCTTCAATACGCCGGTGCGCCGCTGGTTGGGCAAAGGGGATTTGGGCGTCGCCGAGCATCAGCCCTTTGGCGACCCCAATCCGCTGCCCGCCGAATTCTTGGCGCTGCAGTGGCGGCAATACATGACCGCCATTCCCTACATCATCGCCTTGCAGCAATTCAACCAAATCGGCAGCCACGACATCAGCCGGATTCTGCGCGTCACCGAGGGCGATCGCGCTCTGGTCAAAGCGGGAACGGCGCTGCTTATGGCTTTCCCCGGCGCGCCTTGCCTCTATTACGCCGATGAAATCGGCATGGATGGCGGGCATGATCCCGATAACCGCCGCTGCATGCCTTGGCAGGAAGATCTCTGGAATCAGGACCTGCGCCGCTATCATCAGCAGGTCATCGCCATCCGCCGCGGCTCCCATGCCTTAAAACACGGCGGCTTTCAAATTCTGCATGCCGCCGGCGATCTGGTCGTTTTTCAGCGCCAATCCACGCGGGAGCAGATGATCGTGGCGGTTTGGCGGGGCCAGGACAATATGCCGGCGACAAACATTGACGCCAAGCTCGCCAATATTCAAGATGGCGCCGCGCTCACGGACCTGCTCGCGGGCGACCGCTACCAGGCGTCGGGGAACAATCTGCGCCTCGAGGGCATGGCGCATGGCCAAGCGCTCTTCCTCCGCGTCGAGACGTGATAAAATTCAGACACTAACGACAGGATCAAGATCGGCAGCATCGGATTCAAAGAATGGACCAACGCAGCGTCTTTTTTGACGAATGGCTGCGCAGCCTGCGCGAGCAATACAAACATGTCGTCCGCAGCAAGGACCAAGTCACCTTGCCGACCCTGACCGCCGTTATGCACAATGTCGGCTTCGGCGAGGAAGAGTTGAATCAACTTCGCCTCGAAGCGACCATACGCGCCGATGAGTTGCCGGAAGATTTCACGCCGGACCTGAACATCATCGAAAAGGCAGCTAGCCCAGCGCCGCATCCCGCCGAATGCCTCTGCCCGCAATGCATCGACCTAGACGATGGCGCTCATGACGCTGATGGGCAACCGCTTATTCCTGAGCCTGAGCCTTCCCGCATGGACGAGCGTGTCTTCCCCGCAGCGGATATCAGCCAGTTGGAACCCGAGGACGATAGCGAGCCAGTCACATTTGAAGACGAGCTCGCCCGCGAATCCGAAGCAATGGAGGAGAGCGATAGCGAGCCGTCCGCTGACAATGCCATGCCTAGCGATGACAGCGAACCCGATCCAGACGCGCCGGAACAGATGAGCCTCTTCTGACGATGCCGATCTCCGAAGAAGACCGGCAGTGGATGCGCCTCGCCCTGGACGAAGCTGAGCGCGCGCGCGCCTCCGGCGATGTGCCCATCGGCGCCGTCGCCGTGCGTCAAGGCGCGGTTATCGGCGCTGGCCACAACCGTCGCGAAGCCGACAATGACCCCACCGCCCACGCCGAAATCATCGCTATTCGCCAAGCGGCCGCCGCGTTAGGCACATGGCGCCTCGACGGCGTGACCCTCTACTGCACGCTTGAGCCCTGCGCCATGTGTGCCGGCGCGATGGTCTTGGCGCGCTTGCCACGGCTCGTCTATGCCGCTATCGATCCCAAAGCCGGCGCCGCGGGCAGCATCACCGATATCACCCGTCACCACCGACTGAATCATCGCGTCCATGTGGAGCATGGACTCTTCGCCGAGGAAGCCGCCGAGCAAATCCGCGACTTCTTCCGCCGCCTGCGCGCAGACAGCGAAAAATAAAGACAGCGCCGGCAAGACGCTGTTCAATATCCGCCCCAAATGTGTATACTGATGCCCAGCTTTGGAGAGGTGCCAGAGTGGACGATTGGGACTGTCTCGAAAACAGTTGTACCCTCCGGGGTACCGTGGGTTCGAATCCCACCCTCTCCGCTAATCCACTCGCGGCGGGCAGGCAGGATAATCCCGCCTGCCCATGAAAATAGGCGCGACCCTGCTACTCGCTGCCCATCGCCATCATCATCGCCAGCGGGAAGACGAAGGCGTCTTCCGGGATTTCAACCTCGACTGGTTCGTTGAAGTCGAACACTTCCATGGACATGTCCATGACAATCGACCCATCGCTGTCCAATTCATAGACATCGCCTGTCAGCGTCATATCCAGCGATACATCAATGAGATAGGTGTAATGATCGTCTAAGCCGATATACTGACGCATTGAGATGTCATGGGTTTCCATCGCGTCAATCAGCAATCGCATGTCTTCCAGATCCTCCGCATCACCGGCCGCAGCCGCAAATTCTTCAACGCTCACTAGCGAGAAGAATGTTTCCAGATCAATGGTCGTCTCAAAGACGGCGACAGCAACGCCGCGAAGTTCCTCGTCTGGCAAGCGGGTAATGGTTGTGGAGGCGACTTCCGCCTCGTCCGCCTCGTTTATTCCGGACAAATCCATGACACCAATATCACCGTACATCTCGCCGACCGCGCCGTTTAGGTCAATGCCCAGAGCTTCCACGCCACCCATGGATTCGCCTGTTAGCTCTTCCAAGGCGGCTGCGTCTATAATCACTACGCCGTCTTTCATCAGCAATGTCATTGCAGCATCGAGATCTTCATCACCACCGCTGACGCTTAATTCAAACGAAATCTCGCCCTCGATCGACGTCAGCATCAGCTCCACCAGCGCGCCAACATCAACAGCCGACAAGTTTTCGTCCATTTCGATGAGAGTTTGGTTCGCCTCAGCATCAATCTCGAATGCGCCGGATCCCTGCATGCTGAGTTGCATGGCTTCATCCGCTTCCACATCCATGTTCATCCAGAACATAAAGCCCAGCGAAGTTAAGCTCTTCCACGAGTCTTCGTTATCCAGCAGAATCTGGCAATCCGACTGCGGCAAGCTTCCGCAAAGATCCGGTCGGTCATTTGTATCCGCCTGGACTATCGCAAGCGGCGCCAATAAGATTGCTACAACCAGCACAATCACTCGCTTCTTCAACATCATCTCTCCTTCTGATCGCAACGTTTACGTCCCTAGTATAGCCTAGAATCCCTCGTCTCTTCCCCCCAAAATATTAGGGGGCTCTCAATGTTCGAAAGCAACTCCCAATGCGCCTGAGACGCATATTGGCAAGAATGGGGTCTCATAAGCCGCCTGAATTCTGATATACTGCGCAGACTTCCGCCTCCTTGGACGACCGAGGGCACATGAAAACCATCACAGTATTCGGCAGTTCGCAGGTCAAAGAGAGCAGCCCGGATTATCAAGCGGCTGAGCAAGTCGGACGAGGACTTGCGGAGGCCGGCTATGCCGTCATGAGCGGCGGCTACCTGGGCGTTATGGAAGCCGTCAGCAAAGGCGCCAAGACCGCTGGCGGTCATGTCATCGGCGTCACCACCGATCAAATCGGCCTTCAATTCAACGTCAGCCCGAATCCCTACCTCGATGAAGTCATTAATTTCGCTGACCTGCGCGACCGCCTGCACTACATGGTGCAGCATGGCGATGGTTATCTGGCCATGCCCGGCGGGATCGGCACCCTGCACGAGATTGCCGAGACCTGGGAATTGATGCGCATCGGCGGCATCCCTCACCGCCCCTTCGTCTGTTTCGGACCGATGTGGTCGGAGTTCATTGGCAAACTGCAAGACAGCGCCTATCTGGGAGATGGCTATCACGGTATGATTGCCTTGACTTGCAGCATCGCCGGCGCGCTTGATTCCTTCGCGCGAATCATGCCCCGAGCCGAAGCATAGGGCGCAATTCTAGTAAAATGTTCATAAGTCGTCCGCGCAGTATAAAGGGAGAAATCCGCCCGTGCCGCTCCGCCTGACGCCTTTTATCGTCGGCGCGCTACTTTTCAGTTGCCTGATCGTCGGCGGGCAGGACAGTTCCAACGCTCCCGACGCCGCGCCACTGCCGTTGAGAGTTTGGCTTCCGGCGCCGCTGATTTCGGACGAATCGGGACCGGCCTTCCAGCTACTCGGCGACCATACCGCTGAATTCTCCAGCAACAATAATATCGCCGTCGAGTTTCGCATCAAAGCCACCGGCAGCGTCGGCGGCATTATGTCCACGATCCGCGCGGGGAAGGAAGTCGCCCCCGGCGCTCTGCCGGACCTCACCTTGATCCCTCGGCGTGATTTCATGCCGGCCCAAGCCAGAGAATACTTGCAGTCCTTCGAGACGCTCTTTTCATCTTCTGTGCTCAACGACCTGGCCGGCGGCGTCGGATTCGGTCAGATTCCGCTTGAGGGTGAAAGAGCGCTTTTCGGCTTGCCTTACCTCTTCGACATGCTCATTGGCGTGCATGCGCGGCCCCTCGCCAAGTCCGGCCCGCGTCTCAGTTTCGCTGATGTGCTGGCGAACGAAGCCAACTTTCTCTTTCCCGCGGCGCGGGCCAGCGGTTTGAATCAAACCTTCTATCTGCAATATTTGGCGGCTGGCGGCGCCATCCCCGGCGATGGCTCAATGACTATAAACGAAGAGGCTCTGCGCAAGGTACTACAATTCTACGAAGACCTCGTGAACAACGGCTTGATCTCGGAGGATGCCCTGTCGTATCAATCGCCGGCCGCCTATCTCACCGACTTCATCAATCGCGATGATCATCTACAGTTGGCGATATTCACGGTCAGCGATTACCTGACGATGATCCAGCAGCATGGGGCGAACCTCTTGGCCACCGAGATACCGACAGCGGATGCCAACGGCTCGTCCATTCTGAATGGCTGGCTTTGGGTCTTGGTCACGCCTGACCGGAATCGGCAAGCGTTGGCGGCCCGCTTCATCGAATGGATGATGGAGCCGGCCTTTCACGCAGCCTTTGCCCGGGCGCTATATCACTTGCCGTCGCAGCCGGCAATTCTGGCGGATAGCCTGCCGCCCGCCGCCGATACGACATTCTTCGCCCAATTACTGGACGATTCCGCACTGCCCTTGCCCGAAGGCGAAGGCGGCGTCGCCCCCCGTCTGATGCAAGAAGCGCTCAACCATGTCTTGCATGCCGATGCCACCGCCGCCCAGGCGACTCAGAATGCGCTCAGCCAGTTTGCCGAACGCTAAGCGCTCAGGGATTTCTCATAGAATCGATGCGTCTTGTAGATCTTTCCGCCCAGGCTAAGGCTGATCTTGATCAAGGGATTCGTCTCCAGTATCCAGCCAGAATCCAGGTAGTCATATTGTGACGGCAGCAGCGCTTTCATCACGGCGAGCAGCATCGCCAGCTCGACGCCCTTGTTACGGTGCTCCTGCTTGACGCCCATCAGCGGCATCCGCACGCCGCGTATCGACTTTCGCACCTTCCAATGCCAGGCGATCTGCGCCATCGTCACTATCTCCGGCAGTCCCGGGCGGGGGTACGCGCGGCACAAGGCTTCATTGAAATTCGGAATCGTCAGCGCGAAGCCGACCGGCTCGTCAGCGATCTCGGCGAAGAAAGCCAAATCCGGCTCGACCAGCATGCCCAGGTCATCAACCAGAGCCTCCAACTCTTCATCGTTCATCGGGATGAAACCCCAGTTCTTCTCCCAGGCTGCGTTGTAAATCTCCCGAAATCGTTCGAATTCGGCCTTTTTATCGCGCGCTTTCATCTTGCGCACTGATATGCCGCTGCGCTCCGCCGCTCTTCCCACCAGCCTCTCGAGACGCTCCAGAGAGTTGCTGGCTTCAATCGTCGCGCGGTCTTGGTAGATACAGTGCACATCCATGACCTTCTCGAAGCCGGCGCCTTCCACCAAAGCTTGATACCAGGGCGGATTGTAGGGCATCATAATCACAGGCTGGCTGAAGTTATCGACCAGCAAGCCGCATTCTTCATTGGTCGTGAAGTTGGCCGGACCCCGTATCGCCGCCACGCCGCGCCCGCGCAGCCACTCCGCCGCCGCATCCAGCAGGCCCGTCGCGACATCTTGCTCATCGACCGACTCAAACAAGCCAAAAAACCCGATGTTCTCATCCTGATAGCGGTTATGCTCGTGATTAACGAATGCGGCGACCGTGCCGACCATCTGGCCGCCGCGCCAGGCAGCGAAGTACTCCCCGTCCATATACTTCCAGGCTGGATGTTTCGCCTTGTCCAGCAACTCGCGGCGCATCGACACGAGCGGAGGCGCCCAGTTCGGGTCATCCGCGTAATGTCGCCAGGGGAACTCGAAAAAAGTCGTGAAATCACTGCGGTTGGCTAGCGGTCTTATGTCTACCAAGCCGTCGCCTCGCCTTCTAATTGCCATAGATAAAATGCCGCTGGCGGATCAAAAATGTCTTGACACCCGCCGTCCATGCTGATAGTATACCAACATTCATTCCGTAGTAGCTCAATTGGCAGAGCGGGCGGCTGTTAACCGCTAGGTTCTTGGTTCAAGTCCAAGCTACGGAGCAGGCAAGCGTCATTGGAAACCGGCGGTTCCAATCCCACAGTTGACAGTGTTGCGAGAGCACGACGTATTCTGTAGAAATAACGTCTACAGTCTATCGGGTTTTCCCCGTCCCGAAATTGAAGAATTACTCCATCCAAGCTAAGGTTTCCAGTGTGAGAATTTCTGGCAATCGCGGAGCAGCGCAAGGAGAACAGATGGCAAAGGCACAACCAGCGCAAAAAAGCGAAACCAGTATCGACTATGCGGAACTATGGAAGATGGCCAACGCCCTGCGCGGCAGCATGGACGCGGCCGAATACAAGCATGTCGTCCTGGGCTTGATATTCCTGAAGTACATTTCCGATGCCTTTGAAGAGCAATACGCCCGATTGCAGGAAGAAGCCTATGCTGACCCGGAAGATCCGGACGAATACCGCGCATTCAACTTCTTCTGGGTGCCGACGGATGCGCGCTGGTCGAATATCCAGAATATGGCGCGACAACCCACGCTCGGACAAATTATCGACAGCGCCATGGTCGCAGTCGAACGCGAAAACCCGGCGCTTAAGGATGTACTGCCCAAAGATTACGCCCGCCCGGCTCTCGATTCCCGGCGGCTGGGCCAGTTGATCGACGTAATCAGCAATATCCGAGTGGGCGACGCCGAGGCTCGCTCGCGGGATGTGCTGGGCAACGTCTACGAGTACTTCCTCTCCCAGTTCGCCAGCGCCGAGGGCAAGAAGGGCGGCGAGTTCTACACGCCCCGCAGCGTCGTCCGACTGTTGGTGGCTATGCTGCAACCCTTCGAGGGGCGCGTCTACGACCCCTGCTGCGGTTCAGCCGGCATGTTTGTACAGTCGATGGAATTCATCGACGCCCACGCCAGCGGCAACGGCAACGGCGGAAAAGCCAGAGACAAAATCTCCATCTACGGGCAGGAATCGAATTACACCACCTGGCGCCTGGCGAAGATGAACCTGGCTATCCGCGGCATTGACGCCCAGATCGCCCACGGCGACAGCTTCCACGAAGACCGCCACCCCGACCTGCGCGCCGATTTCATCCTGGCCAACCCGCCCTTCAACATCTCCGATTGGGGCGGCGAACGCCTGCGCGAGGACCGACGCTGGCGATACGGCATCCCGCCCAAAGGCAACGCCAACTTCGCCTGGGTCCAACACATCATCCATCACCTGACGCTGCGCGGCGCGGCCGGCTTCGTGCTGGCCAACGGCTCCATGTCCAGCGGCCAAAAAGCCGAGAGCGAAATCCGCCGCAACTTGATCGAGAACGACCTGGTGGATTGCATGGTAGCGCTGCCGGGTCAGTTATTTTATTCGACGCAGATCCCGGCTTGCCTCTGGTTCCTAGCGCGGGGGCGGAAACGGCGGGGCGAGGTCTTATTCATTGACGCCCGCCAGATGGGAAACATGCTGGACCGCACCCAGCGCGAACTGACGGAGGACGACATCGCCCGAATCGCCGCTACTTATCATGCCTGGCGCGACGGGACGGACGACTACGCCGACGAGCCCGGCTTATTTAAGAGCGCCTCGCTGGAAGAAATACGAAAACATGAGCACGTGCTAACGCCTGGCCGCTATGTCGGCATGGCGCCGCCGGAAGACGATGGCGAGCCTTTCGCCGATAAGATGGCGCGCTTGACGGCGGAGTTGCGCGAGCAGCAGTCTGAGGCTGAACAGCTAGATGTAGCCATATCTACCAACTTGAGACTCTTGGGTTATGGGGAGTGAATGCTGCATGCTAATCCGATTTAGTGAATGTGCGAGTCTTGTCAGGAACACAGTTTCTCCATCATCAGTTAGCTCATGCCCATATATAGGCTTGGAGCATATTGGGGAAAATACGCTTTCGCTCATCGGGCAAGGCAGATCAAGCGATGTAACAAGTGTCAAAACGAAGTTTGCAAAGGGTGACATTCTGTTTGGCAAGCTTCGACCTTACTTTCGCAAAGTTGTCCGAGCTCCTTTTGACGGGATTTGTTCTACAGACATATGGGTTGTGCGTTCTCGCAATGATGTTGATCAGGGTTTTCTGTACTACAACATGGCATCACAATCTTTTGTCAATTACGCAAATGCAGGTTCAACGGGAACCAAGATGCCCAGAGCTAACTGGGATCATGTTGAAACTCTCGAGATCTTTGTCCCACCCCTCCCTGAACAACGCGCCATCGCCCACATCCTCGGTACGCTGGACGACAAGATCGAGCTCAACCGGCGCATGAACAAGACCCTGGAAGCCATCGCCCGCGCCCTCTTCAAATCCTGGTTCGTCGATTTCGACCCCGTCCGCGCCAAGATGGCGGGTCGCGATACGGGCCTGCCGCCGCACATCGCCGCGCTCTTTCCCGACCGTCTCGTGCAGTCAGAGTTGGGGGAGATTCCGGAGGGGTGGGAAGTGAAGCTGCTGGGTGACGTGGTGCAATTGAATCCTCGAGAACCAATGAAGCGGGGTACTTTGGCTCCGTACCTAGACATGGCCGCGCTGCCCACCTCCGGCTCCAGCCCGGACAACACAGTTTTGAGAGATTACAAATCTGGTACGCGCTTCCGCAACGGCGATGCTCTGCTGGCCCGGATAACTCCCTGCTTGGAAAACGGCAAGACTGCCTTTGTCCAATCGCTAGCGACAGGTACGGTGGGTTGGGGGTCGACGGAGTTCATAGTGCTACGGGCCATTCCGCCTGTTCCACCCGAATACACATACCTCCTGGCCCGTGATGACAAGTTTCGGGAACACGCCATCCAGAGCATGACGGGAACATCGGGGCGCCAGCGCGTCCAGGTTGACGCATTGGCTCCTTACCCTTTACCAGTCCCGCCCGCTGATTTCTGGAATACGTTCAGAGCATTGGTGAGACCTCTATTCGCTCAGGTTGAGGTCAAGCGCAGAGAGTCACTTGCCCTCGCTGCCCAGCGTGATGCGCTGCTGCCAAGGCTGGTGTCGGGGGAGCTTCAAACTGATTTTGAATGGCTGCAATAGAGGAGAGTAATCTTGAGGATAGCATCTGCACATATGCATAACTTCAAGAGGTTCACCGATCTCAGGATTACTGATATTCCCGAATCGGCGAAGCTAGTCGTCTTGATGGGCCCGAACGGTTGTGGCAA
>JAJEAA010000013.1 GCA_022824365.1 Anaerolineae bacterium
TCTCGCCACGAAGGATTTCCAGCACAATCCTGACTTTCGTCTCCGGTGTGTACTTGCGATACTTTCCCACGAGCGTCCTTCCTTTGCTGAGCATCTAGTATACTCTCTTTACTAGGTGTCCAGTTTTTCAGGACCACTACATATGCGCCCCCCTTCTCCAATGCGTTGGGGAAGGGGCCGGGGGATGGGGTTAGCTGGCGCGAATTTCTCATTACTTTCTTGGATTTACTTCTGTGCCTCTGTGGTGAATAAATCAACCCAAAATCCCAAACTCGGACATGATCCGCCCCGTATCCTCCCCGATGCGCGGCGCCCCCTTCCCGCTCTTTAATATCTCCCCGTCAATCCGTATCGGGCAGCGCGTCGTATCCAGCTTGACCTGCTCGTCCCGCGCCACCTCCTGAACCATGTCGATGACCTTGAAACCCTCATGCCGCAGCAAACGCTCCCAGGTCAGCACATCAGCGCACCAAATATCCTGCGGCTCCAGGATGTCCAGCCAGTGCTGCGTCGACTGACGCTTGAGATGATCCACCAAAATCGCCTTGATCTTGTCCCGCTCGCTGAACCAGGTCGCCGAATCAGTATATTCCAGCAACGGCGGACACTCCAGCAACTCGCCCAAAACCGGAATCGACCCCATCGCCAGCGCCAGATAACCATCCGACGTCTGATAAATGCCGTAAGGCGCCGCCAGGTAAGCATGAGCGTTGTTGATACGGCTCCGCTGCGGCAGCTTCCCGCCATCATTGAGATGCGTGGTCAATACCTCAAACTGGAAATCGAGGATGGATTCCAGCAAACTCACCTGCACCAGACCGCCTTCCCCCGTCGCCCCGCGGCGCACCAGACAAGCCAGAATCCCCTGCACCAAATGCGCCCCGGTGAAGAGATCCACCACCGCCAAACCAAATGGCGTCGGCGGACGATCAGCATCGCCATTCAGCCAGACCAATCCCGAAATCGATTGCAGCAGCAAGTCCTGCCCCGGCTTGTACACCCAGGGACCCTCGTTGCCATACCCCGTGATCTCCCCGTAAACGATGCCGGGATTGATCGCCCGCGCCGCCTCATAATCCAATCCCAAACGCGTCATCACCCCCGGGCGGAAGTTCTGCACGATCACATCCGCTTGCTTGACCAGTTCCTTGGCGCGCTCCAGGTCGATCGGGTCCTTCAGGTTGGCCGCGAAGCTCTCCTTGTTGCGGTTGATGGAATGAAACAGCGTGCTCTCCCCATCCAACTCCAACTCGGAAATATAAAGCTGCCGGCAAAGATCCCCGCCGTCAGGCCGCTCCACCTTGATCACCCGCGCCCCCAAATCAGCCAGGCGCAATGCCGCCGACGGACCTGACAAGAAGATGCTGAAGTCCAGCACCAGTAAACCTTCCAGTGGTTTCATCTCTTCTTTCTAATCCTCCATTTTCCTGGGCATGGCAAATTTCGCCAACTTGCCGACTTCAACGGATATAGAAAATCTCTTTGTTCTCAATAGTTCCAAGTTAGTCATGCGCAAAACAATCTCGCGAAGAAAACTCCCCCTCGCCCCATGTGGGAGAGGGGGCCGAGGGTGAGGGGTAGATAAGCGACTTTCACAATTCTCATCATGGTCTTGGAACTACTCCTGCGCTGAATCACCCTGTAATAAAATATCTCTGTGCTCTCTGTGTTCTCTGTGCTTAAATTTCAGTGTATTTTTCTCGTTCCAGCGAAACTTAATTTTGAAGTGATCGCCACGTCCGCAAACCTGTTTTGCTTGCAAAAACACTTTTTATCCGTAAAATATAGTCAGCGAATGCCAATCTGTCAAATAACCGCGGCGACGGTGACGACGAGCCGCGCCCTATTCTCTAGCGGAGGCAGCCATGCTAACGGTCGATACCCATCAGCATTTTTGGAACCTGGACGAAGTCGCCTACTCCTGGCTGATTCCCGACTACGGACCCATCTACCGCGAGTTCGCCCCCGACGAGCTCGAACCCCAATTGGCCGCCGCCGGCATAGACAAAACCGTCATCGTGCAATCCGCCAACTCCTACGCCGATACCGACTCCATGCTGGCCATCGCCGAATCTCGCGATTGGGTCGCCGGCGTGGTCGGCTGGCTGCCCATCCACGACCCGGCCGAAACCGCCAAAAAGCTCGACGAATACGGGGCTAATCCCTACTTCAAAGGCATCCGCCACCTCATCCACGACGAACCCAATCCCGACTGGGTCGTCCAGAAGCAAGTCTTCGAAGGCTTGCAACTCCTGGCTGATCAGGACCTCGCCTTCGATGTCGTCGCCGTCTTCCCCAACCACCTCAAGCATGTGCCCACATTGGCCGAAAAAGTCCCCACCCTCAAGCTGGTCATCGACCACCTGGCCAAGCCCCCCCTTGACGAGGACGACCGCGCGACCTGGCGCGAGCAAATGACCGCCGCCGCCCAAAGCCCGAATGTCTACGCCAAAGTCTCCGGCTTGAATACCGTCACCCCCGACTTCGAAAACTGGACCTGGGAAGACATCAAGCCCTTGATCGATTTCGCCATCGAAACCTTCGGCCCCGACCGACTGATGTTCGGCAGCGACTGGCCCGTCGCCGTGCTCGCCGGCGATTACGCCAAAGTCTGGGCGGAAACCAACAAATGCCTGGCCGATCTGTCAGACAAAGAAAAAGCCGCCATCCTCGGCGGAACCGCCAACGACTTCTACAATCTTGGCTTGTAGACTCGCCAACTTCTTGCTGCCCAGTTAGTTGATGCGCCGCTCGACGCTCGCGAGTTCTCCCTGTAGCCGCGTCACCTTATATTGCAACTCGCGGTTTTCGGATCTGAGTTGAGCGATTTCTTGTCGATGATCCGCGCGCAATTCCTGAATAGCGTCCCTCAGTTTGCTTTCCGCTTGCCAGACTGCGAAGAATACAAATGAGATGAACACGATAAACACGGTGGTCCAGGATATCGTAACGACCATTATCTTCCCTCATTTCTCTCGCTGACCCTGAAAGAAAAAAACTTCGTGCCTTCCTGCCTTTGTGCTAATTCTTCTCGTAGGGGCGACCCCTGGGTCGCCCGTTGCCGACCCCGCGAAAACAATTGAAAAATCTCTGTACCTCAGTAAACGCAAGTAAGTCGTGCAAAAAACATCCTCGCTATTGGCGCTCCCCCTCCCTCTTTATGGGGGAGGGGGTCGGGGGGTGGGGGCTTAGAAAAGCAGAATCTCCATATTTTCAATTACTAACTTGCACTTACTTCTGCGCCTCTGTGGTGAAAATATCACACCCCCGGCAAAGGCCTCCCCCCAGCCGCGCTGGATTCATACGCCGCCTCCACCGTCGCCATCGTCTCTATCGCATCCTCCACCGAAGTCGGCAATGCCTCCGTCTCGCCCCCGGCATAACGCATCAAGCTCGCCATGGTGCCGATGAAAGCCTCCGGGAACCAAGACCCCGCGATCTCAAGCGACCGCCACTGCCCGCTCCCCCCGTCATCCAACAGGATATACTCGAAGCGGTCCGGCACGCCCTCCGGATAATTCATGTTCAAACCGGCGCGGATTCGGATCGCCCCCTTGCTCCCCTCGAACTTGACATAAGACTGCTGCTTCTCCGCCCCATACGCGTGGCTGTGGTTGGTCATCACATTGACGCGCGGATTCTCCCCATAATCCATGATGATCATCGAGCGGCTGCCCCCGCGCAACTCCGGCGCCGTCGGGTGGCTCATCGTCTTGGCGTACACCCCTTTCGGACTGCCGCAGAACGAGCGGATCAGGTCGACATAATGAATGCTGTGATAAAGAATCTCCACCCGCGGCAACGGAAACAGGAAGCTCCACAAATGCCAGGGCGTATTGCACTGCACGCGGAACTCCACATCGTACAACTCGCCGATCAAGCCCTGCTCGATCATATCCCGCGCCGCGATGATGAAGGGCGCGTAACGCAACTGAAAATTGATCGCCGCGACCAAATTGCGGTCCCGACAAATGCTCAGGATCTGACGCGCCTCCGCCAGGTCCTCCCCCATCGGCTTCTGGATGAGCGCCGCCCGCCCCGCCGGTATCTCCCGCAGAATATCCGCGATGGCGCTCCCCGGCACAGCGATATCAAAGACAGCCTCCTCCGGCGCCTCCTCAATCGCTTCCGCCAGCGACCCATACAGCCGCGGAATGCCGAACTTCTCCTGCATCATCGCCGCCCGCTCAGCATCAATATCGTAACCGCCGACCACATCGAAACCGGCGATTCTATACGCCGGATAATGAGCGTCATGCACGATCCCGCCCAAGCCAATGCTGACGATCGGCGGCGGTTCAGCCGGCAAAACCGCGCTTTGACGAACCTGGAACTCCCTCATCAAACACTCTCCTCCTGTGATTGGCAGGCTGTGAATATTACGAAGTGCTCAGAAAAACTCTGTGTACTCAAATTTACTCGGTGTACTCGGTGGCAAAAAAATTTGAAACAATTGCTTTGATAAAAAATCTTGGTGGCTTCCTGTCTTTGCCCTGATTTTCCACTCCCCGCTTACCCGCCTAATACGCCGCGATCGGCTGCCCGGCATAATCCGTCAAACCAGCCCGCTCGTTGATCTGCTGCGCGCAGCGCAGCAAAGCCTCAATCACCTGCTGCCTCTCCTCGCTCTTGCGGCTCGCCGTCAACTGCGTGATCGCGATCGCCGCCGTCACCCCCACCGCCGGATTGCCAACCAGCACAGCGCTGTCCTGCAAACCAATGAAAGACTCATCGACCGCGGTCGATAAACCCGTCCGGCGGATCTCCTCCACCCGCGCCCAGAAAACCTCCCGCTCGCCCCCGGACATCCTCTGGTAATCGCCGTCTTCATCCAGGATGGCGTTCAAACTGTCATCGTCCAGCGCCGCCAGCAAAAGCCGCCCCGAGACCGTCGACACCAGCGGGAAAGACGCCCCCACCGATACGTTGATCTGCACCTTCTCCGGGCTTTCCGCCTGACCCGCCACCAGCAACTGCCGGTGCTGAATGATGCTGATATGACAAGATTCCCGTATATTCCAGGCCAGCTCCTGCATCGGCAAATGCGCCACCCGCAAGAGATGCTTCAGCGGCGAATGACGGTTCGCCAACTCGAAGAGCTTCAGCGTCAGAACATACTTGCCCGACGATTCGTCCTTGATGACATAACCGCCTTCCACCAGGCAATTCATCGTGCGGAAAAGCTGGCTGGCGCTGTTCGCCGTCAACTCCGACACCTCCGATAAAGACAGCGGCTCAGACGCCTGCGCCAGCAACTCCAGCACCGCCAAGCCCTTCTCCAAAGCCGGCACGCTGTAATTCGGCCCCGCCTTCATCTCCGCCATGCCTGTCCTCATTCAGCCGAAACCAACCGCCGTAGGGGCGAGCCATCGGGTCGCCCGCAAATCCCCGCCCGCCAAAACCAACCGCCGTAGGGGCGATCCTTGGATCGCCCGTTACATCCCCATTTTGCATTTGGGCGACTCAAGACTCGCCCCTACACTATCCTTCCGATTGTTGCCTCTGTGGTGAATTATCCTGGGTCGAACTCGCCACAAAAATCACTTTGCGACCTTGCTGCTAAAACGCGCGCGCTAATCCGCCAAAGCCTTCCGCTGCACCAAATATAGATGCTGGCAAGCCAACACGATCTTCCCATGCTGATTGAATATCTCCACCTGCTCAATCACATAACCATGATCGGGCCGCTTGGCGTAATCCCGCTTCTCGCTAATCGTCGCCTTCACCGTGATCGTATCCCCGATGTACACCGGACGGATGAATCGCACCCGGTCATAACCATACGAGAAAGCGACCGGATTGATCTCGTTCGCCGTCATGCCGATGCCCACGCAAAGGATCAACGTGCCATGCGCGATCCGCTCCTTGAATTCCTGCGTCTTCACCCACTCGGCATCCATGTGATGCGGGAAAAAATCCCCCGTCTGCCCCGCGTGCAAAACAATATCCGCTTCCGTGATCGTCCGCCCAAATGTCTCCCGGCTGAACCCGATCTCGTACTCTTCAAAATACGTCGTCTTGATCATCGCTTCTTCCCTTGCCTAATCCCCCGCCTGTGCCGCTTGACGGGATTGCTAACTTCACCAACTTGTCAACGTCGCTTGACATAGAAAAAATCTCTGTGCCTCAGTAAAACTAAGTAAGTAATGCGAAAAACAATCTCGCTATTAGCGCTCCCCTTCCCTGATGCTTCGGGATGCTCGCCATAGAGATGGCGAGAGGGGCCGGGGGATGGGGTAGAAATAGCCCCAGTACCGGACAAGCCTTGTAGGGGACAACCCGCCAGGCCACCCGCAAAACCATCGTCCTCACTATATTTTGCAGATAAAATTGTATTTTGCAAGCAAAACGATTGTAGGGGCGAGCCAACAGGCCGCCCGCCAAAGCACAAATATCCTCTGCGTTCTCTGTGTCTCTGTGGTGAATTGAAGGCTTTTCTCTGTGCCCTCTGTGTCCTCTGTGGTTAGTTTTGTCTTTCCCGCATTCTATCGCCGCAATTCCGTGATCATCCGGCTCTCGTAAATCGCGCTGGCGCCATCCGCCCAATCCACCCGCCGGCCCCCCTCGAAGTTGCAGAAATAAGCCGACCCGATGGACTGAGCGCGAGCCGCCGCCAACAACTCGCCCGGGATGCTGTAGACGATGCTGGCGTAACGCTCCGGCACCTGCCGCGGGATGGGCAGCAGCGTATCGACATACTGCCGGATCTCCGCCGCGTCTTCGGTCGACGCCAGCGCCAGCGGCCTGCCAATGCTCCGGGCCGCCCGCGCCACCTCAGCCATGCGGTCAGCATCGAAGTCGTTCGCCGAGAGCAGCACCGCCGGGATCCTGTTGTCGGCGATAAAGTATTGCAGGTGCGACCATTCTTCGGTCTCCTGCGCCAAAGCCGGATCGCCGCTGGCTTCCAGCACCTTGGCCGCGCTGAACATCGCCGCGCCGTAAAGCGGACCGGCGCCGACAAACTCGAACATGCTCGCCTCTCGCCAGCGCTCCGCCAACGCATCCGCCACCGGCTCGCAAACCTGAATCGTCTCCTCGACGATATCCGCCAGTTCCGCCAGTTGGGCGCGTTCGGCATCAGCCGCCGGCGTCGTCAAAGCCCCCCGCACTTCGGCGATGCGCAGCGCCGCCAGCAATAGCGCGATCTGCGACGCCAGGTAAGAGCGGATGCCGGGCACGGTCATGCCCGCCAACTCATCGGGCAAGGGCGGCACCGCCGTCTCGAAAACCATTTCGGCGGTCTGGCCGAAAGGTCCGCTCGGATTGCCGGTCAAAGCCACAGTCGCAGCGCCCGCCTGCTTCGCCATCGCCAGCGCTTCAATCGTGCGGCTGACCTTGCCCGAGACCGATACGCCGATGACCAGGTTGGTCTTCGGACCGGTGGCGGGCAGGTAGCCGGCGCTGTAACGGCTGAAAAGCAGCGAGCTTTGCGCCAGCGTCGGCACGCCGGTCAACTGATTGAAGGCCAACTCAGCCCCGACCGGGGCGTGGTGGCTGTCGCCGCAGCCCACCAGGGTGATGCGCTTGACAGCCGTGCAGGTCTCGAAGTCAAAAGCGTGGCGCGCGGCCGCGTCAAACGGCGCGACAATGTCGCGAATCAAGGCGGGCAAAGTGTCGATCTGCTGGTGCATGGGACTGCGCTCGGGCATGGGACTTTCCTTCCATAATCCTCTGAACAATAGGCATGTAGGGGCGACCCTTGAGTCACCCGAAATTATACGCCTTGCTGTCGCCGGATGATATGATACATCGCCCCTGCCTGCCTACGCCAATCACATCAAAACCCGTAGGAGCGAGCCATTGGGTCGCCCACTGCGCCAATCACATCGAAATCCGTAAGGGCGAGCCACCGGGTCGCCCGCTGCGCCTGCGCCCCCCTGCGCGATCCTGCCAAATTTAGCTCCCCCTCCCTCCCTGTGGGGGAGGGGGCCGGGGGTGGGGGCACAACCCCGCGTCCTGCTTTCTCTGTGCCCTCTTAAAAACTCGGTGTACTCGGTGGCAAAAAATCTTTTCGTCCCTCGTATCTCTGCGGTAATAAACCCGTTAGAACTTTCCAATGCGCGAACACTTAGTCGCGTATAGACAGAACATTTGTACTAAGCTGAAACCGGATCGATGGAGATGCCCATGCGCGGACGGGCAGCGCAGCCGGAACCGCCAGCAGCCGGACGGCGAGTGATGAGCGTCTCCAGTCGTCCAACCGGGCGCGCCCCCGCTTCCGCCGTCCCGCTCAACCCGACCCGGACGCAAGCAACCCGGCGCGCCCATTTTCGACGACCGGTCCCGGCGCCAAATTCGACCGCGAGGAGCATGGAAGCAAAGGATACAAAAAGGATGCCAAAAGATACAAAAAGGACCGCAAAGGGCTATCCACTCGACACAAAAATTGAAGCGCTCAACGAGATCGACTGTCAAGATGGCAATTTCGCCGGAGTCAGCAAGAAGTTTAAGATCGCTTTAACGACGTTGAAGAAATGGCGCGCTCAAGAAGCGGAACTCCGCCAGCAATACAAGCAGCGCAGAGCTCGCGAACGCGACCGCCTCTTGGTCGACATGCAAATGAAAATGCTCAAGCGCGGCCAGAAAGCCCTCGAACAGATCGATGAAAAGATGCTGGAGAGCGCGCCCCTGAACCAACTGGCCTCCGCCATCAGCAGCCTGATTAGCCACGCCCTGAAATTGTCAGATGTAATTGAGGAGATCCATGACGAAAAAGAACTTGTCATCCGACACGAATACTTCACCGACGGCGAGCTACGGGACGCTCCACCCTGGGCTGCTAGCCGTGAGGAGTTTCTCGAAAAGATTCACGGTAGTGGCTTGCGGGAGGCGCTGGGGCAAGACGACCCTGGGCAAAACGGTCATTCTGGAACACGCGCTGGAGGGGAATCAGCGCGCCTGGTGGCTGGCGCCGACCTTCATAATGATGGGACAGGTCTGGCGGGACTTGAAAGCGGCGACGCGCACGATAGACGGGACGAAGATCAGCGAGAGCGAGCATCGCATTGACCTTCCCGGCGGCGGCATGATCGCCGTGCGCAGCAGCCATAAGCCCGATTTCCTGCGCGGAGAGGGTCTCGACCTGGCGGTGCTGGACGAAGCCGCTTACATCGAGCCGCGCGTCTGGCCCGAGATCGTCCGTCCCATGCTGGCTACCACTCGCGGCTGCGCCCTCTTCCTCAGCACGCCTTTCGGCCTAAACTGGTTCTGGGATATCTTCCGCATCGGCATGGACCCGGAAGAAGTCGACTGGGCTTCCTTCCGCTTCGCCACCGGCGACAATCCCAAAATCGCCCGGGCGGAGTTGGAGAGCATCCGCCGCCAGACCGCCGAGCGCGCCTGGAAAACCGAATACCTGGCGGAGTTCAGCGACGACAGCGGCCAGGTCTTCCGCGGCCTCCGCGCCGCCGTCCGCCAGCCCGCGATGCACTACGGTCCCCGGCCCGGGCATCGTTACATCGTCGGCGTCGATTGGGGCCGCAGCCAGGATTACACCGCCATCGCCGTCATCGACGCCACCGCGCGGCAGATGGTCGCCCTCGACCGCTTCAACCAGGTCGGCTGGAGTTTGCAGCGGGGCCGCCTGCAAGCGCTGGCGGAACATTGGCGCCCGCAGGTCATCTGGGCGGAAGCCAACAGCTTCGGCTCGCCCAATATCGAAGCGCTGCAACAGGAAGGCTTGCCCATGCGCAGCTTCCAAACCAGCCTCAGCAACAAATCCCCGCTCATCGAAGCGCTGGCGCTGGCCATCGAACGCGGCTACCTGGGCTTGCTCGATGATCCCGTGCTGCTGGGCGAGCTTTCGAGCTATTCGCTGGAGCGCCTGCCCGGCGGGAGCTTCCGCTATGGCGCGCCGCCCGGCTGTCACGATGATACCGTCATGGCGACCGCCCTGGCCTGGCATGGCGTCGAGAACAGCCGATCGTCCTATATCGAGTTCGTGTGATGAGGTCGTTTCAACTCAAGCTCTTTCTTGCACAGGCAGAAAACGAACTATTGTTCTATTATGGAAAATATGTTCTAATCTGCCTGTCCAATTCAATACTGGTCAAGCGTATGGCAAAAGCAAGAAAGATCTTACATCTCGACCTGGATGCTTTTTATTGTTCGGTGGCCGAGCAGCTAGACCCGTCGATAAAAGGCAAAGCTGTCGTGGTGGGCGCAAAGCCAAGCGAGCGTGGCGCGGTGGCTTCGGCCTCTTACCCAGCCCGAAAATTCGGCATTAAGTCGGCAATGCCAATGGGACAGGCGCTTCGGCTTTGCCCCGATTTGATTATCGTGCGGCCAGACATGCGCGTTTGCGTGAAACACTCAAATACGGTTATGGACATTCTGCTGGACGTCGCGCCTTATGTTGAGCCGGCCTCCATTGATGAAGCCTTTGTCGATGTGACGATAATGCCCGCTCCCGTCGACGAAATCGCCCGCGATATTCAGTGGCGCGTCAACACAGAGGTTGATTTGCCTTGCTCGCTCGGCGGCGGCACTAGCCGACTCCTGGCAAAAATCGCTAACGGCGTCGGGAAAGCGGCGCAGCCAAAGGACAACCCGCCAAACTCGATTATGATTGTCCCGCCCGGTGAGGAAAAACATTTTCTGAAAGATCTGCCAGTTGGCAAACTGTGGGGCGTCGGCTCGCGCACCGAGCAAGCGCTGGAAAAACTCGGCGTGACGACCATTGGGCAGCTTGCCGCCAGTTCAAAATATATGCTTAGCCAACGTTTCGGCAAGCCAGGGCGCGATATGTGGTATCACGCCAACGCTATTGACCCAAGCCCTGTCCTCCCCCTCCCAATTCAGAAATCCGCCGGTCGGCAGATGACATTTCACGAGGATACCAATGATGAGACCGAGCTTAAGCAGACCCTTCGGCGTTTATCCGTCGAGGTTGGGCAGCAAGTGCGCCGGGCTGGCTTGTACGGACGTACAATAACGCTCACTTTACGTTGGGCGGATTACTCCACCTTCACCCGACAGATGACACTCCACAATCCCATAAACCGCGACGATCAAATCTATGACGCTGCCGCCGACTTGTTTGATCGCTATTGGCTGCGCGGGAAGTTGGTGCGCTTGATCGGAGTGGGTCTTAGCCAATTTGTGGATCGCTACTGGCAATGGGGAATGTGGGAAGACCCCAAAGCTCATAAGAAAGCGGAGAACTTACAAACTGTCTTGGACAAGCTGCGGAAAAAATTTGGCGAGAAGTCTATCCGCCCTGCCAGCGACTTGAGTTATCAGCCCGCCTACTATCTATATGAGCATCTGCGAGGAGACAAGTATCTTTAGGAATGATGACACCGTCATGGCGACCGCCCTGGCCTGGCACGGCGTCGAAAACAGCCGATCGTCCTATATCGAGTTCGTGTGATGGCGGGAGTAGTCTACCCCACCCCACGACTCCTTCTCGCCATCTCTAGTGGCGCGTAGACACAGCCACTTCTGGCGAGCATCCGAGGCATCAGGGAGGGGGAGCGCCCTGAGAGTAGATGGCTTTGATGCTCAATCTTCTGCTATTTGCGCGTTTATTGTCAATTTCATCATCGAGTCACCCTTCCACTTCGGATGCTTTGGGGAAGGGCCGGGGATGGGGTAGAAAAGCTGGCGAGCCATCGGGTCGCCCGAAAGCGCGCCATGGAATCGGCGGGCGATATGATATATCGCGCCTACGAGCCCCGCAGGGCTTCTCGGGCGGCCGGGCTGTCGATGCGTTCGAGAGCCTCGCGGGCGAACTTGCGCACGCCGGCGTTGCCATCGCGCAGGGAATAGATCAGGGCGCCCACCGAGCGCTCGCTGCCGATCCTTCCCAAGGCTTTGCAGGCGGCTCGCTTGACCGCGCTGCTGGGGTCGAAGAGGGCGCGCGTCAAGCCGGGCACGGCCGGACAGCCGATCTGGATCAAAGCTCCGGTGACGCCGGCGCGCAAGAAGATGTCATCGGCGCGCAAAGCCTCCAGCAAGGCGGGGACGGCGGCTTCCGCCTCATCGCCGATCTGCCCCAGCGCCTTGGCCGCCAGGTAGCGCGTGCCGGGGTCGGCTTCGCGGACCAGCTCGGTCAGATGGGGCACCGCCGGCGCATAAGTCCGCTCGCCCAGATGGACGATGGCGTCGGCGCGGACTTGGTCGTCGGCGCCCTCTCGCAAAGCCTGCAAAGCTTCTTCGACCGTGGCGAAAGCGGTCATGCGCGTTCCTCTCGTTGCTGCGGGCTGAAATCGCGGACGGGGGTCCAGCGCCTTCAGTCTACCCCCCTCTGTCCCCGCATCGCAATGGGGGATGACTGCCGCTGGGCGCGGACGGGCGATATGATATATCGCCCCTACAGATGTTGCGGCGGCGCGGATGGGATACCGGTGTAGGGGCGAGCCAGTGGGTCGCCCGAATCACGTTATGCAGGCGGGGGGCGATGTGATATATCGCCCCTACGGGTTTTGCGTTACACTGCCAGGCGAAGCGACGGTGGCCGATTTGCTGCGCGGCGAATGGGCAAATGGAGGATGTGGGGAACTGGTATGTGACCTGCTTTGCTGGTAGAATTGTAGTGATTTAGGAGATACGAATGGCGACCGCGGATATGACCCAAACTTCGTCAGGATCGGCTTCCAGCCAGGGAGAGCGCCTCGCGGCGATTGAAGCCGAGCGCAGGCATTTGGCTACCAGGGCTGATCTTCGTGAACTCGAAGCGCGGGTGATAAAGTGGATGGACGCGCAGTTTTTAATCCTGGCTGGCATCCTCGCTGGCATAGTCGTGCCTTTGTTGATTCACATCATCAGCCGGCTGCCATAAATCCCGCAATATGTACAATCCCAAAGAGCATCTCAAGCGTTTGGTGGAGACCCATGCGCCCAGCGGTTACGAAGCGCCGGCGGCTGATTTGCTGCGCGAGGAATGGGCGGGCTTGGTCGATGAGTTCGATGGCGACCGCCTGGGCAGTTTGATCGGCGTCAAGCGGGGATCGCAGAGCGGGGCGCGGCGGCGGAAGATCATGCTGGCGGCGCACATGGACGAGATCGCGCTGATGGTGCGCGAGATCAAAGAGGGCTTCCTCTATGTCCATCGGGTGAGCGGCATTGACGCGCGGGTGATGCTGGCGCAGACGGTGCTTGTGCATGGGGCGCGGACCTTGCCGGGCGTCATCGCCACCAAGCCGCCGCACTTGCAGACCGCCGCCGAGCGCAAGCGTTACCCGCCGATTGAGGAGTTGGTGGTGGATGTTGGTTTGCCGGCCGCGGAAGTCGAAGCGCTGGTTAGCATCGGCGATTTGATCACGGTGGATGGTCCGTTGCTGGAGTTGAAAGGGCGGAGGGTCGCGGCGAAGGCGATGGACGACCGCGCCTGCCTCGCTGTCGTCACGACCTGCCTGCAGTTGCTGCGCGGGATGCGTCATCGTTGGGATGTCTACGCGGCTGCCACCGCGCAGGAGGAGGTCGGCTTGCGCGGGGCGACCACGGCGGCCAATCACATCGAGCCGGATTGCGCGATCGCCCTGGATGTCGGGTTCGCCGAGCAGCCCGGGGTCAGCCTCGGCGCGGGCAAGCTGGGCGGGGGACCGCAGTTGGGCATCGGCGCCAATTTCCACCCGAAGATGGTGGAGCGGCTGCAGGCGGTGGCCGATTATCACGATATCCAATGGCAGAGCGACATCATGCCCGGGCGCAGCGGCACGGATGCCTGGGCGATTCAGGTCTCGCGGGAGGGCGTGCCGACGGCGCTGCTGAGCATCCCGCTGCGGAATATGCACAGTCCGGTGGAGACGCTGGATCTCAAGGACATTGAGCGCTGCGGGCGTTTGCTGGCGCATTTTATTTGCGCGCTGGACGAGGAGTTTGTGGGCTATTTGTCGTTGCTGCCGGATGAGGGTTGAGGCGTTTCGGCGCGCAGGGCAGAAACGATTTAACCACAGAGAGCACAGAGAACACAGAGATTTTTGCCACCGAGCACACCGAGTTTATTGAGGGCACAGAGGCAATGTTGCAGGGGCGATATATCATATCGTCCGTCGATTTCATGGCGCGCTGGCGGGCGACCCGGTGGCTCGCCCCTACAAGGTTTGTCCGCTACTGGGTTATGCTTACGCGTTTTTCTACCCCATCCCCCGGCCCCTTGCCCCATAGCAATGGGGAAGGGGAGCGCTTCCTTGGCAAACTTGGGAATGCAGTGCTGAATTCCGCCCAAGAAATCGGTTGTAGGGGCGATTGACGGTCAGTGTCTACGCGACCCGGTAAATCGCCCGCTCGAAATAAGCCAACAATTTGCGCAGTTTTCTCAGTACCGGACAAGCCTTACAGATCGTTGCTTTAGCGAAATTTGCATTAATTATTGATTCTGCTGAGGCACAGAAAGGGGCGGCGGAAGGAGCGAGCCTGCGGGTTTTGTGGCGGTGAATGAACGGGGAAGCTAGCCTTTGCTGCTGCCCAGGGTGATGCCTTCGATGAAGTGGCGCTGGGCGAAGGCGAAGACGACGAAGATCGGAATCACGGCCATCACCGCCGCCGCCGTGACGATATTCCAGCGGCTGATGCCGAAACCTTCGCTGAAGACGGCCAAGCCCAGGGGCAGCGTCCGCAGGGGTTCGTCCTTGAGCACGACCAGGGGCCAGAGGAAGTCGTTCCAGTGATACATGAAGATGAATATGCCGACGGCGGCTAGGCCGGGGCGGGAGATCGGCAGGACGATGCGGAGGAAGATGCCCAGTTCCGAGGCGCCATCGACGCGGGCGGCGTCCAGCATTTCGGTGGACAGATTGAGCATGTATTGGCGCATGAGGAAGATGCCCCAGGGCGAGACCAAGCCCGGCACGATGACAGCCAGCAGCGTATTGTAGAGACCCAGCTCGCGGATGATGAGGAAAACGGGTATCAGCACGACATGGAAGGGCACCATCATGGTCGCCACGATGAGGAAGAACAACAAGTTTCGCAGGCGGAAGTTGAACTTGGCGAAGATGTAGCCGGCCAGCGCGCTGGTAAAGAGAGCGCCGGTGGTGATGGCAGCGGTGACGATGACGCTGTTCTTCACGTAGGAGAAGAAGCTGATGCGTGTGAGAACCGCTTCGTAATTCTCGAAGCCGACGGGTTCCGCCGGCACGAGGGTCGGCGGGTAGACGCGAGTTTCCTTTATCGGTTTGAAGGAGGTGCTGATCATCCAGAAGAAGGGGAAGATCATCACGATGGCGATGAGGATGGCGAGGCTGTATTTGAGCGAGGCCAGCGCCACGATTCGGAGTCGACGCCGGCGCTCGGAAGGGCGTTGCAGGCTCAGAGTCGCCATTAGAATTCGAACTCCTGCCGCAGGTAGCGCATCTGCAGCCAGGCGACCGCGGCGATAATCAGAAAGAGGTAGACAGCCATGGCGGAGGCGTTGCCCATATTAAAGAAGCGGAAGCCGCGATCATAGATCTCGAGCATGAGGACGCGGCTGGCGGTGCCGGGTCCGCCGCCGGACATCAGCCAGGGTTCGATGAAGACCTGGAAGCCGGAGATGGTGGTGGTGACGAAGACGAAGAGGGTGGTCGGCTTGAGCAGGGGCAGGGTGATGCGCCAGAAGGCGGTCCACTTGGAGGCGCCGTCGACCTGAGCGGCTTCGTAGAGATCGGGCGGGATATTCATCAAGCCGGCGGTGTAGATGACCATGCTGTAGCCGACCGAGCGCCAGACGGCGGTGGCGATGATGGTGGGCATGACGAGGTCGGGGGACTTGAGCCAGAGCAGGCGGCCTTGGAAGCCCAGTGATTTGAGGGCGGAGTTGATGATGCCGATCTGCGGCTGGAACATCCAAGCGACCATGATGGCGACGGCGACGGCTGAGGTGACCTGGGGGACGAAATAAATCGGCCGCATGATGAAGCGGACGCGCTCCGTCATCGAGAGCAGGAGGAGAGCCAAGCCCAAGCCGATGACCAGGACGAGGGCGACATAGGCGACCGTGAAGAGGGCGGTATTTTCCAGAGCGTTCCAGAAGCGTTCTTCGCCGAGGATTTCGATGAAGTGCTGAAAGCCGACGAAAGACGGTTCGCCGCCGAGCAGGGGCCATTCATGCAGGCTGATGAAGAGAGCGCCGGCGATTGGCGCCAGGGAGAAGACCAGGAAGTAGAGCAGGATGGGGGTCAGGCTGACCCAGATGAAGAGGCGCTTCTGGACTTTGGTTGTGCTGAGCGGCGTGACTTTGGTCGCTTGGGCGGCGGGGCTAATTTGCAAGCGTCGACCTCCGGCGCGGCATTTTGTCAGGTTGCGGGCGACTCACAGAGTCGCCCCTACAGATTTGCGTGTCGGCGGGCAACTCAAGAGCCGCCCCTACAGATTTGCGCGTCGGCGGGCAACTCAAGAGTCGCCCCTACAGATTTGCGTGTCGGCGGGCGACTCAAGAGCCGCCCCTACAATCCGATGTTACGGGTTTAGGCATCGAGAATGTCGTTGACGCGGGCTTCGGCGGTATCGAGGAATTCCTGCGCTGTCACTTCGCCGACGGCGAGGCGCTCCAATTCTTCGCCGATGGCCAGGTCAATCTGTTCCCAAGCCGGGTGTTTCTCATAGTAGATGAAGGCGTTCTGGAGGCCTTGGCTGAAGGTTTGCACCCAGCTGTCATCCTCGAATTCGGTCGGGATCTCGTTGGTGATGGGCAGCAGGCCGATTTCGCGATAGAGGTCGGCATATTGCTCGCCATTGGAAGCCCAGCTGAGGAATTGCCAGGCGGCTTCCTGCTCTTCGGGGCTGGCGGCGGAGCTGACGACCCAGAACCAGACATAGGCCGATGTGGCTTGCTGGGCGCCGCCTACGAGGGGGAGGATGGCTTCGTAGACGAGGTCGGGGGCTTCGGCGTTAAAGGCGGATTTCATCCAGGGGCCGGAGTAGGACATGGCGCTGAATTCGAGCATGAAGGCGTCGCCGGGATCAATCTCGGCATTTTGCGCCAATTGGGCGAAGACGTTGCTTGCGGCCAAGCCGGCTTCGTCATTAAAAGCGGCGGCGCTGAGGTCTTCGGTGAGAATGCGTCCGCCGTAGCCTTGCAGGATAGAGGACCAGTGGATGACATTCCAACTGCCGTCCTTGACCGCCGTCAGCACCAGGCCGTAGAGGCCTTCGGCTTCCAGGGCGTTGTCCAGTTCCAGGACTTCGTCCCAAGTCGTGGGGGCGGCCAGCTCATAGGTTTCCAGCAAGACGGGATTGATGATGGGCATGGGGATGCCGATATGCTGGACGTAGCCATAGACGTCGCCGTCGTAGGTGGCGGCTTCTTTCATGACCGGCGGGAAGTTATTGTCCAGGTCTTCAATTACCCATTGGGGAACAGCCGCCAGGGCGCCGGCTTCCAGCAGTTGGGGCATCCAGGGACCGTAGACGCCCATGATGGTGGGCGGATCGCCGCCGGCCAGGGCGGTCGCGATCTCGACATTGAGATCAGCGTGAATGACATGGCTGTAGGTGATGCCGACGCCCGGATTGGCCTCCATATATTCGTCGGCGTGGGCTTGGAGGGCGACGTTCCAGGGTTCGAAGGTGTGGCTGAGCCAGCGGAGTTCAACGGCGTCTTGGGCGGCGGCGCTGAATACCCCGATGACAAGAACAAGCAGCCCGAGGATGAGACCGCGATACAGAATTGCGTGTTTAGCGCGCATTTCGAAAAAACCTCCGTAATTCATTTTGAAACGTTAGACTGTAACACAGCGGGGAATAAGTCGCAAAATATGGCGGCGGTTTTGAGGATGTGTTCAGCGCAGGGGAATTTCGGCGCAAAGGGCAGAAAACGATTTAACCACAGAGAACACAGAGAGCACAGAGATTTGCCACCGAGTACACCGAGTTTTTAAGAGGGCGCAGAGGGATTTACCTACAGAGGTAGTGTTGTAAGGCTTGTCCGGTAGTGTGGGAAATTGCGGGATTTCTGCCCCCACCCCCCAGCCCTCTCTCGCCATCTCTAGCGGCGCGTAGACACAGCCACTTCTGGCGAGCATTCCATAAAGAGGGAGGGGGAGCGTCGCCACTTGAGAAAATGCGATTTTGCAGCGGGTTTCGCCAGAGTGATGTGGTGTTTTCGAGGCAATAAGACGAAGGCTCGCTCATAGGGTCAGTACCGAACAAGCCCTACAGATTATCAAGGGTTTTATTGATAGAGTTGTTTGGATTCGGCGAAGAGGTTTTTGAGTTGGGCGAGGAGTTGTTGTTTGTCGCCGCCGCGCATGAGGTAGTCGCGGATGGGGGCGCCGGCCTGGTCCTGGAAGTGGAGGTAGCCGGGGTAGCGGGGGCGCAGGTAGGCGCGGTCGAGGGCGGGCAGGGTATCGCGGAAGTAGTCGTTTGAGCGGCGGTTGACCTCGGCATCGAGCCAGGCGCCGCGGTGGCCGGGCTGGCCGCCATTGTCGAAGAAGAGGGTGCGCTGTATGAGGGGGCTGGCAGTGAACATGGCGTAATCGCGGGCGACATCGATTGCCTGGCAGGCGGCGGAGATGGCGAGGCCGGTGCCGCCGAGGGTGGTCTGGCAGCGTCCGCAGCCGTCGATATCGACCATGTCGTCGAACTTGAGCAGGGCATCGGAGTAGCCGGGGCGGGAGTAATTGGAGTAGCCGTAAGCGAAGGGGCAGTATACGAAGTCATCGCGGCGGGAGAGCGCTTCGTAGACGGCGATGGGATTCCAATCGAAGATCTCGGGCGGGCAGAGGTTAGCCAGCTCGCGGAGTTGGTCGAAGGCGCGCAGGCTCATCTCGTCCGAGACCGCCCATTCATCATCGACGAAGGGGTTTTCGCCCTGGGTGGCGCAGAGCATGTACCAGTTCATGAGGGTATCGATGGGTATGCCGGGCATGATGACGCGGCCGCGGCGAGCGAGCTCGAGGAGATCGCGCCAGGTCCGGGGCTGTTCCAGGTCATAGCGGGCGAGGAGATCGGGGCGACAGGAGGCGACCGGGGTGGCGGCGTCGATGGCGAGGGCGCATTGGCTGCCGCGGAAGATGTAGCTGGGGTGGGAATGGCCGACGGAATTGTCGGCTTGATCGCGCAGGAAGTCGGCGGGGATGACGTCTTGCAGGGGCAGGAGGACTTTGCTGTGGGCGGCGTATCCCGCCCAGGGATGATCGATGACGAGCAGGTCGTAGTGCTGCGCCAAGCCTTGAATGGGGGCGTCGGCAAATTCTTGCAGGGAGCGTTTTTCCCAGGTGATTTCGACATCGGGGCGGATTTCGCTGAAGCGCTGGGCGGTGGCGAGGACGGAGACGAAGCCGCGGGAATGATTCCAGGTGATGCCTTTGAGGGTTGTTTTGGTCATGGTGTTCCTCGATTTTATGAGTGTGCGGGTTGTTGAGATTTGCGGGTGACCCGGTGGCTGGCCGCTACAAGGCTTGATTGGTATTTCGTTCTGTCATCGCTTTTTTCTACCCCATCCCCCGGCCCCTCTCGCCATCTCTATGGCGAGCATCCCGAAACATCAGGGAAGGGGAGCTAAAACTGGCGAAGTCCTCAGTTTATTTGTTGAGTATCGCAGAGATAGTCCTCCATTTTTATATTTTTCGATGAGTTTGTGGATATTTCTCCGTTCGAAATGCTAATACCAATCAAGCCCTACATATTTTGCGGTGCGGCGGGCGAGGCGGTGGTTCGCTCCTACGATCGTTTTGCTTGCGAAATACAATTTTATCTGCAAAATATAGTGAGTGGGGCAGTGTTTGTCAACGGGGTTGGCGGGTGATGATTTTGCGAGGGACATGATATGTCGCGCCTACAAGGCCGGTCCGGTAGTGTGGCGCGACGGTCGTTTTCTCAGCCCTCACCCCCCGGCCCCTTCTCGCCATCTCTATGGCGAGCATCCCATCAAGAGGGAGGGGGAGCGTCACCACTTGAGAAAATGCGATTTTGCAGCGGATTTCGCCGGAGTTACTTGGGATTGCTTCAGTAAAACCAAGTTAGTCATGCGACAAATGAAATGTAGTGAATGTTGTAAGCGGGCGACTCACAGAGTCGCCCCTACAATGATTTCGGTTTTTGCCATTCTCTTCACCTTGCAATATTTTTCTCATTATTTTGTTGGTTCTACTTCTGTGTCTTTGTGGTGAATCATGACTGCGACTGAGTTCATCGCTATCGGCAGCATAATCATTGACGACATCGTCTATCCCGATGGTCGGACGAGCATGGGCGTGTTGGGCGGGGGCGGCTGTCACGCGGCTTATGGCATGGCTTTCGCGGGGGAGAAGCCTGGTCTGGTCGGTTTGGTCGGGGAAGATTTGCCGGCGGATATCCGCGCGCGGCTGGAGGGGGATTTTGATACGGGGGGCTTGGCCTGGACGCATCATCCGCAGATGCGCGGCTGGCAGATCTTCGAGTGGAATGGCGTGCGCAACGAGATTTTCCGCGTCGAGGTTATCGAGCCGTTCATGATTCATCCGCGAGCCGACAGCGCTGATGTGCCTTACGACAGCGTCCGCGGCTTGACGCTGCTGCGGGAAGCGGAATACGTCGAGGGCTGGCGCCGGCGCTTTCCGGAGGCGGTTCTGCTTTGGGAGCCGACGCGCGCTTTCATGCTTGATGGCGACCGGGCGGCTTTCGCGGCTGGCATCCCGCAGGCTGATATCGTCTCGCCCAATTTGCACGAAGCGCAGACGATGTACGGCGTGGAGGACGAGGTCGAGATCATGCGCCGTTTGCTGGGGGATGGCGTCAAGATAGCGGTTTTGCGCATGGGCGAGCGGGGCTCGTTGGCGGCGCGGCAGGGCGACGGCGAGGCCTATTTTATCCCGGCGGTGGCGGTGGCGGAGGTGGTCGACCAGACCGGCGCGGGCAATACTTATTGCGGCGGTTTCCTGGTGGGTTACTGTCGGAGCGGCGATGTGGCGGAGGCGGGCTGTTATGGGGCGGCGGCGGCTTCATTCACGCTGGAAAGCATCGGCTGCGCGCGGGTCCCGGCGGATCGCGAGGTGGAGTGGGAGCGGCGGTTGGCTGAGGCGCGGGGGGGTGTTACCTCGATTTCACTTTGAATTTTCAGACGAAAGAGTGAAGTCTGTTCTATTTCATAGGGGCTTATACCCCAAAGCAACACAGGCCTCACTGACAAACGAGCGGCGTATATTCACCGATCCCCATCGTGGCGCACATTGTCCGCTTGTTTGCGGGGTGCATCGTCAAGATCGACCAGACAAAGAATGCCAGCAACAAGACCAGGCAACCGAACTTTCGCTTGTGTATCCGCTGGCGGCGCAAGTCAACGCCGCACTCCAAGCAGTCAATGGGCTTGAAGCCGTGCTTGCAACGCTGTTCCTTGGGTTTCTGCTTCTTGTTACTCATGGCTTATTCTCCGCCGCGATGACGTGAGATAAGCATATCATCGCCTAGCAAGGCCGCGATTGATGCAAGCGCTACGAGATCCACGTATGCCCGCTCAAGAGAAGAACGCTCAAAGCCGCAAACAATATCGCAATGTAAAACGATATGATTATTACCAAGGCGAAGACAACTGTTGGAATCTGCTTACGGCGGTTTGAGGCAGGGCTGTCAATTTCGTTCATGATTCGACCCGCTACATTCTCGCTTCCATCTTACCATATTCATCGAAGAGCGCTCAAGAATCGGCTCTTCCGGGCAGAGCAATCGCATCAAAACTGACATCCGCTGCGACGGGCAACCTCAAACAGAAATTAACCACAGAGGACACAGAGAGCACAGAGAAAAAGCCCTTTATACGTCTTATGCGCATTATGCGGCGGATCAGCCATCGACAAATTGCCGGTGCCATTCTTCCAGAGTCAGGAGGGCCCAAAGCTGCCGATTGTGATCGCGCTTGCCGGTTTCGTGCTCGTCAATCAGCCGGGCTACAGTCGCCATATTCAGGAGGCCTCGCTCGCGGGCGCGGCGGCTGAGGAGGATGTCTCGGGCCGGACCGATATCCCGCCGCAGCCAGGCGCCCAGGGGAATCCCGAAGCCGTGCTTCTTGCGGTTGATGATCTCCGCCGGGAGCAGTCCCCGCGCCGCTTCTTTCAGAATATGCTTGTTGCGCGAGCCTTTGAGCTTGAGGTTAAAGGGGAGGCTCGCGGCAAACTCCGCCAGTTCATGATCGAGGAAGGGGGCGCGGGCTTCCAGCGAGGCGGCCATGCTGCAGCGGTCGGCTTTGATCAGCAGGTCGTCGGGCAGGTAGGAGCGCATATTGGCTTCGGTCAAGCGGGCTATTGGATGCGGCTGGTCGGCTTGCGCGTAGCGATCCAAAGTCGGCAAGTGTTTTCCAGCGCCGGGATAGATGCCCGTCAGCGATTCTTCGCTGAAGACGCGGACCAGATCGAAGTAAGCCTCCGCCAGGGGTTGAGAGGCGGCCTGGAGGAAACGCCGCGTCCGCTTGACCGGGTCATAATAAGCCGTGCCTTCCGGCAGCAGCGACAGCAAGCGAGCGGCTCCGCGCAGAAATGGCGTTGGCAGGAAGCCGAGGCGGTTCATTAAGGCAGCGGCATAGAAGCGTTCGTAACCGACGAAAAGTTCATCGCCGCCATCGCCGGTCAAGGCGACTGTGGCATGTTGGCGCGCGAGTTTGCTGACCAGGCAGGTTGGTATGGCGCTGCTATCGGCGAAGGGCTGATCGTGATGCCAGACCAGGTCCGAGAGCAGGCTGAGAGCCTCGGGCTTGACGCGGAAGCTTTGGTGTTCCGCGCCCAGATGCCGGGCGACCCGTTCGGCATAGGGCGTCTCGTCAAAGCTGTCATCGCCTTCGAAGCCGATGCTGAAGGTCTTGAGGTCGGCGTTGCTGTGCTGGCGCATAAGGGCGACGATGAGGCTGCTATCGAGGCCGCCGCTCAAGAAGGCGCCGAGGGGCACATCGCTCATCAGGCGCAGCTTGACCGCTTCGTCCAGCTTGTCGCGCAATTCATCGATATGCGTCTCCGCTGTCGCGGCCGGGTCGGGCGGGGCAAGCGGGTCCAGCGCCCAATAGCGCTGCTCATGGGCGGCGCCTGCCAGGTCGATTTGCAGGGTAGTGGCCGGTTCTAGCATTTTGATGCCGCGGAAAGCGGTGGCTGGCGCGGGCACATAGCCGAAGCTCAGGTATTCCGCCAGGGCCTGGGGCGAATCGGCCGAGAAGCGCGAGGCGCGGGGCAGGTCATCGTGGGCTAATATCGCCTTGATTTCGCTGGCGAAGACGAAGAGGCGGCGGTCTTGATAATAGTAGAGCGGCTTCTGCCCGAAGCGGTCGCGAGCCAGCGTGAGTTTGCCCTGGCGGGAATCCCAGAGCGCCAGGGCGAACATGCCGCGGAGATGTTTCAGGGCATCGGCGCCGTATTCCTCATAGAGATGGACGATCGTCTCGCCGTCGCCGGCGGTCTTGAATTGATGTCCGCGAGCCGTCAGCCGTCGGCGCAGTTCGCGGTAATTGTAGATTTCGCCGTTGAAGACCAGGGCGACCGAGCCGTCTTCGTTGGTCAGGGGCTGATCGCTGCCGGCGATGTCGATGATCTTGAGGCGCCGCATGGCGATGCCGACGGGTTCGTCGATGAGGAGGCCGTCGCCGTCGGGACCGCGATGCCGCAGTTGGTCGTTCATCCGCCGCAGGAGTCGCTCCGCGACGGGCGCGCCGTCAAGATGCATCAATCCGCAAATGCCGCACATGCTGCCGCACAATCACCTTTAATCAATTGCATGCTAAAATATATACTAAGTGATAAAGAAGATGGCGTACTGGTGTTGCCCCTGTGGTTATGTTTCCGCCGTTGACCGGTACAGTAATTCAGCCCATCATGAACGTGATTGGCACAGGAGGCAAATATGGCGACAGACGCGAGAACACAATCGGAATCGGAACGTCTTGCGGTCATTGAGACACGTATGGACGGGTTCATGACTGAAGCCAGTCACGAGCGAGATTACGCGGATATCAAGGTTATGCTCGCTGAAATCCGCAACGACATAAAGAATATGAAATGGCAGATTGCGGTGCTGGTCGCCATCCTTTCCAGTATTATTTCGTTTTTGGTCAGCCGCATCCCAATATAGTTTGTCTATTATCAAGACGCGAAATATGTTCGCCATCTAGACCGCGATGGGCGCAACCGGTCGTTCATTCGCCGACGGTTTCATTCTAGCATTGTATACAGCGCAGGTATCCGGCAGGCGCGGCGGGGATGGCGCCGGTTGATGTTCCTGTTGCAATTGCAGGGGGCGCAAAATTGTATCGAATGGCATTTGCGGGCGACCCAAGGGTCGCCCCTACGGGTAGGCGGGTTGATGGCGGGCGGGCTAGTAGCTCGTTGCCGCATCCAGGTTTTCCGGCGAGCGCAGGTGCCAGTCGGTGGCGGTTTGATAGGCAGCGCCCAGTTGGAGGAGCCGCGCTTCGGTGAAGGGCGCGCCCAGCAGTTGCATGCCGATGGGCAGGCCGGCCGCGTCAAAGCCGCAGGGCAGGCTCAAGCCGCAGAGGCCGGCCAGATTGGCTGATATGGTCAATTCGTCAGCCAGGATCATTTGCAGGGGATCGTGCGCGACGGCGCCAAATTTGAAGGCGGTGGTCGGGGCGACTGGCGCCAGCAGCGCGTCGACTTGACCGAAGAGGGCGTCAAACTCTTGCCGTATGAGCGTGCGGACCGCCTGCGCCTTGCCGTAATAGGCGTCATAATAACCGGCGGAAAGGGTGTAGGTGCCCAGCATGATGCGCCGCTTGACTTCGTCGCCGAAGCCGGCGCCGCGGGTTTTTTTGTAGGTATCGATGAGGTCGACGCCTTCGATGCGCGCGCCGAAGCGGACGCCGTCGTAGCGAGCCAGGTTGGCGCTGGCTTCGGCCATGGCGATGATGTAATAGGCGGGCAGGCAGTAATCGGCATGCTCGAGGCTGACCTGGCGGAGTTCCGCGCCCAGGTCTTCCAACTGCGTCGCCGCCGCCTGGACAGCCGCCCGCACGGCCGGTTGCAAGCCCTCGGCGAAATACTCGGCCGGCAAGCCGATCTTGAGGCCGCGGATATCGCCAGGCAGCGCCGCGGGATAATCCGGAACGGCCAGGGGCATGCTGGTTGAATCGAGCGGATCATGCCCGGCGATGACCATCAGCAAGCGCGCTACATCTTCCACCGTGCGGGCGAAGGGACCGGTCTGGTCGAAGGACGAGCCGTAGGCGATCAAGCCATAGCGCGATACCCGTCCGTAGCTCGGTTTGATGGCGCTGAGGCCGCAGAAAGAAGCGGGCTGGCGAATGCTGCCGCCGGTATCGCTGCCCAGGCTGGCCAGCGCCATATTGGCGGCGACCGAGGCTGCGCTGCCGCCGCTGCTGCCGCCGGGGACGCGCTCGAGATTCCAGGGATTGCGTGTCGGGAAGTAGCCGCTGTTTTCGGTGGAGGAGCCCATGGCGAATTCGTCCATGTTCACCTTGCCCAGCAGCACCGCGCCGGCCTCATACAGGCGAGCCACGGCGGTCGCGTCAAAGAGGGGCTGGTAGCCCTTGAGTATTTGCGAGCCGCAGGTCGTCTCGATGCCCTTGGTGGAGAGCACGTCTTTCAGGGATATGGGGATGCCCAGAAGCGCCGCGTCGCTGCCTTGCGCCCGGGCTTGATCGGCGGCGGCCGCTTGTTGCCGGGCGAGGTCGGCGGTCACGGTCAGATAAGCGCCGATCTTGCCGTCCAGGGCGTGGATGCGAGCCAGGTGGGCTTCGGTCAATTCGAGGGCGCTGATTTCGCCGGCGCGCATCAGGTCGAGCGCTTGGCTGATGGTCAGCTTGGTCAGTTCGGTCATTCATGCCACCTAGTGTTGTCTCTTGTCCTGTTGTAAGTCCCCTAGTCGCTAGCTCGCGTTCGCGATTGGTCTGCCCCTCGATTCCTCAGATGGGCATTAAAACCGAATAGCGCAGCGCTAGGGGAGCGGCAGACCCGTAAGTTGATACAAGATCACAGCAACGATAAAGAACGTTACACCGGTAAACAAGCAAGCTGCTTGAAACGCGCTGGTCTTTGGAGCGATGACGTCCTCATGCTGTTTCCATGAAATAAGTGTTACCATATTTCTATCTGTATCCATATAACCTCAGGGAAAAAACTATGGTCAATGATGAACCGCAGAATGATAACAGTCAACAAGGTGAATCGGTAGAATCGATAACGTTGGCTTCTCTGCTCGAAAATCCTGATCCGGACTTTGACGTGGTTGTCACACAACGCAGCCGAAACACGCCCGGTCGGATAGAGCTAGCCACAGACGGAGACCGCCCGGCGCCGCCCAAACCCGAACGCCGAAAAGTCTAGCGGGAACGCGGACGGACCGGACAGTTTTTACCCCATCCCCGGCCCTTCCCCATTGCAATGGGGAAGGGTGACTCGATGATGAGATTGACAATAAACGCGCAAATAGCACAAGATTGAGCATCAAAACCATCTACTCTCAGCGCGCTCCTCCTCCCTGATGCCCCGGGGCGGTGGCCGGGGGCGAGGGCTGAGAAAACGACTGTCGCGCCACACTATCGGACAAGCCCTACCCGTTTTTCTCCGCGGTTAATTTTTGCCAGGCTCGCGTCACCTGGGCGCGCAGGTCTTCGATATCGCCTTCGTTCTCGATCACCACATGCGCCTGGCGCAGCTTGTCGGCTTGGCTGTTTTGCAGGGCGATCCGCCGCGCCGCCTGCGCCCGGGTCAGGCCGCGCTGGTCCAGCAAGCGCCCCAACTGCCGCGCCTCGCTGGCGTTGACCACCCAGACGGCATCGACCAGATTTTTCAAACCGCCTTCGAGCAGCTTGATGGCTTCGATAGCCACCACATCGGCTTCGGCTTCGCGAATCAGGCGGTCGATCTCCTGCCGGATCGCCGGGTGGCTGATCGCTTCGAGGCGCCGCAGTTGCGCGTCATCGGCGAAGACGATCGCGCCCAGCGCGGCCCGGTCGATTTCGCCATCCGCGCCCAGGATGCCGTGCCCGAAGGCTGCGAGCACCGGCGCATAAGCGGGTCCGCCTGCGCGCATGACGGCATGGGCGACCGCGTCCGCGTCGATCGTGGCCGCGCCGAGAGCCGCCAGTTGCGCCAGCGCCAGGCTTTTGCCCACGGCGATATTGCCGGTCAAGCCGATGATGGTCTTGTCGGGGTAAGCCTCACTCAAGTCCGCGCCTCCGGTATTCGTTTTCAGTTGCGGTATCAGACTAATTTAACCACAGAGGGCACAGAAGTAAACGCAAGCAAGTAATGCAACAATCAGAAGGATAGTGTAGGGGCGAGTCTTGAGTCGCCCAAATGCAAAATGGGGATGTAACGGGCGATCCAAGGATCGCCCCTACAGATTTCGGCTGGATTGGGGCAGTGAGAATGGGCGAAGTTGTCAGGCGGGGGCGGGCCACGGGGGCATCAGTACGGATTGTGACGTGGGGTAGGGATGGTATTGGCGGGCGACTCAATGGCTTGCCGGACGATTGGTATCCTTATGCTGGCGCCGTTCAGAGTTTCGGGCGACCCAATAGCTCGCCCCTATAGATTTCGGCTGGATTGGGGCAGTGAGAATGGGCGAAGTTGTCAGGCGGGGGCGGGCCACGGGGGCATCAGTACGGATTGTGACGTGGGGTAGGGATGGTATTGGCGGGGGACCCAATGGCTTGCCGGACGATTGGTATCCTTATGCTGGCGCCGTTCAGAGTTTCGGGCGATCCAAGGATCGCCCCTACATAGTTCCCTGATTTTAGGAGGCGGGACTGGGGCGGCTAGAGGCTGCTCAAGTCCACTTTGAGCGCTCGCAACTGAGCCAGGCAGGCGCGGACGGTCGCTTCCGGCGCTGACTGCAGTGGGGCGCGAACATCGCCGACATCCAAGCCACGCGCGCGCAGCAAAGCTTTGAAGAGGGGCAAGCCGCCCGCGTTGGCGATCACTTCGCCGGCGGCTTTCAACTGCCGCTGCCGAGTTCGCGCCGCTGGCAGATCGCCGGCCGCGACGGCGTTGTAAATCCCGACCACAAGCTCCGGCAGGGCGTTGCTGTGTCCGCTGACCGAGGCGTCCAGCCCCATGGACAAGCCGGCCAGGATGAGCATATCGGGACCAATGCAGGTGTTGAAGCGGCCTTCGCTTAGATGGTTGGCGGCGAACATGGTCTGCAAATCGCCGCTGCTGTCTTTCAAGCCGACGCAATGTTCGTAGTCCCGCGCCAGGCGCATGATCAGCGCGGCCGACAGGGTGTTGCCGGTCAAGGCGGGCAGGTTGTAGAGGTAGATGGGGAAGTCCGGCAGCGCTTCGTAGACTGTGCGATAGTGGACTTCGAGGGCGTCTTCGTCCAGGCGGAAGTACCAGGGCGCGATGACCGAGGCGGCGTCCGCGCCGACAGCTTGGGCGTGACGGGTCAGGTCGATGGTTTCGGCGGTGGTGATGGCGCCGGTGTGCACGATGACGGGCCGGCGTCCGGCGACGGCGTCGATGGTGGCGGCGGCGATGGTTTTGCGCTCGGCGGCCGTGAAGAGGGGACCTTCGCCGGTGCTGCCGAGGGGGTAGATGCCGGCGATGCCGCGGTCGATGAGGAAGTCGACGAGGGGCGTGATGGCGGCGGGGTTGATGTCGCCGTTAGGTTTGAGGGGGGTGACTATGGGCGTGATGACGCCGCGTATGGGTTTGTAGGTCATGGGATGACTCGGTCTAAATTGACTGGGAAGTTGCGACTGTGTATTATAGTGGTGAATTGACTGGAATCATAATCAAGGCTGGGCGATGGCAACACAAGTCAGAACCGAAGGCGAACGCATCGCGAACCTGGAGGGTCAGATTGCGCATCTGGCGACGAAGGCGGATATCAGCACGCTTGAGGCCAAGTTGAATACCCTTATGTGGATCTTGGCGATTGCTATTCCGGCTGCCATTGCTATTACAGGGATTATCGTGGGCGTGGTGGTCCAATTGCTGAATAATTCGCCAGGTTGACGATACCGAATTGACAATGAAAACGGCGACGCGGGTCCGAACCGAAGGCGAACTCCTCGCATATCTTGAGGGACAGGTCCCGCATTTGGCGACGAAGGCGGACGTTGCTCGAATTGGCGCAAAGTTTGATGCATTACTCGCTGAGGCGGGCGCGTTCAAGTGGATCATCGGTATTGTGATCCCTGCCGCGATTGCGATTACGGGCATTGTCGTCGGGATTGTGGCGCAGGTGTTGAATAATCTGCCGGGTTGATGTCGCCCTGATGACGCCGCGTATGGGTTGGTGGGTCATGGGGGGCTAGCTTTGCGCCGACTCGCCGCTTTCTGGTTCGGCAGCGGGTTCTGGCGTCGGTGGTTCGACGCCGCGGCGTGGCGGATAGATGCCCATGCGGCCTTCAATATTGGCGAGGCGTTCGCGTACGTCGATGAGATGCAGGGTGATGTCGTAGGCGCGCGAGTCATTTTTTCGGTCAAGCTGGTCGAATCGAGCGTCTTGGGCGGCGAATCTGGCGTCAATGCGGTCAAACCTGGCGTCAATGCGGTCAAACCTTGTGTCATGCGCTTCCAACTTCGCGTCTTGAGCGTCAAATTTGGCATCAATGTAGCGGTAGATTTCTTTGTTATTGTCATCTAACACGTCTCGCAATTCCTGACGCATTTCAATCCTCGACTGGATTATCCAGTAGCGCACCAAGAGCGGAATGACGACCAGCAAAATGACTTCTAAAGCGCCTGAACTGGAGAACTCTTTAAGCAGACCGAGTATATCCATCAGTCATTTTCCCGAAGCGAACTGCGATTCATGGGCTGATTATACCATCTCGTCGCGACAAATTGCGAATTGAGCGCGGCGAAGCGGATCTGGGCGTCGCCATTCCCGCCGCGATTGCGGGGATTGTGGCGCAGGTGTTGGATAATGTGGCGGGTTGAGGCAATTGACTCACAAGCAGGGAGTGGTGAATAACGAGGTTATAATCCCGCCCGTCTGGAGAATCTGATGCGGGCGACCCAATGGCTCGCCCCTACATTTATTCTTTACTGAGTCAGGATTATTTGTTGCCAGATCCAGCAAAATCACCGCTCCGCGCAGGCATAGGCTGACCGAGTGATAAGCATTGTTCCTCTGCCCGCGCGACCGGGGAGCGGCGAATTATGCGGATATATGCTTGGCGGGGTCGGAGAATCTGATGTGGGCGACCCAATGGCTCGCCCCTACATTTATTCTTTACTGAGTCAGGATTATTTGTTGCCATGTCCTAAATTCCACCACTGCCCGACCGGGCAAATTTTGTCATTTCCGCCAAGTGAGTTATAGTATGATGCTGTCGTTCTGAGGTTCCTCTAATCTTTGCCTAATCGCAGACGCTTCAGACGTTGGGCAGGCGGCCGGGTCTTGTTGGTTGAATATGGCGCTCGGTCGCCACAGCGGTTCATGCGCGCCCGCTCACTAGAAGAAAGGTTGCCTATCGACCATGCAAACCCAGCAAAGCCCGGAAACGGGCGTCCATCCAAGAGAACGGAGAGATTACAATGTCAAGCAAATCCATGTCGGTTAGATTGATTGTATTGTTGTGCAGCATTTTTTTGCTGATTGGGGGGGGCGTCGGCGTAGGAGCCGATAACTCTGCAATTCTTCTACCCCGTTGGCGTTGCGGGCCCGCTGGCGCAAGCCATTGACAGCTATGTGGCCGAATTCAACGCGACTCACGATCATATTCAGGTTGAGCCTATCTTCACCGGCGGTTACGCCGAAAACATGGCGCGGGCGACCGCCGCGATCTTGTCGGGTCAACCGCCTGACGTCGCGATCCTGCTCGGGATCGATATCTATACGCTGATCCAAACGGAAGGCATCATCCCGCTTGATGACTATATCGCTTCCGAAGAAGGCCTGGATATCGACGACTTCTTCGATGCCTTCATGGCGAACAATATCGCCGATGAGCAAGTTTGGAGCATCCCTTGGCAGCGCTCCACGCCTATCCTCTATTACAACAAAGACGCCTTCGCCGAAGTCGGTCTGGATCCGGACACTCCGCCGGCGACCTGGGAAGAACTGGTTGAATTCGGCAAGCAGCTTGTCGCCAGCGATGGGGACAATGTGACGCGTTGGGGCGTCGAAGTGCCGTCGTCGTTCTGGATATTCGCCAACTTCGCGATACAGGCCGGGCAGCATATCGGTTCTTTGGGGGATGAGCCCTGCGCTGTATATTTGGATACGCCGGAAGCGATTGAGGCGCTGGCATTCCTGCGCAGGTTGCAGGAAGAGGGCATCATGCCTGATGGCGCGGTCGCCTGGGGCACGGCGCCCGCCGACTTCATCGCCGGCGCGTCGGCGATGATTTACCACTCGACCGGCAGCTTGAGCACGCTGCTGGCCAATTCGCCTTTCGAAGTTGGGACCGGCTTCATGCCCGGCGGCTCAGCCGGATATGGCGCCAATGTCGGCGGCGGCAACTTCTACATCATGGCGGACATCGGCCAGGAGCGGCAAGACGCCGCCTGGGAGTTCATCCGCTGGATGGTGCGTCCGGAGCAGATCGGCCAGTGGGGCATCGACAGCGGTTATGTCGCGCCGCGCGCCGCCGCTTGGGAAGTCGATCCCTTGAAGAGCTATGCCGAAGAAGTACCGCAAGCCTCCACCGCGCGCGAGCAGCTTCCCTATGCCGTGAAAGAATTCCCGGCGACATTTGGCGGCCAGGAAATTCAGGTCATCACGACCCAGGCGATTGAAGCGGTCAACACCGGCGAACTGACGCCGGAAGAGGCGCTGGCCATCGCGCAGGAACGCGCCAATGATGTACTGACGCAGAACGGCTGCGAACTGTAAGGGCAGTCGCTGAAGCCTATGCAAAGTCAGTTGAACGCGCAACACACGCAAGGCGAGGGACGCGGGCGCTTCGCTCGCTCCCTCTGGTTGCCCTCCGGGCTGAACTCAGCGAGCGCAGTCGCGTATCTATTCTTGGCGCCGTCGCTGGTCTTTCTGGCTGTCTTTACCATCTGGCCCATCATCTCCGTCGTCATCAGCAGCTTCCACGCGCGGAGAGGGCGCAACCAGATATTCGTCGGTCTCGACAATTTCGAGCGCATCGCCAGCGATCCTTTCAGCCAGCAAGTGATACTCAATACGGTCGGCTACGTCGCCCTGGGGCTGGTCGTGTCCGTATTTGGCGGCCTGCTTCTCGCTGTTCTCATGAATCAGGGCCTGCGCAATATCGGTTTCTTTCGTTTTCCCTTTTTGGCGACAATCGCGCTACCGATGGTCAGCGTGGCTTCCATCTGGCTGTTCTTGTACAGCCCGCGCGTAGGACTATTCAACGAGTTGCTGGGCGGCTTGGGGTTGCCGCGCTCAAATTGGCTGAGCGACCCCGATCTGGCGCTGGCCAGCTTGTTCGCCGTTTACTTGTGGAAGCAGCTCGGCTACTTCGCGCTGTTTTATCTGGCGGCGCTGCAAGCATTGGCTGACGATGTGCTGGAAGCGGCGACGCTGGACGGCGTCACCTTCTGGCAGAAGCTGCGTCATATTATCTGGCCGCTGGTTTCGCCGACGACTTACTTCGTATCGACTATCGGCGTGTTGAATTCGCTGCAACAGATTGATCATGTATTTGTCTTGACGCAGGGGGGACCCAACAACGCCAGCAGCATGGCCCTGTTTTACGTTTACGAACAAGGCTTTAAGTGGTTCAAGACGGGCATTGCTTCGGCCATGACCGTTATTCTGCTGGCGGTGCTGCTGACGATGGCGATGCTGCAATTTGTCTACCTGGAGCGGCGCGTGCACTATGACTAGGCGAGTATCGGGATTGACCATCAAATGACCGCGAATCGCTCCAAATGGCGTGAGACCCTGCCCATCCTGTCGCTGGCGCTCTTCGGCGTCGTCTGGATGGCGCCGTTGATATGGACGCTGCTGGCGGCTTTCGTGCCCACGACCGAGTTGCTTAACGGCTCGCCGCTGGTTTGGTTGCAGAGCCTGCACCTGGGCGCTTTTGCCGAGGCTTGGGAGGTGGCGCCGTTTCCGCGTTTTTATCTGAATACGATCATTTGGGTATTTGGCTTGCTGGGGCTGCAGTTGGTCACGGTCTCATTGGCGGGCTTTGCCCTGGCGCGCCTGGACTTCCGCGGCAAAGACCAGATCTTTTTCCTCTTCCTCACGCAGTTGATGGTGCCGGCGACCGTGCTCATCTTGCCCAATTATCAGACTTTGGTCGCGTTGGGGTGGCTGGATTCTTACCAGGGCATGATGGCGCCTTACATCGCCTCCGCCTTCGGCACCTTCTTGATGCGCCAGGCTTTCAAGCAAGTGCCCAAGGAACTGGAAGAAGCGGCGCGCAGCGATGGCGCCAATTGGCTACAGGTGCTCTGGCATGTTTTTTTGCCGGTCACGCGCGCGCCTCTGATCGCTTTCAGCATCGTGTCGATCACGTATCACTGGAATGAGTTTTTGTGGCCCTTGCTGATCACGAGCAGCGTGGAGACGCGGCCGCTGACGGTTGGGCTGGCGCTGCTGGTGCAGTCGTCGGAGATCGGGGCGCAGTGGGATTTGCTATCGGCGGGCACGCTGATTGTGGCGGCGCCGGTGTTGCTGCTGCTGGCGCTGGTGCAGAAGCAGTTTACGAATAGTTTCCTGAGTTCGGGGATTAAGTAAGGGCCAGGACGCGCGGCTGGCGAGGTTTCATTTCACGCCAATTGATGACCGCAACCAGCGAGTGTATAATAGGTGTTGAGTATTCCTAGCGAAGACAAAACAGGACTGGCGACCCTAATGGCGACTCAAGGCAAAACCGAAGGCGAACGAATCGCTAACCTCGAAGGGCAAATTGCGCACTTGGCGACCAAGGCGGATCTCGCTGCGCTTGAGGCCAGGCTCGACTCCAAGATAGAAGCTCTCCGCGCAGAGATGAGTACCGTGAAGTGGATCATCAGCATCGCCATTCCCGCCGCCATCGCCATCACCGGCATCGTGGTCGGGATTGTGGTGCAGGTGTTGAATAATGTGGCGGGTTGACGGACGGCGCATTTACTAACCGATATAGGTCAAGTCAAGTTGCCATCAGTTAGAGGTTTGAGGGTACTTTTGATCGGAGCGAAAAGGAGAAATCGTGCGTTAATCCCCCAGAATTGGGAAGACAAACCTTGACATGTCATCATCATTGTCAACCCACGCTTTCATACCATTTAGAAACGCGTTTGCGAATTTTTCAATAACGATGAAGGTTGTCCCTGGGTTCAATACAAGATCCCCATCCTCCCAAGCGCTAGAGACGAGAACATGTTTGCCTTCAGGAGAATCTCCATAGTGAAATAGCAACGGCGTAGCTGCTTGTCCTGTCCTAGCGCTGTTTGGATTATGTATACTCAGTGCATGAAACAAGACACTGCGTGAACGGTAGAAATCCTCACCACTAAGTCTGACAGGCGTATTTGGCAGATACTCATCTATCCAGGCCGCCATTTTGTCCTTACCGGCCATAAATTCCATAGCCATATAGATGACTGCCAGTACCCCTAGAGGTGCCGCGTTTTCCAAACACTTCCTGACTTGGTCTTCAATCAGGTTCGCAAATTCCTCTTTGCTCACCCTACGCGGGTTGATTTGATTGGAACGGATTTCCATTTTTCGCTTGACTCCTTATCAAGACTAAAACAGAACCACAACAAATAGATCTTTTGAGAGTGTATTGCTTACAAGGCATCTTTTTCTTAGCATTCAACAATTACAGCCCCAATGACATTGCGCTTGCCAGTTATGCCTTGCTCGTACTCGAATGTTACCTCTGCCTGAGTCTCCCTGTATTCAAATTGCAATGAATACGTTTCTTGATGCTCCGGATTGGCATAACCTGCAAACAGCAAAGGCACCCCATTTCTTTCGTGTTCCTGTATTTCATCAACAGTTAAGGAGGACTTTTCACTATCATACATAGTATAGTCGCTTATTCCTCTCAAGGTTTCTTCACCCACGAAAACTACAGCAAAGGCAGATGCATCTCCGTCGTGTACTACATAAGCGGCACTGCAACTGTCTTGCACGGGCTGCATTTCCGCGTCGAAATATGACACTCCAGATTGAGCTTGCAATTCGATAGACTCCAATTCGCTTGAATCTTCCTTTTCTATCACAAGAGCATCCGGCAAACGGGTAGTCAGCCAGCCAGCGATAAATGCAGTTCCTTCTCCAAACTTCACTTCATACCAATCGCCGTCCTCATTAATAACCTCAAGAATATCCCCTATCTGCGTCTGCCCAACAAGCTTACAAGAAGTATCAGCGCAGGAGCGCAGGTTGACAGTCGAACTTACCGTAACCTTGAAGTCGACGGGGGCGGTCGCTTCGAAAAATGCATCAGAGTCTTTGCAAGCAAGTATTACCTCAGCATAATGATCCGCTAGGGTGGATGTTGAGGCGGGTGTTTTCTTAAAGGGCTCTTCACCAAACTCTTCAATCATTCTGTATATCAATTCGCAATTATATTGGTTGCCGTCAATCCCCATAACCCATTCTTGGCTTCGCACCGATTGAACACCTGCCAACAAAGTGAAAAAAAGCAGGGTGAACGAGATATGTCGACGCAAATTATTGCTCAGTTTCGCAAGTATCATTATCTTCATCCATTACTACTCGTCACCGTCGCTGCTTATACTTTTCTACAGCAATGATAAAGAAGTGTCGATTACTTTTCAATGTCGAGTCTCAAGTGGGGCGGGTAAACTTCACCGACTTTTCGGATTTTATTGGCATAGATAAGGACTCTATGCCCTCTTTTTCCCCGCTGTACTCGGTGGTAAAAATGCGACCATCCACTCACCCATCCCATCCTCACCGTGAATCTCCCCGCCGCTTGCGCTACAATAGTCTCATCACTGACCAGGCACAAAAGGAGTCCCCCCATGCCCAGCACCAACGGCGTCCGCGCCGCACTCAATCAGCGCAGCCGCGCCCTCGTCCACGGTCCTGAACGCGCTGGCGCCCGCGCCATGCTCAAGGCGGTGGGTTACGATGACGAGGCTTTGGCCAAGCCGCTTATCGGCGTGGCCAACACCTGGACCGAGATCGGACCTTGCAACTTCCACCTGCGGAAGCTGGCGCACGATGTCAAGCGGGGCATCCGCGCCGCCGGCGGCACGCCTTTCGAGTTCAACACGGTCAGCATCTCGGACGGGATCACTATGGGCACGGAGGGCATGAAGGGTTCGCTGATCAGCCGCGAGGTCATCGCCGACAGCATTGAGTTGGTGGCGAAGTCGAATATGCTCGATGGGGTGGTGGCGCTATCGGCCTGCGACAAGACGATTCCGGGCACGATCATGGCGTTGATCCGCCTCGACCTGCCTTCGCTGATGCTCTACGGCGGCACGATTTACCCGGGCAAGCTGAACGGAACCGACATTGACCTGGTTAATGTTTTCGAGGCGCTGGGGCAATTCCAAGCGGGGCAGATCAGTTATGAGGAGTTGATGGCGGTGGAGAATGTCGCTTGTCCGGGACCGGGCGCTTGCGGCGGGCAGTTCACCGCCAACACGATGGCGATGATCAGCGAGATCATTGGCATTTGCCCGATGGGCATGGGCGATGTGCCGGCCGAGGACCCGGAGAAGGAGACGGTCGCCTATCAAGCCGGCGAGTTGATGCTGCAGATCCTCGAGGATGACATCCGTCCGTCCGCTTTGGTGACGCGGGCGTCGCTGGAGAATTCGCTGGCCGCCTCGGCCGCGACCGCCGGCAGCACCAACAGCATCTTGCACTGCCTGGCTTTCGCTCGCGAAGCCGGCATCGACTTCACGCTGGACGACATCGAGCAAATCAGCCGGCGCACCCCCATCATCGGCGACATGCGCCCGACGGGCAAATATGTGGCTCTTGATCTGTTCAAAGCCGGGGGCGTGCCTATCTTGATCAACCGGCTTATTGATGGCGGCTACATGGTTGGCGATACGCCGACGGTGACTGGGCAGACGCTATCGCAGGCTTGCGCCGATGCGGAGGAGAGGCCGGGCCAGGAGGTGGTCCGCGACCTCGACCAGGCGATCAAGGACAGCGGCGGTTTGGTGGTGCTCAAGGGCAACCTGGCGCCGGCCGGCGCGGTGGTCAAGCTCAAGGACACACCCGCTCCGCTGACTGGCCCGGCGCGCGTCTTCGACACTGAGGAGGAGGCTTTTGAAGCGGTCTCGAACCGGCAGATTGTCGAAGGCGATGTGCTCGTCATCCGCTACGAGGGACCGGTCGGGGGACCGGGCATGCGGGAGATGCTGCAGATCACGGCGGCGCTTTATGGGCAGGGGCTGGGCGGGGCGGTCGGCTTGATCACCGATGGGCGCTTCAGCGGCGGGACGCGAGGTTTGATGATCGGCCATACTGCGCCGGAAGCGGCGGTCGGCGGTCCTATCGCTTTGCTGGAAGAGGGGGACAGGATCACGATTGATGTCGGGCGGCGGCTGATCGAGGTGGATTTGAGCGATGCGGAGTTGGCGGCGCGGCGGGAGAGGTGGAGCGCGCCGGAGCCGAATTACCGCAAGGGGGTGATGGCGAAGTACGCGCGGTTGGTGTCGCAGGCGGATGACGGGGCGGTGACGGGGGCTTAGCGCCTCGCGAAGTTTGGAGCAAGATGGGAGCGGGTCTAAGGTGTGAGCTCGCTCTCGCGAATGGGAGCTAAGCGAGTTCGGTCTGCATCTGTTGTTGGACGCAATGCGCGAGTTGAACCGACCACCACAAGCCACCATATTTCAGAATTATCTGGCTAGCGGCCTTCGCTGCGGCAGGTGATTCTTTGAATAAGCAGAACAGATACGCCGCGATGCTTTCATCGTATGAGAGTTGTGTTTCTGTTTCAACTTTGCTCAACAGCAGTGTGATGCGTTCATGTATTTTCTGAGCCAGTTTAGCATCTTCGGCTATTGCAAGTCTTAAGTCGAGAAGCGTTTGGGACCGTTCCATAGCCAACTGCAGAATGTTGAGACCACCGACCACGGAAAACTGTATTTGGAATTGCAGGCTTTCAATTTCTCTGAAGTATTCATTAAGTGACATGATTTAGCCTCGTGCTAAAGTAAGCTGTCGGAACACCACAATGCGCAGGTACCTGGTCATGGTCATGTTCGACCTCTCCAGCCTTGCCCCATTTGCTCAGTACTGAAAGTCGGGTTACATCATTCCGAAACATGTGTACGCAGGAAACTGACGCTATATGCGATGGCGCACCTTCAAACGTATACAGGACTAAATCGCCAGCGACACATTCATCCAAGCTTATTTCATTGTAACCATCTTGTCTCAGAATTGCATCAATGTGGCGGATGTCGACGTGCCCCCTGCGACTACAAAAGATCAGCCCCACGCAGTTATACAAAGTGCTTGACGATGGTCGCATTGCTGGACTGGTTTTCCGGTTTGCTCTCATTTCCTGAATCAGCGCCTTGGTTCGAATGCTGACAAGCGCCGGATTCTCCTTATTCGGATCCGTGTATATGTCCCAGAGATTCAACTGAGGAATCCGCCAACCGGACCTGGTGTAATTGTGTGTCGGTTTGTCCGTCGTTTCGCTAAGCCAAGGCAGACGCATGATTCTCGTTTAACTCTTCACTTCCAATGATTCACGATGGTCTGCATTTTATCAGGACCAGCACTTCGTTGCCAAGCCGCCACCGTCCGCGCTAAACTCGCCCTATGAACCCCCTGTACGACACCCGGATCCTCGATATGACGCGCCTGTTGCCGGGGGCGGTCTGCACGATGCTGCTGCGGGATTTGGGTGCGGAGGTCATCAAGATTGAGGACAGCCGCATTGGCGATTACGCCCGTCTGATGCCGCCGCTGATTGACGGGATGGGCGCTTTCTTCCGAAGCAGCAACGGCGGGAAGAAGAGCATCGCGCTGGACTTGAAGACGGCCGCGGGGCAAGCCGTCTTGCAGCGCCTGGTCGAGGGGAGCGATGTGCTGATCGAGGGATTCCGGCCGGGGGTGACGGCTCGACTGGGGGCGGACTATGAGACGCTCAAAGCCGTGAATCCGCGTTTGGTTTATTGCTCGCTATCGGGCTGGGGGCAGAGCGGACCCGACGCGGAGGTCAGCGGGCATGACCTCAATTACATCGCGCGGAACGGCCTGCTGGGCGCGGACATGAATCCGCGGATGCCGGGGGCGCAGGCAGCGGATGTCAGCGGCGCTTATGTGGCGGTGATGGGCATATTGGCGGCGCTGCTCAAGCGGGAGCGGGGCGGGCAAGGCGACTACATTGACGCGGCGCTTTCTGAAGCGGCGATGCCTTTGGCGTTGGCGGCTTGGGTGGAAGCGCAGACCCCACCGGCCGATGGCGCCTTTATCAGCTTGCGGGGAGAAAGCGCCTGCTATCGCGTGTATTGGACCGCTGACGAGCAGCCGGTGACGCTGGCGGCGATCGAGCCGAAGTTCTGGGCGAATTTCTGCGGCGCTGTTGGCAAGCCGGATTGGATTGAGGCGCAGCGGGAGCGACAGCGGCAGCCGGACTTGATCGAAGCGGTGGCGGGGCTGTTCAAGACGAAGACCGCCGACGAATGGGTGGCGCTGCTTGAAGGGGCGGATTGCTGTTTCAGCCGGGTCGTCCCGCCCGGGCAATTGCTGGATGATCCGCAGATTCAAGCGCGCGGCATGGCGGGCGTCACTGAGACCGGCGTACCCTGGATGCGCAGTCCGATTCGGCTCGGCAAGGGGAGGCATGAGTTGAGCGAGGCGCCGAAGCAGGGCGAGCATACAGCGCAGCTACTCGCGGAGATCGGTTACACGAAGGCGGAGATTGGGCGGCTGCTGAGCGCGGGGGTTATTCGTCAAGCGCCTTGAAGCCATCGGCATCGGCGAGGATCTTTTTCGGACCGTGCTTCTCAAACAAGACGCTCACAATACCGCCGCCCTCCACGCCGATGACCTTGCCCAGCCCAAACTGCTCATGCGATACCGGCGCGCCGACTTTGAAGCCGGGGGCCTTGCCGGAAGGCTTGGGGAGGCCGGGGAAGGGGATGATCTTCTTGCGCAGTTCTTCGTTGGACGCGGGCGCGGACACAGCGCCGCTTTGCAGGTCGCGCTGGAGGCGGCTGAGCGCGTCGGGCGATCTATCCCAGGTGGTTTGTGATTCGAGGCTTTGGGCGCCGCGGAGGGTTGCCAGGGCGCTCGGGGCGCCATCTAGCAGATGCGCGGGAAGATCGGCGAGGAATTCGGAGGGCGCGGCCAGACCGCCGGTTCCGCTATAGAGGGCGCGGCGGAAGGCGTAGCTCAGGAAGAGCGATCGTTTGGCGCGGGTGACGCCGACGTAGAAGAGACGGCGTTCTTCTTCGATGCCGCCGACTTCTTCGAATGAGCGGAAGTGCGGCAGGACGCCAGCCTCCAGACCGGTGATAAAAACGACCGGGAATTCCAAGCCTTTGGCGGCGTGCAGGGTCATAAGGGTCACGGCGTCGGTGTCATCTTTCAGGCTGTCGACATCGGCCACCAGCGATTGCTCGGCGAGGAATTCGTGCAGGGGCTGCTCGTATTCCATGGCGTAGCCCAGCAATCCGCGCAATTCCTGCGCGTTGTCGGCGCGTTCGACCGCTTCTTCGGGAATTTTGCTAATGTCCTCGAGATAGAGATAGTAGCGGGTTTCGGCGGTGATTTTGTCGAACATGTTCAGCAGATCGCCGACTTTCGCCATTTCCTGCCAGTTTGAGAGCATGGCGGCGAAGGCGGCGAACTTCTTCCGGGCGGCGACGCTGAGAGGAGAGGGGTCATCGTAGTAGATTCGGTTCAGCGCTTCGCCGATGCTCAAGCTTTCGCTCGCCACCCAATTTGTGAAGGCGGCGAGGGACTTTTTGCCGATGCCGCGGGGGGGCACATTAACGACGCGCTCGAAGCTGACGCGGTCATCGGGGTTGTGGACAAGGCGCAGGTATGCCAGCAGGTCTTTGACTTCGCGACGTTTGTAGAAGCCGACCCCGCCGACCAGCATGTAGGGCACAGCGGCGTTGACGAAGGCTTGCTCCATGGCCCGTGATTGGGCGTTGGTGCGATACATGACGGCGAAGTCCTTGTAGTCCAGCCCGTCTTGCAGGCGCAGTTGCTGGATGCGCTCGAGGACGGTCTCGGCTTCGTAGCGTTCGTCGAAGGCTTCAAATACATTGGCTCTTTCGCCGCGGCCTTGATCGGTATGCAGAGCTTTGGGCGTTCGATTGCGGTTGCGGTCAATGACGGCGCGGGCGATATCGAGGATGTTCTGCGTGCTGCGGTAATTCTGTTCGAGCAAGAAGACTGAGGCGTCGGCGTAGCTGTCTTGAAAGCGCAGGACATTGCGGAAATCGGCGCCGCGAAAAGCGTAGATGGCCTGATCTTCGTCGCCGACCACAAAGACATTGTTCTGCGGGGCGGCGAGGAGCTTGACCAATTCGTACTGCACATGATTGGTGTCTTGGAATTCGTCCACGAGGATGTATTGAAAGCGGTTCTGATAGCGCGGGCGCAGGTGGTCGTTGTCGCGCAGGAGGAGCACCATATTCAGCAGCAGGTCGTCAAAGTCCATGGCGTTGGCGCCCTGCAGCGCTTGTTGATATGCCTGGTAGACTTGCTTGACGATTTCGCCGAAGTAATCGAGGGAGCGGAATTGCGCGGGCAGAATCATGTCGTTTTTGGCGCTGGAAATTTTGGACAGGATGGCGCGGGGGTTGAAGCGTTTGGGGTCCATGCCGAGTTGTTTGACGACTTGCTTGACCAGAGCCACTTGATCATCGCTGTCGTAGATCACGTAGTCGGGGCGGTAGCCGGCGCTTTCGGCTTCGTAGCGCAGGAAGCGGGCGCAGGTGGCGTGGAAGGTGCCGAGCTGCATGCCGCGCAGCGGTTTGCCCAGGAGGGATTCGACGCGGGCGCGCATTTCGCCGGCGGCTTTGTTGGTGAAGGTGACAGCCATGATGCGATGGTGGGGGACGCGATGTTCGCGGATGAGCCAGGCGATGCGGCGGGTGAGCACGCTGGTTTTGCCGCTGCCGGGGCCGGCCAGGACGAGCACGGGACCGTCGCCGGCGGCGATGGCGTTGGCTTGCTGCTGGTTCATGCCTTCGAGGAGGGGGTGATCTGGCATTGAGTGTGGCTCCTGTACACGCGGTCTTCTTATTGTATCAGAATAAATGAGCTAGGGGATTTCGTATTTTCGGCGCGGGGCAAATATCAGGGACATTATTGCCCAGGAAAATCCCGATGCCATGGCCTACCCCCCTCGGTCCCCCCATTGCAATGGGGGGATGACCGAAGCTGCACTTGGCGCCTTTTTTCGAGAAATATATCTGTTTTCTCATATAAATTTATACTTTTATCATAATATGCAGTAGGCTAGCTCCCCTTCCCCATTGCTATGGGATGCCCGCCATAGAGATAGCGGGAGAGGGGCCGGGGGATGGGCTAAGAAAAAGAGTTGGCAAGCCGAGTAGCGGACAAGCCTTACATGCGGGCGCGTATTTAGCCACTGGTTGGCGTGGGGATGATGATCTCTTCGACGGTGGGGCCGAAGACGGGTTCGGCGGGCTGGGGATCGGCGATGGTGTTATCGATGCTGATATTGAGGTCGAAGTTGATGAAGCCGCCTTCAAGCGATTTGGCGGCGAGGCGCAGGATGTAGTTGCCGTCGGGGACTTGGGCGGCGCGGGTGTCCCACAGGGCGAGGGGCGAGCCGTATTGCGGCATTTGCACCAGGGAGGCGCTTATCGGGAAGAAGGTCTCGGGGTCCCCGGCGCTGGCGTAGAGGAGCTCAAAGCGGTCGAAATCCGGCGCCTGGACTTGCCCGCGAATCTCGATGGCGCCGTGCAGGACCTGTCCGGCGTTGAGGTTGCTGATGTTGATGAGCGGCAGGGGCTGGCCTTGGGCGCAGGCGTCTTGGGGCGGGGGGCGGACGGGCAATTCGAGAGCGAGGCTGGCGGCATAATCTTTGCCGTCGTCGCTGTTGTTCAGCCAGTCGAGAGCCGAGGCATCGCCGATAGCGGCGAAGTTCCGCTCGACTATGTGATTGGGACAGAATTCGTTGGCGCGCAGCAGGGACCAGCTATCGACCGTGACGCGCTGGAGGAATGCCTGTTCCGCCGGCGGCGGATACTGCTCGTGCAGGAATAGATCGGTGGTGGGGTCGGGGCAGGCCGAGTAGCTGAGCGTGCCGGTGGTACGGCAGATTTCGCGAGCGACGATCCCGCCTGGATTCTCGAAGGGCAGAGCCGGATACCAGTTGGCGGCGGCGGACATCACGGCGTTCCAAACGGGGGCCGCGCTGCGAGCGCCGCTGGTGTTGTAAGTTGGGCTGTTATCCGATGTGCCCAGCCAAACGCCGACGACAGCGTTGCGCGTGAAGCCCATGGTCCAGAGATCGCGGTTGCCGTTGGTGGTGCCGGTTTTGGCGGCGACGGTATTTTGCGTCGGGATGCCGAGATTCGTCAGCGTCATGTTTGCGTTCAGGTTAAAGCTGGGGCTGCGGGCGCGGTCATCGCTGAGGATATTGGCCATCAGGTAGGCGAGGGCGGGCGATATGACCTGCTCGGCTTGCGGTTGTTGGCGCTCGACCTCGACCGGCTCGCCGTCGATTGATTCCGTGATGCGCTCGATGGCGTAGAGGGGGGCGCGCTTGCCGCCATTGGCGAAGACGCCGTAAGCAACCATGAGATCAAAGAGCGTGACCTCGTTGGCGCCCAGGGCGCTGGAGAGGGATATCAGCGAGCCTTCGGGAAATTGCAGGCCGACGGCATCAGCCATATTGGCGAAGCGCCCCACTCCAACATGGTCGCGGAAGACGCGCACGGTCGGGACGTTGTAGCTATTTTGCAGGGCGTAGCGCAGGGGCACGGCGCCATGAAACTTGCGGTCGATATTTTGCGGTTCGTAGATGCCGCCGGCGCCGAGGTCCTCGACCGTGGGGACATCCCAGATGATGCTGGCGGGGGTGAGGAAGCTGCCGTTGTTGTCTTGCAGGGCGGCCGCATAGACGAAGGGTTTGATGGCTGAGCCCGGCTGTTGATAGGTGAGGGCATTATTGACCTGGCCGGCGAAGGCGTCGTTGAAATCGTGGCCGCCCGCCATAGCCAGGATAGCGCCGCTGTTTGGGTCGGTCACCATGACCGCGCCGGTATTGACGCCGGTGGCCCCGGCCCGCAGCGCGCGGACTTGATTGCTCAGAGCGGCTTGAGCGGCGTCTTGCAGCGCCGGGTTCAGGGTGGTGTGGATGCTTAGTCCGCGGGTGAATAGCGCTTCTTCGCCCAATTCGGCTTCGACCAGGGCGCGGACATAATCGACAAAATGGGGATAAGTCGTCTGGACGTCGGCGGGCTGGAAGTTGGTCGTTTCGATCTCGGCGATTTGCAGGATGGCCATGCCGCCGATGATGTCGCCTTGGTCGCTGGTGCGGACGAGGACTTCGGTTCCGCCGGCAAAATCCGCCTCAGCGCCATCGACGATGCAGAAGGGACCGCGCTCAAGCCAATCGCCATGCTGGAATCGCAGGCAGCCGATTTCGAGCATTTTGTTCATTGTGGAGCGCATGCCGGCGACAGCGAGGGGGCGGTTGGACACGGGATCGTGCTGCACGGGGGAGGGCACGATGCTGGCGAGCAGCGCCGCCTGGGCGAAGTTCAATTGTTCGGCGCTGATGCCGAAATAGAAGTTGGCGGCGGCTTCCACGCCATAGCTTTGATTGCCGAAGAAGATCTCGTTGAGATAGAGCTCGAGGATAAATTCTTTATCGTAGCGATTGGCGATTTCGAGGGCGACCAGGATTTCGTTGATTTTGCGCTCGATGGTGACATCGCGGTCTTGGAGGACGAGATTGCGGGCGATCTGCTGGGTGATGGTGCTGGCGCCGGATTCGATGCCGCCGCCGCTGACGTTCTGGATGAAGGCGCGTGCGATGGCGATGGGATCGAAGCCGGGATCATCGAAGAAGCGCTCGTTCTCTTGCGAGACGATGGCGTGAATCATATAGGGGCTGATCTCGTCCAGCGCGACCGAGGTGCGGGCGCCGCTCTCCTGGCTGTTGATGGCGGCGAGCAGCTCCCCATCGGCAGCGAAGATGCGGGCGGTTTGGTAGGCTGGGCTGTAGTTTTCGAGCGCGGCAATGCCCTCGGCGAAGGGTTCAATCTTGTCGCGATACCACATCATGATGACGCCGGCGGAGACGATGCCGGCGATCAGCAGCAGGATCAGCAGGCCGGCGAAGACCGTGGCGGCCAAGCGCAGGCGGCGGCTGCGGCGGTCGGCGAGCAATCCCTGGACGATGGGGGAGGGCGGCAAATCGAAGCCGGCGTCGATGGCGCGGGGTATGACGCTATCCGAGGCAAGCTGGAGCGACGCCGCCATGGTCGCTTCGTCCTGGGCGTCGGCGGCGAGAGTCGGCTGCTGGCCGGGCAATTCCTCGGCGAAGGCGGCCGAACCGGGCAGGGTGTAAAGTTCGTCTTTGGTTGGCGGGATCGTACCGATTTTGACGCCGCGCTCGTCGTAGATGGGATCGCCAGCCCTTGGTTCGCCGTAGCTCGGCGGCAGGTCGTAGCCTGTGCCGGGCTGGGTGAGGGTGGCATCGGGGTCGATTTGATCGGCTTGGGCGCGTTCGAGCGCTTTCAGGGCGGGGGGATAGTCGGTTTCCCATTGGTTGCTGACCGGGTTGTGTCGATACCATTCTTCATTATCGGCATCGATCATCCACCAGAAGCCTTGCTCGTCTTGCACCATGGCATCGTAGAGCAGGCGCTGGTAATCCTCGAATTTGATCTCTTCTTTATTGAGCAGGTCGGCCAGGGTGGCGGCTTGATTCTGCATATCGAGGAAGCGTCGCGCCTCCGGGCTGATTTCGGGCTCGGTCCGCGTCGGCGCTTTTGGCGGATCATCTTCGGGGCGGGCGAATTGTTTGATGCCGGAAGCGCCGGGGTTCAAGTCTTCGGGGGGCGGCAAGTCGTCGTCGGCGGAGGCGGCGTTGAGCAGGGCGCCCATCATTTCTTCGGGAGACTTGGGTTCGTCGTCCGCGGACGGTTTGTCGTCGGGCATGGATCGAGTCTCGTTTCAAGCGGGACTTGGTGTTGAGGTTATTATAGTGGAAGGCGGGGATTGGGGGAAATTGAGCGCAGAAGGACAGAGAGCGTAGAGAGTGATATACTGAAACCGTTCGTTCGTTTCCGCGAGGCGCGATATGAAAAACAGAATGTATTATGGCGACAATCTGGAAATCCTGCGCAATCGGGAATATTTCCCCAACGATTTCGTCGATTTAATTTACCTCGACCCGCCATTCAACAGCAATCGCGATCATAATGTCCTGTTCAAAGCGGAAAGCGGCGCGGACAGCGAAGCGCAGATCACCGCCTTTGAAGATACCTGGCATTGGAGCGAGAGCGCCCTCTCGACTTACTTCGACCTGGTAAAAGACGCGCCAGCAAATGTTGCGACGGCGATCAAAGCGCTGATGGCCTTGATCGGGCACAATCAAATGATGGCTTACCTGGTGATGATGGCGGCGCGATTACTTGAGTTGGAGCGTGTCCTCAAGCCGACCGGCAGCCTTTACCTGCATTGCGACCCGACTGCAAGCCACTATCTGAAGATACTTCTGGACGCGATTTTTGGCACGGAAAATTATAGGAATCATATTACGTGGATGCGGACAAGCGCGCATAGCAGCGCCAAAAAATGGGGACCGATTTCGGACAACATCCTGTTCTATACCAAGAGTGACGATTTCCTGTGGAATAAGGTCTATCAACCATACGACCAACAATATATCGATGATTATTATCGCTACGAAGATGAGAGAGGGAGATTTCGAGTTAGTGATTTGACCGGTTCAGGTACACGCCAAGGCGATTCAGGGCGACCTTGGCGCGGCGTCGACCCTACAGATGCTGGGAGACATTGGGCAATTCCCAAGTCGTCACTTGAAGAAGCATACCCCGACGTTGACTTGTCTGCGCTTTCAGTGCAGAAGCGGCTTGACCTGTTGGATGAAGCGGGATATGTCCATTGGCCTACTCGTGGAAAGGTGCCACAACGAAAACGCTATCTTGACGAGGGGGAAGGTGTTCTTATTCAAGACATCATCAGCGATATTCGCCCCCTCGGCGCGCATGCCAAAGAACGGCTGAGCTATCCGACGCAGAAGCCCGAAGCTCTTCTGGAACGCATCATCCGCGCCAGCAGCAAGGAAGGCGACCTTGTGTTTGATCCTTTCTGCGGCTGCGGCACGACGATAGCGGCCGCCCACAAACTGAACCGTCGCTGGATTGGCATTGACATTACACACTTGAGCATCGCCCTGCAAAAGTTTCGCCTGCAAGACAAGTTCGGATTGGTTTCCGGCAGCGACTACGACGTTATCGGCGAACCGGTGACAGTGGATGCGGCGCGCGCTTTGGCGCACGATCCAGATAACGAAGGCCGCTATCAATTTGAATGGTGGGCGCTTTCGCTGATTGGAGCAAAACCCACAAAAGGAAAGTCAGGCTCGCGCAAAGGGAAAAAGGGAGCGGATAAGGGCGTTGACGGCATCATTAATTTTTTTGAAGAAGATGACAGAGGCAAACCTAAAGCAGCTACGGTTGTTGTACAGGTCAAATCGGGCAAGGTCACATCCCGCGACATCCGCGATTTGAAAGGGACAGTCGTGAGGGAAAACGCAGCGATCGGCGTCTTCATCACGCTGGAAAATCCGACGCAGGCGATGATAAAAGAGGCGCTGGCAGCAAGCTACTATGAGTCTCCAGGTCGGAAAGGGAAACGCTATCGCAAAATACAGATCCTCACTATCGGGGATCTGTTTGATGGCGAAGGCGTAGATATGCCGGGGCAATACAACGAGATTAGGCGAGCGAAGTTCCATAAGTCGGATGAGACAAATTCTGCGGGCGAATCGCAGCAGGATATGTTTCAGGGCGATTCTTAGTTGTCTCGGATCAGGCGACGGCGGCGTCTTCTTCCTCGGTCAAGTCGTGGGGATGGGTGGCGAAGTAGCGTTGCAGGTAGGGGTTGCCGATGACAGCCATATCGGCGACGACCTCATCGCGGCGTATGGTAAAGTGGTAGATTTCGATGCAGCGCATACCGGCGAACCAATGCCGTCTGAGCGTCACCTTGCGGTCTATGGTCCAGCCGCGGACGATGGCGGTCAGGAGATTATCGCCGCCGGCATAGCGCTCCGAAGAATAGCTCCAATGCTGCGAGGTGATATCTTGATACAGTACGTGGGGATCTTGCTGACTCTGCTCGGTCATGCCTTGGGCCGCTCCTGAGGTGGAATACAGCGGGATTATAGGCGTGTTGGGAGCGGGTGACAAGGCAGCCCAAGAGACGTTAAGCGACTTTAATGGATGTTTACTCGGCAATAACGGCGGCTTGAGGCGTCGCTTCGTATATGACAGTGATGTCATGCTGAACGATATAACGCTCGATGTAAGGGTTGCCCAAGACCGGCATGAGCATCAGCTGGCTGCCGCGCATCAGGGTGAATTCGTAGATCGTAGTTGGGCGGCTGCCGCTATGCCATATCTGGCGGGCGCTGACGCGGGGGAGAGCCAGATTCCAGCCGGCGCGCAGAACGGTTATGAGTTGGCTGGCGGCGGCGTAATCTTCCGAGTCCGAACTCCAGTATTGGTCGCGCTCAGTATATTTCTCGTGCGTATAATTGTTGTGATTCCAGTCCATGTGACCTGCCTCCAACTATAATCCGCGCATGGAGCGCAGAGAAGCCGATGCAAGTTTGCGGTTGCCCCGCCTAGCTTGAAAATCGTTGGTAATATGCAATTATCGCTTTTCTTAATTTCATTATATGTGAATTCGCGCGCGGCATGATAGAGCCAGCCTTAAATCGCCTTAATGCAATGTGTCAAGATTAATTGATGCGGTTGCAGGAAGGGATGGCAGCGGGAGGCTCAGGGAGCGTCAGCGCGTTCGGCGAAGTAGTCGCTGAGGGCGGACATCATGGCGGGCAGGCTGATAGTCGGCGGCGTGATCAGTTCGTGAAAGCCTTGTTCAGCGGCGGCTTTGGCGGTTGAGGGAGCGAGGCAGAGGGTCGGCAAAGAGAGGGCATCTTCCTGCGGGCAGCGTTGGCGGAAGAAGCGGACGGCGGAGGGGCTGGCAAAGGTGAGCGCGTCGATTCTTCCAGTGGCGATCTGGGCGGGCAGATCGATGCCGCCCCGTCCAACAAGAGTGCGATAGGCGACGAGGGCGGTCAGGTCCGCGCCGCGCGATCGTAGAATATCGGCGGCTTTGTGGTCAGCCAGGTTGGATTGCGGCAGGAGGATACGATCGCCTTGAGACAGCGGCAATTGATGAGCCAGGTTCTCGGCGCTGTAGGCGGCCGGCGTGAAGTCCGCATTGCGGGATAGCTGGCGGCGCAGTTCGGCGGATGTCGCTGGACCCAGGGCAGCGATTTTCGCGCGCGACAAGTCTTGTTCGATGCCGATAGCGCGGGCGCGCTCCGCGATTGCCCAGACAGCGTTGCCGCTGGTGAAGGCGAGCCAGTCGAAGTTGTCCAGATTTCGCAAGTGGGTATCGAGAGCTGCTGGGTTGGTCAGCGGGGCGATTTCGATGCAGGGGTAGAGTACGGGGATGCCTCCGCGCTCGGTAATCAGCGTTTCCAGCGGGGGCGCTTGGCGGCGGGCGCGGGTGACGACGATGCGCTTTCCAGATAGTGGCAAGTGATCAGACATAGATTGTCAGCTTTCGTCTATTTTGATAGCGGGCAAGATGCGATCCGCGCCTTGTTCCAGCGCTTGCTCGGCCAGGCGCTTGCCTAATAAGCGAGCCGAGTGCTCGTCAGCGGGGCCGGCGACGGCGGGGATCTCGCCGTTGACATCAATGCATTGGTCGCCGTTTTCAGAGAGCACGCGCCCCTGCAAGCGCAGAACATCGCTGGTGATATGGGCGCAGGCGGCGACGGGCAGGGAACAGCCACTCTCAAGCGCGCCGAGGAATGCCCGCTCGGCTGTAATGGCGCATACGGTGGCGCTGTCCGCGAGGCGTCCAAAGAAGTTTCGGGCATCGTCTTGGTTCAGGCATTGGACCGCGAGCGCGCCTTGACCGGGGGCGCACAGCATTTGGGCGGCGGAGAAGATCTCGCTGATGTGCTGCGCCAAGCTCAAGCGTTGCAAGCCGGCGGCGGCGAGTACGATGGCATCGAGCTTTTCGTCGGGGTCGCGCAGTTTGGCGAGGCGCGTGGGCACATTGCCGCGGATGGGCAGGATTTCGAGGTCGGGGCGGAGGGCGAGGAGTTGGGCGCGGCGACGCAAGCTGCCCGTGCCGATGCGCGCGCTCGGCGGCAGCTCCGCCAGGGGCAGGCCCGAGCGGCTGACCAGGGCATCCCGGTGATCGCCTCGCTCAGGCGCGGCGGCCAGGGAAAGGTCAGGCGCCAAGTCGACCGGCAGGTCTTTCAGGCTATGCACGGCGCAGTCGATTTCGCCGCGGCGCAAAGCGTCTTCCAGCGCTTGGGTGAAGAGGCCTTTGCCGCCGATGGCGGGAAGCGGCGCTTCCGGATTGGCGTCACCGCGCGTGCTGTACTCGCGGATTTCGATCTGAATTCCCGGCTGCAGCGCTTTGAGCAAGTCAGCGATGTGGTTAGCTTGCCAAAGGGACAGCTTTGATCGGCGCGTGCCGATGCGGACAACCTGCCGCAGTCCCCCGCTGCCGGGCGCGCTCATATCAGAGGCTCCGCAGGGTTGGTTCGAAGCCGATCAGTTGGCGAGCGCGGTCGATGCTGACGGGGCTTTCGACGCCGCTAATCGGTCGTTTTCGGCGGCTGACCTCGGGATAGAAAAGCGAGAGCAGGGTCTCGGTATCGTACTCCAGGCTGTTGCGGTCGCTATTGGCGAAGAGCGGATGCGCGCCCTGGCAATCAGCCAAGATCGCTTTTTCGAAAGCCTGGGTCGAGTCATCGGTATGGATGAAGGTCCAGAAGTTGAAGCGGTCGTAGAACCAGGCGTAAAAGAGCCAGTCATCGGCGGGCGCCTCATTCTCGAAGTCGCCGCGCTGGAGAGCTTCGTATTCCATGACGTGGCGGACGCGCAACTGCATGGCGGCCGCTTTCGCTTTTGCGTGGCGGCTGCTCTGCTCAGCCGGCCGGAGGGCGCGGAAGGCGTCGATCTGACGGCGTCTTTCGGCGAGGTTTGCGCGCATGTCGCTCTCCTGGATCAGGGCATCGTTCCAGACGGCGGGCAAGCGAAAGGAGATGCTGCTGATGCCGGCGCGACGCCAGTAGTAGGCGGCGATTTCCTCGACCATCTGCTTGGAGAAGGAGTAGGCGTCCGTGGTGTAGAGGGGCAGGTCTTCGTCGAGGGGGAAGTAATCGTATATGCGATCGTCGCAGCCCCAGAAGCCGCCGATGGCGTTGATGGAGCTGGCTTGGACGACGCGTTTGACGCCGGCGCGGGCGGCTGCTTCAAAGATGTTATAAGTCCCGGCGACGTTGATATCAAAGAGGGTTTCGTTGGGATGCGTGCGCGTGCTGGGGATGGCGGCCAAGTGGACGATGGCGTCGCAGCCTTCGACATGAGACGAGAGCGCGGGGACATCGAGGATGTCGCATTGGGCGTAACTGAGACCAGGTATTGAGCAATCAGGGTCGATGCCAATGACGCGAACATCCCAGCCCAACTCGACAAAGCGCCGGCTGATCGGCGTGCCTACAAGACCGGCCCCGCCGGTGATGAGGATTCGCATCGCCCGTTACTCCACTGTCTTAAAAGCGATGGGCGCGGAGAGGGCGAGGGAGCTGCGGAAGGTCAGCATGCCGGTGGCGGGGTCGATGGAGAAGACGGCGGCGTTGTCGGTGTGACGGTTGCCGACGATCAGATAGTCGCCGCGCGGATCAATCATGAAGGCGCGGGGCCAGGCGCCTCGCGTCGCCTCATAAGCCAGCAGGCGCGGCAGGCCGGCGTCGTCGAGGGCGTAAATCACGATGGAATCGTGCCCGCGATTGCTGCCGTAGAGGAATTGTCCGTTCGGATGGACATGCACATCGGCGGTGGTGTTGGGTCGCTCGGCGGGCTGGACGTAATATCGCGGCATCGTCGATTCGACCGAGAGGCGCGTCCAGGCGTCGTCTTCATCCCAGGCGAAGGTCGCCATCGTCGAATCCAATTCGTTGATGACGTACATGCGCGGCAGGGTGGGGTGAAAGGCGACATGGCGCGGTCCGGCGCCGGGGGGGAGATCGAGGGTCCGGGACAAGCTGAGCTTGCCAGCGGCGGCATCCAGCGCGTAAAGGTAGACTTTGTCAGTGCCCAGATCCGGCACGACGGCGAAGCGATTATCGGGCGTGGGGACGATCATGTGCGGATGGGAAACATCCTGGCGCTCGGGGTTGGGGCCTGTGCTGTCATCAATCTCGATATGCTCGCTGGGCGCGCCCAGAACGCCGTCGCTGTCGATGGGATAGACGCGGATATTGCCGCGGGCATTGCCGTTGACGTAGTTGACCAGCAGTACATTTGCGCCAGTGGCGTCAGCGCAGACGTAGGCGGGCGAGGTGCCGGCGGCGGGCGCGCTGCTGACTTTGCGCAGGGTTCCGTCCGCCTCAATGGCAAAGGAGACCACTTCGATATCGCCGTCCATGGTGGTGGCGAGCAGGAACTTGCCATTGGGATGGGGATTGAGATAGTGGCATTCGCTGATCTCGGTGACATGCTGGACGATATTCAGCGCGCCGCTATTGGCGTCGAGGGCGGCGACGGTGATGCCGTAGGGGGCGTCGCCTGAGTTGGCGATATAGATCAGATTCTGGCTCATGGCTTGTCCTCTCTTGGAGCGAGCGAGTAGTTTGCGGCAAGTGTAGCGCAGAATGGGGGAGTGGCGACAGGCTGCACTTAGAGGGCGCGGTGAATATCCGGGACAGAATGTTACTGGCGAACGCGGTACAGGATAATTCACGACAGAGTCGCGCCTGCGACATTCGCGTGTGATGAGGGTTGGCGTTTTGGCCGGGCAGGTTCGAGGTCAATTGCGGAAACGGGTTCGTTTGGACATAATACGCGGCAGAATCAGACAATGGGGAGAAGACTGATGGGCGACGATATTCGATTTGACTTGCCGCAGAGCGCGATTCCCGGCAGTTGGTACAACGTGCAGGCGGATTTGCCGCGACCGCTGCCGCCGGTCTTGCATCCGGGGAGTCATCAGCCGGTGGGGCCGGATGATTTGGCGCCGCTGTTCCCGCTGCAGTTGATTTTGCAGGAGGTGAGCCAAGATCGCTGGGTGGAGATACCGGAGGAGGTGCGGGAGATATACAAGCTGTGGCGGCCGACTCCGCTGCTGCGGGCGCGGCGTTTGGAGAAGGCGCTGGATACGCCGGCGCATATTTATTACAAGTACGAGGGGGTATCGCCCTCGGGCAGTCACAAGCTGAACACGGCGACGGCGCAGGCTTATTACAACAAGCAGGAGGGCATCAGCGGCTTGACGACGGAGACGGGGGCGGGGCAATGGGGCACGGCGCTGGCGCAGGCTTGCAGCTTCTTTGATATGGAGTGCGTCGTTTATATGGTGCGGATCAGCTATGAGCAGAAGCCGTATCGGCGGGCGATCATGCAGAGCTTCGGCGCGAGCGTGACCGCCAGCCCGAGCGACTCGACCAATGCCGGGCGGGCGATATTGGAGGGGGATCCGGAGAGCACGGGTTCGCTGGGCATCGCCATCAGCGAGGCGGTGGAAGTAGCGGCGACCAGCGGGGGCAAGTACAAGTATTCGCTGGGCAGCGTTTTGAATCATGTCTTGATGCACCAGACGGTGATCGGTCAAGAGGCGCTTCAGCAGATGGAATTGGCGGGCGAGTATCCGGATGTGGTGGTGGGACCGACGGGCGGGGGCAGCAATTTCGCCGGGATCGCCCTGCCATTCTTGCATCAGAACCTGACGGCGGGGAAGGGGACCAAGCTGCTGGGGGTGGAGCCGGCGGCTTGCCCGAGTTTGACGCGGGGCAAATACGCTTATGATTTCGGCGACACGGTGGGCATGACGCCGCTGGTGAAGATGTATACGCTGGGTCATGGTTTTGTGCCGCCGCCTTTGCACGCCGGGGGCTTGCGTTATCATGGCATGGCGTCGATCATCTGCGAGCTTTGGGATCAGGATTTGATTTCGATGCAAGCGATCCCGCAGATGGAGACATTTGGGGCGGCGCTGACTTTCGCCAGAGCCGAGGGCATCATCGCGGCGCCGGAAGCGGCTCATGGCATCGCCGGGGCGATCCGCGAGGCGGAGGCGGCCAAGGCGGCGGGCGAGGAGCGGGTCATCCTTTTCAATCTTTGCGGGCATGGGCATTTCGATATGAGCGCCTACGATGCCTATCTGGGCGGGGAGCTATCGGATTACGAGTATCCGCAGGAGGCGATTGAGCGGGCGATGGAGGCGCTGCCGCAGGTGGGGTAGTTGGCTTGGACGGGTGACCTAGGCGGGTGAAGCACGGGTGACCTGATAGGTCGCCCCTACAGATTTCTTGGTTGGGCAGGATTGGCGGGGCGATCAGATCGGAACTGCTGCCGGGTTCAGCCGGCGCGGGGGTCTTCTTGATTTTCCTGCACCCGGTTGTTTATGTCGTCAGATAGACGTTTTATGGTGTCGCGCTGCTCCGAAGTTGAGGAAAGCCATTTGACGTTCAATTCAAGCAAGTTTCGGTATATTTCGGCGCGTATCTCGTTACTGATTTCCTGGCGCAGCTGCTCATGTTTGGCGTTGTCTTGATCTTCAAGCCATCTGAATAGCACAAGGACAGCCGTCATTACGGCGGCGGCTACGCCCAGGAAAGCCAAGAAGGATTCGGGGGAGATTGTCAACTATGCCCACCATTGAGCGGCAACAAAGCTCATCAAGAGTATTGCGATGACGAGCAGCGCGGACACCCAGATAACCGCGCCTGCAGTTGACAAAGGCCGGCGCGGCTTTGCAGGAGTTTTTCCGGAGTGACTCATTTTAGCCTCCTCAAACTATGTCTACATCCTACCATAATATTGACGCTCGACTCTACTGCTATATTCGCTGGCTTTGTCTGCGGTCGGGGGGATTGGGTAGAAAAGCGGGGCTTGCGCCATAATATTGGACGAGCCTAGTAGAATCGCGCGCGGCTCAAGTAGCCCGTCTATAGAGACGGCACTATAATGGAAACAGCCATATTGTGCTGCGAGGGGACGTGACCCGATGAAATCGAGACTGCTCGTGATGCTGCTGCTGTGCGCGCCGCTGTTGAGCGCTTGTTATCGACAGACGGAAGAGCCTTTCCAGCAAGTCGATAGCGCTGAGGTGGCGGCGATCCTTACGCCGACCAGTATTGAGGCGGTCATCGAAGACGGAATGGCAAGGACTGACGAGGAAGCGGAGGCTGGGGCGGAGACGACGCGGCAGTACGTGACGCCGGAGGCCGTGCCCGGGCAAGTGGAGCGGCCGACGCTCGACGTGCCGACCGAGATTCCGATCGCCGCTACGCCGGTACTGGCGACGCTGACGCCAATCGTCCGCGAGACCGCGACCGAAGTAGTAGAGCTGGACCCCGACCATGAATGTGTTTACGCGGTGCGGTCGGGCGACAATTTGTTCCGGCTGTCTTTGAGTTGGGGCACAACGGTGGACGAGATCATGGATGCGAGCCAGCTTGATAGCGATGCGCTGTCGATTGGTCAGTTGCTGCTGCGGCCGGGCTGCGAGTATATTGAGCCGACGGCAAGACTGCCGGAATCGCCGGCGCCGGTGCTCATCGAGACGGAGACGCCCGAGGCGACAGCGGAAGCGGAAAGCGAAGTTGAGGCTGAGGCAGAAGTTGAGCCGGCTGACACGGCGACGCCGACCGGGCCGCAGATTCATGTGGTATCGGCGGGGGAGACCTTAGAGAGCATTTCGCTGCGGTATCGGGTGGATGTGAATCACTTGATCGCGCTGAACAATCTGACGAACCCGAACCGGTTGTTGGTGGGGCAGGAATTGCTGCTGCCGGACTAGAGGGGGCGGGATTCGCTTTTCTACCCCCTCACCCACAAGGGGCTGAGGAGCGGACAGCTTTGAAAATAGCGCGAATTTGAAAGCCAACCCCGCCCCCCAGCCCCCTCCCCGAAGCATCAGGGAGGGGGAGCGCCCTGAGAGCAGATGGCTTTGATGCTCAATCTTCTGCTATTTGCGCGCTTATTGTCAATTTCATCATCGTAATTGATTTTTCACGACTAACTTTCACTTACTGAGGGCACAGAGAGTCTTCTCAGTCAAGTCGATGCGTCGGCGAAGTTTGGCGCTGGCGTGCGGATCAGGGTCGTTGGAAGGTTTGGGGCGTCAGGCGGTTCAGGACGGCTTGGGACAAGTTCAGCACGCTCGCATAATCATCGAGGTTCAGCAGGGCTGTCGGCGAGTGGATGTAGCGGCAGGGCACTGAGAGGATCATGGTGGGGAGGCCGGTTTGGGCGGTGTGTATGACGCCGCCGTCGGTAGCGCTGCCGCCGAAGGTTTTCAGCTGATAGGGTATATCGTTTGCGGAAGCCGTCTCGCGCAGGAATGACAGGACGCGGGGGTCGGTGATCAGGCTGCCGTCGGCGAGGGTCAGGACAGCGCCTTCGCCCATTCGGGTGGTGGGATTGGCGGGCAGGTCGCCGGCGTCGGCTTCGTAGTTGGGGTTGGGCAGGTCGTAGGCGGTGGTGCCTTCGAGTACGATGGCGGCGTCTGGGGTCAGGCGTTGGGAGGCGACTTTCGCGCCGCGGAGGCCGATCTCTTCCTGGACGGTGAAGGCGGCGGCGATGGTGACGGGGTAGGGTCCGGCGCGCAAGATATCGATGAGGATGGAGCAGCCGACGCGGTCGTCGAAGGCTTTGCCGCGCAGGACTTTGTCGCTGAGGCGGGCGAAGCGGCTGTCGAAGGCGATGCGGTCGCCTGGTTTGGCGGCGCTTTTGTCATCGACGCCGACATCAATGCGCAGGTTATCGATGGGGACCGTTTTCATGTCGCGGCCGAGGTGAATCGGTTTCCAGAGGACGACGCCGGGGCTGCGCTGGGCGCCGACTTTGACGCGTAAGCCGGGGAGGATGCGCGGGTCGATGCCGCCGATGTTGGTGAATTGGATGAGGCCGTTGGGGTCGACGGCGGTGACCATCAAGCCGATTTCGTCCATGTGGGCGGCGATCATGACGGTGAATTCGGGGTAGACGGCGCCGGGCTGGATGGCGGTGAGGTTGCCGAGGGCGTCCACGTCAACATCGGCGACGTGATCGCGGATGGCGGGCAGGATGAGGGAGCGGACTTCGTCTTCTTCGCCGCTGACGCCGATGGCGTTTGAGAGCGTTTCCAGGAGCATCGGCAGTCCTTTGCTGTCAGTTGGTCGAGGGAGCGTATAGGGGATTTAACCACAGAGAGCACAGAGAGCACAGAGGTTTTTTCTTTATGAGACGCGCGGTTTTGCCGTGGCGGATCGTTGTGTCGCCTTGCGATGCCATCGCGCATATTCGGGCGACCTGATAGATCGCCCCTACGAAGCTCGGTGGAATGTCAGGAATTGCGGGACGGGGAAAATGCGGGCGGCATGGAGACCGCCCTCAACTGAAGTACCAGGCGCGAGACAGGTTTAGCTTGGCGTGGGCGTGATGGTGGGGGTGGCGGTTGGGTTGAGGCTGTTGATGATATTGGAGAATATATTGCCGATTGCGGGACCCAGCAGCGCGAGGATAACGATAACGACCACCGCGACCAGGACGAGAATTAGCGCATATTCGACCAAGCCTTGTCCACTTGGGTTTCTTGGTTTGCGAGCCATTTGAATACTCCTGCGATAAGTGTGTCGGCGATAATGAACTGTGATCGATCACTTGCTTTGAATATAGCATAGGTTGTGGCGGCGGGCAATCAGGCTATTGCGACCGGGGAGATAAATTGCGAGAGGGTCGTTCGGATGATGATTCTCGATATGCGGGCGACCTGATAGATCGCCCTTACAGACTGGGATGTGGCGGCGGGGAATTCAACTGGAGAAGTAGTTGACGAGTTGCTCGAGGAAGTCGCGGAGGGAGGGACCAAGCAAAACAAGCGAGATGACAATGACGACGGCGAACAGTATCAGCGCGAGGGCGTATTCGACGAGATCTTGGCCGGGCTCGTCCCCGGGATAAAGTTTCATGAATTGCGGCTCCTTTGCGACGGGCGTTATTAGCCATATATGCGCTCAATGTATCATTACTTGATTCAAGGCACAAACGAATTTAGCGCCAAAGAGTGATGATTTATGGGTAGCGTATAGTTTCACCACAAAGACACAGAAGTAAAACCAAGTTAGTCATGCGACAAATGAAATGTAGTGGATGTTGTAAGCGGGCGACTCACAGAGTCGCCCCTACAATGATTACGGTTTTTGCCATTCTCTTTACCTTGCAATATTTTTCTCATTACTTTGTTGGTTCTACTGAGATCGCAAAGAATTTTCCTAATATCTCTGTAGTTGAAAGTAAGTAATGAGAATATTGGAGAACGCTCAGCGAACGGTTTCGGGCGACTTGGCAGGTCGCTCCTACGGATTGGGAAGCGATGGACTAATCGTAGCGTAGGACGTTCATGACGCGTTCTTTGAGGGCGACGCGGGCGCTGAGGAAGGTGGCGGTCCAGCCGATGAGGAGGGCGGCGATGAAGAGGGCGAGGGCGGTGAGGCGGGCGTCGGCGGGCAGGGGGATGGCGATGCCGCCGGCGGCGGAGAGCAGGCTGATGCAGAGGGCGCTGACGCCGATGCCGAGGAGGGCGCTGAGCAAGCCGATCAAACTGGACTCGATGAACATGACCTGGAGGACGCGGCGGGAGGTGAGACCGATGGCTTTGAGGATGCCGATTTGGCGGCGGCGTTCGAGGGTGGCGAGGGCGACGGTGTTGGCCATGATGACGGCGGCGGCAAAGAGGGAGAGCAGGCCGACGATGGTGGGGATGGCGGCGAATTGGTCGATGAGGCGGCCGATGAGACCGTCGATGAATTGCACGTCGATGGCGAGGGCGAAGATGATGGAGGAAAGCTGAGCCAGGGCGCGGTTAAGCTCGGCATCAGGCACTTGGAAGGCGTAGAGGGTGAATTCTGATGATAGCGACGCGGGCAGGACAGCGGGAGGGATGAGGCCGCCGGGACCGCCGAACGAGACTGCGCCTTCGCTATTGCCCAGGATGCCGATGACTTCCAGTTGGAGATCGGGGGCGATATCAAGCTGGATGCGGTGGCCGAGGTCGATATCAAGGGAATCGGCAAATTCCGAGGGCAGGACGATGAGAGGCTGGCCGGCGTCTTCCAGGGACAGCATGCGGCCGGCTTTGAGAGCGGGCTGGCCGCTGTAGATATCGGGTTTATCGGATTGCCAGACGGCGATATCGAGCGAGTGGTCGCCGCTAAGGGCGTCCCCGTTGAGCGCGGTCACTTGGGGGGTGTAGTTTTCGATGGTAGTGCGGTAGGTGATATCGACATCGGCGAGGGCGTTGTCGATAGCGTTTTTGATGAGAGATTGGGGCAAGCCGGGAAAGGGAAAGACGAGGACATTGCCGCCGAAGGTCCGGCTGAGTTGGAGGTTGAGCAGCTCGCGCGTGCCTTCGCCGACGAAGGCGATGCTGCTGAGGGCGAACATGCCGGCGCTGAGGGCGAGCAGGGTGATGGCGGTCCGCAGGCGATTTGCCGAGAGGTTGCGTTGGGCGAGGCGGAGCGTGACCATGCCCAGGGAGGGGACCTTGCTGATGAGGAAGATGATGAGCCAGAGGAGGGCGATCAGGATAGCGAAGATGATGAAGACGGCGGCGACGCCAGCGATGCCAACCAGATAAGGCAGAGGGGGATGATAATCGCTGTTAATTGCGGAATTGCTGATGGGTCCCTGGCGAGCGGAATCCGCCCGGTCAACCGTGAGCGCGAAGTCGTTATCACCTTCGGACACAGCGGCAAGGCGCTTAGCGGTGAGTTCAAAGGATGGGCGGACGATGTGGCCGACGATGAGTCCGAGGCTGATGATGACGAAGGCGAGAAGCAAGAGGGATTGGAGTATTCCCAGGGCGACGAGATGATTTTCGTTGGGGCGGAGGATGATGCTGGGGCGGACTTTGACGGCGGTGAGGATGGGGGCGACGCCGAAGATGGCGGTGACGAGCAGGCCGAGGATGAAGCCAAAGAGGAGAGCTTCGGGGTAGATTTTCCAGACGAGGGTTTGGCGGAGGGCGACTGAGCCGTATTCGTTGACGATGACGCTGAGGCCGATGCCGACGATGAGGCCGATGAGGCTGCCGATGAAGCCGAGCATGAGGCCTTCGGCGAGGAAGAGGGCGGCGACCTGGGGACCGCGCAAGCCGAAGGTTTTGACGGCGGCGATCTCGTTGGTGCGGCGGCGGACGAGGACGAGCATGGTGTTCATGATGCCGACGCCGCCGATGAGCAGAGCGCCGAGGCCCATCACGACGACAAAGTCGCTGAGGTATTGGGAGATGACTTCGTAGCGTTGGAGGAAGTCGTAGATATCGGTGGAGCGGACGCCGGGCGCGAGCGCCTCGAGTTCGGCGGCGAGGTCATCGAGCGTTGCTTCGTCGGGCGGCTCGGGGAAGAGGACGCCGATGCGATTGGGGGCGAATTCCGCATTGATGACGGCTTGGGCATTGGCGAGATCGAAGTAGGCGAAACCGAAGAAGGCGTTGAGGAAGTTGGTCACGCTGCTTTCTTCGGCGACGGAGACGATGCCGCGGACGGTGAAGGTTTCTTCAGCGCCGCTGACGCGGACGGTATCGCCGACGCTGATGTCGTTTTGGCTGGCGAGGTTGTCGCTGATGACGACATCGTCCCCGCCGGTGAAGAGATCGGCGAGGGGCGCATCGGGGGGATCGAGGGCGAGGATGTCATGCGTTGGCGGGTAGGTGCGCGGGTCGATGAAGTTGCTGCCGATGAAGCTGGGGCGGCCGAATTGCGCGCCATCGGTCTTGGTGATTTGCATATTGCGTCCGCTCATGAAGGCGCTGGCTTTTGCGCCTTTGGCTTCCGCCCAGGCGAGCAGGTCCCCAAGTTCGGCGGGGCTGAAGGCGCGGGGATCGTTGCTGCCGAAGCCACCGAAGATGCTGTCGTTGCGGATGAGCAGATCGCCTTTGACTTCGATGCGGACGTTGTCCTTGAGGGTATCGCCGACAGCGAGGCCGAGTGAGCGCAGGGCGACGACGGTGGCAACGCCGGCCGCGACGCACAAGATGGCGAGGCTGGTCCAGCGGCCGCCGCGGCGGATGTTGCGCAGGGCGTATAGAAAAGTGAAGCGAAGGCGGTGTGTCATGGGGGGCGGTCCTGTAGATTCGTAAGGGTATTTAACCACAGAGAGCACAGAGGGCACAGAGATTTTTTGCCGCCGGGGGCATAGAGTTTTTTCATGAAATGCGCGGTCTTGTTGGGCTTGGGCGGACGCTTTTCTACCCCATCCCCCGGCCCCCTCGCCATCTCTATGGCGAGCGTCCCAAATCATTGGGGAAGGGTGACTCGCTGTTGAAGCTGGCATATTCGCTGCATTCGCACGATAAATCCGATTTCACAGAGTTTAGCGCGGACGCTGAGAGAGTTGATTAGATGTGGAGACCGGCGTCTCATGCTTGCTTGCGGCTGGCTGCTAGACTATATTTCACAGCACTTTTGGAGATCAGGACAGCCGAGGACAGCAAGATGAGCAGACCGGTGATCGGGATCACAAGCGGCGGACGGAGCGAGGAGTATATTCAGTCGCGGCATTACCGGGAGTTTTACAGTACGCCGGCGCCTTATGTGGACGCGGTGCGGCGGGCGGGGGGCGCGGCTTTGTTGATCCCGCCGGGGGAAGCGTGGGAGGATGTGTTGCCGCTGCTGGACGGCGTGGTGGTGACGGGAGGCACGGATATTGATCCGGCCGAGTATGGCGGCGACCGGGGGAACGGGCATATTTTGCCGGCTGACATTGAGCGGGACGCGAGCGAACTGAGCCTGGTGCGGCATTTGCTCGAGGAGCGGGAGAGGCCGCTGCTGTGCATCTGCCGTGGATTGCAGGTCTTGAACGTGGCGGCGGGCGGGACCTTGCACGAGCATATTCCGGACATCCAGGATGAGGACATTCATCGCGACGAGGCGGGTTTATGGGCGATGCAGGAGGTGCATGTGGAAGCCGACAGCTTGATCGCCGAGGTGATGGGGGCGACGCGGCTCCGCACGTCATCGGGGCATCATCAGGCGATAAAGGCGCTGGGCGATGGGCTGCGCGTGGTGGCGGCGGCGGCGGATGGCATCATTGAGGCAGTGGAAATGTCGGGACATCCCTGGTTGGCGGCGGTGCAGTGGCATCCGGAAGTGACGGCGGCTGAAGACTCGAGCCAGCAGGCTTTGTTTGACGCGCTGGTGGCGAAGGCGGGGGAGTACGGGGATTGTCACAGGGGATAAAGCACAAAGACACGAAGGGCACAAAGATATTCTTGTTTAGCGCAGGGCGTGCTCTAAGGTTCTTTGGTGGATTCTTAGTAGTTCCAAGTTAATCATGTAATAAGTGGTCGATGGGGGATGGCATAGGCGGGCGACTCACAGAGTCGCCCCTACAATGTTTTCGATTATTTTGGAACTGCTGCGGGCACAGAGATTTTTTCAAGTGAAGTCGACAAGTCGGTGAGGTTTCACTTCTATTCAAGTGTGAGGGTGATGAATTCGAGTTCGCGGTCGAAGCGGGTTTGGCTGCTTAGGGCGAGGCCGGGCAGGCTGATGCCGGCGTCGTAGTTGTAGACGATAAGCCTGGCGCTGTAGGTCCCCGGCGTCAGATTGGACAGATCGATCTCGTATTTTCCCAGCGCGTCGCGGTGGAAGACGAAGTCTTGGTTGTATGCCTTGTTGCCGTTGTCGTCGAAGAATTGGACAGAGAAGGCGTGGGCGGAGGGCGGCAGTTGTTCCCACAAGAGATAGAGATTGAGCGTCTCCTCGTTTAGGGATGCAAGCAGGTTGCCGAGTTGGATGCCGTTGTCGAAATGGACTGATAGCGGGGCTTGGCTTAGCATTAGCTCGCAGGGGAAGCCGGGGCGCAGGAAGTATTCTAGGACGGCGGTTTCGGTCTCGGCGATGCGGCCGCAGGGGTTGAGGCGGGTGGACAGCCAGGCGCGGTAGGGATCGACTTCGGCAGTGTCCAAGGCGCGGAGGTCGTAGGCAAGCAGAAGGGCGCCCTTGGCTGTCAGATGCGTGTAGCCATGATGGAGGCGCAGGTCAAAGTCTGAAAGCGATGCGCTGACTAATTCTTCGAGGTTGAGCCGGAGGGAACCGTCGTCAGAATCGAGGACGGCGATATGACCGTCGGCAGTTTCCGCTGACCGCGTATCTACAGAATACAGAGTGAGCATCCCGGTTATTCCGTCGGGAAGGACGGCGCCGGAGCGCTCGATTAGTTCTCTATGATGCGCGAGGGTCTCGCTCAAAGAGGCGGTGGCGTCGCAGGTATGGCGCAGATCTTTCAACCGGTAGATTTGGACGTGCTCGTCGGCATAGGCGGCGGGAATATCGACGAAGCTTTCGGCTAGTCGCGCGTCGGCGGACGAGCTGCGATGCAAGATGATATGGGTGAAACCGTCGGCCAGCAGTTGGGCGTGGGCGGCGGCGAAACCGTCCATTAGGTTTGGCAGGCAATTGATGGGCTGGCCGGCGCGCCAGGCCTTGAGCAGCAAGTTGGCTTCAATGTAATCGTAGGCGGCTGCCGGCGTGCGAGACGCCAAGCCTTCGACCTGGGGATAGCCGTGCAAGGTCTGATGGTAGAGGTAGCGTTTGGAGCGGTTGCGCCCCATAGGCAGATTGATCAGGTGAATGGCGTCCTGGTCAGGTTCGAGAGCCAGCCAGTCGATCCACCGGTAGCTCGCCTGGTAACGCGGGAAGAGGGAAATCGGAGGCTGGTAATATTCGAAGGCGGCCAGGGCAATGACTATCAGTATCGCGATGGCGCGGAGGCGACGCGGGACCCAGTCCAGAACGGTTTGCAGGGCATAGCAGGAGAGCATTGCCAGGGGCAGGATGATGCCGATTTGAAAGAATGACGTATCCCAAAAAGCTTTTGTGAGCCAGGGGACGAGATTATCGAGATAGTATTTGGGCAATAGGGTGTCCTGATAGATGACCCCGTCAATGGTCAGAACGTGGCCTAGGCGCAAGACGGCGAAGATGGCGGCCAGAAGCAGCCAAGGCAACATGAGGCGGCGATTTGGGCGGCGGAAGAGGCCGACGAGAATAAGCAGAAGCGGCGCGAGGCCGAGGTATCCGTTTGGGGGCAGGACGGGCGGCGCTCTATCCAGCAGGGAATGAAATATGGTTGGCGTCAGCGGGTGTCGCGGATTGACAAGAAACACCATCAAATCGGTGGTCCGGAGTCTGTCGCCGCCTTTTTGCAGCGCCTCATTGAGCAGGTTCGCGTCCGCGACCATGGGATAGACGCGGAGTAATCCGATCGAGGCGGCCACTATTAGGACCAGCGCCACTTGGATCCAAAAGCGCTTGTCCCGCCAGCGCGTCAAAGCCAGGCACAAGGTGTAGACGCCCATGGTGATGAAGAGGCAGACGAGGATATACATGGCGATGAATGCCGTGAAGCCCGCGAAAGCGCCCGCAGCGATCAGCCAGCGCCAGCGCCCTGCCGTGATGCCGCGATGCAAGGCATATATCGCCAGCGGTATCGTATAGACGGTGGTGAGATTGAGGTGGTGAATGTGGGGGAAGAAATAAGGGTTGAAGCAGAAAATGACGGCGCCGGCCAAGGCAATCCACTTGTCTTCAAAGAAGCGCAGAAGCAAGATGTAGCTGGCCAGGGCATTAAGGAAAACGGTGATCATGTACGTAAGCAGGTAAGCGTTTACAGCCGGCAGAAACGACTGCAAGCTGGCAAACACGAGCATCTGGGGGATGCCGAAATTGGCGAAGGCGAGCGACAGGCCGTTAGGGTAAAACAACAAGTCGGTGTAAAAGTAATCCGCTTGGCCGGTCAGCAGGCGTTCGCCGTACCAGGCCTGCCAGAATTGTATCAGCACGTCCCCGCCGCCGGGAGGGCGGTTGATCTCGCCCAAGCCAAGGACGCTTGGCGCCAGGGGCCAGGTCATCACGATGATGAGCAGCGGGACGATTAAGAGAAAATGGAGATGGTCGCGGAATGGGATATGAATATGTTTCCCCCACCCCCCGGCCCCCTCCCCCAAAATGAGTGAGGGGGTGATTTTCTGAGGGAGATGGCTTTTTTGAACGATAAACTTGGGATTGTTGGGATTGTCCATAATTTAAGTGAAGTCGGCGAAGTTTAGCACTCCCGAATGATGGACGATTACGGTCTATGAAGCAATGCGAAACTGGAAGAATTCGAGTTCGCGGTCGAAGCGGGTTTGGCTGCTGAGCAGGAGGCCGGGCAGGCTGGCGCCAGTGTCGTAGTTGTAGACGATGAGCCTGGCGCTGTAGGTTCCGGATTCCAGAGAAGACAGATCAATTTGATAGCGGCCGAGGGGGTCGTGATGGAAGACGAAATCCTGATTGTGGATTTTAGCGCCGGCGGCGTCGAAGAATTGGAATGAAATAGCGTGGGTCTCTGATGGCAGACGTTTCCACAAGAGCTGGAGATCGAGTTTGTCTTCGTTTAGGGATGCGAGCAGGTTGCCGAGTTGGATGCCATTGTCGTAGTGGATGGTTAGGGGCGCGTCGTCCAAGGCGAGTTGGCAGGGGAAGCCGGGGCGCAGGAAGTATTCGATGACGGCGGTTTCTGTATCAATGAGGGATCCGCAGGAATTGAAGCGGGAGGCGAGCCAGGCGCGGTAGGTTTCGACGAGGTCTTCGTTTGAGGCGCGCGGGTGGTAGACAAAGCGGATGGCGTCTTTGCTTTCGCGGGCGTCTGTCAGTTCGCGGTGTTGATTTATTGGCAGAGGCTCGGTTATGGGAGGCTGCGCCTGGTGGAAGAGCGTATGGCGTTCGTCCGCTGCGATCACGGTTGTCGCGGAGAGTGTTTCCAGTTGTTCAGCATTTTGGTCGGCCGGATGAAGACTCAGAACCGCGATTGCGTTCGCGGGCAAGGGGGCGGCGCTGGTCATGTTTTGGTTGATGTAACGGTCGTCGGAGAGCAGGAGGGCGATGTTCCCGGCCTCATGGCAGATGTTATGAAGATCATTGACGCGGTAGACGGCGACGAGTTCGTCGATATAGGCAGGGGGCAGGTTGTAGAAATTGGCGGCGAGTTCGTCCGCAGTTATTGGTTCGGGATGCAAGATGATGTGGGTGAAGCCGTCGGCGGTCAACTGTTGCTGGGCGGCAATAAAGTCGTCTCGGTTGTATGGCAGGCAATATAGAGCTTTGTGAGTTCGCCATGCGCTGAGCAGGGGGTTGGCTTCAATGTAATCGTAGGCGGCTTCCGGCGTGCGCGAAGCCAGGCCTTCGACCTGGGGATAGCCGTGCAAGGTCTGATGGTAGAGGTAGAGTTTGGAGCGGTGGCGTCCCATGGGCAGGTTGATGAGATGAATGGCGTCTTGGTCAGGTTGGGCAGCCAGCCAGTCGATCCACTGATAGCTCGCTTGATAGCGATAGAAGGAGGGGATCGGAGGCTGATAATATTCGAAGGCGACCAGGGCGATGAAGGTCAGAATCGCGGCGGGGCGGAGGCGGCGAGGGACCAGGTCCAGAACGGTTTTCAGGGCATAGCAGGAGAGCATTGCCAGGGGCAGGATGATGCCGATTTGAAAGAATGACGTATCCCAAAATGCTTTTGTGAGCCAGGGGAGGAGATTATCCAGATGATATTTGGGCAATAGAATGTCCTGATAGATGACCCCGTCAATCGTGAGAACTTGGCCAAGGCGCAAGACGGCGAAGATGGCGGCGAGAAGCAGCCAAGGCAGCATGAGGCGGCGATTCGAGTTGCGGATGAAGCCGACGAGAATAAGCAGAAGCGGCGCGAGGCCGAGGTAGCCATTCGGCGGGACATCGGGCGGCGCTCTATCCAGCAGGGAATGAAATATGGTTGGCGTGAGCGGGTGCCGCGGGTTGACAAGAAATGTCATTAGATCGGTGGTCCGGAGTTTTTCGCTGCCTTTTTGCAGAGCCTCGCTGAAGAGGTCCGCATCCGCGATCATGGGATAGAGGCGGAGGAATCCGATCAAGACCGCGACGAATAAGACCAGCGCCACCTGGGACCAAAATCGCTTGTTGCGCCAGCGCGTCGCCGCCAGATAGAGCGTGTACAAGCCCATCGTGATGAAGAGGCAGACGACGATATACATGGCGATGAAGGTGGTGAATCCAGCGATTGCGCCGGCGGCGACCAGCCAGGCGCGGCTGTGCTCGGTAATGCCGCGATGCATAGCGTACATCGCCAGCGGAATGGTGAAAATGGTGGTGAGATCGGGATGGCGGATATGGGGGAAGAAATAGGGGTTTAAGCAGAAGATGACAGCGCCGGCCAAGGCAATCCACTTGTCGCCAAAGAAGCGCAAAAGCAAGAGGTAGCTGGCCAGGGCATTAAAGAAAACTGTTATGAGATAGGTAAGGAGGTAAGCGCTCACTGCTGGCAGAAGCGCTTGCAATCCGCCAAAGACGAGCATGTGAGGGATGCCCAAATTATGTAAGGCGAGTGACGAGCCGCGGGGATGGAAAGACAAGTCGGTGAAATAGTAATCCGCTTTTCCGCTCAGGAGGCGTTTGCCGTACCAGGCATCCCAGAACTCTATCAAGACGTCGGCGTCGCCGGGCGGGCGGTTGATCTCGCCCGAGCCAAGGACGCTTGGCGCCAGGGGCCAGGTCGTCACGATGATGAGCAGGGGGACGATTATGAGAAAATGAAGATGGTCGCGGGATAGGAGCAGGAATGATTTCAAGCGCTTATCCAGTTTTCAATCGGGCGGCGTCGAGTCTTTGCAGTATTGCGGCGCGTTGTAGCACTCCGAATAATGGACGATTACGGTCTATGAGGCAATGCGAAACTGGAAGAATTCGAGTTCGCGATCGAAGCGGGTTTGGCTGCTGGGCAAGAGGCCGGGCAGGCTGTTGCCAGTGTCGTAGTTGTAGACGATGAGCCTGGCGCCGTAGGTTCCGGATTCCAGAGAAGACAGATCAATTTGATAGCGGCCGAGGGGGTCGTGATGGAAGACGAAATCCTGGTTGTGGATTTTAGCGCCGGCGTCGTCGAAGAATTGGAATGAAATAGCGTGGGTCTCCGATGGCAGACGTTTCCAGAAGAGGTGGAGATCGAGTTTGTTTTCGTTTAGGGATGCGAGCAGGTTGCCGAGTTGGATGCCGTTGTCGTAGTGGATGGTTAGGGGCGCGTCGTCCAATGCGAGTTGGCAGGCGAAGCCGGGGCGCAGGAAGTATTCGATGACGGCGGTTTCTGAGTCGGCGACGCGGCCGCAGTTGGTGAAGCTGGAGGCGAGCCAGGCGCGATAGGGGGCGATGATGTCCGGGTTGGCGGCGCCGGGGTTATAGACGAGAAGGATGGCGTTGTTGGTCTTGAGCGCACTTGAGGGCTCTTCCGCGGCGCGCGCGAGTTCTCGGCGGATGTCGTTTTCGTCAAAAGTCATGAAGCCGCGCGAGTTATACAGGATGGCGGAGGAAGTATCCAGGGCGTCATCCGGGCTGGCGCCATAGGGTTGCAGGCTGATTATGGAAAAGCTCTCCAGGGGAAGGACTGTGGTCTCATTGACGCTACTCAAGCTCGGGAGGGCGTCTTGATGGAGGAAGGCTGTCATGTTGCAGCTTTTGTCCAGGTCTTCCACGCGGTAGATAATGACATGTTCGTCTTCATAGGCGGCGGGGATATTGACGAAGTTGGGCGCGACCATCTGGGATCGGCCGATATCGATGTGGAACACAATATGAGTGAATCCATCCGCCAGCAGTTCACGTTGGGCGGCGACGAAGTTGTCTCTGTCGTTCGGCAGGCAGTGCAGAGTTTTGTATGCTGTCCACTGATTTAGCAGCGGGTTGCTTTTAATGTAATCATAGGCTGCTTCGGGCGTGCGGGAAGCCAGACCTTCGACGATGGGATAGCCGTGAAAGGTCTGATGATAGAGGTAATGTTTAGCGGTATATCGTCCCATTGGCAGATTAATCAAGCGAATGTCGCCATGATCGTCTTCGGCAGCCAGCCAGTCGATCCAGGGGTAGCTCTCCTCATATTGCTGGAAGACCAATTGAGGCGGCTGATAGTATTCAAAGGCGACCAGGGCGATGAAGAATAAAATCGCGGCGGGGCGCAGGTTGCGGGGCAGAAGATCCAGCAGGGTTTTCAGGGCGTAGCAGGAGAGCATTGCCAGGGGCAGGAGGATGCCGATTTGAAAGAACGCTGTATCCCAAAAGGGTTTTGTGAGCCAAGGGAGGAGATTATCGAAATAGAATTTCGGCATCGGAATGTTGGAATAGACGATGCCATCAATCGTGAGGAAGTGGCCGAGGCGCAAGGAGGCGAAGAAAGCGGCGAGCAGCAGCCAGGGAGCCATCTCGCGGCGATGGCGACTGCGGATGAAGCCAGCAAAAACAAGCAGGAGCGGCGCGAGCTCGAGGTATCCGTCCGGCGGGACATCTGGCGGCGCTCGGTTCAACAGGGAATTGAATATCGTCGGCGTTAACGGGTGCTGATTGTTGACAATAAATGTGAGGAGATCGGAGGTTCGGGGACCGCCGGTGTTTTTTCCCAGCACCATGCTGAACACGCTGGCGTCCGCGATTATGGGATAAAGGCGGATGAAGCTGATAATGAAGGCGACCAGCAGCGTCAGAACCAGGCCAGCCCAAAAGCGCCGGTTTCGCCAGCGGGTCGTCGCCAGATAGAGTGTGTATACAGCCATCGTGATGAGGAGACAGGCGAAGGTATACATCATGATGAAAATGGTGAAGCCGACCAAGGCGCCGGCGGCGACCAGCCAGGTCCAGCGATGTTCGACAATGCCGCGATGGAAGGCGTATATGGCGAGCGGTATCGTAGCGACTACGGTGTGATCCTCATGGATCATGTGTGAGAAAAAGTAGGGACTAAAGCCAAAAATGACAGCGCCTGCGATGGCGATCCACTTATTATGAAACAGTCGCAGGAGCAAGATGTAGGCAGCCAGGGCGTTGAAGAAAATCGTTATCAGATATGTGAGGTAGTAGGCGTTGGCGGCTGGCAGAAGCGCTTGCAAGGCGCCGAAGACGAGCAGGTGAGGGACGCCCAATTGGTGACCGGCCAGGGACATGCCATGGGGATGGAATAACAAGTCGGTGTAAAAGTAATCCGCTTTGCCAGCGAGCAGGAGTTCGCCGTACCAGATGTCCCAGAATCTGATAAGCACATCTCCGATAGCTGGCGTCAGATGAGTTTCGCTTAGATCGAGGACGTTCTGCGCCAGGGGCCAGGTCATCAGGATGATGAGCAGGGGGATGATTATGAGAAAATTGAGATGGTCGCGGAATCGGAGCAGGAGTGATTTCAAGAGGGTTTCCGTCTCTCAATATAGCCAAGGAAGATGCAAATCGCGCCGCCATATCGCATTTTCTTTAGCGCCGAGGGGCGGGCGCAAGACATTCTACACAGTATATTCCCCGGCACAAATCACATTTGAATCTCTTGAATGATGTATGAATTCAGTCTATTGGGCAATATGGAACCGCATGAATTCGAGTTCGCGGTTGAAGCGGGTTTGGCTGCTGAGCAGGAGGCCGGGCAGGCTGGCGCCGGCGTCGTAGTTGTAGACGATTAGCTTGGCGCTGTAAGTCCCCGGCGGCAAGTTGGACAGATCGACCTCGTAGCGGCCTAATGCGTCGTGGTGGAAGACGAAGTCCTGATTGTGGATTTTGGCGCCGGCGGCGTCGAAGAATTGGAATGAAGTAGCGTGGGTCTCCGATGGCAGGCGTTTCCAGGAGAGGTGGAGATTGAGTTTGTCTTCGTTTAGGGATGCGAGCAGGTTGCCGAGTTGGACGCCGTTGTCGTATTCGACGGCGAGGGGCGCGTCGTCCAATGCGAGCTGGCAGGGGAAGCCGGGGCGCAGGAAGTATTCGATGACGGCGGTTTCTGAGTCGGCGACGCGGCCGCAGTTGGTGAAGCTGGAGGCGAGCCAGGCGCGGTAGGTTTCGACGAGGTCTTCGTTTGAGGCGCGCGGGTGGTAGACAAAGAGGATGGCGTCTTTGCTTTCGCGGGCGCGCGTCAGTTCGCGGTGTTGATTTATTGGCACGAGCTCGTTTGCGGGAGGCCGCGCCTTGTGGAAGAGCAAATGGGCTTGGTCTGCTGCGATCACGGTTGTGGCGGAGAGTGTTTCCAGTTGTTCAGCATTTTGGTCGGCCGGATGAAGACTCAGAACCGCGATTGCGTTCGCGGGCAAGGGGGCGGCGGCGGTCATGTTTTGGTTGATGTAGCGGTCGCCGGAGACCAGGAGGGCGATGTTCTCCGCCTCATGGCAGATGTTATGAAGCTCATTGACGCGGTAGATGGCGACGAGTTCGTCGATATAGGCAGGGGGCAGGTTGTAGAAATTGGCGGCGAGTTCGTCCGTAGTTATTGGTTCGGGATGCAAGATGATGTGGGTGAAGCCGTCCGCGATCAACTGTTGCTGGGCGGCAATAACGTTGTCTCGGTTGTAAGGCAGGCAATATAGAGTTTTGTCAGCTCGCCATGCGCTGAGCAGGGGGTTGGCTTCAATGTAATCGTAAGCGACTTCGGGCGTGCGAGCCGCGAGTCCTTCGACCTGGGGATAGCCGTGCAAGGTCTGATGGTAGAGGTAGAGTTTGGAGTGGTGGCGTCCCATGGGCAGGTTGATGAGATGAATGGCGTCTTGGTCAGGTTCCGCAGCCAGCCAGTCGATCCAGGGATAGCTTTCTCGATAGTCCGGATTGCCGGTGGGGGGCGGCTGATGGTACTCAACAGCGATGAGAATCGCGAGGGGGACGATGATTAAGGGACGGCGCCTGGGCGGGACCGAGGCCAGCGCTGTCTGAAGGCCGTAACAGGAGAGAGCCGCGAGGGGCAGGAGGATGCCGATCTGGAAGAATGCTCTATCCCAAAAGGCCTTGGTCAGCCAGGGGACGATGGTATCCAGGTAGTGCTTTGGCAGAAACAGGCCGGAGAAGACATGACCGCCGATTTGCAGCTCGGCGCCAAGGCGAAGAATCATGAAGATCAGCGCCATTGCCAGCCAGGGCGCCATCAGCCGGCGACTTGAAGGGCGCCTGAGGCCGATGAGGGTCAGCGCGAGGGGCAGGATGCCGAGATAGCCGTCGGGCGGCACAGGCAGCGGCGGGCTGGCGGACAGCGTTTTTAAGCCGGCTTGAACCAGCGGGTGTCGCGGATTTACAAAAAACACCAGGAGGTCGGTGCTGCCGGAGCTCCCGAGGTTCTTTGCCAGAGCCACGTTGAGCAGATTCAGGTCAGCGATCATTGGATAGACGCGTATGATGCCGATGGTTGCCGCGACCAGAAGCGTCAGCGCGACGCGCCTCCAGAAGCGTTTGTCTCGCCAGCGGGTCAAAGCCAGATAGATTGTGTAGACGCCCATCGTGATGAAGAGACAGGCGAAGATATACATCATGATGAAGGCGGTGAATCCAGCGATTGCGCCGGCGGCGAACAGCCAGGCGCGGCTGTGCTCGGTAATGCCGCGATGGAGGGCGTAGAGCGCGAGCGGTATCGTAGCGATTATGGTGTGATCGGGATGAGAAATGTGCGGGAGGAAGTAGGGGCTCAAGGCAAATATGAGGGCGCCAGCCAGGGCGATCCACTTGTCGCGCAAGAAGTACAACAGAAAGAAGTAGCCAGCGCAGGCGTTAAAGAAAACACTTATGAGATAGGTGAGGAAGAAAGCGTTTGTGGTCGGCAGCAATGCCTGCAATGCGCCAAAGACAAGCAAGTGAGGAATGCCCAAATGATGGTAGGCGAGTGACAAGCCGCGGGGATGGAATGAGAAATTGGTGAAATAATAATCCGCGTCGCCCTTGAGCAGCAGCCGGCTGTACCAACTGTCCCACAATTCGATAAACACGTCTCCTTGGCCGGGCGGCAGATGAACCGTGTTCAGGTCGAGGATGTTCTGGGCGAGGGTCCAGGTCGTCACGATGATGAGCAGCGGGACGATGATCAGGAAATGGAGATGGTCGCGGAATAGGAGCGGGAAGGATTTCATGTGTGTATCCAGTTCGCAATCGGGCGGCGTCGAGTCTTTGCAGTATTGCGGCGCGGCGCGGCAATATGAATGATGGACGATTACGGTCTATGAAGCAATGCGAAACTGGAAGAATTCGAGTTCGCGGTTGAAGCGGGTTTGGCTGCTGAGCAGGATGCCAGGCAGGCTGTTGCCGGCGTCGTAGTTGTAGACGACGAGCCTGGCGCTGTATTCACCTGGAGGCAGGGCGGACAGATCGATTTGGTAGCGGCCGAGGGGGTCGTGGTGGAAGACGAAGTCACGGTTGCCCGCTTTGTTGCCGCTGTCGTCGAAGAGTTGGACTGAGAAGGCGTGGGCGGCAGGCGGCAGGCGCTCCCACATAAGATAGAGATCGAGCTTGTCCTCGTTTATATCAGCGAGCAGGTTGCCGAGTTGGATGCCGTTGTCGTATTCGACGGCGAACGGGGCATCGCTGAGGGCGAGCTGGCAGGGGAAACCGGGGCGCAGGAAGTATTCGATGACGGCGGTTTCCAGGTCGATGAGGGGTCCGCAGGAATTGAAGTGGCGCGCGAGCCAGGCGCTGTAATTATCGATCAGGTACTGATCGGTCGCCCCTGGGTTGGAGACTGAGAGTATGACGCTATTGCTTGTGAGCGCTGCCTGGGGACCTGAGCCTTGGCCGGCGGCGGTCGGCGAGGATTCCGCATAAATATCATCTTCACTTACTGGGATAGAGTCGCGCAGGCTATACATGAAGGCGTGGTAATACTGCTCGGCCTGGCTATCGTAATAGGGGCCTGGAAAGATGCTGAGCAGGGAAAACCTGTGTAGAGGAAGAACGGCGTTCTCTTCGACGGTCTGGAACAGTTGGATGCCATCCTGATTTAGGAACGTGGGTGTGTGGTTGCAGATATCGCGCAAATCCTCGATGTGATAGATGCTGACGAACTCGTCACTGTAGGCGGCGCGGAGGGCGGCGAAGTTGGGGGCGATCCTCTCGGCATGAATGCGGTCATGATGCAGAACGATATGGGTGAAGCCGTCGTCAAGCAATTGCGCCTGGGCGGCGATGAATTCGTCAATATTGCCGGGCAGGCAGTTGTAGACTTTGCCAGAGCGCCACTCGCGCAGCAGCAGGTTAGCCTCTATGTAGTCGAAGGCGCGCGCGGGTGTGCGGGTAGGTCTTCCTTCGGCATGGGGATAGCCATTGAAGGTCTGGTAGAAGGCGTAGATTTTGGAGTTTGGGGAGCCGGTTGGCAGGTTGATCAGGCGAATGGACTCCTCTTCATCTTCCTGCCCGAGCCAGTCGATGAAATCCAGCCGGCCTTCAGGCAGGGTGAAGGGGCGCTGTTCTTGGTAGTACTCGAAGGCTACCAGGCAGGTCAGAAGCAGGATGAGCAATCGTCGAGCTGGCATCGCTTGCGCGAGGGTCATCAGTCCGAAGCAGCTTAAGACGGCGAAGGGGAGCAGGGCGCCAGCATGGAAATTGTCGACCGCCCAAAATGGCTTGAACAGAAATGGGAGCGCCTCCGTCAGATAGTATTTGGGCAAGATGATGTTTGCGTAGTTCGTCGCGTTAATGGTCAGAGATGAGCCGAGGCGTAAAATCAGAAATGTGAGAGCCAGAATCAGCCAGGGGAGCAAGCGGCGGCGGTTCTTGCTTTTGGCGATTGCCAAGGCGACCAGGAGCAATGGGATGTAGCCGAGGAAGACGACATTCTCCCAACCGGCGTTTGTCATTAGCTGGGGGAATAGATCAGCCAGAATCGGGTAGGTGAGGGGGTGGTGGAAGTTGACGAAGTTAAAGATCAGGTCATTGCCGATTTCTTTGCCTTCGTTCTTGGCGAGAGCGCCGGAAAGCCCTTGCGGATCGGTGAGCATCGGATAGAAACGCAGGAAGAGGAAGCCGGCGAGAACAACCAGGAACAAGCCAAGGTTGAGCCAGAACCGGCGGTCTTTCCAGTTTTTGAGCGTGAAGTACAGCAGATAAAAGCCCAGCATGATAAGCAGGCAGACAAGGGTGTACATGCCGATGAAGGCGGTAGCGCCGAAGACTGCGCCGGCGATGAGCATGAGCCGGGGGCGTTTTTCAAGCAAGCCGCGATGCAGGAAATAAAGACCAAGCGGGATGGTCGCGATGAAGGCGATATTGGTGTGAGCCGGGCGGAATATGATAAAAGCGCCCGTACCGAATACAGCCGCGCCGAAAAGGGCGATCCATTTATCGCGAAAGAGGTAGTTGAGGTAGACATAGCCGGCGGCGGCGTTGAGGAAGGCAAGCAGGAGATAGGTCAGATTGTAGGCCTTGGCCGGGGGCAGAAATGTCTTGAGGGCGGCCATGAGCGCCATGTGCGGCAGACTGAAATTGTGGAAGGCGAGGGAGACGCCGGCAGGATGGAATAGCAGATCGGTGAAATAGTAATCGGCTCTGCCCGTGATCAGACGTTCAAAATACCAGGCGTCCCAGAAAAGCATATTGGCGTCGCCATTATCATTCACCAACCAGAAGCCGTCGCGGTCGAAGACATGGGCGAATGTGGGCCAAGTCAGCGCGATGATGATGAGGGGCATGATGACCAGGAAAGGCAGATGGTTGCGGAGGGTTTTGCGGATTTGTTTCCCCCGCCCCCCGGCCCCCGGCCCCAAAATGAGGGAGGGGAGGGCTTCTCGGAGGAGGCGGCTATTTTGCGCAGCTAACCTGGAGTTGCTGGGATTTTTCATGAGTCGAGTGAAGTTGGCAGGTTGGCGAAGTTCACCACTCCCAATATATCACAGGCTTGTTAATGCGCCTGCGCGGGGAGTGCAGTCAGTCGGAGGCAAGCCAGGCGACGGCGTCTTTGGCGAAGTAGCTGATGAGCATATCAGCGCCGGCGCGTTTGATGCTGACGAGGCTTTCGAGGGCGCTGCGCTCGAGATCGAGCCAGCCTTGGCGGGCAGCGGCGTGGATCATGGCGTATTCGCCGCTGACTTGATAGGCGGCCAGCGGCAGATCAAAGCGGCGGCGGGCTTCGTTGAGGATATCGAGGCAGGGCAGGGCCGGTTTGACGAGCAGGATGTCGGCGCCTTCTTCGACGTCAAGGGAGATTTCCTTGAGCGCTTCGCGGCGGTTGGCGGGGTCGAGTTGGTATTGCCGGCGATCGCCAAAGCTGGGGGCGCTGTGGGCGGCATGGCGGAAGGGACCGTAGAAAACGCTGGCGGCTTTGGCGGCGTAGCTCATGATGGCGACATGCGACATGGCGTCGGCGTCAAGGGCGCGGCGGATGACGGCGACCATGCCGTCAAGCATGCCGGAGGGAGCGATGATATCAGCGCCGGCGCGGGCGTGAACGAGGGAGGCGCGGGCGAGCAATTCCAGCGTGGGGTCATTGAGCAGGTAGCCGAGGGGCAGGTTGGGATCGAAGCGGGGATTGTCGGGAGTGTTGATCAAGCCGCAGTGTCCGTGGTCGGTGTATTCGCAGAAGCACATATCGGAGATGACGACGAGATCGGGAGCGGCTTCCTTGATAACGGCGATGGCGCGGGGAATGATGCCGGCGGGATTGAAGTTATCGCTGCCGCAGGCGTCTTTGACCGCGGGGATGCCGAAAAGAAGGACAGCGGGAATGCCGAGGTCGGCGATGGCTTTGGCTTCGGCCGGGAGTTGGTCGAGAGAGAGTTGGAATTGGCCGGGCATGGATTCGATGGGCAGCCGCAGACCCTGGCCATGGCGTATGAAAAGCGGATAGATCAGGTCGGCGGGACTCAGGGTTGTTTCGCGGACCAGACGCCTGATCGAGGCGGACAGGCGCAAGCGGCGCGGACGCTGTGATGCCGGGGGCGCGCTGGTTGTTTCGCCTGTGGCGGCGGTCAGTTTCTGATCTTCCATAAGAGATTGGTCCCGGGGCTTGGGCCGGATCACCAGCGTTCCCAATGCACGACATCGTCATAGAGGCGGCGTCCGCCAGCGCGGAGAGGCTGGCCAGCTCCCTTGGCATCGGCGGGGTAGCCGAAAGAGATGACGAGGCGGGTCTGATGATCGGCTGGGATGCCGAGCAGATCGCGGGCTTGGTCGGGTTGGTAGATGGTGCCGAGGCAGGAGCCGATGCCGATTTCGGTCGCGGCCAATTGCATGTATGCGGCGCTCTGGCCCGAATCGAAGAAATGCCAGAGAGTGCGCTCGTTCTCGGTCGGCACGACGATGAGGACGCAGAGGGCGGCGCCGGCGACATGCCCCATGCCAGCGCCGAGTTGGGCGATTTTGGCGAGGCTCGTTTTGTCTTGCACGGCGATGAAGTGCCAGGGCTGGCTGTTTTTGGAGCTTTGGGAGCGGCGGCCGGCGTTGAGGATGCGCTCGATGTGAGCCGGTTGCAGGGGCTGGTCAATGAATTCGCGGATGGCGCGTTTGCTTTGGATGGCATTCCAGACGTTCATGGTTGTTCTCCTTTGATTACCCCCCTCGGTCCCCCCATTGCGATAGCTCTTATATTCCAAACTGCCCAAAGCGAGGTAGCATCAAGAAGACATTTAGCACTAATATTCTGTGTTCAAACCATCTCAAGACTAGACAAGCGGGAGGGTATCTCGCTCGTTCAGTTCTTCAAAATGTTCCCTGATGACGACACTGCCAAGAGATGGTTCGCCAAATCCCGATAGCCAGATGGCATCCGCTGCCCTCACATGGACGTGATTGCGGACTAGGCATCAGCCGGATTCGACGCAGGAGGCAGTTTGACAGTCTGCTGTGTCACTATCCCTGGCAGCAGCTTGTTCATTTCTTCTGGCGTCACAAACTTCATGATCTTCGGCGGTGTTCCGGGTGGGTATGTTACTGACTTCATGGCCTCGTCCAACTGTCTTTGCTGCCTTTCCTTTCTTTGCTTGTCACTCATTGCTTACCTCCTCATTCAAATGAGTCAACATCACGGAAAATCTACCCACTTCGCGGGTCGCGAGGCTGTTAAGCCACTGTATTTCAAACGTATATCGCCCCGGCTCAGTATACCAGATCGACCCCCACTCCGCAGTTATCGGGACATCACTGCCGACCATGTCGGGTTCTGGAGTAAAATAGACTTCGCCGTTAGATGGCATCAAGGGAACGGCATGCAACAGTCTGTTGCCCGGATCAAAATACCGGACGGCAACGTAAAGTTGACGGCCTATATCGTCCGCTTCAACGGCCCAAGAGGTTGCAAGATACCAGGTTGGATTCAACTCCACTTCCATGACATCAGTCTCGGCGCTGGGGGGTGGTACAATGAACTGGCTGGCTGGCACGTCCAGCCACTCCGGTACTCCAGCATCATGCGTGACTGTGTTTGCAGTCGTTACAACTGTCCAAAGATGTCGCATTTGCCCCCGATCCTACCTGTATAGTCCAGTAGTGAGATGGTTCGGCTCAGTATGAAAGTTTTCCGGGTTTCACCCGAGTTTGCGTTTGGGTTAGTTCCCTAGTCGTCCAGATTATGGCGGGCGGGCAGGCGATTGGCGGCGAGGGTTCCGTAGCCTTTCATTTCGCCGCGGAGCATATCGTTGATTTCGGCTTCGTAGATAATCTGCGCTTCGACATCGGCTTCCATGGCAAATTCGAGCATGACTTCGGCGACAGAATTTTTGACGGTGCGTTTGATTAATTCCTCCAGCTCTTCTACCGTTAGTTCCGCGATGGCTTTGTTGTGCATATCATTTGGGCAAAGCAGCCGCGGGGCGACTGATCCACCCGGCTCCTTTCATCCTGGATGCCTTCGATTGTAGCAAAACAAGCGTGAAGCTGCCTCAGCCGCCAGCAGAATTTACATGATTCTGACATTTGGCCCGGGCGTATTGCCCTCCGATTCTTATACGCGACGAGTTGGGAAAAGGCGCGGTGGGCGGGTTTGGGGGAAAGGAAAAATAGCCACAGAGTACACAGAGGAAAAAGAGGGCACAGAGAAAAGCTGCTCGGATAACCAGTATGTAGGGGAGGTCAATCTGGTCGCCCGCAACAGCTAATACATGAAAGGCGGGCGACTTGATAGGGCGCGTAGACACAGCCCGCCAGTCGTCCCTAGGCGATGTCTTGGGGTTAGTTTCGCGGGACTTGTCACCGGGGCGGGACTGTGTGACACTGCGGCTTTGAATTTCCGGGCGGGATGGCGAGGGTCATGTTGCTGTTGGCGGCGGGGCTGATTATGTTTGGGGGGAGCATCGTGCAAGGCGCGATCGGCTTCGCCCTGGGCATGATTGCGGTGCCGCTGCTGGTGGAAGCTGGTTTCAGCTTGTCGCAGGCGGTGGCGTTGACCACCTTGGCGATCGGCATTCAGGTCCTGTTTGGCGCTTGGCAACTGCGGGCGCATATCCCCTGGGGCGATGTCAAGCTGGCGGCGGCGCTGCGCTATCTGACTGTGCCGATTGGCGTCCTGCTGCTGCTCTCGGTCGAGGGTATGGAGGCGGAAGAGATGAAGCGCCTGGTCGGGCTGGGCGTTTTGTCGGGCGCGCTCATACGCGGATTGGCGCGGAGCAGGACCGCGCGCGAATTGCCGCTCCCCGTATCGGTCGCGACTTTCTGTCTCAGCGGCATATTGCAGGGCTTGGTAGCGATGGGCGGACCGCCGGTGGTGCTTTGGATGACGACGCGGGACTGGCGGGCGCGGCAGGCGCGAGCCTTCACCATGACGCTATTCTTGCTGAATGCGCCGCTGCAAGTGCTGTTGCTGCTCTTCCTGTCGCGGACGATGAGCGTCGATGTGCTGCTGATGGCATTGGTCTTGACGCCCTTTATATTCCTGGGCACGACGATAGGCTTGAGGATAGGCGATCGTTTTTCCAAGCCGCTGCTGAACAAAGCGGCGCTGGGGGTATTGATTGCGATCGCGCTGAATGCGATTCTTTAGTCGGGAAAGGTTGCTGATGGGCGAGAGAGAAATGCTTACGTTCAGCAGCGAGGAGATGAGGCGCTTTGGCTACGCGGTCATTGACCAGCTCATCGAATATTACGAGAGTCGCTCGGACAGGCAGGTCGTGGGCGAGTTGGATTATGAGGCGCTGGAGGCGATGCTGCATGAGCCGCTGCCGAAAGAAGGCAGGCCTTGGCCGGCGGTATTGGAGCAGTTTGAGCGGCAGGTATTGGCGCCGACGAATCATGTCGATCATCCGCGGTTTTTCGCGTATATCCCGCTGGCGAACAATTTTGCCGGGGTGATGGCGGATGCGCTGGCGGCCGGCTACAACATCTTCAACGCGGTCTGGCTGCAGGGGGCGGGGGCGGCGCAGGTCGAGCGCTTGACGGTGGATTGGCTGCGGCAGATATTCGGCTTTCCGGCGGGCGCGGGCGGCAGCTTCGTCAGCGGCGGCTCCATGGCCAATCTGACCGGTTTGGCGGTGGCGCGGCAGGTGCGCCTGGGGGGCGATATGGGCGGCGCGGTCGCTTATTGCTCGGATCAGATTCATTTCGCGATATCGCGCGGGATGCGAGTATTGGGCTTTGGGCCGGAGCAACTGCGAAAGCTGCCGAGCGATGAGCGTTTCCGCTTGTCGGTGGCTGATTTGCGCGCGGCGATTGCGTCCGATCGGGCGGCGGGGCGGCGGCCTTTCTGCGTCATCGCGACAGCCGGCACGACCAACACGGGCGCGATTGATCCGCTGGAGGAATTGGCGGATTTGTGCCGGGAGGAGGAACTCTGGCTGCATGTCGATGGCGCTTATGGGGCGCCGGCTATGCTCTGCGAGCGCGGCAAGCAAGCCTTGCGGGGCTTGGAGTATGCCGACTCGCTGGCGCTGGATGCGCACAAGTGGTTGTTTCAGCCGATTGAATGCGGCGTGGCGATCGTGCGGGAGCGGCGCTGGCTGGCCGAGACTTTCAAGGAGCAGGGGGAGTACTTGAAAGATGTCGAGCAGGCGGGCGAAGAAATCAACTTCGGGTATCAGGGGGTGCAGTTGACGCGGCAATTCCGGGCGCTGAAGTTATGGATGACGTTCAAGGTCTTCGGCTTGGAGGCTATCAGCGAGGCGATTGCGGCCGGCTTCGAGAATGCGGAACGGGCGGAGTCGCTGCTGCGGGAGGCGGGCTGCTGGGAGATTGTGACGCCGGCGCAGATGGCGATTGTCACGTTTCGTTATCAGCCGGCGGATGGCGACGAGGCGCTGGCGAACCGGGTGACGCATGATCTGGTGGGGGCGCTGCTGGATGATGGATACGCCTTCGCCTCGGGCAGTCAATTGCGGGAGAAGACGGTCATGCGGATGTGCTGCAACAATCCGCGCAGCACGCCGGAGGATTTAAGAGAGACTGTCGCTTTGATGGGGCGGCTAGCGGCGGAACTGGAAGAGATGTATTAACATTATTTGAATGCCCCGCATTAAATTCGAGAGGATCTTGTATGCGGAACGCCAACCCGCGAGACCAGCTAAAGCTCAGCGCCAATGATATGCGTGAAATGGGCTACCGCATCATCGATATGCTGGTCGATTATACCGGGGCGCAAGCCCAATTTCCGGTGACGCGAGCGCTGGATCAGGCGACATTCGAGGAAATCCTGGACGAGCCGCTCCCGGAGGAGGGAACGGATTGGCAAGACGTATTGGAACAGTTCGAGCGACAGGTGCTGACGACTATCGATCACCTGGATCATCCGCGTTTCTTCGCCTATATTCCATCCTCCAGCAACTTCGTTGGCGCCATGGCGGACGCGCTGGCCTCCGGTTACAACATTTTTAACGCCTTATACCCGCTTGGGACCGGCGCGGCGGTAGTCGAAAGGCTGGCCATCAGTTGGTTGCGCAAGTTATGCGGCATGCCGGAAGAGGCGGGCGGCTTGTTTGTTAGCGGAGGCTCAATGGCGAATCTGTCGGGATTGGCGGTGGCGCGGCAGATCCAGTTGGGGGGCGACATGCGCAACGCCGTCGCTTACTGCTCAGATCAGGCGCACTTCGTCATTTCACGCGGCTTGCGCATCCTCGGCTTCGCGCCGGAACAACTGCGCGAAATCCAGACTGATGAGGATTTCCGGCTTCCAGTGGCGGAGCTTGAACGGGCGATAGCGGAGGACAGAGCGGCGGGCAAACGGCCCTTTTGCGTTGCTGCGACAGCCGGCACGACCAATTCGGGCGCGGTGGATCCGCTAGGGGACCTGGCGGATCTGTGTGAGCGGGAGGGTCTTTGGCTGCATGTCGATGGCGCTTACGGCGCGTCCGCCTGCTTGACAGAGTATAGAAAACAAGCCCTGGCTGGCATTGAACGCGCGCATTCACTGACCTGGGACGCGCATAAATGGATGTTCCAACCGGTTGAGTGCAGCGCTTTGCTGGTCCGCGATCGTCATTGGCTAAGCGCTACGTTCAAGGAAACAGCCCAT
>JAJEAA010000027.1 GCA_022824365.1 Anaerolineae bacterium
GGAGGGCGCTTGTCTTCAGTTGAATATCGCCAACTGGCTCGCCTGCCTGAATCGCGCGATATGTCACGGTGAAATCCGCGCCCATCGCGTCAAGCACGTCCAGCAGACCCGTGCGCGTCGGATTCAAATCGACGCCCGTGATTGTCAGTTCGCTATCCGGGACGAGCAAGCCCGCCACGAGCAGAAAGGCGGCTGAGGAGAAATCGCCCGGCACGATAATGTCCAGCGGATCAAGCGGGCCATTGGGGTGTATCGTTAGACAGTTGCCGCTGTCGTCATCAACTGTGATATTGACCCCCATCGACCGCAGCATACGTTCAGTATGGTCGCGGGCTGGACCGGGCTGAGACACGGTAGTCGGCGAATCGGCAAAGAGCCCCGCCAGCAGCACGGCGCTTTTGACTTGGCCGCTGGCGACCGGCATGGCGTAATCGATGCCGTGTAGCGGCGCCGGCTGTATCCGCAGCGGGCAAGCGCCATCGTCCGCGGAGATATCGGCGCCCATCAGCTTTAGAGGCGCAGTGATGCGCTTCATCGGGCGGCGGCGGAGTTGGGCGCTGCCATCGAGCACGCTGTCAAAGGGCTGGCCCACCATGATGCCAGCCAGCAAACGTATTCCCGTGCCGGCGTTCATCAGGTTAAGCGGCTGCGGCGCTTCTTTTAATTCGCCGCCTCGGATGGTCAAGGTCGTGTCATCATGCCGTTCAACATCCGCGCCAAGGTCGAGCATGGCGCCCAAGGTGGCTTCGGTATCGCCGGCCGCCAGCCAGTTGCGAATATAGGATGTCCCATCAGCAATTGACGCGAGCATCACAGCGCGATGAGAAATCGACTTATCGCCCGGCACGCTGCATGCGCCGCGCAGCGATCCGCCCGGGCGCAGTCTAAACTTGTCGTGTTTAACGTCGATTTTCATATTCCTGCGCCCATTCCTTGCGAGCTGTTCGGATTGGTTGGAGCGACTCGCTGAGGCGTTCTTCATCGCCGGCGATAAGCATCGTCTCGAGCATAGCTAATTGCATGCGAAATTGCGCCAGCAGCGTCGCGACCGCTTTTGTATTTGTGCTGAGTATATCACCCATCATGGTGACATCGCTGGCAGCCAAGCGGCTGGTATCGCGGAAGCCGCCCGCCGCCAGCTCCCAATAGGCTTTGTCGTTTTGCGCCTGCCGCGCCACCGTCGCGACCAGCGTCGCGCTCAGCAGATAAGGCAGATGGCTGATGCCGGCGACGATCTGATCGTGTCGCTCAGCCTCCATCTCGATCGGGATGGCGCCAAGCGTCTCGACAAAGGACTTTGCATGCAGGCGCGCCGCCGGGGTCGTCCGGCGCGAGGGACAGAGCACAAAAGGCCGGTTGCGATATAGCGACTCGTCCGCCTCATCAATCCCGCCATTTTCCTTGCCGGTCATCGGATGTCCGCCGACAGCGTTGACGCCTATGGGCAGCTTGGCCATGGCGTCGACAATGTCTTGCTTGGTACTGCCGATATCGATGACCAGGGTATTGGAGCGCAGATATGAGCCGATCAGCATTTCCAGCATCTCAACGATAACGCGAACCGGCGTCGCCAGCAGGACCACATCGGCGCGATTGACGCCTTCAAAGAGATCATCGGTGGCGGAATCGACCAGGCCCCGCGCCAGCGCCTGACAGCGCGCCCCTTCGTCCGGGTCGATGCCGGTGATGCGGTCAGCATGATCGCGCATCGCCAGCGCCATGGAGCCGCCCATCAAACCCAAGCCGACGATCGCCAGATGCCGCGCGTGGAAGCTCGCCGTCATCGCCCTTCCTCCGCTTCGGATGCAGCTGTCAAATCGGGGCGCAACATCGCGGCGCCGCGAATGAAGACATGATGAATTTCGTCTATGGACTTCTCTGTATTCCAGTGAATCATGACGCGAATGCACAGGGGCAAGCCGCCGGCGACGTTGGCTTCCTGGAAACCGAGCAGAGCCGCGCGCGTCCACCCCATCATTCTTGCCGCAAGCGCGGGAAAGGTATCGTTCAATTCCGGCGTGGTGGTGAAGAGTACGCTAGCCACATCCTCTTCGATGATGCCATTGCGGTCGATCATGATTTGCAGTAATTCTTGAGTCGCCGCCAGAATCGCCTCCCGCGAATTGGATTGCGCTGTCGTGGCGCCGCGTATGCCGCGTATCATCTCAAGGCTCTCCCCTTCTCAAGTAAACAAAAAAGGCGCTGAGTGTTTCACTCTGCGCCTCCATTTTCACTATGTGTAACGTGGAAATCAGTTGCCAGCGCGAATCACCCAGACCGGTCTATGCAGTTTGGGTAGTAATAATAACGGAAACTGGCAACCTGTAAATCGAGCATGTCCACGTTTCGGCATTCAATCGCATTGTCCGTTTACGTTACCCAGGTATGAGCGACCTGTCAAGACTAGGTCGGCGACGCCAGATTATTCTTCGACTGCATGGTTAGTTCTGTCATTTCCGAATCGCCGCAACCAGCGCCCCGGTCAACTCCCGCACCGCCTCGATTCCTTCTCCGCCAGCCCGCACCAGCGCCGAGCCAACGATGAAACCGTCGGTCAACTGGCTCACCTCGCGGGCGTGCTCGACACTGCTGATGCCGAATCCCAGCACAAGCGGCTTGTCCGCGCGCGCGCGCAGTCGGCCGATGAAGCTCTTTAGATAAGCCGGCAACTCACGACGAGCGCCGGTGATGCCAGTCAGCGACACGACATAGATGAAGCCGGTGGCATGTTGCGTGACCAGTTCAATTCGCTCATCATTGCTGGTCGGCGCCAACATGAAGACTAACGCCAAGCCCTCGCGCTCGCAGCTATCGGCGAACATTGACGCTTCTTCCGGCGGGAGATCCGGCACAATCAAGCCATCGGCGCCGGCAGCGCGGGCATCGCGGACGAAACGATCTGTGCCATATGCCACCAGCGGATTGGCGTAGCCCATCATCAGCATCGGCTGTGTTATGCCTTTATCGCGCAGCGTCTTCACCGCGTCGAGACATTTGCGCACGGTTGTGCCATTCTCCAGCGCGATCTGCGTCGCCGCCTGGATTGTGGGGCCATCGGCGATGGGATCGCTGAATGGGATGCCGATTTCGAAGCCATCCACGCCCAGCGCCGCTGCCGATTCTATGGCGCGTAGCGATTCTTCGTGGTTGGGATAACCGATGCAGAAATACGGCAAGAACGCCGCCCGCTTCTCCGCCTTCGCCCGCGCAAACATCTCGGCGAGCGCCGCTGTGCCATGACTCACTCGCGTCTCTGTCATCATATCCTCATTCATTTGCGCTCACTCGCCCAAGATGCCGATGACGGTATCCAGATCCTTATCGCCGCGTCCCGACAGGTTCACCAGCAGAACACTATCTCGCGGCATGGTCGGCGCCCGTTTGATCGCCTCGGCGACCGCGTGCGCGCTTTCAAGAGCCGGTATGATGCCTTCCAGTTTGCTCAGTGTTTGGAAAGCTTCCAGCGCTTCATCGTCGGTTGCGAGCGTGTAATATGCCCGCTCCAATTGGCGCAAGTGAGCATGCTCAGGTCCGACTGACGGATAATCCAAACCGGCGGAAACGCTGTGCGTCTCCATGATTTGACCGTCTTCATCCTGCATGACAAAGGATCGTGTGCCGTGCAGAATGCCGGGCCGGCTGATGTCCAGATCAGCGAAGCGCGCGGCATGTTCTTTGCTTTCGATGCCGCGTCCACCCGCCTCCACGCCAATTAGCTCGGTGGCTACGTCGTCGCGGAAGGCGTGGAAAAGCCCGATAGCATTGCTGCCGCCGCCGACGCAGGCGACGCAAACATCCGGCAATTGACCGGTCATGTCTTGTATCTGCCCCCGCGCTTCCAGGCCAATGACGCTCTGAAAATCGCGCACCATCATCGGATAAGGATGCGGGCCCAAAGCCGAGCCGAGCAAGTAGAAGGTCGTCTCGACATTTGTCACCCAATCGCGCATCGCTTCGTTGATGGCGTCTTTTAAGGTGCGGCTGCCGCTTTCCACTGGTATGACTTCGGCGCCAAGCAGTTTCATACGGAATACATTCGGCTGCTGCCGGCGGATATCGACGCTGCCCATGTAGACATGACACTCCAAGCCAAGCAGCGCCATGGCGGTCGCCGTTCCCACGCCATGCTGTCCAGCGCCGGTCTCGGCAATGATGCGGCGCTTGCCCATGCGCTTCGCCAGCAAGCCCTGCCCCAAGGCATTGTTGATCTTGTGCGCGCCGGTATGCGCCAGGTCTTCGCGCTTGAGATAAATCTGCGCGCCGCCTAGCGCCTCGCTGAGCCGACGCGCATGCGTGATCGGCGTGGGTCGCCCGGTATAAGTCCGCTGCAAGTGGCTCAAATCGGCATGAAACTGCGGATCGGCAATCGCCTCGGCATAAGCGCGTTCCAATTCATCGAGCGCGGGCATGATCGTCTCCGGCACGAAGCGGCCGCCGAATTCGCCGAAGTAGCCGCGCGCGTCAGGCAAATCTGAAATGTCCCTGCGAATATATAAATCTGTCATCAGTAGCGAAATCCCTTTCGATCAAATCCAGAGATGCTTCTCACCAGCGAAATAACGCTTGGCCAAGATCAGCGCCTTCAAGCTGTAATTGTCGATGCTGGGAATAAAGTCGCAGCGTCTGACCGCGATCTCCTTCGCGCCCAAACCCACGGCGGCCGCGCTCACATGCTTCACCGCGCCGCTGAGCAGACTTAAGCCGTCATCGAGACTTAGCTTCAACAAGCCAGCAATCTCGTCCTTCGGGTAGCGATACGCGTCCAGCGGCTGATCGCATTCATACAAGTAGACGTGACAAATCTGACAATCTACGAAGTCGCCAGCTTTCATCATGCCGAGCCGCCTGCCCAGCGGAATCAGATCATCATAGTCCAGTTGCAATCCCAGTTCTTCTTCGATCTCGCGGACGCCGTCGCGCGGCGACTCACCCGCTTCCAGGTGACCGGCGGCGCTGATGTCGATCTTGCCGGGATAGTCTTTGTCCCGCGCCCGCTTCTGCAAGATGACAAAGGACCCGCCTTCCAGGTCCCGCCCGATGACCCAACAGTGAAACACATGATGCCAATCGCCGTCCCGATGAACAGCAGCGCGCGCCTTAACGCCGATATGGTTCAGGCCTTCGTCATAGATGTCAAACAGCTCGCTCATGTCTGACCTGTCCGCAGAGCCTCGATGAAGTTACGCACTTTGTATTCGTCCTTGATGCCAGGTGTTCCGTCTTCCACGCCGCTCGCCACATCAACCGCCCAGGGCTTGATCCTGCGAACGCGCTCGGCGACATTCTCCGGCGTCAGGCCGCCAGCCAGCATTAGGCGCGGGACAGCCGATTTCACCGCCAGCGCGATCGCTTCGCTGGCAGTCTCGCCTGTCCCGCCATAAAGCCTGGGATTAAAGGCGTCCAGCAAGAGCGACGGGGCGTCCTCTTCTTTGGGAGAGGTATCAGCGAACAAGTTGACAGATGCCATAGCCTCCGCTTCATCAGCCGGGCGTATCGCCTTGAAGGCGATTCCATTCAAGTCGCGCACGGCGCTCAAACTTTCGTCACCGCTCAGTTGCGCATAATCCAGGCTGACATAGGCGGCGGTTGAACGCACATCATCGGCTGTGGCATTCACAAAAACGCCGACGAGCGTCGGACAGTTCTCGCCCATCCGAACGCGCAATTCTCCCGCTATCGCACGAGCCAGCGCCGGTTCAACGTAGCGAGGCGATTCGGGGTAGAAATTAAGCCCGATGAGATCGGCGCCGGCCCGCGCCACTATCAGCGCGTTCTCGGGCGACCGAATGCCGCAGATCTTGACTTTAGTCATGCCCGCCTCTCGGCTGACTGCTCAGCGCGCGCGTCAGCGAAACCGTGTCCGGCGCCTTCACCAGCGACTCGCCCACCAGAACGGCTTGCGCGCCCAGCCGGCCCATTTCTCGCGCATCGGCTGCTGTGAAGATCCCGCTCTCGGCGACCAGCAACGCATCGGCCTCCACCATGCCCGCCAATCTCGCCGTGGTTTCCAGGTCCACCTGAAAGGTCTTCAAATCGCGATTGTTGATGCCAATGAGCCGCGCCCCCAGTCGCAGCGCGCGCTCCATCTCCCACTCGTTATGCACTTCGACCAGCGCTGTCATGCCTTGCTCCAACGTCAGCGTGTAGAGATCGGCTAACTTAGCATCCGATAAGGCCGCCATGATAAGCAGTATGGCGTCCGCGCCGGCCGCCCGGCCTTCGTAAACCTGGTATTCGTCAATGATGAAATCTTTACGCAGCAGCGGCAGATCAACCGCCGCTCGCACCGCGCTAAGATAATCCAAGCTGCCGCGGAAGAAATCTTCATCGGTCAGGATGGATATCGCCGCAGCGCCATTATGCGCGTAAGTCGCCGCGATCATGACCGGCGCGAAGTCCTTCGTCAGCAGTCCTTTACTCGGCGAGGCGCATTTCACCTCCGCGATTAAAGCGACGCAATCCCGACGCAGCGCCGCCATCATATCTCGCGGACCATCGGGCGTCGTCTCCGCCCGACGCCGCATCTCCGCCGTCGCTATGACCGCCCGACGCTCGGCAATCTCCTCGACTTTGCGCGCGAGGATCTTGTCAAGGACAGTGTCAGTAACGACGAAAGCGGTTGTCATGACGCCAGGCTCTGACTGAGAGCGATTAGCGAATCGAGCTTTTCGACCGCTTTGCCGCTATGGATGACATCGCGCGCCAGTCGTACGCCATCCCTGATGGATTTCACCTCGCCCGCCGCCATCATGGCCGCGCCAGCATTCAACAACACAACATCACGTTTCGCCCCGGTCTCGCTTCCATCTAGCACGCCACGAAGAATCGCCGCGTTCCTGGGCGCGTCATCGCCCTTCAAATCGTTGATGCTCGCCATGTGGAAACCCAGTTCGGTCGGATCGATATCCAAATGCACTATCGCCCCATCTTCGCGCAAATAGCTGATCCGGTTCGGACCGGTGACAGTCAGTTCATCCAAGCCCCCGTAGCCATTGACCACCATAGCCGATTTTGTGCCAAGCGCCTGCAAGACATGCGCCAGCAAGTCGGTCAAGTCAGCCGCGAATACGCCCATGAGCTGGCGTTGAGCGCCGGCTGGATTGGTCAAAGGACCGAGGATATTAAAGATCGTGCGGATGCCCAGCTCGCGCCGCGGACCAATAGCGTAACGCATAGCCGGGTGCAGCTTGACCGCGAAGAGGAAACCGATCCCAATTTCGTCGACGCACCTGCCGACCTGTTCCGGCGTCAGGTCCAGGTTGACGCCCAATTCAGCCAGCACATCGGCGCTGCCGCATTTGCTGGTGGCGGCGCGGTTGCCATGTTTTGCAACCGGGATACCGGCGCCCGCCGCTACGAAAGCGACCGTAGTGCTGATATTAAAGCTTCCGGATCTGTCGCCGCCAGTGCCGCAGGTATCGAGCAAATCAGCATGGACAGTGGTGGGCACTTTATGCGCCGCGTCCCGCATGGCTCGGGCGCTGCCGGTAATTTCGTCGGTCGTCTCGCCCTTCATGCGCAAAGCCATCAGATAGGCGCCGATCTGTGACTCGGTCGCTTTGCCACTCATTATCTGCCGCATGACCGCTTCTGCCTGATCCGCTTCCAGATGACCGTAGCGGCTGAAGACGTCTATCGCTCGTTGGATATCCATGGTCTCTTCCTTTGTCTTAAAATGCTGCGACTGCCGTTTTTTCGTATTTCATAAAATTGCCCAGGAGCTGCATGCCATACCGCGTCAAGATGCTTTCGGGGTGAAACTGAACACCGATGACCGGCTGCGTCCGATGGCGCAGGCCCATGATTTCGCCGTTTGCCGTACGCGCGGTGATCAGCAAGCAATCCGGCAGCGTCTCCTCCTCCACGATCAAGCTATGATAGCGCGTTGCCTCAAAGGGGTTGGGAATATCGGCGAGAATTGTATCGCCCTCATGGTAGATCATACTCGTCTTTCCGTGCATGAGCTCGGGCGCATGAGTGACAACCCCGCCATAAGCTTCCCCGATGGCCTGATGACCCAGGCAAACACCCAAAAGCGGAATCTCCGCGCCGAGTTCTCGTATGATGTCCAGCGAGACGCCGGCGTCTTTGGGATAGCCGGGACCGGGCGAAATGACGATGCGGTCGGGCGCGAGCGCGCGAATCTCATCGACCGAGATTTTGTCATTGCGGTAGACCATCAGGTCCGCGCCCAACTCGCCCAACTCCTGCACAATGTTGTAAGTAAAGCTGTCGTAATTGTCGATGACTAGAATCATGTCGCCTCTCATTGTCCGGTCGTCTACAGCAAACCCTGCTCAGCGTACTTGACCGCTTCAAACACGGCTTGCGCCTTGTGGACAGTCTCATAATACTCGGCGGTTGGGTCGCTGTCGGCCACGATACCGCCGCCCGCCTGCACGCTGATCGTCCCGTTCTGCATCAACAGCGTGCGAATTGTGATGCACATATCCATCGAGCCGTCAAAGCTGAAGTATCCGACAGCGCCGCCATAGGGTCCGCGGCGAGTCTCCTCCAATTCTTCGATGATCTCCATTGCCCGCACCTTCGGCGCTCCGCTGAGCGTACCGGCGGGAAAGGTCGCCCGCACCAGGTCGAAGGCGTCCATATCCTTGCGCAGCACACCTTCCACCTGGCTGACAATATGCATGACGTGGGAATAGCGCTCAATATACATCATATGCTTGACCTGCACTGTGCCGTAATCACAGACACGACCCAGGTCGTTGCGTCCAAGATCCACCAGCATGACGTGTTCGGCACGCTCCTTGGGATCGTTTAGCAGTTCTTCTTCCAGGGCGAGGTCTTCTTTCTCGTTAGCGCCGCGCCGCCGCGTCCCCGCCAGCGGACGATTGTAAGCGATGCCATCCTCCAGGCGGACCAACATCTCCGGCGACGCCCCCACCAAGGTCAGATCATCACTGAATTCCAGCAAGAACATATAGGGCGAGGGATTGGTCGCGCGCAAAGCCCGGTATATCTGCAATGGGCTGGCATCGGTCTCGCGGCTGAAGCGTTGCGCGAGGACGATCTGAAAGGCATCGCCATCACGGATATATTCTTTCGCTATGCGGACGCGCTCTTCATGCACTGCCTGCTCGACATTGGAAACCGGATCGCCGCCGGCGGCCTGCCCCGGCGTATCGTAAGCGTGATGAACCAAGGGCATTGAAAGCGCGTCAATGATCCCGTCGATGCTCGCCACCGCGCGATCATAAGCGGCATCGGGATCGTCCCCGTCGTTGTGCGCATTCGCCAAGACGGTAAGCTGATGCTTGGCATGATCAAAGATGACCAGCGTATCCGGCAACATAAAAGCGACCGTCGGCACATCCAGATCTTCGCTGGCGGTGGCGGGCAAATCCTCAAAATAGCGCACGATGTCGTAGGACATGTAGCCGACCGCGCCCCCGACCAAGCGCGGCAGACCTTCCAGCGGGACCGGATTCACCGTTTGAAAATGCCGCTTTATCACATGCAGCGGATCCTGGCCTTCGGGGATGGCGAACTTGGTCTCCTGCCCGTCACGCTCCAAGGTCACAATATTATTCTTGACGCTGAGCACACCCTTGGGATTAACGCCGATGAAGGAGTAGCGCCCGACTTGCTCGCCCCCTTCGACGCTCTCCAGCAAAAACGCCGGTCCCCCGTTTGCTTTCAGCTTCATGTATACCGACATCGGCGTCTCCAAATCGCCAAGCAAGGTGCGGTAAACCGGCACGTGGTCCCCTTGCTCGAAGTAGGCGCGGATCTCTTCCCGCGATGGCTTGACATCGGTTCGCTCAGCTTGCAGCAGGTCGAACATTGCGTTTCTCCCCTTAAATCAAAAGAACCCGAATCATCCATTCAAGGACGAGAAGGGTTCCCGCGGTGCCACCTTGATTACCTGCCGGAGCAGGTCGCTCGCTGGATACGGACGCTTGGTCGATATCCGGCGCCTTTAACGGGGCGCGATCCGGCGCAGGCTAATTAGTTTCCCGTTCACCTGCGCGACTCCCCAGCCCATTCGGCGTCTCTGCGTGTATCGCCTTCTCAGCAGCCCGGCGACTCTCTAAACTGCACGATGACGCGTACTACTCTGGTTCTCAGTCTTTCGGTATATTCAGTTTCACCATATGCTATCCTGCCCGCTATGCGCTGTCAAGCGTCTGTCTCATACCGACTTTGACGTCATCTGAAATTTTGGTATACTAATCTCGAATATGCGTTCTAATTTAACTATAAGCCTAAGGAGCAGGAATTGAGCCTCAGCAACCGGGAAATCGCCGATATATTCGAACGTTGCTCTGACATGCTGCAGATCCGGGGCGACAACATCCATCGCGTGCTGTCCTACCGCCGGGCGGCCGAGACGATCCGCGCCGTGCCGCGGGACCTGCGCGTGATATCCAGCGAGGGCGGATTGACCGATCTCAGTTATATCGGCAAGACGATCGCGACCAAAATCGACGAAATGCTGGAAACAGACCAACTTGAGTTTTATGAGCGCCTCAAGGCGGAAATCCCCGAAGGCTTGGTCGATATCATGCACATCAATGGCGTGGGACCGAAAAAAGCCAAGCTGTTTTGGCAGCAGCTTGACATCACCACGGTGGCGGATCTGCAAGCGGCTGCCGACTCCGGCAAGCTCGCCGAGCTGCCGGGCATGGGAGCAAAGAGCCAGCAAAAGATCCTTGACGGCATTGAGGCGCTTTCCCGCCAGACCGGCCGCGCCAACATAGGCGACGCCCTACCCGCGGCGCAGCAGATCCTCGACCACTTGCTGGAATTGCCGGGAGCGGAGCGGGGCGCCCTCGCGGGCAGCATCCGCCGGGGCCGCGAAACTATCGGCGATGTCGATATTCTCATCGCCAGCGACGAGGCCGCCCCTATCATGGATCGCTTTGTCGGCATGGAGAATGTGGCGCGCGTCCTGGGCCACGGTCCGACCAAGAGCTCGGTGGAGCTGCTCTCGGGTTTGCAGGTGGATGTCCGCGTTCTGGAAATAGCCCGCTGGGGCACGGCGCTCAATTACTTCACCGGCAGTCTGGCGCATAATGTCAAGATGCGGCAGATCGCGCTCGAGCAGGGGCTTAGCCTTAACGAACACGCCCTCAGCCCGGTTGATGAGAATAAGACCATCATCGAGTCCGCGGAAAAGATCCTCTGCGACAGCGAAGAGAAGGTCTATGAGACACTGGGTTTGCAATACGTCCCGCCGGAATTGCGCGAAGATAGCGGCGAGATCGAAGCGGCGCGCGCTGGTACGTTGCCGCAGCTCATCACCCGGGCGGATATCATCGCCGACCTGCACATGCACAGCACCTGGAGCGATGGCAAAAACACGATCCGCGAGATGGCGGAAGCCTGCATCGCGCGCGGACACCAGTATATGGTCATCACCGATCACTCGCGCAGCCTGGGTATCGCCAACGGACTGAGCATCGATCGGCTGCTGGCGCAGGCGGAAGAAGTGCGCCAACTCAATGCCGAAATGGGTGACAGGATTCAGATACTGGCCGGCACGGAAATGGATATCAAAGCCGATGGGGGGATGGATTATCCGGACGAGATTTTAGCGCAAATGGATTTTGTCATCGCCTCGCTGCATTCTGGCTTGCAGCAGAAACGCAAGCAGGTTACACAGCGCCTGCTCAATGCCATACAGAATCCGCATGTCGATATGATCGGGCATCCGTCGGCGCGCCAATTCCCCAACCGAGAAGCGGTCGATGCCGATTGGGACGCGGTGCTGGCGGCGGCGAAGGAACATGGCGCCATTCTGGAAATCAACGCCAATCCTCTCCGCCTTGACCTCAAGCCGGAACTGGCGCGTATGGCGAAAGACCTGGGCGTGTTGCTCGCCATCAACACGGACGCCCACCGAATCGCGCATCTTGATCTGATGCCATACGGCCTGACCAACGCGCGGCGCGGCTGGGTGGAAGCGCAGCACGTCGTGAACACCTGGCCTTTCGATCGCTTTTCGCGCTGGTTAAGTAGCCGTCCCTGATCGGTTTGGAGCGATGAGCGAGAACTCGGAACAAGCGGCAACGGTTGCCGATGCGCCGATCGCGCCTCAGCAAGCGCCCACTCGCGCTCAACTCGCCGCCCGCCGGCAATTCAGGCGCGCCTTAAAACGCGCGCGGAATCCCCTGTACATCCCTCTCCCCTGGCTGCTGCTGACATTCCTTGTCGTGCTCCTTGCGCTAATCGGGGCGGCCGCCCTGGCGCTAAGCTTGCGCGGAGAGGCCGCCTCCCCGGCGCTGGAACCGCTTATCGAAATTGTGACGGCGGGAATCCTACAAATCCCGGTCGCGATAACGGACGATGCGTCATCAGCATCGGACAGCGCTGACTCCGCGCCGAAAGTGATCCTGGCTGCCGAGACCCCGGCCAGCCTTGTCCTGACGGGACCCGCCGTGCCAACGGTCATCATCACCAATACGCCCATGCCCCTCGCTGTTGGTCTCCAAGCGCGCGTTCACAACGTCGGCAACGATGAACTCAACGTCCGCAATGTGCCGAGCTTGCGTGAAAGTAAAGTGCTTTTTCGCGCTCCCGCCGGTACGCTATTCAACATAATCGACGGGCCACAACAGGCCGATGGCTACAGTTGGTGGCAACTGCATGATCCGCAATTTGAGGTGATCGGCTGGGCAGTCGCGAATTACTTGCAGACCGTCCCCGAAAGTTCAGGATAAGAATCGTGACTCAAGACATCCAAAAACGCATCGCCGAACTGAGCGAGCAATTAAATCAGCACAATTATCGCTACCACGTCTTAAGCGCTCCGACGGTGACAGACACTGAATTTGACCATCTACTGCGCGAGTTGCTAGACCTTGAAGCCGAGTATCCACAATATGCGCGCGCCGATTCGCCAACGCAGCGCGTCGGTTCTGACCTGTCAGGAGATTTCCCCAAAGTTCAACATCCAGCGCCGATACTCAGTCTGGCAAATGCCTTTGATGACGGCGATCTGAGTAATTGGGAAGAACGAAACCTTCGTCTGTTGCCGTCCGGCGCGCAATTGGAATATGTCCTGCAACCCAAGTTGGATGGCTTGGCGATAGTCATCACCTATGAAGACGGCGTTTTGACCCGTGCCGCCACCCGCGGCAACGGTGAATTGGGCGACGATGTCACAGCCAACGTCAAGACGATTCGCACCGTCCCGCTGCGTATTCCCGTTGACGGCAATAGCGCCGCGCCCAGCCGTCTGGTCGTCCGCGGCGAGATCCTCTTCCACAAGGAGCATTTTCTTGAGCTCAACCGCGAACAGGAGGCCCAGAGCCTGCCCGCTTATATCAACCCGCGCAATACCGCCTCCGGCTCGCTCAAGCAAAAGGACAGCCGTGAAACCGCCAAGCGAAAACTCACCGCCTACATCTATGCCATCATCGACAGTGACAGCATTGCGCTTGGGAGCGAGTGGGATATCCTCCAATACCTCGGCGAAATGGGCTTCAACATCATCACCGACGCGCGTTTATGCGCAAACCTCGACGAGGCGATTCAAGCCCTGCCCGGCTGGGAGGCGCGCCGCGACGATCTGCCCTTCGAAATTGACGGCCTGGTCCTGAAGGTCAATGATCTGTCGCAAGCGCGGGAGTTAGGCGTCGTCAGCAAGGATCCGCGCGGCGCCATCGCCTACAAGTTCCCGGCGGAAGAAGCCACGACCAAGCTGCTGGGCATCACAATCGGTATCGGTCGCACGGGCAAGGTGACGCCGACCGCGCAGCTCGATCCTGTCTTCATCGGCGGCGTCACGGTCTCCAATGCCAGCCTGCATAATTATGACCAGGTCGCGGCGCTTGATGTACGCCTGGGCGACCGCGTCATCGTCAAGCGCTCCGGCGATGTCATACCCTATGTCATCGGGCCGGTTACAGGCGCGCGCGATGGCGGCGAAACCCCAATCCTGCCGCCAGAGACCTGCCCCTTCTGCGCCACCAAGTTGATCCAACCCGAGGGCGCCGTCGACTGGTACTGCCCCAATCCCAAATGCCCGGAACGCGTCATGCGTACCCTCGAGTTCTTCGTGTCGCGCGGCGCGATGGATATCGAAGGCATGGGTCCCCAAACTATCGTCGCTCTGATTGAGGACGGGCTCATCGAGGACGAAGCCGACATCTTCACCTTGCAAGCCGCCCCCCTGCTCGCCCTGGAAGGTTTCGCCGAGAAAAAGGTCGAAAATCTGCTTAAGTCTATCGAGCAAGCCAAATCTCGTCCCTTTGCGCAGGTCTTGACATCGCTGGGCATAGACGGCGTCGGTTCGACCGTCGCCGGCCTGCTCGCCGACAATTTCACCTCGATGGACCTGCTTCTCAATGCCGCCGAAAACATCCGCGCGGCGAATACTTCCTTCGTTGAAAGCGTTCTGCCCTTAGCCGAATCCGCAGCAACCGACGAGCTTGATGCGACCAGACTGCTCCAACGCCTGGGGAATCCGACTACGGATTTGGCGCCGCGATACCTCGACGCGCCTGATCTATCGCCTCGGCTGGAACGCCTGCTGCGCCCGCTCCAATTGAGTCCCACTGTACTCGCCATCATTGGCGAGCGTCTGACAGCGCTCATCGACGCCTCGCGTCCGCTGCATTCTATCGAAGGCTTGGGACCGATACTGGTGCAGAACATCGTCGACTGGTTCACCGACGAGCATCATCGGTCTGTGCTAATGAAGATGAAAACTGCCGGCGTCAACATGAAAGTTGAGGCGAAGGCACTCGCTGGCACAATTCTGGCAGGCAAGACCTTCGTCCTCACTGGCGCAATGTCCGTGCCGCGTGGCGAGGTCAAGGCTCTGGTTGAAGCCAACGGCGGGAAAGTAACGGGCAGCGTCAGCAAGAAAACAAGCTACGTGGTCGCCGGGGATTCGCCCGGGAGCAAGGTCGAGAAAGCGGCCAAAAACGATGTTCCCATCCTTAGCGAAGCTGAACTGCGCGCCCTGATCGCCGGCGAGTCCGTACACTGAGACCGCGCATGGCTGACGCGATAGTTCGAATAAAGCGGGGGCGAGAAAAGCCCATCCGCAACCGCCATCCCTGGATTTACTCCGGCGCGATCACCCATGCCGAGAACGCCGTCGATGGCGAGCTTGTTAACGTGGTCGACCACAAGAATCGCTTCCTGGCGCGCGGCTACTGGAATTCCCGCTCCCAGATTCAAGTGCGGATCATGTCTTGGGAGGACGAGCCGATCGACGATGCCTTGTGGCGCAAGAAGTTCAAACGCGCCCTGAGCCTGCGCAGTGAGCTAAATGCCAGCGGCGCTCGCTCGGCTTGTCGATTGGTCAACGCCGAAAACGATTTTCTCCCTGGTCTGATTATCGACCGTTACGCCAACTGGTTCGTCCTGCAAGCGCTGACAAAATTCATCGACAAGCAAAAGGAAGCAATCCTGAGCGCGCTCGTGGACGTGACCGGCGCTGTGAACATATACGAACGCAGCGATGTTCCAGCGCGCCAAAAAGAAGGTTTGGACTCAACGGTCGGCCTGCTGCGCGGCGGACCTCTCCCCGACCTGGTCGAGATACAAGAAAACTCCAAATACCTCGTCGACATCGCGGCGGGACACAAGACCGGCTTCTACCTCGATCAGCGAGATAATCGACGCCGGCTCGCTCGCCTGGTCAAACATCATCTAGCTCAAGAGGCAGGCAGGGCAAAGCTGCTGAATCTCTTCAGTTACACCGGCGGATTCGCGCTCGCCGCGGGCCATTATGACGCGCTGCATTCGGTCAATGTCGATGCCTCGCGCCAGGCGCTTGAAATAGCGGAGCGCAACTTTCTACACAACGGATACGAGCCCGCCACACACGGTGAGACAGCCGAATTCATCCTGGCCGATGGCTTTGACTATCTGCGACACTGCGCGGAAATGAAAGATTCATTTGACTTTGTCGTGCTCGATCCGCCCAGATTCGCCTCGTCGAAACGTCAGGTCGAGCGCGCCGCCCGCGGCTACAAAGACCTCAACCTGAACGCCTTTAAGCTTATCAAGGAAGGCGGTTACCTGATGACCTTCTCTTGTTCCGGTGGCGTCAACCGCAATTTGTTCCGCAAGATCGTCTTTGGCGCCTTGACCGATTCCGGGCGTGAGGCGCAAGTGGTCAAGCCGCTTTCAGCCGCCGCCGATCATCCGGTCAGCCTGAGCTTTCCTGAGGGCGAATATCTCAAGGGGCTGCTTCTGCGCGTCTATTAAAAAGCGCATGAGCTGTGGGCGCCGCCGCGCTAGCGTTTCCTTGTCCAGGCGGGATTGCCAAATCTTTCCGCCTCGATTTCAGCGGCTCTCGTCAATTCATTCTCAGACAGTTGCTCGTGAAGCAGCGTCAGATCAAAAGCGGCGCTGAAGCCATGTTCCAATGCTGCGGCGACTTCTGACCACGCAGGCTCGCGTCCAGTGACCTGCGCCAACGTCGCGGCGCGCCGGCGGACTCTTTGCCTCTGCGAGTCCCGCTCCGCTTCCGTGTCAAAAGCCAACACATCACAGATGCGCCCCACATCACCCCTAAGCGGGATCGTGCCATGCTGAAGCATGGCCCCTTTGCGCCGTAACTGCGCGCTGCCAATCAGCTTCCGCCCCGCAACCGCAATCTCATAATGCGAGGGCAATTCAAAGCAGACCGGTCCCGACAATTGGCGGCGAACGCCCTGACCTTGATGCTCAGCCACTGCCGATATGCCAAGATAGTCCAGGGCGCGCAGCAATCCAACGCTAATCCGCCGATAGCTCTCGACGATATCGCCGCAGGCCAAGCGATGGTCAAGCGGCAAGCAGAGGCTATATGTCAACTCGTCACCGTGCAGAATCGCCTTGCCGCCGGTGGGCCGGCGCAGCAAGTCCCAGTCGCGGGCTTCGAGCGCCTGCGGATCAGCCTCCCGCCAACGCTGCCCGTAGCCAAGCGACAGACAGAACGGTTTCCAGCCATAAAAGCGCAAGGTCGGCGGCCGCTCACAAGCGGCAACCGCCTCGACAATGGCGCTGTCGACCGCCATATTCCAGGCGCCGTTGCGGAATTCTGATTCTACTATGCTCCGCATTTGTGCCATTCTGTGACCAACCTTATACTGTCATTTAGTGACGATGGCTTCACAAATGGAATCAGTTCTGCATGACACAGCAGACACGACGGAAAGCTAGCGATCCTCTTTCAAGCGTATCGACGGCCAATCCAGCGCGTCGCGCTCCCGGCATACCAGCCAACAACGCCGCTCCCGTTTACAGCACCGCGCAATATACCCAGAACCAGCGCAAAGCGGCTGCCTTCCCACAACGTCAATCCCTCGCTCATCAACGTCAGCGCCGCGCCCTAAAGCGCCGCCGACGCAACGAATGGGCGTGGGTCATCTTAGCAGGCGGCATGATTTCTGTCTTTGGTATTCTGATCATCGGCATGTTTGTTTTGGTGCGTGTGCCCAATTCAGCGCAGGTCGCCGTGCCAACCGCCAACTTGACCCCTGCCCTGCCCACGCCAGTGGACGCGCGCAGCGAGTTTGTCGCCGATGGCCGGGTCATAGGCGTCGACGTCCTGCGCCTTGACGATGGCAGCCTCATCGAAATGGCGCCCTGGGATGGGCAATCTCGCTATACTATTATCGTGGGCGGGCTGGACCGCCGCAAAGATCAATCCAATGAGCCCGTGCGCACCGACAGCCTGATGCTCGTCAGCATTGATCCCAAGACCAACAGTATCGGCATCCTTAGCATACCGCGCGACCTCTGGGTCGAAATACCCGGGCAGGAAGACCGAGACCGGATAAACCGCGCCTTTTTCCTGGGCGAGGTCCGCGCTACCGGTAGCGGTCCCCGATTGTTGCAGCAGACAGTCAGTTGGAACTTCGGCATGCGTGTGCACAACTACGTCCTGGTCGATTTCAAGGTGCTGACCGATTTGGTCGATCTCCTAGGCGGCATTGAGGTAACTATCGATTACACCATCAATGATGAACGTTATCCCGATGACAACTACGGCTATGATCCATTCTATCTGGCGCCAGGAACACACATCCTGGACGGCGGAGACGCGCTTCGCTTCGCCCGCACCAGGCACGGCAACAATGACGTCCTGCGAGCAGGACGCCAGCAGCAGGTTCTCAACGGCATTCGCGACCGCGCCCTGAGCATCAACTTCCTGCAATTGATCGCCCAGGCGCCGGCATTGCTAAGCAGCTTGAGCGAAAACCTTCAGACCGGGCTGGATATCGAGCAGATCGTGCAATTGGCGCTTTTTGCCAAAGATATTGAAGCGGAAAACATTTCGATGCGGGTGATGAATTTTGAGTATTTGCAGGAATACACCACCGAAGAATATCAACAGCAAGTGCTGATTCCCATCGTCGAGCGGCTGCCTATCCTCTTGCGTGAAACCTTCGGGGACGATTATGCGCGTTAGTTAAACGCAAAGGCAGCGGCCGATATAGCGCGCTGCCTATTAGACCTTCGCCCACCGTACCGTGTAGCCATAGTGTCTCGAACCTGAATTAATTCAGGCCGGGAATCGCTTGATAACCGCTGTTTTGGCTCTAGCCTATTACATGGGCTACCAAAGAAAGACTCCCCTCTAGAGAATGTTGGCTCGGCACATATAGTTCTATCACGTATACAGCAGGCGAAGCAGGTTATAGCAGATAGCTTCCAGGCTGTCAAATCAGACGATAGGGACGCTTGCAGCCAGCGCAAGATTTCGCTCAAGACTTATAATGGGATTGTCGTGAATTCAGCGTTCCCTTGAAAAGGAGTTTTGGGATGGACAATGATTTGATGAGAGAGAGCCTGGCCGAGTTGATCGGCACGTTCGTTCTGGTATTTGTTGGGTCGGCCGCCGTATTGGTCGCGCCGATCTTCGGCGTGGTCGTGCCCGCTTTTGCCCATGGCTTGATACTTTGCGCCTTGATTTATACATACGGACACATCTCGGGCGCCCAGTTTAACCCGGCGGTCACACTGGGATTGACCATCGGCGGACAGCAAGACGCGACCAAGTCGGCCTACTTCATCGTGGCGCAATTCATCGGCGGCATCATCGCCGCCCTGGTCCTTGTGACGGTATTCCCGCAGGACAATGCCGGTGTGGCCGCATTCCTAGGTGATAATGCCTACAACTTCGGCCAGACGACTGGTTTTCTCACGCAGGATTCTGTTTGGACCGCGGCGATCTACGAGGCGATTCTGACCTTCTTCCTCGTCAGCGCGGTATTCCAGGCGGCGGCTTATGGCAAGGCGGGCAAGCTGGCTGGCGTCGCCATCGGCTTTACGCTGGCGGCCAGCATCTTCGCCGGCGGTCCTGCGACTGGCGCGTCCTTGAATCCAGCGCGCACGCTCGGTCCCGCGCTCGTCGCCGGCGATACATCGTATCTGATACCTTACCTGATCGGTATATTCGGCGGCGGCATCATCGCCGGCTTACTACAGGGCTACGTCCTCAATTCGGAGGAGTAGACAAATAAAAAAGGGGCGGACAATGCCCCTTGCTTCATTCTCGTCTGTTCCAAGCTAAGGCGCAATCTCCTCTTCCGGCAGGTCGAGTTGAATATGCAACTCGCCGAGTTGCTCCGCCTCGGCCGGCGAAGGCGCGCGCGCCATGATATCCGTGCCGCCTTGCGTCTTGGGAAAGGCGATCACTTCGCGGATGTTGGGCGCGCCAGCCAGCAGCATCACCAGACGGTCAATACCCCAAGCCATGCCACCGTGAGGCGGCGCGCCATATTCAAATGCTTCCAGCATGTGACCGAATTCAGCCATGGCCTGCTCCATGCTCTGTCCGATCAGCGGGAAAATTTTCTCCTGTATCGCGCGGTCGTGGATGCGGATGCTGCCGCCGCCAACCTCGTAGCCATTGCATACCAGGTCATATTGTGAACCACGCGCCGCCCCCGGGTCGCTATCCAGCAGATGCAAGTCTTCCGGCAGCGGCATGGTGAACATGTGCTGAGACGGATCCCAGCGGTCGTTTTCCTCGTCGCGAATGAACTCGGGGAAATCGTAAACCCAGCAGAAGGCCAGCAGATCGTCGTCAAGATCCAACTCCGTCTTGAAGTGATTGCGCAGCGCATCCGTCACCTCATAGACGATCTCGTCCCTATCCGACATGAACAGCAGCAGATCGCCGCCCTCAGCCGCCATCGCCTCCAGCAGCTCCAGCTTGAGCTCAACGCTGAAGAACTTGCCGATCGGTCCCCGGAGTTCGCCTTCCGGATCAGTCGGCACAGTGATATAGGCCAAGCCCTTCGCGCCAGCGCGACGCGCCATCGTTTCGAGATCCCGCGCCACCTTGCGCAATTGCGTCCCGCTCAAGGCGCCGGCCACGCCAGGCACGCGCAGGCACTTGACTTTCTTGCCCGCCCTCACGTTCTCCACGAAAATCGGAAAAGCGCAGCGTCCGGCTATGTCGCTGATATCAATGGCGCGCAGGTCGAAGCGGATATCAGGGCGATCGGTGCCATACTGTTCCAGCGCGTCCTGATAGCGGATACGAGGAAATGGCTCGGCGATCAGACGCTTCTGCGGCGTGAGCGCTTTGACAATCTCGGCCGCCAGCTTTTCCATCAGCCGCATCACATCTTCGCGTTCGACAAAGCTCATCTCCAGGTCAAGCTGCGTGAACTCGGGCTGCCGGTCACCTCGCAAATCCTCATCGCGAAAGCAGCGAGCGATTTGAAAATAGCGCTCGAAGCCGCCGACCATCAGCAATTGTTTCAGTTGCTGCGGGGATTGCGGCAAGGCATAAAACATGCCCGGCTGCAAGCGGCTCGGCACCAGAAAATCGCGCGCGCCTTCCGGCGTGGTCTTGAAAAGAATCGGCGTCTCTATCTCTACGAAATCTTCCGTGTCAAGGAAATCACGGATGAACTTGACCGTCTTGTGCCGCAGCAAGATGTTCTCCTGCATCGGCTCGCGGCGCAGGTCCAGGTAACGGTGCCGCATGCGCAGCGCCTCATCCACACTGCCCTCTTCCTTGTTGATATAGAAAGGTGGCGTGCGCGACCGGTTCAGGATCACAATGTCGTCAGCGACAATATCAATATCGCCGGTCGCGAGCTCCGGGTTGGCCGTGCCTTCCGGCCGAATCCGCACCTTGCCTTTCACTTGCAACACATACTCGTTGCGGGCGCTATCCGCGACAGCATGGGCAGCCGGCGCCGATTCCAAATCGACAACCACCTGCGTTTTGCCCCAGCGATCGCGCAGATCGATGAAGATCAAGCCGCCTTGATCGCGCCGCCGGTTCACCCAGCCCGCTAAGGTGACCGGTGTGCCAGCGTCTTTCTCCCGCAGCTCGCCACAGGTATGCGTCTTCATCATGATGCTGTGTCTCCCAATTCGGTTCTTGCCGCCGCATAGTCAATTTCCGGCTGGCGGAATAGCTTATCACGACCGCCACCGCAAATGTATGGTCATTCTGCGCCCGCGCGCCCCGCCGCTGCACTTTACAGCGCCTGACAACTTGACTAAACTTCCCGTCATGGACGCTGATGACCGCGCAATTACCAAGCGCCAGCTCGGCATTGGTCTGGCTGGTATCGGCATACTGGGCTTCGCCGGTATCCTGGCAATCGACCTCATTGATGTCGGGCGCTATGGCGGCATCGGTCCCGCGCAATCGCTCGCTCTGCTGCTGATGGTCGCGCTGACCGTCGTTGGCCTCTCGCTGATACCATTGGGCGACGCGCCCGCATGAGACCTGAAATCATCCGCCTGCGCCGCCTCCTGATGCTTGTGGCGACCGCATCACTGCTGTTTTCTCTCTTCGTCTATTTTCTCTACGCCGCCAACTTGCTCGCCTTCCCCTACGATTATGACCAGGGCGAAGGCTTCGAAGTACATGACACGGTGATATTCAGCCGCGGCGAATTGCCCTACCGTGATACGGAAGTCTATCCCTTTTACGCGAGCAACTACCCACCGCTATTTCATGTCATGGCAGCGCCATTTGTCTGGTTCTTCGGTCCCGCCTATTGGTACGGTCGGCTTCTCGGATTCATCGGCTCCCTGGCAAGCGCGGCCGCCATCAGCTATGCCGTCTACCGCGATGGGCAGCGCCAATCCTGGATCGCCCTGCTGGCCGGGCTGGCTTTCCTGGCTTCCAACTTTGTCTACCATATTGGGCCGCTCTATCGCCAGCACACGATGATGGTCACGTTTGAGACGCTCGCCATAGTGCTGCTCGCGAGCGCCTTCCCGCGGCGCGATCGACGTGGCGTCGCCTTGGGTCTGCTGCTGCTGATTTGCGCCGGCTATACCAAACAATTAGCCGCTATCAGCGCAGCCGCCGCCATCATCTGGATGTTCCTTCGCGCCCCGCGACGCGCCGCCGCCTGGACTGCCGCCTTCGTATTGCTGGGCGGAGCTATCTTTCTGGCGCTGAACATCGCCTCCAGCGGCCAATGGTGGCTCCAGGCAATTGTCGCCAATGTGAACGATTTCATGCGCGAGCAAGCCTTCGGTCTATTCATCCTCTGGTTCAAGCTGCATGGATTTCTTTTAGCGCCCGCCATCATGTTGCTGATCTACGAGACCTATATCGAGCGCCTATCGCTCTACAGCATCTGGTTCGTCGCGACCACTCTCCTGGGCGGGATCGCTTCCGGCGCCTGGGGCGCTGGCGACAGCTACCTGGTCACCTCGGTCGCCGCCATATGTATACTCAGCGGCATCTTTTTCTCGCGCATCGTCACTCATAATTTGTGGTTGCCCCGCATATTTCCAATCAGGAATATCAGCGCCGGCGCCGCGATTATCATTCCCCTCCTGTATATGGGTTATGCGCGCGCCACACTCAAGATGCCGACTGATGGGAATTTCCAGCCGATTGCCCGAATCCTCGGAATCGAGGCGAACGTGCGTGAGGAATTCTACGACTCCGCCACTTTCGATGTCGGCGGTTACGCGCATATCGGCTATTTCCTGACGCCGGCCGATCGCGCCGCTGGCGACAAAATCGTCGAGCTAATCCTCGCCACCGACAAGCCCGTGCTCAGCGAAGAAGCCGGCTTCGCCATGGCGGCCGGGCGCGATATAGTGACGAACCCCACCCAACTTCGAAATCTTCATCTCGCCGGACAGTTCAAAGGCGAGCAACTCATCAAGATGATCGAGCAACAGGAATTCGGTCTGGTCATCCTCCGCGCCCTCTTCTATCCGCCGCCCGTCCTCGAAGCGCTCGACCAATTCTATGAGCATCAAGAGTCGGTGCGCATGAACGACTTTGATTATTTGATCCTCCGCCCCAAAATCGCAGAAGACCCCTAAGGAGCGCCCAGTGACCACCGCATACCTGACCCATTCTCGCTTCACCGAGCACGACTTCCCCGGACACCCTGAACACGCGGGACGCATCCACGCCGTCTGGGAACAGATGAGGGCTCAGGGCTTGGCCGATCAGCTTCTGCGTATGGAGCCATCGCAGGCCGCCAACGAGCAAATTCTCGCCGTACACAGCCCGGCTCACCTCGAGCGCCTGACGGACATATCCCATCAAGAACGGATGGCGCGCATCGATGCCGATACCTATGCCTTGCCCGTCTCGCTGGAAATCGCCCGGCTGGCGGCGGGCGCAGTCACCGGCGCCGTCGATCTGATCGCCGAGAAGCGCGCGGACAATGCTCTGGCTGTCGTGAGGCCGCCGGGGCATCACGCCACCGCCGATTGGCAGATGGGCTTCTGCCTGCTCAACAACATCGCTATCGCCGCCCGTCATGCCCAAGCACAGCACGATTTCGAGAAGGCGCTCATCATCGATTATGATGTGCATCACGGCAACGGCACTCAAGACATCTTCTACGCCGATCCTTCCGTCATGTTCATCTCAATTCATCAAAGCCCGCTCTATCCTGGCAGTGGCGCCTTGAATGAAACAGGCGCTGGCGCCGGCAAAGGTTTTACGCTTAATGTGCCGATTGCTGGCGGTCACGGAGACGCGTCGTACAAGCGAATTTTCGCCGATGTCGTAGGACCCGCAGCCAAGCGGTTCGCGCCCGACCTCATTCTCGTCTCGGCCGGATTTGACGCGCATTGGGTTGACCCGCTCGCCGGCATGCAACTCAGCCTGGCCGGATATGATCACTTGGCCCGCGAATGTCTACGGATGGCGGAAGCGCTTTGTGGCGGAAGAATTGTCTTTGTCATGGAAGGCGGCTACGATCTCAAAGCATTGGCGCAAGGCTGGTGCAATATCGTCCGCGCCTTGCTCGGCAGTACAGCAATTGGCGATCCCTACGGCGCCCCGCCCTCATCGCGAACCGGTGAAGACCTGTCTCCGCTCATCGAAAGAGCGCGCCGCATACATAAGCTCTAGCTCAGCATCAGATCGCCTTCGACGCCATGCGCTTCCATCAGCACGCCGCGCAAGTCAAATATCTGATCGCGGAGCGCGGCCGCCTTTTCAAATTCGAGAGCTTGCGCCGCCTTTTTCATCTCGCCTTCCAATTCATCAATCATGTGCTGCAGCTCGTCCGCAGGCAGGGTCTGCAAGCCCAAATCGACTGAGACTTGCTCATCCGCGTCTTCACTCTCGATCGCGCGCAGTCGGTCCGTGATGTCCTGGATATCCTTGACGATTTGTTGGGGCTCAATGCCATTGTCGCGATTATAAGCTTCCTGTTTGGCTCGCCGCCGATTCGTCTCGTCTATCGCCCCTTGCATCGCCGGGGTCATCTTGTCGGCGTACATGATGACCTTGCCCTCGACATGGCGAGCCGCCCGACCGATGGTCTGGATCAAAGCAGGCTCCGAACGCAGGAAGCCAGCTTTGTCCGCATCGAGGATCGCAACCAGCGAGACCTCGGGCAGATCAAGCCCTTCGCGCAGCAAGTTAATGCCGACGACGACATCATAGACGCCCATCCGCAAATCGCGGAGGATCTCGACGCGTTCCAGCGTATCGACCTCAGCGTGCAAGTATTGCCCCTTGATGCCCAGCTCGTTGAGGTAACCGGCCAGCTCTTCGGACATACGCTGCGTCAAGGTCGTGACAAGCACGCGCTGACCGTCGCGAACGCGCCTGGCGATCTCCTGCAACAAATCGTCAATCTGGCCTTCTATCGGACGCACATCCACCTGCGGATCGACAATGGCTGTGGGGCGTATAATTTGCTCGACCACTTGCTGAGCCTGCTTGTCTTCATAAGGTCCCGGCGTCGCGCTGGTGTAAACCGTTTGTCCTACCCGCTCCCAAAACTCGGCAAATTGCAGCGGTCGATTGTCCAGCGCGCTGGGCAAACGAAATCCGAAATCGACCAGAATCTGCTTTCGGGCGCGGTCGCCATTGTACATGCCGCGGATTTGCGGAATGGTCATATGACTCTCGTCTATCACCAGCAGGTGATCTTCCGGCAGATAATCGATCAAGGTGTAAGGCGCGCTGCCGGGCGGCCGCCGGTCGAAATGCCGCGAGTAGTTTTCGATGCCGGTGGTGAAGCCAACTTCGCGCAGCATCTCAATGTCGTAACGCGTGCGCTGTTCAATGCGCTGCGCTTCGATCAACTTGTCCTCGCGCTTGAAATAAGCGACCTGCTCTTCCAACTCCGCTTCGATATCGTGCAGCGCCTCGCGAATATGCTCGTCATCAGTGATGTATTCCCGCGCCGGAAAGATCGTCACCAAATTGTGAACGTGTACAACTTCGCCCGTCAACGGGTGGAACTCGACGATCTTCTCGATTTCGTCGCCCCATAGGTAGATGCGAAAGGCCGTCTCGGAGTAGCCGGGCACAATCTCCAGCGTATCGCCGCGCGCGCGAAATGTGCCGCGGCGCAGTTCCAAATCATTGCGCGAATACTGAATCCGCACCAAATCGCGCAGCACGCGCTCCCGCCGCACCTCTTCGCCAACCGTCAATTCGACCGACATCTTCTGCCAATTCACCGGATCGCCAATGCCATATATGCAGGATACCGAGGCGACTATCAGCACATCGCGGCGGGAAAAGAGCGAGGCGGTGGCCGACAATCTAAGGCGCTCGATCTGCTCATTAATATCGGTCGACTTCTCAATGTACAGATCATGCCGCGGCACGTACGCTTCCGGCTGATAATAATCGTAATAGCTGACGAAATACTCGATGGCATTGTCCGGGAAAAGCCGCTTGAACTCGGCATAGAGTTGCGCAGCCAGTGTCTTGTTGTGCGCCATGACCAGAGTCGGGCGTTGAGTCGCCTGCACAATATTGGCGATGGTGAAAGTCTTGCCGGTGCCGGTCGCGCCCAACAAAGTCTGATGCCGATGCCCCTGCTTCAAACCCGCCAGCAAACCCTCGATGGCTGTCGGCTGATCGCCGGTAGGCGCAAATGGAGATTCCAACTCAAATTCAGGCACGATGCAGCCTCAACATCAGCGAACAGGTGTTCGTAAGCCGCATGATTATAGCCTCTTTTTGCCGCATTCCGCAAGGTGCATTTGAGCGCCGCGGCGACAAATTTGCGCCTAATGCCGGGCTTGCGCTTGACAGCATCACTTCCACCTGATATTATCATAATTCGCAGCGGAAATCGTTGCATTGACAATGCGGGGTGGAGCAGTGGTAGCTCGTTGGGCTCATAACCCAAAGGTCGTTGGTTCGAATCCAGCCCCCGCTATCGAGCTGATGTAGCTCAGCTGGTTAGAGCGCGCGACTCATAATCGCGAGGTCGGAAGTTCAAATCTTCCCATCAGCACTGATTGGGGACCCGAAAACGGGTCTTTTTTGATGCCTGCTTCCGGGCTTATAACTCCAGCCCAGGCAGATCGCTGATCATCTCCCGCCGCCGGCTGACACGCCAGCGATCCCCTGACTCCGCCACAACCGCCTCCGCCGGACGCGGGCGCGCATTATAATTGCTCGCCATCGCCATGCCATAGGCGCCGGCCGTCAGCAGCGCTACCCGGTCGCCCTCGCGCAACAATGGCAGCTTTCTATCGCGCGCCAGCACATCCGCCGACTCACACACCGGTCCGACCACATGCGCCTTGACCATGTCGCCTTCAGTTTTGCGCAGCGGCAGGATTTCATGATGCGCGCCATAAAGCGCCGGACGAATCATTTCGGCCATGCTCGCGTCGACGATGTAAAAGACCTGGCCCGCTTGCCGCTTCACATACAGCACTTCCGCTGCCAAAACACCGGCGTCAGCCACAATCGACCGACCCGGCTCCAGCAAGACCTCGTAGCCGTCCAGCCGCGGCGCCAGCGCCTCCACGAAGTCTCCGAGTGAAGGTATCGTCTCGTCAAAGCGGTAGGCGACCGGCAAACCGCCACCCAGATTGATCTTCCGAATCTGCGGCCAGGGGCGAATCAAATCGAGCAGCTTATCCACGGCGCTCAGGGTGGCCTCGTTATCGCCAAGTTGACTGCCGATATGCAAGTGGATGCCGGCGAAGTTGATGCGCGGATACTGTGCTTGACTCGCCAAGACCTCGCGGATGACATCGGCGGTCAAGCCGAATTTCGCCGCGCCATGCCCAGTAGCCATGTAGGGATGCGTCTTCGCCTCCACCTGCGGATTCAACCGGGGCGCCACGCCTATGGTATCGACGCCCGCTTCGGCAGCCGCCTCATTGATGTACCGCAGTTCAAGCACATTCTCGACATTGAACCAGCCAATACCCTTCGATACGGCGAAGTTAATCTCCGCGCGAGTCTTGCCAACACCGGCAAAGACTATGTCCTTCCCCCGCGCGCCCGCTTCCAAAGCCAAGGTAATCTCGCCGCTGCTGACGCAATCGAAACCAGCGCCCGCCTCATTCAAGGCGCGTAGAATCGCCAGGCTGCCATTGGACTTCACGCTGAAATGCACGCGAGCGCCCAGCCGGGCAAAAGCTGATCGCAGGCGCCGATAATTTTCCAGGACGCGCTTGAGGCTGTAGATGTAGACCGGCGTGCCCGTCTCCCGGGCGATCGCGTCAATGTCCACTTCGTCTATGCAAAGCGAATCAGTCGCGTAGCGTATGGAGGAATTGAGAACCATATTCTCTACTCAAACAAAAAGGAGACACCGAGTTGGCATCTCCGATTGACGGGAGCGACGGGATTTGAACCCGCGATCTCCGGCTTGACAGGCCGGCATGTTAACCGCTACACCACGCCCCCAGACAACTTAGCTAGCTTAGCATTTACTTCGCCAGGTGTCAAGGCAATGAAGGCTCAACTTATCCGGCGTACGCAAAGCTCGTTCCTCGCAGCCAACTACTATCATAACGCGAGTTGGTCAATTACAATACCCGCTTAACCTGCCGAGCGCAAAGACAGTTGAGCCGTGACCTACCGCAAAGTTCTTACATTCTGGATTCCACTAGCTCTCGCCTGGCTGCTGATGACCCTGGAAGGCGCAGTGATCCAGAGCGTGATCAGTCGCAAGCCCGATGCCGAGACGCAACTCGCCGCCTTCGGCCTGATGTTTTCACTGGCCATCCTCCTCGAAACGCCGATTATCATGCTGCTCGCCACCAGCAACGCCCTGTCGCGAGATCGGCAATCTTTTCGCCTGCTCTGGCGCTTCATGCTGGGCTTGAACATGTTCATCGCGGCTCTAGCCCTCTTGATGGCTTTCACGCCCCTGCTTGATTTTTATCTCGGCGTCCTGCTCAACATACCCCAGCACATCATCGACGCCACGCGTCCGGGCATGAAGATCGTGACGCTCTGGGGCGCTGTTATCGGCTACCGGCGTTTCCACCAGGGCGTCATCATCCGCTTCGGCAACACGCGTTACGTCGGCTACGGCACCCTCATCCGAGTGCTCGTCTCGGGCTGCGTGGCTATGTCCCTGGGCGCCATCACCCATATCGCCGGCATAGAAATCGGCGCCCTAGCTCTGATGTTTTCCGTTGTCGCCGAAGCCGTCTACACATATCGCGTCTCCCGCCCGGATGTAAACAGCTTGCTGGATACGCCGCGCCCGACGCATAGACCGCCGCTGACCTACAGCCAGGTCGCGCGCTTTCACTTGCCCCTCGCCGTGACCAGCCTGATCACCATGCTGGTTAATCCGGCCATAGAACGCGGTCTTGCCAGTATGCCCAATGCGACGCAGAGCCTGGCTGCCTGGCCGATCATCCTTTCGATAATATGGTTCATGCGCGCCGGGGGCATGGCCTATCAAGAAGTCGTGATTTCACTAGACGACAGCGAACAGCGCCACCGCATATTGCGTAATTTCACCATTCGGCTGGGCTTCTCCCTCAGCCTGATCATGCTGTTATTCGTCGCCACTCCGCTCGCGCAGGTTTACCTCGGCGTCGTCCTCGGCGTCACCGCTGACCTGCAAGCCCTGGTCATAGCCGGCGCGCAAGCCGCCTTCCTGCTGCCGCTGCTGACGACCCTGCACAGTTACTTCCGCGCCTTGCTCATGCTCAGCAACCGGACCGCCGCTATCTATCAAGCCATTTCACTGGGCTTCGCCTTGACCGCAATCATCGTCTGGGGCGGCATCGCCCTGGGTCTGCATGGAATACTGGCTGCCTCGCTCGGCTTGACGCTCGGGCAAGCCTTCGAATTATCCTATCTGTATCTATCCTACCGGCGCGGCAAAGCCGCCCTGCGGCTCCATTGGCAAAGCGCCGTCGCGCCTACCTAGCGGACGCATTCGCGAAAGGATAAAGCAACATGAAGTTCACCGGCGAAATCCTGCCCCTCAGGCAACAGGCGGAAGTCGTAGACGGCTGGCTGAAGGCGCGACTGGACAGCATCATTCCGGCACTGATGGCTCGCGAAGATATGGACATGTGGATCATCGCCTGTCGCGAATACAACGAAGATCCTGTTATCATGTCGCTCCTGCCCGCTACTTCAATGTCCGCCCGGCGGCGCACGATTCTGCTCTTTACCAGAGGCGCTGGCGGCAGCGTCGAGCGACTCACCCTCTCGCGTTACGGCTACGAAGGCTTTTACGAAGCGGCCTGGGATCCCGACGAAGAAGACCAGCACGCTTGTCTCGCTCGTCTGGTACGCGAGCGCGATCCCAAGCGCATCGGCATCAACGCCTCCCGCACCTTCGCCTTTGGCGATGGCCTGTCGCATACTGAATTTCAGCTCATCAACGATGCTCTGGACGAACAATACCGCTCGCGCCTGATCAGCGCGGAGCGTCTCTGCGTTGGCTGGCTGGAGCGACGCCTGCCGGAAGAGATCACCGCTTACGCCCGCCTCGTCGAAATCGGTCATCAGATTATCGCCCGCGCTTTCTCCACCGCCGTGATCCACCCCGGCATCACATCCACCGATGACGTCGTCTGGTGGATGCGGCAGACCATGCAAGACGCCGGCTTAAGCGCCTGGTTCCAGCCCACCATTGATGTGCAGGCGCCCGGCAAATCTTTCCAGTTCATTGACAACCCCTGCGTGACCATTCAACCGGGCGACCTGCTGCATTGCGACATGGGCTTTCATTATCTGGGCTTGGCCACGGATCAGCAGCAGCATGCCTACGTTCTGCGCCCCGGCGAGACCGACGCCCCCGCCGGATTACGCGCCGCCCTTCGCGATGGCAACCGCCTGCAAGATATCCACTTTGCTGAAATGCAGGTCGGGCAAAGCGGAAACGATGTCCTGAGGAGCGCGCTCGAACTGGCCAAAGCCGAAGGCATCCGCGCCCAGGTCTACACCCATCCTCTTGGCTACCACGGGCATGCGGCGGGCCCAATCATCGGCTTGTGGGACAAGCAAGACTTCGTGCCCGGATCCGGCGAATATCCCCTCTTCGATCATACGGTCTATTCCATCGAGTTGAACATTCTCAAGAGCGTGCCGGAATGGGACGGGCAAGATGTCCGCATCATGCTCGAAGAAGACGCCGTCTTGACGGAGGGCGGAATGCGCTGGCTGGATGGCCGGCAGCAATCCCTCCACCTGATCGGCTAAGCAACTTCTAACCCGCGTTTACAGGTTTTTTGCACCTCCGTCAAATTCTCCTAACAGCTCGCTCCTACTATGGCAGTGACAGTTTGATCAATGGTCGGCCACGAAAGGAGTGAGCAATGAAATCAAGCGTCCGCAATTTCCTGTTTCCCGCCGTAATCGGCGTCTTTGTCCTTGCCCTAGTCTACGGCGCTTTGCCCTTGCCGAGCATAGGCGCCATCGGCATCGTCAGCCATCCGAACGACATCTTCGCCGAGATCTATCAGACCGCCAGCCCCTCCGTCGTCGCCATCAGCGTAGCGGCGGAAGCGGGCGCCGGCGGCGGCTCCGGCTTTGTCATTGACCGCGACGGGCATATCGTGACCAACGCCCACGTTGTCGATGAGGCGCGCGAGATCGTGGTTGAATTCCTCGAAGGCGCCATCGTGCACGCCGAGCTGGTCGGCAGCGACCTGGCGTCGGATCTGGCCGTGCTCAAGGTCGATGTGCCGGCGTCTCAACTTCAGCCCGTCATCTTCGCCGATTCCGAACAGCTGACTGTCGGCCAGACGGCACTCGCTATCGGCAGTCCCTTCAGCCAAGGCTGGACGCTGACATCGGGCATCATCAGCGCGATCGACCGCACCATCCAGGGCCTGACCGAATTTTCCATCGGCGGCGTCATCCAGACCGATGCTTCGATCAACCCCGGCAACAGCGGCGGTCCCCTCATCAACCTCGATGGCGAAGTCATCGGCGTCAATTCGCAGATCATCAGCGGCGCCCGCAGCAGCTCCGGCGTCGGTTTCGCTATCCCGTCGAATCTGACGCGGCGCGTCGCCGAATCCTTGATCGAAAAGGGCGAAATGACATACAGCTACCTGGGCATCTCCGGCTTTGACGTCAACATCGACGCCATCGAATCGCTTGAGCTGCCGCAGGACTTCCGCGGGGTCGTCATCAGAGAAGTGGTCGAAGACGGTCCCGCCGCTGACGTCGGCCTGCGAGAAATCACCCGCATGCTCAACCTGGATGACGAGCTCGTGGGCATGCGCGCCGATATCATCACCGCTGTCGACGGGACGCGGATAAAAGGGATGAACGACCTCATCACCTACCTGGCGCGTCACACACAGCCCGAGCAGGAAGTCACGCTAACCGTCTTGCGCGATGGCGCGCGGGAAATAGAAGTCTCGGTAGCGCTAGGCAGCCGCTAAAGCCTATCCCTCGCTCCAGCCCCCGTTCAAACAGCGGGGGCTTTTTCTGTTCTTCCGGCGCTCGTCGACATGGTTGCAGCAACGGGAGTGGCGAATAACGAGGGTGTAATCCCGCCGATCCGGAGAATCTGAGGCGGGCGACCCAAGGGGCGCGTAGACACAGCCCGCCGGTCGCCCCTACAAGGCTTGTTTGGTACTCGATCAAAGGCATTGTTCGCCTAATGAAATTCGATTCGGTTGGGTTCATCATCGTCGGCGGGCGGAGATTTGGGGTTGGATGGATTGGAGCGCGGCTCTTCTTCCCATGCGCTGTGCCAAGGGGGATGTTCGCTCGCCTGTCCTTCGTAGACGTATTCGATGCGGTTGGGCGGCGCGGCTGTGCCAGATTCAGCCGCTTCGTCGTCGCCATCGTAGAGGTTTTGGTCGAGCCAGTAGACGCGATCGAGGGTACGCGCGAGGGACATGGTGCGGAGATTGACATCGGGGTCATCCGGATCGAGGTCGCCGGCGAGTTTACAGGAGAACTCCAAGAGTTGATCGCGGATGTAACGCAGGCGCTTCAAGTCCTCTTCGGCTTTCTCGGAGTCCTTGCGGATGGCGTTGGCCTTTGCCGGCGGTTGGTCGGAGGCGCTGGGGGTAGGCATTAGATTGTTATATTGTTGTTGTATAGTTGGGGGATTTGCTGACTTTGTCCGTTTGTCGGACATGGGAATACCCTTTTCGGACAAAGTCGCATTTTGCCGGCGCAGTTTTTTGCGCCAGCGGCGAAGGGTACGCTGATTGATGCCGGTAAGCAAGTGGACGGTGTTGATGTCGTCATGGATATCGAGCAGGTCCATGGCGTCGCGTTTTTCGATATCTGAGAAGTTTCTGGTTTTGGGCATGGCGGTCCTCCGTTCGTCAGGTTTGGGGACATTATAGCACATATGTTCTGTAAAATGCAAGATCAACGCGCAGATTGGCGGGTGATTGAAACTGAATCCGGCTCATTTGAATTTCAACCGACTTCGATACACTGCCCGCAGACTTTGACTCTGCCTCTTATAACCTTATACTGTAAGAAGAGTAAGAAAGTTAAGGTCCGCTCAATGTCAGACATCGACTATCAACGCGAACGGATTCAACATGACGACGGCGCTTGGGCGACAGCGCACCGCGTCGATGTCCCCGCCGCGAAGCTCAAATTCGAAGACCTGCACCCGATGAGCAGCTATATCCGCCAGCAAGATATCGCCCGCATGTATTACGCCAGGGCGCAGGCTCGCGGGGAAGCCAGCCCGCATATTCTCAGTTGGACCGCCATGCAGACCGATCGCCGCGCAGGGCAGCTCTTCCCGCAGCTGGACTTGAGAGCCGATGACGGAGAAAACATCATCTCCGCCAATTCATTCATCACCTATATTCTGCGCAAGATTTTGGCGGCCGGCTGGCTTCAGTTGCATGAATACCTGGGCGACACTTACGAATGGCAGCTCGATATTCCCGCAGCCCAGTCGGAGTGGCGAGCCCGCGCCGAGGCTGTATTGGGCTGGCTGGAAGACGCGATTCAACTTGACCTCTATCCCAATATCGAGCGCGGCAGCTACCAGCCGCGAATCTTCCGTCCTTTTGATGTCCAGCACAATTTCGTTCGCATCGGCCGCTGCGATTTCATCCGTCAGTTCGTCCAGAATCATGAACGCCAGGCGCTCTTCAACACATCGCATTTCCTGCACGAACATGACGACCTCATCAGCCACCACTCCGGCTACGGCGACGCCATTGGCTTGATGGTCGCGGCAAATACCATTCTGCGTCCTCCCATCTATCGCCGGGGCGCCTTGCTCAACGATGGCAAAAACTGGCGTGTCCGGGCAATCAGCCTCGCCGATATCAAGCTGACCTTGCCCGGCGATATCACCATCAGCGCCGACGCCAGCGCCAGGTATCGCTTTGGCGTCAATCCGGTCGAAGAGCTTCCCATCGCCCTCTACACGCGCGCGGGCGGTTTAAGACAATCGAGCCGCCCTTTGCAGCGCAGTCCCGAGGCGGCCGACCGGCTGGAATATGTTTTGGTCAACCGACAAATCCTGAGTTGGAAGCGGGGCGGGGACCTGCATATTCCGCAGAACGGCTTTGTGCTATCCCTGGCCGAAGGCGCGCTGCCGGCTGGCGTCAGCGAGCAAATCATCCAAGACGCCTGGGTGGAATATCAGTTCGCCGACTCTATCGGTTCTGTAGTTTCAGGCATCCAGGCGGGACCCATACTATTGCAATCGAGCGAGCCTGTAATGGATCGGGCCGCGAACGGCGAAGAGTTTTGCGCCAGCCAAGGCGAAACAATCGGCATCTCGCCGGTGCATATGGATCTTGTCGGAGCGGGCGAGCGCAAAGCCAGGAGCGCACTCGGCATCAAAGCCGATGGCGGTTTGCTGCTGCTGGTGATCGATGGCTGCGAAAGCGCCAGCCGCAGCGACGCGGACAGCGCCGGCGCCAGCTTGGCGGAGTTGACGGGTCTATTGCGGGATGCGGGCGCGCTCGACGCTTTGAATCTCAGCGGCGAAGGTTCCTGCCATCTCTTCGTCCACGGCGGCTTGGCCAATACTCCCTCGGACCGCCGCGGACGTCCAGGCGTCGTCTATGAGCGGATGCTGCCTTCAATCGGCGTGGTCGGCTGAGGCAGCCAGATCCTGCAATTCTTGCCAGACGCGCGCGTCCAGCTCGACCGCCCGGTCCGCCATGTTCCGCTCATATATGCGGTCGCCGCGCTCGCCCGGCGTCAGTATTTCATCCACGCCCGGCAGCCGCGCCAGCTTCTTCACCCGCGCCAGCAAATCGCTAGCGCCGGCTTGAAAAGTCGCCAGGTCATCCGCCAATAATTCCGGATCGATGGCGAAGATCAGGTTGCCCCAGTCCAGCTTCTTGCCATCCTCTTTGCGTATCGCGCCGACCAGGGGACGCGTCAAGACCTCGACGATCAGCGCCAGAGCCGCGCCCTTATAGCCGCCGAAAGCTTTGATAGCGCCCGCCAAAGCCGCCGCCGGGTCGGTAGTAAACCGCCCCTCGCTGTCGTAGGCGACGCCATCGGGTATCGTCTCGCCTTCCGCTTTCGCCAAAATGACGCCGTACCAAGCGATAGCGGCGGTCGCCATATCGAAAACGATCGGCGCGCCCGCGGTCGGGATGCCGATCGCCAGCGGATTAGTGCCCAGAAACGGTTCGTAAGATCCATACATCGCCATCAATTCAGGCGAGCCCGAACAGACAAATCCGATCAAGCCTTCTTCGGCTGTTCGGCGCGCGTAATAGCCAATTGCGCCCGTCGGCGAATTCGTCCGCCGCGCCCCGACAATGCCGAAGCCATGCTCTTTCGCCTTGCCGATTGCCAGTTCGGTCGCCCGTGACAGGACCACCATGCCCTGGTTCCAGGCGCCATCGATCAGCGCCGAGAGCTTGGTCTCCTTGACGATTGAGACAGCGCCGGCTTCGGGATTGGCCGGCATGCCCGCGCCCAGCAGCTTGATCACATTCTGGTTATTGCCCCGCAGTTGGGCGTACATGATAATATCGAGGATGGTTTCCGTATCGTCCGCAGCAAAACCCTGCGCTCTGATCGCGGAACGCGCCGCCGACCGCAATTCTTCAATCGCAACTTTCATGCCCTTGTCTTTGCCGCCGCGCAGGCTCGCAAGTTATTTCTTGCCGCGCGCCAGACCATTCGTCGTCAGATAGGTGTAACTGTCGCGGACCGCGCCTAACATATCCGTCGCGCAACGGTCCAACTCCACGATATGCCAGTCGGCGGTTTCGGCGGTGGCCTGGACGATTCCGGGCACATCCATCTTGCCCCCGCCCACCGCGGTCATATCATCATCTTTGTCCAGCGAGCCATCTTTAAGGTGGATCAGGGGGGCGCGCGAGCCCACCCGTTCGACCACCTCAACCGCATCCAAGCCGCCGACTTGAGCCCAATACGTGTCGATCTGCAGGAATACATCGTCATCGAGTTCTTCGAGCATCAAATCGAGCGTCGCGCAGCCGTTCAGTTGCTTGAACTCCCACCAATGATTGTGGTAGCCCAAACTCAAGCCATTCGCAGCGGCGAAAGCGCCCGCCTGGTTGAGCCGCTCGCAGGTCCGCTTGATCAAGTCGACCGTCTCGAACTCGGCCGGCGGCATGAAAGCGATGCAGATCCGCTCCAGCCCAAACGCTTGCGCGACCGCCAGCACAGCCTCCTTGTTGGCATCATCCGGATAGGGCACATGGCTGCTGCAGACCCGCAAGCCAAGCTCGCGGAACAGAGCCGCCACATCGTCCAGCTCGCCGGGCATGCCGCCGTATGGCTCGACGCCGACATAGCCGATATCGGCCACGCTTCGTATCGCGCCTTCAAGATCCTGCGCCAATGCCTCGCGCAATGAATACAATTGAACTGCCACCGGCTTCAGATCAGACATGTGCATTCGCCCCTGTATTTCTCCTGGTTCTCTCCTGTATTTTGGCGCTTCCTCGCGGGAATGCCAGTGTTAATCATGACCCGCAACGGGATTGCCAGAATGTCTCGTCTGCCTGTAGTAAAGCAATCTGCCCTGCTGTACACTGGTTGATTGTGTTCGATTCGACCTGATTCATCGGTCCGGCAGCTTTCGGGACTGTCCAAGAGCATGGCTGCCAGGAGTGGTCTTATGGCATCGGCCGCGTCAAAGTCGCCGGCAAAAGCCTTCGCAAAACCGGAAACCATCACCGCCTTCCGCATCTGGGTTCGCCTGATGCGTTACTTGTCGCCTTACCGCCTGTCCGTGCTCACCGCCGTCGTCGGCATCATCGGCACGAACATCCTGGCGGTCATCGTGCCCTACATTTTGCGCGATGTCGTCGATATCGGCATCGCCGCCAAAGACAGCAGCTTCATGCTCAGCGCCGGTCTGCTCGTCGTCGGCTTGGGGGTCCTGCGCGGCTTGACCGCTTTCTTCGGCCGCTATTTTGGCGAGCGCCTGTCCCATTGCATCTCTTTCGATATCCGCAACGAAATCTACGAGAAAGTGCAGCGGCAGTCCTTCACCTACCAGGACAACGCCCAGGTCGGCACGATCATCACGCGCGCCATCAGCGATGTGAACGAGATCCAGCGCTATTTCTCCTTCGGCTTGATGGACGGCCTCAACGTCATTCTCTTGCTCGCCGGCGTCATCACGATCATGCTCGCCACCAGCCCGCCGCTCGCCCTTTTCGCCTTCATGCCGCTTTTGCCGCTCGGGCTTTATTCGCATCGCTTCGTCAAGAGCGTGCATCCGCGTTGGAAGAAAGTCATGGACCGGATGCAGGTGATCAGCAATCATATTCAGGAGAACGCCCTCGGCGCCGAAGTGGTGCGCGTCTTCGCCCGCGAGCAACACGAGATCGACCGCTTCCATAAGGAGAACTCCAATCTTTACAACGAGCAACTCGATTTCATTACCCAGTGGATTACCTACTTGCCGACCAGCGCCTTCCTCGCCGCGCTGTCCACCGCCTTCGTGCTCTTCTTCGGCGGCTTGCTGGAACAGCAGGGGCTGGCCAATATCTCCGTCGGCTTAATCGTCACCTTCAACGCCTACGTCTTGCTGCTGGCTCAGCCGCTGCGCTTTGTCGGCTTCGTGATCCTGCTGACGACGCAGGCCGTGGCCAGCGGCGAACGCGTCTTTGAAGTCCTTGACGAAACAGAATTGCTCGTCAACCGCGAGGGAGCCATCAAGTCGGATATCGAGGGACATGTGCGCTTCGACAATGTCAGCACGCGTTACACCGCCTTGAGCCCGGCGGTTGTCAATAACATCAGCCTGGAAGCGAAACCCGGCGAAGTGGTCGCCATCATCGGCTTGACCGGCTCCGGCAAAACCACGCTCGCCAACCTGATTCCCCGCTTCTACGATGTGACTGAGGGCAGCGTGACGATCGACGGGATTGATGTCCGCGATTACGATCTGGACTGCCTGCGAGGACAAATCGGCATCGTCATGCAGCAGTCCCTGCTCTTTTCCGCCACCATCGAGGAAAATATCGCCTACGGCAATCCAGCGGCCAGTCGCGAGGAAATCGTGGCAGCGGCCAAATCCGCCAACGCCCACGATTTCATCTCCGAGTTTTCCGATGGCTACCAGACTGTCGTCGGCGAACGCGGCGTGACGCTATCCGGCGGGCAGAAGCAACGCGTCGCCATCGCCCGCGCCCTGCTCATCGATCCGCGAATCCTTATCCTTGATGACGCCACCAGCAGCGTCGACACGCAGACCGAACAGTTGATTCAGCAGGCGCTTGAGCGCATCATGATCGGGCGAACGACCTTCGTTATCGCGCAGCGCATGAGCACAATCGTTAAAGCCGATCAGATCATCGTCCTGCGCGCTGGCGAGATCATCCAGCAGGGCACGCACGAAAGTCTGCTGGAAGATGGCGGGCTGTATGAAGAGATCTACAAGCTGCAACTCGAAGAACAGGAGCGCGTCCGCCGCGAAGCGATTATCGCCGGTATCATCAAAGTCCCGCTCGAAGAAAGGCGCTCGACCCAGCAATTCCGCGAACTCATCGAACGTCTCACTGGAAAATATACACCCTAGCGCAAAGTCAGGAGATCATGGCTTCCCAAGCTCGGAGCAAAAGCAAAGGCTCAGCCCAAGACAAGAGCAAGGACGTTCAGCCGAATATCCTCGAAATCGACGATGACCACAAACCCGGCTTCGACCGCGAGGTGGTCCTCCGCCTGCTGTCATACATCCGGCCGCACCGCCGCGAGTTCACCGTTGCCATTCTCGCGATGCTGCTCAGCGTCATCGCCAATGTCGCCGGACCGCCTTTGATTGGCTGGTCGATCGATGAAGGCATTCGCAAACGGGACTTCTCCATTGTAATTGCCGGCGTACTTTTCTTCGTCGCGATTCAAGTGATCGGCTTTATCGGCTTCCGCATTCAAATGGGCAATATGGCCATCATCGGTCAGACGATCATCAAGACGCTGCGCGACCAATTGTTTGAACACATTCAATATCTGTCGATCAGCTTCTTCGCCGAATACGAAGCCGGGCGCCTCATCGCGCGCGTCATCAGCGATGTCAATGTCGTGCGCGAAGCCATAACCTTCGCCGCCGTCGGCAGCATCCGCGAAGTATTGATGCTCTTCGGCATCATTATCTCGATGGTTTTGATCAACGCGCCGCTCACCGCGGTCGCCGTCACCGTGCTCGTCGTTTTGCTGATCATCGCAAACTTCTGGCGCATACACGCGCGCGCCGCCTACTTGCGCGTCTCCGATAGCAACGCCAAAGTCTACGCCGAGCTATCAGAAGCCTTCAACGGCGTCCGCGTCACGCAGGCTTTTGCCCGCGAGGGATACAACTACCAACGCTTCGCCGGTGAAATTAATGAAGCGAGCCGCCAAGCCGGCGTCCGCGCCGCCCTTATCGCGGGCCTCTTCTATCCTACCGTCGAAATGATCGGCGGCGTCGCCACCGGCACGCTTATCTTCGTCGGCGGGACCCTGGTGCTCGATGACCGCATCACCGTCGGCGTGCTGCTGGCTTTCATCTTGTATATTCAGCAGTTCTTCTTTCCCATACGCCTGCTGGCGCAACGATACAATTTGCTCCAAAGCGTCATCGCCTCCGGCTATCGCATCTTCAAACTCATGGATTTTCCGGTGCAAGTCCGCGATGAATTCACCGCTGACGAGCTGCCCGCGATCACCGGTCATATTCGCTTCGAAGATGTCGCCTTTCGTTATTCGCATGACGGCCCCCTCGTCCTGAACGACATCAATCTTGATGTGCCGGCCGGTTCCCGCGTTGCCTTCGTCGGGCACACCGGCGCCGGCAAGACCACCATGGTCAAGCTGATCATGCGCTTCCATGATGTGACCGCCGGCTCTGTGACCGTCGACGGACACGACATCAGAGACATCACACAGAACAGCCTGCGGCGGCAGATCAGCGTCGTCCCGCAAGATACCCACCTCTTCTCCGGCACAGTCATGGACAATATCCGCTACGGGCGCTTGAAGGCCAGCGACGAAGAAGTTGTCGAAGCGGCCAAAGCGGTGGGCGCGCACGACTTCATCACTGACATGGAAGACGGCTACCGCAGCGAAATCATGGAAGGCGGCGCCGTCCTGTCCACCGGCCAGCGACAACTCCTGGCTTTCGCCCGCGCCTTGCTGGCGGACCCGCGCGTGCTCATCCTCGATGAAGCCACCAGCAATATCGATACGCAGACCGAGCGGCTAATCCAGCGCGCGCTGGAACGCCTGCTGGAAGGGCGCACCAGCTTCATCATCGCCCATCGTCTGAGCACGATCACTTCCGCCGATGTCATTGTCGTCATGGACCACGGCAAGATCATCGAAATGGGCAGCCACCAGGAACTGCTCCAGCTCGAAGGCGTTTATCACCAGCTCTATACCTTGGTCTAAGTTATGGCCGCCAGGAGCTAACGCTTGTTATCTTCGCTCGGTCGATAATACAAATCGCTCGCCCGCCGAATAGATGTCTCGCCATACTTGTCGCGCAAGCGGTCCAGCGCGTCAATCAGTTCTTCTTCCCCCTGCTCGCTTGCTTCGTCGCCCCATAAGCCAAGCTGCCGACTGGGCTCGCCGAAACCGCTCAAGCCGACTCCTATCAGCCTTACCGGCCTGCCCGGCGGCCAGACCTGCTCGAACAGCCGTCGCGCCGATTCGTATATGTCGCCATCCAGATCTGTGGGCTGATCGAGCGTGACCTGCCGGCTCAGGGTCGAGAAATCCGTCCAGCGCAGCTTGATCTTGACCGTGACGCCCGCCAACTCAGCCTTGCGCGCCTGCCGCCCGACGCCGTCCGCCAAGCGGCGCAAGGTCAACTTAAGTTCGGCTTCATCGGCGATATCCTTGGCGAAGGTCACTTCCTTGCTGATCGACTTGGCTTCATGCTCCGTCAGCACCGGGCGGAAATCGATGCCCCGCGCCCGCCGCCAGATATCGCCCCCGAGCTTGCCCAGGCGCAGGACCAGCGCATCCTCCGACCAATTCGCCACATCGCCGACCTTGGTCAAACCCAGGCTTTGCAGCGTCTCGGCAGTCTTCGGTCCCACGCCCCAGAGCCGGCGTATTGGCAGCGGCGCCAAGAAAGCCGCCTCCTCGCCCGCCGGCACAATCGTGATAGCCTTGGGCGGTTCGTCTTTTTTATGGCGCGCCTTGCCGATGGTATTGGCTGTCTTCGCCACCAGTTTGTTGGTCGCGCCGCCCAGGGAACAGGGCAAATCGAGTTCGTCGTTGATCCGCTTCTGCAGCCGCGTCGCAATGTCAAGAATCGGATCGGGCAGTATGGTCACATCGAGAAAGGCTTCGTCGATCGAGAGCGGCTCCACGTAGGGGGCTGTATCGCGCAGGATGTCCATGACCGCTCGCGACCGCTCCGAATAGACGCCGCGCGTCTGCCCCACCACAATCAGATGCGGGCACAACCGAAGCGCCTGCCCCATCGGCATCGCCGAACGCACGCCGTACTTCCGCGCCGGGTAGGAAGCCGATGACACCACACCGCGTTGATCGGGCCGCCCGCCCACAGCGATCGCCTTGCCTCGCAGCGCCGGATTCAGTTGCTCTTCCACCGCGCAAAAGAAAGCATCCAGATCAAGATGGAGGATCTTGCGTGTCTTCGCCATCTCCCGTCACACCGGTCAACCAAAATCGCTCAAAATCATATTCAGCATTAGAATATATTTTCTATTGTAACACATAGATCCGCGCGATTCAAGCAACCCCGCGATAGTTTCCAGGGCAATCGCTTCAAATTATTTTTTTGCCACCGAGTATACGGAGTATCATAGAGTACACAGAGAAAAGCTATTTAGACAATTAGGCAGCAGTGACAATTTCTGCCTTCTGGCAGCGGCAGATGTTGAGAAAAGTAGGC
>JAJEAA010000010.1 GCA_022824365.1 Anaerolineae bacterium
AGGTAGTCTACAATCAGCAACGTCCCCACAGCGCATTGGACTACCAAACGCCGGCAGAATTTGAGGCAGCCTGGTTTCAACTCAACTCCCTCAAATTTCCCGAGATTTTGTGTCCAATAATTTAGGACCACTACAGGTAGAAAACCCCCAACCCCGGCCAACCCAACATCCGTAGGGGCGACCCTTGGGTCGCCCGCAAACTACCATGTCCACGTGCCCTCTGTGGTTAAAAAAATCTCCCCACGCCCTCGCCCCAACCCACCCTCGCCAACCCCATGCTATACTGAACTGAACGCAAGCCCTTGACGAGAAGACGCCTTGCCGAACGACATACATCCGCAATTCGCCGAGCAGCGCGAAGACGAAGAAATCCTGATCCGCACCCATCGACACTGGTGGTCCCTCGTCAGGACCGCCTGGCTGCCCCTCCTCATCCTGCCCGCCCTGTGGATCGCCGCCGCTCTGGTCGACGCCCAAGCCCTCTCCCTCGTCCTCCTCGCCCTGTCCGCCGCTCTGCCCGGCCTGGGGCTAATCTACTTCTATCTCGAATGGCGCAACGACTCCGTCATCGTCACCGACCAGCGAATCATCCGCATCAACCGCGCCATCCTCGCCTTGCGCCGGCAGGTCACCCAGGTCAGCCTGGAAAGCATCCACGAAATCAACTTCGTCATTCCCCCATACGATCCCTTTGCCCGCCTCTTTCGCTATGGCGCCGTCATCGTGAAAACAGCCGGCGCCCAGGGCAACCTCGAACTGCCGCTCATGCCCAACCCCGAGCGATTCCAAAAACTCATCATGGAAGACCGCCAATACTTCGAAAATCGCCAGGCGCAGCGGCATCACAAACTCGTCCGCGCCGAAATGCAGCGCTGGCAGGCGGGAGAATCCCCCGAAGACAATATCGAGCCCGCCGCCGCCGACGGTCCCCCGCGCCCCCTGCCCGGCAGCAACCGCTACCTCAGCAGCAAGATCCTGATGAACAACGGCGATATCGTCTATCGCAAGCACATCAGCGTCTGGGCGCAGCATACCGCCCTGCCCCTGCTGACCATCATTATCGGGCTGGTCGCTCTCGCCCTCACCTTTACCCTCATCGACCCCCAAGCCCGCGTCCTGACCTTTCCCGCCGCCATGGTCGCCCTGCTCGCCGGCATCATCACCTACTACTGGCTGGATTGGGATTGGCGCAACGATGTCTACATCATCTCCGACGACACCATCACGCTCGTGCGCAAGCGCCCCTTCTTCCTGCAGAATCTGCGCGACCAGATCCTCGTCGAGCGCATCGATAATGTCGAATCCGTATCGACCGGCCTCTTCGCCGCTTTATTCAAATACGGCGATGTCAACATGTCCCTGGTCGGCGCGGACGAACCCAAACGATTTGTCAAAGTCCCGAATCCACAGGCGATTCAGCAAGAAATCTCCCGCCGCCAGCATAACAAAGCCCAGCGCCGCGCTCGCTACGACGCCATCCAGCAGCAGCAAATGCTCGGCGAATATCTGGAACTGCCGTCCGAGGCAACTGACAGCAAAACAGCAGCCCACACCGGCGCGGCCGCCTTTGGCTCAAACCCGGCGGAAACAAGCCCGGCTCAGCCGAGCGCTGAACCGGCGACAATCGCGGCTCACAACCCCGATCGCAACCGCCCGCCCCGACTGCCGGAGAAAATCCTTTCCCCTCTAAAGCCGCAATCGCAGCCCAATTTCGACCTGAACAGCAGCCGGCGCCCCCAGCGCTTCCGCCCCGACGGAGATGCCTAGCGCCCGTCTCCGCCCCCCACGCTGCGCCTGCCCGCCCAAAACCCGTAGGGCCGACCCACCGGCTCCCCCACCTCTGCGCACTCGAAAAAACTCGGTGTACTCGGTGGCAAAAACCCTCCGTGCCTCTGTGGTGAAAAAATCTTTCCGCCCCCTCTCGCAACAAACTCACTCACAACGAAACCCGCAGGGCCGCCCCTTGGCTCCCCCCAAATGCTACAATCAAGATATCGTCCCAATGCGAACACAGGAGATCTGGCTCATGCCAACCATAGGTCAAACAGCGCCGGACTTTGAACTGCTGAATCAAGACGGGCGGACCGTGCGCCTCAGCGACTATCACGGCCAACCCGTGATCATCTTCGCCTTCCCCAAAGCCAATACCATGGGCTGCAACAATCAAGCCTGCGGCTTCCGCGATATCTTCCCGCAAATCGAATCGCGCAACGCCGTCGTCCTCGGCGTCAGTTCCGATAGCGTCGATGAACTGGCGCGCTGGAAGCAGCGCAAGCAATTGCAGTACGACCTGCTTTCCGACCCGGAACATAAAATGCTTGACGCCTGGGATGCCTGGGGCTTCAAGCTGATCATCGTCAAGCTGCCGATATCCGCCACTCGCTCCTACTGGGTCATTGACGAGCGCGGCATCCTGGTCGAACAGCAAATCGGCGTGCGCCCCCAAGAGAGCGTCGACAAAGCGCTGGCGGCGGTCGAGCGCCTGGCGAGCTCCGCCTGAACTCGATCTTCGCATTCCCGTCGAATCACACTATCGCCCTCTGGCAAGAGGCGAGTATCATAGCGAGCATTGGCTGCCATCAAGCAATCGGACGGTACGATGAAACTCATCCTCATCGGTTTCGGCGTCGTCGGGCAAGGCGTCGCCGAAATCTTGCAGAGCAAAGCCGAGCAACTGGAAAAGCGTTACCAATTCTCCCCCGCCATCATCGGCGTCGTGACGGCGACCAAGGGCGCGCTGTTTCAATCCGATGGGCTGGATATCGGCGCGCTGCTTTCGGCCGCGCAATCCGGCAGTTTCCGCAACTATCCGGAGGGCGCTGGCTTGCGCCGCGATATGTCCGCGAGCGACATGATCAATTCCGGCTCCGCTGATGTTCTCGTCGAGCTCAGCCCCACCGACCTCGATACCGCCCAACCCGCCCTCGCCTATTGTCATCAAGCCCTTGACGCCGGCCTGCATCTCGTGCTCGCCAACAAGGGACCGGTCGCGCTGGACTACCACAACCTCCGCGACAAGGCGACCGCGAAAGAACTCCAACTGCGCTGCGAAGCGGCGGTCATGGCGGGCACGCCCGTCATGCAAATGGCGGAAGAGGCGCTGGCGGGCTGCGCCATCCAAGCCGCGCGCGGCATCTTGAACGGCACCACCAACTACATCCTGACGCGGATGGAAGACGGCATGTCCTACGCCGACGCGCTGGCTCAAGCTCAGGCTCTTGGCTACGCCGAGACCGACCCCGCCGGCGATGTCGAAGGCTGGGACGCCGCCGGCAAAGTCCTGATCCTGGCCAACGCCCTCTTCGGGGGTCGCCTGAAAATGAGCGATCTGGATGTCAGCGGCATCAGCCATATCAGCAGCGAAGACATCGCGGCGGCCAAAGCCGCTCGGCAACGTTACAAGCTGATCGCCCAAGCAACGCCGAACGGCGGCTCCGTCAAGGCAATCCGCCTCCCGCTAAGCGATCCGCTGGCGAGCGTCGCCGGCTCTACCAACGCCATCACCTTCGAGACTGACCTCATGGGCGCGGTCACCCTGATAGGCGCTGGCGCGGGCAAGCTCGAGACCGGCAGCGCGATCCTCTCCGATCTCCTGGCGATTCATCGAATTGCTCCCGCCGCCTCAAGGAGACAAGAAACCTAACTGTAATTGATGCGTAAACGTCTATATGAAGCGTCAGTAGGCACAGTGTATTGAAGTCGGTTGAAATTCAAATGAGCCAGATTCAGTTTCACAGCAGGTCGCGCGTAGCGCCTGGGCGCCGACCGCCGACACCCACCGTCAAGGCGCGAAGACACAAAGAAAAAGACATATTTTCCAATACGATTCTCGGTGTCCTCATTTCTCTCGGTGTAGAAGGGCTGTGTCTACGCGCCCCTCGGTGGCAAAGTTTTCAGTTTCAACCGAAATGGATACACGCCCCATCAGTACAACTTTGATTCTCGCCGTCCAATTATGCTATACTGGCTTCCATCCGCAATTGAGTAAAGTCAAGCGCAATAAGGGGTAAATCCGCAAATGCCATCCATATTACAGAAAGTCCAAACGCTCTTCAGCGCCAATATGCACGGAATGATCGACCGCGCGCTGGAGACAAATTCACTCAAAGTCATGGACGAATACATCCGGCAGGTGGAGCGCAACCTCGAAGCTCTCGACGACTCAGCCGCGACCGTTGGCGGCTCCGTCCGCACCCTTAAACGCAAATACGAAGAATTCTCCAACCTTTCCGACAAACTTGACCGCGACATTGATACCTTGATCCTGCGCGGCAAAAACGATCTCGCCGCCGCCGCCCAGGCCGAATTGAACACCAAACAAGAATTGGCGCAAGAATATTACGAGCAGTGGCAATCACAAGAAGAGCAATATCAAGGCATGCTCAACATGCGCCTGAAACTTGAAAGCCGCCTCACCACCATCAAGCAGGAACGCGAAAAAATGCGCTCCCTCCTCGAATTGGCGGAAACCAAGAAGGTTATGACCAAGACGCTAAAGGTCATGGACAAACTCGATACCACCGGCGACCAGGAAATCGACACCCTGCTCGATTCCATCTATTCCAAAATCGACGAAGAAGACGCCCGCGCCGAACTCGCCAGCCGCAAGCTTTCCGACCAGATCGAAGATACCGTCGGCATCGGCCAGGTAGAATTGCAACTGGAAGAACGCCGTCAGCGGCTCCTGGGCGATAACTGAGGGGAGCGCGTCCGCCTGTGTCCGACAACTTCTCATATCAACTGACAAGCGCTAAACCACCCGCTTCCGAGTCATCGAGAAAGGGAATCCGCCAGGCATGACAGCCGAAACTGATGGCAGGCAGAAGGTCCTGGGCGCCCTGCTGACGAATGCTTTGCTGCGCTGGGAGACCCTCGTCACCCTCATGGTCACGGCCATCCTCTTTCTTTTCGTGGGGGATGTCAGCCTGCCCTTCATCGAGTGGCAACCCTGGTTCTGGCTCGTCTTGGGCGGCTTGGCGGAAATTGTGCTGGTCGCCTCCGCGCTGACCGATCCGGATGCGACCGAGCAAGCCCTCGCCGAGGACTTCGAGCGCGAATACGACCTGCGCAATATCCGCAATCGCGTCTCCCGCGAGCGGCTGCGCGACGCCTTTGAATATCGGCGGAATATGCTCAAACTGGCGGATGTCGCCCGCGGCGCCATGCGTACCCGGCAGCGCACGCTCATCAGCGGCATCAACGACTGGATCGCCCACATGTACAGCCTGGCGAACCGTATCGACTACTTCGAAAACAACGACCTGGCCGCGCGCGACTTGCAGCAGGTGCCGCGCAAAATCCAACTCGTGAAGCAGCGCATCGAAACGGAAGAAGACCGCGGCGCCCGCCATGACTTGCAGCAGCAGCTGAAACTGTTCCAGCGCCAACTGGTCAGCCTGGAAGCCAGCGCCAGCATCATCAAGCGCGCCGAAATTCAACTGGAAAGCACCCTGTCCGCCCTGGGGACCGTCTACGCGCAAATGTCCCTGCTCGGCGCCAAAGACACCAAGAGCATCAGAGGCCAGCGCCTGGCCATCGAAATCAAAGAAGAAATCGACAAGCTGCAAGATACCATCGATGCCATGGACGAAGTGCAACTGCACGGCCAAAACCTCGGCTACGACTTTAGCGACTCTCTCTACCTGGATAAAGCCGACTCCATAGATCAGGCCGAAGAAGTGACCAGACAGCGTCTCAGCGCCGCCAGCGCGGAAGCGCCGGAAGACAGCGAAGTTCTCGCCACTGTTGATGCCGAAGACGCCCAATTGCAGAGCCAGCGATAACAACAAGCCTCTCCATCCCCAGCGACCTATTCATTTAACTCGCTCGGAAGCGGGTGGTGTATCGAATTTGGTTGAAATTCAATTGAGCCTGTTTCGGTGCCATCGCAAGTTCTGTAGATACCAACTGTCGAGGCGCGAAGGACATGAAAAACGGCATGTTTTGCCTACCTTCCTCTGTGCCCTCGTTTTTTCTCGGTGTCCTCAGTAAATCCAAGTAAGTAATTGTAATCCAACCACCGAGTACACCGAGTTTGTGTGAGGTTGCAGCGAAGCATTTGAAACCATTACATATCGCGTCAATCCAGCATCCTGTAGGGGCGACTCTGTGAGTCGCCCGCTTACAACATCCACTACATTTCATTTGTCGCATGACTAACTTGGTTTTACTCTGTAAGGCTTGTCCGGTACTGAAGTTCTCACGTAAAGCACACCTTAACGTCCCCGTAACTTAACTGATTGAAGGCAAGATCCTTACGATACTCAACGAAAAACTACAAATTCCGCCAAATTTAGCTCCCCCTCTCGGAGTGCTGTGTCGGCGGTCAGTGTCTACGCGACCTACGCGCACCCCTTGTGGGAGAGGGGGCCGGGGGGTGAGGGGCTGAGAAAACGACCGTCGCGCCACACTACCGGACAAGCCTTGTAGGGGCGAGCGCGTGGCTCGCCCGCCCGCAAAACAACCTGCCAAGTGTCGCATGACTTGCTTTGTCTTGCTTCTGTGGCAAAGCTTTTTCTGTTTCAACCGAAAAGGATACACTTCCCAGAAGCGGCTTGTCTCCGCGCGCTTTCGATGTACTATCTGGTTTTGGCATAGACATCAAGGAGTGCGATATGTCCGTCATTAACTGGTTTGAGATCCCCGTCGCTGACTTCGAGCGCGCTCGCAAGTTTTACGAGACCGTGCTGGACAAGCAACTCTTCATCAATGATCAGCGCGAGACCATGGGCAGCATGCTCGGCGTTTTCCCGCATGATGGGCAAGTCGGCGGCTGCCTGGTCCATAATCCGCAATACGGATACACCCCCTCGGCGGAAGGCAGCCTGGTCTATTTCACCATCTCCGGAGACTTGAATGCCGCCCTGGCTCGTGTGCCGGAAGCCGGCGGCGAGCTGCTCCTGCCCAAGACTGAACTCGGCGAAAATGCCGGCGGCGGCTTCGTCGCCTGGGCTCGAGATACAGAAGGCAACAAGATCGGCTTCTACTCGGAAGAATAATCCCTAATCGAAGGACTCGACTATCGGTTCGCGCTTCGGCTTGCCCGGGACCAAACCCTGCAAACGCTTCACCAGGCGCGGCGTCTCCCGTTCGAAATTGATGGTGTCTTCGAGCAGGTTGACCAGGGTCGAGGCGATAATCACAAGCGTCAAATAAATATAAGCTGTCACGGCGTAAGTCTCCACATAGCGGAACGAACGCCCCGACGACAGCTTGGCGATCTGCGTCACATCGCGGATGCCGAGGAAAGCCAGCAGCGATGAATCCTTGATCATCGCCACGAAGTCGTTGCCCAGCGGCGGCAGCACATTGCGAAACGCTTGCGGCAAGACTATCGACCGCATCGTCTGCCAATACGTCATGCCCACCGAATAAGCCGCCTCAAATTGACCTTTGGGTATCGATTGAATGCCGGCCCGGATCGTCTCCGACATATAAGCGCCATAAGTCGCGCCCAGGGCGACGATCGCCGTCATCGGCGAACTGCCGCGCCAGATGATATCGGGAATATCCGAATCCCCGAGCAAATCCCTCACGCTCGCCAAAACCGCGTTGTTGAGCAAATCGCGGATCGCCGGCACAATGATAAAAGCCGTCACCAATAATACGATCAGAATCGGGATGCCCCGCATCACGTTGACGTAAACCGTGCAGACATTGTAGATGGCAATACGGATAACGCGCAGCGCCGCCCGGCTAAAGGTCTGGCGCGATTGCGGCGGATCGGGCGGGTTCGAGCGGATGATGCCGACCGCCACCGCCACAACAAGCGCGCAGGTGTAGGACGTGGCGCTGACGAATAGCGTCATGATCACGCCTTCGATCAACTGCTCGAAGATATTCGAATACACCGAATCCGTGACGATGCTGAAAGCGAGCAAGACCCCAAGCGCCACCAAAAACAGAAACCAATAAGGAAATGTATACAAGCGCGCATAGCGCATCGCCCGCCCGCGCGATTCGGCGATGATCTCGTCCAGGTCAGGTTCAGCCTGCCGCGAAGCCATAATGCGTCCAATCTCGTCTTTTGAAATGCAAAGCGGGACAGGGATTCCCCTGCCCCACCTCAGTCGATACGCAAATTAACTGCGCTTGCGGTCAGGCGTCTTAAGCGTCCGCCCCAAACCACTTGTCATTGATGGCTTGCAGCGAACCGTCCGCCATCATGCTTTCCAGCGCCGCATCGAAAGGCTCGACCAGGTCCGACCCTTGCGGATATATGAAGCCAAGCTGCTCCTTCGTAAGCTCATCCGGCAGCAACTTGATCTTGTCCGCGTTCAAGCCGGTATAGCCTTGCCCGGCCACATCGTCAATCACCACCGCGTCCACATC
>JAJEAA010000015.1 GCA_022824365.1 Anaerolineae bacterium
CCGCCCTCGCCTGGCACGGCCGAAACTTCACCGGCCCCCGCCTCGCCTTCGCCTGATGTCCACCCCACCCCGCCACATACGAATCGGTGTAGGGGCGAGCCATTGGATCGCCCGCCTCTGTGCCCTCGAAAAAACTCGGTGTACTCGGTGGCAAAAATACTCCGCGCCTCCGTGCCTCCGTGGCAAAAACCCTCCGCGCCCTCTCTTTCCCCTCTGTGCCCTCGGTGGCAAATATCCTCTGCGCCCTCGGTGGCAAACACCCCCCCCACCCCCCCCCCCCCGCCGTATACATACTCTATCTATACTGTTCTTCAAAAACGCCAGAAAATCTCGGAGCGCTGAGGCAGACATGGTATGATGAAGACAAATGAGCGCGAGGATTGGCGTCCGCTGATGACCGAATCCATTGATGTCTTAATCGTCGGCGCCGGAATCTCCGGCATCGCGGCCGCTTACTACTTGCAGAAGCGCTGCCCCAAAACGAGCTTCGCTATCGTGGAAGGGCGGGACAGCATCGGCGGCACCTGGGACCTCTTTACTTATCCCGGCGTCCGCTCCGATTCGGATATGTACACGCTCGGTTATCGCTTCCGTCCCTGGACCGGCGAGGAGGCTATCGCTGATGGTCCCGCCATTTTGCAATACCTCAAGGACACAGCGCGGGAATTCGGCATCGACCGGCTGATCCGTTTTAATCAGCGTGTCACCCGAGTCGCCTGGTCTTCGGAAAGGGCGGAATGGAGCGTGAGCATCAAGCGGGGCGAGGGCGGCGAGGACGCGGAGATGCGCTGCAAGTTCCTCTTCATGTGCACCGGCTATTATCGCTACGATCGCGGTTATACGCCGGAGTGGGCCGGCATGGAAAATTTCGCCGGCGAGATCATCCATCCGCAAAACTGGCGCGAGGAGCTGGATTACGTCGGCAAGCGCGTCGTCTTGATCGGCAGCGGCGCGACCGCCGTCACGATGGCGCCGTCATTGGCGGAGCGGGCGGAGCACGTGACCATGCTGCAGCGGTCGCCGAGTTATGTCGTCAGCGCGCCCGTAAAAGACGCGGCGGCGCTGCGCTTGCGGGAGCGCTTGCCCTTCAAGCTGGCGGCTTGGCTCATGCGCTGGCTGCAAATCTTGCGGCAGAGGTACTATTATCACTTGGCGCGCAGCAAACCGCAGAAAGCGCGCGACATGATTCTCGAAGGCGTCAGGCAAGCGCTGGGACCCGATTACGATGTCGAGCGACATTTCAGTCCCCGCTACAATCCTTGGGATGAGCGGCTTTGCCTCGTGCCTGACAACGATCTTTTCAACGCGATCAAGGCTCGCAAAGTATCGATGGCGACCGATCGCATCGATCGCTTCGTCGAGGAGGGCATCCGCCTGGAATCGGGCGAGTTGCTGGAGGCTGATATCATCGTGACCGCGACGGGCTTGGTGATGCGGATCATGCACGGCGTGGAAATCGTTGTGGACGGCGCGCCGGTGGAGTTGGGCGATACCTTGAGCTACAAAGGCATGATGTACAGCGGCATTCCCAATCTGGTATCGGCTTTCGGCTACACCAACGCTTCCTGGACGCTGAAAGCCGAGTTGATCTGCGAATATGTCTGCCGCCTGCTGCGGCACATGGACAAACGCGGCTACGTGCAGTGCGCGCCGCGCCTCGACGAATCGGTCGAGACGGCGCCGTATATCGATTTCAGTTCGGGTTATGTGCGGCGGGCGCTGGATTCGCTGCCGAAGCAGGGCGCGCGGCCGCCCTGGAAGGTGTATCAGAATTATTTGAAGGATTTGCTGATGATGCGCTTTGGGGCGCTGGAGGATGGGGTCTTGGAGTTTAAGCCCGCAGCTCCCAGCCGTCAGCAACGACAGCCGCGCGGAAGACCTGGTCGTCGAGCGTCAGGCCGAAGCCGGGCAGATTCGGGATGATGGCATGGCCTTCCTCGACGCGATAGGCGGAGCCGTCAATGCCCGGGGTGGTCGTCTCGTCCCACTCGACGAAAGTGAAGCCGCGGATCGCCCTTGCCAGGTGCCCGGAGACATAGTTGCCGAGGTGCCGGCCATAATGATGCGGAGCCGTGCGGACGCCCCAGGCATCGAGTTGGGCGCCGGTCCGCAGCCAGTTGCTGAAGCCGTGGCTGAAGATGTCGTATTGCACAACCTCGACGAAGCCGTCCCGCGCCCAATCCATCAGCGCGGTTGCCGCCCAGCCTTCGCCATCGGCGATCAGCGTGTTGATGCCTTGCGCGTCCAGCCAAGCCCGCAGCGCTTCATAGAGCAGCGGATCTTCGTGGAAGGCTTCCTCCAGCCAGAACACATCGCAGTCGGCGGTTTCTTCCAGGACGCGCCGGGCGATATTGAAGTTGAAGCCGTTGTTGGCGTCGATCATGATGCGGGCTTCGGGACCGACGGCCTCGCGCACCGCTTTGATGACGGCGATATCGCGCTTGATGCCGGCTTCCAACTCCATGTGCAGCGCGCCGCGGCCGACCTTGATCTTGAAGCTGCGATGGTTCTTCTCGTAGCCGTCGCGCGCGTGACCGGCGATGAGGGCGGCGGCCGCTTCATGCGATTCGAGATGCAGGCCGTTCATGTAAAGGGAGGTGTCGTAACATGGCGCGCGCATGGGCTGGCTGAGCGGGGCATCCGGCGGCGCGACCAATTCGTAGACCGGCTTGCCGCTCAACTGCCCCAGCAAGTCCCAGAGCGGGATGTCGAAGGCTTGAGCCTGGTCGGCGAGGCCGCTTTCCACGCTCAGCAATTCGGCGATATCAGCGCCCAGGATCTTGTCCGCGTCGTCGCGGCTGGCTTGGCTTACACCGAAACCGGCAGCGCCATCGGCGGTGGTCAGGCGGCAAAGCGGGACTGTCACTTCAATGCCGTGCGCGCCAAGGCGAGCGTTATTGCCCGCTGCTCGCGGTCGCCGTCCGATCAGAGTCGCGGATTCGACGACTTCGATGATGCCGGATATGCTCATGATTATGACTGTCCTTGTCTCCGCGCTCATTCAGCGCCGTAGCGGATGCCGGTCGGGATGACATCTGCCGTGTCGCCGCGGCGGATGGCTTCGGCGGTGTTCAAAATGCTGTCGAAGTCGTGCTGGGGCTGGAAGCCCAGGGCGGATTTGATCTTGCTCAGATCGAGCTCGAAGTAATTGGCATAGGGCAGGCGGGCTTCGGCGACGGGCAGACCGTAGCGCTCGGCTAAACGCGGCACGATCTCGCCCCAATCGAAGATGGCGGCGCCGGCCAAGTTGAAGACCTGCCCGACCGCCTCGTCGCGCTCGATGCTCAGCGCCAGTCCTTGGGCGATATCGCGGACATCGCTGAAATGCTGGCGATAGGGACTGCCGTCCGGGTTGCGGCTGAGCAGGAATTTCTCCGCGCCTGTCCAGCCGGCCAGCAGCGCCTCCGCCATGGCCAAGTCTTCCGGATGGCCGCGATCGAGGATGGCGCCGAGTTCGCCGCCGCTGACATCGCTCCAGCGCGCGTGAGCCTCGCTATAGAGAAAGAGAGCGGGCAAACCGGCATCGTTGAGGAACTCGCTGGGTTCAATCACGGTCGAGAAACGCAGCGCCGTGGTCGGGACGCCATACTGAAAATGGTAGGCCAGCGCCAATTCCTCGCCCAGCCACTTGGTCAGCAAGTAGGGCATGTGGGGATGGCGGATGCGCCGGTCTTCGCGAATCGGCTCCTTGAAATAGCGCCCATTGTCGGTGAGGCGCCAGTAGACGCCTTCGGTGCTGGCGTAGACGAAGCGATGCAGGTTCGGGCAAAATTCGCGGACGCACTCCAGGATATTGAGGGTGCCCATGGCGTTGATATGCAGATAATCGCGGTTATCGAAGGGACCGCCAAAAGCGGCGGCGAGGTGATAGATGGCGTCGACGCCGGCGACCGCGTCCCGCACATCGTCATAGCTGCGCAAGTCGCCCGTGACGGTTTCGACGCCGGCGTAGTTGTCGAGCTTGCGCGCGCGGCTGGCATCGCCGGGGTAGACGAAGCTGCGCACGGTGTGGCGGGCCGCCAGCAAAAGCGGGACCAGATTGGCGCCGATTCGCCCGGTCGCGCCGGTGACAAGAATCTTCATGGCTGGCTCCTTGATAGGCGCTGGCAGCGTCAGGCTGCATGCCGATGCCGAAGTTTAACCGGCAGCCCGGGGAAATGCCAAAATCCGCGCCGAAAGACAACCGGGAGCAAGCTAGTCATAATCGATCTGCATGATGATATCCTGGGCGTGGTTGCCAAAGTCGCGGCCGAAGATATTCAGCCCGCCTTTGTTCTCCGCGTCGTCGTCTATGCCGATGCGCAAAACAATATAAGGCTGGGCGGGCAGGTCCAATTCATCAACCGTCACCGCCGAGATCCGGCGGCCGTCTATGTAGGCGCCATGATTGTCTACTTGCCAGACCTTGAGTTGGCCGTACTGGCTGTTCCAGTCGTCCCACCAGGCGGGCGTCAGGCTGCCGCGAACATCGCCGAAGTCGGCCGGGGATGTCCAGGCGCCGATGCGGACGCCGTTGATGTCGAGGAAGATATCGGAGAGCCAGTCGTCGGCCGAGGGCGCCGCTTCGGAGCAGATCTCCATACTGATCCGCAGGGATTTGGGTCGGCGCCGGGGGCGGGCGTGATTGGGGAAGCGGTATTCCAGCCAGCCGTGGGAAAGCCAGACGAGTTGGGCATGGAAACGATCCGGTTCGTAGAACCCGACCGGGTCATCGTACATGCCGATCAAGGACTCGACGCCAGCGAGACCGCAAGGGGGAACGACCTCATGGGCGATGAAGGCGCCGACGGGCATGTGGGTATAGAAGCGGTCGTCGCGGCTGCGCGGGGCGGGCGCCGGCAGATGGAAGACGACTGTATCGCGGACGCGGGTGTAGATGCGCTGCTGGCCGCGTTTGCCGGGCGCGGTCTGCGAACTGAGGATGCCGGCTCTTTCCAGGCTGGATAAATGCAGCGCGGCGGTGGCCACCGGCATATTCAGATCGCGCGCGATTTCCGAGAGGCTGGCGACCTTCGGGTGGAGGTATTCGAGGATGCGGGCGCGCGGCTGGGAGGCGAGAGCCTTGGCGACTTTGATAGTCTCATCCAGGTCGGTAAATTCGCTGCCGACGACAAGCGTGCGCCCTACGGAGTTGGATCCCTCGTTGTTCGGCAGCATAAGTCGCTCCAAATTCTACAATTTTATGAACTGGTATCGGCTATTGTTTCATGATTATATATAACAGTTGATGAATTTGCCAAGTGATTTAGTTAATTCCTTGACATGGCGGCGATGATAATTATAATCATTTCATAAATACGCAAAACAAAGTTGGATACTGCGTCTTAAAGATGATTGTTTGGGATGTCTCCAGGTTAACGGACCGCCGCAGGCGTTCAATGATATGTTCTGAGTTGGCTTGGCGCGGCGAGGACGGGGCGTGAACGGGTTGAGCTTGGGGCGCGCGGTTGAGGGCGCGCTGAACTTGCTGGATGTCTTCAGCCCGGTTGTCGAGCCTTATCGCCGCTTTCACGAGAATCTGCCGCCGAAGGCGCAACAGACCGTCACGGCTTTTGTGTTCATCCTGCCCTTCGGCATTCTTTACGCCATCTTCACCATATTGCCCATCTTCCAGACCTTCTACATCTCGCTGCACAAGTGGGAGATCATGGGCACGAATATCCGTTATATCGGGCTGAAGAATTTCGAGCGCTTGCTGACGCGGGATACGCAGTTCCATCAAGCTTTTGAGCAGACGATCCTCTTTGTCGCGCTAACGATTCCGATCATCTTTGTCGGTCTTTTCTTCGCGCTGATGCTCAATCGTCCGATAAAAGGCATCGGCATATTCCGCACGATTTTTTATCTGCCGAACATCATCGCAGTGACGGTCATCGGATTGATTTGGGCGCGGGTCTTCGCTTCGTCGGATCGCGGATTGATCAATGCTTTCCTGGAGAATTTCAATGCGGGTCCGATTCCTTTTCTTGATCAGGGGAATCTGGCGACGCTGGTTGTATCGTTCACCACGCTTTGGTGGACGGTCGGCTTCAGCATGCTGATATTTTTGGCGGGCTTGCAAGATATCTCGCAGGCGCTCTATGACGCGGCCGAGGTGGATGGCGCCAACCGCCGGCAGCAATTCCGCCATATCACGATTCCGGGTTTGCGCCGGCCTTTCGCCTTCTTGTGCATTTTGCAGGTGATCGCGTCCTTTCAGATTTTCGGTCAAGTCGATGTCATGACCGGTGGCGGGCCAGCCGGCAATACCCGCACGATTGTCTACAACATCTTTGAGACCTCATTTCTCTATTTCCAGGTGGGCTATGGCACAGCCATGGCTGTGATTATGTTCGCGGTATTGCTGGTCATTTCACTATTTCAGCTGGCGCTATTTCGCGATCAGGGTGTAGGGAGCTAGCGGTGACGGCTGTTGGCGCGGGACCCGCGCGCAAACGACAACTGGTGCAACGCCGGCAGGGCAGCCTGTATGTCTTGGCGGTAGGCTTGTTCGCGTTTATCTGGATGCTGCCGGTAATTTGGACGGTGGCCACGTCTTTCCGGCCCGAGCCGGCTTTGCAGCGCAATCTGGCCAGCTTGCTCCCCTTGCCTTTCACCACGGACAATTGGGAATTCATCCTCAAGAGCAGCCAACTGTGGAAATGGCTGGGCAACAGTGTGGTCGTCTCCACCACGCACACGCTGGCGCAGTTGACGGTTTGTTCGCTGGCGGCTTACGCTTTTGCGCGCCTGGACTTTTATTTCAGGCGCCCGCTCTATGTTCTGGTATTGATGGGCTTGATGGTGCCCTTTGAGGCGACTTTCCTGCCCGTCTATCTCTTGTTCTCCAATTTGAAGCTGCACAACACGCTGATCGCGCTGATCTTGCCCGGCATCGCTTCATCCTTTGCTGTTTTTCTCTTGACGCAATTCTTCCGCGGCATTCCCCTGGAATTGGAGGAAGCGGCGATGATGGACGGCGCCGGGCGTTTTCGCATCTTCCTGACGATCATTATTCCGCTATCGATACCGGTCATCACCGCCTTGGCGATATTTACCTTCCTGGGCAACTGGAACAGCTATTTGTGGCCCATCATCTCGGCCACGAGCAGCGAGGTCTACACCATCGTCATTGGCTTGCGCAAATTAAATCAGGCCTGGGGCGATGTCAACTTTTATGGCCGCGACATGGCGGCGGCGGTCTTCACGGCATTGCCGATCATCATCTTCTTCTTCGTTTTCCAACGCCGCATTATCAGCGGCATCGCGATCAATAGCGGAATCAAGTAGAGAGGAATGCCTATCGAGCTGTGTCTGCCTGAAGTTCGTTTACGTTTCAATTAGCAATCCTGAAAGGACGCAAATCATGTACAGAATGAAAGCTCTACTGGTCGTGGCTATGCTGCTGGCGCTGATCGCTGTGCCGGTCGCCGCGTAGGATGCCGTTGAGGTTGATTTTATGCGCTTCTTCGGCGAATGCGCCGATGAATTTGGCGAAACCACCGATTTGTCCGAGGCTTATGGCGAATGCGGCATCATTCAGACGCTGGCCAATTCCTTCAATGCGACGCAAGACGAAATCCACGTCAATACGATTGTTGTGGACTGACCTGGCGTCACGGAATTGAACGCCAACCTGGCCGCTGGCACCCCGCCGGACATCATGGTGCTGCACGGCCGCCGTATTCCCAATTACGCTTCGCGCGGACTGCTGACCCCCTTGGGCGATGTGCTGGCCGGCGCCGGCATCGACGCCGACGACTTGACCGAAAGCGCCCGCGGCTTCGTCGAATACAATGGCGAACTGTATGGCATCCCCTTGGATCTGCACGGCCACCTCTGGCACATCAATGTTGACCATTGGGCGGCGGCCGGCCTGGTGAATGACGACGGCAGTCCCGATATCCCTTATGGCATGGACGAATTTATGTCGCACGCCGAGACCTTCAAAGAAGCCACCGGCATGCCCTTCCTTGGCATGTGGACCAACGGCCTGAGCCGCAACTGGATGGCGCTGGTCTATCAACAAGAAGGCGGAACCGTTGAAGGCGATGACGGCTTGCCCGACATCAACACGGAAGCGGGCTTGAACGCGCTGAACTTCCTGATTATGCTGCGCGACGAAGGGCACATCACCGACAATGTCGATTACGGCGCAGCGCAGGAAATCTTCCTCAATGGCGAGAATGGCGGCCACATCAACGGCACTTGGGTGGTCAACTTCTACGACAACCAGGTTGCTGATCCGGAAGCCCCGCTGAAGAATTACTACGTGCATAACTTCCCCACGGTGTACGACCAGCCGGCGGCCTGGGCTGGCAGTCACGCCTGGATCATTCCGCAAGGCAGCGACCCGGATCCGGCGACGCTGGAAGCGACATTGACCTTCCTCGATTACCTCAATGACAACAACATCGAATGGGCGCGCACGGGTCACTCGGCGGTCAACACGTCAGTCGTCAACAGCGATGTCTACAACGAGTATCCGCACCGTCAGGAATACGCGGAATTTGTCCCGAGCGCTGTCATCCCGCCGCGCGAGAATTGGAGCACCGCTTTTGAATCCGTGATGGACGAGGAACTGTCGGCCGCGATGATCGGGGAGAAGAGTCCCGAGCAGGCGTTGGCCGATGCCCAGACCCGTCTGGAAGACTTCGCGCTGTTTGAGTAGCAGACCGGGATCAGCCTGGGCGGAAGCGCCGAGGCGAGTCATTGGAAACAGTGAATGGGGCGGGCTTTCGGGCTCGCCCTATTTATGCCGAGTCAGCTAATACATTAGGTATCGAATTTCATAGCAACATTATTCTGAACGCCTTACTTGAACTGACTTTTCAACAGGAGTGAAACATGCCCGATATCCCCCGCAACGAATATCCGCGCCCGCAATTTGTCCGCGAAGACTGGCTCTGCTTAAACGGCGAATGGGGTTTCGAGACTGATCAAGGCGACAGCGGCATCGACCGCGGTGTGCTGGAGCGGGATCTTGAGAGCAAGATAACTGTGCCATTCTGCCCGGAATCGGAGCTATCCGGCATTGGCAATCACGACTATTACAACGCTGTTTGGTATCGGCGTGATGCGATGATACCGGCGGAGTGGGCGGGGCGGCGCGTCCTGCTGCATTTTCAGGCGGTGGACTACGACAGCACGGTTTGGGTGAATGGCGTCGAAGTCGGGCGGCACCGCGGCGGTTTTTCGCCTTTCAGTTGTGATTTGAAGGGTGTGGCCGAGGCCGGCGACGAGATCACAATTGTGTTGCGCGCCCGCGATGACGGGCAGAAGCCGCAGCCGCGCGGCAAGCAAACGCGGGATTTTGGTCCCAGCGGGGCGGTCTATGTGCGGACGACCGGCATCTGGCAGAGCGTCTGGCTGGAGCCGGTGGCGGATTTGCATTTGCGCCGTCCGCGGATCACGCCGGACCTGGCCAATCGGACATTTCGGCTTGAGCAGCCGATCACGGGCAATGCGGCCGGACTGCGATTGCGCGCCACGCTATCCGATGCGGACGGCGACATCGTCACGACGGAATGCTCGGCGGAATATGACCTGGCGCCGCGGCTGGATTTGCCGGCGCCGGAAGAGCGCCTGCGGCTTTGGGATGTGGGCCAGCCCAATCTCTACGATATCGCCATCGCGCTGATCGACGCGGAAGGCGAGGTGGTTGACCAAGCGCGGAGCTACGCCGGCATGCGCGCTATCAGCATTGAGGGGGTGGCGATCAAGATAAACGGGCGGACGGTCTTCCAGAGGCTGGTGCTGGACCAGGGTTATTATCCCGATGGCATTATGACCGCGCCCAGCGATGCGGCGCTACGCGAGGATATCGAGTTGAGCATGGCGGCCGGTTTCAATGGGGCGCGGCTGCATCAAAAGGTCTTCGAGGAGCGCTTCCTCTATCACGCCGATCGGCTGGGCTATATCGTCTGGGGCGAGTTCGGCGATTGGGGCTGCAGCATGAACGGTCCCATCAACGGCGAGCATCAGAATCCGGGACCGGATTACATCACGCAGTGGCTGGAATGCCTCGAACGCGATTATTCGCATCCCAGCATTGTCGGCTGGTGCCCGCTCAACGAGACCTGGCAGGCGTTGACGGACCGCATCACGGCGCTGGACGATGTGACGCGGGGCATGTACCTGGCGACCAAAGCGATGGACAGCACGCGGCCCGTGCTCGATACCTCCGGTTATTCTCATCGCGTGCCGGAAGCCGATGTCTACGACAGCCACGACTACACGCAAGATCCCGATACGTTCCGCGCGCGTCACGCGAGCCTGGCGCAGGGCAGGCCTTACCTCAACGACGCGACTGGCTGGGGCTTGTCGGCGCGCCACGTTGGCAATGTGCAGTGGTCGATAGCTTATCGCGGGCAGCCTTATTTCGTCAGCGAATTCGGCGGCATCTGGTGGAATCCGGATGTGGGAGAGGACGAAGACTCCTGGGGTTACGGCACGCGCCCGGACAGCATTGAGGAGTTTTACGACCGCTTCGAGAAACTCTGCGCCATCCTGCTTGAAGACGTGAATATGTTCGGCTACTGCTATACGCAGTTGACCGATATCTATCAGGAGCAGAACGGCATCTACCGCTTCGACCGGGGCGGGAAATTTGACCTGGCGCGGATTCGGGCGGCGCAGCAGAAGCCGGCGGCGATTGAACTGGCGGATAGCGCAGAAAGTTAGGTTTCTTTTGCCCATCACCCCCGGTCCCTTCTCCCACAAGGGGGGCGAGTAGACACAGCACTTCGAGAGAGGGAGCTAACTAGGCGGATTTTGTGGTGCTTTGCGGACGACCCAAGGGTCGCCCCTACAAGGCTTATCCGGTACTGGGTTTTGCTATCGCTTTTTCTTCCCCATCCCCCAGCCCCTCTCGCCATCTCTATGGCGAGCGGACAGAGCCACTTGAGCAGATGCTCAGGCGGGACTATATTTGTCTGGCCTAGGCTGGGGAATGTGAAGAGGCTGCGGTGACTGAAGCCCTGTTTGCCGAATTTGAAGCAGCGACACGGGAAGATTGGCTGGAAGCGGCGCGAGCCTCGCTGCGGGGGCGATCGCTGGAAAGCCTCGTCTCGTCCACGTATGAAGACATCGACATAGAGCCGCTGGTCGGCGCGGATGCTGTGGATGGCGCGCATCTCTATTCGCTGCCCGGCGAGTTTCCCTTTCGCCGCGGCCGGACCGAGGGCGGCTATCGCGAGCGTCCCTGGCTGATCGCGCAGGACATCAATATCGCCGACCCTGACGACTTCAACGCGGCGCTGCGAGAAGCGCTGGCGAATGGTCAGACGGCGATTACGCTCACGGGCGATCTAAAGTTGGAGGAGGCGAGCGATCTGCGCCGGGCGCTGGCGGGGATTGATCTGCGGCGTTTTCCATTATTCATCCGTAGCGATGGCCGCGTGCCTGAAATCTACCGTTTGCTCCAGACAGCGTTGAGCGAAGACGAATTGAGTGGCTTGAGCGGCTGCGCCGGATATGATCCACTAGCGAGTTTGGCGCGGACGGGCCGGATGCGGGTCGATGCCATTGAGCGGCTGGCGGCGCATGTGGCCAGGGTCGCCGAATCCTCGCCAGAGTTGGGCAGCATTCAAGTGAGCGCGGTTCCCTATCACGCTGCCAGCGCGAATGCCGTGCAGGAGTTGGCGCTGGTTTTGGCGACGGCGGTCCCTTATCTGCGCGGGCTGAGCGAGTATGGACTTGCGCCGGATCTCGCGGCGACCAAGCTGCAAGTCGAGCTATGTATCGGCGAGAATTTCTTCATGGAAGCAGCAAAGTTTCGCGCAGTCAAGCTGCTTTGGGCGCAGATGACGCGGGCGTTCGGCGTTGACGACGAGGGGCAAGGCATTCGGCTGCACGCGCGCAGCGGGGGGCGCAACAAAACGCGCCGCGACCGCTATGTCAATTTGCTGCGGCTGACAACGGAAGCGCTGGCGGCTGTCATTGGCGGCGTCGACAGCTTGACCATCGCGCCCTTTGATGCGCCGCTTGGCAAGTCGGACGGATTCTCGCGGCGGCTCTCGCGCAATTTGCAGTTGATCTTGCGGGAGGAAGTGGAGCTGGCGCAGGTGATTGACCCGGCCGGCGGCGCCTGGCATATCGAGCGCTTGACCGATGAATTGGCGCGCCGAGCCTGGGCGCAGTTTCAAAGCATCGAGGCGGCTGGCGGCATCCTCGCAGCGCTGGAAACTGGCCTGATTCAAGCCGAAATCGCAGCCATTGCCGAACGGCGCCGGGCTGATGTCGCGTCGGGGGCTGCGATTCTGGTAGGCGTCAATAAGTACGTCAACGCCGACGAACCTGCCCCGCCGAATCGCCCGGAGTCAGCGGAGGCCAGCGGGGAGGAGTCGGGCGTCAGGGAGATTCGCGTCGAGCCGCTGCCGCCTTTGCGCCTGGAAGACGCGATTGACGCGCCGTCAGCTTCGGGAGCCGACGCATGAGTCAATTCCCCGATTTCAGCAAGATTGATTACGAGCCTCAAGCGTTGGGCGGGAAATCCGAGACGGGGACGGCCGATGCCGCCGGGCAGATCTGGCGCGCGCGCGAGCAAATCGATATCAAAGCGCTGCACACCGCCGCCGATCTCGCCGAAGTCGAGCATCTTGGATATGTGGCGGGCATCCCGCCCTACTTGCGCGGACCCTACCCGGCGATGTACGCCGTCCGCCCCTGGACGATACGGCAATACGCCGGTTATTCCACGGCTGAGGAGAGCAACGCCTTTTATCGGCGCAACCTGGCGGCCGGGCAAAGGGGCCTGTCTGTCGCTTTTGACCTGGCGACGCACCGGGGCTACGACTCGGATCATCCGCGGGTGGTCGGCGATGTCGGCATGGCGGGCGTGGCGGTGGATAGCGTGCTGGATATGAAGATCCTCTTCGATGGCATCCCGCTGGACCAAATGTCGGTCTCGATGACGATGAACGGGGCGGTGTTGCCGGTGCTGGCCTTTTATATCGTCGCCGCTGAGGAGCAGGGCGTCGCGCGCTCCAAGCTGACCGGCACGATCCAGAACGACATCCTCAAAGAGTATATGGTGCGCAACACCTATATTTATCCGCCGGCGCAGTCGATGAAGATCGCGGCTGATATCTTCGCCTACACCGCCGCCGAGATGCCGAAATTCAACAGCATCAGCGTCAGCGGCTACCATATACAGGAGGCCGGCGGGGGCGCTGATATCGAGCTGGCTTATACCCTGGCGAACGGTTTGGAATACCTGCGGGCGGGCGTCGCGGCCGGCCTGGCGATTGATGATTTCGCGCCGCGGCTGTCTTTTTTCTGGGGCATCGGCCTGAATTATTTCATGGAGATCGCCAAGATGCGAGCCGGGCGGCTGCTCTGGGCCAAGCTGGTCAAGGGCTTCGCGCCGCGTAATCCCAAGTCGATGGCTTTGCGCGCCCATTGTCAGACATCCGGCTGGAGTTTGCAGGCGGGCGACCCCTACAACAACATCGTCCGCACCTGCCTGGAAGCGATGGCGGCGGCGCTGGGCGGGACGCAGTCTCTACATACCAACGCGCTGGACGAAGCCATCGCCCTGCCGACCGATTTCAGCGCCCGCATCGCCCGCAATACGCAGCTATTCCTGCAGCATGAAACCGGCATCGCCGATGTGGTGGATCCCTGGGGCGGCTCTTACCTGGTCGAGCGGCTGACGGCGGATCTGGCGCGTCGGGCTTGGACGCATATCCAGGAGATTGAAGCCCTCGGCGGCATGACTAAGGCGCTGGAAACCGGTATGCCCAAGCTGCGAATCGAAGAGGCGGCGGCGCGCCGACAAGCGCAAATTGATAGCGGCGGCGAGACGATCATCGGCGTGAACAAGTATGTCCCAGCCGAAGAAGAGCCGGTGGACTATCGCGAGGTCGATAACACGGCGGCGCGCGAGGCGCAGATTCAACGTCTGCGTCAACTGCGGGCGGAACGCGACGAGGCGGCGACACAGGCCGCGCTGAACTCTTTGACCGACTGCGCGCGGACGGGCAAGGGCAATTTGCTGGCGCGGGCGGTAGAGGCGGCGCGGGCGCGAGCGACGAACGGCGAGATTTCACTGGCGCTGGAGAAAGTCTGGGGACGGCATAAAGCCGCGATAAGCTCGCTGACGGGCGTCTACAGCAGGGAATTCGCGGACGAAGGCGAGGTCATTGCGGTGCGCCAGATGACGGAGGAATTCGCCCGGGAGCAGGGGCGGCGTCCGCGGTTGATGGCGGCGAAGATGGGACAGGATGGGCACGACCGCGGCATTAAGGTCATTGCGACCGCCTTTGCCGATATGGGCTTCGATGTCGATATCGCGCCTCTGTTTCAGACGCCGGCCGAGGTGGCGAAGCAAGCGGTGGAAAATGACACGCATGTGGTCGGCTTAAGCTCGCTGGCGGCCGGGCACAAGACACTGCTGCCGCAATTGATCGCGGAGTTGGGCAAGCGGGACCGCCCCGATATCATGGTGGTCATCGGCGGCGTCATACCGGCACGGGACTACGCGGCTCTGCATGAGATGGGCGCAGCGGCTATTTTTGGTCCCGGCACTGTTATACCGACGGCGGCAAAGCGCGTGCTGATGGAGTTGCGGCGGCGTCTGGGCTGAGCGCCTCAGCCAAGGTCGTGATATTGAGCCGCGCGCAGGATGGCCTGATTGGTCTCGTCCGCGCTGAGCAGGACAGTCGTCTTGCCTTGCGAGTAGTAGCCCATGGCCGTCATCGCGAGGACGTAAGCGGCCATGCTTTCATTGCTGGGCATCTCGACCAGGACGATAAAGTCATTTTCGCCAAAGGCGACCCAGCTATCGCGGACGCTGCCGCCAAATTCTTCGGCGACGCGATGCCCTTCGCCAAATAGGGGCGAAGCGTCCCGGGACATCAACTCTTTCCAAGCTGCCGATGTCAATGATGTCTGCCATAGAAATTGCGCCATGATCTTTCTCCTGTTCAAGCGGAAACAGTCGCGCCAGAGAATATAACGCATGCGGCGAGTTTCGCCCAGCAGGCGAGAAACGCTGGGGCGGCTGCCCGGGAGAGCATAACTGAGTCGCCGATGATATTGTATGATGGGCGGGTGCAAGGGAGCGACGACGAGCCATGAATATAGGGAATGCAAAAGCCGAGCTTGACACGGAGGCGCTGGCGGCTGCTGTCCTGGCTCGCGATCGCGCTGCGCTGGCCCGGGCGATCACGCTGGTCGAGAGCGCCGCGCCCCGGCATCAGCAGACGGCGCAGGACCTGCTTTCAGCGCTGCTGCCTCATAGCGGCGGTTCGATCCGCATCGGCGTTACCGGGGCGCCCGGCGCTGGCAAAAGCACTTTCATCGACAGCTTCGGCGCTTATCTGACCGAGCGGGGTCGACGGGTGGCGGTGCTGGCGGTTGATCCGAGCAGCGCCTTGACAGGCGGCAGCATCCTGGGCGACAAGACGCGGATGGAGCGCCTTTCGCGCGACGAGAAGGCTTTCATACGGCCGACCCCGACGGGCGGCGTACTGGGCGGGGTAGCTCCCAAGACGCGCGAAGCGATATTGGTCTGCGAGGCAGCCGGCTACGATGTGGTCATCGTCGAGACAGTGGGCACGGGGCAGAGCGAAGCGACGCTGCGCTCGCTGGTGGATTTCTTCCTGCTGCTGCTGATTGCGGGGGCGGGCGATGAATTGCAGGGTATCAAGAAGGGCGTGATCGAGCTGGCGGATGCGCTGGTCATCAACAAAGCGGATGGGGAAAATATCGCCGCGGCAAGTGCGGCGCGAACTCAATTCAGCCGGGGATTGCGGTTTGTGGCGCCGGCGACAGCGGGCTGGCGGACGCGGGCCTATACGGCCTCGAGCTTGACCGGCGACGGCATCGCCGAGATCTGGGCGGCGATATCGGCTTTCGAGGCTGAGACGAAGGCGAGCGGCATCTTCGAGCAGCGGCGGACGGCGCAACGGCGTGAGTGGCTGCAAGCGGCGCTGGAAACGCGGCTGCGCGATCTCGTCTTTGGCAGTGCGGCAGTGCGGGAGGCCCTGCCCGAGATTGAAGCGGCGGCGCTCAGCGGGGAACTGTCGCTGTCGGCAGCGGCGGACGAGTTAATACGCTTGTTAAAACTCAGGGCCTAATGCCGAGCGCTCTGAAAAACGCAGGGTGAATATGAATTTGATTGTCATCAGATACATCGTGCGGCGAAACCTTATCGCCTTGAAATGACCAATAGGTTCGAAAGTACTTCTCAGTTTTTATCCCGAGAATCCCGATGTCGTAGAATACTCTTAGCAACTCAGGCATTACATCATCAAAGTCCATTTTCTCATAAATGACATTGTAAATGTAATCCTTTTCAGTATGCTGGTGAGTCCGAAGCAAATATTCTACGAATCGATTCTCTATTTCACGCTTGTTTAGTTCGTTTAGTCTAAATCTATTAGAGAATCGCTTTAGTATTTCTATCGCATCCGCCAGCGTTGGGTAGTCTGCTGACCACTCGTCCGCCAATGCTTTAAGTCTAAGTTCAGAGTAGACACCCTCAGCCGCAAGTATATGGGTTTTATTCATTTTAGCTCTATCATCGGCCTGCTTAATACATTCATTGAAAAACATAATTACATCGCGCGGTGTACGTAAAGTACGCCGAATTATATACACAATGGAATTTGATTGTTCAACTGTCTTTGGAAGGATGTCACTGATTCCTATGCTTCTATTCTTTACGTACTTGTGGGCAATCAACTGGTTTATCCGCAGTTCAATTAAGTCGAGTAGGTCCTTTTCTTTCCAATAGAGCTGTAAATAGAGAGAGCGGTACTTTTCCTGTTGGTGGCCTTGAGTTCGCGTGAGTCGAAAGACTCGATCTAGCAAGTCCTCTCGAATGGCACAAACAATCTTTATTTGGTTACTTCTGCTATTGAAATACCTAATAGCTTCGATCAAAGCTTTTATCAATCGGTACCGCAAAACATTATGCGTCCAATTCTCATCCAATTGGTCAATCGTGATGAAATATCTTTTCTGTTGATCTCGTTCTATTTCATTAGCAAGCAATTCAATTACCGCCGAAAGCTCACGCATCTGCAATTGGTCAACCACCTGTTGCCCGATTTGGGCAATTTGTGCTCTGTCTTCAAGAGTTAGTCTGCTGCTCTTCTCCCGTGAAAGCTCCGCTCCAAGCTGTAGTGTCTCAATGACTCGCCCGCCAAGCAATCCTTTTATTCTATTAGCCACATTTTCTTCGAGAGTTTTTGCCTCCTCCTTAATCAGTACTTGCGTATCTTTCCAGAAATCTGGATATCTTGCCAAGTATTCTTGGGCGACCTTGTGTGAGCGTTTAGTATAGATTCTTTGCTGAATGCGTTGGAATAAATTATATATGCCACGATCGCCACTTTGTGAACTTACTAGCTTGATGAGTTCAAGTGCAAATATATGACGCCACAATACACTAAAGAAAAGGTCAAGATCGATACCCATATCCATGAAAGATTGAAGCATGGGCCTATTTGCCAAATGGTGTAATGCTAAGTCAAATGGAGAAAGAGGCATAACCTTGTCCTCTTTTTCCATCAACATGGATAATATTGCTGTTTTCCCTACTCCAGTCCGCCCTAGCACTATACACTCAGGTCTGCTTGTATCTGCCAATACTTCCAAGTCCCCGGTGTCATGAAAGCACTGTTTGAGTATCTCTCGATCTTCGAGAGCATCGTTGGCACCGATTCTATCATGTCGTCTAAATCTGAAATTAGACTCAGATGATTTTGTAGCTTTCTTGCGACTCACACTTTATCTCCGACTTAATCATATTGAGCACAGATCATAGAACTGTTGTGACGTTCCCCTAGTATACCTGAGAGATTCGACAGCTTCGAATTCCTTGTTAGAAATGCCCATTGTTTAGAGATTCGCGATGTTAATGCTGCGCAGTGTTATTAGTGCATGTGCCAATTCATTCATCGATAGCCACAACCTGACCTTGTTAGTACAATACCGTCGGGAAAATAATCAAGGGAAAGAACAAAAAAGAAAGAGGAAGCGATGATCACAACAACAACACCGACCGTTGAGGGCTACGCAGTCGAAGGGTATTTGGGCATCGTAAGCGGCGAAGCGGTGATGGGCGCCAATATGTTCAAGGATATGTTCGCCGGCATCCGCGATATCGTCGGCGGGCGTTCCGGGGCTTACGAAGAAGAATTGCGGCGGGCGAAGGACATCGCCATTCACGAGATGCAGGACAACGCGCGGCAACTGGGCGCGAACGCCATACTCAGCGTTGATCTGGATTATGAGACGATCGGCGCCAACGGCAGCATGCTCATGGTCTCGGCGAGCGGGACGGCGGTGCGGCTGGCCTAGGCGAGCCGACTACAGCGCAACGCGGTGCTTGTCGCGCAGAATGTCGATGACACGTTCGACCTCGTTGACTTTGCGCTCGTCGTTCCAGCCCAGCGATTCAGCGTAGATATGAGCCAATTCACTGATTAAGTCGCGGGTGGTTTCGCCCAGCATCGCGATGAGCGTACGCCGCAGAAGCAAGTCATCGAGATGCTCGATCTTCTCAAATTGAAGCATGAATTCGATTTCGCGCCGGCTGTAGCTCGGGTGATGCTTGAGGGCGTGGTCGTTGCCAACTGCGATGAAGGCGGCGATATCTTCGGCGCGGGTACCGTAGCGCTCGAATAGCTGGCGCAGGCGCGGCAGGGGCAGTTTGGTTCGCCGGCGCAGGTCGCCCAGCCAAGCGTCGCGCTCGGCATCAGTTCGCGGATAAGCGCGTCCGCCGCCGATGCTGATGTTCTCCGTACTGACTGTTCGCGGCTGATCGAGGTCGTCAAGCGCTTGATCGGCCGCTTGTTCGGAGAAGGCGCGGAAAGCAGTCCATTTGCCCCCGATCAGCGAGTGGACGGGGTAGGCGCGCTTGCCGCTGGCGGGCAGGGTCCGGATGCTGTGGTCGCGGCTGATCTGTCCAGTCGCGCCGCCTTCGCTATAGGGCAGGGGACGCACGCCGGAGAAGCTGAAGACGATCTGCGATTGATCGACGCGGACGCGCGGGAAGACTTTGCTCACCATGGCCAGCAGATAATCGATCTCGGCGTCAGTGATGCGAGCCTCATCAGGATTGTCGATGCGGATATCGGTGGTGCCGATCATGACGCGATTGAAGAAGGGCAGGATCAGCACGATGCGGCCGTCGTCGTTTTCGAAGAAGATCTCGCTGTCGCGCGCTGCCGCCAGCAACTCCGGCTGATCGAGGATGAGGTGCGAGCCTTTTGTCCCGCTGATGAAGCGCTGCCCGCCAGCGCCAACATCTTCATTGACGAAGTCGATCCAGGGACCGGCGGCATTGATGACCACTTTTGGCTTGACCCGATATTCCGCGCCGCAGAGTTCATCGCGCAGGACGACGCCCTCACCGTCGCCGGCGATGGCGCTGACGTAGTTCAGAGCCTGGCAACGGCTGTTTGCGGCTTCCGCGTCCAGCGTCATTTCCAGGCAAATGCGCTCTGGCGAAGGCATCCAGGCATCGTAGTAGCTAGCGGCGCAGATGATGGCCGGGTTCAGTCCCGGGTATTCGCGCAGGGCGGCTTCACGCAGGCGGAATTCATGCTGGGGCATGGCGCGCTCCTTGCGGACGAGGAAGTCGTAGAAGGTCAAGCCGATTTTGATGACGAGGGCGCCGCGCTCGCCCGGCCGGTCGAGCAGGTTGAGGAACTTCAACGGCGCGTTTAACAAGCCCGAGAACCAGCGGAAGATGGGGATGGTGGTGCGCAGGGGTTTGGCGTAATGGGGCGCGTTGAGCAGCATGCGGTCGCGCTCGCGCAAGGCTTCGTTAACCAGGCGGAACTCGCCGTTTTCCAGGTAGCGGATGCCGCCGTGCAGCATGTGGGAGGAGGCCGCGCTGGCGCCGCTGCCGAAGTCGCCGCGCTCGACCAGGAGGGCGTCGACGCCATTCAGAGCCAGGTCGCGAAATGTGCCGATGCCGTTGACGCCGCCGCCGATGATGAGCACGGAGATTTCGGGATCGGCGCGGAGGGCGTCAAGGGTATTTTGCCGGGCCATCACTCGCTAGAGGGTGGATCGCAGTAGAACTGAATCAAGTAGAGCGCGTTATCCTGCGCGTCGAAGCCGTAGCGGAATGTGCGCCCGTTCCAAGTGAGTTCGACGATATAGACGCCGGTGGGGAAATAGTCCGCGCTTGAGTATGCCTGGCCAATGTAGGGCTTGCCGCTGCCGCTGAATTCTCCCTCAAATACTTGACTTATCTCCAGCGCGGTATCCGTCGCCGGCTTGTACAGCAGCACCTCTATATCTTGATAAGCTTGTCCGCCTCTGACGATGGCGAGTTCGCGACGCTCCAGCGGCCGGCGGTCTACAAACATGTCGCAATCGGCATAGGAAGTGAAATTGAGAATATCCTCCTGCAGCAGAGCCAGCGGACCGGGCGCGACATCGGCTGCTGCGACGAAGCCGGTCCCGCCTTCCAGGGCAATTTCGTACCAGCCATCGCTCAAACCGACCACTTTCCAGGCGAGCCAGCGCATGATGCGATCAGTCTTCTCGCAGTCGCTGCTCGCGCAGGCAAAGATGTCGGCATATACGGTGGTGGTGACATAAGGGGGCACGCAATCGGGCGCGTCTTCTTGGAAGAAGGAGAGCACGGTATGGTGGCGGTCGCCGTCGCGCCTGAACTCGAGGTCGCCATAGTCGGCTGCGATTGCGCGGGCCACGTCGCATTGGTAGAGATAATCATGCGTGATGTTTGGCTGCCAGGCATGGGGATCATAAATATCGACGATGCGCTCGTTCGTTTCCGACGCTGTCCCGCAGCCGGGGGCGCGCCCCAGCATGGATTCGGCGACGGTGACCATATCCACACCCGCGAGCACGTAATGTTCTTCGGCGCCGCCTTCGGGAATCAGCGAATCGGCACCGCGGATGACATATAGCTCATCGCCATAGTCAGCGACAGCGCCGTTGACGGCATCGCAGTTGTATTCGACATTGCCCATTGAGCCGCGCTGCCAGTCCTGCGCGCTTGCCGGCGTCGCCAGCAAAATCAACACGAACATCCAAAAAATATTATTCTTCATTTCCTGCCTTCCGCTCGCGCATACATAGCGCGTCGTGATATTCTTGCCTATGCTGCTATTCTAACCCGTCTCGACAGCCGCTTGTCCGCCTTTTGCACTACGATTGACGCGCGGCTCGTATCAGGCTCCTGCCCGTCATCTCCGGCGGCTGCGGCAGGCCGAGCAAGTCCAGCACGGTCGGCGCTACATCAGCCAGCCGTCCCCAGCTATGCAGATCGTAGCGATTCTCTGCGTCAATCACGAAGAGGGAAACCGGTCCCACGGTATGGTAGGTGTGGGGCTCGCCGCTGACGGGGTCGATCATGCGCTCGCAGTTGCCGTGGTCGGCGGTCACGATGGCGACGCCGCCACTCTTCAGGACGGCATCGACCAGTTTGCTGGCGCAAGCGTCGACCACCTCAACCGCTTGGATCGCCGCGGACAAGGAACCGGTATGCCCAACCATGTCGGGATTGGCGAAGTTGACCAGGAGGAAGTCGTCGTCATGGGCGTTCAGCCGTTTGAGGGTCTCGTCTGTTAGTTCTTTCGCGCTCATCGCCGGCTTTAAGTCGTAGGTGGCGACTTTGGGCGAGGGCACGATCAAGCGCGTCTCGCCGGGGAAGGGCGCTTCGACCCGGCCGTTAAAGAAGAAGGTGACGTGTGGGTACTTCTCGGTCTCGGCGGTATGATATTGCGTCTTGCCGGCTTTGCTCAAGGTCTCGGCCAAGGTGTTGTTCAAGAGCTCGACAGGGAAGAGGATGTGATCGGTCAGCCCGTCTTGATATTCGGTCATGGCAATCAGACGCAGGTCGGGGATGGGCTGGAAGCGCTCGGCGTCGGCGAAATCCCGCTTGACGAAGGCTTGCGTCAATTGGCGCATGCGGTCGGCGCGGAAGTTGAAGCAGAGCAGCGCGTCGCCGGGAGCGATACCGAGGTTGTCGTCCGATTCGATTACTGTCGGCGCGATGAATTCGTCGCTGAGTTCCTTATCATAGGATTGCTGAATCGCCGTCAGCGGGTCGGGCGCTCGGTCATCGCTTTGGCGGAAGGCAATCGCGTCGTAGGCGCGTTTGGTACGTTCCCAGCGCTTGTCGCGATCCATCGCGTAATAGCGCCCGCTGACGGTGGCGACCCGCCCGCAACTGTCCGCCGCGACTTTCTCTAGCAGGTCGGCGCAGAAGCGGGTGCCTCGCTGCGTCGGCGTATCGCGGCCATCGGTGATGAGATGCAGGATGGGATTGATGTCGTTGGCGCGGGCGATGTCCATCAGGGCGTAGAGATGGTCGGAATGGCTGTGCACGCCGCCATCGCCGAGCAAGCCGATGAGGTGCAGGTTTTTGCCGTTCGTCTTGATCGCGCTGAGGGCGTCGTTCAGGACGGCGTTATGCGCAAGGGCGCCGTCGCTGATGGAGTTAGCGATGCGCGAGATGTCTTGATAGACGATACGCCCGGCGCCGAGGTTGAGATGGCCGACTTCGGAATTGCCCATCTGTCCTGGCGTCAAGCCGACATGTTCGCCCGATGTATGGACGATAGCGCGCTCGTTGGTCTTGAGCCAGCGATCGAAATTCGGCGTCTCCGCCAGGGCGACCGCGTTGCCGGCTTCGGTTTCGCGGATGCCCCAGCCGTCAAGGATGATCAGCAATACTTGCGCGCGCGCCATCAAGAGCTTGCTCCGCCTCGCCTTCGTTTGGTCAGCCGTTTATAGCACAGAAATGGAAAAGACAGAATGATTCAGCGGGCGGCTGGGCCGAGCATCGTAGCCGCGCGCGGGGGCAGCAGCGCGTCGGGGTCGTAGAGTTGGCTGGCGTCGTAGGGGATGTCGATGGGCAGGTCAAGGTAGGCGATGGGGTCTTGGATGACTTCGACAGCGAGGTCTCGATGAATCTTGAAGAAGAGCGTGCGCTGGAATATCTCGTCGTCCCAATCCGGCGCAGCGGTATCGGCGACCAGCTCCAAGCGCGAGCAAGGCTCGGATTCCAAGCAGAAATGGGAGCTTAGCTGAACACCGTTGCCATAAAGGACATAGAGCATACTGTCGTCCAGTTCAGCGCTGTAGTTTAGTTCGTAGTAGTCGCTCGCGTCCAGTTCGTCGCGGCTAAGGTCAGTGAGCAGCAGGACAATGGCATCGGGCTCGATTTGCGGGGCGGACCTGAGCAGGTTGCGCAGGAGTATTGCTTTGTTGTCGGCGCTGGCTGTCAAGCGTTCGCGCTGCTCGAAAAGGCGCGTGACGCCCGGCGCGCAGACGGCGAGACAGAGCGCGATGATGGCGGCATCGCGAATTGCGGGGCGTTTGATCGGCGAGGCGGCCAGGGCGATAAGGCTGAAGAGGGTGATGGACGCGCCTATGGGAACGTAGAAGTAGGTTCGCCACAGGTCGCCGCTGTATTGTTCGAGCCAGATCAAGACGCCGACGGAGGGGATGATCAGAAGCAGTCCGCCGGCAAGATAGCCGGTCAGAGCGCCTGTTGAGAAGAGGCCTTGCCGGGCGTCGTTTCTCGCCAGGAGCCAGGCGATACCGGCAAGCAAGGCGAGAAGGATCACAGTCATGCCCAGCCATTCGCTGTTGGAGAATCGACGGATCGCCGCCAGCCAGCTATCAAAAAAGGTCTGGCGCATGACATCGGCCAAGCGGCTGATGACGGGACCAAATGTATCAGCAGTCGGATTCCATTCGCCGGCGAATACATAGCTGTTGTAGAAGCTCATGGAATTGCCAGCCAGCAGAGCCAGGTAAGCCAGCTTCGCGCCGGGCGCCAGAAACCATATCGCGGCGAGGCGGGGGCGCCACGGCGGACGAACGGCGAGCAGCCACAGCAGCGGCGCGACCAGAATGAGAGCGTAGGCGGTTTCGTTGCTGGCGACATTGAAGCTGAGCGCCAGCCAAATGCCGAACAGTCGCAGGCGGCTGGGATGCTCGCGGCAGGTAAGAATGAGGGCGGCGGCCGCCAGCAATGACATGGCGCTGAATTGATTGGGCAGGGAGCGCAGCGACAACAGGTCTGAATTGACCGGATAAAACAGAAACAAGGCGGAAGCCAGGAAGGCGTAGAGCCGGGCAAATTTGATGCCGCGGAGGATGCTGTAGAGCAAGACCGATTTTGCCCAGAGGATGAGAATGTGCGTCAAATGGAAGCCGACAAAAGAGCCGGGACTGATGATGGAGGCGAGCGCGTGCGGCACGGCGACCCAGAAGCGCGTGCTTAATTCATAGGCGACGCTCCAGGAGAATCGTCCTTCCAGGTGAGACAGATATAGCCAGTTTTCCCAATGAGCGATGTTATCGATGCCGAGAGGCAGATACAAGGCGCAAAGGAATAGCAGGAAGCCCCCGACAACAGCGAGATCGGTGTGCCGGCGCTCTATGACGCATCGGCGCAGAGCCTGATAGATGAGGGGCAGGAATATGAACGCGGCGAGCAGCAATCCGAATGTTTGCCAGTACGGCTGCCGGAAACGGCGATGGAGTATGGCCAAGGCATCTGTGATCAGGGATATGCCGGATAGGTCAAGCGCCAGCGATAGCATGAGCAGCGCAGCCATAGCGAGTATAAGAGCGCGCCAGGGCAAAGGCGCGAAAATTTGATTCTTGAAGGCGAAGTAGAGCGCGGCCAGCAGACAGGTTAGCAGACCGACGAAGCCGAGGTGGAAGAAGAGGAACAGACGGAGACTTTCCGCGCTGCCGATCGCCAGCAGAGCCAGTAGGCAATCGACAGCGACCAGCGCAATCAAGAGGATGTTTGCAGGCGGCTGGCGCGTCACTTAATCGCCTCCGCGCTCATGTTCGTCGGTCTCATGGCTTGGCGCGGAGCATGGTCGTCAGGCGAGGCGGCAGCGGCGCTTCCGCGTTATATAGTTGGCTGGGGTCGTAGGGAGCGTCGATATCCCGGCGGAGGAAGGCGGCGGGATCGTCAACGAGTTGGAGGGACAAATCGTCGTTGAGCTTGAAGACGAGCGTACGGGGCAGCAGGTCTTCGGGCCTCGCTGAGGTGAAAAGCGTATCGCCGTCGCTGACATCGCTGCATTGATCGATCAGGATGCAAAAATAAGCCAGATCGGGCGCCTTGGACTGATAAATGGCGTAGAGCGCGCTATGCAAGACGTCTCTCGTCAGAAGCTCAAATATGCCTTCGGAATGAAGAAAGGGGATGTCTCTCTCGGTGATCAGCGCGATCTGCGTCTCGGGATATGGTTCCGGCGCTATCGCCACAATGTCATGAAGTATTTGGGCTTTTTTGTTCGCACTTTCCACAAATCCGTCGAGCTGCAGGAAGAGACGAGAAATCCCAGGGAGCAGCAAGAGCAGGCAAACTCCAACAACGGCGGCGTTGCGGATTCCGCGATCGGGCAGCCGTTTTGTGAGCAATAGAATCGCGCTGAATATGGCAATCACTGCGCCAATCGGCACGTAGAGGCACATGCGCCAGGGATTATATTGATACAGGGGAATCCACATCAGCACGGCGATGGCAGGGATTATCAGCAGCAGGCCCAGCCCGATGAAGAGGACAAGTTGACGGCTTGTGGGGGCGGGCGCAGCAGCTTGTTCACGCGCCAGATACCGAGCGAGCCCGGCGACAGCAGCGAGCATGATTATGGTCGGCAGCTGCCAGGCGTTCTGCTGAATGGTCTGGAACGCTTCTTGCCAGCCTTCCCAAAACGTATAGGGATAGACCCAGCCTATCATATCCACAAACGTGACGGCGACATCGCTTGCCGTCGAGGAATTGGACCCGGCATCCAAAAGTCCGCTCTGATAAAATTCTCTGCCGGTCGCCGTTAGAAGCGCGAGATAAGCCAGTTTGAAGGCGGGCGCCAGGTACCAAACCACGGTCAAGTTGAGTTTCCGCCAGTTGATCTTTCGGTCCGCCAACCACCAGAGCAAAGGCGCAATCATGACCAGCCCCAGGCCGGATTCGTAGGAATTTACGCTGAATGTCAGCGCCAGCCAGAGGCCGCCGAGAGCCAGCCTTGTAGGCGCGCGGCGGTATTCCAGCGCCAGAAATACGGCGACGAGGAGGAAGAGTTTGCTGTAATTGAGGAGCAAGGCACGCAGGGAAAACTGCATCGGATTGACCGGATACACGATGAAAAGCAGCGCCATGAGAAAGGCGTATAACGGCGCGACTTTGACCTGGCGCAACAAGCCGTAAGCGACCGCAGTCATGGCGGAGTGCATCAGGCTGTTGACAAGGTTATAGCCGATGAACGATTCCGAACTGATGATGTAAGCCAATACACGATGCACGAGCCCGCTAAATCGCGTCACTATCCAGGAATCGAAGAAACTGGGCGTGCCGCCTTCGATATAGCTGTGCAGATTCCAGTTTTCCCAATGGGCGGGAGTTTCAAAGCCGAAGGGCAGGTAGAAGGCAAAGGGGAAGAGGAGGCAGGCGGCGACGGCAACTTTGTCCGCGTTGGAAATCCTTTGCCAGTTGCGCCCTATGCCCCGCCAGATCAAGAGGCCGAAGATGACCAGAGCAAGCAGCAGCCAGAACAAGGACCAGATCACCGACGCCGGCGGCAGCTGGGGGCTGGGAAAGAGCGAAGAAAAGGCCAGGCTATATTCGTGACGGGCGCCTTCGCTGTCAATAACCTCTAGCGCCGCTGTGTTTCCGTCGCCGGCGCAGAAGGCGTCGCTGCCCGGATTTTGGTCAAGGCGAGCGTCTTCGCCGTTAAAACGTATGGAGTCGCTGCCGGAGACCGACCAGCGGACGCCGATGCACTCATGGGGGAAAATGATGCTGTCGCGCTCAGCCCAGAATCTGACGGCAAGCGGTCCGTCTTCCCTGTCAATTGTCGGCACTGCCTGGGGAGTCAGGCGCAAAGAAGCGCCGACGAGCGCGAGCAACAGCCCGGCGATCAGCAGCCAGTAAAACGGCGGCATTCGATTAAGCTGATCGCGCCGCAGGTAATGCAGCGTCAGCAAGCCGGCGCCGCAAACCCCGACGACGCCCAGAAGATAGAATAGCAGATCGGGCAAATGATGAATTGTCAGTTGCGGGTCGCGGTAGATGCCGTTCTCCGCCGTAATTTCAATTGTGGGGCTGGTCGCGTTGATCGCCGGGCAGAAGGGCATTTCACCCCAGCCGATCTGGCCTTCGCCTTCGATGTAGAGGGACTTGATGCCTTCGAGCTGCCACGAGAGCTGTACGCAGTCGCCTGGATACAGCGTCCAGGCGCGATCGGCTGAAATCTCGATCGTGGTCCCGCCGTATTGCTTGCTTACACGCGGAGCAGGCGCAGTCAAGATCGCAAGCGCCAAAGCGAGAGCGGCCAGGAGAGCCAATGCAATAAGCGTGAGGCCTTTGGCCGACCGCGCGCGCGCCAGCGGATTGCCGCGCCAGCTCACCCAATGACCTCGGAACGCTTGCGCCCCCCATCCCAGCGGATATCGGGGATAAGCGCATCAGCATGGGCTTCGATGCGATCGCGGTGCTGCATCAGGTCCAGCATCATCTGCTTCATGACCGACTTGATATCGCGCGTCGGCTGGTAGCCCAACTCGAGCAGGCGCTGCCTGTCCGGCTGATAGTAATGCTCTTCCATTTCCGCGCGCGGGTTGTCATAGTGGCGGATCTGCGCGTCCAAGCCGATATCGGCGGCGACTTCTTTGACTTTGCAGGCGAGTTCAGTGATCGAATACGCATTCTCGAACTGATTAAAGACGCGGAATTCGCCGGGCGCGGGCGGATTCTCTATTGCCAGGCGCAGGCAGGCCATGGAATCGGCCAAGGGCAGGAAGCCGCGTTTTTGCTTGCCCCGTCCGAAGAGCGTCAGCGGATGGCCTATCACTGCCTGGCAGCAAAAGCGATTGATGGCGGTGCCGAAGCATTGGTCGAAATCGAGGCGGCTGCGCAGGCGCGGGTCGGCGCCCATTTCCGCAATATGTGTGCCGAAGACGACGCCTTGCATGATATCGGTCGCGCGGATGCCCCAGATCTTCGAGGCGAAGCGCGTATTATGCGAGTCGTGCACTTTGCTCTGGTGATACCAACTGCCGGCTTGCCGCGGGAAGGGCAGGCGGTCCTTCCGCCCGCGGAACTCGACCTCGAAGAAGCCTTCGGGGATATCGACATTTGGCGTGCCGTATTCGCCCATGGTGCCGATCTTGACGAGCTGCGCTTCTGGCGCGACTTCTTTGATCGCCCAGAGAATGTTGAGGTTGTTGACGACATTGTTCCGCTGCGTCCAGACACAATGCGCCTGGTCGATCATCGAGTAGGGCGCCGATGGCATCTGGCCCAGGTGCAGGACCGCCTCCGGTTGGAACTCGGCGAAGAAGTTTTTGACAAAGTCATAATCCGTCAAGTCGCCGACGCGAAAATCCAGCGCCGCGCCGAAGATATCATGAAAGGCGCGCAGGCGCTCTTCGCGCGAAGCGATAGGTTGCGCGCTGATGCTGCCGACTTCCGTCACCCAAGCCCGCCGCAAAAGCAGATCGGCGCCGGCCACTTCATGACCGTGGGCTCGCAGATAAATCGCCAGGGGCCAACCGAGATAGCCGTCAATCCCTGCAATAAAAACCCGCATAGGCTGTCCCGACTCCTCCCTGACGCGTAATGGACGCGGTAGATAGTCCTGCCACAATTTAACTTAATCCAGCCAGGATTTGAATACTCTTGTCGGGCGCTGGCGTCTCGGCTCGGTCTGGCAGAGCTAGCTCAACCGATTTCTTGCTTCCGAGTACACTGAGGTATTGTCGTTTATCGACCCAAGCTCAGCATCGCAAAGCCATGAAACGCAAGTGCCTGGTAGGTCGCGTAGACACCCGCTAGGCTGCCGGTCGCCCCTACAAATGACTTAGTATCTAGCAAATTCACCACTCCCCCAGGCAATCGACAGGTGCATCCGCTTCGATGACTGTATATAATTGCAGGCTATTGGAATGTGGCGCTGGCGGCTTGGCGCGTGAATCGGAAGCGCTCCGTCCGCCGCCCGAATCGAATGCGAGTTCACTTTGACACAAGCTGAGAGAAAGTCGTCTGGTTACTGGGAGCTGATCCGCGGCAACCGGTCGTTTCGCTATTTGTGGGCGGGCCAAATTATCAGCTTGACCGGCGACTGGTTCAACCTGATCGCCTCGGCTGCGCTAATCGCGACTTTGACGCAATCGGGCACGGCTGTCGGCGGCTTGTTCGTCGTGAGGATGCTGGCGCCATTTCTCGTGAGCCCCTTTGCCGGCGTCGTGGCCGATCGCTACAACCGCAAAGCTATCGTCATTACGACAGATCTGCTGCGTTGCTTTGTCGTGCTCGGCTTTGTGCTGGTGCGGCAACCCGAGCATGTCTGGCTGATTTATGTGTTGACGGGGATACAAAGCGCCTCGCAGGGCTTTTTCTTCCCCGCCTGGAATTCCATCCTGCCCGATATTACCAGGCGCGAGGAGTTGGGCATCGCCAACGCGCTGTCTTCGGCGACCTGGTCGGTGATGTTGGCTTTTGGCGCGGCGCTTGGCGGCTTGGTCTCGGGCTTGGTTGGCGTGTACCCCGCCTTTGTCATTGATGGCGTCACCTTTCTGCTGAGCGCCTTTATCTTGTTCCGCATGCCCTATCAATCCCAACTGAAGGCGGGCGCCGATCAATCGATCATGGCTGGCATTCGTCAATATCTGTACGGCTTGGGCTACCTGCGCCGGCATATCGACACATTTTCCATCGCGATCCACAAGGGTATCCTGGGCTTGCTGATCATCGGCTTTTATCAGGTTGTTCAAGTGACGATCGCCGAACAGTATTTTCCCATCGGCGAAGGCGGCAGCATCAGTCTCGGCTTGATCTACGTGATGTCGGGCATCGGCTCCGGCATTGGTCCGATACTGGGGCGGAACTGGGCGCGCGATCGCGATCGGCAATTGCGCTTGATGATCGCGCTGGGTTATGTCTTGGCGATGATCGGTTTTATGATCTCTGCCACGTTGATTTCTTTCCCGGTGATCTTGTTTGGCGCCTTGCTGCGCGGCATCGGCGGCGGCTTGATCTGGGTGCTGGGCACGCAACTTCTGTTGCAGATTGTGCCGAATCAGGTGCGCGGACGCGTCTTCTCGACGGAATTTGCTTTGTATACTTTATTCTCAGCGGTATCGTCGGGCAGTACCGGTCTGCTCATTGATACCTCTATGGGCATTAGCGGCGCGCTTCTGCTGGGCGCTGGTTTGCTGGTCGCGCCGATTCTGCTTTGGATGCTCTGGATTCAGTTTGGCCGGCGGGACTCGGTGGTGGCGGGAAGCCTGGCGACCTGAGGCTCAGGCGCGTACAGTTTACTATTGGCGGGCAAGCAAGAAATGCGAGTGTGATATTTGACGATGATTCCATTCAATCAGTTGAAGCCATTGCATGATTTGCTGGCGGAGGAGATCCATGAGGCTTTGCGGCGCGTGGCGGAGAGCGGCTGGTATATCCTGGGTCCGGAAGTGAAAGCTTTTGAAGCCGAGTTCGCCGAATATCATGGCCTGGCGCGCGCTGTCGGCGTCGCCAGCGGCACGGACGCGATTGAGCTGGCGCTACGGGCCGGCGGCGTCGGGGTCGGCGACGAAGTGATCACGGTTGCGCATACGGCGATGGCGACGGTGACCGCCATCGAAAGCGCGGGCGCAAAGCCGGTCCTGGCTGATATCGACCTGGCGACCTATACCTTGGATCCGCTGGCGGCGCTGGCGGCTATAACCGAGCGTACACGCGCGATTGTCGTCGTGCATCTCTACGGGCAGGCGGCCGATATGGACGCGCTGAAGGCATTGGCGGAGGAGCATGAGTTGCTGCTAATCGAGGATTGCGCGCAGGCTCATGGCGCTGAGTACAAGGGGCGCAAGGTCGGCACGATCGGCGATATGGGCACCTTCAGTTTTTACCCGACCAAGAATATGGGCGCTTATGGCGATGGCGGCGCGGTCATCACGAACAGCCCTGATTATGCCGAGCGCCTGGAGAAAGAGCGCAACTACGGGCAGACGAGCCGTTACAGACATCAAACGCGGGGCACGAACAGTCGCCTCGATGAGATGCAGGCGGCGGTGCTGCGCGTCAAGCTCAAGCATCTGGAGGCGCACAACGCGCGCCGGCGGGAGATGGCCGCGCTTTATGACGCCAACCTGCGCTCGGTGACGACGCCGTCCGCCGCGGCCGATCGTCAGCACGCCTACCATCTCTACGTCATTCGCGACCGCGACCGCGATGCTTTGATGGCGGCGCTGGCGGAGCGAGAAATCGGGACGCTGATACACTATCCAATACCGGCGCACCTGCAGGACTCTCACCGGGACCTGGGCTTGGCGGCGGGCAACCTGCCACGGACGGAAAAAGCGGCGCGCGAGATTCTGTCCTTGCCGCTGTATATCGGCTTGGGCGATGATGAGATCTTGCGCGTCTGCGCCGCGATCGAGGACATAAGAGGCTAGCGGTATGCAGATTGGCGGAGGATTCTCCGGCGCGCGCGCCCTGGTGACGGGCGGCTTGGGCTTCACGGGAAGCAACCTGGCGATTGGATTGGTCAACGCGGGCGCCGAGGTGACCATCGTGGACGCCATGATCCCGGGTTATGCCGGCAACCTCTTCAATATTGAGCCGATCAAATCGCGCGTGACGGTGAACTTCTGCGACGTCCGCGATGTCAACGCGATGAATCATCTGGTGTGCGAGCAGGATTATGTCTTTCACCTGGCGGGGCAGGTCGATCATATCTTGAGCATGAGCGATCCCTTCCCCGATATCGACATCAACATCAAGGGCACGGCGGTCCTGATGGAAGCGCTGCGGCGGCATAACCCGGCAGCGAAAGTAATTTACACCGGCACGCGCGGGCAGTATGGTCCCGCGGTGTCGCTGCCGGTCAACGAAGAGGCGCCGACGCATCCCAAAGGCATCTACGAGATATCCAACCTGACGGCGGAAAAGATCATACAAGTCTACAACGATGCGCGCGGGATTGAGGCGGTGCTCTTGCGGCTGACCAATATTTACGGACCGCGGGCGCAGATGAAGCATCCGCGCTATGGCGTGGTCAACTGGTTCGTGCGCCTGGCAATCGATGATGAGACGATCAAGGTCTTCGGCGATGGCAAGATATTGCGCGATTTCCTGTATATTGACGACGCGGTTGAGGCGATCATGCTGAGCGCGCTGGCGCCGGAGGCCGTCGGCGAGGTGCTCAATGTCGGCATTGATTTGCCGACGGATTTCATCGAACTGGCGGAGACGCTGATCGATGTCGCCGGCAGCGGCCGCTGGGAACACGCGCCATTTTCGCCGGAGCGCAAGGCGCAGGAACCGGGCGATTTTTATTCCGATATCAGCAAGATACGCCGCTTGGTCGGCTGGGAGCCGCGGACGGCTTTGCGCGATGGCTTGCGCCAAACGGTGGACTTCTATCGCGCGCACAAGGCGCATTACTGGGATAACGATGGCTAAAGTAGACATCCACCCCAGCGTCGAACGCGCCGATAATCTCAACATCCTGGGCGACCTGACCCTGAAAGCCGGGGTCGAAGTCGGCGCCAACGTGACATTCTATCCCGATGTTGTCGTCGGCGAGGATACGCGCATCTTGCCCGGCGCGGTTATAGGTCGCCCGCCGATCCGCGTCGGCACGACCAATCGACCGCTTGAGGCCGATTCCCGAACGGTGAGTATCGGCGCTGGCTGCGTGATTGGCGCCAATTCTGTGCTATATTGCAATCTCAAAATCGGCGAGCGGGTGTTGGTTGGCGATCTGGCTTCGATAAGAGAGGGCTGCCGCCTGGAGGACGAGTCGGTGCTCGGGCGAGCTGTGATGATGATGTATGATTCGCGGTTGGGCGCACGCAGCCGCGTCATTGATGGCGCGATCATCACGGGCAATATGCTCATTGAATCCGATGTCTTTATCGGTCCAGGCGCGGCGACGGTGAATGACAATGAGGTTTATCTCAAACGCTTCGGCTTGCTGCCCTTTTCGGCGCCAGGTCCGGTTGTGCGGCGCTTCGCTTTGATCGGCACAGCCGCCACCCTCGCGGCGGAAGTCGAAATCGGCATGGGCGCCATCGTCGCGCCGGGCGCGATGGTGACGAAAGATGTGCCAGCCTGGGCGATCGTCGCCGGGGTGCCGGCTCGCCAGATCGGTTCGGTGGATGCGGAGACGCGCCGGCAAGTGCTGCGACATTTCGACCTGGATGAGGGAGCGGGCGGATGAGCCTCATCTCGATTGTGGCGCCAGTCTATCACAATGCGCCGAGCCTAGCGGACTTGCTGGACGAGTTGCGCGCGGTCGCGGCGCGAAACCCGAGCGATGACTTCGAGTTCATCTTCGTCGATGACGGCTCGCGCGATGATTCCTTTGCTGTGTTGAAGGAATTGGCGGCGATGGAGCCGCGCATGAAAGTGGCGAAGCTCTCGCGCAATTTCGGCTCCAACCCGGCGATTATGGCCGGCTTGAGCCTGGCGCAAGGCGACGCCGTGGCCGCCATCGCCGCTGATTTGCAGGATCCGCCGGCGCTGCTGCACGATATGATCGCGCGCTGGCGCGAGGAGCGCAAGGTCGTCATCGCCGCCCGTCGGGACCGCGCCGATCCCTTCCCGACCTCGCTGCTATCCGATACCTTCTATCGGCTGTTCCGGCGTTTCGCCATCAAGAGCATGCCGGCGCGCGGCTTCGACTTTTTCTTGATCGACAAGCAAGTCTGCACGCTGATCAACGGGATCCAAGAAAACAACGCCTATCTGATGGGCTTGATCCTCTGGCTGGGGTTTGAGCCGGAGGTCATCTACTACGACCGCGAGGCGCGGCAGGAGCGCTACGGCCAATCCATGTGGACGCTGGGGCGCAAGATGAAGTATTTCGTCGATTCATTCGTCGCCTTTTCTCACTTCCCCATCCGCATATCGTCAGCCCTGGGCGTCTTGTTTAGTCTGCTCGGCTTGATTTACGCGATCTGGGTGATATACGCGCGGCTGGCGCTGGGCATTGCAACGGAAGGTTGGGCATCGCTCATCGTGGTCGTCTTGATCGCGACAGGCTTGCAGATGCTCATCCTGGGCATCATCGGCGAATATATGTGGCGCAACCTGGATGAGACACGACGGCGCCCTCGTTTCATCATCGAGCAGGTAATCCAGCGCGAGGCTGAGGCTGGCGAGAAGGCGACCGAAGAAGCGGCAGAAGCCTAGCGGATTGTTTCAATGGAGAGGACGGAAATATGAAAATTCAGGGTATCGTGCCGCCGATGGCGACGCCGTTCAAAGAAGACGAAAGCGTCGACGAGGCGGCGCTGCGGGCGGAAGTGGAGCACTTGATCGGCTCGGCTGGAGTGCATGGCTTGGCGGTCGGCGGCAGCACCGGCGAAGGCCATACGCTGACCACCGATGAACTCCGTTGTATCGTCGGGGGCGCAGTAGAAGTCGCCGCTGGTCGCGTGCCGGTCATCGCCAGCATCATCGTCGACAGCACGCGGCAGGCGCTGGAGAAAGCGAAGGCGCTGGCCGACCTCGATGTCGCGGCGCTGCAAGTGACGCCGGTGCATTATCTCTTCCGCCCCAGCGACGAATCGATGTTCGAGCATTTCGCGCTGCTGGCTCAGGCAGCCGCTCAACCGGTCATGGTCTACAACGTCGTGCCCTGGTCCTATTGCTCGCCGGCGCTGTTGGACAAAATGATGCGCGAGATTCCCGGTTTGATAGGCGTAAAGCAGAGCGCGGGCGACCTCAAGCTGCTGGCGGACTTGCTGCATAGTTCAGCCGACGCCGGCTTGATTATGTCGGCGGTAGACGCGCTACTCTATCCGTCTTTCGCTTTGGGCGCGCATGGAGCCATCGCCGCGATCCTGACGGCGGCGCCGGAATTGTGCGTGACATTGTGGGATCAGGTTCAAGCGGGCGATCAGGCCGGCGCGCTGGCGACGCATCTCAAGCTGCTGCCGATTTGGAACGCCATCATGGACGATAATCTGCCCGCCAACGTGAAGACCGCGCTGGCTTTGCAGGGGCGACCGGCCGGTCGGCCGCGAAAGCCCATGCCGACAAGTTCAGCCGAGCAGCGGGCCGCGATCAAGGCGGCCTTGGAAGCAGCGGGGATGCCGGTCGGCAACTGAACGTCAATCCACCGAATAACGCGCCAAGGCGTCGCGATTGAGCTCGATGCCCAAGCCCGGTTTCTGTGGCAGATGAATCTCGCCATCGATCATTTCCAGCTCATCGGCGACCAATTCATCGCGCAAGACCGATTCCGACAGATGCGCTGGCAGCCATTCGATGAAGGGGCAGCAGGCGGTGGCGAAGCCCAGATGGGCGCTGGCCGCGATACCGATGCCGGTTTTCCAGCAATGGGGCACGATTAGCCGGCCATAATCAGCCGCGAGTTGCGCGACCTTGCGCGCCTCGGTGAAACCGCCGACCCGCCCGACATCCGGCTGCAAGACATCCAGCTTGCCGCGATGCGCCAGATCGATGAATTCCCAATGGGTATTTTGCCACTCGCCGGCGGCGATGCGAATCGGCGAATGGTCGCAGATGAAGGCGTAGCCCTCCAGGTCGTCGATATTGATGGGCGTCTCCAGGAAGAAGAGGTCGAAAGGCTCAAGCTGCTTGATCACCCGCAGCGCCGTCCGCGCATCGTCCCAGGCATAAGCGACATCGACCATCAGGGTCATCTCTCCCCCGACGGCGTCGCGGCATTCAGCGACGATGCCGGCGATATGATCGTCATGTTCTTGCAAGGCGTTGTGGGTGTAGGGACCGTTGATGCAGATCTCCAGCTTGGCCGCCTTGAAGCCGTAAGTCCGCGCGTCCAGCAGCTTGGCTTTGAGAGAGTCGCGGTATTCCTGCAAGGTATCGCCGATCGGCAGCAGCGAGGCGTAAGGCCTGATCGAGTCTTTGACCGCGCCGCCCAGCAGCTTGTAGACAGGCAGATCCAGCGCCTTGCCCATGATATCCCAAAGCGCCATATCGATGGCGCCCATGGCGCAGATGAGCGCGCCGCGCCGGCCGTTCATCTTTGAGCCGCTGTAGAGCTTCTGCCAGATGGCTTCCGGCTGCAGCGGATCTTCGCCGATGAGCATCTCCTCCAAGCCCAAGCCCATGATGTGCGTGCCCATCGCTTGAATGCAGGCGCGGGCGATCCAGGGGTTGACATCGGTCTCGCCGATGCCGCTGACGCCGGCGTCAGTATGGATCTCGACCACCAGGTTGTCTTGGGCCGACGAGCAGGCTTCGGTGTGAAATTCGGGAACCAACAGAACGTGGCAATCAATGCGGGTGATTTTCATAATTCATCCCATTTTATTATTAACCACAGAGGACACAGAGTTATCGTTCATGGCGAAAGCAGAAGGCAGGCCAGGTTTGTGCCGTCAACGCTAATGGTCATTTCGGCGTCGGTTTGGTCTATCAGGCAATCTCCCAACAGGTCAGCCGCCTTGCGGCATCCGGCGACGGCGACAGTCTCGGTCGCGCGCTCCGCCTCCAGATTGATGAAGAACCAGGCTTCTCGATCATCGAGGACTCGGCGGCGTCTGAGCAGGTTGCCGCAGCGATCAGGGGTCACGCCGGCTGTCGCAAGCAAAGCTTCCAGGAAGCGATCGCCGTCGCCGTCAGCATCGCGGTAAGCCAGGGCGCCGAAGCCGAGGAAGCTTCCGATCAAGATCCCGCGTCCCGCGCCGGCGCGATTGACTACAGCCGCGATATCGCCGTCTCGCGTCAAGATGGGTTCGGCTGTCGTGGGCAGCAAGGTCTGGAGATAGAAATTCGCCCGGACCTTCATGCCAATAAATTGCCCGCCGCCCGACAGCATCGTCTGATGCTCGAACTCGCCAAAGCGCCGCTCTTCGGGCATCCAGCGCTGCTGCCTGCCGGGCTCCTTGACCATCACCAACTCGCCGTGTCGCGCGCCGAACAGTTCCTCGCCGCCATCCACCAATTGTGTCAGCGTGCACCAGCCATACTTGTCCCAGCGACCCGGGCAGGCCTCCGCGATTAAGCTGCCGCCCGCCTCGACGAAAGACCTGAGATGGGCAAAATAAGCGCCCTCCAAACTGAGCGGCATCGTCAAGACAGCCGCCTTGTAATGCGCCAGTTCACCGGCGGCAACTTCCCGCGCATCGAGGAAATCGACCGGTATCCCGATTCGTGAAAGCCGGGCGTACCAACCGCGCATATTATAGCGATAGTGGTCGATGACATCGCCGTTGCAGGCTTGGAAGAAATGGCAAGTGTCTTCATTGACCAGCAGGGCGACCTCGGCCCGCGGCGGCTGGGAGCGCGCGAAGAATTCCCCATGGCGTTGAATTGCCTTGCCGATGCGGCTTGCTGCTTCCATGCGCTCGGATTTGTCGCCGATGGGATCAAGCAAGCCGAAGCCGTTCGCTTCTTTCCAAAAGCGCTCGACCCGATGATTCCAGAAGCTGATGCCGGTCATGCCGCAAGCCAGCCCGGCCAGCATCCAAACGCGCAGGTCTTTCGGCGTCGGCGCCCGCCCGTAGTGCAGCGAAGTCGAGATGGGTCCGCCTTGAAATTCAGCGCCCCAAAGCGCGCGATCGCGCCCGTTATTGCTCCGCGCGAGATCGGTGCAGAGCATCATCTCTTCCCAGATCTCGTTACGCAGCGCCGCGTCTTCGCTCGTGACCGGATCGTCCCAGGGATGGCCATTGTTCCATTTGGGGTAGTTGCTGGTGCCGGAGAAATCGCCCGTCCGCGCCCAAGCCCATTCCGCGCCTGAGCCGACGCGCGGAGTATCGGCATGGCTGAAAACGGGCCGCTTGTAGGGATCGTTATCGCGCAGCGCCCGCGTCTTGAACGCCAATTGCCGCGCCATGTAGACATCGTCCATGAAGTAGCGCCAATCGATGAAAGGCGCCAGCGGCTCTTCGCGGCGGGGCGGCTCCACCTCTTCCCAAGCGGCGTAGTTGATCTGCCAGGTCGCGTTCAGCGCTTCCAGCGACCGGTACTGTTCACGCAGCCATTCGCGGAAACGGGCGAGCGTATGCGGGCAGTAGCAGAAGCCCAATTTGCCGGCCGTATTGGGCCAGAAGCCGATCTCCTGAAAGGTGTTCCAAGCCCAGATATTCTTGTATTTGCCCAGCGTCCGCGCCAGTTCAGCGATGAAGCGCGTCGCCGCGTCTCGGACGCCTGGATGATCCCAGCAGGGTCCCGGCTTGCCATCCATGGGGATGGTGTACTGCGTCGGCTGGTTATGCCGCCGCCCGTCCGAATAGACGAAGCAGCAATCGGGAAACTTGCGCCAGACCCAAGCCGGCGCTTGCTCCATCGTTAAGCCGAGATAGACGCCCAGGTCCAGTTCATCGGCGCGCCGCACCAGCGTTTCAACACGAGAGAAATCGTATTCGCCTTCGCGGCTTTCGTCGGCCGACCAGTGCTCCTGAATCTTGATCATGTTGAAGCCGTAAGATTTCAGCAGCGGCAAATCGCGCAGGACGGCGTCCAGGTCGAGGCAGGGCTCGCGGTAGACATGTGTGCCGAAGGGGAAGACGCCATTTCCGAAAATGGGTTGAATGCTCATGGGCGCCCCCATCCCCCAACCCCTTCCCTCTTTATGGGGGAAGGGGAGCGCGCGCGATTTGAAGTCCCTCCCTCATTTTGGGATGCCCGCAATAGAGATTGCGGGAGCGATTTAGGGTGGGGGCAATTGTGGTCAATGCACATTCGTTTATTCCTTCACCGCGCCCAGCTTGATGCCGGAGATGAAATAACGCTGCAAGAAAGGATAGACGACCAGGATAGGCACGGTCGCCACGATGATCTGCGCGCCGCGGATCGCCCGGTCGGATAACCGCTGCAGGTCTTGCGGACTGATGCCCACCTGCGTCAAATCCAGGGTGACGATCACCGTGCGCAAGAAAGTCTGCATCGGATAGTTGGCGTTATCCGTCATGTAGATCAACCCGTCAAACCAGGCGTTCCAATGATTGACCGCCGCGAACAAGGTCAAGGTGGCGATAGCCGGCAACGACAGCGGAATATAGATATACCAAAGCACTTTCCAATGCGAAGCGCCATCGATCAGCGCCGATTCTTCTAGCTCCTTCGGCACATCCCGGAAAAAGTTCATCATCAGGATCACGCTGAATATCGGCACGGCATTGGGCAAGATCAGCGCGCCCAGCGTATTCAGCAATCCCAGGCTGCGCACCACCAGAAAAGACGGGATCAAGCCGCCATCGAATAGCATGGCGAAGACAAAGAACCAGATAAAGATCGTACGTCCCTTAAACACTCGCGGTGACTTCGAGAGCGGATAAGCCGTTAAGATCACCAGAGCCATGTTCAGACTGGTGCCGCTGAGGACGCGCGCCACAGAGATCATGAATGAGCGCAGAAAGGTACGCGATCCCATCACCTCCTGGTAGTTCTCCAGCGTGAAGTCCAGGGGCCAAAAGGAAACGAAACCGCCCGTGGCCGGCGCGCGGCCGCTTAGCGAAACGGCGAAAATATGAATCAGCGGCAGCAGGCAAAGCACGGCAAAGGCTGTCAGAAAGACATAATTGAAACTATCGAAGAGGCGACTGAACCAATTCTTGTCGCGGATCATTCGTCAGCCTTAGAGAATGCGATAGCCGGCGTAGCGATCAGCCAGCCAGTACGAAATCACGATCAGGATGAAGCCGATGAAGGACTTGAAGAGCCCCACCGCGCCCGCCAGGCTGTATTGCGCCGAGATCAAGCCGGTGCGGTAGACATAGGTATCAATGATGTCGCCGGTGCGATAGACCGCCGGGTTGTATAGCGTCAGGATCTGTTCAAAGCCGGCTTGCAGCACATCGCCCAGGCTCAGCGCCGCCAGCAGCACAATCGTCGGCCGGATGCCTGGCAAGGTGATATGCCAGATGCGGCGGAAGCGTCCGGCGCCATCAATGGCGGCCGCTTCATGCAACACTGGATTGATCGCCGTCAGCGCCGCCAAATAGACGATGGTCGAGAAGCCGACGTTTTTCCAGAAGCCGGAGGCGATCACCGTACCGCGGAACCAATCATTGCTGCCCAGAAAAAGCTGCGACTCAATGCCGATCAAGCCGAGGCCCTGGTTGAGTATGCCGCGCACCGACAAGATATCGAGCAAGATCCCGCCCAAGACGATCCAGGACAGAAAATGCGGCAGATAAATCAGCGTCTGAATGCTGCGGCGGAAAAACAGATGGCGCGCTTCGTTCAACAGCAGCGCCAGGATGATCGCTCCCACTTGATCCAATACGATCTTGGATACGGAGATAATCAGCGTATTGCCGAAGATGCGGCCGAAGTAGGGCAGCGAAAAAAAGAATTCGAAATTGGCCCAGCCGATCCAGGGCGAATTTAGGAAACCTTTGGCCGGGCTGAAATCTTGAAAGGCGATGACCACGCCATACATCGGATAGTAACGAAACAGCAATACGAAGACGATCCCCGGCACGATCATGACGTAGAGCGGCCAGGCGCGCCGGAGGTATTGTTGTAATGTCATGCGGCTGCTTCTGCCATGTCTCGCGACCAGAACATGCGCCCAGCGCTTTCCGTAGGGGCGACCTGCCGGGTCGCCCGCTAATTTGTCGTGTTGACCGACGGGCGATTCACAGAATCGCCCCTACAAGAATTCGAATGCGGCTGGGGGTGACAACAGACTACATCTGCCCGTGCCACCATTCGTTGACTTCGCCGGTGATGCGGTCGCCGCCGCCTGAATGCCATTCATCGACAAAGGAATCAAAACGATCCAGCGGATCCTGTCCGATGATGATATTGAGGAAGACCTCTTGTTCCAAGCCTTCCAGCGCAGCACCCGTTAGTTCCATCGTCCGTGTCGGCACGGTGACGAAATGGTTTTTGATGCCATCGGCTTCCCAGTGATCAACCGCGAAGATAATGGCTTCGTCCCAGAGCACAGAGAGCGCATCGCCGCCCAGGAAGGCTTCCATATAAGCATCGCGCTCGTTTTCCGGCAAATTGGCCCAGACATTGCGGCGTTCCTTGATCAAGTCCAATTCGTAGAATGGAGAGGTGCGGCTGCCGCCATTGGTGCCGGGAGGACCCCAAATATGCTTGGTGTCATCGTAGCCGTTGAGATCCAGCGTGCCGCCCATCGGATCCAATTCGCCGTCCTCATTGCGCCAGAAATACCGCGTGCCTTCGAAGCCGTGATGGCGATTCTTTGGATCCTGCAGCAATTCCGCCCACCAGGCTATCTGCTTCAAGACCAGGTCGACATGTTCAAAGCCCTTGCGGAAGCAGTACACCGTTTCCGGCACCGGATTGCTCCAGGCTTTCTTCTTGATGCCGGTCGGTCCCACGGGGATATCGCCGAAAACCCAGCGCGCATCGGGATCGTTGGCGACGCTATCTGGCAAGCCGAAATCCGGGGCAAAGGCAGGCGTGTACATGAGGCCGGCCAAGTTGCCACCGATATGCGAGCCGTTTTGCCAGGGAGCGTAGGTGAAGAAGTCCTGCGCCAGCAAACCTTCGGCGTACCATTGCCGCAAGGTGCCCAGCACTTCCTTGATCTCCGGACGGATGCTGTCGTACCGCAGATCGCCGTTTTCGTCCGGCGTCCAGAAGGCGGGTATCACACCCCAGGCGCCAAAGATGGGATCCAGCGAGCAATACCAGGCGTTCAGTTGACTGTTGGCAGCGATGCCGAGAGTCGTGCCGGCGCCGCCTTGACCCATATCCGCTTCCACGAAAGCGGTCATGACAGCGTGCAGCTCCTCGATCGTAGTCGGCGCGCTCATGCCAACCGCGTCCAGCCAATCCTGGCGAATCCACAAAAGCTTGTCGTTTTGCGCCGCCTGCTCAATATAAGGAATACCCATCTTGCGTCCGTTGACTTCGGCATATTGCCAGGCGACGCCATCGCCGAAGCCCATCGCTTCCTTCAGCCAAACCGGATGCGCGACCTCTTCCCAGACATCAGTGATGTCTTCCAGCAGATCGTTCTCCAGCAGATCCGAATAGATCTGCAGCGGCACCGTCTCCATGAAGTCCGGCAGTTCATTGCTGGCGATCGCCAGATTGTATTTCTGCAAGACTTCGGCTTCGTTGTCGGTCCAGTTGAACGCCAGCTTCCAGTGGATGCCGGTCACGGCGGCGTTCAGGCGGGTGAAGGGCGAATTCTCGATGTCATCGCCCTCGGCGAATTCCCAAGGACCGCGGCGGCTGCCGGTGATGGTCACTGGCGGATCGACCGGCATGCCATCGGGAATTGGCGGCAGCGTGGTCGTCCAGCCCCGCGGATTATTCGGGCTGCCCGGGTGCAATTCCGCCGGGATATCGCCCGCCATCTGAGCGAAGGCCGGCGGCATGCCATAACGAGCCAGCATGGCGGCCGCCAAGCCCGCGCCGCTCAGCCGCAAGAAGTCCCGGCGCGAGGGCTTCAGGTCCGATGTGTTGTAGGGAAATTTCTTGTTCATGGTCACTCCTCAACAATACTCATAATCGAACTGTATACGAGACCTTGTCGAGCAATAATCACCTCCTTAATCATCGCCTGAGGTCGATTCTCGTTCGGTGTCGGCAGTCAGGGAAATCACGGTCTGCCAGACTTCGCTGCTGAACTGAATATGATCGCGCATCAAGTCACCGGCGGCTTTGGCATCGCCGCGCGCGATGGCGTCGAATATGGCCTGATGGGTGCCGCCGCCTTCCGCCTGCGCCGGCAAGCTGTCGGAATGCGCCTCCTTCAGCGCTTCTTCCAGCAGGTCGATGAGATTGCTCACGAAGCGGCTGATGATGGCGTTTTGGCTCGCCTCGCCGATGCGCCGGTGAAAATTGAAATCCGCCTTCAAATAGGTCTGCACCCGGTCCATATTGGCGCGCATGGCGTCAAGCTCCGCCCTGATCCTCTCGATCTGGCTATCGGTGGCGCGTTCAGCCGCCGCCCGCGCCGCTGCTGTTTCAATCATCTTGCGCGCGTCCTGCAATTCGATGATCGTGCCGCCCCAGGTGGTCAAGCTGAGCCCGAGGATGCGCCCGAAGCTGGCGCCGGTGTTGGTGGTGAGGAAGGTGCCTTCGCCAACGCGGGACTCGACCAATCCCACCGCTTCCAGCACCTTCAGCGCTTCACGGACGCTGTAGCGGCCCACGCCCAGAGCATCGGCCAAGGCGCGCTCGGAGGGCAGGCGCTCGCCCAGAGGCACGACGCCGGACAAGATGTAATTCTTCAATTGCTCGAGAGTCTGGTCTTTGACCGAGACTTTTTCAATTGTCTTCAAGCCGGAGATGCTCGGTGACGGGTATTTCACGGCAGTCTCCTCGTGGACCAAATGGCCATTGGTCAGTGGTGCTACCAATTTACCCCAAGTTCAACTTGCTTGTCAAATTTTGGGGCGCGGTCGCGAGATTTATTTGGACGAGCCGGCCGTCAAGCCGCTGACCAGGAAGCGTTCCAGGAAGAGATAAGCGAGCACGATGGGCAGCATCGCGATCAGCGAGCCGGCCATGATTTCATTCCACTCGGTCAAGTACTCGCCTTTCAGCGAGGCCACGCCGACATTCACCGTCCAGGCGTTTTGATTCGCTACCAGGAAAGTCCGCGCGAAGACAAAATCATTCCAGGAGAGCACGAAGCCATAGAGCGTGGTCGCCGCCAAACCCGGCGCCGAGAGCGGCAAAACGACGCGCAGCAGCGCGCTCAGCGGCGTGCAGCCGTCAATCATCGCCGCGTCTTCCAACTCCGCCGGGATAGTGTCGAAATAGCCTTTCAGCATCCAGACGGCGAAGGGCGTGATGAAGGTCGCATGGGCGAGGACCAGCGACTTCAAGTCGCCGATGAGCTGCAACTGGCGGAAGCTGACGAAGAGCGGAATGATGATGAGCGTGCTGGGCAACATGCGGCTCATCAAGAAGAACAAGCCGATCGCCTGCGAGCCGCGGGCCCGTATCCGCGAGATGCTGTAACCAGCCAGGACGCTGACGAACATGGACAGCGCGGTCGAGGCCACGGCGACCACGGCCGAATTTCTCAGCCAGACGCCAACGGGGCGTTCATTGAATATGCGCTCGTAGGCGGCGAAGGTCGGCTCCGGCTGCACGAAGACCGGCGGAAAGCGGCGCAACTGCGTCGCCGGCGCCAGCGATGTATTGAACATCCAGTACAGCGGAAATACCAAAATGACGACGACCGTGATGACCACCGCGTAAAGTATGACCGTCTCCCGCCTGCTGCGCGCCATAGTATCCACACTCTCCCTAATAGAGTGGCTCGTCGCTGCGCCGCACCATAAACCAACTGGCGATGACGCTGATGATCAGCGTGATGACGCCGATGGCCGCCGCAAAGCCGAAGTCGTGAAACTTGAACGCTTCCTGATAAGTCATGATGGCCAGGGTTTGCGTCGTCCGCTGCGGACCGCCGCCGGTCAAAATGTAGATGATGGGAAAATCGCGAAAGACCCAGAGCATGATGAGGATGAGGGCGATGCCGCGGACCGAGCGCAAACCCGGCAAAGTAATATAGCGGAAGCGATTCCAGGCGTTGGCGCCATCAACCTTGGCCGCATCGTAAAGTTCCAGGGGGATGGACTGCAAACCCGCCAGCATGATGACCGAAATGAAGGGATAGCCTTTCCAGACCATGACCACGACGATGACAAAGAAAGCCGCGCCGGGCGTGGACAGCCAGGGGATCATCTCGCTGCTCAAGCCGCTGCGCACCAGCGCCCAATTGATCAAGCCGAAGGAGCTGTCAAAGAGCCACCACCAGATGATAGCGGCCATGACCGACGGCACCGCCCAGGGCACCGCCACCAGGATCCGCGCCAGTTTCCGGCCGCGAAAATGCTGATTCACCATCACCGCCGTCGCCAAGCCGATGACATAGGACAAGAGGGTGACGGTCGCGACCAGGGTGATTGTTACCCAGATTGCCTGATAGAACTCGGCCGACGTGAAGAGTTCTTCGTAGTTCGCCAGGGTCCAAGGCGCGCGCGAACGCCCCAATTTGGCGATCTTGATCTTCTGAAAGCTCAGGTCAATGGCCGAGATGATGGGGTAGACGATGATGGCGGCTGTCAGGAGCACCGCCGGCAGCAGCAGCAGATAGGCGAAGATGTGACGATTGCCCGGGTTCCACAAACTCCAGCGCGGCGAATCGTCGCTGAAACGGCGACCAACCGGATCGCCCTGTCCGATAGATTGGCTCGTCATAACCGGCAAGCCTCAACAGCATCTCAATGGGGAAGCCGAGAGCATGAACGCGCCATGCCCTCGGCTGTGAATCTCAAGCGCAGGCTCGGCTTACATGTCCTGCTGCAATTCGACCGCCAGGTTGTGCAAGTTGGCGGCCACTTCGGCGGGGTCGACATCATCCGCGATCATACGCTGCGCTTCATCGCGGACCAACTTGGCGAATTCGTTATAGACAATTTGCAAGCCGGTTGGGCTGCGGTCAATGCCATTCTCCGAGGCGGTGGTCTGCGACGCGACCAGAATATCCACGTGGGGAACAGCCTCATAAATGGCGTCGGTTAATGTGCCCGGGCGCGGCGCGGGATTGCCGACGTTCACCCCGAACTGTTCTTGCCATTCTTGCGATGTGATTATCTCGATGAAATCCCAAACCAGCGCTTTACGCTCGTCGCTGATCTCGCTGGCCATGCCGATGACGTTGCTGCCGCCGCCTACCGGAACTTCAAATGGCACCGGCACGATGCGGAGATGCTGCTGGACTTCCGGCTCGGCGCGCCGTACAAAGTTGTAGACCCATGAACCTTCCATCCGGGTCGCCAGTTTGCCTTCCATCATCAACTGGTGGCAATCGCCAGACGACAAATCGAGCGGGCTGAGGCCCTCGTCGAAGATTGTCTTCCAGCGGGTAAAGCCTTCCGCCATCTCTGGCGTATCGATGGTGACTTCGCCTTCCGCGCTGGTCCAATAAGCGCCCGAACCGACGACATAACTCAGCAACTGGGAAGCGTATTGGCTGCCTTCGTTGGTATGGTGGCAGATGCCCCATTGATCGACGATGCCATCGCCATCGGTATCTTGGGTGGCAGCGCGCAGGACCTCAATCATTTCATCCCAATTGGTCGGCGCTTCATGACCGATCGAATCGAGGATGGCGTCATTCACGACCATGACGAAGCCGAAGTAGAGCAGCATGATGCAGCTCATCTCGCCTTCCCACATGCACTTGACCTGACCCGCCCAGCCATCAAGGTCAAGCTCGGAATTCTCAACCCAGGGCGCAAGGTCTTCCATCCAGCCGGCATCGGCGAATTGCTGGAACTCGAAGGCGGCGAGATGCACGATGTCGGGAGGCGTGCCGCCGGCGAAGAGCGTCAGGAAGGTATCGGCATATTCCGGACGGGCGACCTTAGTGAACTCAATCGCGACGCCTTCATGAGTACTCTCAAATTCTGCGATGGCGGTCCGCCACCAATCGCCGACCCCCGGCTCATCCACCTGCCAGGAGATAAACGTGAGCGTGGTATCCTGCGCTTGTAGGCCTGCGGATGCGATCAATAGCAGCAGGAGAACCAGCGCGAGCTTCCACAAAGCGCGTTTTGCAAACATAAGACTTCCTCCAAAGAATAACGTGACACATTACGTTTGAATTGTGGCGAAAACCGCGCGGGGACTATCACCAGCCAGGCGAGGCAACGCTAGAGTACCGCGCCGCGATAATTTGGTCGCGCCACTCGCGGATTATAGCAAGCGCCGCCCTTCCTTCCAAATGAGCGCTCATGCGGGAGCGGTGAACAACGAGGGTATAATCCCGCCGGTCGGGAGAATCTGATGCGGGCGACCCAAGGGTCGCCCCTACATTTATTCTTTCCTGAGCCAGGGTTATTTGTTGCCACATCCACTAGCTGTTGATTAGTTAGGATTTGTCCGACATTGTCCGTTTGTCGGACATGGGAAAACTGTTTTCGGACAAAGTCGCGTTTTGGCGGCGGGGACGGGTACGTTGATCTTGCAAGCAGGCGGGCGGAGTTGAAGTCATCATGGATATCGAGCAGGTCCATGGCCTGACGTTTTTCACGGTCTGAGAAGTTTCTGGTATTGGGCATGGCGGTTCTCCGTTGCTTGGGATTGGAGTCATTATAGCACACGTGTTCTGAAAAGAAGGGCTAAATGCGGCGGTTTTGAGGCGCGGCGAAAATCGTGACCACGCCGCTTGTTTTCCCCCGCCCGTCATGCGCTGGCGGCCTCAAGAAAAGAGAGCGTCCGAATTACACCCCGTATCCGGACGCTCCGAATCAAATGAGACAGGCTCAGAAGCCAAGCCCCTAAAACTGTCGACAGTATACCGTAAAATCTCTAATCGTCGCAAGCGCTGTTCATGCAAAATCGAGGGAAAATCAAGCGACGCCAGGATAATCTATAGCGTTCGGCGGAAAAAATCGATCATCGCTTCGACCATGTCGGGCAAATAGGCATGCGCCACGCCCTCGTAGAGCGCGAGCTCCAGGTTGTCGGCCGTGCCCGCTTGCCGGTAGATCTCGCGGGCGTAGTCCATCACCTTGTGAATCCCGCTGATGGGCGAGAGCGGATCGAGATCGCCGGTCAAGATCAGTTGATGACGCGGCGCGGTCAGCGCGACCAGATGCTCCATGTCGTAGGGCGAGGCCAACATGCCGGGCACATAATAATAGATGCTGTGCCCGCGATAGTGGCCGCTGTCGGCGAAGTCCCGCCAGCGCGTCATCTGCGAGATGGGCGCGACCGCCTTGATCGACTCGTCCATAGCCGCCACCCAGGTCGAGCGCGACCCGCCCAGGCTCATGCCAGCCGCGCCGATGCGCCCGGCGTCAACCTCGTCGCGACCCCGCAAGCAGGCGAGAGCGGTCAGATCATCGTGAACCATCATGCCCCAGAGCGTCCGCCCTTCCCACAAAAACTGCTTGAAAAGCGAGAGCTCGGTGGCTGCGCCGCTTTCACGCTGGCCCGCCGGTCCCTGATGCTCCCGCTCGCAGAAGCCATAGGCATCGATCGCCAGCACGATGAAGCCCGCCTCAACCAGAGCGACGCCGGGCGCATAGCCATTCTCGCGTATCTTGAGCGCGGCATCTTTGCCCAGCGTATACTTGCCGCCGTGCTCATGATGGTAGAGCACCGCCGGCGCGGGAAAGTTGACGTTCTTCGGCAGCAGGAGGCAGCCGTAGACGGTGTCGCCCAAGCCGTTGGGGAATGAGAAATGTTCCAGCGTGTAGGTCGCATGCTCGCGTATGGCAATGAGGCTGACTTGCGGAGGGAATGGCGGCGGGATATCGCCGAGCAATTGCCAGAGTTTCTGTCGCGTCTCCGCCGGGTTCGACATCAGGTCCATCGGATTAATATCCCCAGGGCTTCTTTGTCCCAGTTCGCCAGATGGGCGTAGGCTCTTGGAAAATCTCGCCAATGATAACGATGCGTGATCAGCGGCGCCACCTGAATTCGCCCACGCGAAAGCAGCTCAAGGCAGACTTGATGCTCGCTTATTTGCGTCCAATAGCCGGGGCTGTTTTCATGCAGGGGCCGGGTAATCTCATGCCCGCCGATGACGCGCAAGCCTTTGCGATGCACATCGCGGTAGAAGTTGACGCGCTCGGTATCGCCCCGCGCGCTGCCGAGCAAGATGACGCGGCCTCTTGCCGCCGCCAAGTGAAAGGCGGTTACGACCAGCGGCGGCGCCCCGGTCGCTTCAATCACCACATTGGCGCCATTGCTACCCAGCAGACTGCGCAGATCAGCGCCGATGTTGTCGCTTCCGATGATGATGTCGGCGGCGCCGATCGTCCTCGCCAAGTCCAGCCGTCCCTCGTCCAGGTCAATGCCGATCACGGGCAAACCGCCGGAGAGCTGCGCCAGCCGCATCGCCAGGATGCCAATGACGCCCGCGCCCAGGACCGCGACCGACTCTCCCAGTTCTATGCGCGCCTTGCGTGTGCCTTGCATCGCAATCGCCAGGAGATTGAAGAAAGCCGCCTCTTCATCGGGCAGGTCGGTCCCCACCTTCAGGCAGCGGCGGGCATCAACGATGGCCTGCGAAGCGTGCGGCGCCGGGCAGACGACGCGGTCGCCAACTTGCAGGTTACTGACATCAGCGCCGCAAGCAATGACCTCGCCGACGAAGCTGTAGCCCGGGTAAAGCGGGTAGCTCGGATTGGTAATGTCGAGATTGAGGAAGAAAGCGCGTTCTGTGCCTGGGCTGATAAGCGTGGTTATGGCGCGCAATAGCACTTGAGAAGGCTGCGGCTGCGGCGGATCGAATTGCTCCAATTCGACCCGGCCCGGCGTTGTGACGACGGCGCGTTGCGGGCGCACTACTTCATCCCGGTGGTGGCGATGCCGGTCGTGATGAAGCGCTGCAAGAAAGCGAATACCAGCGTGATCGGCAGCAGCGTGACCACGGTCATGGCCAGCACATAATGCCACTGGATCTGCAATTCGCCCTGAAAAGCGTTGAGACCGACTTGCAGGGTGAAGTAGTCGTTTTGGCTCAGCACGATCAGGGGCCAGAGGAAGTCGTTCCAGCGCCACATAACCGAGAAGATCGCCAGAACCGCCAGAGCCGGGCGCGCCAATGGCAGGATGATGCGCCAGTAGATATGCCATTCGCTGGCGCCATCGATCCGCGCCGCGTCAAGCAGCTCGTCGGGAATCGTCAGCATATACTGCCGCAGGAGAAAGATGCCGGTCGGGGTGGCCGCGCCCGGGATGATCACGCCCCAGAGATTGTTCTTCCAGCCGATGCTGGTGATGACCAGAAAGACCGGCACCAGAATCACCGTGATAGGAATCATCAAGGTCGAGATGAAGAGCACAAAAATGGCATCGCGTCCCTTGAAGCGATACTTGCTGAGGGCGAAGGCGGCCATGCTGTTGATGACCAGGGTGATAGCGGTGGCGAAAGTGGTCACGAGCACGCTGTTTTTGAGGTAGGTGAAAAAGTCGAAATTTTCCAGTTCTATCAGCGGGTCGAAGTAATTCTCCCAAGCCAGCTTGACTTCTTCGACCGGTTCGCGCTGACGGATATTAACCTTGATTGGCTCGGCGTCGGGCTCGGCCGGGTCGACCATTTGCGCTTCAATGCCGACGCGCCGCACCTGCGCCAGCTCGCTTACCGTGCCGTCTTCCCCGGTCACCGTGTATAGCGGCAGCGGCTTGTCAAAGCCCTCGACATCGACCTGTACCTGCTGGTATGGCAGCAGCGGCGGCGGATACTTGACCAAGCCCGCCTGCGTCTTAAACGAGGAAGCCACCAGCCAGAGCACCGGACCGAACATCAGAATCGTGCCGACGGTCAAGTAGAGGTAGGTCAGAGCGTCGGCGGTATTCACGCGCTTGCCCCCGCTGCGGCGGGAGAGAAACTGGCCGATGCTGATGCGGTCTGCCTGCATAATCCGCGTCCTAAGCCAAGCTCGACTGGTTGCCGAGCCGCAATTGCAACAGCGTCAGGATCAAGAGCGAGACGCCCAGCACCATCGACGCCGCTGCCGATAAACCAAATAGCTGTATTTGATTGGAGAAGCCGGTGGTGTAAATATATTGCACCATCAACTGGGTGCGTGTGCCCGGTCCGCCCCCGGTGAGTACGAAGATCTGATCGAACATCTGCACAGCGCGGATCAAGGACAGCACCAGCACGACAAACATGGTCGGCATCAGCAACGGCATGGTGACAAAACGAAAGTCCTGCCAGGTATTGGCGCCGTCGATCGAGCTGGCTTCGTACAACTCCGGCGGAATCGATTGCAAGCCCGCCAATAGAATCAAGGTATAAAAGCCCATCAGCGCCCAGACGCTGACGAAGACCACCCAGAACATCGCCCAATTGGTATCCAGCAGCCAGCGCATGCTCTCGCCGCCAAATATCTCGAGTATGGCGTTGAGCACGCCCTCGTGCTGCAAGATCCATTTCCAGATCAAGGCGACCACCACCGGCGAAAGCAAGACGGGGTAAAAGAAGACGCTGCGGAAGAAGCCGCGCGCGACGATATTCCGGTTCAGCACCAGCGCCGTGATCAGCGAGAAGAGCACGATGCCGCTAACTTGAAAGATGACAAACTGAATTGTATTAAAAATGCCGCGCCAGAAGAGGTCTTCCTGGCAGCTGTTGGGCTGGCTGAAATTTTCGCAGTCGAAGAGGGTGGCGAAATTGTCCAAGCCGACGAAGGGGCGGTCAGCGGGGAAGAGTTTGGTGCCGCCCGTCATCGCGTAATAGAAGTTGAGCAGCATGGGGAACAAAACAAAGATGCCAAAAATCAATAGATTGGGCAGGACGAAGAAATACCCCATCTTGTTGACGCCGATACGCTGCTGAATCGGCTTTAAGATGCCGTCAATCGCTGTCACCAAAAGCAACAGCAGCGGTCGTGTCAAAGGCTCCAGAATGCTCAAGAAGCGCAAAGCGTTTCCTCCCCCACCTCAAACCCCTCCCTGAGAGGGAGGGGCTTAAACCTGCGTTATTCCCTCAATTCACTCCCCTTCCCTCCTTGTGGGGAAGGGGCTGGGGGACGGGGCAATTTAGCCTTCTTCAGCCAAGGCGGTATCGACATCGTCCTGAATGCGCTCGATGGCTTCATCCACCGTCATTTCGCCGACCATAGCTTGCGTGAGGCGGTCGCGAGTCGAATTGAATATGTGGAAGTTGTACGGGTAGCTCTGCAAGTCTGCGGCCGTTTGCTCGAACTTGGCAATCTGCCCGATAAATACGGACAAGGAATCTTGCGCGGATTGCAGGTCGGTGTCGTATTCCACACCGCTTGCGCGCAAGCCAGCATGCGCCGGCACGAAGAGCGTACGCGCAAGATATTCGGACAATACCTCGGCGCTTGACAAGTATTCCATCACGCGAGCAACTTCTGCGGGATGATCCGTGGATGCGATGCCAACGATCGCAGTGCCGCCGGGCATGCCGGTGCAGCCGCCCGGACCGCAGGGATTGGGCACGGCCTGCCAGTCAAAAGCGTCGCCGATTTGATCGCTGAACTGCCGAACCTGCCAACTGCCGGACATATAGAAGACCAGCTCGGCATTGGCGAATTCTTCGTTGGCGCCGGCGTAACCTTCGCTAAGCGGCCACATCTCGGGATGCATCGTGCCGTCGAGATGCCAGCCGACGAAGAGCTCCGACATAGCGTGGAAACCGTCGTCCATGACGTTCGGGTGGCCCATGTCGTCAAAGTACATCGCGCCCATGCTGATGGCGGGGCCGGCGAAACGGTGGCCGCTGCGATCCATCGCCATCGGGTAGGGGATTTCCAGCGCTTCGGCGACCGCGCGCGAAGCTTCCGCCCATTCTTCCCAGGAGACCGAGTCGGTCATATCGCTGGGCACGTCGACGCCAGCCTGTTCAAAGAGCGTGCGATTGACGTAGGGACCCGTGACAGTGAACGCATCTTGGAAGCCGGCAATGCTGGTTTCATCGTCGCCGATGCGCGAGGCGCCGAGGAAGAATTCAAAGTTCTCGTTCCAGTAGTCTGGGTCGCTCAAATGGGGGGACATATCCAGATAGTGTTCGGCCAAACCACCCCAATCGGTGATACGGGCAATATCAGGACCTTCACCCGCCGCCAGGTCCAGCGGAAGACTTCCCAGAATGCCGCCTCTGTAATCAACAGTGTCGATCTCGACGCTGATATCGGGATTGTCAGCTTCGAAGCGATCCAGCAATTCTCGCAGGACTTCGCCTTCGTTGCCGTCGTTGTACCAGCGGATACGTAGCTCTACCAGGTTCTGCGTCATGCCCGGCACATCGGCCAGTAGCAGAGAAAGGACAAGCAATACAGCCAAAATCTTGCGCATTCTGTTTTCTCCTAAGGCTCGTAAAGGGACCGATGTGATAGATGGTTGCGCCTAGACATGGCAACGAACAGACTTGCCAGGCAGCGGTCAACGTAATGGGGCGTCAGCCTTGTTCAACATTCGAGCATTCTAGCGAAACAGTCGCGCAACTATAGCCCAATGACAATGCGCTGTCAACAGCGCCAGTCGCTATCTCCAGCCGCCAGCGCTGAGGTCTTTCATGGAGAAGCGGAGCGCATCGGCTATAATGCGCCAGCCGAAAGTGATATAATGCCAGCGTAATCGCCTTGATCATGCCAGCCCTTGAGAGAGCCGTCGCTTATGTCTCGATTGTTTCTCTTATTATGTCGCGCCGCCTCAGCGCTGATCCTCCCCTGCCTGCTATGCCTCGCCGCCGCCGCTGATGACCGGGAGACGCAAGCCTGCGCCGACGACACGCTCAACTTTGGCTTCTACGCCTTCTTCGACCCCGTCAGCTACAGCGCCGACGCTGACTCGGACTCGGAAGGCTTCCATGAGCATCTCGGCTACGAAGCGGATTTGCTGACCGCCCTGGAAGCGATGCAAGGCGCCGGGCTGTCATTCACTCGCCATCCGATCCCGGTCTTTGATGAGATTTGGTTGGCTTCCGCCACTCCGCAATACGATATTGTCGGCGGCGGCATCACCATCCTCGATTCGCGCCGGCGCGACGCGGCGGGAGAAGAGCGAGTCACCTTCACCTCCGGTCATATCATCTTTCGGCAGTCTCTGCTGGCTCGCGCCGAAGATGCGGAACGGCTGAGCGGCTACGACAAGCTGAGCAGCGATCTGCGGATCGGCGCCTTGACCAGCACGACCGGTGAGGGTCGCCTGCTGGAATTGACCGGCTATGTTGATGAAAATGGCGTCCTGGCTGCTGGCGTCAAGATCAATACGCCGATGGGCGCGCTGATCGCCGATGGCAGCGATGATTACGTCATCACGCCGGCCGGCGAATCGCCGAGCCTCGTGGAGCGGACGGGGCTGCATCCGCCCCTCGAGACGATGCCGCAAGTCGTCTATCTGGGCGGCGAGCAAGGCGAAAGCGAACTGATTGAGGCGCTGCATGACAAGACGATAGACGCCTTCGCCCGCGGCGATCTTGGCAATCAGACCGCTGCCCACGCTTCCGAAGGCAACCTGGTGGTGGCCGCCCGCGATGACAAAATCGAATATGGCGGTTTCAGCCTCGACCTGCAAGATATGGAGTTGAGGGCCTGCCTCGATGCGAAAATCAACTGGCTGACGGATGACCGGCGCATCGGTTATGGCGACTGGGTGGAGCAGCCCATGGTATTCATGGGGCGCGCCCAAATGTGGAACGAGCGGGAATCGCAAGAGGACTAATCAGCCCGATCCCAATTGGCGTCGCTGCCGCATCCCCTATTGGTCGCTCCAGCCGGCCGCTGCTTCGCCCCGGTCAAGCGCGTCGCGGATGCTGGCGGCAGCCTCCTCCGTGACCCAGGCGCTCCAGACATCTTCATGTTCGTCCAGCCACCAAAACGCGCTTTCGCTGTAGCTGGCTTCGTTATCGTGCCGCCAAAGCGCGAGTTCGGTGTAGAGATCAGACGTCATGTCCCAGTGGCGCAGCATCGTGGCGACCGCTGGCGCGCGCATGACGAAATCTAGCGGTGCGACGATCAGCAGCGCCGTTTCTCCATAAGCGCAGGCTTTGTCGCTTGCCCAGCACTCATCGCTGTAGGGCGGCTCCGCCAACTGCGTCATGTCCAGTTTCAGCGAAGGCAGCATCACGCTGTCCAGGTAACCCAGCCAAGCTTCGCCTTTGTCGTAAGCATCAAAGAGACTCTTATACAAGACCGCTTCCGACTCCGGCGCCGCCAGCATGACATGATCGGCCAAGCCATAGCCGCGCGCTTGCTCTTTGTTGACGCCGTTGCAAGCCCAAACCTCGGGGCAAGATAACAATCGCGCCTTGCCCTCGCTGTCGGCTGTGGCGAAGAGACTCTGATATTGTGCTTCCTTTAAGTCTTCGACGCTGTCCAATTCGGGATGCGCCTCTTGCAGATAAGACGGAATCATATATGCGGATTGCGACAGCCGGCTCAGGCTCTCGCCAAGGGACGCCACATCTCCGCTCATTGCCGCGACCTCCCAGGGTTCGCTCAGGTTCGGCAGCCAAGCCTCCATCATGATATCGGTTTCCCCAGCCCGCACGCTTGCGAATACATCATTTGCGCTTCCCGACATCGTCGATGTGGGGAATCCATAACCTTTTTCCACGATGTATTGGGCGATTCGAGTCTGCAGCCGGATGGTATCCCAGACCGGATACCCGAAAACGATGGACTCCTCTTCCGCCCAAACTCCACTCGCCGTCAATACAGCAATACAGCACAAAATGAGTAACCGTCCTATCATGATCCTCGCCCCTTGCCGGTTCAAATTGCTCTACGCCACTACCCAGGATTATATCACGCTGGATCTGCTAGTCTCTATTTTAACGCGCCGCCGTCGCCGTCCGCGCGAGCAGAACATGTCCGCTATTTTATGTGAGCGCGGAGAGTCCTTTCCGCTGCCGCCGAGCGCTTGTTATAATTGGCGGCGTCTAAAGTCCTAAAGGAGCGCGCATGCCAATCGGAACTCAGAATCAGACAATCGCCGGTCTCGGCACGCATCACATCGCCGTGCAGACCCAGGATTACGAAGCGTCGGTCGCCTTCTATACCGAGGTCATGGGAATGAACAAGGCGGTTGAATTCAGCAGTGGCGGGCGCCGCGTTGCCTTGCTCGATATCGGCGATGGCAGCCATCTCGAGCTATTCGAGCCCGTCCCGGGAACCTCGCCATCCGGCAATGCGGAAGGCAATGTCGTCTTTCACTTCGCGCTGGCGACCACCGATATCGAACCTGCCCTTGAGCGTGTGCGCGCGGCCGGGATGGAAATCACGACCGAGTTGAAAACGGTCGACTTGGGATCGCTGAATGTGACGATCGCCTTCTTCAAAGGACCGGGCGGCGAAGTGGTCGAGTTCTTCCAGGTCAACAACTAGACTTCGACGTAAATCGCCTCATCGCGAATGATAACGGGGTAGCGCCGGAGCTTGCTGCGGTCGGTCAGGCATTGGCCCGTGTGCAGGTCAAATTCCCAGCCATGCCAAGGGCAGCGCAATATCTCGTTCTCCCGCCCCCAGATGAATTCCCCCGGTTTGCTCGGCAGGGTCGTCCCGCCCAGCGCGCCGCGGCAGACGGGCGCGAATTCGTGCGGGCAGAGGTTGAGCACAGCCACGATTTGCGAGCCAGTGTTAAAAACGCCGATGGACTTGTCGGCCGCTTCGATGATACGGCTCTCGCCGACCGCGAGTTCGTCCAGCGCGCTGACGTAGACCTCTGATTTAGACGGCATATTGCCCGACCTCCAGACCATAGACTTCCAACGCGTTGCGGTACATCACGGCATCGCGCAGGCCAGACTCCAACTGACGCATGGCGAAGTCCGGCGTATCGCCGTCCCAATGCGGATAATCGCTGGAGAACATCAGCATCTTTTCCGCCTGGAACATCTCCAGCACCTGCCGAAAATGCCGGTTGTCACCCGGCTCCTCGATCGGCTGGGTCGTCAGCATGAAATGCTCCTCGATGATCTCGCTCGGTCGGCGCGTCAGCCAGGGCGTCGTCGCGCGCAGCGATTTCCAGTTCTTGTCCAGCCGCCACATCATCGCGGGCAGCCAGGCCACGCCGCCTTCAACGAAGACGAATTTCAATGTCGGAAACTTCTGAAAGACGCCTTCCACCACCAGGCTGACGAGCTGCGTCATATAGGATGTCGCCAGCAGCGTATGCCATTCGAGATAGTTGGCGACCAAACCGGCCGTCCCGCCCGAGCCGGCGATGCCGACGCCTTCCAAGCCCGGATGAATCGCCAGAGGCAGGTTGTACTGCGAAGCCGCTTCATAGAGCGGATGAAAATAGCTATGCCCCAGGGGAAAGGGCGAGCCGCTGGCCATCAGCACCTGGACCACGCGCGGATGATCGCCAAGCCGGTGGATCTCTTGCACGGCCAGTTCGATATTGCTGAAGGCGATGGTGATCGACGCCAGGTAGCGCTCATCGACCGGCAGCCATTCCTCGACGAAGAAAGTGTTGATGGCGGAGAGGGCCGCCGCCGAATAATGCGCGTCGGGCGAGACGCAATGCTCCATCACCTCCATCGGGTTCAGCACGGCGTAGTCGATATCGTAGACATCGAGGAAATGCGTCGCCATCGTCTCGGGATACTTTTCGATGCGGCGCCCGTCGGCGGTCACGCTGTCGGCGCGCATGACGCCGTTGGGGTTGAAGTAGTTGGGGTGGCCCGCGCCCCGGTCCCCGCGCAAATAACGCGAGCGCCAGGGTTCGTCCAAGTACTCCGCCACCCGCTCGTGGATCGGCACCGGATGCAGGTCGGTATCGATAATCATTTTTGACTTTGGCATCGATTGTTCACCTCGAGTGAAATATAACACATTGTTTGCAAATTCTCCTTCACTGTGACAGACTACAAGCAGCCAAATACGGCTTTGCTTTCTGTAAAGATCTTAGAGACAGGATGAATCATGAAACTCAGATTGCTTCTTGTACTTCTCTTGAGCGGCTTGCTGGCGAGCCTCGCGGGCGCTCAAGACCAAGTCACCGTCAAACTGTGGATGCACAATCACGCGCCGCGCGTCGCCATCGACGAAGAGCTCATCGCCGAATTCATGGAGGAGAATCCGGATATCAACGTCGAATACGAAATCGTCGATGATTACTTCACCGCCTTGCAAACGGCGCTGGCTTCCGGCGCGGGACCCGATGTCTTCAACCAGTTCACGCTCTTCAACGGTCAGTTCTACGCCCAGGGCTTGCTGGCGCCGGTGGATCCCGTTGCCATGGGCTATCAGACAATTGAGGACGTGTACGCCCGTTATGGCGAAGGCTTCATCGGCGAGCGCGTGCTCGCGGGCGATACCTTCAATGGCGAGCTTTACGGCGTCCCGACCGAACTGAGCAATTACGCCTGCTATGCCAATGACGACCTCTAGCTGGAAGCTGGCTTGGACCCGGCCACCGATTTCCCGACGACCTGGGATGGCTTGATTGACGCCGCCCTGCAACTCACCAAACGTGATGAAGACGGCGCGCTGGTTCAACGCGGCTTTGATTTCAATTGGTCAGCCAATATCTATATGATGTTGCACTTCGACCCGATGGTGATGCAGTTGGGCAACAGCATGATTGACGAAGTTGCCTACACCGCCGACATCAACAACGACAACGTGAAACGCGTCATGCAATACTGGAGCGATATCGTCAATGTGCACGAGATCGGCGGTCCTCAATATACCGTCTCCCGCAACGCCTTCAACGCTGGCGAGCTGGCCACGGAATGCACCTTCGGCAATTGGGGCACCCCGGGCATGGAAGCGGCCGGCATCAATTACAGCATCCATAATATCCCCCGCTGGGAAGATGCCGTCAACGATCTCGGCTTCGCCACCTACGCTTTCTACTTGCAAGTCAATGCCGATTCCCCGCGCGAAGTGCAAGAGGCGGGCTGGAAACTGGTCGCCAAATTGACCAGCAGACCGGATCGCTATCTCAACGAAGCGGCGCTCTTCCAACCGGTGGCTGAATACCTGGAGACCGAAGATTTCCAGAATAACGAGATCATGCCGGTCTTCCTGGATGAGCTTTATCGCGGGCAGTACCATCCGCGTTTCGCCAATTTCGCCGAGGTCGGCGATGCTTTGGGCCGCGCCCGCGACCGTATCGTGCTCGGCGGCGAGGATATGGATGTCGTCTTGCAGGAAGCCGAAGACGAAGTCAACGCCATCCTGGAACGCGCCCTGGCTGATATTGAAGCGGCCGGCGGCGCTTGATTGAGCCGCGCCCCCGCCCTAAATCCCTCCCCCAAAATGAGGGAGGGACTTGTCTGTCGAATCTCACATTCACCCCTTCCCTCTTTATGGGGGAAGGGGCCCGGGGATGCGGGCTGATAGGAGAATCCAATTCAAATGATCAGCCTCTACCGCCGCGTGTGGGGCGACAAGAATGTCATCAGCCGCCGTCAATACTGGGGGCTGATCTTCGTCTTGCCCTGCATTCTCTTCTTCATAGTCTTCTTTCTTTATCCCCTGCTGACCGGCTTTTATCTCAGTCTGACCAAATTTACGCTGTTGCGTCCGCCGGTATTCATCGGCTTTGACAATTACGCCAATTTGCTAAAAGACCGGCTCTTCATCAAGTCGATCAGCGTCACGCTGGGATTCGTCTTGGGCAGCACCTTGCCAACAGTGACCTTGTCGCTCTTTGTGGCGCTGCTCTTTTATCAGAAGTTTCCCGGGCGCGAGGGGCTGAAGCTGATCTTCTTTTCTCCCTTGCTGCCGTCAGTGGCGGTCGTCTCGGTGATCTGGGTGGTTCTGCTGCATCCCAGCGGCATCTTGACCAGCGTCATCGGTCCCCTGGTCGGCAAAGCCGAGATCACCTGGTTGCACGATCTGACGCTCTCGCCGATCGTGATCGTGGTCGCCCGCATCTGGTCGGCCATGCCCTTTTATATGTTGATCTGGCTGGCGGGCTTGACGGCGATCCCGCAAGAATTGCGCGATGCCGCCCGCGTCGATGGCGCGAACCGCATACAGTCATTCTGGAGCGTGGAGCTGCCGCTGCTGCGCCCGACGGCGGTCTTTGTGCTGGCGGTTTCGACCATTTCCGCCTTTCAGGGTTTCACGCTGCAATTTGTCATCGCGCCGAATCAAGGCGGACCAGTGGATGTCAATACTACGCTGGGCATCGTGATTTGGAAATACGGCTTTCAGTTCTTCCGCATGGGCGATGCCGCCGCCGTTTCAGTATTCCTTTTCGCCTGCATCATGGTCGTCACCGGGGCGCAGTTGGCTTTGGGGCGTAGCGACCGACATACGATTAACTAGTGAGCGGACCAAAATGGCGAATTCAACAACGACATACGAGAGCAATGCCGCCTTTGAGGCGCGCTTGCGCAAGCGGATCACCAAACTGATTCTGTTTTCGACCGGCGCTTTAGTGGCGGTTGTCTTTGGCTTCCCGATGTATTTCATGACCGTATCGGCGTTCAAGGCGGAAGCGGAGATCTTGTCCACGCCCTTCAAGTGGCTGCCGCAGGAATTCGTCGGTCTTGACCACTATGCCGCCGCCTTTGACCGCGCGCCCATCGGTCAATGGTACGCCAACAGCGTCTTCATCGCGGCGGTGCAGGTGTCGGTGGCAATCTTCTTCGCCGCCATGGCTGGCTACGGTTTCGCCAAGTTTCGCTTCCGCGGCCGCAAGCTCTTGTTCGCCTTGATCCTCAGCATTATGGCGGTGCCCTTTCAGATTCTGCTGATTCCGCTCTATGTCGAAATTCGGCAATTCGGCTGGCACAATACCTACGCCGGCTTGATCGTCCCCGGCTTGCTCAGCGCCTTCGCCATCTTCATGATGCGGCAGTTCGCTTTTAACATCCCGGATGAATTGCTGGATTCGGCGCGGATCGACGGCGCTTCCGAGTTCCGCATCTTTTTGACGATCGCTATGCCGCTGCTGGCGCCGGCTTCAGCCAGCCTCGTTATCATCCTCTTTCTCTTCAGTTGGAATAATTTCCTCTGGCCCCTGGTTGTGGCGCAGGACCGCCATCTGCTTACCTTGCCCGTCGGAATGACTGTCTTCTCCCAACCTTACCGCGGCGAGCCTTTTGTTGGGCCCGCCATGGCTGTCTCCACGCTCGCCACCTTGCCGGTCGCCCTGCTCTTCATCTTCTTCCAGCGCTACTTCATTGAAGGCATGATGGTCTCCGGGATCAAGGGATGAAACGCGCGCGCCTGCTGGAATTGCGCGAAATCTATCGGCGGGAACTCTTCGAGGGCGTCATACCCTTCTGGCTGAATCACTCGCTGGATTATCAGAACGGCGGCCAGTTCAACTCCCTCGATCGTGATGGCTCGGTCTTTGATACCGACAAGGCGATGTGGCTGCAAGGCCGCGCCCTCTGGATGTTCGCCAAGCTCTACAACGAGGTAGAACAAAACCCGGAATGGCTGGAGGCCGCCCGGCATATCTACGACTTCATCATGCGCTGCGGCTTCGATACTGACGGTCGCATGTTTTTCGCCGTCACCGCTGAGGGCGCGCCCCTGCGCAAACGGCGCTACCTCTTCACCGAGACCTTCGCCGTGATTGGCTTGGCCGAATACGCCCGCGCGACCGGCGACGAGACCGCCTTGCAGCGCGCTATTGATACCTATCGGCTGATCGTCGATCATTTGCAGAACCCGGGCAAGCTGGAACCCAAAGTCTTCCCGCAGACGCGCCGCTCAGTGGCGCATAACGTATCTATGATCATGCTGGCGACGACGCAGGAGTTGCGCCTGACCGCCCCGCCTGATCCGCTCTATGACGCCGTCGTCGATGACGGCCTCGACAAGATCCTCAATCATTTCCTGGACGACGAAGCCGAAGCCGTTTTCGAAGCGCTCGGCGCGGAATATGAACGGCTCGATACCGACGATGGCCGCCGTATAACACCGGGGCACGCCATGGAATCAGCCGCCTTCATCCTGCATGAAGCTGTCGAGAGAGATGACGAGTCACTGATTCCGCCGGCTCTGCGCATGATCGATTATTCGATGGCTCGCGGCTGGGATGAAGATTATGGCGGTTTGCTTTACTTTGTCGATGTCGCCGGCAAACCTCCCACCCGCCTCGAGTGGGATATGAAGCTCTGGTGGCCCCATGCCGAAGCGCTCTACGCCCTGCTGCTCGCATTTCACATCAGCCGGGACCAGAAGTACGCGCGCTGGTTCGAGCAGATGCACGAATGGACATTTCAGCATTTTCCCGATCCGGAATACGGCGGCTGGTATGGCTACCTGCATCGCAACGGCAGCTTGTCCACGCCGCTTAAAGGCGGGATGTGGAAGGGCTTCTTCCATACGCCGCGCGCGCTCTGGCTCTGCTGGGAGCTGCTCGGCGAAATGCTTGACTCATAGGGCGATCACTGCCGGACATGAAGGCGCGAGCCAAATCGCAAATAGCGAATCTCGCCGCTGTCGTCGCGGATGATGTCGGCTCTGGTGTTTTTGTGATCACCGTCAAGAATCATTAGCTGATCGTCGCCGCAACGGGCGGCAGCGGCCGACTGCTCGCTCGTCGCATCATCCGCCGGCCATGCGCCCGTCGCGCGTATCAGAGCCACCAGCGCGTCATTCTCCATTCGCAGCTCAATTTCGCGCATTATGCCCCGGTAGACCCCGACAAATTGCGCCAGCGCCTCAGGAGAAGAAGCGATGGCTCGCGGCTCAGGCAGCTCGATGCCGCAGAACTCGCTTAATACCGCCTTGTTGAAGCGAGCATGCAGGTCCGCGCCCTTGTTCCCATTCGTCATCATGCCAAACGCCAGTTGCTGTTGCGGCACAATAGTCAGCACCGACTCCTGGCCATTCGTACCGCCCGTGTGCCAGAGCCTTTCAGCGTCATCGCTGCCGCTTATCATCCAAGCCAGTCCACAGCCAGCCATGTAGGGCAGGCTGCGAACATGACGTTTATGCATCTCCGCCAGGAATTCGGGGGCCATCAGCGGCGGTCCACCGCCGAGGTGATAAGCGCCATAACGCAGCAGGTCGTGAATATGGCAGCTGATGCCACCGGCGGCGTTCATCCCGCGGGGAATCGCCCAGGGGCTTAACACCCGGCCGCCCGCCTCATGCCCAACAGCGAAGCGATGCAGCATCACTTGATGCGGAAAGAAGAAGCTGCGCTCCATATTGAGAGGCTGGAAGATCAATTCCTGGATCGCCGTCTCGTAAGTCATGCCCGTCAGCGTTTCGATGATTCGGCCGGCGACGCAGAATGCGGCATTATTGTAGGAGAAATATCTTTCCAAGGGCGCCAACTGCTCAAAGCCGGACATCAGATCTACATATTTGGCGGCCGCGTCATCGCCGATGCCGGTATCGGTGAAGACATCGCCCGTCCAGCCGGCTGTATGCGTCAGCAGATGCCAGGGCGTAACCCGCGCTGACACATCTTCGTCGCGCACGCGGAAGCCGGGCAGATAATCCCGAACTGGCGCGCGCATATCCAGCGCCCCTTGTTCCACTAAGCGCATCATCGCTGTCGCCGTCACCGTCTTGGTGATGGAGCCGATCTGAAACAGGGTCTCATCCGTGACCAGCAGCGGATGCTCCACATGGGTCAGGCCGACGCCGCGCGTCCAGCTCTCGCCGGCGACCCGCAGACCGAAGGCCGCGCCCGGGACGCCCAATTCCTCGCGCCAGCGTTCCACCTGCTCGGCGATCCTTTCAAACTTCGATTGATTATCTATTGCCACGATTGCTCTCTCCTTAGACCATTTCGCCCGATGTCTCAACGCCGCTTTGCCGTGACGTGAATCGTGAGGCCGTTCAAGACGACGAAGATCGCCACCACCAACATGATATTTCGATAGCCGATCGCCGACTGCAATCGGCCGAAGTTAAGCGTTGAAAGGAACCAGCCGATATTCCACATCACCAATCCGACGCTGCTGGCGACATTACGGTGGGCAACGTCAAGCGAATCCATCAGCAGCGGTTGGAAAAGCGGCTGCATCGTATTCCGCAGGCCGATCGCCAAAACGTAGAACGCGACGGCAATCGCAAGCCCTTGTGACAGGCTTAAGCCGACGAAGGCAGCCGCGCTTGCGAGCATCAAGGCCGTCAGCGCGCCAGCCCGCCCCAGCCGCGCTTCCCAAGCGGGATTCAGCAACGGCGTCAATCCCATCACCAGCCATCCCAGACCAATGACGCTGCCAACAGCGCTATCTGCCATCCCAAACAACTCGCGAAATATGAGATTGAAAAACGGGAATGTCAATCCGCCCGAGATGCCAAAGACGAAGAGCGGAAAACTCAGGCGCAGAACGCGACGCCAGTGCGTCGACCGCCACATGCCGAGTCCCGCTCGCGCGTCGCCCTCATCAGCCGCACTGCTCCCCAAAGCCAGAATCGGCAGGTTGCTCAGCAGTAACAACATCGCCGCGCACATGATGGAAATGCGATATGCCATGGGCATCTCTTCCGGCCGCAACGCGACCGTGCCGGCAATAGGCAGCGTCTGGCTCACAACCAGCGGCAGCAGCCCGCCGAGCACGCTGCCAATCGCCACCGCGCACATGGCGACCAGATTATGATACGAAAACTGCGCCGTATGCTCGCTGCGGTCCGTCAGCCTAACCATGAAAGGCGGCTTAACCACTTGATTGGCGCCGAAACACGCCCCCCATAGAAAACGACTGGCGGCGATGATCGGCAGACTCTCCGTAAGCGCAGTTGTAGCGACGGACAGCGCAAGGCCCGCCGTCGAAAGCAAAATCAAGCGGCGGTTGCCTACACGGTTGGCGACCAGACCGATCGGCAATCCGATTAGAAACCCGCTGAGTCGCGGCAGCGATTGCAAGAGACTGATTGTCGCTGTGTCATATCCGATGCTGACCAGATAAAAGTTAAGCAAAATATCGGCAATGCCCAGCAAAGCGATATGAAATAGCAGGCTGTGACACAAGAAGAGCAGCACGCGCCCGTTCAAACCCGGCACGCGCCCGATGCGCTTGGACCAATGCCTCATCTCAGCAACGGTTCTCTTCGCAGCGCGATTGCAGCTTGCATATGCGCCATAGTCCAATCTGAGCAGCCAAGTTTCGGCGCTTCACAGTACGGCGCAACTGAAACGCCCAGTCTGCTTCCGGCTGCGTATACACTTGACGAATTGCTTGACATCGCATAGCCGCAAGTCTATAATCTCCCCCATTCGCGAAAATTGTCGACATTCAACAATGTTCCATTCTCTCCAGTCTATTGATGTGTTGGCGCGGCGGGTCTTTAAAAGCTTAACATAATTGAACGCACCGTACTTTCCTTTGCCATCGCACGGCGTTTCCCGCGATTTTCGCCTGACATCTTTTATCGTAGAAACCGCTTAACGACATTTGAGATGGACTAGGAAGCGCGTTGTCCGAAAGGAGTTGACAGCTTGGCATCACAAACTAAAGCGGAGATCTTGCGGCAGCATCAAAGCAACGCCGACTTGAACACGCCAATCCCGGCGCAAGTCATGCGGGGCCAGAACGACCTCAGCGCTGACGGCATCATCCGGCCCCTGGACGAGCGTATCATCGCCGCGACCGCCGAGGCGCTGGAAAGCGGCCAGACGCATTATGTCGATGTGCCCGGCATCGCCCCTTTGCGCGCTGCGGTGGCGGATTTTCTCGGCAGTTTCGCCGACGCCGCCTATCAGGGTGGCAATATCGTCATCACGGCCGGCATGCAAGAAGCGCGCTTTCTTTCCATACAGATGATCGGCGCGCAATTTGACAATATCGGCATCCCTGAAGTAGTACACCCTGGCGCTCGCAAAGCTCTCGGCACACGGGCGCGCAACGTCATATCCCTTCCAGTCGATGCTGAAGCCGGTTATCTGCCGTCGCCGGAGAGCATCGCCGAAGCTCTGGCCGGCGGTTGCCGCCTGCTATTTCTGGAATCGCCCTCGCGGCTCAGCGGCGCAGTCTACTCTGACCAGCAAGTCGCCGCCATCAGCCAGGCGCTCGCCGAGCATGATGCCGCCGCTATTTGGGATCAAGGCTTGGCGGTCTGGGTCGATGACAGCTATGACTCGCTTGCCGCCTGCGATAGCGAAGCGGAGCGGGTCGCGGTCATCGGCGAGGCTTTTCCCGGCATGGGTTTGGCCAGTTGGTTCATCGCTTATATCGCCGCGCCCGAAGCCTGGGTGCCGCCCATGCAGTCCCAGAAGCAGATCATGTCCATCTGCACCAGCACCGCCTCCCAGTATGGCGCCCTCGAAGCGAGCCAACTGTATCGGGCCGAAGGCAATCAGCAACTGGCCTCCCTGCGTCAGACCCGCGCCGGCGCTGCCCAACTGGCAAGCGATTCCGGCTGGACCGTCCTTGGCGGCGCTGCCTGCAACATCATCGCCCTCCGTCCGCCAGGGGGCGTTGATGCGGCGCTGACAGATTTGCGCGCGGCCGGCTATGACGCCGCTGATGGCGCTCTGTTCGGCGCGCCCGATATCATCCGCCTGACCGTTAGCAATTCAACCGCCGACGCGCTGCGAGCGCTTGTCTGATCCCGACAGAAGGAAGCGAAATGAGCAAGAAGAAGAAACAAGGCACCAACCTGCTCTATAACATGATTGCAGAGGCGAATTCCTACGATGACGTCATTGTCATGGGCAGGGGCGATCCCGACTTTGACACCCCGGCCCATATTGTCGAAGCGGCCAAAGACGCCATGATCAAGCGCCACGCCGATTACAGCCCGCCGGAGGGCTTGCTCCCCCTGCGCGAAGCCATCGCCGAGCGCGTCAAGCGCGTCAACAACATTGATGTCGACCCGGCCACTGAAGTTGTCGTCACCAACGGCGGTCAAGAAGCGCTCTTCCTCATGGTCGTCGCGGCCAACGGTCCCGGCGATGAGATGATCGTGCCCGAACCCAACTACAATACCTATGCCGATTCCCTTGCCTTCGCCGGCGGGGTCAAGGTCGAGGTGCAGGCTTTTGCCGAAAACGACTTCCGCGCCGATCCAGCCGATGTCCGCGCCGTCGTCACCGACAAGTCGCGCTCCCTCCTGCTGGTATCGCCCAATAACCCGGCCGCCAACGTCATCTCGCCGGCGGACATGCGCGAGATGTTGAGCATCGCTATCGAGCATGATCTCATCATCATCGCCGATGACATTTATGATCTCTTCGTTTATGACAACTTCGAACACGTCAGCCCGGCCTCCTTGCCCGGCGGCAAAGAACGGACTCTCACGCTCAACGCCTTGTCCAAAGCCTATTCCATGACCGGCTGGCGGCTGGGCTGGATTGTGGGACCAGCCGACCTGATGGCCCGGGTTCGCGAACTCAAAGCCGCCATCAGCGGCGGCGCTTCCATCATCTCGCAATACGCCGGCATCGCCGCGCTGACCGGACCGCAAGACCCGGTCGAGATGATGGCGGAAGCCTATCGTCGGCGGCGGCGGCTTGTGCTCGACGCCCTGGACGAGATGGGTATGAGCTACGGCGTTCCGCAGGGCGGGCAATTCGTCTTCGCCGATATCAGCTTCTCCGGGCTCGATAGCGGCGAACTCGCCCAGCGCATCCTGACGGAACAGCATGTACTCGCCTACCCCGGCTCGGCTTTTTCCAAAGACCGCAAAGATTACCTGCGTATGACCTTCTTGCAGCCGGAGGAGAAACTAAGAGAAGGCTTGGAGCGGATGAAGATCGCCATGCAAAGCATCATGGCGGAACAACAGTCCTAGATATGTAGGGGCAACCTATTGAGTCGTCCGCGTCTTGAGCTTATGGCAATGGATTCAAACTTGACAGATAAAGTCGCCGTCATCAGTGGCGCCAGCCACGGATTGGGGCAGGCGATCGCCCAGGACCTGGCTTCTCGCGGCGTCCATGTCGTCCTGATCGCCCGCGGCGAAGAGCGCTTGCGGCAAACGGCTGACGCTATCCGCGCAAATGGCGGCGCTGCCAACCCCATACCCTGCGATGTCTCCGACGCCGCTCAAGTTCAAGCCGCCGCCAGCGAGATCGAGCGAAGATTCAGCGCGGTGGATATTCTCATTAACAATGCCGGCATCCCCGCCCCGCGAAGTTTCAGCGAGACGCAAATCAGCGACTGGGATTCCGTCATCGGCGTGAACCTCTCCGGCGTCTTCTACCTGACGCGCGCCCTCTGGGATTGCCTCATCCGCGCCGATTCCGCCACTGTCATCAACATCAGCGGCACAGCCGGAACCCGCGGTGGCGGCAGCCCGGCTTACGGCAGCGCCAAATTTGGCTTGACCGGCTTGAATCATGCCATCGCCCTCGCCGGAGTAGATCACAATATCCGCTCGACCATACTTTATCCCGGCGGCATGGATACCGGCTGGCGCGGCGCCCCCATCGGCGAAATGCCGCGCAGCGAGTCCATGGACCCGGCGGAAGTCGCTCGTTTCATCGCGCAGTTGGCAGCCAGCCCGCCGGAATTTGTCGTCAACGAAGCGGTGCTGAACCCGCTCAATCAGCCTTATATGTGAGGCGCGACTAATGGCTTACGAAGTTCGCGACGCATCGCTCGTCAACCTCTACACGCTGGAGACATTGCGCTCCTTCACGATCGACTTCATGCGCGGCCTCGGCGCGACCGGCGAAGAAGCCGAGATCATCAGCGACGGCTTGATGACGGCATCGCAATGGTGGCATCCCGGGCAAGGCCAAGGCTTGGAGAAATTGTTCCGCTATCACCGGCGGGTCAAGAATGGCGGCATCCTGCCAAACGCGCCTATGCGCTGGATCACTGACGGACCCTCGTATGCGCTGCTGGATGCGGCTAAAGGCTTCGGTTATGTCGCCGCTAACCGCGCCATGCGCCGCGCCGTCGAGAAAGCCAGGACCACCGGCATCGCCATGGTCGGCGTTCGCCACAGCAATCACTTCGGCATCGCCGGCTATCACGCCATGACCGCCGCGGAGCAGGGCTTGATCGGCTGGTCCTTCACCAACGCCGCAGCCGAAATGGCGCCCTGGGGCAGCGCCAAACCGGTCTTGGGCACCAACCCTTGGGGCATCGCTATCCCCCGCGATGATGACCATGCCATCGTGCTCGATATGGCGCTGACCATGTCCGGCAAAGGCATGATGCGCTGGTATGAACGCGAAGGAAGGGAAATGCCCGACAACTGGGCGCTGACCCCCGCTGGCGAAGTCACCACTAATCCATCCGCCGCCATGGATGGTCCCATGCTTCCCATAGGCGAGTACAAGGGCTACGGCTTGAGCCTGGTGACGGATGTGTTGGCTGGCGTCATGACCGGCGCGCTCTTCGGGCTGGATGTCTTTCAGGACGACCAGAATTTCGATGTCGGCCACATGATGGTCGCTATCAATCCAGCGGCGCTTATGCCCGCCCAAGATTACAATCGCCGCCTCGCTGAACTCGTGAGTCAAGTCAAAGGCGCGCCGTCGATTGATCCGGCCCGGCCCGTGCTGCTGCCCGGCGAAGTCGAATTCCGCCGCATGGAAGAACGGCAGCGGGAAGGCATACCGGTCTCGCGCGAGACGGTCGCGAACCTGCGCGAATTGGCGGACCGCATCGGCGTCGAATTCTCATTATGATCTGCCAAATGATTGTGAAGGAGCAACAATGTCAGAAGCCATAACGATCGGAAACGTCACCGCCCAGCCCGGCGAAGTGAAACGGGGCGGCATCCCCATCATGGGCGACATGTATGGCCGCCCGCGCGAGATACCCCTCATCGTCTACCGCGGCGTCGAAGACGGTCCCATTCTTTGGCTCAACGGCGCCACGCACGGCGACGAACCGGAAGGTCCCTTCTCAATCTTCAAAGCGATGGCGCAGGTGGACGTCAGCCAACTCAAAGGCACGGTCGTCGCTGTGCCGGTCATGAACGTCAGCGCCTTCAACGCCGGTACGAGGGGCGATCCGCTCGACAGCTTCGCCTATGATATGAACCGTCTTTATCCCGGCCGCGCCGATGGTTATCCCACTGAGCGCGTCGCCCATGCCCACTGGCAGGCGATGAAAGACGACTGCGACCTGCAGATCAATATCCACTCCGGCGGCGAGCATTCCTACCTGGCGCACATGATCTTCGCTTCCGACAATCCCGAAAGCCTCGAATTGGCGGCCGCTATGGGCAAAGGCTGGGATCTGGTCTTCCGCAGCGGCACCGGCGGCAACAATCCCAGCTCCCAGATGGGCGCGCTTGGCAAAGGCGGCATCACCGTCGAACTCGGCGGAAACTGCCGCACCCTGACCAGCGACTTCCACGCCATCGCCGATGACCTGGCGGCCGGTTATCTGAACATCATGCGACATTATGGCATGATCCCGGGCGAGGCTGCCTACGAGTCCTCCTGGCGCATGGGCTATCAGATTCCCTTGCTGGCCCCCGCCACCGGCATGTACGTCGGCCAAGCCGACCTGCCCTTCGAAACCGAACTTGAGGCTGGCGCGTTGATCGGCGAAATCTACGATCTCTACGGCGATGTCATCGGCGAGGTCCGCGCCCCCCAAGCCGGCGTTGTCTTCGGTTTGCGCGCCCGTCCCTCCGTCATTGAAGGGCATTGGTGCTGCTTCTTCGGCGTGGTGGAAGAAACCGTGACCGACTTGCTTGGCGCCTGAAAGAATGGAATGCGAAAGTCTTTGACTATGACTGAACTCCCAAGTACACCGGTGGACCGGCGGCGCGGCCTGATTCCCGAAGATCTGCTCAATTTCCGCTGGCTTGATGAACTCGCGATCTCGCCCTCGGGCAAGCAGATCGCCTATTCCATCCGCCGCCCCCACGTCCCCTCCAATGGCTACGTCTCTCATCTCTATCTGCACGATCTGCGCACGGATAGCGCCAGACGCCTGACCGATGGCGACCCGCAGGTTTCGTCAATCGCCTGGAGCCGCGATAGCAGCCGCATCGCCTACAGCCACAGCGACGGCGATGGGCATTCCGTCCGCGTCCTGGCGGTCGATGACGACTTCGAAGATATCTACCCGCTGGCGGGCGCGGCACTGAGCGAGCTCGATTGGTCCGCCGCCGGCGACAAACTGGTTGGCGTCCGCTGGACAGCCATGCGCCACGCTGATGATCGCGGGCAGGTCCCCGGCATTCCCGCGCCAACGGTGAAAGTCGTGCGCCGCCTGCGCTACAAGCAAGATGGCGTCGGCTGGGTCCACGACAAATTCAAACAGATCTGGGTGCTCGACCTGGACAGCGCCGATCTCAGCCAGATCACCCACAGCGAATGTGATTATTCCTCGCCCAAGTGGAGCAACAGCGGCGCGCGCATCGCCTTCGTCGGCATGGCTCGCGAACAGAACACGCCGCTCGGCTACGGCCAAATCCTGACCTGCGACTTCCCCGCCGGACAACCGAGTCTGCTCCTGCCCAATTGGCAGGGCACAGCTTTCAGCCCGGTCTGGGGCGCGGACGACCGCTACATTGCCTTCGCCGGCCATAACCTGCCGCCACCCGTTAATCGGCGCAACTTCTGGCAGCCCCACCTCGCCGATGTCGAAGCCGGCACGGCTGTCAAGCTGGGCGCGGACATCGACGAAGAAGTCGGCAATTACGGCGTCGCCGATCAGCGCGCCAGCCTGACCAACGTCACCATGAAATGGGCGCCCGGCGACGACTGGATCTACTTCCTCCTCACCGAACAAGGCGCGGCCAACCTCTTTCGCATCGACGCGGACGGCAACTACGAACGGCTCATCAGCGGCGATTGCACCACCTTTGAATACAGCCCCGCTGTCGGCGGCGCCGTCGCCTACGGCCAGGCCGATCCCTCCAATCCCGGCGAACTCTATATCTGGCAAGACGGAGCGTCGCGCCGGCTGACCGATCTCAATCCCTGGCTCCGCGATCACGAACTGTCCCCGCCCGAGAGCTACTGGTATGACGGCGTCGATGGCGCCAAGGTCCATGCCTGGCTGATCAAACCCCTGGGCTTTGAAGAAGGCAAGAAGTACCCGCTGGTGCTCTACGTGCACTGCTCGATGTTCTCCTGGGATTTCAATCACGAGTTCCAGGTCTACGCCAACGCCGGTTACGCCGTCGCCTATTTCAATCAGCGCGGCACCACCGCCGGTTACGGCCAAGCCTGGACCAAAGCCACCGAGGGCGATCAAGGCGGCGCCGACTACGAGGAGATCATGCTCGGCGTCGATGAACTGGTCTCGCGATCCTATATCGACGGCGAGCGGATGGGCGTCACCGGCGGCAGTTGCGGCGGTTTCATGACCAATTGGGTCGTCGGCCATACCGATCGTTTCGCCGCAGCCGTGACCCAGCGCTCCATCGTCAATCAGATCAGCTTCTTCGGCACTTCCGATATCGGTCCCGAATGCACCGGCGGCGAGACCCGCACCGACCCCTGGCGCGATCTGGAAAGCAGTTGGGCTCAATCTCCGGTCGCCTATATCGACAACGTCAATACGCCCCTGCTCATCATCCACGCCGACGAAGACCATCGCTGCGCCCTCGAGCAAGCCGAGCAGATGTTCGCCGCCCTGCGCTGGCGCGGCAAACCGGTCGAGCTGGTTATCTTTGAAGGCGAGAATCACGGCTTGTCCCGCGGCGGCCGACCCGGCAACCGCATCGAACGCCAGCACCGCATCCTCGGTTGGTTCAAAAAATATCTTGGCACACATGCTGTTTCAACGCGGGAAACATAGGGGCGGCCTATCAGGTCGCCCGCAGAGGAAAAACGAATGCTGTATGGGCGATTCGCCCGCCCGCAAAACACGAAAATTGTAGGGGCGAGCCATTGGGTCGCCCGCCGAACAACAGAATCATTGTAGGGGCGACTCACCAAATCGCCCGCCGAAAAAGGGAGAGCTTGCATGCTAAACGTAGGAAACCTATCCGCCAAACCCGGCCAAAAAACCTTCGGCTATCTCGAAACGGCGCAATCGCGCTCCGGCATGCGCCTGGACATTCCCGTCCACCTCATCGCCGGCGCCCAGCCCGGACCCACCCTGATGCTGCAAGGCGCAATCCATGGCGCTGAGATTATCGGCTCCCTCGCCATCCTTGATTTCGTCGCCAAAGCCGATCCCAATACTCTACGGGGCAACATCATCGCCGTGCCTGTCGTCAATCGCGCCGGCTTTGAAATGGGCACGCGCGGCTCCCTCGTCGACGACAAAGATATCAGCCGCCTCTTCCCGGGCAATAAAAACGGCAGCGTCTCCGACCAGATCGCCTATATCTACTTCAACGAAGCCATCGCCCAAGCCGATGTGCTGATCGACTTTCATGCCGGCGCCCGCACCGCCTACGAGCGCTACGTTCTCTTCACCGCCGAATACGACCCGAATAATCTGACCCTCATGGAGCAGCGTCGGCGCAAACTGGTCGTCGCTTTTGGCCTTGACCAAGCTGCCTTCTTCCCGCCCGGCACCTTTGGCTCGGGCGCGTCCAAAATCGCCATCGAAGAGGCCAACACCCTGCAAGTCACCCTCGAATTTGGCGGCGGCACCGGCTGGTTCAAAAACGGCGAAGACAACGTGCGCGATGCCGAACGCGGCATTTGGAACATCACGAAAGCCATGAACATGATCGACGGCGACTTCGAGTCGGACGGTCCCCTGTGCACCGTTTACGAAGCCGGCGTCGTCATCTGGAAGCCGCCTGTGGACGGGCTCTTTATCCGCGACGCCAAATTCAAAGACGAACTGAAAGAAGGCGATGTCTACGGCCGCCTGGTCGATCCCTACACCGGCGATCTGCTGGCGGAAATGCGGACGCCCAAAGACGGCATCGTCATCCCCAGCGGCCAGGAGTGGCCCACCGTCGGCGCCACCTCCATCGGCATCCTCGGCAGCATCGAACGCATCGAAGACCGCCGCGCCATGGACTTGTCCGTCAGCTTTGATTAGTGCATATGCCCCCACCCTAAATCCCTCCCCGACCGCCAGTGTCTACGCGGCGCACAAGGAGGGAGGGACTTAACTCCCCTTCCCTCTTGATGGAGTAAGGGGCGGGGGGATGGGGGTGACAATGTAGGGGCGAGTCGGTCGCCCGCAAACAAGGAGAATTAACCACAATGAAAATAGGCAACATTGAGGCAAAACCCGGCGAAAAAATCTTCGGCTTCTTCACAATCGGCGAGTCCCACGGGCGCTTCTCCGCCCATATTCCGCTGCATATCGTCAACGGCGCAAACGACGGTCCCGCGCTGGTCGTCCAGGCTGGCGCCAGCGGCCTCGAAATCGAGCCCTCGCTCATCCTGCCGCATGTCGTCAAAGAGCTTGACCCGGCGCAAATCAAGGGCGCGCTCATTCTGGCGCCGCTGATGAATACCTCCGGCTTTGAATTCACGCAGATCAAGAGCGTCTTTGATGACAAGCACCTCAACCGCCTCGGCCGCGGCAAGGCCGATGGCACGATCAGCGAGCAGTTGGTGGACGCCTACTACCAGGCGGCGATCGCGGAGGCCGATGCCTTGATCGATATCCGCACCGGTTCGCAGTGGAGCTACCATCATTTTGCCGGCGTGTATGGCGCTGGCGCCGTCGACGAGTCGAAAGCCCTGGCTGTCGCCCTCGGCCTGCCGCATGTGATGCTGAACCGCAGCAACGATGAATCCATGGCCAATGAAGCCGCCAACGATGGCATTAAGACCGTCACTGCCTATATCGGCGGCGGACCCGGCCTGCGGGATTATCGCGAGCAAGACCTCGGCCGCATGCGCAATGCCGTGCTCAACGCCATGCGACATCTCGGCATGATCGCCGGCGCTATCGAATCCGATGTCGATAAAATAACCGTCATCAACCGACACACCACAATCACGCAAACAGGCGAGCGCGGCTTCGTCCTCATGGACAAGCATCTGCGCGGCCAACAGGTCGAAACCGGCGATGTCCTCGGCATCGTGCGCCATCCCTTCACCGGCGAAACCGTGCAGGAAATTCGCGCCCCCCGCGCCGGCATCGTGATCCGCGGCGGCGCATCCTGGCCCGTCCCGCTCGAGGATACCGTCCTGGCCATTCTCGGCGACCTGGTCGAGGAGATCGACATCAGCTAACCGCAAATCGCGAAACTGTAGGGGCGATTCGGTCGCCCGCAAAATAAAGGACAAATCTATGTTAAATGTAGGCAACGTATCCGCAAAAGCCGGTGAAAAAACCTTCGGCTATCTTGAGACCACGACCACCCGCTCCGGGCTGAAACTGGATATTCCGGTTCACCTCATCGCCGGCGCCGAGCCAGGTCCCACCTTGTTAATGCAAGGCGCGGTCCATGGCGGCGAAATCATCGGCTCCATCGCCCTGCTCAACTTCGTCGAAAATGCCGACCCGACCGTCATCCGCGGCAATGTCATCGTCGTGCCAGTGGTCAACCGCGCCGGCTTCGAGCTCGGGGAACGCATGTCCCGCGTCGACGCCAAAGACATCAGCCGCCTCTTCCCCGGCGACAAAAACGGCAGCGCCTCCGACCAGATGGCTTACCATTATTTCCAGGAAGCCTTCATACAATCCGATGTTTTCATCGACTTTCACGCCGGCGGCCGCACCGCCTACGAGCGCTACGTGCTCTTTGACGCCGAAGACGACCCGAACAACCTCACCATTCATGAACAGCGACGCAGAAAGCTCATCGTGGCTTACGGCCTCGATCAAGCGGCTTATTTCCCCACCGGCACCTTCTCCCCTGGCGAAGCCAAGCAGGCGCTCGAAGACGTCGGCACAACCCAGATCACCCTCGAATTTGGCGGCGGCACCGGCTGGTTCAAAAACGGCGAAGACAACGTCCGCGATGCCGAGCGCGGCATCTGGAACACCCTGAAATGTATGCGTATGATCGACGGCGAGTTCGAGTCGGATGGTCCCCTGTGCACCGTCTACAACGCCGGCGTCGTCATCTGGAAACCGCCAGTCGACGGCCTCTTCATCCGCGACCGCAAATTCCGCGACGAACTCCAGCAGGGCGATGTCTACGGCCGCCTCGTCGATCCCTACACCGGCGAGTTGCTGGCGGAAATGCCGACGCCCGACTACGGCATTGTCATCCCCAGCGGCCAGGAATGGCCCACCGTCGGCGCCACCTCCATCGGCATCCTCGGCAGCATCGACCGCGTCGAAGACCGCCGAACGATGGACCTCTACCTGGACTTCGACTAGCGTAGCCAATGGCGCCGTCCACCAACCCCGCAAAGCACGAAATCTGTAGGGGCGACTTATCAAGTCGCCCGCGACAAAGGAGAAAACAAAGACATGAAACTCGGAAATCTGGAAGCGGCGCGCGGTGAAAAGACCTTCGGTTTCTTCAGCATCGGCTTGACCCACGGGCGCTTCCCCATCCATATCCCTTTGCACCTGCTCGTCGGCGCGTCCGACGGTCCCACGCTCGTCGTGCAAGCCGGCGCCAGCGGCCTGGAAATCGAGCCCGCTCTCATCCTGCCCCACGTCGCCAACGAGCTTGACCCCGCCCAAATGAAAGGCAACTTGATCCTCGCCCCCCTGATGAACACCTCCGCCTTCGAGTTCGAGCAGGTCCACAGCGCCTGGGATGGCAAACATTACAACGAAGTGGGGCGCGGCAGCGCGGACGGCAGCGTCAGCGAACAACTCATACACAGCTACTACAGCGCCGCCATCGCGGAGGCCGACGCCCTCATCGAAATCCGCACCGGCGCTCTCTCCAGCTATCATGAATTCGTCGGCGTCCATAACGAGGGCGATATCGACCGGTCAAAAGCCCTGGCTATCGCTCTGGGACTGCCGCACGTTGTCCTGGGCGCGGACGAACTTAATTCCATGCCGCGGGAAGCCGCTCGCGACGGCAAAGCGGTGGCGGTGGCTTTTATCGGCGGCGGACCCGGCCTGCGCGATTATCGCGATCAAAATCTCGGCCGCATGCGCAAAGCCGTGCTCAACGCCATGCGTCATCTCGGCATGATTGCCGGCGCAATCGAATCCGATGTCGCTACGGTCAGCGTCATCCAGGAGCACACGGTTATCAAGACCACCAGCGAACGCGGCTTCACATTTATGGACAAGCGCAAACGCGGGACGCAAGTGGCGGCCGGCGACAAAATCGGTTACGTCCGCCATCCATTTTCCGGCGCGCACCTGGCCGACATCCTGGCGCCGCGGGCTGGTCTCATGGTCCATGGCGGCGCTGCCTGGCCCGTGCCCGAAGAAGATACGATGCTGGCCATTCTCGGCGACCTGGTCGAGAAGGTCGCAATTGCCTAACTTTTGCTGGAGACCACAGGCGATGGGAGCTAGATGATTCTCAGCTTGGTTAATCGCAGCAGCTTTCGTATTTCCGCCTACCGTTGGTACTGGCTGGGCAATGTCCTCGTGCATATCGCCTACCTGCTGCAAGCGGTGGCTCTCGGCTGGACCATGCTGGTGGTCACCGATTCCGCCGTCATGGTCGGCCTGGTTGCCTTCGCTTATGGCTTGCCCCTGCTGGTGCTGTCGCCCTTTTCCGGCTTGGTAGCCGACCGCTTGAAACGTCAAATGATCGTCCGCGTCTCTTTAATCATCGCCGTCTTGAGCTCGGCTCTGCTGGCGCTGCTGGCCACCGCTGATCTCGCCCGCCCGGAATTCATCCTGCTGGCCTCCGTCACATTAGGCTCCACCTTCGCCGTCTATGCCCCAGCGCGCATGGCCATCCTGCCCAATCTGGTGCCGGACGATATGATCTTCAACGCCAGCACCCTGAGCTATTCCGGCACGCGCTTGATGGGCTTCTTTGGTCCCGTGCTGGCCGGCTTCCTGCTCGACCTGACCGATATCGCCTTCACCCTGACCGTGCAAGCGGCTATATTCGCTCTCGGCGCTTACCTCTATCACAAAGCGGCGCATTTCCTGCCCCCGCCCAAGCAGAAGCGCCAAGACGCCTACAGCATCCTCCGCGGCATGTCCCAGGTCATCACCTACCTGCGCGAAGACCGCGCGTTATTCGCCCTCGTCCTGCTGGCGCTCGTCTTCGTGCCGGTCGGCATGCCCTACCAGAAACTCATGCCGATCTTCGTCGACCGCGTGCTGAACGAAGGACCGGCTCTGCTCGGCCTGCTGGTGGGCAGCGCCAGCATGGGCTCGGCTCTCTCCGGCTTTGCCGTCGCCCTCATCGGCGATATCTATCCCAAAGGCTGGGCCATCCTTATTTTCTCGGTGCTCTTCGGCTTAGGCTTGATCCTCTTCGCTTTCATGAACGTCTCGCTGATCGCCCTCGGCTTGATCTTCATCGTCGGCATTTTCTCCGGCATCTTCCTGACCCTCATCAACGCGCTCTTGCTGATACATATCCGGGATGAGCTCCGCGGCCGCATGATGAGCGTCTGGGGCATGGTCTGGGGCTTGATTCCCATATCCGCCTTGATCGGTGGAACCGCCGCCGAGTTCTTTGGCATCTCGCTCGTGATGGCCGCATCCGGCGCTGCCGTCGCTTTCACTTGTATATTCTTGATAATCACCCGTTCGCCTTTGCTTGATCTATAGCCGGGAGAGGGTCGGCCAGCAAGATGGTACTGCTTTTGCGCAATCACGAAATACGCGGCCTTATGGATCTGCCCGAATACCTCGACGCGGTCGAAGCCGGCTATCGCGATTACGGCAATGGCGTCGGCGCCGCCCACCCCCGCAGCAATCTCTGGATCAAAGGCGAGCGGCAAAGTGATGCCTACACCGGCGGCCATCTCCCCGCTGGCAGCAAAGCCTCCTTCAAGTTCAAAGCGGGCTTGCTGCCCGGTCGCGGCGGGGCTGGCGTAAATGCCTATACCGCTGGCTTGCCCGGCGGCTTGGAGACCTTCATGTTCCTCTTCAATACCGATACCGGCGCGCTGGTTGCCATCATGGAAGTCATGTATCTCAGTTGGCTCAAAACCGCCGCCGTATCAGCCTTGGCCACGCGCCATCTCGCCCCGCCCGATAGTTCTGTGCTGGCGCTCTTCAGCACTGGCCGCCACGCCCGCTCCCAGCTATACGGCCTGACGCAAGTCGCCGATATTCAGCGCGTGCAAGCCTACAGCCGTAATGCCGAAAAACGCCGCAATTTCTGCGGAAAGATGAGCGCCGAACTCGGCATTGAAGTCCTCCCCGCCGATTCGCCCAAAGACGCCCTGCGCGACGCCGATATCGTCACCGCCATCACCACCTCGCCGACGCCCGTCTTTGCCGGCATTGATCTGCCAGACAAGCCCCTGCACATAAACGGGCTGGGCGCGCATTATCCCTTCGTGCGCGAAATCGATTCCCACGCCGTCGTCAACAGCCGCGTCTTCGTCGATGTCTTGCATCAAGGCCTCGGCGAAAACGGCGAAATCGTCATTCCTATTCAAGAAGGCCTCATCGACGAATCTCACGTCGTCGGTGATCTCGGCGCGCTCGTCGCAGGAGTTGTTCCCGGGCGCCTCCCCGATACACGTTGGACGCTCTTCCTCTCCGGCGGCACCGGCATTGACGATATCGCGGTGGCGACGCAGCTCTACAAGCGCGCGCTTGATCGCGGCATCGGCGCGGAATTCCATTTCAATCAACCTTATGAGTTTGAGTTATAGGACATCATCGTGCTCTTATTGCGCAATCACGAAATACGCGGACTCATGGACCTGACCGAATACATCGATGCGGTCGAAGCCGGCTATCGCGAAGTCGGCAACGGCGCTGGCATCGGCTTCCCCCGCGAAAGCCTCTACATCGAAGGCGACCGAAACCTGTCCCACCGCGCCGGGCACCTGCCCTCCGGCTCCAAAGCCTCCTTCCAATTCAAAGGCGCGCTCTTGCCCGGCTTGGGCGGCGCTGGCTTGAACGCCTACACCACTGGCTTGCCCCAAGGCTTGGAAACCTTCATGTTCCTCTTCGATACCAATACCGGCGCTTGCGCGGCAGTAATCGAAGTGCTCTATTGGGACTGGCTCAAGACCGCCGCCCTTTCCGCCGTCGCGATTCGTCATCTCGCCCCCGCCAGCAGTTCGCAACTCGCGCTCTTCGGCACAGGCCGCCACGCCCGCTCCCAACTCTACGCCACCGCCAAAGTCTGCCAGCTCGAAACCGTCCGCGCCTACAGCCGCCGCGAGAAAGAGCGACATGAGTTCTGCGAACGTATGACTGAGGAATTGGGCATCAATGTCATCCCAGCCAATTCGCCGGCGGAAGCGCTGCGCGATGCCGATATCGTCATCACCATCACCACCTCGCCGACGCCGGTCTTCGATGGCGCGGACCTGCCCGATAAGCCCGTTCACATAAACGCCCTCGGCGCGCACTATCCCTGGGTCCGCGAAGTCGACGACCACGTCGTCGTCAACAGCCGCGTCTTCGTTGACGAACTCGAGCAAGGCTTAAAAGAAAACGGCGAAATCATCATCCCGCTCGAAGCGGGTATCATTGACGAATCGCATATCCTCGGCGACCTGGGCGCGCTTGTCGCTGCTAAAGTAGAAGGACGCCGGCAAGACAGCAAGTGGACGCTCTTCCTCTCCGGCGGCACCGGCATCGAAGATGTCGCCGTCTGCGCTCGCCTCTACGAAAAGGCGCGCGAACGTGGAATCGGTACTGAGTTTCATTTCAATCAACCTTATGAATACGAGCTATAGGAGTGCAACTGAATGCTTACCCACGATGCCTTAAAACGAGACACCGCCCGCCGCGTGACGGCATTGCAAGCGATGATGAAAACGCAGGACCTCGACGCCCTCATCATCACCGGCCAAGCCATGCCCGGCGGCATGGGCGCCATCCGCTACATCACCCACGCCCACTTATGGGGCGGCGTCGCCTACGCCATCCTCGGCGCGGACGATCCCCATCCCTGGCTGCACGTCTGGAGTTCCTACCAAGCCGTCTGGAGCCGCAACGAAACCACCACTCTGCCCGAGCGCGTCTTCACGCCCGACGGCGATATCATCGTCGCCACCGCCGATAAAGCCAAAGACTACGCCACCGGCAGCAAACGCATCGGCATGATCAATATGAGCAAGCTCATGGGACTCGCCACTTACCAAGCCTTCGTCAAGCAGCTTGAAGGCTACGAAATGGTCGAGGTCACCGATGACTTCAACGCCATCCGCCAGATCAAATCGCCCTTCGAACTGGAAGCGATCCAGCAAAACGGCGCTATCCTCGATTCCGCCATGGATGTCTTCAAGGATGTGGCTGGCGTCGGCGTCCGCTACTGGGATGTCTGCGCCGCCGTCGAAGGCTATATCAAATCCTTCGGCGCATTCTGGGGTCGCACCAAGCTCTCCCTCGATATCACGCCCTACACCGTGCCCACGCCCAAAGACCTGCGCATGAGCCGCGACGACATCATCAACTTCGAGATCGTCTACGAATCCCCCTGGGGCTACTGGCTGGAAATGACGGCCGTCTTCTCCTTCGATCCCCTGCCCGATGCCGAGCGCGCCCTGCTCGATGGCTACCTGGCGGCGGTGGAAGCTTCATCAGCGGCCGCTGCAGCCGGCAATACCTTCCGCGATATCTCCGAAGCCAACGACAAAACCCTGCGCGACCTCGGCTTCCCCGTCGATGGCAAGCACACGCCCGATTGCCACAGCACCGGCCTCGACGGCAGCGACGGGCCCAGTTCCCCCGCCGCCCCCGACTTCGTGCTCAAGCCCAATATGGTCCTGTCCTTCCATCCCGGCACCGTGCTCGAAAACGACCGCGGCTTCCTGATCTCGGATAATTTCCTGGTCACGCCCGGCGGCGCCGTCCGCCTCTCGCCCCATCACGCCGACCGCTACTACATGCAACTCGACGCCTAAACGTGAGGAAACTGTGGGGCTATATGCAACTCGACCCCTAACCGTGACAAATTGTAGGGGCGACTCTGTGAGTCGCCCGCCGTAAAACATGAAACTGTAGGCGCGACCTACTCAGGTCGCCCGCAGGCTGAACGCAAATAATAGGACATAGAATTAAGGAGCAGAAACATGAACGGACAAACCGCGGCGCAATATATCGGCGAATACGCCGCCGCCCGCCGCTACGATGAACTCAGCGATCTCACGATTGCGCGAGCCCGCCAGGTCATGCTCGATCACTTCGGCGTGACTCTCGGCGGCATCCAAATGAAACTGGGTAAAATGGCCGCCGATTACACCGCCCAAATGCACCCCGGCAATGACGCGACCATCATCGGCGACGGACGCCGCAGCACAATCGAAGGCGCTGCCTGGGCCAACGCCGTCGCCGGCAAAGCCATGGGCATGGACGACAGCCACCGTGGCGCCGGCCATGTCGCCTCCGAGTTGGTGCCGGTGGCGCTCACCCTCGGCGAAGTCTACCAACTCAGCGGCGAACAGGTCATCACCGCCCTCGCCGTCGGCTACGATGTGATGGAGATGATTCAAGTGGCGGTGGATGCCTGGCAGCGCGAACGCGGCCACGACCACAAAGGCCAAGCCGGCACCATCGCCAGCGCTGTCACCGCCGCCGTCGCCATGGGCTTGCCCGCCGAGCAAATCGCCCACGCCCTCGCCCTCTCCATGGACATGGCTTGCGGCACCGAGCAATACGTCTACGATGCCGGCGCTTGCGATACCAAAGATCTGCTCGCGGCTTACGGCGCGCAAAACGGCATCGCCAGCGCCAGGATGGCCGCTTTCGGCTTCCGCGGTCCCCCCGGCGCCCTCGATGGCGAATACGGCTATTTCCACGCCTTCGGTCCCGGCTACGATCCGGCCTTCCTCGACCGGCTCGATGGCGAAGCCTTGGCTCGCACCGGCTTCAAACCCCACGCCGGCTGCCGCCACGTGCACGCCTGTGTCGACGCAACCCAAGACTTGCTGGCTTCGGGACGACCGGACCTCGCTGCCATCACTGCCATCGAAATCGATACCTACCACGAAGCCATCACGCCCTCCTTCCGCGTCAATTACGATCCGCAGACCCTGGGCCAAGCCTCCTTCAGCTTGCCAGTCACAGTCTCCGTCATCCTCACGCGCGGACAATGGTTCACCGAAGACATCGCTGCTTACGACGAACCGGAGCAGCGGCGACTGCGCCAACTGGTCAAGGTCGGCTTGGACGAAGAAATACAAGCCCAGCATCCGCTCAAGAACGGCTGCGAAGTCCGCATCCATACCGCTGACGGCGCGCTCTATCGCGGCCGCGTCGAACACGCCAAAGGCGAGCCCGAGAACATGCTCACCGATGCCGAGTTTGAAGCCAAGTTCCGCCACATGTCCGGCGATATCCTGCCGGAAATGCAGACCGCTGAACTGCTCGACAATATCAACCGGCTGGAATATCTCGATGATGTCGGCGACCTCGTCCGCCTGACGCTGCCGCAGACAATGCCAACTCCAGTCGGCGTCTAGCTAAGAAAAAAGCCCCTCCCTCTTTATGGGGGAGGGGTTTGGGGAGGGGGATAAAATTGAAAATCGCGGACATCACCTCCACCATCGTCAACATCTCGCGCAGCCGCGATCTGGCGACCGCTTACGGTGTCTCTACATCCACCAATACCGTAGTCGTGCAAGTGCGTACCGACGGAGGCATCACCGGCATTGGCCAGACCGTCGCGCCCGCGCCCTGGGGCGGCGATGCCGTCGAGGTGGTCCAGCATCACATTGACCGCTACCTGGCCCCAGCCATACTCGGCCAAGACCCCTTCAATATCGAGCGCCTGCATCAACGCATGTTCCAGGCTCTCCGCGCGGCTGCCAACGCCCGTACCGCCCTCGATTTCGCCCTCTGGGATATCAAAGGCAAAGCTCTCGGCGTCCCCGTCTATCAATTGCTCGGCGGCGCTTGTATGCCCGGCGCCCTCTGCCATGGCTTCGTCGAGCGCGACGAGCCCAAAGCCATGGCCGCCCGCATTGAAGAATTGACCGCCGAGGGCTGGACCTGGTTCAAAACCAAGATCGGCTTCGGCGTCGCCGAGGACCTGCATTGGTACAATCAACTGCGCGCCCTAGTCCCCGACCCGATAGTTTTTCAACTTGACGGCAATACTGGGTATACTCTGGGCGAAGCGGTGCAGTCGCTGACATCTTTGGAACGCTTGGGCGGCATAGCGCTTTTTGAACAACCGGTGGAGCATATAGACGAAATGGCGCATTTGGCGACGCGACTCGCAACCCCCCTGCAAGCCGACGAATCGACCGGCGGCGGTCCCCGCAGCGTCTACGAGATCGCCCGGGAGCGCGCCGCCCATGTCTTGCACTTCAAGATTCACCGCTACGGCGGTCTGCTGCCCTCAGCGCGCATGGCTGCCATCGCCGAAGCCGCCGGGCTGGAAATCTCGGTTGCGCCTTACTTCGATATCATCGCCGCCGCGGCCGCCCATCTCGCCGCCGCCACGCCCATCGCCAAATGGCCCGCCGGTTTTTCCGATATGACCGATACAATCCTGGCTCAGCCCTATGAACCCGACTGCCTCATCCTGAAGCCGCCAACCGGACCCGGGCTGGGTGTACAAATTGACGAGGACAAGCTCGCGTATTTTGCCGCTATTGCCTAAATTATTGCGGGCAAATGTCCAGTATGGTCCTGAGTTGACAAAGGAGGTGACTATCGCAAGAAACTCATACGCAACGTTCGTTACTGATGAAGTTTTTCACCTAAGGAGAAATCCATGTTAGCAAAACGAGTACTGATCCTGTTGAGCCTCTTCCTGATCCTCGGCGCATTGGCCATCGTGCCGGCGACCGCGCAGGACGATATGAGCGAATTTGTCTTCGCTCACGCCGGGCCCATCCGCTCAATGGACGCGCATTCCCACTGGTTCATCTCGAGCCACTGGCTGACCAATCTGCTCTACGATTGTCTGATCTGGCGCGCCCCCGAAGGCGGCGGCTACGTGCCCCAAGCCGCCCATAGCTGGGAACTGGTCGACGACACCACCTGGCGTTTCCACCTGCGCGAAGGCGCGACCTTCCATAACGGCGAACCCCTCGATGCGGCCGCCGTCAAATGGAATATCGACCGCGTCCGCGTAGAAATCGATCCCCAGATTCCGCTCTGGCTGCAATGGCGCTTCGTCAAAGACACCATCGTCGTTGACGACCTGACCATCGATATCACCACCGAGGAGCCGCACGCCTACTTCGAGAACGACGTCAGCTTCAACGGCTGTGAGCTGCTGCCGCCCCAGTACTTCCAGGAAGTCGGCCAAGAAGAGTTCATCCGCAACCCGGTCGGTTCCGGTCCCTACAAGCTGGCAGAATTCAGCGAAAACGACCGCTACGTCTTCGAAGCCTGGGACGATTATCACAGCGGGCGCCCCGAAGTTGACCGCGTCATCTACCAGGTGATCCCGGAACCCTCGGCGCAAGTAGCCGCCTTATTGGCTGGTCAAGTGGATATGATTCCGTCGGTGCCGGTCCCGGACCGCGAACGCCTTGAGGCCACCGAAGGCATCAGCCTGATCCGTGAGACGGCCAACCGAATGCACCATCTCCGCGTCCGCACCCAGGCTGAAACCGGCGCTATGTCGGAAACTTACCCGGGCTATGAACCGGCCACGATGGACGTCAACGTGCGCTGGGCAATCACCCATGCCCTCGACCGCCACCTGCTGGCGGAAGTGCAAGGCTCGGCCGAAGGCCGTCTGGCTCGCGTCTGCTCCTACCATCCGGAAGGCTACGCTGACAAATACGCCGATCCAGACGTGATCTCGGACTGGTACAACCCCGACCTCGCCCGTGAATATCTCGCCAAAGCTGGCTATGCCGAAGGCGAAGGACCCACCGTCTACTTCGACACCATGAACGTCAGAGACGGCGGTGAAAAAGAAGTCGCCGAAGTTGTCGCCGCTATGCTGGAAGATGTCGGCTTCACCGTGGACTTGACCGTCCGTGATACTGCCGCCCACTTCAGCGAGATCTCCACCCCCGGCAACAATCGCGATATCATGATGACTTCGCTCGGCTGCTCGGTTGGCTTGCTGCCCCTCTTCTATCAATGCTCCTGGGAAGCGCCCCGCTACCGAGCCTGTGATGCGGAATGGGACGCGGTCGCCCAAGCCATCCTGACCACTCACGATTTTGACCAACGCCTGGAGCTCTGGGGACAGTGGTGGGAACACTACATTGAGTATCAAGGCACCGTCACTCTCTATGAGATGACTAGCGTCGCAGCGCTGAACACGGCCGAGTTCGATTTCACGCTGCGTAAAGACGGCTGGATGACCTTCCGCGACGTCAAACTCGCCGACGGCATGTAATCCAACCCCAATTAAGTTAGCGTCTGCATGAGCTACTCCCCTTCCCTCATTTTGGGGGAAGGGGCGGGGGATGGGGGGAAATCTTGCGCGAATTCATCATCACGCGTTTCTTTCAACTAATCGTGACCATGTTCATCGTCTCGCTCCTGGTCTTCCTAATGGTGCGCCTGCGCGGCGATCCCATCTCCATCATGGCTCCCCCTATCTTCAATGAAGAACAAATCCAGGCTTTGCGCGCCGCTTGGGGCTTCGATCGCCCCGTGCTGGAGCAATACGTCACCTTCTTGCGCAAAGCCGTCACTGGCGACTTCGGCATCTCCTTCTTTCAACGCCTCCCGGCCATGGAAGTGGTCATCGATCGCATGGGCAACTCCTGGCTCCTGGCCGCCGTCGCATCTCTGATCGGGCTCACTATCGCCGTGCCCCTCGGCATCCTCTCCGCCTTGAAACGCAACAGCCTGCTCGATTTCGCCAGCACCGCCCTGGCCTCCCTCGGCACCGCCATGCCCAGCTTCTGGCTCGGCCTTATGCTGATAATCATTTTCTCCGTCTACCTGCGTATCCTGCCCTCATTCGGCGCCCTGGAACCGAAAGCCATCATCATGCCCTCCGTCACCCTCGGCGTCGGCATGGCCGCCCGTCTCTCCCGCCTCACCCGCTCCGCCATGCTCGAAGTGCTCAATCAAGATTACGTCCGCACCGCCCGCAGCAAAGGCTTGCAATCAAAAACAGTCGTGACGCGGCATGCCCTCCGCAACGCTCTGATTCCGGTGGTCACCGTCTTTGGCTTGCAGCTCGGCTGGCTCTTGGGCGGCTCCGTAGTCGTTGAAAGCGTCTTCGCCTGGCCCGGCCTCGGAAGACTGATGGTTGAATCCATCAACGTCCGTGATATCACCGTCGTTCAGGCCGGCTTATTCTGGTTCTCTCTCTCATTCATACTCATCAATTACGCCCTCGACGCCCTCTATATGCTTATCGACCCGCGGATCCGAATCGGCTAGAGCGTACGCATGGAAACCTTGGAAGTTGGCAAAGTCTCGCCCGAATACATATCGACCCTGCCGCCGCAGCGCAGCTTGTTCACCCGCGTTACGTCCGCGCTTTTCCGCAGCCCCATCGGCGTTGCTGGCGCCGCTATCGTCGGCTTCGTCATTCTGCTCGCCGTCATCGGCCCCCAGATTTCTCCCCATGACGCCGTTGATCACAATCTCCGCTCCCGCTTCAAACCGCCCGGATATAGCGACAGTTCCGGCAGTTATGCCCTCGGCACCGATCAGCTAGGCCGCGATATCCTCAGCCGCATCATCGCCGGCAGCCGCGTCTCCGTGCTGGTCGGCATCGTCTCCGTGCTCATCGCCGGCACCATCGGGGTGACTTACGGCTTGGTCAGCGGCTTTGTCGGCGGACTCGTAGATACCGTTATGATGCGCGTCGTCGATGCCCTCCTCAGCATCCCCTTCATCGTTTTGGTCGTCGCCATCTCTGGCGTGGTCGGCGCTGGCTTGGGCACCCTTATTCTCATCCTCGGTTGCACCGGCTGGGTGACTTATGCCCGCGTCATTCGCGGCGAAGTCCTCAAAGTCCGCGAGATGGAATACGTCACCGCCGCCTACGCCCTCGGCCAGAATCGACCTATGGTCATGTTGCGCCACGTCCTGCCCAATGTGATCTCCTCCGCCATCGTCCTGGCCGCCGTTCAAGTCGCGGTAACCATCCTCGCCGAATCCTCCCTGAGCTTCCTCGGCCTCGGCGTCAAAACCCCGACCGTCACCTGGGGCTTGATGCTGGCTGACGGCAAAGCCTATATCAACAGCGCCTGGTGGATGACCTTCTACCCCGGCATGGCCATCACCATTACCGTCCTCGGCGTCGTCTTCCTGGGCGATTGGCTGCGCGACTTCCTCGATCCCAATATCCGCGCCCGCGCCTGATCAGGTCATGTATAGTAAGAACTGTAGGGGCGAGCCACTGGGTCGCCCGAAATTAGCGAAGGCGCATTTCTAATGACAAATTCTTGCTCGGCAAAAAGATCTCCACTCCTCAGTAATGAATTGGGGAGGGCTTGATGTCAAACTCATTCCGCATCCCCCGCTCGCGCACATTCGAAACGCATCGCGCCCTCCGCGACCAATTCATGGCTGCCATCGAACCTCTCGTCCTCAACACCTACAGCCACTCCGCCCAAGTCCGCGCCGAGCTTGAAGCCGCCTTCGCCGCCGAAGTAAACGCGAAATACGCCGTCGCCGTCGGCTCCGGCACCATCGCCCTCTTCCTCGCCCTGCGCGCCTGCGGCATCGGACCCGGCGATGAAGTCATCACCGTCGCCAATTCCGATATCTCCACTACCGCTGCCATCACCAACTGCGGCGCCCGACCCCTGGTCGCGGACGTCCTGCCCAGCGACTACACGATGAACCCCGATCTGGTCGAAGCCCTCATCACCCCAAAGACCCGCGCCCTCCTGCCCGTCGATCTGCACGGCCACCCCGCCAACGTCAAGCGTCTGCGAGAATTGGCCAACCAGCACAACCTCAAAATCGTGGAAGACGCCGCCCTCGCTACCGGCGCCCAGGATTATGGTCGCCCCGTCGGCGCCTTCGCCGATGCCGCCATCTTCAGCCTGGCGCCCTTCAAGCCCTTCGGCAGCGCTGGCAACGGCGGTATCGTGGTGACCGACGACGAAGAGATCTACCGGCAGCTATGCCTGCTGGCTGACTACGGCCACGCCCCCCGCCAACCCGATCAGCCCGCCGCCTACCAGAACTACATCGCCGAAGGCTACAATGTCCCGCTGGACGCCTTGCAAGCCGCCATCCTGCTGGTCAAGCTGCCCTACCTCAAGCAATGGACCGCCAAACGCCGCGCCATCGGCGAAGCCCTGGCCGCCGGCCTGGCAGGCGCCTCCGCTCGAACGCCAAGCCTACGCCCCGAATCCGCGCCCACCTTCCGCTCCTACACCATCCGCGTCGACCGCCAGCTGGAAGTCCATCAAGCCCTGCGCGACGCCGGCATCGAAGCCGTGATTCACTACGCCCCGCCCATCACCCGCTACTCCGTCTACGCCGGCCTCTTTCCCAATAAAGACCAACTGCCCGTCACCGAGCGCCTGGGACGCGAAATCGTCAACCTGCCCGTCTCGCCCGAATTCACCGACGAAGACGTCAACTATATGATCGAAACAACCCGAAATATCCTAAAATCACATAATTAGAATGTAGGGGCGAGCCACTGGGTCGCCCGCAATACACAAGGAGAACCAAATGAACTTGCTCGAACAAATCACCGATTACGCCCTCAACCTGCAACTGGACGACATCCCCGCCGACGCCGTTGACCTGGCCAAGACCGTCATCTACGATTCCATCGGTACCGGCCTGGGCGGCTACCAGCGCGCCTTGGGGCGGAAAGCCGCCCGCTACGCCACCACTATGATGCGCGGCGACGAAGCGACCCTCCTCGGCAGCGGCGAACGCTCCTCGCTCGAAGGCGCCGCCTTCGCCAACGCCGTCATGGTCAAAATCCTCGGCATGGACGACTCCCATCGCCAAGCCGGGCACATCGCCTCGCAAGTCGTGCCGGCCCTTCTGGCTGTCGGCGAGGTCTATGGCGCCAGCGGCGAAGACATCCTCGTCGCTGCGATAGCCGCCTACGACTTCGGCGTTCGCGTCGGCCGCCAGGTCCGCGCGACCCAGCGCGCCCGCGGCTTCGATATGAAAGGCTCGGTCGGCGCCATCTCAACCGCGCTGGCTGTCGCCCGCTGCGCCGGCTTGGATCGCGAACGCGCGCTGAACACCATCGCTCTCGCCGCCGATCTGGCTTCCGGCACCGAGCAGTACGTCTACGAAGGCGGGCTCTGCGATACCAAAGACCTGATCTCCGGTTTCGCCGCCCGCAACGCCGTCTTCGCCATGCGCCTCGCCGAGTCGGACTTCTACGGTCCCCGCGGCGCGCTGGACGGGAACTACGGCTTCTTCAGCGCTTTCGGCGACGGCTTCGCCCCCGATACCTTCGCTGACCTGGGCGAGAATTTCGCCATCCTCGGCACCGCCTTCAAACCGCATGGCGGCTGCCGCCACACGCACCAAGCCATCGACGCCGTCCAAGCCATCCTGAGCCAGGACGCTCTCGATACCGCCGACATTAGCCGCATCGACCTCAGCACCTACAGCTACGCCACCAAACCCATCTTCCGCGTCGATCCCAACCCGCCCTCGCGCGAGGTCGCCGGGTTGAGCATCCGCACTTCCACCGCCGTCGCCCTCAGCCGCGGCGCCGCCTGGCCCCAGGATTTCACCCACTGGGACGATCCGGAAATCCGCCGGCTGCGCAATCTCATCGACGTGCAGGTCGATCCCGAAATCGAAGCGCGCTACCCCGATTCCAACGGCTGCCGCCTGAGCGTCACGCTGACGAATGGCGAAACGCGCGAAGCCTTCCTGCCCAACATGAAAGGCGAGCCCGAATTCCGCATGACCGATGCCGAACTGCGCGAGAAATTCAGCGTCCTCACACGCGATCTCTTCCCGGCTCAACGCGCCGAGCAAATCTACGACCTCTGCGCCGAGCTCGAATCGCTGCGGTCCATCGCCGACCTGACTCAACTCTGCGCCGCCGCCGAACCCGTGACCGCTTAACATACCTGGCGAGCGACCATTCTTCGGCTGCCAAAACCTGCCGAATTCCGTGGGGACGACCTATCAGGTCGCCCGAAAAATTTGGCGAAAAGTGTAGGGGCGACTCAAGAGTCGCCCGAATTTTCTAACGCTCTGGAGATGGATCCGAGGACATAACTCAGCCCTCGCGGCTGAGCACATACCAGGCTTTGTCGCCCTGGCGGATAAAGCCGCTGATAACATAATCCGCCGCCAGCAACTCGATTATCGCCGCGCGCGTGTATTGCTGCCACCGCTTCGCGCCTTCGATGTTCCTTCGCTTTAGCGCCGCGATATCGGCGGGAATCTCAACGCCGAAATGCCCGCCAGCGCGCGTCGACGGCTGACGATATTGCAATTCGCCGTCCTTTTCCACGACGACCATCGTCATCGCATCCGGCTGATCCGCCTCGCTCGGCTCGTAATTGCCCTCCGCCATAGCGACTGCCTTCGGCGAATCAAGCTGCCACTGCGCCTCCAGCCGGTCGCTGGCCATGCCCGCGTTGATCTCATCCTGCATATCGCCATAATGATTGACCGAATATATCCGCGCCGTGACGCCCAGCCGGTTGAAGTTGAAATTGGCATTGCCGCTCTGCAGCGGATCGAAAGTCCAAGCCATCTGCCGGAAGCCATGCGCCAGCGCCCATTCCCGCTGCGCCCGCTTCAGCCCCAAGCCGATGCCCCGCCCCTGATACTCCGGGCGCACCCCGGCCATGTGCGACCAAAGCCAAAGCTCGCCCCAGCGCCATGCCGCCATGCCGAAGCAGAAGCCCGCCAAACGCCCGCCCGCTTCCGCTGCGATGACAACGCCGCCCGCATGCACAATCGCCCGCAAGGTATGCGGCGAGGCGACCTCGACATCCGCCATGCCCCAGACCGCCTTCTGCAACTCCGCCGTTGCCGATAGCTCAACCATGCTCTTCAATTCGCGAATGACGATGCCGCCGGACATAATCCGCCTCTGCCGCTCGAAGTCCCCTAATCGCTGCAATGATAGCAAGCCCCGCCCCGCTTCGCAAAACGCCCCAAAGTTCCGCAGTGGTGAATTTGCCGCATACTAAGTCATTTGTAGGGACGACCAGCGGTCAATGTCGGCGGGCTGTGTCTACGCGCTCTGTCAGGTTGCCCGAGAAATTTGGCGAAAGGTGTAGGGGCGACTCTTGAGTCGCCCGAACTTTCTAACGCCCTAGCCCCGGCATGAGTCCAAACGCCGCCCCGCAAGCAGATTTTGCCAAATAAGGCGCGATGGGGTATGTTTTTACTCAATGGAGAAGAAAATTCTTTAGACGCTGTTAAACAGGACAAAGTAGAAAGGAGCGCGCGAATCCGGGTTCGTGGGTTGTTTCCCGACGCAAGTAATACTCGTAAACGAGAGGAGTAGGAAATGAACAAGAGAATCGGCAATTTTTCCCGGCGTGATTTTCTCAAGGCGATGGGGGCGCTTTCGGCGGGCTTGGCGGCGAACCCGCTGCTGAACAGCAGTATCAGGACGCTGGCGCAGGATGTGATGAGTCAGCCGCCGATCACGATTCTGATCAATGATTCGCCCTGGTTCCCCGGCTTTGCCGCCATGGTGGAGCTATACAGCGAGACGACCGGCAACGAGGTCAACCTCGATGTCACGCCCTTCCCCGGCATGCTCGATAAAACCCGCAACGCCACGCAAGCCGGCGAGAGCGAATACGACGCGGTGGCCATCACCGAGCAGAACATCCCCTTCTTCTACAATTCGGGTCTGTTGAAACCGATCCTGGAAATCGACGCGGATTATACGCTGGATGAAAACATCATCAGTTATGGCGATGCGGCGCGTTGGGATTGGGATCTGGGCGTGAATGGTCCCATGGGCGAGATCCTGGGCGTGCCAATCAATGGCAACATCCAACTCTATTATTATCGGCGCGACCTGTTTGACGACGCCGGCATAGAGCCGCCCAAGACATTTGACGAGATGGAAGCCATCGCTGAACAGCTGGGCAATCCGCCGCGGATGTTCGGCAACGCCAATCGCGCCAATCCGATTTGGTGGGAGTTCGGCGCCTACGTCGATGCCTATGACGCCGAATACGTCCGCCTGGAAGACGATGGCAGTTGGTCGGTCGGCTTCGAGCGGCCCGAAGGTTTGGAAGCGGTGCAGCGCTGGCTGAAGCTGGGCCGGACCTGGGCGCCGCAGAACTACGCCGATCTCGGTCAAGGCGACTTGCTGGCGCTGATGGCCAGCGGAAGACTGGCGCAGGTTCACATGGTAGGCGCAGCGGCGCCGAATTATGACAATCCGGAGATTTCGGTGGTCGGCGGCAATATGGGCGCCACAGTCGTGCCGGGTGTGACGGCTGAAGGTCGTTCGCCGCGGACCGGTATGTGGGTCATGTGTCACCCGGACAACTTGCCCGACGAACGCGCGGCCGCGGGCTTGGAATTCGTCAAGTGGCTGACCACGAAGGACAATCAGTTGGCTTACGCCAAAGCCGGCGCGATTCCGGTCCGTCAGGACACCTACGAAGAACTGGCGACTGACGAAGTCGTCGGCTGGTGGACAAGCGCCTTCGCCGAGAGCACGCCCTTCCTGCATCCGGAGACGCGCCTGCCGGAGACGCCTTTGATCCGCGACAGCGTAACCACAAGAATGGCGCAGGCATACGTCGATGAGATCAGCGCGGAAGAAGCGGTCTCGCTGATGGCCTCCGAGATTCGCACCGTGATGGAGGACGCCGGATACAGCGTATCCTAGCATCCGAAACTGAACTTGGTGAGGTAGCGCGGAGGAGGTCTGCCTCACCTCCAGCCCCTCTCTGAATCACCCTGAGGACAGGTTTGATTTGCTCGTATATGAGGGCGGCGGGACAGCAATCACAAGCATCATATTTGCTGAAAGTTGTAGGGGCGACTCTGTGAGTCGCCCGCAGGCCGCGCAAAGGGCGACCGCCAAATTCTCATAACTCGTTTGCCTCTATTGAGGGTAATATGGCGCAAGCATCGCTGACAAGACCGACAGACATGCGCGCAAAGCTCTTCGGGCCGGGCAGCTTCAAGTACTGGTCGGTGGCGCCGCTGCTCATCATATTGGTGATATTCACCGCTTTGCCGATCGTGCAATTGCTGCAGATGAGCGTCTCCGAGTTGGAGTTCATCGACGGCGAGCTCGTTTCGGAATTCATCGGTCTGGGCCAGTTGGACAACCTGGCGAAAGATCCCATCGTCGGCATCGCCATCAAGAATACGCTGGTCTTCGTTGTCGCCGTGGTGCTCATCGAAACATTCACCGGTTTCACGCTGGCGGTGGCCATCAGCCGAACCCGAAGTTTTTCGATTGTGTACCGCAGCGTAGTTATCATCCCGCTGCTCATCCCGCCGGTGGCGATCGGCACCATGTGGTCCTTGATATATGACTACAACTACGGGCTCATCACCACGATTCTCATTGAGTTGGGCGTACAGCACCTGCCCTTATGGACGGCGGACCCGGATCTGGCGCTGATATCGGTCATCATCGTCGATGTCTGGCATTGGACAAGTTTCATGTTCCTGATCATGCTGGCCGGCATCGAATCGATTCCCCCATCGCTGCTGGAGGCGGCGCGGGTCGATGGCGCGAATGAGTTGCGCATGATCCGCCATGTCATCTTGCCGATGATGGCGCCGACTATCCTGGTGGCGATGCTCCTGCGCACCATCCTCGCCTTCAAGGTCTTCGATCAAATCTTCGTGCTTACCTCCGGCGGACCGGGCACGGCGACGCAGGTCATCAGCATGCACATTTACAAAGTCTTCAGCGAGCAATTCCGCCTGGGTTACGCCGCCTTTCTTTCGCTGCTGGTAGCCGGGTTCATGACCATCTTCGTCGCCTTTTATTTCTGGGCCAGCCGGGTTGTGCGGAGGCGCCTGGGATGAGACAGAAGACCCTGCACAAAATCATCTTGAATCTCGCCTTGCTGGTCGTGGTATTCATTATTTTGTTTCCCGTCTTCTACATCGTGCAGACATCGCTGAAAAGCACTGCCGATATTTACAGCGGCACTTTCTTCTTCACCGCGCGGACGAGGAATTACGAAGAGATATTCACCGGCAGCCGCAGCAACTTCGCCGAACTGACGCGCAACAGTCTGGTCGTGTCGTCCAGCGTGGCAGTCATCTGCGGCGTCATTGGCTCGCTGGCGGCTTATTCCGTCTCGCGCTTGAACTGGCCCCGCTGGGCGACTGGCGGCATTCTGGTCTGGCTGCTCTTCATCAACATGATGCCGCCAATTGTATTCGTCACGCCTTATTATCTTTGGGCCCGCGCGGCGGGCATCTATGACACGCCGGCCGCCGTCGTCATGGCGCATGTGGTGCTCAACATGCCGTTGGCAGTGATCATGATGATGAACTTCTTCGCCGAGGTGCCGAAGGAACTGGAAGAAGCGGCGGTCATTGACGGCTGCACCCAATGGCAGGCTTTCAGCCGGGTGATCGTGCCGATCGTGCGGCCCGGTCTGGCGGCGATGGCGGTGCTGGTCTTCGTCTTCAGTTGGAAAGAATTTCTCTTCGCGCTGTCTTTGACGACCACAAGCGCCGGACGCACGATACCGGTGGGCATCGCCAATTTTGTGCAGGAGTTCAATATCCGCTACGGCGAGATGGCGGCTGGCTCCTTCGTCGCCATGATACCGGCGCTGATCCTCGTGCTGCTAGCGCAGCGGCACATCATCAAGGGGCTGACCGTCGGCGCTATCAAAGGCTGACAGCTACTTAGGCGCGCGAGAACAAGCTGTCAAGCGCCAGGGTGAAGCCGGGCAGGACCGGCTCTCCGTTCAAGACGCCGTCCGCTCCGACCGTCTCGCTCGTCAATTCATCGTCTGTGATCTTGCGCCAGACTTCGACCGTCTTCTCTTCCGGGTTCACCAGCCAAACCAGCGCCGCCCCGTGCCGCAGGTAAACTCGGACCTTGCGCCGCAGCTCGGGCATAGTATTGGACGGGGAGAGGACTTCCACAGCCAGGTCCGGCATTGCGGGCACGAAGCCAACTCGGGCGGGTCCCGGCGCGCGCGTCTTGCCGCGGAAAGCCACATCAGGCAGCAACAAAGTTTCTCTACTGTCTGCCGGATGATAACCTGTCTCGACAGTGACCCGTCCCAGATTATGTTCGACCACGAAGTTACCCATTAGACGGGCAATTTCGCTCGCCAAGGTCCCGTGCAATTCTCCCGGTGACATGGTGACAAACAGCTCTCCGTCTATGAGATAGTGGCGATCGGCTTCGTGTTCGGGCTGCTGTGATAGCCGCCAGACATCATCGATGGTGTAGACCCGGTCTCGGACGATCATGCGCTTTGCCTTCCGCCTTTGTTCGCTTCAGCTTATGGTCGGAAATGCCTTTTGCATCTAAACTCGCGAGAACAAGCTGTCAAGCGCCAGGGTGAAGCCGGGCAGGACCGGCTCTCCGCTCAAGACGCCGTCCGCTCCGACCGCCTCGCTCGTCAATTCATCAGCAGCAGTCTTGCGCCAGACTTCGACTGTCTTCTCTTCCGGGTTCACCAGCCAAACCAGCGCCACGCCCTGCCGCAGGTAGACTTCGGTTTTACGCCGCAGTTCGGGCATAGTATTGGACGGGGAGAAGACTTCCACAGCCAGGTCTGGCATGACAGGTACAAAGCGTAAGGGGAAAGGCTCTGGCGCCCTTTCGCGATGGACGAAACCAACATCCGGTCCGAGCAGCGTCGTCCGGTCGCCCGGCGGGTGGTAGCCGGTCTCCGTCGTGACCTGACCCAAATCGCGCTCCAAGACATAAGACCAAAGAAAATGCGCAATCAATGAGGCAATGAGGCCATGCAGTCCACCCGGTCTCGGCATGAAAAAGAGCTCCCCGTCAATGAGATAAATGAACTTGTGCTCGTTCTCCGGCTGCTGTGATAGCCGCCAGACATCATCAATGGTGTAGACCCGGTCTCGGACGATCATATTCACTTTGCCTTCCGCCTTTCCTCAGCCATTAGTATACCCGACCGGGATTGAATTTCTGCTTTTCGTCAACGCCCGCAACACAAGCGCCATTGTAAAGCCGCTACAAACGCTGGCGCGGCGCGGCGTATTCCTCCGGCGTATCCATCGCCTCCATCCAGCGGGCGAACTTGGCCTGCATCATGGCGCAGACATCGGGCTGTTCCGCCGCCAGGTTGCGCTGGTGCCCGGGATCATTCACCGCGTCGTAGAGTTCTATCGGCTCGCCTTCCAGGCTGTAAAGGAAATCCCACTCACCATCGCGAATCGTGCTGGGCGAGACTTCCACAACCACGCGTTCGCTGTCGTCGACGATGAGGGTGGTGTTGCCGGCGGTGTCGATGAGCGATTGCGAGGTGACGACGATGTCATGCAACTGGTCGACGTCGCCGCGGACGAGCGGCAGCAGCGACTTCGCCTGAACGCGAGCCGGCGCTTCTATGCCCGCCAATTCAAGTATGGTCGGCATCATATCCGGAATGCTGACCAGGCCCCGGACGCGCTGGTGGTCATAGCCGGGGATCCGTATAAACAGCGGCACATGGGAAATCTCATTGTGCTTGGGGCAGGCGTAAGAGATAGCGCCCTGCTTGAAGCGCGCCATCGCTTCCATCACCGGGATCGTATTATCGGGCCAGCGGAAGCGTCCTTTGCCGAAGATGCCGAACTCGCCGAAATAGAAGCCGTGATCGGAGACGAAAAGGATGGCGGTATCATCATAGATGCCGAGCGTCTTCAGCCGGTCGAGCAATAAGCCGAACCAGCGATCAACCATGGTGATCTCGCCCATGTAAGTTGCTTTGGCGATTTCGAGGTCCCGCGCCGTATAACCGGCATCTTCCCAATCCCAATAGGCAGGATAAACCTGCTCGCCCTGGTAGTCGGGCAGGTAAGGTTTGACGTAATGCGCCGGCGGATCCCAGGGTTCGTGCGGGTCCCAAGCATCAATATAGAGGAAGAAGCGCTCGTCGTAGTGGCGCTCAACCCAGTCCATCGCCGTCTTGAAAGTTTGCGGGGCGAAGCGGTCGTCTTCTTCCTTCCACAAGCTGGTCACATCCGGACGACCCGAGGCTTCGCGCTGCCCGCGGATCCAGATGAAATCATCAAAGCCGCGGTCATAGCCGTAGCCGTTGCGCATGAGGAAGGGCGTATCGGCGACGCCCATGGTGGTATAGCCGGCTTTGGTCATCAGCCCGGCCAAGGTGATTTCGTCTTGCGGCAAGGGTCCCCAGGTCAGGTAGGTGAAGGTATTGCGCCCGGTGGCAATATCGGCGCGGGTGGGGACAGTCGGGAAGGAGGCGGCGTGACAGTCCTCAAAGACGACAGCCTCCCCCGCGAATTGCGTAAGATTGGGCGCGATGACCTGCTGGTTGCCGTATGTCGGCAAGTAGTCGGCTCTAAGCGTATCAGTAACGACGCAGATGATGTTCAAGGTGATAACCCTTCCTTTCATGTGTCAGGCGAATCAAGATGCTTCTCATTTAGCCCAAAGTATGTAGGAGTGACTATAGTATGCCGCCTCTGCAAATGTCGAAAGCGCAAACCTAACCCTTCACAGCGCCGGAGGCCAAGCCGCGGATCAGGTACTTCTGGAAGAAGATAATCACGAAGAGGATGGGCAAGGTGGTCGAGACGGACGCCGCCGCCGCCAGCGTGACGTGACCCGGATCTTCGCCGCCGGTCCACTGCGCGATGCCGACCGGCAACGTCCAGTTGATCTGGGTCAATATGCGCGCCAGCAGGAAATCGTTATAAGCCAGCAGCAGCGTGAACAAGCCGGTGGTGATGATGCCGGGCCACATGATGGGCACGATCACCGAAATGAAGGAGCGCAGCCGCCCCGCCCCGTCAATCATGGCGGCTTCTTCGATTTCCCGCGGGATCTCCATGAAGAAGCTGCGCAGCATCCAGATGGTGAAGGGCTGATTGGTCGCCACCAGGCAGAGAATCAGCAGAATATGCGTGTCGTACAAACCGGAAAGCTGCCCCAGATAATAAAAGGGCAGGACGAGCGCCAGGCTGGGAAGCGAGCGAAAAGCCAGGGCGATCACCAGAATATAGACGGAGACGACATGGCGATAACGAGCCAGGCCGTAACCCGCCAGCGCCCCAATGCTCAGCGAGATAGCCAGCGTGCCGATCGTGACGATGACGCTGTTGATGAGGTAGTCGTAGAACTCAGCTGTGTTGACGACGCGGGGCAAGCTCAGAGCGACGAGCACGCCGGCGCCGATGAGGCCGATGTAGATCAGCGAGTTGGGCGCCGGGATGCGGTTGGCGGATAAGCCGATGACGATCAGCGCGAAGATGATGAGCAGGAGCAGCAAGCCATAGGGCGCGAATTCCTCCGGCGACATATTCAGCCAAAGGTCGGCGTAGTTGTCGCCGGTTGGGCTGAAGATGAAGCGAGGCCTGCGGGCGTTCGCGTCCTTGGGCAGCTTGAGCGAATTCAGAATCGTCCAGCAGAAAGGCAGCACGTTGTAGACCGTGAAGAGCGCCAGCGCGATGTAGATCAGGAAACGAGCGATTGGATTATTGGTCCTGGTCATTAGCTTTCCTCCGTCTGCTCGCGATAGGTCATGACGAGGAAGGGGATGAGCACGACGAAGATGCCGATGACCGTGAGCACGCTCATGGCGTTGGCTTTGCCGAGGCGGCCGAAACTCATGGCGACCTGGAAGTTGTAGTACATGATCGTCTCCGCGTCGTAAATCGGGTTCTGCTGCGTGAGCACGAAGACGCTGTCAAAGACGCGGTAGGAGTCCATGATGGAGATCAAGGCGATGAAGATGAAAAGCGAACGCAGATGCGGGATGGCGACATGCCAGAGCTGGCGGAACCAGGAAGCCCCGTCGACGCGCGCCGCTTCCAGCGATTCTTGCGGCAGGGTCTGCAAACCGGCGAAGAGCACAATCATGGCGAAGGGCGTAGCCGTCCAGATATTGTGGAAGATGATCAGCAGGGGCACGGTCGTGCTGCTCATGAAGAGGCGGTAATCGAAGATTTGCTGCATCCAGTACCAGTAGGGTCCGCCGCGGTCAAACATATCGCGGAAGATCAGCGTGCCGACCACCGGCGTCATCACGAAAGGCACCAGGGCGGCCGCGATGAAGACGCCGCGGAAGCGCGCGATTTGGTCGAGCAGCAGGGCGAAGAGCAAGCCGAGCGCGATCCGCAGCGGCACCGTGATAGCGATGAAGATGATCGTGAATTCCAGCGAATCCCAAAATTCGGGATCGGCGAGGACTTCCTGGTAATTCTGCAAGCCGATCCACAGCGGCTCATCGAGGTTGCGGAAGGTGATGTAATGCAAGCCGAGCACGATTGAGGCCAGCAGCGGGACCGTCATCAAGGCCAGCATGATCAAGACGCTGGGACCGACAAAGAAGATAAAAGTCTGTCTCTTCATAAGCAATCTCCCTATATATTCGCGCCGACAAGCGCCCCGCGTTCAGGAGTTGTAGAATCTATCATCGCGATCATATCGAGCGCGGCAGCGATGACGGCATCAGGCTGCTCGCGGAAGACGGCATGACCAGCGGCGACGGGCAGAACTTTGCCGCGCGTGGACAGCCGCGCTTGCGGATATTGCAGGGCGCGCCACATCTGCCCGAGGCTCTGCGTATAGGGGTCATCGCCCCGCCAGTCTTGCGTCGCGACTATGACCGTCAAGGGCAGATCAGCCAATAAACCTTTGGATCGCGCCTGCGCGTCGCTGGCGATGAGGTATTGATTCTGCCAATAGTAGGTCCACCAGTAATTGGGATTATTCAGCAGCAGTTTCACATAGCGCCCGCCGAATCGCTCCAGTATTTCAGGCGCGATCCAATCGGCTATGTCGGCCTGCGTCAGCGTCTTTGCGCCCGCCTTTTCGGCGAAGCGACGCACCTGCTCCATCCGCTCAAAGCGCTCGCGGGGATAAAGATTCGGGTAAGCTTGGGTCGCCCAGAGGTCGTAACCGGGCGGGATGCCGTCCATCAGGATAAGCCCGGCGACGCGTTCGGGATGGTCAGCGGCGAAGATTTGCGCCACCGGTCCGCCGCCCGACCAAGCCAGTATGATGACTGGATCGGTTTCGCCCAGGGCATCAAGCAAGGCGGCGAATTCATCGGCTTCGTTCTGAGCGCTGCGGTCGCTGTCGCTCGGGTCGCTCCAGGCGACGCCAGCCCGGTCGTAGGCGCAGACTCGGGTATGCGCCGCCAGCATCTGCTGAAAGGGCTGCCAGCCGAGGGTCAAGCCCAGCCAGCCGTTTTCCAGCCAGACGGTTGGCTCCCCCGCGCCCGTCTCGACGATATGCACGGCGCGCCCCTCGACCTCGACGATTCTGCCGATGGGCTCGCCGAGGTCGAGTGAGTTGGCTGGAATCAGCGTACTCATGATCTTGTAGCTGTCCGTTCAGACTTTAACTCGCCCCTACATCAAGGGTCAGCCAATGGGCTGACCCCTACAAATTCATCTGGGCGCGATAGGGGCGATCGAGTGGATCGCCCAAACCCGTCCAACTGCGGCAAAGACTAGCCTTCGATGAAACCCTGGGCGGTGGCTTCGGTGGTGTAAGCTTCGGCGGCCGCGTCCAGCAATTCAGCGGCGGACATCTCGCCGAGCACGATCTGCGGCAGCCACTGATCCCAGACCGGATTCAAGACAGCGCCGATGGCGGGGACCGGTGTCCCTTCGACGCCGCCGGCGATGGTGGCGAAGACAGCCGGCAGATAGCGCGCGTCAGCTTTCGCGGCCACCGCCTGGCGCGTGATCACGCCGTAGTTGGAGCCGCGCAGCATCGTTTCTTCGTCCATCGCTTCCAGGATGACTTGGAATACAAGCTCGGGATCATCATCAATGTTGGCCGGGATGCCAAGACCAGCGCCAGTACCGCCGGTGGCGCCATAAAGCCCGTCTGCGGTCGCGCGGGGCGCCGGCGCGAATTCGATGCCGCCGACGAAATCGGAGAAATCCGGATCGTCCATGGCGGCGGCGCGGCTGGCCCAGGTGAAAGCCATCGCCAGTTCGCCGGTGGCTATGCCAATTTGGCTGTCGTCGATGCTGTAGGTCAAACCTTCTTCGCCCATGCAGGCATCAGCGATCTCGACCAATTTCTCCAACGCCATCACGCCTTCTTCGCTGTTGAAAGCGGGGGTCATATCGTCGTTGAGCGGTTTGCCGCCGAAAGCGAGCAGCATATCCCCGTATTCAATGCGCCAAGCCCAGCCGGCATGGAGCTGCGTGGTGAAGGGGATGACAATGCTGTCTTCGGCTTGCAGCACTTCGCAAGCGGCGATGACATCGTCCCAGGTTTCCGGAACGTCAATGCCGTGCTTCTCCAAAAGATCAGGCCGGTAGAACATGTGACGGGTATTCTGCTCCATCGGCAGGCCGTAGATATTGCCATCGACCGCCATGTCGTCCAGACCCAGGATATCGGAGATCTGGTATTCGTCTTCGTACTTCTCGATCAAGTCATTGAGCGGCATCATCCAGCCTTCAGCCACATAAGACTCGATATCGCCTTGCGTCACCATGATGATGTCGTAGGGAGAAGTCCCGCCAGCGCCCAATGCCAGGCGCAGTTGGTCATGCGCCGAGCCGGAATCGAGCAGTTGCGTGTTCACATCGATGTTGTCAACGCTGTTGCAAGCTTCGAGCTCGTCAGCGTAGAAGTCGATGATGGGATAGGTCCAGCCGATCATGTTGATGGTCGCGGCTGATTCCGGCGCTTCAATCATACAGCCGCCCATATCTTGGGCTGCGACCGGCATGACCAGCGCAGCAGAGCAAATAGAAAAACTAGGCGTTTCATGGAGTTTCTCCTCTTAGGAATTGATCGTTCAAATGGAGCGCGGCAGATATAAGACCGGCCGGCGCCTGCTGGAGACTATAGTGCAGGGCAAGGGGAAAACCAAACCGCGAGCTTTGCCGGAGGGGTGAAAGTCCTGGATGCGCCAATCACACCGAAACCCGTAGGGTCCCGCCAAAATACATCCGTAGGGGCGAGCCACCGGGTCGCCCGCCTCCAACATCCAACCCCGCCCAACCCAACACCCGTAGAAAATCCCGCACATTTGTTCTTTCCTTCGACTCGAAATCATGATACACTCCCCCTATGGATCAATCATCGCAGGCTCTCAATCGCGGCGTCCAACCGACGCCCTCCGCTGTAAACTCGCTCTCTATCCCGGCCCTGTCGCTAGACTCCCGCGATACAGGCATTTCCGTCCCTGCGCCAGCATACCAAAATCATACCGGCAGCCGCCCGCCTTTTGTCCGTTTCGCCTGGAAAACCGCGTCTTCTGTCCGAAAAGCATTTTCCCGTGTCCGACTTTGTCCGTTTCGGGCAATAAACATACCGAAAACAAATATTCTCTGGGGGCGGCTCAATGCTGACTGCCCGCTAACTTCGCTGGCAAATATAAAACTCAGTAGTTCCAGGTTAGCCGTGAGAAAAACAACTCCTCTAGGAGCGCTCCCCTTCCCTGGCTTGCTGAATGCCCGCCAGAAGTGGCTGTGTCTACGCGCCACTAGAGATGGCGGGAGAGGGGCCGGGGGATGGGATTGAAAACATGTTCGCTACCCCCCCCCGATGCTATATACATACTGTATCTATACAGCAGCGAATTTTCCGGCGTTTTCAGGGATTTTAGCGGCGCTTTAGGTGTAGATGACTGCGGGCTGTTTCCGCCATTATTGACGAAGTCGAAGAGCCGCCTAACTGCCCGACAGGAGCCGGCAAGCGAGCGAAAGGGTTACACTCAACTCACGGATTGCGCGCGATTCAGCTTGGAGGTTTAGAGTGATGAAGGATAATGTCGTCGGTGTTGGCGTCATTGGCACGGGCATGATCGGCAGCCTGCACGCGGAGAACCTGGCGCGGCGCGTGATCGGCGCTCGAGTCGCCGCGGTGATGGATATTGACCGTGGGCGGGCTGAAACGGTCGCGGCCCGCTGCGGCGCAAAAGCCGCCACGGATGCCGAGACGCTGATCGCCGACCCGGCGGTGGACGCCGTGCTCATCGCCAGCCCCGATACCAGCCATGCGGAGTTGACTATCGCCTGCATTGAAGCGGGCAAGCCGGTCCTCTGCGAAAAGCCGCTGGCCGCCACCGTGGCGGACGCGGAGCGGGTCCTGCGGGCTGAGCTGGCGGCCGGGCGCCGGCTGACGCAGGTCGGCTTCATGCGCGTCTATGACCAGACGCATCGCGACGTGCATGACCTGCTGCGCGCGGGCGCAATCGGCAAGGCGCTCAGCTTCCGCGGCCGGCACTTCAATCCCTTCAGCGGAGTAAAGACCATTGAGACCGCCATCGTCAATTCACTCATCCACGACATTCACTCGGCGCGCTGGCTGATGGCGGCGGAAATCGAGCAGGTTTACGCGCAGTGGGTGCCGGCGCTGGCGGATCAACCGAGGAGCGCCTGTTTCGCTGTCCTCCAACTGCGCTTCGGCAGCGGGGCGATCGGCGCGCTGGAATGGAGCGGCGACTCAGGCTACGGCTACGAGGTGATGGTGGAGGTCATCGGCGAGACCGGCACAGCGGAGTCGGTCAGTCATAGCAGCCCGATCTTGCGGCAAGGCTCGACCATCGCGCAAGCGGTGACGCCGAATTGGCCCCAGCGCTTCGCCCAAGCTTATATTGATGAGGCGCAGATCTGGATTGACAGCGTGCGCAGCGGCGAACCGACCGGTCCATCGGCTTGGGATGGCTATATGTCGCTAGCAGCAGCGGAGGTCTGCATACGCTCGACGGAGACGGGTCTGCCGGAACGGGTGGTCGGCATGGAGCGGCCCGCGCTGTATTAAGCGTATTTGTGTGAAAACAAGAGAATTAACTGCTTTCGGATGTCAGAGTACTTAAAATGGCTTCGACTGCTGACTTGAGTAATGGCAGATCCTCTTGCGAGAAGTCCCATACTAGATCGAGCCGGATTCGATGATATTGGTGAATCAAAATGTCGCGGAATCCGGCAAAGTCGCTCCAGGGTACCTGCGGATATTGAGCGATTAAGTCTGGATCGAATCGCTTGACAACTTCCCCGATGACTTCAAAGCTACGTATCACGCCGTCCTGACGCAATTCAGATGATAGGAACACATCGCGACCGAGCGCCGTGTATCTTTCGATACGTCCGATGCGGTCAAGTATGTCCGAGCACAGTATGCGCTGATCTCTCATCACAAGTCTTGCGCGTCTCGCAATACGTAAGCGCGCAATTCCTCGCGCAATGAACGGCGATCAACCACTTCGACAGGCCGCCCGAGCAAGCTTCGCAAAGCCTGCGTAAGCCGAATATGGTCGCGCAGCTTGTAATCCGGTTCAAAGTCAACAAGAAAATCAATGTCGCTTTCGTCCTGCAATTCGCCGCGCGCTATTGAGCCAAATACGCTTATCTGACGAGCGCGATACTGTTCCGCGAGCGCCAAGATCGTGTCTCGTTGCCGGCGCAAATCCTCTAAGGTGTTGATTGCTTCCACAGACATTCCAATAGTCCCCTCGGCACAGGGCAAGTTTTTCTGACATCTTTATTGTATCTCATGGCTTGGCGAGGGGCATCCAGCCTACAATCCTCGATAAGCCGCGTACCACTCCCAGGCGCGGCGCAAACCCGCTCGGATATCGACCGCCGGCGCGAAGCCGAGCAGGTCGCGCGCCTTGCTATTGTCGCAGTAGGTAATCGGCGGGTCGCTCAAGGGCGTCGGCGCGGAGACGGTGTTGAGGCGCTTGCCGGAATACTCTTCGATAAGTTCGACGAAGTCTGTCAGCGAGATGGGCGCGCCACAGCCGAGGTTGATGATCTCGTAACCCAGCGGCTTATCCAGCGCGGCCAGGACGCCGGCGACGGTATCGTCAATGTAAGTCCAGTCGCGGTGGATGTCGCCGCCGTTGAAGAGCTTGATTTGCGCGCCGGTCTGGGTCGCTTCCATCAAGCGCCAGGGCATCATGTCCGGGCGGCCCGCGGGACCGTAGACGTTGAAGAAGCGCAGGCAGGTCACGTTCATGCCGGCGAGATTGTGGTAGCTGTGGGCGAGCATTTCGGCGGCGCGTTTGCTGGCGGGATAAGCGGCGAGCGGACGATCGGCGGTATCGGTCTCGACGAAGGGCAGGGTCTTCGTCTCGCCGTAGACGGAGGAGGTCGAGGCGAGTACGTATTGTTCGATGCCGGCGCTCTTTGCCGCTTCGAGCAGGTTCAGCGTGCCGGTCAAGTTGACATCGAGGTATAAGCCGGGCTGATTGACGCTGGCGCGGACGCCGGGCATCGCCGCCAGGTGCGCCACGCGGGCGACGCCGTGCTCGGCGAAGAGGCGCTTAATCAGTTCGGCATCGCGGATATCGCCTTCGACCATGACGCAGTTGTCATATTCGCTCAGTCGCGCGGCGTTATGACGCTTGATGGCGGGGTCGTAATAGTCGTTGAAGTTGTCGATGGCGACGACGCGTTGGCCGTGGGCGAGCAGTTCGGCGGCGAGGTGACTGCCAATGAAGCCGGCCCCGCCGGTGATGAGATAAGTCATGATTCCCCCTTTGATTTGCCCAATCTACCGACGCGGCAGCCGGTCATCGCAGCGAATGGCTGGCGCGCCAATCCAGCTTTTTCCCGACCACATAGAAGACACAGAGAGTAAAACCGAAAAGGATGGCTAAATCCAGCGCGATCTGCTGATCCAGCGGACCGATCAAGGTTTGACGCAGCGCTGAAGCCGCCCGCGCCGCCGGATTGATGAGTCCGATCAGTCGCAAGACCTCCGGCAGGCGCTCGGCCGGGAACAAGACGGGACCCAAGCCGCCGAAGAGAAAAGCGGTCAAGACGCTCAGCGAGCCGCCTTGCTGGGAGCTGCCCACGCTGACGCCGATGAGGGCGCCGATAGCGGACATCGGCAGGACGCAAAGCGGCATGACCAGCAACAGCAGCGGATGCGGCGCGAGGGAAATCCGCAAAAGAGCCGAGCCGACGACGAGCAGGGTGAGCAGAGCCGGCAGGGAGAGCAGGAAAAAGGCGATGATGATAGCCAGCATCAGCGTATGTTTGTGGACGGGCAAGGTGGCAAAATACTCGAGTGTGCCTTGAAAGCGCATGAACACCACATGGGACTGAATGTTGCCGAGATTGCCGAGCATCATGGACATCACCAGGCTGCCGCTGAAAATGATATGCAGGGCATCGGGACCGAGATCGCGAGCGTAAATCGACAAGCCGATCATGCCAAAAAGCGGGACGCAGGCCCCCACCACCAGGATCGAGCGCCAGCTCCAGCGCCAGTTGCTCAACTCGATCAACACCAGGTCAATGAGTTGCAGCGGGAAGTTTTGCGCCCTAGACCGCGTCGACATAATGAAAGTACAAATCCTCCAAAGTGGCCGAGCTCAGCTTCATATCGGTCAAGCGGTCGATATCCAAAGCGGCTGTGACAGCGCCCAGTTGATGCTGCTCGAGATAAATCTGCCAGCGCGTCTCCGTCAATTGGCGCGGGGCGAGATCAGCCGGCAGAGATGGCGCTTGACCCGGCTCGAAGGCGATCTCCAGGCGCAGTTTATTCTTGAGATTCCGCTTCAAAGCATGGGGCGCGCCCGTGACGATCAGTTCGCCCTGGTGCAGTATACCCACCCGCTCGATGATCTTCTCAGCTTCGGCGGCGTCATGGGTGATGAAGATGATGGTTGTGCCGCGATCCCGGTTAAGCGCGCGCAGATTCTCCCATACCAGACGCCGTTTCTGCGGATCGAGGTCATTCGTCGGCTCATCCAGAACCAATACCTTTGACAACGCGGCAGTCGCCACAGCCAGCCGCAGCAAACGCCGCTGCCCGCCGGAGAGACGCGAGCTAGTGTGGTCGCGCAGGTTTTCCATGTCCCAGAGTTTGAGCAGGCAATCGCGTTCGTCGAGGGCGGCGCTGCGCTTCATGCCCCGCAGATGGGCGCTGTAATAGAGCGCTTCCGCCACTGTCAATTGATTAAGGGAGTGGCTCTCCTGCGGCATATAGCCGACCAGCGAGGGCAGGTAGAGCGCCTCATGATCGAGGGGCTTGCCATAAAGGAGGATATCGCCGGAGCTGCTGGGCAAGAGGTTGACCATCTGCTTGATCAGGGTGGTCTTGCCGGCGCCGTTATCGCCCAGGATGCCGAAGATCTCGCCCTCGCGGACCTGGAAGCTGATGTCTTTATTCGCGGGTTCAGTCGCCCCGGGGTAGGTCTTCGCCAGGTTACGTACATCGTAGACGATCATTCAGACTCCGGCTTGGACCAACTGAAGCGGAAAAGATTCTAATTCAGCATAAGATACAGTTCGCCGGGGCCAATTCCGCACTGCGACTGAGCCGGGGGCAGTCAATTTGCGCGCGCCGCCGCGACCTTCAAGAGAGCAGTTGCTCAGCCATGAAGCGGATAGTATCGACTGAGAAAGCAGTGATATTCAGCGTCGTAATCGGGCAATCGCGCCAGAGCGCCAGGCGGTCGCTGATGCGCGCTTTGGAGCCGACCAGGGCGACCGCGTCCACCAGTTCAGCGGGCACAGCCACCATCGCTTCGCCTTTTCGCCCCGCCAGATAGAGGTCTTGAATCTTGTCGGCTGCGTCCGCGAAGCCGAAGCGGCAAGCCAGGTCATAATAGAAGTTCTTGCCCCGCGCGCCCATGCCGCCGATGTAGAGCGCCAGCGCCGGCTTGATCTGATTGCGCGCCGCCTCCAGATCGTCGTCGATGATGACTGTGACCGAAGGCGCGATGTCGAAGTCGGCGAGGCTTTTGCCCTTCCCCGCCGCCATGAAGCCCGCTTCCAGCGCCGCTTGATAGGCTTCCGCGTAATGCGCCGGCGAGAAGAATATCGGCAGCCAGCCATCGGCAATCTCGGCGCTGAGGGCGACATTCTTCGGTCCGATCGCCGCCAGATAAATCGGCATATCGGCGCGGCCGTGGACGATGCTCTTAAGCGCTAGCCCCAAGCCGGTCGCTCCGGGACCGCGATAGGGAATCTGATAATGCTCGCCATCGTGCGCGAGCGGCCCTTCCCGCGCCAGGATCTGCCGGACGATTTTTACATATTCGCGCGTCTTGCCCAGGGGTTTGCCGTAGGGACGCCCGTGCCAGCCTTCGACCACTTGCGGACCGGACAAACCCAGACCGAGCAGGAAGCGCCCGCCGGAAAGCTGATCGAGCGTGATGGCGGTCATGGCGGTCATGGCCGGGCTGCGCGCCGGCATCTGCATGATGGCCGAGCCGAGCTTGATGTTCTTGGTCAAGGCGCCGATCCAAGCCAGGGGACTGATGCAATCCGAGCCGTAAGCTTCCGCGGTCCAGACAGCGTAATAGCCGAGGCGGTCGGCTTCGAGGATCAAGTCCAGCGGGAGCTCAATCCGCGCGCCCGAGTAGCCGATGTTCAGTCCAAGTCGCATGTGATGCCCCGTTATATTGACTCCCGTGATTCGCTAATTCTACATGGTTGTGACGGACATGCGATATGTCTACTTGCCCGCTAGCGCAACTTACTCGCTGCGCCAACGGCCTGCCGCCCAAGTCCGCGCCCGTCGCACGAGCCATCTCGCGCCGATGATCATAGTCGCGGCCAGCGAATTAAAGGCGACATCGACCAGGTCAAAGACTCGGTTGGGCAGCAGGGACTGCACCCCCTCATCGAGCCAGCCGAGCAATATCGATATGACAAGCGCGAGGAGGGCCGGCGCGGGGACGCGACGACCATTGTCCCGCCGTTCCAGCAGCGCTTCGTGGACGAGAGCCGCCACCAAAGCGTACTCGAATAAGTGAGTGCGCTCCTCCCAGGAGCCCAGCCGCAGCCAAGCCAGCAGATATACGGCGAGGATGCCGATGCCGACCGCGATCTCGACGCGAGCGAGCCGCTTGTCCACGAAGAAGATCGGGATCAGCACCAGCAAAATCAGCAGCGCGAAAACGAGGTTGGCTTCCGCGCTTTCGATAAGGTCGGGACCCAATGCCGCCACGATGGCCGGCGTCTGACCCAGCGTGGCGTATATCGCTATCAGCACGATAAGGAGCGCAAGCCAGAGCCGGCGCTCTCGTTTGGAACTGAAGAAAGACATCTGATTCACGAAGCTATGCAGTCATCAATAGGCATATATCGAAATACGTCACATGACGCGGATCGTTGCATGCCCAGTCGGCAGCCCGTTTGCGCCCTCTTTATTAAGGGCTATCGTAGGGGCGACTCTGTGAGCCGCTCGCTGGTGAAATCCGCTACAGATCGCTTTTTCCCCATGATTAACTTGGTCTTACTGAGGGTTTTTCTCTATCAAATATAGTCGACAAGTCGGCGACATTCGCCACCCCTGCAAAATTTTCTGCATAGCGCGCCGCGGCATGGCGGTGTATACTGCCGCCCGTTGCCCAGCTAACCGGTAAACCCCATTTGAATATCAAAGCCCTGCCCTACGTCATCGTGCTCGCCCTCTTCTTCGGCTCATCGCTGGTCGTCTCTCGCTTCAGCGTTGGACAATACGAGCCCGCCACCTATATCGCCATCCGCATGATTATCGCCAGCCTGATGTCCCTGCTGGTATACACGCTGACCACCGGCCGCCGCGTCCCGCGCGATCCAGTCCTGTGGAAACGGGCTGGATTGCTCGGCATCTTTGGCACCGCCCTGCCCATGACCACCGTCGTCTCCGCCCTGCAATACCAGTCCAGCGGCATCACATCGCTGCTGCTCACCACCGGACCGGCCTGCACCATCGCCATCGCCCATTTCATCCTGCCCGATGAGTTGCTCAACCGGCGCAAGATCATCGGCGTGACGCTGGCTTTGGGCGGCGCTTTCCTGCTCGCCCTCAGCGGCGAAAACGGCCTGCCCGATGTCGCCCAAGCCGACCCCAGGGGCTATCTGCTGGTCATCATCGGCATGATCTCCAGCTCGATCATGATCATATACGCGCGGAAAACCCTGCGCGGCTACGATGCCTTTGACGTCGGCAGCGTCCGCCTCTTCAGCACCGCCATCGTGATGCTGCCTTATTCCCTGTTGACGGTCGGCGTGGATTTCAGCCGCGTGGACGGCGCCGGCATCGCCGGGCTCATCTATGCCGCAGTGGTCGGCACCTTCCTCGGCTTCATGCTCTCCTTCTACAACATCAAACGCTTCGGCGCCACGCCTACGGTCATGACCACCTATTTCATCCCCATCGTGGCCGGCATCGGCGGCATGCTGCTGCTGGGCGAAGAAATCACCGGCACGATGATCCTCGGCATGATCGTCATCGTCGGCGGCATCGCCCTGGTGCAAGAATTCCGCGGTCCCGCCGGCTTGCTGCGCCGCTATCCCCATCGCGGCTCATACTAAACCAGCCCGCTCTAACCCGCCTTGCAAGCCTCATAAGCCCCTTGCAGCCCCGCCTTCCAATCCCCCAAAGGCACAAACTCCTGCCCGACATAACCGGCAAAACCAGTCTCGGCGATGGCGCGACAGATCGCCGGATAATAAAGTTCCTGCCTCTCGTCAATCTCGTTGCGCCCGGGTACGCCCGCCGTATGATAATGCGCGAACCACTGATGATTGTCGCGGATCGTCTGGATGACATCGCCTTCCATGACCTGCATGTGATAAATATCGTATAACAACCGCGCCTTGGGCGAATCCACCGCCGAGACGACTTCCACGCCCCAGGCGGTTCGGTCGCACTGATAATCGGGATGATTCACCTTGGAGTTCAGCAATTCCAGGATCAGCATCACGCCGGCCGACTCCGCCATGCGCGCCAGCGGCTCCAGATGCTTGATCGCGTTCTCCGCCCCAGTCGCATCGTCCAAGCCTTCGCGATTGCCGCTGAAGCAGATCATGTTCGGGATATCCCAATCGACCGCCAGCTTCAAGCTGGCCTCGGCCTGCCGCTTGATGTCCTCCCAGTATTTATCATGGCTGATGCCCTGCTCCAGCGGCACATGCAGTTGATGCGCCGCAATCTTCATGCCCTGGTCGCGTATCAGCCCGAAGCGCTCCACCGGCACAAGTTCAAAGGCGGTGTAGCCGATCGCCTTGCAGGTCTGAATCAACTCCAGCGGCTCAATATCAAGCCCGCTGTAACACCACCAGGATACCGATTGTTCGTATGTCATTTCCCTAACCTGTTGTCGCTTCCATATCCATACTCAACCAATAATTGCGATACGCCCGGCTCTCCCGCAGAATCATTTCCAGCCGCCTCCGCAGCCGCCCCAAATCCTCCCCGGGCCGGGCATCCGCAGGCTGCAAGTGAACCAGGCCGCTCTCCGACGCCTGATAATCAAGTTTACCCAGCGCGCGCAGCAACTGCAATCCGGTCCGAGCGGCCCCCTCCCCTTGACCGCAAGCCGCCGCCAAGGCTGCCAGGTCCGCCGCGCCCTCCCGCTGACTGATGCTGTACTTCACCAAACCCGCCAGCCGCTCCAGGAAACCGGCCAGGCTTTCCGCCTCTCCCCGCGCGCCAAAGAGGATCAGCCGCTCCGGGTTCACTGTCGCCAGCGCCGCCGCCCAAACCTCCGGCGATGGCGGCGCCGACCAGACAATCAGCGTCTCGCTCGCGCGCAAACCCAGGCGGTTGACCGCGCCTTCGATGCGATCCGCTTCCGCCCAGACCAAAGCCGACGGATGCCATTCCCGCGCTCCCGCCAGCTCGCTCAGCGCCTTCTCGCCCCCCCGATAATCGACCACTTCATAACTCGCTTCATCCGCCCGCAAATTGGCCGGCGCCGCCTCCTGCTGCCGGAAATCCAGCCATTCCACCAAAGGCTTCCGCTCGCCCTTGTAGACGCTCGTCCGCAAGGTATAAGCCAGGTCGAAGCGCCCCCTCGGCAAATCCTGCCCCGCCCCCCGCCACCAGATCACCCGCTGCTGATTGCCCGCCTCGTCCTCGACTTCCACTTGCAGGTGCTCGCCCCGTCTTCCCAAACCCTTCCGGCTGACCAGCTTGAGCTCGCTCGTGACCAGCGTCAGCGGCGGATTGCCATTGCCGAAGGGCGCCAGGCGTTCAATGTCCCGCGTCAACTCAAGCGATATCTCGCCCAGGGACAGCCTGCCGTCAATCGTCAGCGGCGGCGTCGGCGGCGCGTCCATCGCGCGGATGACTCGCGAGAGCTCCCGCCGGAACTCGAATATAGAATCCGCTGGCAAGCTCATCCCCGCTGCCATCCTGTGCCCGCCATAACGTTTCAGCAGCCCGGATACTTGCCCCAGCGCCCCGGTGATATCTACCCCCGCCACCGAGCGCGCCGAGCCCCGAGCGGTCTCAGCCGGCACGGCGAGCAGCACCGTCGGCAACTCGAATTCTTCGACCAGGCGGCTGGCCACAATGCCGATGACGCCGCTATGCCAGTCTTCGTGGCTCAATACCAGCACGGCATAATCCAGCAGCCAGGGCTCCGCCTCGATCTGCGCGATGGCGGACTGATAAACTTGATTCGATAAATACTTGCGGCGTTCATTGGCGCTTTCCAGAGCCTGCGCCAGGACGCGCGCCCGGGTCCAATCATCCGTCGTCAAAAGCTCCACCGCCGGATTGGCATCCTCGAGCCGACCCAAAGCATTCAAACGCGGCCCGATGGCGAAGCCGATATGCCCCTCGTTGAGCTCAGCCGCCGGTATCTCCGCCCGCTCCAGGATCGCCCGTATGCCCAATCGCCGATTCTCGCGTAATCGCGCCAAGCCCCGCTGCAAGAGATAACGCGTATCATCAACTTGCGCCATCACATCGGCCACGATGCCCAGCGCGACCAGGTCAAGCAGGTCAGCGCTCGCCTCCCCGCCATACAGCGCTTCGATGAGCTTGTAAGCCACGCCCACGCCCGGCAATTCCCGCAGCGCATGGCCCTCCGGCAGACGCTGTGGATTGACGACCGCGACCGCCGCCGGCAGTTGCTCCGGCAGGGCATGATGATCCGTGATAATCACATCGACGCCCCGGCTGCCGCAGACATCAACCGCCTCATGCGCGCTCATGCCGGTATCGCAAGTCAGCAACAGGTCAACGCCGCCGGCCAGCTTATTCTTGAGCGTCGGGAGATGAATCCCATGCCCCTCGCTGAAGCGATTCGGCACATGGTAGCTGACATTCCCGCCCCGCCGCTTCAAAGCCGAATAGAGCAAGGCGGTCGCCGTCTGCCCATCGACATCGAAGTCGCCCCAGATCAAAATCCGCTCTTTGTCGCCCAGCGCCCGTCGCAGCCTTTCGGCAGCGCGATCCATATCCGGCAGTTCATCCGCCGGCGCCGGCGAATAATGCTCGACGGATAGAAAGCGTCGCGCCTCAACCGCCGTCAGGATGCCCTTGCGCGCCAGATGCTCCGCCACCAAGCCATGTCCGCCGACAGCATCGCGCAGCGCCGCGGGCGTCTCAACCGGCGTCGGTTCCGCCCAGTCCCGCTTCCGCCCCTTTATCACCCCGCCAACACCCGCTCCTCAAGCACGGTCAAACCCTCCTCCGCCAGGTCCATCGTCAAGCCCGGCGCCGTCGGCAACTCAATATGCCCATCGACCGGCGCGAGCTTGTGCTTGTAGAAGACATTGGTCATGCGGCCAATCTGAAACAGCCACTCCTGTATCGGGCAGGTGCTCAGCGCCTGCGAGGCGATCAGATGCGTCGAGGGCCAGCCGCCATGATGCGGGATGACCGGGATGGCATAAGCCGAGGCTAGCGCGCAGATCTTCGCCATCTCGCTGATGCCGCCCGCCCAGGTCACATCCGCCTGCAATATATCCACCGCCCCCGCGTCCAGCAGCGCCTTGATGCCCCAGCGTGTATATTCATGCTCGCCCCCGCTGATGAAAACGCCGCTGACCGAACGCCGCAGCTCGGCATATTGCGGGATCAAATCCGCCAGCACCGGCTCCTCGAACCAGGTGGGCCGATACTCCCGCGACAACTCGACCATGCGCTGCGTATAAGGTACGCTCCAACTGCTCCAGGCATCAAACATCAAATCGGCATCCGGTCCGGCCGCTTCCCGCGCCGCTCGAATCACCGCCAGATTCTTGCGAATCCCCGGCTCGCCGTCTTTGGGCGCGCAAGGCATAAACCACTTGAAAGCGGTGAAACCCTGCGCCAGGAAATGCCGCGTCCGTTCGATCACCTTATTCGGCTCGACCGAATAACCCAGCATCGAGGCATAAGCCCGAATCCGAGGACGGGACGGACCGCCCAGCAATTGATAAACCGGCGCGCCCAGCAGCTTGCCCTTGAGATCCCACAGCGCCAGATCCACCTTGCTCAGCGCCATCATGCCCGTGCCCTTGCGCCCGTGAATCGCGTGGCGGTACATCTTGTCCCAGATGCGCTCAATCGCATGTGGGTCTTCGCCGATGAGCAAATCCGCGAAATAACGCCGGATGATAGCCAGGTCTTCATCGCCCACCGGTCCGCAGATGCCGGTCGTGCCGTCGTCAGTGTCAATGAGCAAGAAATGCGCCTCGACGCTGTAGGGCGGTCCGCTAGATGTGTCGAGGGGCCAGCGCGGATCCTCCGCCAATTCCGGGTAGATACTCTCCGGGCGCGAAAGATGCGCCTCGCCCAGCGGCTCCTGATAATCCCACTCGGCGGCGACATGCAGGCTGCGTACGCGGTCGATTTTCATGGGTCTCACTCCTTAAAACTCAATCTCCGCAATCTGATCAAAATCCAACTCAATACTCCCTTCTTCTTCCGCCTCACCATCCTCCATGTACTCGCTCAAATCCCCCGCCTCGCCGCGGCCGCAGAACGCGCGATACGTGCAGAACCGGCAGCGCCGCTCATCCTCCGTCAGCGGAAACGCCTCCGCCTCGCCGATCGCCTCCATCATCTCCAGCAAACGCGCCTCATCCTCCTCCATCCGCGCCGCCGAATACTCCAGACTGACGCGCTGCCCGCCCTGCGCCACATAAACATAATCCATGCGAATCCGCTCCGGCGGGATCGTCTCGCCGCCATACAAATGCGCCCCCGCCTTCGCCAGCACATAACGATAGACCACCGTCTGCATCCGCCCCTGCAAATACCCCCGCGATGGAACGCGCTCGCCCGTCTTCCAATCCACGATGACCGCCGCCCCGCCCGGCTCCAGCGCCAGCAGGTCATACTTCGCCAGCAAACGCTGACCGCCCAGCATCGTCTGCAACGTGATCTCGGCATGACGCTCCGGCGGCAGATCCGCCAAGCCATGGCTCAGATAAGTCTCCCACCAGCGCCCCAAATCATCATCATCCGCCAGCGACCGCGAGAGCAAATCCGCCGGCACGCCCAACAAATGATGCTGCGCCAGCTTGTGGAAGCGGTTGCCCCGCCGCAGCCCCTCTTCATATTCCAGCCACTGATTCACTTCCAGCGCCGGATAACGCAGCCGCTTGATATAGCGCAGTTCGAAGCGCCGCGCGCAATCGGCGTAATCGCCCAGGCTGCCCTGCGTGAAAGCGAAATCAGCGTCCAGCAGCATGGCTCGTCTCCTTCTCCTGTTCGCCTTCCCACCAAGTCCGCAGCGCCAAAAGCGGCGTCGCTTCGGTAGCATTCCCCCGCCCGGTATTCCAGGTGATGGTCAGCGCCCGCCGCGCCCGCGTGATGCCCACGTAGAGCAGCCGCAAGCGCTCGGCCGCGTATTCGATTCGCGCCTTCAGGCTGGCAGTCCCTTCACCATAATCGCTCCCGTCCCGTAGCGCCGCCAATTGCGCCAGCGCCTCCGCGCTCAAGTTGAGATCATCGCGGATGAACCACTTCTCGCCGATGAAATCGTCATTCGGCTCTGCTGAGGGAAAATCGTAATTGTTAATCGATATCAGATACACCCGGTCCCATTCCAAGCCCTTCGCCTTGTGCAGGGTCGTCACCGTCACCTTGCCCTTGTGCGCGTCCGGGTCGAATTGCCCCTCGTCATCGCCCAAGCCCGCGAAGCGGCGTCGGTTGCCGGCGATGTCATAAAGCTCGGCCGCGAACTCCGGCAAACGCATCAGCGGATGCGCCTCGCCCAAACGCGCCAGGTACAGCGCCGCCACATGCGCCGTCGCGATATCTCCTACATCGCGGAAGAGATCGCCCGATATCGTCAAGACCAATTGATCTATCGGCATCTCCGCCGCCCGCAGCCAAGCCCCGACCAGCTCGCGGAATGCCGCCAGTTGTCCCCGCAATTCAAGATCCTCGTCGGCGGAAAGCTCATCCTCCAGCCAATCGCTCAAGCGCGGCGCCACCAAATCCTCCACCTGCCTGATGCGCTTCAATCCATCCGCCACCACCTTGATTTCAGCCGCCGCCTCATCCCGCTCATCCCGCCGCCAGACGCGATAAACCTCGGCCAGTTTCGCCGGCTGTTTCGGGTCAGCCAGGTAAGCCAGCGCCCGCGCCAGCGTCCCCACCACCGCCCGCGTCGTCGAGCTGCTGTTGAGGTTCTCCACGTAGGGCACGCCCTTCTGCCGCAAGAACTTGACAATCTCCGAGCCTCGCCCATTGCGCGCCACCAGGATCGCCGCCGTCTTGTCCGGATTCTCCGCCAGCCAGCGCTTGACCGATTCCGTCACCAGCATCGCCTCTTTGGTCGCGCTGTAATTCTCGCCGCTCAAAACCACCGCTGCCGGGTCATCCGGCGGGTTCGGCTGCGGATCGCCCGGCGGCGTCGGCTGAATATAAGGCGCGGTCAGCGGCGTCCGCGCCCGTATCGCCGCCTGCGGATGCTCTAAGGACCACCTGATCAATTGATTCGCCAGCCTCTGTATGCTCCGCGCGCTGCGCCCGGAATTGGGCAACTCCCGCCCGACCACGCCCGGCGCGCTGATGAAGTCGCGCAGATACTTGGGGTCGGCTGTCGTGAATGTCTCGAAAATCGCCTGATTCGGGTCGCCCACCCGCACCCAGTTGCCCTCCTCGCCGGCCAGCAAACGCAGGATGTCCTCTTGCAGTTTCGAACTGTCCTGCGCCTCGTCCTCCAAAATCACCACCCACTTCCGCCGCAGCGCCGCCAGATAATCCGGCTCAGCCCGCAGCACTTGCAGCGCCAGACAAATCAAATCCTGAAAATCCACCGCCCCGCGATAAGCCAGCGCCCGGTCATAATCTCCATAAATCTCGGCGCAAATCTCCGCCAGCGGCAATTGTCCCCGGGCGCGCTCCAGCCTTTGCAGCACATCAACCGGCTTGAGCAGATCATCCTTCGCCTGCCGGATGAAATTGCGCGCCGTATCGGTCAGTATCTCCGCCCATTTCTGACCCCGGTAATGCCCCTTCTCAACATAATCCGCTCCCAGATAATCATCTGGCGCATCCGGATAACGCCGCGCCCAAGCCTCAACCGCATCCGTCAGGATCTCGTTGCTCCCCCGCTCATCCACGATCACGAACTGATCGTCCAAACCGGCCGCGCCCGGCTTCTGCCGCACGATATCATTCGCCAAGCCGTGCAGCGTCCGCGCGCGATAGCCATACCCGGGCAGCAAACCATCATCCTTGACATATTCGTTGACCTGCCGCGCGAAGTTCGCCGCCGCCGAATTGACCAAAGTGACAATCAGGATTTCCTGCCCGTCCGTCAGTTCCCTCTCCGCCAGCAGCTTGGCCGCCAGGAAGGACAAAGTCGCCGTCTTGCCGCTGCCCGGCACCGCCGCCACGCCCATGTAGCCGCGCTCATAAGCCAATACTTCCGCTTGCTTGGGGCGAGGAAGGAAACTCATCAATCAACCGCCGCGTCTGCCCGATCCAACTCAACTATACTTTGAAATCGCCGCAAAATGCAGCGCCCGGGGTGGCGAAAATTGTAGGGGCGATATACTACGTCGCCCGAAACCACAAGTCGCAGCGACAGCGGACGGCCAGATTGGTCGCCCCTACACGAATTGATTTTGATCGGCGTCGTCATTTTGCCTGAGCCAAGTCCTGGCTCGGCAAGCGGTCGCGAGCGCCGGTTCGCATTTAGGCACTTTGTACATAAAATGGCGACTTGCGGCTATATCCCGCGCCGATATGTTATGTTTGTATCGGCGTGTCCGGCAACTTCTTCCGCCCGAGCGCCGCTATCCAAAACCGTAAATCTTAGCCAAGGAGCTCACATCGAAGATACTTCCCAACGACCTTTCCCTTTTCCGTATCCAATCTCTACTCTAAAGGACAATCTCATGCGTAAACTCCTGCTTCTCATTCTGGTTCTCACCCTCGCCATCCCGGCGGGCGCGGCGCTGGCCGATGGTCACGAATTTGATTGCGGCACCGACGAAGAAGTCACCATCAAATTCTTCGGCGATCCAGTCGGCAATTACCCCGAAGCCGAAGACCGCATCATCAGCCGCTTTAACGAGGTCTGCCCCAATATCACGGTTGAGCGCAACGATGGCGCCGCCAACGTCACCGACCTCATCGCCTTCTACTTGACCGCTTTCGAGGCGGAAAGCAGCGACCTCGACGTCATCCGCGTCGATGTCATCTGGCCCGGCCAGTTGGCTGAACACCTCATCGACCTGAGCGACATCGCCCCGCAATCCCACATCGACGCCCAGATGCCAGCGCTGATCGACAACAATACCATCGACGGCCGCCTGGTCGCCCTGCCCCTCCGCATCGGCTTCGGCATGCTCTACTACCGCACCGACCTGGTCGCGGAATATGGCTATGACGGACCGCCCGCCACCTGGGACGAACTGGAAGAAATGGCTGCCGCCATCCAGGAAGGCGAACGCGCCAAGGGCAACGATGAGTTCTGGGGCTTCGTCTGGCAGGGCAACGCCTACGAAGGCTTGACCTGCGACGCCCTCGAATGGCATGTCTCCGCCACCGGCGAAAACTTCCTGCAAAGCGATGGCACAATCAGCGCCCTCAGCGATGCCGCCGTCGAAATCTACGAGCAAGCCGCCGGCTGGGTCGGCACGATTAGCCCGCCGGGCGTCGTCGGCTATCAAGAAGAAGATTCCCGCGCCGTCTGGCACTCGGGCAACGCCGCCTTCATGCGCAACTGGCCCTACGCCTACTCCCGCAGCCAAGCCAGCGAAGACATCCCCGCCTTTGACGTGGCCGCGCTGCCCGCCGGCGATTCCGGCCGCGGCGCATCCACCCTCGGCGGCTGGCATATCGGCGTCTCCAAGTACTCCGAAAATCCGGAAGCGGCCGCCGCTTTCGCCATCTTCTTGACCAGCGTCGAAAGCCAGAAAGACTTCGCCGTCTTCACCTCCAACCCGCCGGGCGCCGTCGAATTGTACAACGATCCGGATATCATTGAAGCCATGCCCTTCATCCGCCCCGACCTCGCCGAAGTCACTTCCGCCCGTCCTTCGAACTTCTCGAAGGACAAATACAACGCAGTCTCTACCCTCTACTTCAACGCCATTCACTCCATCCTCACCGGCGAAGAAGATGCTGAGGTAGCGCTCGAATTGCTCGAACTGGATCTGGCTGACCTGCTGGATCAGTAACCCTTTCGAGCCATGACTTGTAGGGGCGATCTACCAGGTCGCCCCCATCGAAAGACTTGGTGCCATGCAGACTTCCTCCCAATCGCCGCAACGTAGCCCGTCAGTCGCGCTGCTCAGCGCCGCCATGATCCTGATCGGCCTGCTTGGCATCCTCTTCTTTTTCGCCGCCGTCGCCAACGATGAGGCTATTCAATACGTCCTCAACTGGTCCCCCGGCGACAGCGACGAGCAGACGCCCTCCTTGCTGCTGGTCTATCTCGAACGCTTCGGCATTATTGTTTCCGTACTCATTATCGCGGCGGGCTTGTTCTTTGTTGTCATCGGCTGGCGCTTGCGCGCGGGCGGCATCCGCATGGCGTACTGGGCGCGCATCGCCCTGCTCTGGCTCGGCATCGGCGCCGGCGCCTTCATCGCTCTGGAAATCTTCAATATCCTTAACACCGCCGCCATGGATCGAGAAGCCGTCGATTTCTCCGCCCTCGTTTCAGCAATCGCGCCCGCCCTCCTGGTCATGCTCATCGGCTTCGCCCTCTGGTACTGGCTCAACAACAATATCGACCAGGCTTTCAGCGGCGATGATTCCCTGCTGGGCAGAGAAACGCGCCTGGCTTGGAACTTGCTCATCCCCACGCTGACGATCTTTGTCCTGGTCGCCGCCCGCCCGCTGGAGCAGACTTTCATCCGCAGCCTGACCGACAAACGCTTCGCCGGCAGCGCCGTGCCCCAATTCGTCGGCTTGGAGAATTACGCCAACCTCCTCACCTTCCGTCTCGATACCGTGCCCTGCCGCAAGAGCGTCACCGACGGTCCCTGCGATACCCGCGCCAACGGCTCGGTGCGCTGGGAATCCATCGACCGCGAACTCCTGCGCGAAGGCTACCGCACCATCTTCAACATCCGCCTCGGCGACCAATCGCTGGCCATAAGCGGCCTGGACGACGACTTCATCGAGGCGATCTACACAACCGTCATCTTCACCATCATCTCGGTCGCTGGCGAACTCCTCATCGGCTTGTTCATGGCTCTGGTCGTCAACTCCAATTTCCGCGGACGCGGCGCCATGCGCGCGGTCATGCTTGTGCCCTGGGCTATCCCCACCGTGATCTCCGCCCGCCTCTGGGAACTCATGCTCAAAGACACCAGCGCCGGCATCTTCAACAAAATCCTGCTCGACCTGGGCGCCATAGACGCGCCGCTGGCTTGGCTCTCCGATCCCGCTTTGCAGATCCCCACCGCCATCATCGTCGATGTCTGGAAGACAGCCCCCTTCATGGCGCTGCTCCTGCTCGCCGGCTTGCAGACCATCCCCAGCGATCTCTACGAAGCCGCCTCCGTCGATGGCGCCAATCCCGTCCGCCGCTTCTTCTCCATCACCCTCCCCCTGCTGCGCCCGGCCATCGCCATCGCCCTCATCTTCCGCACCCTCGACGCCCTGCGCGTATTCGACCTCTTCAACGTGCTCTTCGGCCGGCAGCAGCTATCCATGGCCACCTACAACTTCGAGACCCTGGTCAGCAATCAGCAGGACGGCTACGCCTCCGCCATCAGCGTCATCATCTTCATCTTCATCTCCATTTTCGCCTTCATCTACGTCCGCCTCTTGAACGTGGAGTCCTAATATGTCCCAGCCCGCTCGACCAGCCAGTACCCTCTTCGGCATGACTCCCAAAGAACTCCGGAGGAAGCTGCAGCAGGCGCTGCTCTACGCCCTGGTGATCCTGGTCGCCGTATACGCCCTCTTCCCCTTCTACTGGGCTTTTGTGACCTCCTTCAAAACCGAAAACGAAATGTTCCAGACCGCCAGCTACCTGCCGCGCAATCCCACGCTGCAGAATTACCAATACGTCTTCAGCGGCGGCTCCTTCTTGCTGGCGCTGCGCAATTCGGCGCTGGTCTCATCGGCGGCGTCGATATTCGCGCTGGTCGCCGGTTCTTTCGCCGCTTACGCCCTGGGACGTTTGCGCTTCCGCGGGCGCGTCGCCTTGCTCTACGTCGTCCTCTCCATGACCATGTTCCCGGCTATCTCCATCCTGTCCGGCTTGTACACCATCGTGCGCCAGCTCGGCTTCTTCGGCACGGGCTTGTCCCTGCTCGTGACCTATCCCGTCTTCACCTTGCCCTTCACCGTCTGGGTGCTGACCAGCTTCTTCAAAGGTTTGCCCGCCGAAATCGAGCAGGCGGCGACTGTCGACGGCTGCACGCCCTTCCAGACCTTCCGCCTCATCCTGCTGCCCTTGACCGCGCCCGCCCTCGTCACCACGGGCTTGCTGGCTTTTGTCCAGTCCTGGAACGAATACCTCTTCGCCCTGAACTTCACCGCCACCAATCCGTCGGCGCAGACCGTGCCCGTGGCCATCGCGCTGTTCTCCGGCGAATTCTCCGAGCAGGAGCCCATCGCCGAAATCATGGCGGCCGCTATGGTCGTCACGATTCCCCTCGTCCTCCTTGTTTTAGCTTTCCAGAATCGCATCGTCGCCGGCCTCACCGCTGGCGCCGTTAAGGGTTAGCCCTAGCCCGCCGCGAAGACCGTCTCCGCGCCCCGGCTGGCTTTACTGACATAGAGCGCCGGTTGATTGCCCGTCGCCGCTTGATAATTGGCTGCCACTTGCTCGCTGAAAGCGCCCGCCTCATCCGCTTCCACCAGCGCCACCGCACAGCCGCCGAAACCTGCGCCCGTCATCCGCGCGCCATAACAAGCGGCCTCGGCATTGGCGCAGTCGACGATGGCATCCAGCGCCGCGCTCGATACCTCGAAATCATCGCGCAGGCTGATGTGACTCTCGATCATCAGTTTGCCCAAGGCCGCCGCATCGCCCGCGTCCATAACCTCCCGCGCCTGCAGCGTCCGCTCGTTCTCGCTGATGACATGCCGCGCCCGCTTTCGCATCAGCGGGTCCAGTTCATGCACCCGCCGCTCAAAGGTCTCGAGGTCGATATCACGCAATGCCGCGATGCCGAAGTGCCGCGCCGCCGCCTCGCACTGCGCCCGCCGCTCGTTGTACTCCGAATCCACCAAGCCGCGCCGCGTGCCCGTATCGAGGATAACCACCGCCGCGCCCGCCGGCAGTGGGGCGGTGGACGTTTCCAGGCTGCGGCAGTCGATCAGCAGCGCCCGATCCTCAATGCCCGCTGCCGAGATCATCTGGTCCATGATGCCGCAGTTGACGCCCAGCCAGTTATTCTCGGCTCGCTGGCAGGCCAAAGCCATTTCAGCCGCGTCCCACTCGAAACCGGAGACGCATTGGAAAGCGCGAGCCGCCGCCAATTCCAGCGCCGCCGATGAAGACAGACCGGAGCCGATAGGCACATCGCCGCTGACGACGCCCTCCCAGCCACGGAGGGCATAGCCGCGCTCCCGCAATGACCAAGCGACGCCGGTGAGATAAGCGAGCCAGTCCACTTCGGCCGGCCGCCGCAAGTCGTCGAGGGCGAAGTCGCGCCGGTCGTCCATGTCTATGGAGATGGCGAAGACCTTGTTGTCGTCCCGCGGACGCAGAGCGATCCAGGTCGCGCGGTCGATGGCCATTGGGAAGACGAAGCCATCGTTGTAATCGGTGTGCTCGCCGATGAGGTTGACGCGGCCCGGGGCGCGGACGATGAAAGCGGCCTCTTCCTTGAATTCGGCGAAGAATTGTTGTCTGACTTTGTTTGCTGGCGTCATTTTGGGACCGTTTTCCCCTGTGGATGGATGCGGGAATTGTATCCTTTTCGGTTGAAACGCCAAAACTTTAGCGCCGAGGACAGCGAGAACCACTGCGGGCAGCGAGAGAAACGCGAGCAGCGAGAATTGCGCGCGAAATACGCCATTTTCTTTGTGTCCTTTGCGCCTCTCATTTTGCCCTCTTTACCCCAGAAAAACTCTTCCCGCCTCAAAATGACTCGGCGCCCTCGGTGGCAAAAATCTCTGTGCCCTCTGCTTCTCTGTGGTTAAAAAGTCTTTCCGCCCTCTCTCTTAATGAACTCACTCTGAACTTGCCCCGATTTTGTGGACAGCCAACTTGTCCAATACAATCAGGAGAGAAAGGTAGGTGGGAGTCGATGACTAAGTATCCGGATAAACTGAAACACGGTGTAGGTCATGCCTTCGCCGATGGGGTGTTCTTCTTCGCCCCAGCCGAAGAGTTCCATATAAAAGGTTTTTGCCGTTTCCGGATCGCTCGAACTATTATCCGCCTAGGAGAAGGTCCCATGCGGATATTTGCTGACCGCCATATACATTCTGGTATCTCTTAAATGAACCTGCCAAAGGCCGGCACCAATCATATCGAAATCCGCAGGGGCGCCCAAGCGGTCGTCCGCAGTTGCATTTGCAATTGCAGAAACGTGCGAGCTAATAGCCCGCCCCTACATTGCTTTCTTTTTTCAGGCGCAGTCTATTCTTCCCAGAGGTCGGCTTTGGCGAGTTGCATGATGTAGAAAACGGCGCCGGCCGGGTCTTCGATGACGGTGAACCAGCCGGCGTCGGGCGCTTCCATCTTCTGCGTGACCACCTTGCCGCCCAATTCTTCGACCCTTTTCATCGCCGCGTCGATGTCCGCGACGTGGAAATAGGGCATCCACATAGCTGGCATCTCGCCGAAGTTCTCGTCCATTTGCATCATGCCGCCGTTGCTGCGGCCCCGGTTCGTGATGTGGATATAATGCTCACCGCCATGGAACTCCCAACCCAGCACGGTGCTGTAGAAGGCTTTGGCTGTTTCAGCGTCGCGCGTGAGTAGCTCGTTCCAGCACATGGCGCCGACGGTGTTGACGATGCCCGCGCCGATGTGCTGCTTGGGCTGCCATAAACCGAGATGAGCGCCCTCCGGATCTTGAATATGCAGCATACGCCCACTGTCGAAGACATCCATAGGACCCATGATGATCGCGCCGCCGTTGGCAGTGACGACATCGGCCAGGGCATCGACGTCCTCCACCGTCACGTAATTGAACCAAAATGACGGGACGCCCGGTGGAATCATTCCGCTCAAGGCGGCGGCATTTTCGCCCTGATGCTGGAACATGGTATAGGTGTTGTTTTCGTCGATGGGGATCTCGTATTTGTCCCAGCCGAACAAGTCCATATAGAAGGCTATCGCCTTATCTGGATCGGTCGAGGAGTTATCGGCCCAGGAAAAGGTTCCGTGCGGGTACTTCGTCACTTTGTACATGAAGTGTCTCCTGTGAGTGCGGGCGACTTACAAAGTCGCCCCTACGGTTTCATTTGAGCCAAAGGGTTTGAGGCTACTCTTCCCAGGGGTCGGCCTTGAAGAGTTCCATGATATAAAAATGCGCGCCGGCCGGGTCTGTCGCCAGCGCCCAATAGCCCGTATCCGGCGCATCGTTCGGTCCCATATGCACTTGTCCGCCCAGTTCGTTGACGCGCGCGATGCCCGTGTTGATTTCGCCTATGTTGAAATAGGGCATCCAGCAGGGCGGCGTATCGCCGAAGTTCTCGTCCATCTCGATCATGCCGCCGTTGTTGCGGCCCCGATTCGTGATGTGGATGTAATGCTCACCGCCGTGGAACTCCCAGCCCAACACGGCGCTGTAGAAGGCTTTGGCGGCCGCCGCGTCGCGCGTGAGCAACTCGTTCCAGCACATGGCGCCGACGGTGTTGACGATGCCAGCGCCGATGTGATTCCGCGCCTGCCACAAGCCCAGAGCCGCGCCTGTCGGGTCCATCAAGAAAGCCATGCGTCCGCTATCGAAGACATCCATTGGACCAAAGATGATCGTGCCGCCATTGTCCGTGACGACGGGCAAGAGCGCATCGACATCATCGACGGAGACATAGCAGGACCAGTGCGATGGGATGTTCTGCTCGAGCGCCTCCGGCGTGGCGTCGCTGAGCGCGGCGACATTTTGGCCTTGGTGCTGGAACATGGTGTAGGTCATGCCTTCGCCGATGGGAATATCGAAATTGCCCCAGCCGAAGAGATCCATATAGAACTGCTTGGCGGCTGCCGAGTTGGTCGAGCTGGTATCCGCCCAGCTAAATGTGCCGTGCGGGTATTTACTTACTGTGTACATGAAGCTTCTCCTGTCAGCGCGGGCGACCTGATAGGGCGCGTAGACACAGCCCGACGGTCGCCCCTACAGTCGTTTTGCAGGCGCTGTCTATTCTTCCCAGGGCTCGGCCTGGATCAACTGGATGATGTAGAAATGCGCGCCGGCCGGGTCGGACATATAGGCGAAATGTCCAGCGCCGGGCGCCTCGGTCTTGGGGATGATGATCGTCGCGCCGGATTGACTGGCCTGGGCGATGGACGCGTCGATATCGGCGACGGTGAAGTAGGGCTGCCAGACGGAGGGCATCTCGCCGAAGCTCTCGTCCATCTGCATCATAGCGCCGTTGTTGCGGCCGCGATTCTGGATCATGATGTAGCCGTTCTCGTCAACGATGTATTCCCAGCCGAACAGCGCGCTGTAAAAGGCTTTGGCGGCATCGGCGTCTTTGGTGAGCAGCTCGTTCCAGCACATGGCGCCGACGGTGTTGACGATGCCCGCGCCGATGTGGTTCTTCGCCTGCCATAAGCCCAGTTGCGCGCCGGTGGGGTCGATGAACTGCAGCATACGCCCGCTATCGAAGATATCCATGGGACCAAAGACAATCGTCCCGCCGTTGTCCGTAATCACTTCGACAAGGGCATCCACATCGTCAACCGCGACATAGTTCGTCCAATGAGAAGGGATTCCTTGCGCTTGCATATCCGGCATCATCGCGGCGAAACCGGCCGCGTGTTCGCCCTGATTCTGGAACATGGTATAGAACATGTCTTCGCCAATGGGCAAATCGAGAGCGCCCCAGCCGAAGAGATCCATATAAAAGGCTTTTGCCGCCTCGGCGTTGGTCGACGTATTATCGGCCCAAGAAAAAGTGCCAGGAGGGTACTTGGTGACCTTGTACATCGTCAATCTCCATAGAATATCTGTTCAGGGCAGCCTATCCTAATGCAAGACAGCCGCCCCGTCAATATGGCAGATTGCGCATCCCGGGTATCGCAGGCAGGCGCTTGTTTCACAGCTCGTCAGAAATAAGAGCGCCTTATTGCCGCGCCATCTCTTTATGCTTCAGGGATTCTTGAATTTCGAAGATGGAGCCGGCGTTTTCCGGCTTGGGCAGAGGGATGATGACCGGCACGGCTTCGGCGCGAGGTCTCACGCTTGGCTGGCCGCGAAGGATGGTGGCGCAATAGTCGTCGAAGCTGGCGCCCAGCAGGGGCCAGGAATCGAGCGAGCAATATTCAAAGAGCAGCAGGCGGCGCGGGTTCGCCGAGTGATTCGGCGTCGAGGCGTGCAAGGTACGGGCATGATGAATCGTGATGCCGCCCGCTTTCACCAGGCATTTTTCCACCTGGGGCGGCTGGAAACCGGGCTCGCTGACCGCGCCGACGAAGACGCCGTTTTCGTGGTGGCTGTGCAGCTCGCCTTTGTGGGAGCCGGGCGCCATCAGCATGCAGCCGTTCTCTTCGGTCATGTCGTCGATGCAGACGCCGACGGCGAGAATGTCGTCGTTGGTATGGGGATAAAAAGCCCAATCCTGATGCCACTCGACCGCGCTACCATGGTCCGGTTCTTTCATGTTCAGCTTGGTGTTGTTGCGCCGGACGCCGGGTCCGATCAACTGCTCGACGATGTTCAGGATGCCATCGTGCCGCATGGTCTGATCGTAGACTTCATGCTGTATGATCGGGTTCTTGATGCGGCGCAGGCGGGGATGCTCGGCGCTGTGATTCGGCTCGAGGTCGAAGATGTCGTCGCTGGCGGCGACCGCGCGCGAGCGATCGACGAATTCATCGGTGACGCGCTGCAACGCTGCCAGTTCGGCGGCGTTGAGTACGTTTTCGACGGTCAAGAAGCCATTCTCGTGATAATAAGCGATCTGTTCGGCGCTTAGCATTTTTGGGTTCTCCTCGAGTGCATTTGGGCAGAAGTATGATATGCCAATGGCGGGCTGTCAACTGAGTCGGTGCGTCAAATCTATGCTACATGCCACTGCGCTAACTTTCCCCCTTATTGCTATAATTGGATAGTTGCCAAACATCTCGGATGTTCTATCCTATGGCTGACCAGATTTCGCTATTTCCGCAGATTCAGAGCAAGTTCCCAAAAACCAGGTATCAGGGAAGTAAGGCGAAACTTACAAATTGGATCTGGAACAAAATTTCAAACCTTGATTTCGAAACGGGTCTCGATGCCTTCGGCGGTACTGGCACGATTTCATATCGTCTTAAACAAGAGAACAAGCAAGTAACGTACAATGATTCTCTGAGATTCAATTATTGGATTGGTCAAGCTCTCATAGAGAATTCCAAAGTGCGGCTAGACGAAAACGATGTAAATTGGATTCTTGACACATACGACTCATCATATCCTACTCTTATCGCCGATACATTTGCGGACATTTATTTTCTCGAAGAAGAAAATAAATGGCTCGACAAGGTTATCACGAACATTCATCGAATTCGGGACAAATACAAACGGTCACTGGCCTTCTTTGCTCTGGCTCAGTCCTGCATCATTAAGAGACCGTACAATCTCTTTCATCGAAAAAACTTATATATCCGCACCGCTAATGTAAAACGTTCCTTCGGCAACAAGGCAAGTTGGGATCGACCATTTGAATCTTGGTTCAAACACTTTGTTGAGGAGGCGAATCAGGCAGTATTTTTCAACGGGAAAACCAATCGAACAACTAATCGAGACGTGTACAACATTGACGGCAATTACGACCTTGTTTATTTTGACCCGCCGTACATTTCGGGAAAAGGCGTCGCTGTAGATTTCCGAGACTTCTATCATTTTCTGGAGGGACTGGCAAACTATGACCAGTGGTTAGAAATGATCGACATGACATCAAAGCACCGCCGGCTCATCCGAATTCCAAACGACTGGATAGACAAGCATAGGATTTATAGGGCGTTTGAGAAGGTATTCGAAAGGCATGCTGACAGCATTCTCGTTGTATCTTACAGGAGCGATGGAATCCCATCAGAGTCGGAATTGATCAGGTTGCTAGCTCGATTCAAGTCTGATGTCAGGATAGAGAGGTTTCGCAACTATCAGTATGCGCTTTCAAAGAACAAGACTTCAAACGAAATCTTGTTGATAGGCAAATAGCTGATGGCAGAGTTTGAACATCAGATGCGCGAATATCTGCCGAAATTCAAATCGGCACTTGCAAATGATATCGGTGATTGGGTTGTCAAAGGATTCATAGATACCTATCACAATGTTTATACTATCTCTGCTGACACTAAAGTCATTTCCAAGCTGATAGAGTTAATGCTGTTTCCGCTTATTGCAGAGTTTGCGAGACAGAACGACTACCAATTACGTCTCGCCGAGCATCAGAATCACTATCCTGACATGTCGTTTATTACACCAAACGGAACTAAGATTGCGTTTGACCTAAAGTCAACTTATCGCACTAGCAGCAGGCGCGCTAATGGCTTTACCCTGGGAGCCTTTACTGGATACTTTCGAGATCGAGAATCTGCGAAGAATTCGACGTACCCATACGGAAGTTATGCCAAGCACTTTGTCTTGGGCATAATTTATTCTCGAAGTTCTGAACAAATTGACGAGAGAAGTGTTTTTGAACTCAAAGATCTCCAAAGCATTGAATCCGTTGCCCACGATTTTGTCTTCCTACTTCAGGAAAAGTGGAGACTAGCTTCGGATAAGACCGGTAGCGGAAACACAAAAAACATCGGCTCAGTAAAGAATATTGACGATTTAGTGAATGGAAACGGTGTCTTCGCATCCGAAGGCGAGCACGTGTTTGATGACTATTGGACAAATTATCTTACCAATGACATGGCTCGTGCAATTGACTCCAGTGTACGCTACAGGAATCTAACCGAATACAAGGCGCTTCAAAGACGATTCTGACTTTGCTTTCGTATCCTACACATTACCACATCCAACCAACGCCTCGCTTGCGCGCTTCGATCTGATCGCGGAGCCGCGTCATCAAGTCGATGTCCATCTGACGGAAGAGGTCGATCATATCAATGGGCACCCAATTCTCGATCAGAAACTCGCCATCGCGTTTCCACCAGTCAAAGTCGCGCAGGGTCATCAGTTTGCCGGTGGCGGGGACGCCGGCGTATGTGCCGTTGTGCCGCGAGTAGGCTGTATCCCAGATGCCGCCGGCGCAATATTTGCCCTCGCCGATTCTTCCCATGCGGCGGCCGCTGTCCGCGCGGCTAATGTTCCGGTCGCCGAAGCCTTCCAGCCAGGGGCGCTGGTGAAAGTCTTCGTATTCCTCGAGGCTGTGGCAAGCGCCGATGCCGCTGGGACCGTACCATTTCATCTCCCGATGCCAATACTTCGCCTGCTCCATCGAGCGCAGGTCTCCGCCATCGCGAGCCCGCTGGTAGCGGCGCATGCCTCGTCCCATGGCCTCGACCAACTGCAAGCTCTTGCGCGATTCAAGCGGATCTTGCTCGGTGAGCAGGATGCCGTCCTGGTCCAACGGTCCCGGGATCTTGCCGCCTTCAGCGCCGGGAGCGGGCGGCAGCAGTTGAAAGCCCGCCTGTCGGGTGACTGCCAGAATATCCAGTTGCAGGTAGGTCTCGGCGACCCGTCCTTCGCGCATGACGTAAAAGACGCCGAACCAGATATTGGTCTTCTTGCCGGTGGCTGGTATGCCCAGCCAATCTGAGACGAATGTGCCAGTCATATAACCGCAGCCGCTGACCCATTCTTCTTCGCCGACGGTGGCGTAGAGATCGGAGCTGTCGTCGATGCCGCCGATGAAGACGTAGGGCGCGCGTTTGAGATCGGGAAAGGCAGTGCGCAGCGGCAGCCAGAAATCGGCAATCACGGCGTCGACGCCGATGATCTGGTCGATGGGCGCGGAGACATTCCAGTTGACATCGTCGTGGAGGGCAGCGCGGAGCAAGTCCGGCAGTTGGTCGATGCTGGCATGGTTGAGCCGCTGCCACAGGTCCCAGACCGCTTCTTTGTTCGTTTGGTTGAGTTGATTGGACATATCGATTCCTCGCCTATTCTGAGTTTTCGAGCGACCCGATAGGTCTTCCCTACTTTATGTTGGGGATTGAGAACTACATTCAAGGATTTGATGCTTCCGCTTGCCGTTCGGATATTGCTTCCAAACCCGCTTGCAGCACTTGGGTGATCTTGTCCACATCATAGACGCTGCCAGCCCAGACGCCGCCGCTGGCCGCTTGCAGCGCCGCCCACAGGCGCGTATCGGCAGGCAGGTCGGGATGGGGCTGCAAGTCCGGATGGGGCGGGCGCGAATCGAGCAGGGCACGCGCTTCGTCCGCGGTCAGTTCACCAGCGGTCGCGCCTACCAAGTCTACCGAGCCGCTGAGCGTGTTGCGGTTGATGGCTATCTCGATGAGGTCGCCATCGCGGATCTTGCCGATGGGACCGCCGGCCAGCGCCTCGGGTCCAACGTGGCCGATGCAAGCGCCGGTGGAGACGCCGGAGAAGCGGGCGTCGGTGATGATGGGCACCTCTTTGCCCCAGGGGATGAACTTAAGAGCCGAGGTCAGTTGATAGGTCTCTTCCATGCCGGTGCCCATGGGGCCGACGCCGGTTAGAACCAGCACGTTGCCCGGCTGTATTTTCTCGCCTTCCAAGCCTTTGAGGGCGCGAATGGCCGCTCGCTCCGAGGTGAAGACGCGGGCTGCGCCGCGATGCCGATAGACGCCGTCCGCGCCGACGACTGACGGATCGATGGCGGTGGCTTTGATGACTGAGCCTTCCGGCGCGATATTGCCGACCGGGAAGACGACGGTGCTGGTCAAGCCGCGTCGGCGCGCGCCCTCGGGCGACATGATGACATCATCGGGGTCAATGCCGTCATTATCGCGCAGGCGCTCGCGGGCGAAGCGACGACGGTCGCTGTCAGCCCACCAGTCCAGCACGGTATCAAGCGTGTCGCCGGTGACGGTCCGCACCTCGGTGTTCAGCAGGCCTTGGGCGCACAGATGCAGCATGACTTCGGGCACGCCGCCGGCCATGTAGACCTGCACGGTGGGATGGTTGCGCGGTCCGTTGGGCAGAGCGTCGACCAGGCGCGCGGTGCTGCGGTTGACGCGGATCCAGTCAGCGACCGATGGCGGCTTGAGGCCAGCGGCGTGCGCTATTGCCGGGATATGCAGCAGCAGGTTGGTGGAGCCACCGAAAGCGGAATGCACCAGCATGGCGTTTTCCAGCGCGGCCGGTGTGATGATATCGTCCAGGGTCGCGCCAGCCTTTTTCAGGTTGAGCAAGGCAAGCGCCGAGCGGCGAGCGTTATCCAGCCAGATGGCTTCGCCCGAGGGAACAAGCGCGCAGTGGGGGAGGGACAAGCCGAGAGCCTCGGCGACCACTTGCGAGGTGGCGGCTGTACCCAGGAATTGGCAGCCTCCGCCAGAGGAGCCGCAAGCCTTGCAGCCCATCTCGGCGGCGTAATCAAGCGTGATCAAGCCGTGAGCGAAGCGCGCGCCGATAGTCTGCACGGTCCCGGCGTCTTCCGCGCCCTCAGCCGGCAGGGTGACGCCGCCGGGCACGATGATGCCGGGCAGGTCGCCGCAGCCGGCCAGCGCAATCATGGCGGCGGGAAGCCCCTTGTCGCAGGTGGCGATGCCCATGACGCCATCGCGGGTGGGCAGGGAGCGGATCATGCGGCGCATCACGAGGGCGGCGTCATTGCGGTAGGCGAGGCTGTCCATCATGGCGGTTGTGCCTTGGGAGCGGCCATCGCAGGGGTCGGAGCAATAGATGGCGAAGGGGATAGCGTCCTGGGCGCGCAGGGTCTGTGCCGCTTCCTGAACGAGCAGGCTGATCTCCCAATGCCCGGTGTGGTAGCCGAGGGCGACCGGGCGACCGTCTTCGGCGCGCAAGCCGCCTTTGGTGCTGACGATGACGTATTGCTCGCGGTTGACTTCTTCCGGATGCCAGCCCATGGCGACGTTCTGCGTCATGGCGAAGAGGTTGCCGCTGGCTTCATTGAGCAGCATGTCTTCATCGATGGGCAGCTTGCCTTCGCGTCCTTGTCCGCGGGTGCGCGTGGTCGGCAGCAGTTCGGCGCCGCCGTAGATTTCGTTTTGCATTAATGCGTCTCCTAATTGCTTTACCACCGAGTACACTGAGAATATGATTTATTGCCAACGAAGTGTGAAAGTAACCATCAGTCAGCGGCCTATTTGCATGTCTCTCCCCAAGCCGGGTCTTGATTACTACCCTCTGTTTCCTCTCTTTTTCCTCAGAGTACTCGGTGGTTAAATGGTTCATGGAACATTTCTGAGTGAATGGATTATGACACAGATGCGATTTTCAAATCAAAAAGTTATCGTCACTGGCGCGGGCGAAGGCATCGGTTATGAGGTGGCGCGGCAATTTTGCGTCGAAGGGGCGGATGCGCTCTTGAATGACATATTGCCGGAGCGCGCGGATGCTGCGGCCGAGCGCATCACGGCGGAGACCGGCGCCCGTTGCATCGCGATGCCCGGCGATGTCGCCGATGTGGAGATGGCGCGCGGCTTGGTGACGGCGGCGGTGGACAAGTTCGGTCGGTTGGATGTCTGCGTCTGCAACGCCGGGCTGACCTCCTGGGGTGATTTCTTCAACTATAAGCCGGCCGATTTCGAGCGGGTGGTCAGCGTCAATCTGCGCGGGACATATTTTCTGGCGCAGGCGGCGGCGCGGCAATTTCGCGAGCAGGGCGAGGGCGGTCGCATCGTGCTGATGTCGTCGGTGACCGGGCATCAAGCCGTGCCTTATCTCAGCGCTTACGGCATGACCAAGGCGGCGCTGGAGATGCTGGCGCGGAATCTGGTGCTGGAGCTCAGTCCGCACGGCATCACGATCAATTGCGTGGCGCCGGGCGCGGTCATCACGCCGCGCAATCTCAATGACGACCCGGATTATGAAGCGACCTGGTCCGCCTTAACGCCGGTGGGGCAGGCGATTCAAGTTGAGGATATCGCCAACGCCGCGCTCTTCCTGGCGTCGAGAGCTTCGGGGAAGATCACGGGTCAGGCGATTGTGGTGGATGGCGGCTGGAGCGCGACCAGCCCGATACCGGATATGGAGTATGGCAAGGAATATCGGAATTGAAATTAAGGTCATGTAGAATAATGTCAAGTCAAGGAACCTAACTGATGACAAAAAAATCACCTAAAAATAAAACTATCACCCTCACCGAAACTGAGATCCAACTTCTCGAACAAAGGTTGCTCACCGTAGATTCTTGGTTAGACGAGACGGATGTAATAGACAAAACGATCCTGGGTGATGCGCTCCAAGTCATTGATTACCTCCCCATATGCTTTGCGGACATACTATTTGTTGATCCTCCGTACAACATGAGCAAAGTTTTCGGCGAGGCATCTTTCAAGAGAATGGCAAGTGGTGATTACGAAAGTTGGGTTCGCTCGTGGTTCAGTAAGGTTCTCTCGAAGCTCAAGCCTAATGCGTCAATATATGTCTGCGGCGATTGGCGCTCTTCGTCGCCTCTGTTCAGAGTTCTGTCCGATTATGTCAATGTACGAAACAGAATCACTTGGGAAAGGGAAAAAGGGCGCGGCGCAAAAGCGAATTGGAAAAATGCATCTGAAGATATTTGGTTTGCGACAATGAGTGACGAGTATTGCTTTAATGTGGAGGCAGTGAAACTGAAGAAAAAAGTTATCGCTCCCTATCGACATGACAACGGCAAGCCAAAGGACTGGTCGGAAGAGATCAATGGGAACTTCCGGCTCACATATCCATCTAATCTCTGGACCGACCTGACTGTGCCTTTCTGGTCCATGGCCGAAAACACCGGGCATCCGACGCAAAAACCTGAAAAACTTGTTGCCAGGATAATTCTCGCAAGCTCAAAACCTGGTGACGTCATTCTCGATCCGTTTTTGGGATCAGGAACAACCTCGGTGGTGGCGAAGAAACTGGGGCGACATTACGTAGGTATCGAAATAGATAAGTACTACGCATGTTTGGCTGAGAAAAGGATAGAGATTGCTGAATATGACAAACGAATTCAGGGCTATGGCGATGGGGTTTTCTGGGAGAGAAACTTAAACTCAGGCGCAAGCAAGAATATTCATAAGAAACCGCAACGAAGGCAGCTTCTATGAATAGGACTGTGTTTGAGTTAATTGACTACATCAGGGTGCATGACGGAAGAGCAGACAAAGCAACTTTGTCAAAACAGGTACAGCAAAACTTCAAACTTGTAAAAGATCGTTCGGTATATTATTCGTCGCATTTCGCTATTCGCTTTAGTTCAACCCGTTCAAACAGTTTTTCGAATACTGTTGTAGCGCTTTCTACTCTGCAGAAATATGACGAGTTGCCTTTCATTGTGTGCCAAGTGACACCTGTCAGAAACATTCTCTATCTAGCAAATTCAACGTTTTTACGAAAGATAAGCCACTCTTCTCAAGATCTCCGCGTTGACAACATCAAGGGCAGCATAAACGGTTCTGATATTGCTAGAAGGTTTAATGATTTGCCGAATGAACCAAAAAACTTTGAAGCTCTTTTCAATATTCACGCCGCTATTGGCTTTAGCGAAAATCTTCCTCGCTTGGTAGACGCGACGAATAATATTGTCCCGTTCGGGAGCAAGTTTTCCATTTCGGACCTCTCATTAGAAAAGATTCTACAAGCACCAGTGCGAGCTTCTAAATTTGTTCAATCACCAGAATATGATCGTTTGAAGTCGGACTTAGATTTACGCGTGAGTCGGGTGACAGACGCGATATTGGTGGCCGGCCTTATTGAAAATGTTAATGTTCGTGGCAGGATTATTGAATATATGATTGCAGGCGAAAACGATGAGATTAGGACTCAGTTAATAGATGCTGTACTTCAGGGGCAGGGAGAAATACCTAAGTTCAGGACTACTAATGACCTTGGTGACTACACCCGAGCGTTTAATCAATTTGAGACGGCAACAGACGTCAAAACCAAGATTATGGTGCTGAACTCTAACCCCAAAGCGTACAATATCGACAAGCCCTTGGAATATTTGTCGAAAGACAAATCGGTGTTCATGTTTTACTTTATCGGTATTGAGCCGAACAAAATAGTCAATCAAGTTTTGGTGTCAATGTTTCAAGTGGATTTACTGGAATCAACAATTGTTTTAAGCCACTGGGCTGGGCGCAATTCAAGAGGTGTAACTCAGTTCAAAGGTTCTGTACTAAACAAACTGATCTTGTCACCAGACAATAATATCAATAGACATGCGAGCAGGGTTTTCTTACGGGACTTGATCGCGCTTTAACTGCTGCAATGATAAAGCCGACTTAATCTGATTCCGCACTCGACTCCATTTTGCGCCGGCGGCCGCGCATAATGTCATTGCCCAGCCAGCCAAAGCCCAGCAGCGCCAGCCCGATGCCGCCGAGGATCATCATATTGTACTGATCCGCCACCAGACGCCGCCGTTCGATATCCGCAGCCATCAGACCCTGAGCCTGCGCTTTGCTCTGTAGCTCGACTTCGCCGCCAGCCTCGTGGATCTGCGCCGCCGTGTTGCCCGAAAGCTGATTCGACAGATTCAGGTAGCGAAACGCGCCGTAGCCGACAAGCAAGATGCCCAGGACTATGGCGGTGAAAAGCAATCGCTCGATCAGTTCAGTGTTGATTAGTCCGCGCATAAGCTCCGCTCGCGATGTGTTTGTTGCCGAATGGTTCCTGAAAATCTACAATAGGCGCTATTATTCGCGCGCTCATTTTACGGAAGAGAGGCATGACAGACAAGTTCGTATCGGTCGGGGTGGTCGGCACAAGTTGGTGGGCGGATGCCATGCACTTGCCCGCGCTGGCCAGCCACCCGGCTGCGCGGACGGTCGCCATCTGCGGCCGCAACCGCGAAAACGCGAGGAAAATGGCGGATGCCTGGGGCATCCCGGGGGTCTACACCGATTACGTTGAGATGATCGAAAACGCCGATTTGGATGCGCTGGTCATTTCGACGCCCAACGATTCGCATTATCCGATCACGATGAAAGCCTTCGAGCGGGGCTTGCATGTGCTCTGCGAGAAACCGATCGCCATGACGTATGGGCAGGCGCGGGAAATGGCGGATACGGCGGCGGCGAAGGGCTTAAAGACCCTCGTCCCCTTCACCTACAGCTTTATGCCCACGGCGCGCTACCTCAAGGAGTTGATTGAGGGCGGTTACCTGGGCAAGCCCTACCACCTGAATATGCGTTACTATACCGGTTACGCTCGGGCCGGGGACTATATTTGGCGGCTGGACCGCAAGATTGCCGGCAGCGGCGTTCTGGGCGATCTGGGCACGCATTTCCTCTACCTGGCCGAGTGGCTCTATGGCGGGATCAGTTCGGTGACTTGTCGCCTCGGTTTTTCTGTGCCGCGGCCGCCGCTGGACCCGCAGGGCAACACTTATGAACTGGGCGATGATTCTTGCATGTTGACGCTGGAATTCGCCAATAGCGCGCTGGGTATGATCCACTGCACCGCCGTCTGCTATGAGGACAGTCCTTTCGGCCAGACGCATCACATGGAGTTTCATGGCTCGGATGGGACCTTATACAGCTACACCGATTGGGACAAGACGCAGCAAGTGAAAGGGGCGCGGGTCGGCGAAGGCCTGCCCCGCGAGTTGTCGATTCCCGATCGCATTTGGGGCGCCGCCCGCCGCGACACGGTGCATAATACCTACCGCGATATGTTCCGCTCGGAAGACCACATGATCCGCGGTTTCATCAACGGCATCCTGAATGACAGCGAGTTGGCGCCGAACTTCGAGCACGGGGCGCGGGTGCAGCGTTTGGTGAGCGCCGCCTTGCGGAGTCATGAGACGGGCAGGCGGGTTGAGGTGGAGACAATCTTTGAGTGATAGGGAAAAGGCAAAGCAGATGCGTTTAGCGGGCAAAGTCGCGCTGGTCACTGGTTCGGCGCGCGGGATAGGCAAGGGCATCGCGTTGCGATTCGCGGCGGAAGGGGCGCGGGTGGGCATCCTTGACTTGGACGCGGGCGCTTGTCAAGGGGTTGTGGACGAGATCGCGGCGGCCGGCGGGACGGCGTTGGAAGTAGAGGCTGATATCAGCGATCCGGCACAGGTTGAGACGGCGGTTGGGAAGCTGGGCGATGAGTTCGGAACCGTGACTGTGCTGGTGAATAATGCGGCGGTGATGCCTGTTGGCGCGATTCACGAGACGTCGCTGGAAGACTTCGAACGCTGCTTGGCGGTGAACCTGCGCGGGACTTACCTTGTCTGCCGCGCGGTCATCCCGGGTATGTTGGCCGCCGCAGCCGGCAGCATCATCCACATCGCGAGCGTGACGGGTATCATAGGTTTGCCGCGTCTCGCCGCTTATTCTATGACGAAAGGCGCATTGATCGCGCTGACCCGCGCTATGTCCACCGACTACGCATCGCGGGGAATCCGCATCAACAGCGTATCTCCGGGTACAATTGATTCGCCAATGCTGCACGATTTTGTGGCTTGGCAAAGCAACCCGGAAGCGCTGCTGCGCGAATACGATGCGATGCATCCGCTGGGGCGGGTCGGCAGAATTGAGGAGGTGGCGAATGTCTGCCTCTTTTTGGCATCGGACGAAGCGAGCTTTGTCACCGGCGCAAATTACACGGTGGACGGCGGTATTAGCGTGAAGGGCGAGCAGCCGCGAAACTAGCTAGGAATAACCTTGGAGCGAGATTATGACTATGGCGCCGATTCTCATACGATACTTTCAGCCGGGCGAGGGCGCGCGAATTGGCGTTTTGCGCGGCGAGATCGTGCATGATGTGAGCCAGTGTTTTCCGGCGCTAGTCGATGTCTTCCGCGATTCTGTCGGCGATGTGGACGGCGTCATCGCGGCTGTATCGCGCGCGGCGGAGGATTCGACGCGACGCTTCCCGGCTGCCGAGTTGGATAAGTCGCCGGATCCGGACGCGTCGCATTGGCTGCCGCCGGTGGATGAGCAGGAGGTTTGGGCGGCCGGCGTGACTTATCTGGACAGCCGTCGAGCGCGGCAGGAAGAAGCGGCTGATGGCGGTGATGTCTATGCCCGCGTCTACACCGCTGAGCGGCCCGAGATCTTCTTCAAAGCTTCGTCCAAAAACACTGTCGGTCACCTGGACGCGGTCGGCATCCGCGCGGATTCGCATTGGAATGTGCCCGAGCCGGAGTTGGCGCTGGTCGTCAATCCGGCCATGGAGATGCTCGGCTTCACCATCGGCAACGATATGAGCAGCCGCGACATCGAAGGGGCGAATCCGCTCTATCTGCCGCAGGCGAAGGTCTACACCGCCTCCTGCGCGGTCGGACCGGGCATCTTGCTCGCGCCGTCGAATGAGTGGCTCCAGACCACAATTCGCCTGTCGATCAGCCGCGCTGGCGCCGAGGTCTTCAGCGGCTCAATCGCGACTGATCAGATCAAGCGCAGTATCCCGGAGCTTATCGATTATCTGGGGCGCAGCAATACTTATCCTGGCGGCGTCATCCTGCTGACCGGCGCCGGCATTGTGCCGCCAGCCGAATTCACCTTGCGAGCGGACGATCTCGTCAGCATCGCCATCGATGGCATCGGGACACTGCAAAACCGTGTCATGGTAGTCTGAAGCAGCCCGCCTCACATGGGCTGCCTGTCAATCAGAGATTTAACTTCAGGCGAGCCAAAATGGTCGCGTAGCCATTCGGCTTTCTCGCGGGCCTTGTCATGAGCGAGTTTGGCGGCTGTCTCGTCTTTCATCCGGTGGACCGCCTTTTTCCCCGGAATAAGCCGATCACTGCCAGGTATCCCAATCAATACGACCAGTGTGGCGACTAGCGCCGCGCCGTCATACTGATCGCTGATGATTACCGGTTGCTCAGTCAGGGCTGCCGAACCGCTTGCGCCGCCAATGCAAGAATTGCTGCCAGCGCTGCGGCATCGTCTTCTCTATACGCTTGTCAACTTCTTCTCGAAGCGCAGTTCTGTCAGATACGTCAACCCAATTCGCCGCGATCATCGAATCAATTAGCCGGTACATATTGCGCCGAGACCGCCTTCGCTCACGCCAACTCAATTTTACCCAGGTTGGATAACTGCTCGGATGCAAACAGTCCAGCGATTCAAAAGTTTGATCCGACACTTCCCCCCATAGAACTTCCAAAGCCTCCCGTTTAGCTCTCTCATCTCCTCCCGGCGTTGAATCCTTTACTACGTGGGATAAACTTGCGCCATGCTGACGATAAAGATACAAGATCTCTGGAATATTAGCATATCGAATGCCTGTTTTCCATATCATGCGCGTAAACAGTTCATTATCCTCCAAGATCTTGAAGTCTGAATGATAACCGCCAGAAGCTTCCAGATATTCTCGGCGCGCCAGCATAGCCGCGAAAATCATATTCGCGCCTCTGTTTACCAGATTAAAAGCGATAAACGAACTGTTAGTAGGCACGTTGTATGTTCTGAGAGGCTGCAAGTCCTCAGTGACAATATGAGCAGCGACGCCGACAGCGCCAATTCTTGGATTGGCATTCAGATAAGCCGTTTGTTTTTCCAAGCGTCGCGGCAAGCTGATGTCGTCGCAATCCGTAAACGCGATGTATTCGCCCGCCGCCGCCGCAATTCCGGTATTGCGCGCGACAGACACGCCCAAGTTGCTTTCCTGCTGGATTAGCCAAATGCGCTTGTCTCGTTTCTCATAAGACCGAATTATCTCGCCGCTCCCATCAGTAGACCCGTCATCAACAATGATGAGTTCAAAGTCAGAAAATGTTTGGGCCAGAATGGACTCAATAGCTTCCGCAAGATACTTTTCCCCGTTGTAAACAGGCATGACAACGGACACAGGAGGATAATCGCTAGACATAGTACAACCTTCGAGCGCATCAGATCTCGATTCAAAATCAGAGCAGTTATAATGACAGGCGCGGATAGCCTAAAGTCTATCTCACATCATTGAGCCAGGCGACATCAATTATTGCATCGAAAATCCTCTGTGCCCTCGTTAAACTCTGTGTCCTCGTCGGTAAATCTTTGAGAAGCGAGACCGGTCATGAAAATAACAGCGATTGAAAGCTTGCACTGGAAAGCTTATCCGCGCCTGCTGACGGTACGCGTACATACCGACAGCGGCATCATAGGCTTGGGCGAGACGGTGGACAAGATCCCGGGCGCTAAAGCGGCGCTGCACGGCACAATCGCGCCCCTGGTCCTGGGTCAAGACCCGCTCGATATCGAGGGGCTCTGGCGCTTCGTGATGGACAACATCATGTACCACGGTTACGCCGGGGCCGAGACGCGCGCCCTCTCCGCTTTCGAGATCGCGCTTTGGGATATCATGGGCAAGCACTATGGCGCGCCGCTATATCATCTTCTGGGCGGGAAGACGCGCGCGGAAATTCCTACTTACAACACCTGCATCGGCTTCGGAGCCTATCAAGATTACGCCGCCTGGCACGAAGACGCCGGCGCCCTGGCGCAGAGCCTGCTTGATGATGAAATCTTCGCGATGAAGATCTGGCCCTTCGACCAGTTCAGCGAGCGCAGCTTCGGCCAGCGCATCACTACTGCCGAGATTGAAGAGGGACTGAAGCCGGTCAAGCAGATCCGAGACGCCGTTGGCGATCGGATGGATATCGGCATCGAATGCCACTTCCGCTGGAATCGCGTCAGCATGGAGCGGATCGCGCGCGCCCTCGAGCCTTATAATATCCTCTTCCTGGAAGATGTCCTGCCGCCGGTTTACCCGGATGAGATCAAGGCGCTTTCGCGGGCGACCAGCATCCCCATCATCGGCTCGGAGCTGCTGATGACGCGCTGGCAATATCGCGAATGGCTGGAGAAGCATGTCTCGCAGATTGTGATGACCGATGCGTTGTGGAACGGCGGCATCGCCGAAACGCGCAAGATCGCCAATTTGGCGGAGACTTATGGTCTGCCTATCGTGCTGCACAACGTCGCCGGCGCTATTTGTCACGCCGTTTGCATGCACCTCGGCGCCCATATTCCCAATCTCTATTATGTCGAATCCTGCCGCGCGTTTTATAAGGGATACTATGGCGTATTGACGGATTACAGCCCGAGCGTCTCCGATGGACATTTCGCCTTGCCGGAGGGGGCGGGCTTGAGCCTCAACCTGCGCGAATCGGCATTGGAGCGCGATGATCTAATCCGCGAAGTATCGGAAGGCGCGGGACTGGCGGGCGGGCGCCGGGCTATGGGCGATCACTGGGCGGTCGAGGAGATTCGCTGACCGCTCTTGCCCATTTCGCAATGCGTAGTTTGAATTAAGCCAAGTCTATGCTATACTCTCCGCTACTCAATTTGCAGTCGCTTTAGTTCTTGCTTCGCGAATGATATGTTTTAGCAACTCGAGCGTGGAATACTTCGTCAACAATCTGCCAATTGAGCGTTTGAACATCTATATTTTCGGCAGCTTGCATGGTGATTCAAAACCTGATAGATTATGATACTGTCCGCTGACTGAGAGCGCTCTCAATATCTGATTTGGTCTCGACAGGCGATTTGCCTGAGACTTCGTTTACTCAATCGTTTTGGAGGAAGTTAAAATGAGAAAGTTGCTTCGCATTATCCCGGTGCTGCTTCTGGCGCTGGGTGTCATGATCGCTGGTATCGGCGGCGTCGGCGCGCAAGACCAACTGACTTTCAGTATGGTCAGCCACGGCGGTATCGGCAATCCCTTCTGGGTGGTTGTAATCAAGGGTATGGAAGACGCTTGCGCCCTGCTGAACGCGGATTGCGCCTGGCTGTCGGATCCGGTTGACAATATTGATGATATGGCCGGTTATTGGGATGACGCCTTGGCGCGCAATAACGACGGCATCGGCACTACGGTTCCAAATCCGGAAGTTATCCGTGATGGCGTGAATCGCGCGGCTGAAGCCGGTATTCCGGTGATCGTCTTCAACACAGCCGATCCCAACGCTGGCACGCCCGATGCGCTGCCGACCCTGTTCTACATCGGCGCCAACGAGTTCCTCGGCGGCCGCTCCAACGCCAACGCGGTATTGGACGCCGCTGACGCCGCTGGTGTTGAAATCGCGCGCGCTGTCTGCCCGATTCAGGAAGTTGGTCACAGCGGTCTGGAAGCCCGCTGCGCTGGCGTCCGCAGCGTTTTTGAAGAAGCTGGCATTCCGCTGGATCAGCTGACCATCAACAATGATGTGACAGCCTCCGCCGGCACCTTTGCCGACTACTTCAACGCCAACCCGGATACCAATGCGGTATTCAGCCTGGGTCCGAACCCGGCCAGCTCGTTGAACCTGTACATTCAGGAAGCCGGTATCATGGCGGGCGAAATCTTCGCCACCACGCATGACACCAGCGCTGAGATCTATGAAATGATCCAGAACGGCTACCTGATCCAAGCGATCGACCAGCAACCTTACTTGCAAGGTTTCGAGACCATCATGTGGCTCTACCTGAACAGCCAATTCAAGATGGCTCCCGGTGGCGACATCCTGACTGGTCCTGGCGTCATCGACGGCAGCAACGTCGATGCCATCATCGAACTGACCGCGCAAGGCTATCGCTAAGCCGAAGGCAGTTTTCGCACTGGATGGGAACCAGGTTCCCATCCAGCTTCTCCTCTTATTGCCGGGGCAGTTGAAGTCGCCCCAAAGAGCAATGGCAGGTGAAGGCAGCGGACCCTTTGAAGGGTTTTTTTCCGCAAGACAGCGCCTATTCGCAGGTATGCCCGTTTCCCCTCGGTTTCGGGACGTATTTATAATATGTATTCGAGATATAGCTCATGATGCAAGCATATTTGGATAGAAAACAAGAAGCCGCCAATATCGGCATGATGGTGACAGCGCTGATGTTTGGCTTTGCGATTTTGGGTATCGCGGTGGCCTACATGGTCGCCTTCTGGTGGATGCCCCTGGGCGACTATGTAAACATCCGGCTAGACGACTTCAACACCTACGAATACATTGTCATTATCGCCAGCCTTATATACGCGGCCGGTTGCGCCAGGACGGCCATTGGGCTCAGCAGTCGAGAAAAGTCGAGCCTGCGCTGGTCACAGTGGATGTATTTCATCACCGTGATGATTGGCGGCGCTATCCTCCTCAGCGTCATCATCCCGGTCGGGTTGAAGTTTTCGCTGCTCTTGGGCCAAAATATCGACCTGCGCGCGATCATCAACAACGATGTTGGCGGGCTGGCGCCACTGGCTTTGAGCATCGGCGAATCGCTGATTAGCCTCAGCCTGCTCGCCGCGGGCCTGGTCGCCTTGATTGCCCTGCTGGTCTTCCTGATCCCGCCGCTGGAGTCCCTGCGCGAGATGGATGGCATCCGCATGATCGTCGCGCCGCCGCGGCGCTTCGTCCTGGCTATCATCGCGGTCTTGGCGGTCGGCGTCATCGGCGTCTTGATTGCCGGCGCTTATGTGGTGCCGCTGTATCCTGGGACAACCACCATCCGCGATGCCGAGAATCATCGCTTGCTGGCGGGATTGCTCTTCTTCCTGCCCGGCTTGTTCGGTTATCGGCTGGTGCGTCAGGTCGAAGAAGAATCGGACGAGTTGCGGCGCGCGATTGCTTTGACCCCGGGCAAGTTCATCCGGGCGGAATTGGCAAAATCGCCCAGCGCCGGCGCCATCATCGGTTTCATCGCCATTATTATGGCTTTCACCATGGCCACCGATCTCTTCCTGGAGCCAAGCTCGGTCGCCTCTTTCTTGAGCAATATCGCCACCAAAGGCGTCATCGCCATCGGCGTCACCTATTTAATGATCTCCGGCGAGTTCGACTTGTCCGTCGGTTCCATTCTTGGCGTGACAGCGCTTTCCTTCATGAACTTTATGACCCATGGCGCGCCAATATTCGGCGTCATGGAACCCGTTCCAGCCGCCCTGCTCGCCATCTTTATTGCCTTTATTCTCGGGGCGATAAACGGCGTGCTGCTCATCTCGACGCGCATCCCCTCCTTTATTGTGACACTGGGCACGATGCTGGCATTCCGCGCCATCACCCTGGTCGCCATCGCCGGCGGTCGCATCCTGCGCTACAGCGATCATCACGAAGCGCTGCCGGTCATCGGCATCAGCAACATCGTCTTTCTTGTGCTGGCGGTTATTGGCTTGCTTGTAGTCGCTTTCACCGCTTACCGGGTCTTGCCCGTTCTATATCGCGGGGCTATGCATGCCTGGTCGATACAAAACGACAACGGCGACTTTGGCACAACCGGCGCTATCATACGGAGCGTACTGCTGGCTGTGGTTCTGTTGATACTGCTGGCTCTTGTCATTTGGCTGCTGGCGGTCCTCTCTTACCATGGCAGCGCCGGGGGCGGGGAGATGGTAGAAGTTGGCTACTTCGACCTGTTCAACGGGCGTGTGCTCTCCATTGGCTCCGAAGGCGACTTCGTCCACGTTCAAATTCCGCGCAATGCCAATGTGCGCCTGGCGATCATTTGGTGGTTCAGCTTCGTGATTGTTTTCCATGTGATCCTCACCAGCACCTCCTTCGGCAATAGCATATTCGCCACCGGCGGCAACGAAGGAGCGGCGCGGGCGCAGGGCGTCAACGTCGACCGGGTCAAGCTGCAGAACTTTGCCATCGTCGCCGTGCTCACCGGGATAGCGGCGATCTATGAGACGGCGCGAAATCCCGGCGTCGATCCGAATAAAGGCACCGGCTGGGAATTGGAAGTCATCGCCATGACGGTGATCGGCGGCGCGCTGCTGACCGGCGGTTATGGCAGCGTTGTCGGCTCGCTGCTGGGGGCGCTGATATTTGGCATGCTGCAAACGGGTCTGGTGCTGGTCGGCATTGAGTCGCGTCTGTTCAGCGGCACCATCGGCGTCATCATCATCGTGGCAGTCATCCTGAATACCTTCGTTCGCGGCGCGCGACAGAATTAGGAGCGTGAGCATGCAGTACGAACAAAAACACCGGGACGCCTTGGTGGATATGATTGATATCCACAAGTATTTCGGCAGCGTTCAAGTCCTGCGCGGCATTGATTTTCATGTCGACCGGCAAGAGATCGTCGGTTTGCTCGGGGATAACGGCGCCGGCAAATCGACGCTGATCAAGGTGCTAACCGGCTTCCATTCCCTAACGCGCGGTCAAATCTATTTTGATGGCGAGGCCGTCAATATTTATTCGCCGCACGACGCCCGCGAACTCGGCATCGAGACCGTACATCAAGATCTGGCGCTGGTGCCCCTTATGAGCATCGCGCGCAACTTCTGGCTGGGGCAGGAACCCACCTACGAAATCGGTCCCTTCCGCTTTCTAGATAAGAAGATGATGGCGCGGGAATCCATACAAGCGCTCGCCGATGTCGGCATTCACATCCGCGATTCGGAAGAAACGGTCGGGACGATGTCTGGTGGAGAACGGCAGTCCATCGCCATCGGGCGGGCGGTATACTTCGGCAAGAAGCTGCTCATCCTGGACGAGCCCACCTCGGCGCTCTCCGTCGGCGAGACGCAGAAGGTGCTGGATTACACCATCGCCGCCAAAGAAAAAGGCATGAGCGTCATCTTCATCACACATAATATCCGCCACGTCTACGAGGTCGCGGACCGCTTCACCATCATCGAGCGCGGGCATAAGCTGGGTGATTTTTATAAGAGCGAGGTGACCGAAAACGAAGTCGCCGATATGATTGTCACTGGGCAGATCCCAGAGCGCTTGCGACTGTATGAAGAAGATGCAGTTGGAGATTGAATATGAATGCGACACCGAGTAGACCGAGCCGCTTTTCCCTTCTAGCGCTGATTGTCTTGCTGGTTCTGGCCGGCTGTCGCCCGCCGGTTGATTTTCACATCACGCCCTCGCCGACGCCGACGCCCGAACCCAGCCCCACGCCCTCGCCGACGCCCCCGCCGGCCGACTTTGTCGATCCCTATGAGGTCAATTTGGGCATCATGGAGCGCCTGATTGAGTTGCTGCCCGATCCGCTGCCGGCCGTTGAAGAGTGGAAGCGCGCGAAAGATAGTGGCGAAGCCGAAGTGCGTAATATCCGCGGCATCCGCAGGCCGGCCATCGGGCGCGCTATCCCCTATACCACCCAGCAAGGCAGCAGCATGCTGCTCAATTTCATCATCTTCTCCGATGAAGCCGCCGCCGCCGCTGAATTTGAGCGCAAGCATGGGCTGCGCTCTGCAGATGTGGACTTGGAAGAGGACGCCGCATTCCGTACGCCCAATGCCTTTGGCTCGGGCTTGTATGGCTCGTTTGCGCTCTTCCAAATTGACAATTATTTCGTCGAAGTCTATGTAGAGATCTTCACCACTTCGATCAGCCCGCTTACGGCACTAGCTACTGAGGCGATCAAGTTCTTCGAGCTCAACCGCAGCGCATTCGAAGAACCGGCGGAAGAAGACGGTTGAAGAGATGTATTGCAGGTCGTCCTCGACAGCCTGCCGAATCAAATCATCACCACGACGCAGTGGCGGCGAGATTATTCCCGCTTTGACAACGGGGTGAATACGCCGCGGAACATCGTAAACGGCCGCGCCGTTCGCGTCGCCTACATTGATCAGATGGCGAACAACTTCCAAATGACCTATGGTCAGTTTGACTCGGCCGCCGATGCGCTGACGCATTACGAAAGAATAAAGGGCATCCGCGAAGGCATTGAGGATGAGGATTCGGTTGAAGATTTCCCCAAACCACATGTTCTGGGTCGCGGTCTTTATGGTTCAGTCGCCTTATTCGCCATCGACGAGTTCTTCCTCGAGGTCTTGATGGAACGCGCGCCCGGCACCAGCGCCAACCCCACCGTCGCCATTGCCCGTCGCGCTTTGGCGATCTTGGAGGCGGCTCGGGGCGGATAAGGTCTCCGCCCGCCGTTCAAGGCCGTGATATAATTCGCGCCACAACCTAGCAAAGGAGCGAATCATGTCAGCACTGCCCAGATACCGACGCTGGCAATTATGGGCGCTGGAAAAGAACCAGCTCAATATCGAGCACATCGTCGCCGCCATCGTGGATCCCGCCGCTTTCAGCAAGCGCGATGGCGGGGACGGCTGGACGATTTCCGAAGTCCTGGGGCACCTCTACGATGTCGATTCTTACTTCTTGGCGCGGGCGCAAGCCTTGGCCGAGGGTAATGATCCGCCCCAAGGCTCGGGCAAGAGCCAAGACGAAATGGTCATAGAAGCCGGTTACGCCCAGCAAGACGCGCGCGATCTGCTGGAGAAGTGGAAGGCGGCCCGGATTCCTTATCACGCATTTCTGGCATCCCTGTCGGAAGATGATGAGGAGCTATGGGAACGCCCGGGACGCCCGACTGATGGCGGCGGTTTCACGCTGAACGATCAGCTTATCCTCAGCGCCTACCACGACCTCGATCATATTCATCAGATTGTGAAGATTATCCGGTATTGACGAGGATTGCCGGCTCGGCGGCATTGAGATGGTGGAGAATTGCGCTTTGAAATTAGGACGGAAGAGCGAAGCCAAACCGAAGGGGAAGCCGCAGCAAAGCGGACGGCGCCGGACATTCGTCTTCCTAATAGCTGGCCTGCTCCTGATTGGCGCAACGAAGTTCGCCTATTCGTTGGCAATCTCGGTGAGCGAACGGGGCAGAACGCCGGAAGAGCTGATTGCCGGTTATCCTGAGCGATACTCCAAGCTCATGCACAATGACTTCACTAATAGGTCCTTAGAAATCCGGGGTCCCGAAGTCTACCATCAGGAACCGCTGCCTGATTTGGACGCTCGTCTGTTCTTGTTCGAATGGCGCGCAAGAAGCGATAATCATGTTGAACTCTGCATCACCGCCGTTATCGTGGCTGAAGCGCAAGATATCTTTGGGGGCTGGTACACCAAGGAAGACGTTTTCCCGATTTGCGAATACCAAATGGTTGACTCCAAGCCGCCCAGCATCACCTATTGGGAGGCGCAATCGACGGGAAAGACGGTACACTACGCGTTGGTCTCCGGTCCAGCCTACCGGTTAGCAAGCTGGGTGGAATTAGAGTTGGCGGATGGGAGTGTTAGCCGCAGCGAAACACATCGCATCGCATATGCCCAAGTGATTCGCCGGGATGAACCAATTCAAATCGAAAGCGTACGCTTCCTCAACAACGATGGTCATTCCCTCGCCTCCTTCGCCTACCCGTTATGGATGGAGTGGTAGGCTATTGCCCCGCCGCGGCTAGCAATTAGTGTCGAAAGTCAATCCATGGTTCGTTCATCCCAACCCCTGGCCGAACGCATCCGCCCACGCGATTTAGAGGGCTTCATCGGCCAGTCCCACCTGGTCGCGCCTGGCAAACCTCTCTATCGTGCCCTGCAACAGCGGACAGTGCCGAGCATGATCTTCTGGGGACCGCCCGGCGTCGGCAAAACCACGTTGGCGCGCATGGTCGCCGCGGTCACGGAGAAACCCTTTTACAATTTGTCAGCCGTCTCCGCGGGCAAGGCGGAATTGCGACAAATCGTCGAGTCTGTCCGACCAAGCGGCAAGAACCGTAGACCGCAGCGCGACCTCTTCGCCGCCTCCGAACCGGCGGAAAGGCCCGACAGCGTCATCCTCTTCCTCGATGAGATCCACCGCTTCAACAAGGCGCAGCAAGACTTCCTCCTGCCCTTTGTCGAGGACGGCACCATCACCCTCATCGGCGCTACCACCGAGAACCCCAGCTTCGAAGTCATCTCGGCGCTGCTTTCGCGGATGCAGGTCTTCACGCTTAATCCGCTGACGGTCGCCGAAATCGAGCGGATCATCAAACGCGGCGTCGCCTCGCTCGGCATCGACATCGATGAAGACGGCATCGGCTTTCTGGCCAATTATGCCAACGGCGATGCCCGAGCTGCTCTGAACCTGCTGGAAAACGCCGCGCGTTTGTACCGCGCTCGCGCCATCTCCGCCGAGCATCTGCGCGAGACTTTGCAATCCAAACACCTGCGCTACGACAAGACCGGTGAAGAGCACTACAACACCATCAGCGCCTTCATCAAAAGCATGCGCGCCAGCGATGTTGACGCCGCGCTCTATTATTGCGCCCGCATGATCGATAGCGGCGAGGACCCCAAGTTCATCGCCCGCCGCATGGTCATCTTCGCCAGCGAAGATATCGGCCTGGCTGATTCAGACGCCCTGACCGTCGCCAACGATGTCTTCCGCGCAATCGAGACGATCGGCTTGCCGGAATGCCAATTCAATCTGGCGCATGGCGTCGCTTACCTGGCCTCCGCGCCAAAAAACCGGGACGCCGGCGATGCTTATTTCCAGGCGCTGGAGGATGTGAAAGAGCTGGGCAATTTGCCGATCCCGCTGCAGATCCGCAATGCGCCGACCCAGCTTATGCGCGAGCTAGGTTATGGCGACGGCTACCAAGCCTATACCGATGAGAGCTTCCTGCCCGACGAGATCAAGGGCAAGCGCTATTTTCGCGCTTAGGAGTGATTTCCGCCATCACCGTCAAACTGGAAGAGGATACATGTCCAAACTCAACATCCTGCTGATCACATCCGACCAACAGCATTGGAACACGCTCGGGCAGAACAACCCCGAGATCCAGACGCCCGCGCTGGACAAACTCGCGAGCCAAGGCGCCGCCTTCACCCGCGCCTACTGCCCCAACCCCACCTGCACCCCCACCCGCAGCAGCATGATCACGGGCAAATACCCCTCCCAGCATGGCGCCTACTCGCTAGGCACGAAACTGCCGGAGAGCGAAAAAACTGTCGGCGAGATCTTCAGCGCCGCCGGCTACCGCACCGCGCTGGTTGGCAAAGCCCACTTCCAGCCCTTGCAGTCCACTGAAGAATTCCCCTCGCTGGAAGCCTACCCGACCCTGCAAGACCTCGATTTCTGGGCTGATTTCGACGGTCCTTTCTACGGCTTTGACCATATCGAACTGGCCCGCAACCACACCGACGAGGCGCATGTCGGGCAGCATTACGCGCTCTGGATGGAAGAAAAGGGTTTGAGCAACTGGCGCGATTACTTCCTGCAACCGACCGGCCATGTGGAAGCGCAGCGCCGCAAGTGGCTCATCCCCGAGCAATTCCACTACAACGCCTGGATCGCCGAACGCAGCCAGTCCCTCATCTCGCAATATCAAGCTGCCGATCAACCGTTCTTTCTCTGGGCCAGCTTCTTCGATCCGCATCCCAAATACCTCATCCCCGAGCCCTGGGATACCATGTACGATCCCGAAGAGATCAGCGTGCCAAGCGTGACAGCGGGCGAGCATGACCGCAACCCGCCGCATCTGCAACTGACGCAGCAGCCGGATCCCGATTTCTCCGCCTGGCAGGAGCCGAATGGCAGCGGCTGCCACGGCTTCCATTCCCACCTGCACGACCGGGACGAACTCGCCAAGGACATCGCCTGTTACTACGGCATGGTCAGTTGCATGGACAAATACATCGGGCGGATCGTTGACCATCTCGATGCTCTGGGCTTGGCGGAGAACACGCTCGTCGTCTTCACCAGCGATCACGGCCACTATTTCGGCCAGCACGGCTTGATCGCCAAAGGCGCCTTCCACTATGACGATGGCGTCCGCGTGCCCATGATCGCTCGCCTGCCCGGCCGCATCCCCGCGGGAAAAATCAGCCACAGCCTGCAATCCCTGGTCGATTATGCGCCGACCTTCCTCGATTACGCCGACCTGGATATCGTGGATGATATGACCGGCATCCCGCAGGGTGACGTTTGGAACGGGGACGAGTCAGCCGCCCGCGAGCATGTCATCATCGAGAATCGCCATCAGCCGACCACCCTGCACCTCAAGACTTATATAGACCAGCGCTACAAAATCACGCTCTATTTCAATCGCGATTACGGCGAGATCTTCGATCTGCGCGCTGACCCCGGCGAGGTCAATAATCTTTGGGCGGATGCCGATCTGCGCGCGACCTTAACCGAGGCTTTCCTGCGCGCCGAGATCCTCAAGGAAGAGCCGCTCAGCGACGACAGTTTGGCGCTGCCGAACAAGTCGGCGGCGATGGTTCTCAAGAGCTGCAACCTCAGGCAGAGTCAGATCAACTTTGACCCGGCGAAAGATCGTTACGAGTTATTTGACCTGGCTGCCGATCCGGGGCGTTCGCGGAACTTGTGGGACGGCGCGGCCCATCGCGGTCTGCGCGCCGAGATGGTACGGGCGCTGCTCTTCAGTCGCTGGGGTTTGGAGCCGCTCTGGATGCCGCGGATCGCGGGGGCTTGATCGATCGCTGCCGCTCAACCCCGCCGCACCACGTAATACCCGATAACCAACGATATCACCGTCGCCGCTTCAATCGGCAGCGCTGGCTCCATGAAACGCAGCCAGAGTAAATGTATCCCGATCAGAATGACCAAGCTGATGAATACCCGGTCGAAGGCGTTGGTATAAAAGGGCAGGAAGCCTTCACGGGCGCGGGACCTTAACTCCCCCTCCCTCTTTATGGAGGTAGGGGGCCGGGGGGTGGGGGTTGCTTTCCACTTCTCCATGCGGCTACTCCTTGACCGCGCCGAAGGTCAAACCCATGACGATGTAGCGCTGCGCCAATATCACGATGATCGCCGACGGAATCAGCGTGATCATCGACATCGCCGCCAGCTCGCCCCAGTTGGTGCCCGTCACCGTGACGAACTCGGCCAAGCCCGTCGTGATCGTTCGCGCGTTGACGCTGGTCAGATTCGCCGCGAAAAGGTACTCGTTCCAAGCGAAGACCCAACTCAAGATGCCCGTCACCGCCAAGCCCGGCGCCGCCAGCGGAATAATCACATGACGCAATACGCCTCCCAAGCCCGCGCCATCGATCATCGCCGCATCGTCTAATTCTATCGGGATGCCATCAACCACACCTTTGAGCAGCCAGATGGCGAAGGGCAGGTTAAAGACGCAGTAGAGCAGGATCAAGCCGATCTGCGTATCGTAGAGCGTCCAATCGCCAATGCGGAAGGTGCGCGTGAACATGATGTAGAGCGGCAGCAGAAAGGCGGCCGGCGGCGCCATGCGGTTGGTGATCAGCCAGAAAAAGATATTGTCTCTTCCGGTCAGCTTGTACCGCGACAGCGCGTAAGTCGCCAATAGCGCCAGCGCCATCACCAACACGGCATTGCTGGTCGAGACCACCACCGAGTTGGTCATATAGCGCTGGAAGGTGCTATCGGTCAAGACGTTACTGTAATTCTCGGTGAAGAAGCGTGTGAGCGCCAGGTTGGGACGGGCGAAGAGTTCCACGCGGCTGCGCATGGAGACGACGAACATCCACCAGATCGGCAGCAGCGTCAAGATGGTCATAAAAATCCAGACGCCGTAGGTGGCGGCGAGATGCCTTAGACGCTGCCGAGGAGTCGTCGTCATTCAACTTCTCCCTTGCGCCGGCCCGAGATGGCGATGAACAGCAGCCAACATAAGACGATAGTCAAGTACAAGGTGATAATCGATATCGAGGAGCCGTAGCCGTAATCGGTCCGCGGGAAGACCACCCGCCAAATATAGATGCCGGTGAAGCGCGTGCCCGGTCCGCCGCCGGCCAGCATCCAGACCTCATCCACCGTGCGGATCGCGTCCATGATGCGGATGAACACCGTCGTCAGCAGCACCGGGCGCAGGAAGGGCAGGGTGACGTACCAGAATACTTGAAAGCGATTGGCGCCATCGACTTTCGCCTGCTCCACCGGCTCTTTCGGGATCGCCGTCAAACCCGCCAGCATCGTCAGCGTCACGAAAGGCGTCCAATGCCAGACATCCATGATGACCGATGTCCACAAGGCTTGATCGGGATAGGTGCCGATCTGATATGTGAGATCGAACCAGCGATCGAGGAAGAAGGGCGCCGGACCAAATCCGGGTATGACCAGCAGCCGCCAGATTGCGCCAACGGCGATCGGCGCCACCATCAGCGGCAAAGTGTGAATAACGCGAAATAAAGACTTGCCGGGGAAGTTCCGCGTCAGCATCTGCGCCAAGACGAAGCCGAGTACGATCTGGCTGCCGATAGCGAAAATAGCGAAGCGCATTGTAAGCCCGACAGAATGCAGAAAATCGTCATCGAAGACCAGACGCCGAAAATTGTCCAAACCATTGAAGACCAAACCATCGTCAGCCGAGAAGATATTCCACTGATTGAAGCCGACGAACAGGACGTATAAAAACGGCGCGAAGCCGAAGACAAGCAAAATGATTAATGTGGGGCTGAGCAATAACCAGCCGGTGCGCGAATCTCGCATACAAGCTTGCTTCCAGCTAGATTGCGATACTGTAACGGGCGACCCGCCGGATCGCCCCTACATCTTCCAACTTAGAGATACTTGTAGGGGTCAGCCAGTGGCTGACCCACTCATATCGAACTTGGAGGTGGATAAATGTTGCTCGCGACTAACTGCTACATCCCATAGCCCAGACGCGACAGTTCCTCATCCACCGCGGCCGCCGCCTGAGACAAGGCTTCTTCCGCAGTCAGCTCACCGAGTATCGCACGCTGAACGAAGGGATCAATGATCTCACGCACCTGCGCGTGGAAGGGGAAGGGCGGCGCGCCGGCAAACAGCGGTCCCTGCTCTTCCAACAGCGTGTAATAACCATCAACCTTGGTATCCTGCTCGGCGATCAAGGGATCGTCGAAGGTGGCGGTATGCGTGATGCGGGCGCCAGCGGCAGCCCATTCCGCCTGTACCGACGACTGGCCGATGAATTGCAGCCAGAGCAGGGTCGCTTCCTTGTTGCGCGAGGAATGCGGCACGCCAAAAGCGCCGCCATCGTAGTAGCCGATATAGCCTTCGCCCATCTCAGCCGCTTCAATGACGCCAGGCGCGGTGACAGGCAGGCGGACGCCAACATTGCCCGTAACGGCCGAGCGGCTCTCATCGGTGGCGATCCAGGCGGCGTTCTCGCCGTAAACCCAACCCTGCGCGGCGCGGCCAGCGGCGAAGCTCGACGCGACCTCGTCCCAGGTGCTTGATGTGGCTTCGGGCGGGGCGAAGGGCAGCAATCCCGTCCAGTAGCTCAACGCCTCAATGGCGGTTTCGCCATCCAGCGCGCCGCCATTAGCGCTCTGCGCCGAACCCGTCTCCAGGTTGATGCCCCAGTTGTACAAGCCGAAGGAGGGACCAATGCTCTCGAGGAATTCATAGGTCGAGGCGGGATGCCCGGTCGAACCCTGAACCGTCGTGCCCCAGAGGTCCATATCCATGCTCTCGCCGTAAGCGGTGAAGAATTCGGCGTTGTCGCGATACTGCTCGAAAGTCTCGGCCGGCGCCAGCGGGTAGCCGTACTCAGCCTCGAAGGCCGCCTGGATATCGGCATTCTCGAAGAGGTCCTTGCGATAGAGGTAGACCTTGACGAAAGCTTCCATCGGCACGCCGAAGAGATCGCCATCGGCGTTCTTGAAGTAATCGGCGAAGCTGGTGAAGGCGCTCTCATCATAGTCGGCGTAAGCCAGGTCCATGTTGTCAGCGGCGAACTGGGTCAAGTTGACCAGGTAGTCCTGCGCCAGGTAGGAGTAGATGATGTCCTGTTCGATGTAAACAAAGTCGTAAATGCCGGTATTGGCTTCCATATCGTTGATCGCCTTGGAGTACATCTGGTCCCAAGACGTCGTCTCAAACTCGACGTTGATGCCGGTCAGTTCGGTGAATTGCGCGGCCAAAACATCGGCGACATAATTCGATGGCGGCGTGCTCTCGGATACGCCGCGGATGGTCGTGCCGGCGTAAGGCGCGGCCGCTTCCGCCCACCAGTCGTGCATGTCCGCTGTCACCAGGCTCATGTTGGCCAGCAACACGAAGGCGAGGAGCAGGACAAGGGTGAAAAGCTTCTTCATGATTTGTCTCCCTGGACTAAATCGATCGTTGGATACAAATTGCAACTGGAGCAACGCTCCAAAGGCTAGTGAATTGTATCAGATTAGTACGAAATTGTAAGACGTTGTTGTGTAGAGTCAAACGTATATGATTTGGAGGCAATAAAACATTTGTGCTCAGGACTAATTTCTGGCATAATCTTGTAAATGATTTGTGCATAGGCGCTTTGCTTGACTGACACCGTTAGCCCAGAAAAACGAAGCCAAGTGATGGCGAGGGTCGGAAGCAGGGATACCAAACCCGAGCTTCTGATAAGAAAGGGTCTGCATGCGAGAGGTTTCCGCTACCGCCTGCATGTTAAAGATCTTCCCGGCAAGCCCGATCTAGTATTTCCTCGCTATAAGGCAGTCATTCAGATTAATGGATGTTTCTGGCATGGTCATTCCTGCCCGCGATGTAGAATGCCAAATTCAAACACTGTGTATTGGAACCGGAAAATCGCAAGAAATATGGAACGTGATATTTCAAATCGCCAGTCGCTCCTTAACGAAGGATGGCGTGTGCTGACAATATGGGAATGCGCGCTGACAGGTAAATGGAAACTAGGGCTGAATCAAGTAATCGAATTGGCGTCCGAGTGGCTGCTTTCGGCAATCTCATTTTGCGAGATTGAAGGCAAAGCAACACATACTAAGAACCGAGTTTCAATATCATGATCCGCGCTGTTGAATTCTTTGCTGGAATGGGGCTCATGAGGGCCGGGTTAGAATACGTCGGGATCAAAACGGTCTTCGCCAACGACATCGACAAGACGAAAGCCAAACTCTATGTCGATAATTGGGGACGCGAAGAGTTGCACGTCGGCGATATACGCGCGCTGCATGGCGACTGTATCCCGGACGCTGACCTTGTGACCGCGTCCTTTCCTTGTACGGATATGTCGCTTGCTGGACACTACAAGGGGTTAAACGGCGCTCAATCCAGCCTTGTCTTGGATTTCCTGCGGATTCTCGATGAGATGGGCGCGCGCGCGCCCCGAACGCTCATGATCGAGAATGTTATGGGCTTTCTTACGGCAAACGGCGGCCGGGATTGGGAAACAGTTGTCGACGGGATTCACAAACTCGGTTATCAAAGCGCCCACATAATAGTTGACGCCAGCGCGTTCGTCCCGCAGAGTCGCGCTAGAGTTTTCTTGTTCGGTCATAAGGGGGGCATTGAATTGCCCGAGCCACCGGAAATCCGTAAAGACCTCCGATTAGAAAATATCGCAGAAGAGCATGGGGATTGGTGGCCGCCCGACCGCCTCCGCGCCTTTCTGCAAACTCTATCGCCCATACAATCCAAGCGTGTTTCAGGATACCAACGGCGTTTCTGGCCAGGGTACTACGGCGCTTTTCGGCGCACTCGCAGAGGGCGGGCTGTCTGGGAAGTGCGAGCTGACGAAATCGCCGGGACCTTGCGCACGACGCGCGGCGGCTCGGCGAAGCAAGCTATTGTTCGCGCTGGGCGTGGAGACATAGCGGTCCGCTGGATGAGCTTGACCGAATATGCTCGGTTGCAAGGCGCTGAGCATTTGCGCTACGACTCGGTAACTCCCTCACAGGCGATGTTCGCGCTTGGCGACGCAGTGTGTGTTCCCGTCATTGAATGGCTGGCAAAGCATTGTCTAATGCCGTTGTTGTGCCAATGATCCCGAAAAAAGAACCGGAAGAAGTCACTGCCCTGTATGTCGGTGTTACAAATGCGATGAACACCGACTACGGTGATGGTCGCCGAGTAGGGGACTGCAAATGCGGTGTCTATCTGTTTTATGATTATGACGGCGAACCAATCTACGTCGGTCGAACGGAGGAGAAACTGCGAGGACGCATTCGCCGACACTTAACGAATCAGCGGACCGACGCTGTTGCAATGAGCGTGCTTGATCCCTTCGAGGTGGCAGAACTTGAAATGTGGCCATTTTGGGAATTGGAATCCGCTGGAAAAGCCGAAGTTAAGGCAACGCTTGATCGCGCGGAATACACTGTCTATCTGAAGGCATTGCGAGAGTCTCAGTTCGGTGTTGTCCTTAACGAGAAAGAGATTAAGCCTACCGATGAAACTGACCTGCCAAAATCGGTTCGCGTGTCCGTTTTGCCAGAAGAACTTAGGAGAAAGCGCGAACATCCCGACATTCGACTGGCGCGGCGAGCGCGAACAATTGCCAATCTCGCCCGTGTCATCAGTGAGCGTAGCGTGAAACCGGGCATTAGGCGTACCCTGTGGGCGCAAGCTCGGCGACTCGAACACCTAGCGAAGATTCGGCTAGAAGATTTTGAACAGCTAGACGGGTCCTAACTGTCCAGGTTGCCTACTGCCCACTCGCCCGCGTGATCGCGTCGCCCATCGTATTGACCACGATATCCACTTCCTCCGCGCTAATGCAAAGCGGCGGCGCAAAGCAGATCGACGGACCTATCGGCCGCGCGCGCAAACCCATGTCAAGCGCCGCGTTGCTGATCTTCTCCGCCATACCCGCGTCGCCTTCGCGGCTCTCCTTGCTCGCGACCACATCAATCCCCGCCATCAAGCCCAAGCCGCGCGCATTGTCGATATTGGGGAACTCATCCTCCAGCGACCCCAAGCCCTCCAGCAGGCGTTCGCCCATGACCCGGCTATTCTCCAGCAAACCATCGCGCTCAATGATGTCGATATTGGCGATGCCGACCGCGCATGCCGCCGCGTGCCCGGAATAAGTGTAGCCGTGCATCCAACTCTGATCTTCCGGCGCGCTGTTGATGACATCGCGGATTTCATCCGTCACCTGAATGCCGCCCAACGGCATATACCCGCTGGTCACACCCTTGGCGAATTGCATGATATCGGGGTTGATGCCGAAGGCGTCGCAGCCGAACCAGTTGCCGGTCCGCCCGAAGCCGCAGATCACCTCATCGGCGATAAACAAGACCTCGTATTTCTTGCAGATTTCCTGCACCTGATCAAAATACCCGTCATCCGCCAGGATCACGCCGCCTGCGCCTTGAATAGGCTCGCTGATGAAGGCCGCCACCGTCTCCGGCCCCTCGCGCAGGATCGTCTCTTCCAATTCGCGGGCCGCCGCCTGCCCCACACTCTCGCCATCCCGACGCTCGCCCTCATAGCGATACGCGTTCGGATTCGGCACATGGACGAAGCCATCCAAAACGCCGCCGAACATGGTATGAAACTTGCTCATGCCGGTCGCGCTGGTGGCCGCCAGCGTCATGCCATGATAACCCTGCAGGCGCGAAATGATCTTGGTCTTCTTCACTTTGCCCAGTTGCTGCCAATAGAAGCGCGCCGTCTTGAATGAAGTATCGCTGGATTCGGAGCCGCCGGACGTGAAATTGGTGAAATTCATATTCGGGCGGAAGAAACCGGCCAGCTTATCAGCCAACTGCGCCGATGGCGGGTTGGTCATGCCGGCGAAACCGGAACTGTAAGCGATATCAAGCATCTGCTCATACGCGACCTGAGCCAACTCGCGGTTGCCGTAACCGATGTTCACATTCCACAGGCTGGCCATCGAATCAAGAATCTTGCGGCCGTCAGTCGTATACAGCCAGACGCCATCGCCTTTCTCCACCATGACGGCGTTCTCGGTCCGCGACGGATGGTACATGGGATGCAGTTGCCGCTCGTCTTGCTCAACCAACATAGCGTGGTTCTGTTCGCTCATCGCTCCGCTCTCTCTCATCATCGTGACCTGCTCTGAATTGTGCCGCAAATCATAGCTGATTCAGCCGGGATTTTCGACTGTGCGCTACTGGAAATCTCGTGTCAAGTCCGCTTGAGCGCATCCTTCAGCCAACGCGGCAGCAGGCGCGCCAGCCAGCCCTTTAAGCGAATCCGCGCTTGTCGCAGCCGCAGCGACGGTCCATTCGCCGCCATCACGATGTATCGACCGACTTGGTAGCGCCGCGACTTGAGCAGCGCCTCGATGTCAGCGCTCGCCCGAATCTCATAGTCCGAGTCGGGCTCGTTGATATCTCGCCACATCTGCTCGACTTGGGGCGGATGCGAGCCGCGATAATGGTACAGGCAGCCGGGAAAGTCGTCGACATTATGCAGATGGTAGGGGCGCCACAGCGAAAAATAGGCCTCTTCCATCCAGGTTAAGGCGTCGCGCCGTTTCGCCCATTCCGCCTCGCGGTAATAGGCGCACTTCTCCCGCACTTGCTTCGGCAGCAGCAGCGAATAGTGATACAAGTTGACGCCCCGCGCCGCCATTTTCTCGCCGCTGAGCCAGTGCAGGCTGCGCAGGTCGCGCCCGCGCTCATCCAACACCGTCGGCGGCCGATGGCTGACATAGCGGTAGCCCGCGCCCCATTTGAACAGCCGGTGAAATTGTCCATCGCCGCGCCGCAGATACCAGCTATCGACACAATAATTCGGCGCTCCCCAGAAAGTGATCGTGTCAAACGATAGCGCCGATATGCTCGGATCCGACTTCAGCAGCGCTCTTACCGCCTCGATATCGGCCGGCTGATAGAACTCGTCCACATCGACCTGCCACAGATAGTCGCCGGTCGCGCGCTCGGCATAGGCTTGCGACATCTCGTCCTTCTCCGTCCAGAAGCCATCGCGCGTCACGATAATCAGCTTGTCGTCCGGGTCTTCCTCCGCCTTGAAATTGCGCAGGGTTTGCAGCGTGTCATCCAGCGAATGTCCCTCGGGGGTCGCCACCTGCCTCGCGCCCGGCGCCGCCCCTTCCACCACGATGATCTCATGCGCGTGGGGATACAAGGCGCGCAAGGCGTAGCGCAAGAATGGCTCGCCATTGAGCGCGATAATGCCAAAAGTGATGCGTGGAAGCTGGCTCATGCGCTTTGACCGAGTAGCGATTGATACAGCGCGATATATTGCTGGGCGATCTGCCCTTCGCCATAACGCGCCACGATGTCCTCATGCAGCTTTTCGCGCGACCAGGATTGCGCCAGCGTCCACTCGATGCCGCGCAGCAGATCCACGCTGTCCCGCAGCTTGGCCACGTAGCCGTTCTGCTGATGCCGCACGATATCGACCGCGCCTGAGCCGTCAAAGGTGACGCAGGGCGTCCCGCTCGCCAGCGCCTCGGCAAGCGTATTGCCGAAAGCCTCTTGCAGGGTCGGCAGGACGTAAACATCACAAGCCCCGTAAAGCAAGCTCAAGCTCAACTCGTCCTGCAGCGCGCCGATCTGATGAATCGGCAGCGGCAGTTGCAGGTCGGCATTTTGCTCGCCGCCAAATATGACAAGTTCCGCGCCCCCTTCATCCTCCAATCCGCTCAACGCCTCGCGCAAATAAGCGTAACCTTTGCGTCGGTCGCTCGTGCCGCCAATCGCGCCAAAGAGAATGAGCTTCTTGTCAGCCGGCAAGTTGAAAGCCTGCCGCGCCGCCGTTTTGTCAATCGGCTTGAAGACCTTTGGATCGACCAAATTGCCGATGACTTCGATCCGCCGCTCTTTCATCACGGCGCTTTCTCGGGCGCAATCCGCCAGCCAGCGGCTCAAGCAGACGATAGTCATGGACGCCTTAGACCAGTGTCGCTGCTTCGCGCTGCTGACGCGGCGACTGATGTCAGCAGCAGCCGGCGAAAGCAACTGCGGGCAGTTCCCGCAATTCCCGCGGAATCTTGAGCAATCGCCGGTGTAGTGACAGCCGCCGGTGAGCGCCCACATATCTTGCAGCGTCCAGACGATCGGCGCGTGGATCTTTGCCAGCTCGCTCACGGGCAAGTAGTTATCGCCGACCCACTGCAAATGCGCTATGTCCGGCTCAAATGCGTTGATGACCTCCGCAATCGGGTAGTCATATAGATTGAGGCTCCAGTGCCCGCTTTCCGGATGCTGTGGATTGGCCGCCAGCCGCCGATGATGACGTTGCTCGGCCAGCCGCCGCCTAGCTCGTTGCCAGCGGTTCAAATACGACGAGAGCCGCTGCACCTTCGGGTCGGATGTCACCTTGCGCAGCACCAGCATCTGACTCTCGACGCCGGCTCTTTGCAGCGCCTGATGCAAGCGATAGGCGCCGATGGCCGCCCCGCCCGAGCGATCGCTTGTCGCTAACTGCAGTACTTTCATGGAATCCCTTGCCTGTTTCGCGCCTCCTGCGATTATACACAGTCATCGATTGCTGATTCAGCAGAGAGCGGGGAATAAGCCTGTCATTGAACTTGCCAGGGCGTATACTTGGATTGGGATATAACCGATGACCGACACCGACCAGCAGAGCAAAGCGAGGGCTTGGTACAAAGCCTTGCGTCCACGCGTATTCACGGCTACTTACGCGCCGATGGGCATGGCCGGCATCGTCGCGATCGCCGATGGCGCGTTTGACGCCCCTGTCTTCCTGCTCGCCTTGATTGGCACGCTGCTGCTGCAAAGCGCCGCCAACCTCATCAACGAATACGCCGATTATCGGCGCGGCGCCGACCGCCTCAAGGAAGCGGGCCAAGGCATGACCATCAAACACAAGCAACTCAGCCCGCGCAGCGTCCTCTACGGCGCGGTCTTGACCACCTTGTCCGGCTGCCTCATCGGTTTGTATTTGCTCTCGCAGAGCGGTCCCCTGCTCTGGCTCATCGGCATTGGCGGCGTCTTTGTGGCGATAAGTTACACCGCTGGTCCCTTCCCCCTCGCCTATAATGGACTCGGCGAAATCGCCGTCGCCATCTTCATGGGACCGGCCATCATCGTCGGCGCATATTATGTCATGGCGCCGGCTGTCAGCGAGGCGCACATCGGCGAGCTCTGCCTGATCTCCCTGCCCATCGCTTTCATGGTCGCCGCCATCTTGCACGCCAACAACATCCGCGATATGGAGGCCGACCGCGCCGTGAACAAACGCACGTTAGCGGTGATCTTCGGCATCCGCTTCGCCCGCGCCGAGTTCATCTTCCTCGTCATCGGCGCTTATGTCGCGCAAGCTATCGTCATCGCGTTCGGCGTTCTGCCGGCGGCGTCGCTGCTGACGCTGATCACTCTGCCCGAAGCGCTGCGCCTCATCCGCATCTTCAACACCAGCCGCGCCGTCCCGCTGATGCACCAGGCGCAAGGGAGAACCGCCAAACTGCACGGTCAATTCGGTTTGCTCATGGTTGTCGGCTGGGCGCTGTCGCTCCTCTGATCGGCCGGCGGCTCACCAGCGCCAGATCTGGTTCCAGGCGCTCATCCAGTCGGCGGCGCGGCTGTAGACCTTCTGCTTTACACGATCGAGTTCGACGCCGGGCCGCCCCATGAAATCGGCCATCTTCTCCACTTTGTCGACTTCGACCGTGATCGTCACCGGCGGGGCCGGCATGTAGGGCGTCACCGCGCTCAAGTTTTGCAGGGCTTGATACGCGCCTTCTTCGATCATCTCGCGAGCGCGGCTGGGCGGGATCTGCCGGGCGGAGTAGCGCGTCAAGCCCCGCTTGACCGCCACGGTTGTCAAGTCCTCGCCCAAGAGCGCCGTGGATTCGCGGCAGACCGCTTCATCGCCCGTGACCAGCAGGATCGGGCAGCCATAATGCCCGCAGAGCGCCGCGTTCACCCCCACCTCGCCGACCAGGTCATCGTTGAACCAGAGGTTGTGCCATTTGACCGTCGAAATCGTATGGCAGAGGACGCCGTCTTCGGTGTTGTTCCGCGCGTGCATGCCGACCAGCAGGCAAGCATCCGCGCCCTGCTCCAGCAACTCGGTATAACGCGACCAGGGATGATGCGCCACCCAGGTGCAATCGCGGTCGAGCAGTTCCGGCATCAGCGAATTAAAGCTCCAGTCGCCGCCGGCGCCATGGCAATCGACGACCACGATCTCCTCCGCGCCCGCCCGCTTCGCCCCGCGCACCGCCGCGTTGATCTCTTCGGTATAAAGCCGCCGTCCTTCTTCATACATCGGCGCGCCGCCCGTCACCTGGTCCCAGGTCACGATGCCGCTGACGCCTTCCATGTCCGTCATGATCAGTATCTTCATGTGTTCCTCCCTCTTTCAAGGAGATTTGCAAGGCTCGTCTGGCCCCTCAGCCCCGGCCCCTTGAACTTGGCGAAGTTCGTATTTTTCGGCGGAAACAGCCCGCAGTCATCCACCTTAAAGCGCCGCTAAAACCGCTGAAAACGCCGGAAAATTCGCCGCCGTATAGATACAGTATGTATATAGCATCGGGGGGGGGTGGGGAGGGTAGCGGACATGTTTTCTACCCTATCTCCCGGCCCCTTCTCGCCATCTCTAGTGGCGCGTAGACACAGCCACTTCTGGCGAGCATCCAGCAAGCTAGCTGAGGAGCGGACACCTTTGAAAATAGCGCGAATCTCAAAGCCAACCCCACCCCCCGGCCCCCTCCCCAGCAAGCTAGGGAGGGGGAGCGCTCCTAGAGGAGTTGTTTTTCTCACGGCTAACCTGGAACTACTGAGTTGTATATTTACCAGCGAGTTCATCAGGCAGTCAGCATAGAGCCGCTCCCAGAGAGTATTTGTTTTCAGTTTGTTTATTGCCCGAAACGGACAAAGTCGGACACGGGAAAATGCTTTTCGGACAGGAGAGGCGGTTTTCCAGGCGAAACGGACAAAAGGCAGGCGGCTGTCGGTATGATTTTGGTATGCTGGCGCAGGGGCGCAGATGCCTGCATTGCGGGAGTCTAGCGACAGGGCCGGGATAGAGAGCGAGTTTACGGCGGAGGGCATCGGTTGCGCGCCGCGGTTGAGAGCCAGCGATGATTGATCCATAGGAAGAGTGTATCATGATTTTGAGTCGAAGGAAAGAACAAATGTGCGCGATTATTTGCCCTCGCCCACAAGACCGCATGACAGTTTTTCAGCGAGCAGAATATCGTCGTATATCTTGTACTTTTTCGGGCCTTTTCGGGCGCGTAGACACAGCCCGTCGGTCGCCCTTACGGGTGTATTTTGGGTTGCTCGCTTCTAAGTGAGCCGCGCCAATACCGTCTGCATTTCGCTCAAAGCCGCTTCTACCGCGTCTATCTCCCAATAGCCAGCAACGATGGGGGGCGCCAAAGTCAAGTCGGCTTCGGTCTTCAAGTAAAAGCTGCATTCGCTGGGGCAGTTGACCGCCGCCTGCCCGGCGAAGAGCGCCGCTTGCAGGCAGCCCAAGAGCGAACTGGCCTGCGAGCCGACCATCGTATCCTTGCCGGCCTCCGACGCCAGGTCAAGCATCCGCCGCGATTCTGAAAAGCCCGTGCGCGCCGTTTTGATGTTCAGGATATCGAAGCTGTCAAACTCGATTTCCCGCTCCAGATCGGCCAGCGTGAAAGCCGAGTCATCGGCGATGATAGGCATCCGGCAGTTTCGCCGGAGCTCCCGCCGTTGTCGCAGGCGTCTCACGGGCAGCGCTTCCTCGCAATAAAGCGCGCCCAGGTCAAAGAGTCGGTTCAGGACATCGGCGGCAGCCGCGCTTGCCAGCGTCTCATTGGCATCCACATAGAATTGTCCGGCTGAATAAGCCTCGATCAAGCGCGCCAGCGTCTCCGTTTCCGTCGCGATGTCTCGCCCGATCTTGACCTTGAAGACGCGCAAGCCCGCCTGATATGCCGCCGCGACATCCGCCAAGATCGCCTCCGCTGAGCCTGTGCTGACAATGGCGCTCAGCAAGATCCGGGACCGCGATGCGCCCAGATATGCGCCCAGGCTCTCGCCGCGACTATTCGCCAGCGCCTGATGCAGAGCCATATCCAGCGCGCCTTTGGCGGTATTGTTGTTTTTGATATGAGCCATCCGCTCGCTTAGCGCCGCGACCGCCTCAAAGTCTTCGACCGCCTGCGCGACCAGCAGTTGCCCAAGCTCTCCCTCGATGATCGCCTGAATTGACGTCCGCGTTTCGCCATAAATGCTGGGGCGGGGGGTCGCTTCGGCGATGCCGACCGCGCCATCGGACAAGTCCACCCGTATCAAGACATGGTCAAGTTGCGGCAGTTCATGGCGGCTGCCCCAGCTCAAGCTCGCTTTCAGCGGGACGGTGTACGGCGTCGTGCTTATCCGCGTAATTTTTGGCATCTCTCGCTCGTCACATGCGTTCAGAAATAAGTGAAAGTTAGTCGTGAATTAATAAATAAGCCACCGAGTACACAGAGAAAAAAGAGGACGCCGAGTAAAGCCATTTAGTATTTATATAGCAGCGACAGTTTCAATAGAAGGATGACGGCTTGCGCGAGTGCTGAAACAATATCAAAATCTCTGTGCCCCCAAAATTACTCGGTGTCGAAGGGCTGTGTCTACGCGCCCCCGGTGGCAAAAAAGCAGTCATTGATACAGGATTTGCCTGACTAACCTGGAACTACTGAGCTTACATAGATCGCCGCGCGATATCAGCGACCGCCTCAGCCACCGCTTCCGGCGAGCAGCCATCCACATCCAGCCGATGATAATGTTGATAGTCGCCCTCGACAACGAAGGGCTGCGCGCCATAATTCGCCGCCTCCGCGCGACATATCGACAGCGCCTTCCGGCTGATTTCCCCCGCTCGCAGCAGCGCCAGCGCCTCCGCCCGCAGCGCGCTCGGCAAAAAGGACAGGTCAGCCCCGCCATCGGCTTGGTCAAAGCTGTCATTTCGGCTGGTCAAACGGCGCAAACGCGTCAAGGGATGCAGCGTCAATTCGACGATTCGCCAGCGCGGGAAGCGCCGCAGAGCGTAAGCCAGTTCGTTCGGTCCGCGGATGCCGTCGGAAAGCAAAAGTCCGGTCACAGCATCATCCAGGTAGAGCCAGGAGAATATCGCCGCCATGCCGCCCTCGACCTGCCGGGCGAAACGCCGCGTGATGGCGAAGCGTTGCACCCGATCTCTCACCAGCGCAATCGGCTCATCCGCCAGCGCCTGCGCCAGCGGGAACAAGACCCAGTCGGTCAGTTCGCGCCGAGATGGGAGGACATCCGCGTTGCCCAATCCCAAGCGCTGCCGCAGCAATTCAAGCGCCGTCGATTTGCCCGTGCCGGTCAAAGCCACCAGCATCAGCACGGGATGTCGCCCGAGTGGGTACCTGCCAGCGCCCTCGAACAAGCTCACTCGCGGATACTTCTCCGCCAGCGGCAAGCTCAAGTCGGGATAAACTTCACGCAGAAAATACTTGCGAGCCTGCATGGCTGTCCTCTATCAGCGGCCAATCGCAATCATCATACCCGCAAGCGCCGCCGTCTCCAACACCGCGAGCCGCTGGGAGCGGCGCATCCTACTACTATAACGGGCGACCCAAGGCTCGCCCCTACATTTCTTTGCGGCGCAGCGGGCGACCCGATGGCTCGCCCCTACATTTCTTTGCGGTGCAGCGGGCGACGCGATGGCTCGCCCCTACATTTCTTGGGGGCGCGGCGGGCGACCCGGTAAATCGCCCCTACACCGATTCTCTCAGTGCGCTCTGTGGTTGAAGAAAACGACAGACCAACTCGTCCACAGGCGCTATAATCGTGCCCATGTCTGACGGAGCAAAGGAGAACCGCCATGCCCCTCTTTGATATGCCCCTGGAAGAACTGCGGGAATATCGTCCGCCGCGCGCTGAGCCGGCCGACTTCGACGCCTTCTGGTCGCGGACGCTCAGCGACGCACGCTCGCGGGCCGAGGGCGCCGTCTTCGAGCCGGTCGATGCGGACCTGGAGGCTTTCAGGGTTTACGATGTCACCTTTTCCGGCTTCAACGGCGATCCCATCAAAGCCTGGTTCATCCATCCGCGCGATGCCGCTGGAGGGCTACCGGGCTTGGTCGAATACATCGGCTACGGCGGCGGACGCGGCTTCCCGCATGAATGGCTGGCTTTCCCGGCGGCCGGCTTCGCCTGTCTGGTCATGGACACCCGCGGTCAAGGCTCGGTCTGGCGCCGCGGCGATACGCCTGACCGGCCCAACGGCGCCAACCCCTCTATCCCCGGCTTCATGACCCAGGGCATACTCCAGCCCGAAACCTATTATTATCGGCGTCTGTACACCGATGCCGCCCGCGCGGTGGATACCCTGCGGGAGCGCCCCGAGGTCGATGCCGAGCGCATCGCCGTCACCGGCGGCAGCCAAGGCGGGGGCCTGTCCATTGCCGCGGCCGGCTTGCTGCCCGAAGTCAAAGCTTGCCTGCCGGATGTGCCTTTTCTCTCTCACTTTCGCCGCGCCGTCGATATCACCCCGCGCGACCCCTACCTGGAGATCGCCCGCTACTTGCAGACGCACCGCGACAAAGTGGATACCGTCTTCCACACCCTCAGTTACTTCGACGGCCTGAACTTCGCCGCGCGCATATCGGCCCGCGCCTTCTTCTCCGTCGGTCTCATGGATACCGTCTGCCCGCCATCGACCGTCTTCGCCGCTTACAATCATGTGCCGGGCGAGAAGGCAATCAAGGAGTATTATTTCAACAATCACGAAGGCGGCGGCGCCGAGCACACGGTCGAGAAGATTCGCTATCTGCGCGCCCTCTGGAAGCCGCTCGGCGGCAGCGATAAGGGTAGCCCTGGCGTCTCGGATTCAGATCTGGGCTTGGATGCCGCACAGCCTGGCTTGTGAAATTTTCGATGAGCCAGACACAAATTCTCATCCTCGGCAGCGGCAGTCCCAACGCCGAAGCCAACCGCGTCAGTTCCGGCGTCGCCATCGCCGTGGATGGACAACCCTATCTGGTTGACTGCGGCCACGGCGTCGTCCAGCGCGTCGTGCAGGCTCATGAGGCGGACCTCATCGCCTGGGACAGTACCGCGCTAACCCGCCTCTTCATCACCCACCTGCATGCCGATCACAGCGTCGGCTTGCCTGACCTGCTCTACACGCCCTGGATCCACGGCCGCGAGTTGCCCCTTGAGGCTTATGGTCCGGCGGGCTTGGCGGATATGCTGCGCCATATCCAACTGGCATACGCCGAGAACATCCGCGAGCATCGCAGCGCCCACCCCAGCAGCGAGCGCGGCTATATGGCGGCAGCGCGGGAGGTGGGGGAGGGATTGTGCTACAAGGATGAAAAACTGTCGGTCTACGCCCTGCGAGCCGATCATGGCGACCTGGCCGCTTTGAGCTACAAGTTCGTCACGGGGGCGGGGACGGTTGTCATCTCCGGCGATACCAAACCGGTGGCGGCATTCGCCGACTGGGCGCGGGGCTGCGATGTGCTGATACACGAAGTCTATTCGTCGAGTCGCTTCCCCGAGCGCTCCCCCGAATGGCAGGCTTATCATTCCCGCGTACACACTTCGACGCGCGAGCTGGCGACGCTAGCGAATGCGATTCGTCCCGGTCGCTTGCTGCTCTATCATCAGCTTTTCTGGGGGCAGACGCCGGACGAACTCATCGCCGAAATCGCGCGCGACTATGACGGGCGAGTTATCAGTACGAATGACCTGGATGTATTCGACCTGTAGGCTTACGCAGGAGAACATGAAACAATGCCAGACGAACCACAATTCCAGCCGCTGGACTTCGACGGTCTCAGCCAGACCGAGCAAATCCGGCGCTCCGACGAATTTCTGGGACGCATGCTCAAGCGCCGCAGCGTGCGCCATTTCTCATCCCAGCCCGTCCCCTTCGAGCTCATCGCCAATGCCATACGCGCTGCCGGGTCCGCTCCCTCCGGCGCCAATCAGCAGCCCTGGACCTTCGTCGTCATCAGCGACCCCCACCTCAAGCGGCAGATCCGCCGCGCTGCCGAAGCCGAAGAGAAAGAGAGTTACGAGCGCCGCATGAGTCCCGAATGGCTCGCCGCCCTGGCGCCGCTGGGGACGGACTGGCGCAAACCGCATATCGAAGACGCGCCTTATGTCATCGTTGTCTTTCGGCAGGCTTATGGCATCGGCAGGGACGAGGCGGGCAAGGAGAAGCGCGTCATGCACTACTACAGCGACGAGTCAGTCGGCATCGCGGTCGGTTTCTTGCTGGCGGCGCTGCATATCTCGGGCCTCGCGACTTTGACGCATACGCCCAGCCCGATGAAGTTCCTGACGCGGATTCTCGACCGCCCGGCCAATGAGCGCCCCTACGTGCTGATACCGGTGGGCTACCCGGCCGCGGAGGCTCTTGTGCCCGCTATCAGCAAGAAGCCGCTCGACGAGATTATGCTGACGCGCTGAGGACGGCGCCCTGGTCCAAGACGCCCGCTTGCCTAAAATCTCGTGCCGTAGGCGGGCAGGCTGGCGCCGTGGATAATCGCGCCCGCGTCCGAAGCGAGGAAGGCGATGACGCGCCCCACCTGCGCCGGACTCACGCCCGCATGCGGGTCGGCGGCAAGCTGGTCGCCCTTGTTGATGGCTGAGGGCAAAATGGCGTTCACGCGAATGCCGCGCCGCTTGTATTCTTCCGACATGCTTTCGGTCAAGCGCAGCACGGCCGCTTTCGAGGCGGCATAGGCGGCGTCATGACCGCTCGATCGCAAGCCCGGGCGCGCCCCGATGTTGATGATGACGCCGCTGCCTTGCTCCAGCATAGTCGGTAAGACAGCGCGGCTCGTCAAGAATGGCACGGTCGCGTTCAAGCGGTGCATCTTTTCCCAGGTTTCGACCGACATCTCATGCACCGGCGCGCCCGCGTCCCAGCCGCCGACGATATTGACCAGGACATCGATTCGTCCGAAAGCCGCTAGCGTTTGCCGCGCCAGCTCGTCGGCCGCTTCCGGCGCGGACAGATCGAGCCTTTGCAGACAAATATGATAGGGATCGTTCTCCAATTCCGGGAAGCGCTGATAGAGGCGGTCATCGCCGCAAGTCAAAGCCAGGCGCGCGCCGCCCGCGCGGAACTCCGGTATCACGCCCGAAGCCAGCAAGCCCGACGCGCCGGTGATTATCGCCACTTGTCCGCTGAATGCTGTCATCGCTGTCTCCCCTCACGCGCCGCCCCTAACCAAGAATATCACACTTCCGCCGCATCTTGCCGGGACCCGCGCCGATTCAGTCGCGCTCGCTCCGTTATCCTCCGCCAAAAGATGCGTTCTCGTCCAGGACTTGTTATCATCGCGCTCACGTTTGAACGGAGATATGTTCGGGGCGGTATGCGCGTTCTCGTCATCGGCGGCAGCGGTCTAGTCGGCAGCATGATCACACCTTACCTGCGGGAAGATCATGACTTGACCATCTTCGACTTAAAGCCGCCATCCGACCCCGAGTTCGCTTGCATCCTGGGCGATCTCACCTGCTACGATCAGCTCGCCGCGGCTATGATCGGGCAAAGCGCGCTAGTTTATATGGCGATGGGCAGCCTGGATTGGCAGACGCTTGACGGCATCCACAGCGCCTACGATGTCAACGTTAAGGGCTTGCACCTCGCGCTGAAAGCGGCGCATGAAGCCGGCATAGAGCAAGCGGTCTACACCAGCAGCATGTCCGTCTATGCCGACCTGTCCGGGCGCAATTTCGCCGACGAGACCGTCCCGCCGGATGCGAAGCATCTCTACGGTTTCACCAAATCGCTGGGCGAGCAAGTTTGCCTCAACGCCGTCCGCAATTGGGGCATGCACATCAACATCCTGCGCCTCTGCTTCCCCACCTCCGATGAGCAAATGCGAGATGTCGAGCCGGATAAACACGTCCTGGCCACCGCCGCCAGCGATGTCGCCCGCGCCATTTCCGCTGCCTTGAGCTTCCGCGGGCGCTGCCAAACTTTTATGATCAGTGGAGATTTCCAAGGGACTATGTTAAACATGAGCAAAGCGAAATTATTGCTCGGCTGGGAACCGCAGCAATTCTGAAAAAGTTTCAGTTGCCAAGCGTATATCGGAGCGCAGAAAACAGCTATGACCCAATACGATCTCCTGCTCAAAAACGGCCATGTCATCGACCCGGCCAACCAAATCGACCGCGCCATGGATGTCGCCGTCAAGGCGGATCGAATCGCCGCCGTCGCCGAAAACATCCCCTCGGCGGAGGCAGCGCAAACGGTCGATGTCGCCGGCTGCATCGTCAGCCCCGGCTTGATCGACATCCACGTCCACGTCTATCATACGCGCGAGCCGGAAACGCTCAGCATCATCGCCGACCATCACTCCTTCCGCTCCGGCGTCACCACTGTGGTCGATACCGGGACCGCTGGCGCCAAGCACTTCCTGCACTTCAAACGCACCGTCATCGACCGCGCCCGCACGCGGATCTTCGCTTATATCAACATCGTCAAGTCCGGCATGATCGGTCCCTTCGAGCAAGACATCAATGAGATGGACCCCGAGTTGGCCGCTTCAATTGCGCTCGCCTACCCCGAAGACTGCGTCGGCATCAAGACCGCGCACTACTGGGTCAGCGAACCATTCGATGAGGCGCATCCGCCCTGGGCTGCCGTCGACCGCGCGCTGGAAGCGTCGGCTATCTGCGGCAAACCGCTCATGGTGGATTTCTGGCATCGCGAAGGGCGCACCTATCAGGAACTCCTGCAAAAGATGCAGCCCGGCGATATCCACACCCACGTCTACGCCCAGCAGTTCCCCATCCTGAACGCCGACAATAAACCGGCCGACTTCATGTTCGAGGCGCGGGAACGCGGCATCATCTTCGACCTCGGGCATGGCGCCGGCAGCTTCTGGTTCCGCCTCGCCATTCCCGCTTATGAAGGCGGCTTCGGTCCCGATTCCATAAGCACCGATCTGCACATCGGCAATGTCAACGGCGTCGTGCACGATATGCTCAATACCATGTCCAAGCTGCTCTGCATGGGCATGAGCCTGAACGAGGTCATTTATCGCTCCACCGTCACGCCGGCGCGGGAAATCGGCCATCCCGAGCTTGGCAGCCTCAGCATCGGCGCTGAAGCCGATATCGCGGTGCTGCGTACTGACGAAGGCGACTTCGGCTACGTCGATTGCGGCGGCGCGCGCATGAATGGCGATCAAAAGCTCGGCTGCGAAATGACCATCCGCGCCGGCGAAATCGTCTACGATCTCAACGGCCGTGCTGCCCCGCTATGGGAAGAAGCGCCAGCAGCCTACTGGAAAATCCGCTATCCGAAGGGCATCATCGAACCATGACCAACTATCAATCGCTGGGCATACGCCCCGTCATCAACGCCTACGCCACCGTGACCAAATTCGGCGGTTCGCTCATGCCGCCCGAAGTCTTAAGCGCCATGAGCCAAGCCGCCGGCAGCTTTGTCGATCTGGCGCAACTTCAGCGCCGAGTGGGCGAACGCATCGCCGAACTCACGCGCAACGAAGCCGCTTACGTCACGTCGGGCGCAGCCGCCGGCGTCATGCTCTCCGCCGCTGCGTCTGTGCTGGTCAAACATCCCGAGGCGGCGAAGAATTTCCCTCACATCGCCGCTTTCAAACACGAAGCTATTGTGCATCGCAGCCATCGCAATACCTACGACTTCGCTGTCCAGCAGGCGGGCTTGAAATTCATCGAAATCGAGCCATCGGTCTCCGCTTTGCGCGCCGCTATCAACGAGCGCACCGCTTGCATCTTCTGGTTTCAGGGCGCGATGAACAGCCCCAATGACATCCCCCTCGCGGAAATGATCGCCATCGCCGCCGAGCGCGACATCCCCGTCATCGTCGACGCCGCGGCTCAGTTGCCTCCCGTCGAGAACCTCTGGCGCTTCACCGAAATGGGCGCGGCAATCGCCCTCTTCAGCGGCGGCAAAGACTTGCGCGGTCCCCAACCTACCGGTCTCATGCTCGGCCGCAAAGACTTGATCGATTCCATCCGCCCCATCAGCAATCCCAACCACGGCTTGGGGCGTCCGCTCAAGGTGGGCAAGGAAGAGATGCTGGGCTTGCTCGCCGCCGTCGAACGCTACCTCAGGCTCGACCATGCCGCCCGCGCCCAATACTGCGAAGAGGCCGTCGCCTTGTTCTGCGCCGCGCTGAATCCGCTGCCTGGCGTTTGCGCCGAACGCGTCTTCCCCAACGAAGCCGGTCAGCCCCTGCCCTGGTGCCTCGTGACCATCGACCCGGCTGCGCTGGATCGGTCGGCGGATGATATCGTGACCGCCTTCCTGGCGCATGAGCCGGCCATTGCCGTTTCGCCGCTGGACGAGACGCAGTTCCATCTCAACCCGATGACGCTAAATCCGGGCGAAGAAGTTGTCGTCCGCGATGCTTGCCTGAACCTGCTCGCAAAGGCTTAGATAAGAATGGGAGCGTCTTCAAAATGGCGAATAACCTCCGAGCGCTAGTTTCCGCAATAGGTCTCTCCATTCTGTTCTTTCTCTTGTTGTCAGCGCAGACAGCGTTCGCCGCCGACATCACGGTGGATGCGACATGCACGCTGCCGGATGCCATCACCTCCGCCAACGCGGACGCGGCGACTGGCTCCTGCCCGGCCGGCAGCGGCGCGGATGTCATTCACCTGTCGAGCGATATCACGCTGGATGCGGAACTGCCTCAAATCACCTCCGACATCACGATAGAAGGCGGCGGCTTCACTATCAGCGGCGATAACTCGTTTCGCATCTTTTACGTCGTTGGCGGCAAACTCGCAATCCGTGAACTGACTTTGACAGAAGGTCGAGCGGAATCGGGCGGCGCAGTCAAAAGTGAAGGCGTCTTAAATGTCAGCGGCAGTAGCTTCTCAAACAACGCTGCTGAATACGGTGGCGCTATAATCAGCAATGGTGCGCTAAGCATCATAGACAGCACATTTATAAACAATCAGGCTGAATGGATTGGAGGCGCCATCAAAAGCCACGATGCGCTTAACATAACTGGCAGCAGCTTCGCCTACAATTCGGCAACCAAACTCTCGGGTGGCGCAATTGCAAACTATGGCGCACTCTATATTACCGACAGCCGATTCGCTGGCAATGAAACCGCCATGTTCGGTGGCGCGATAAGTAACTCACACGAGTTAAGCATCACCGACAGCACATTCACAGACAACTCAACTGACAGCTGCTGCGGCGGCGCTATCAACAATTTTTCGGCTAAGCTGAGCATCGTCGACTGCACATTTTCAGGCAACTCGGCTGCGGAAAATGGGGGAGCGATCGACAATTATACTCATCACGACGGTGATCTTGCGCAACTTTTCGTCTATGGCAGCACCTTTACAGGCAATCGGGCTTCACGCAACGGCGGCGCCATCATTAGCAGCGGTGAATTGAAACTTGTCAGCAGCAGCTTTACCAATAATTCGGCTGAGCGCTCCGGAGGCGCGCTCGCAAGCTACAATGCCTTAAGCGCCACGAACAGCACATTTTCCAGCAACATAGGGCAAGAGCGTGGCGGCGGATTGCTGATCTTCAGCCCTGAAACGACCACACTGGTACACCTTACCGTTGCGAATAACTTGTCTCGTGAAGGTGGTGGGATTTACGCCGATCAAATGCCGGATGAATCAGAATTGAATCTACGCAACAGCATCTTCATAGGCAACGAGGGTGGCGATTGTGTCGCAAAGCAGCTAAGCGCCAATGTCGAAAACCTCATCGCCGACGGCTCCTGCGATCCGGCGCTAAGCGGCGATCCCAAGCTCGGAACACTCGTCGAACCCGAAGACGGCTCGCCTGCCTATTACTCCCTGCAACCGGACAGCCCGGCCATTGACGCCGCCGATCCCGACTTCTGCGCCGAAACCGACCAAACCAGTACGCCGCGACCGCAAGGCGATGCTTGCGATATCGGCGCCGTCGAATTCAAGGGCGAATAGGGTTGCCTACAGTCATGTCAGGATTGTTGCCATGAATCGTCCTTTTGAACTCTACGACCTGCGCGTCACCGTCGAACGCATCGAAGGCCGTTCCGTCTGCGGCTTGCAAGTCGGCGATTACTTCGAGTTGACCGAGAGCGCCAAGCTGCGCATCCCCGCCGGCAAACACTTCTGCATCTATGCCCTCTCCGCCGTCCTGCCCCTGCTCGCGGCGAAGCAGCGCGAACTCAGCGAAAACGACTGGATGACCCGCGATACCGTCGCCGCCTGCCCCGATGTCGACGAGCGCCTCATCATGCGCATTGAGCGCCTCAACAAACGCACAATGGACAGCGACGACCTGACCTGATTGTCCCGTTCAGCGCGCAAATCCATCAAAAGCCATCCGACTGCTGGCAAAAGCTATCAGCCCGCTTAAACCATCGCCCATCCGCTTGTGAAATTTATCACAAATTCGGTAGGCTGTGTTTAACGCATCCCGATTTTTGGAGACCTCTCATGATCAGCGACAGCGCCCCAACCCTGAAAGGGCACTGGCTTTGGGGCAACCTCAAGGACTTCAACGCGGACCCTCTGACTTTCATCGAAAGCGCGGCGCGGCAGGGCGACCTGGTGCGGATTCGCTTCGGACCGATGCGCGGCGCCTTCGTCAATCATCCTGATCACGTCTGCAAAGTTTTGGCCGCGCGCAGCAAATCCTTCCGCAAGCCGGCCGTGGTCAAGCGCGCGCTGAACGACATCCTGGGCGAAAATATCTTCACCAGCAATGGCGCCTCCTGGAAGCGCAGCCGGCAGGCGCTGCAACCGGCCTTCCACCTGCGCCACGTCGAACGCTACACGCAGATCATGCAAGACTGCATCGAGGGCGAATTGCGGGGCTGGCGCGCCGGCGCCGTCATTGACCTGGAGGCGGCGATGACCCGCGTCACGATGAACATCATCGTCAAGACCATGTTTGACGCCGACCTCGGCGACCGCGCTGATGAACTCACAGCCGTCTTCACCCGGCTTTTCCACCTGGCTTACCGGCGCATGAAGCTCTATGCCCTCCTGCCAAATTGGCTGCCGACCAAGAGCAACCGCGAGGTCAAGCGCCTGACCGCCCTCGTCCGCGACCTGCTGCGAAGTTATATTGCCGATTGGCGCGCGGGCAAAGCCGGCGAAGCCTCCTTGCTGAATCTGGTCCTGGGACCGGCTGATGGCGCCAAGATGTCCGATGAGCAACTGATCAACGAAGCCATCACCATCATTGGCGCCGGTTTTGAAACGACCGCCTACACACTCGTTTTCACCTGGCTCGCTCTGATGCGGAACCCGCGCGTCGCGGAAACACTCTACGCCGAGGTCGATACCGCGCTTGGAGGACGGCGTCTGCGCCTGGCCGATGTGAAATCGCTGGATTATTCGATGCGCGCCGTCAAAGAAGCGCTGCGCCTTTATCCGAGCGCCTGGGGGCTTTCCCGCTCGACGCTGGAACCGGTTGAGATCGCCGGCAGGGTCCTGCCCCGCCATAGCACCGTGCTTGTCTCGCCCTGGACCCTGGCTCGCGATCCGCGCTGGTTCCCGCAGCCGCTCCGCTTTGATCCCGACCGTTTTCTGCCGGAGAATGCCCGCGCCATTCCGCATTACGCCTATATCCCTTTTGGCGGCGGCGGACGCACCTGCCTGGGCAGCCACTTCGCCTTGATGGAGGCGGTCATCATCATCGCTACCATCGCGCAGCGCTATCACCTGCTGCCGCTGCCGGGCGGAGCCACCGGCGCCAAGAGCGTCGCTTTCACGCTGCGGCCCAACGGTCCTATGCGCGTCAAACTCCTGCCGCGTAAAATCAGCGCTGCGACCGATCCCAAGCCGCCATCGCGCTTTCCACCTAGGGCAATTCATACAAGCGGCTCAACACATTGTCCCTATTCGGGTAGAATAGAGACAAATCTCGGCCTTGGAGTAGCATAGGAAAAGAGGCTCTCATGTCCAAAGAACGCAAACATATTAAAGTCACCTATTCCACCCTTGGCAGCCCGGACCCCCTGCTGCATGAGTATTTCGAGGAAGATGTCGCCGACCTGAAGAATAACCTGGGCAAGAGCTACCAGATGTTCATCAACGGCCAATGGGTCGATAGCGCCGGCAGTTTCGAGAACCGCTCGCCCATCAACACCGATTGGCTGCTCGGCAACTTCGCCCGCGCTTCGGACGAGCATGTCGACCAAGCCGTCGCGGCGGCGAAAGCGGCCTTCCCCGCCTGGCGCGATACTTCCTGGCAGGAGCGCTGCAATCTGGTCAATCGCTTCGCCGACCTCATCAGCGAGCGCCTCTTTGAAATCTCCGCCGTCGTCAGCATGGAAATCGGCAAGAATCGGCTGGAGGCCATCGGCGATGTCGAAGAATCCGCCGATCTCATCCGCTACTGCGTCGACGCCATGCGCGACAATGGCGGCTTCGACCGTCAACTGCTCAGCGAGACCGACCAGCACTTCAACCGCAGCGTGCTCAAACCTTACGGCGTCTGGGGCGTCATCGGTCCCTTCAATTTCCCCGCCGCCCTGACTGGCGGACCGACGGGCGCCGCGCTGGTCGCCGGCAATACGGTCGTGCTCAAACCGGCCGCCGAAGGCTCGCTGACGGCTGTCATGATCGCCAAGTGCATCGAGGACGCGGGAATTCCCGCTGGCGTCTTCAACATGGTGCTCGGCGGCGATGAGCCGGGTATGGCGCTGACCGCCAACCCTGACCTGGCGGGCTTGACCTTCACCGGCAGCTACGAGGTCGGCATGAGCATCATCAAGACCTTCGGCACCGCCGCTGGCTATTACCGACCGGTCGTCGCCGAGATGGGCGGCAAGAACCCGACCATCGTCAGCGCCAAAGCCGACCTTGATAAAGCCGCCCTCGGCGTCATGCGCTCGGCTTTCGGTTTGACCGGGCAGAAATGCTCCGCCTGCTCCCGCGTCTACGTCGATGCAGCGGTCAAAGACGAGTTCCTCTCGAAGCTGGTTGACCTGGCGCAAGACATCGCCGTAGGCGACCCCACCGCTGCCGATACCTACATGGGACCCATCATCAACGAGACCGCTTACGAGGCTTATCAGCGTTACGTGGGCGAAGCGGAGGCGGGCAACCTGCTCACTGGCGGCCAGACCCTGCCAATCGAAAACGGCTACTTCGTCGCGCCGACGGTCCTGACAGACCTGCCCGATGACAACCGCCTCTGGCAGCATGAGATGTTCGCGCCCATCGTCGCCGTCCGCGCTGTCGCGGACAAGGATGAAGCCATGCGCCTGGCCAACGATGTCGCGCTGGGCTTGACCGCCGGCTTCTACAGCGAAGACCCGGATGAGGTCGACTGGTTCCTGGATAATATCGAGGCGGGCGTGCTCTATGTCAATCGCGAGACCGGCGCGACCACCGGCGCTTGGCCCGGCTACCAATCCTTCGGCGGCTGGAAAGGCAGCACCGGCAGCAACAAGGCCTCGGGCAGCTACTACTACTTGCAGCAGTACATGCGCGAGCAATCGCATACGATCGTGGGTTGAGTTTCACCGCCCGGCGAAATCCGTAGGGGCGACCGGCGGGGCGACCGCTTTTCCGAGTCCAGTTTTCGGGCGACTTACAAAGTCGCCCCTACAATATGTTGTCTGAATTGAGCTTTCGTGCAGCAGTCGCTTTGTGACCTCTGCGCCTCTGCGCTGAATCCCCCTAATCCACCACGATCAACTCCTGCCAGCCATTCGTCAGCTTCTCGCCGCCGCCGGGCCGCGCCACCACAATATCCTCGACCCGCGCTGAATAGCTGTTGATCTGCATGATGCTCGGCTCGATCGTGAAGCACATGCCCTCTTCCAGCGGTGTCTCATCACCCTTGGTCAAGAAGGGCGGCTCATGCACATCCATGCCGATGCCATGCCCCAGCCGGTGCCGGAAAGCCTCGCCATACCCGGCTTCCTCGATCACCTTCCGCGCGGCGGCGTCCGCGTCCGATGTGGTCGCTTCCCCCGCTTTCAGCGCCGCGATGCCGGCCGCCTGCGACGCCATCATCACATCATAGACTCGCTGCGCCTCCTCGTCCGGCTCGCCGAAAAAGACCGTCCTGCCGAAGTCGTAACACCAGCCTTGATAGATCCCGCCGAAGTCAAAGAGGATCGAGACCGGCGGCTCCAGCTTGCGATGCCAGCTTTCCATCCTCGCGCCGAAGAGCAGCGGATGATCCGGTCCGCTGTTGTAGAGCGAGGTCGTGAAAGATTGCCCCAGCGAGCCATGCTTCCGCAGTTGATAATTCACCTCTTCCACGATCTCCAGTTCAGTCATGCCGTGCCGCAGCGACTTCAGCGTATCGGCGAAGGCGGCTTCGGTGATGCGCCCGGCCTCTATCAGCAACTCGATATCGGCTTGGGACTTGATGACGCGCATGGGGCGGAGAAGAGCGGTGGCGGAGAGCCAGGTCGCGTCCGGCAGCAGCGGCTGCAAATTCGATACCGTCTCGGCGCGAGCGAAATCGCTGATCGCCACTCGCGGATTATCGGGCAGGTCGAAGCCATCAAGGATGCGCTTGACCATCTCGGAAGGCAGATCCCAATCGCCAAGGACGCGGATGTCGATGCCTTCCAGCCGGCTCAAACCGCCGAACTCGGCCGTCATCCGCGGCAAAGGCAGGACGGGCGCGTGGTGCGGACTGATCCAGGCGCCCTCGAGCCAGTCGCCCGGGTGGATCGTGTGGCCGTAATTGGGGAAATCGCGCGGGACGCCGGTCAGGTACTGCAAGTCGGAAGAGATGGGGATGAATGCTAAGTCGGCCTGTTCCGACAGGATTGCTTGAAATTGTTGCAGTCGGTCGCTGGACATAGGTCGTTTCCTTTTGGCTTCTGTGACATGATTGGATTATAGCCTGTCTGCCGCCGGAGTTCGCATGTAAGCGGTCGATTTCCCTACGCTTTGTCAGTTCTTGCGCATATCCGGCGTCAAAAGAGTCTATACTGGAAGCCAATTGCTATGATTTGCTGAAGGAAAGCTCATGCGAAAATTACTGATTCTCAGCGCGATTCTGCTCGGCCTCACCGGAATCGCGAGCGGCCAGGAAGGTGGCTTGCCGCCCTGCAGCCAAGCGCAACTGGCCGTCACCGACTCGTACATGACCGATCATTTTGATCTGATGGGCGCTGTGATGACCCGGGAGATGGTGGCGACCCTGTCGCCGTCCGCCTTGGAAGAGCTCGGCGACTTGATCCAGAATGAAGCCACCAGCGAAACCCTCAGCGAATATGGCCCTGTGCTTTTCGCCTGGCGCGAATCCTTCTGGGAAGCCCATCCCATCTGCGACGACATATTCAATATTGGCATGGCAATGGATGAGTCGGCTTCTGACATGGCGGCTTTCCTCGCCTATCATCTGGCCGGCGTCGCGGACGAAGACAACCCATACGTTGAGAGTATGGGCAATGGCATCGGTATGCTCTCCATTCTCCTTGGGAAATTGTGGGATCAGCCGGCCGCTGATGGCGACGCGGCGGAGGCCGACCTCCCGGCTTGCACCGAAGACGATCTCGGCATTCTGTCCCAGGAACTCGCGGTGTACCGCGCCTTGCTGGAAGTGCCGCCGCGCACCTACAGCCTTGTCGGCTTGGCGAAGTATGGCGTGGCGCAACTCGCCTGGCGCGATAAGCTCTGGAGCCGCCTGCCGCCATGCGACCTGTCGCTTCAGGCGGGTCTGCTCATGAGCCACATCACCAGCGATCTCGCGGTAGAACTCGCCCTGGAAATCGGGGAAATAGCGGACGAGGGAGCGCCATTCTCCGAACAGATCGCGGCGGACCAGGCGCGCCTCGCGGAGATATCCGCGCCGATAAACGCTGTAGATCGCCAGCAGGCGGAGATCATGACACTGCCCGAATGCGGCGATGATGAGATGCTAAAGTTTAGCGCGGTGAATCAGGGTTTTCCTGGTCTTGTCGACGCGCTTAAGGCGGCGGAAACGGTATCCGATCTCCTGGCAGCGGCGGATTTGCATCTGGCTTGGCGGGAAACGCTCGAAGCGAACCTGCCCGACTGCATCGAATCGATGATAACAGCCGGCTTGATGCTGCGGGTTACCGGCAATTACGTCGCCTCGCTGGCGCTGGATATCGCCGGCATCATGCCGGAGCCGGACTCCGAGATTCCGATTAAGCCCCATCTGTTCGGGATAATTACTATTGGCGTGATTGCCGACGACATCAGCGCGGCTATTGAAGACAGCGGCCTGTCGCCCGCAGGGCTGATGGAAGCGACGGCCGCCGGCAGCAACCTGCCCGACTGTGACGACAGCGATGTCGGCCTCGGCTTGAACTTCTACAATCTCTTCGTGGAATACGACGATCTTCTGAATTTCGCTGACAGCCTGGAGACCGTGGGCGATGTCATGACTTTTCGCCAGGGGCAGATCGATTGGGCTGAGAATAATATCGACCGCTTGCCCGGCTGCAAGCAGGCGGTGGAGGCCGGCTACATGATGTATACGATCCTGGCGGATTTCACTGCCGCCTACGCCTTTCTGATTGCGGGCGCCGAAGTCGAAGACATCCCCTACGCCGAGACGATATGGACCTATCGCGACCGACTGGATGCCTGGCTGCAGCAAGAATTGCAGTAAGCGGCGCCGGTTAAAATGGAGGCTGTCGGCAGAACGCCGCGGGGAAGGCCAACCTAGACGACGCAATCGGACATGATAGCTTGACTTCGCTGAAGGCGGTGGCTGGACAGGCGTCGCGCCTTCCAGTTTGCTAAACTTGACGTTATTGTCCTGTCCTGTCAGCGGCCGACCATACGGGCAAGGATTTGCCGCTGCTTAGCGCAAGAGGAGACGAATATGCGACCGCGAATTTTATGGTGTGCGTTGGTTCTGGTATGTCTTGTGTCTTTCGTTTATGCGCAGGCTAGCGACTCGACGCTTTGCAGCCTGGCCGAATTGCAAACTGTGCTGGCGCATCAAACCGCCTACCAAGAGGTGATGGACCATGTGCGCGACTTGGCGACTCGGGAAGGCGCCTTTGCCTACATCGACGCCTTGCTCGCTTGGCGCGAGACGGAGTCAGGCAAGTTGCATGACTACCCCGCTTGCGCCGAATCGTTTGAAATGGCGCGCTTGATGGAGCAAATCAGCAACGATGCGGCCGCGCAGGATGTGTACTTCCTCAACGGCTGGGACAGCGACCTTCCCCAGTCGGGACCATTGATGCAGAGCTATCGCCGTCGCGACCAATTGATCGAAGAAATTGAGGCGACGCTGGCGAGTGGTGAGCGCGCTGCCGACCACCTGTCGGACGAGTCTCGCTATCCTCGCTGCAGCCTGAATGATATGGAGAAGGAACTCGAAGCTATCGCAGGTTACCATGACCTGCTAGCTATGGCTGATGCGGTCACCGATATCGTTGAATTGCTGGCGTATGCCGAAGCGCAAATTGCCTGGCGTGAGAGCGCTTGGCGAGAAACGGCGCCCTGTGAATTGATCTGGCACTTTCGCTTAGATATGAGCCGCCTGATCGAGGATCTCTTCGTCTTCAAATGGCTGGAACTGGACGAGCTATCGGAAAGCGAAAATCCCTACGCCGATACTGTTAGCCATTACCGCGGTTTCATGGAAAGTCTCGAAGACTACTTTCACAGTAGACTGGAACGCAGACGAAAGGATGCAGGCGCCGGCGCGCAAGCCTTTGCCGGGCTGCCCCGATGCCCGGCTGATCTGGTGGAAAGCGAATTGGAGCGCCTGCGCGCTTATGTCGCAGTCGGCGCAACCGAGATCGATTCGCTCGAGCAACTGCTCAGCTTCAGCCAAGAGCAGATGACCTGGCGGGCCGAAAACATCGCCGGTCTGCCGCACTGTGCCGAGCTGCTCGAGATTCAGACGCTGCTGATTCAACTCAATGGCGACTTCGTGGCGCGGGCGGGCTTGGAATTGGCGGCTGTGCCGGCGGAAGAAAACCCGTATCTGCGCTTGCCCGGCGATCAAGAGCGCGTCGATGCCTTCGCATATCCGGGCGAGACATCCGAGACAGGTGATACCCAAGCCCGCGCCTGTACGGACGAGGAAAAACGCGCGGCGATCAGCGAAGATACCGGCGAATATACTTACCTGATCAATGCGATCCGCAATGCATCGGTGATAGAAAACTTCATCGCCTACCTGGAAGATCAGATTGCCTGGCGCGACGCGCTCTGGAGCGAGTTGACGCCTTGCGCCGAGGTGATTGAGTTGGGCTTGCTGATGCAGCAAATCCATAGCGGCTACGCTTCCTTCCTGGCGCTGCATTACGCCGGCGCGACGCCGGAAGAGAATCCATTCTACCCGCAGATTCAAGCGGACCGAACGGCGCTGCAAGCCTTGACGCTTGGAATACTGCAGGGCGCGCGGACCGACGAGCCGGTCGCGGAGCAGGCTGAAGGCTTGCCGCCCTGCGACGGCGCGGCGATGAATGCCCTGTTTGACGCCATGCTCGTCTATCAAGATAAACTGGGAGGCGGCGACTCAAATACGCTCGACGATCTGCTTGCATACAGCGCCGAGGTGATCGACTGGCGCGAGAATAACTTGGCGGGTTTGCCGCCCTGCGCCGATGTGGTCAAAACGCGCATGCTTATGACGCAGTTGACGGGTGATTTTGTGGCGCGCAGCGCGCTCGATATCGCCGGCGTCGCCGATGCGGATAATCCCTACCATCGCTTGCCGAGCGATAGAGAACGCCTGGAGGCGGTCGGGCTGTCGATGTTGAACGCCGATCGCGAAGACGCCGCGTCCGAGATCGACTTGCCGGCTTGCACCCAAAGCCAAATCGACCAGCTTTCGGATGTCATCGGGCTTTACCTGGATAGCATGGGAGAAGATGTATTTCCCAATCCCTTTGAGCAAGTCCCGGCCTACAACAATGCTTTCCTCAGCTGGCGCGCGGAGGGGCTGTCTGACTTGCCGCCGTGCGCGGACGGGATTGAGTTGGGTTTCACGCTCAACGAAATGTCGGGCGATATCGCCGCCATGCTGGCCTTGTACTCGACGGGCGCTGATCCGGAAGAGATGCCCCAAACCTATGGCGCGGCAAAAGCTGCCGAAAAGCTTGTTGAACTCATCGATAGACTGGGCATCTAGTTGCTGCGGCCAACACTGGACGAAATCCCTAAGGCGAAATGTACCAAGCCATCCTCTTTGACCTCGACGACACCTTATTCAGCCTGCGCGGTTGCGAAGCGCAAGCACTACTGCGGACGCTGGACAATGCTGGGCTGCTATCCGCCCTGCCCGCCGATTTCGCCGAAGCCTACGCGACAATCAGTTCGGGCTATTGGGCGGCGCGCTCGGTTGATGGCGGTAGCCAGTACAGCCGCGAAGACGTTATCGAGCTGAGTTGGCGCGATTTTCTGTCCCGGCATGACCTGGACGCGAATCGGTCGGTCGAGTTGGCGACGCAATTCTGGCGCGAGTTCTGCCGCGCGACCGCCCTCAACCCCGGCGCGGACAAGATCTTGGGGCGTCTGGGGCCACATTATCGGCTGGGCATGATCACCAATGGCTACAGCGATTCGCAGCGAGGCCGATTGAAGGCGGCTGGATTGCTGGGATTCTTCAATCCGCTGTTAATCTCGGAAGAAGTCGGCGCGGCCAAACCGGACGCTCGCATCTTCCAGTTGGCTTTGGCGCGGCTGGACTTGCCCCCGGAAGCGGTTTTGTATGTCGGCGATTCAATCGGGCACGATTATCAGGGCTGTCGCAATGTAGGGATTGGCTTCTGCCACTACTGCCCTAAGCCAAGCGATAGCGACCTGCCGGACGTAAAATACCGCATCGCCCGGCTTGAGGACTTGATTCCGTTATTGCTGCCCGGCGCTACTCCGTGATCGTCACCTTTGACAGACCGCGCGGCTTATCGACCTCGTAGCCACGGGCCAGCGCCTGCTCCATGGCGTAGACCTGGCCGGGCATGACCGCGATGATCGGGCTGAGCCACTCCGGCGCGCCGGGGATGGGCAGCGCCCGCGTCGCGCTATCGAGCAGGTCGGCATCGCTGCTGATAATCAGCGTCTCGGCGCCGCGCTCCGCCAGATCCGCCGCCATCAATTTCATGCCGGGCAAGGTTTCCCCCGGCGGCGCGACCAGGATGACCGGGTGGCCGCGGTCGATAACGGCGATGGGACCATGACGAAAGTCGGCTTCGCTGTAGCCTTGGCTGGCGATATACGTCAACTCCTTGACTTTGAGGCTGATCTCGCAGGCGGTGGCGTAATTGAAACCGCGCCCCAGCGTGACCAGCCGGTCGCTGTAACGGTAGCGCTCCGCCCAGCCGGCGATGCTCGCGCAGCTTTCGAGGGTCTCGGAGGCCAACTCCGGCAGGCGAGTCAGATCGTCCCACATGGCTTGATCGCTCTCCGTCAGCGCGCTCGCCAGCATCGCGATGACGGTCAGTTGGGCGGTGTAGGTCTTGGTGGCGGCGACGCTGTATTCCCGCTCGGCGCGCAGAGGCAGGTGAAACTGTGCCGCCCCCGCCAGCGGCGAATCATCAAAGTTGGTGATCGCCAATGTCAAGGCGCCTTGTGTCCGCGCATCGGCCAGCACCGCCCGCACATCTTCCGCCTTGCCCGATTGGGAGATGCCGATAACCAGCGCCTGCGACAGATCGGGCGGGGTTCCATATACTGTGTGCAGCGACGGCGTGGCCAGCATGACCGGCAGCCGCAGCCGGTGACCGAAGAGGTACTGCGCGTACAGCGCCGCATGATCGGAGGTGCCGCGGGCGGCGATGCAGGCGAAGGCCGGACCTCGCTCGCGGATGGCGGCGGCGACTGTCTTGGTAGCTGCGCCCCCTTCATCCAACAGGCGCTTGATGACGGCGGGCTGCTGTGCAATTTCGTCTTTTAGGCGCATGGGCGGTCGCTCAGTCTTCCAGCGGACGGTAGTTGACGCCTAGAAAATCAAGGCAAGGCAGATGCCGCCGCAACCGCGCTGCCAGGCTGTCATAGTCGCGCTCGGCCGGATGATTCCAAAGGACATCGGCGATGGCGATGGCCCGCGGGAAGGCCATGTATTCGACATGATCCGAATTCGGCATGTATTCGGTCCAGATATTGCCCTGGCCGCCGAGGATATGATGCCGCTTGTCGTCGGCGATCTCTTCCGGCACGACGACATACTGCCAGACCTGCCGCAGCGGCAGAATGGCGGGAATCGCCCAGGGTTCGCTATCAGTGTCTTCGGTCTGATAGTAGTCCAGATAGCAGTAGGTGTTGGGCGTCATGATGACATCGTGGCCCGCGTTGGCGGCGGCGATGCCTCCGCTGCTGCCGCGCCAGCTCATGACGGTGGCTTTGGGCGCCAAGCCGCCTTCGAGGATCTCGTCCCAGCCGATCAGGTTGCGTCCGCGCTCGTTCAACCAGGCTTCAATCTGGCGGATGAACCAGCTTTGCAATTCGTGCTCGTCAGCCAAACCCTCGCCTTGGATGCGCGCCTGGCAGGCCGGGCAGTTTTCCCAGCGCGGCTTAGGCGCTTCATCGCCGCCGATGTGGATGTAAGTCGATGGGAATATATCGAGGACCTCCGTCAGGACATCCTTCAAGAAGCCGAAGACGTCGTCCTTGCCGGCGCAGTAGATGTCTTCGGCGATGCCCCAGGTCCGGCGCACCTCGTAGCCTTCGCCGACGCAGCCCAATTCCGGATAGGCGGTGAGAGCGGCGACGGCGTGACCGGGCAATTCGATCTCCGGCACGACCGTGATGCCGCGCTCAGCCGCGTAAGCGACCACCGCGCGCGCTTCGTCTTGCGTGTAGAAGCCGCCGTAGGGGACGCCATCGTATTGATCCCAGGTACCAGAGACGACCGTCTCGGCTCGAAAACCGCCCACCTCGGTCAGCCGGGGATACTTCTTGATCTCGAGTCGCCAGCCTTGATCTTCCGTCAGGTGCCAATGGAATTTGTTGAACTTGTAGAAAGCCATGGCGTCAATGAGCTTCTTGATGAAGGCGACCGGGAATAGATGCCGGCCGACATCAAGATGGATGCCGCGCCAGCCGAACGCGGGCGCGTCGCTGATGGAGACGCCGGGAATCGTCCAGTCGATGCCGTCTTGCGCCTCCCCCGCCATAATCTGCGGCGGCAGCAACTGACGCAGCGTCTGCATGCCGTGAATCAAGCCGGGCAGAGCCGCCGCGGATAGCTCGACGCGCTCGGGCGACGCCTCCAGAGTGTAGGCTTCCGGGGCGGCGTCAGCATCACCGGGAAGGAGCAAGATCGCGTTCTGGACGGCGGAAGCTATATCGTCGTCCAGCGGATGCGCCGGCAGGCCGAAGCCAGTGGCAGGCCGCAGGTAGTCGGCGAGCATCTCGCCTGTTGCACTATCGGCGGAGAATATCCGGGTGTGCGCATTGATACGGAATACGCCCGGTTTGACTTCGATGTTTTGCGGTTGGGGGAAGAGCGTGATTTCGGTCATAGTCGGATGAGCCTCGTATATATTATTAACGCTAAATGTCGTGCAGCGTAACCACAGCTGTCAACTGCTGAGGATTATCGGGATCGCAGCCGTTGAAGATGGCGCGATGATAAGCCAGCAATTGCAACACGGGCAAGTGCAAGACAGGCGTCGACCAAGGCGGCAGATCCGCCGGCAGCCTGACGCACTGGTGATTCTCGACATGAGTCTGCGCAATTGCCAATACTTTGGCGCCCATGTCAGCCATTTCGTCCAGCACGCGGACTTCTTGCTTGGCGGCTTCGGGCGAAATCAAGCCGATGACCAAGCTGTCTTCGCCGACCAACGACATCGGACCGTGGCGAAACTCCAGCGTATGATAGGCTTCGCTGTAGGACAGAGACATCTCTTTCATCTTGAGCATGGCTTCACAGGCAATGCCATAAAGCGCATCGGACCCCAAAAAGAAGAATTTCTTGATGGCCTTATCCTCGCCCAGCGACTGCGCCAGGTCGCCGTAGCGATCCAGCAGGTGACGGCAGAATGCTGGAAGCGGACGGCTGGCGGCGAGATATTGACCGGCGATGAGGGCGGCCAGCTGCTGCGCGGCAACCAACATGCTGGTGAAGGAGCGCGTCTGCGCGACGCTGACTTCCTGCGCGGCATCAATGGCGACAGGAAGGTCGGCATCGGTAGCGAGCGGGCTGCCGCTGTCGCAGGTGACGGTCACGACGGGCTCATGGCTGTAATGCTTGAAGTGATGTTGGGCGCGCACGGTTTCGCTGGTCGTGCCGGAGCGCGAGACGGTCAGCAGCAGACAGTGATGACCGGGCACACGGATGGAGTTCCGATGCAGCAGTAGTTCGGAGGCGGGGCAGGCGAGGGCATGACAACCGGCTTGGCGCAGGAGTCGAGCGGCCGTCAGCGCAAGGTAGTAAGTCGAGCCGCAGCCAGTCACGATGACATGGTCGAATGCGCCAGACTCTAGCCATGATTGCAGGAGTTGATTTTGGGGATCAAAGGCAGCGAGCGCTTCCTCCCATACTTCAGGCTGGCTCATGATTTCGCGCAGTGTATGCTCGCCCGGGGCCATCTTGGCATCCTCGCTCCAAGTCCTTTGCTCGGTCATTTTAGCAGACCCGCGGACAGTTGACAGATTGACGTTTTGGCGCGGGCAGAATTCCCGCATAGCAGCGGCGGCGGTTGCTGCTATACTCTCATTCACATTGCGTAATGGGTCGAGAGGACAGGTCAGCCGAGCGTGTCGAGATTACTAATCGAGAACAGTCAAATCTGGCAGGAAGATCGCTTCCTCAGCGAGCACACGCTGGTCATCGCGGACGGTCTCATTCGGGATGTTTGTCCCGCTGCCGATCTCGCGCCAATGCCGAACGATCGGCGCATCGATGGCGGCGGCGCGTACATTCTGCCCGGTTTCGTCGATCTCCATGTGCACGGCGGGGACGGCTACGATGTGATGGACGCGTCTCCGTCCGCGCTGCGGGGCCTGTGCGAATTTCTGACGCGGCAAGGCGTGACCAGCTTCCTCGGCACGACGATGGCGGATACGCGCGAGCGGATTGATGCCGCGCTGGCGACGATAAGCGCCTGCGCCGCTCGGCCGCATAGCCCCTTGCTGGGCGCGCACCTCGAAGGACCCTATCTCAATCCGACTTTTCGCGGTTCCCAGCCGGAAGCGCATTTGCGCGCGCCGCATGCCGAGGAATATCTGCCCTGGCTGGATTCGGGCACGATCAAGCAGATAACGCTGGCGCCGGAGCTTGATGGCGCGGCTGAATTGATGCGAGCCGCCCATGCGCGCGGCATTACCTTGTCGCAGGGGCATAGCGGCGCGAGTTATGAGGCCACGTCTGAGTATATCGCCGGGGGCTTGCGGCAGATCACGCATACCTTCAACGGCATGGCGGGCATCCACCATCGGCGGCCGGGCAGCTTTGTCGCCGCCAGCGAACACCCGGCGGTGAACTTCGAGATCATCCCCGATGGCGTACATGTGCATCCGGCAGTGGTGCGAATGCTGCTGCGGCTGGTCGGGACTGAGCGCGTCATCGTGATCACCGACGCCATGCGCGCCGCCGGCCTGGACGATGGCGAGTTCGGCATGGGTGATGTCGCGGTCATCGTCAAGGATGGCATCGCCCGCGATCGCCAGGGCAGTCTGGCGGGCAGCACGCTCACCATGGCGCAGGCTTTGCGCAACATGATGGCGTTCTGCGGTCTTTCGCTGGCGGAGGCGCTGCCCATGGTTACGCGGGCGCCGGCGCGCGCCATCGGCATGTATCCGCGGAAAGGCTCGCTTCAGACCGGCACGGATGCTGATCTGGTCATCTGGGACATTGACGGCGGCCTGCGCGCTACGCTCATCGGCGGAGAGCTGGTGTATGTTGCGCAGGGTTTTGTTCGCTCCGGCGAGTTGGTCAGTGACGCGTAACGAGCGCGAATCGGCATGAAGTGCCGCAGGACGGAATTGTTCCCCGCAAGTTAGTAAATCTACGCCAAAACGAATCTCTTGCGCAGGGCTGAACTGATAGGCTACGATATGAGTATGGAACCCTGTCGCAAAATGTACAATGTGGGTGTTGCTATGGCAGTGAAACTATTTGACCCCGAGAGCATATTGGCGCAAAATCCCTTCATGCTTGGCATCACTTCTGCCTTTGACATGTACGGCGAACGAGGTCTGAGGGCGCAGGTACACATTCATGAGCGTTGGCAGGAGGCTATAGCCGAACCTGTGTCAAGCGCTGAGGAGTCCATTGCGGAAAGCATTGCCACCGTAAATGTCGAATTCGCGAAACTCATTGCCGAGCATGCCGAGTGATGCAGTCCGAACACGGCGCGTTCCGCAACCCGGCGGAAGATGACGATTCAACTCAAGTTCATACTGAGATAAAGTCTGTACAATTTGATCCGCGGTTGCTGCCCTTGTACGAGGAGCATCATCGACACAAGATGCAACTTGAGCTTCGTAAGCAAGAAGACACAACAAAAGTAATTCTCCAACAAGTTGCAGACACAACCGCTATCGCCAAACGCGGACAAACTATCGCCGGAACAGTCGCGATTCTCGCTCTGCTTGGGGGATTCATCTTGATCGCCATTGACAAAGATGCGGCCGGTTCAGCGGTTCTAATTATGGACGCGGTCTTTGTTTTCTCGCAGAAGTTGATACGAACGAATCAAGCTGATAGCGAGTCCAAGCAGAATAGCGACGAATAATCTGTCGATCGGTTGCTTTATACCGACCATACAGGCCCCCTCTTCACAACATATCGATCTGAAAAGTCAGGCCTCTAGTACATCAAATCAAGATCAAGCCGGTTCTCCAGTGGCTCGCCCGTCAGGTAGCGCCGCAGGTTGCGGATGAATAGCGCTGCCAGCTTGCCGTTTTCGCTATCGGCTGTGCTGGCGGAGTGGTGGCTGATGATGACATTGGGCAGCGCCCAAAGGGGATCGTCGGGCGGCAGCGGTTCCGGATCGGTGACATCAAGCGCGGCCCCGCCGAGGCGACCTTCGCGCAGCGCTCGCGTCAGCGCCGCCTGATCGACGATGGCGCCGCGGGCGATGTTGATCAGCACGGCGTCCTCCTTCATCATGCCGATGCGATCGGCATTCAACAGCCCTTCGGTCTCCGGCGTGTGGGGCGTGCAGAGTACAAGAAAGTCGGCTAGGGGCAGGAGTTCGTCCAGCCGTTGGGGCGGATATTGCCGCTCGACGGGTGCTGGTTTATCGACATTGCTGCGGCGGCAAGCGAGGACGCGCATACCGAAGAAATGGCAGACTTGCGCCAGGTCGCGGCCGATGCGACCCAAGCCGATGATGCCGACGGTTTTGCCGCGCAGTTCCGTGTTGTTGAAGCGCTGCCAGTGACGCTCGCGCTTCTGCGCCTCCATCAGCGGATAGTTCTTGACAAACATCAGCATCGCCATCAGGCAAAATTCGGCCAGCGGACGGGCATGCGCCCCGCTGGCGGTAGTGAAGACCCAGCCAGTGCGGTCATAGCCGTAGCGCTTCACGAATTGGCCGATGCCGGCGCTGGTGGCTTGTATCCACTTGAGCCGGGGCGCCAGTTCGGGCAGGTCCTCTCGATGCGTATGATCGAAGTCGAAGAGGATTTCCACTTCCCCCAGCAGCGCCCGCCATTCCGCTTCTTCTTCCTTGCTGCGCTCATGCGGCGAAGTGTGATCAGCCTGGAAGCGCGGCGCGCCGATAAGATCGGGCCGGTAGATAATATCGAAGGCCGGCGCTTCCGCCTGGATGCGCGCGATATGCTCCGGCTCAAGGTAGGACGCGATCAAGACTTTCGCTGGCATGTTCAGACCCCGCTCTAATATCAGTGCTGCAAGAATCTAGCTGAAAGCCGACTCCTTGCAAAGCCCGCAGCTTGAGACGCCCCCGCCCCAAGCGCCGCTTTTCCGCGTCTGTTATGCTATGGCTTGGCTTCTTGATTAGCTGGTAGGAAGACGCGATGTATTGCGGCTATTGCGGGCGCTTGCTCCGGCGCTGTGTCTGCCATGAGCCGGGCAGCGACCTGGCGCGGTTCATGGCGCGCGCGGTCCGAGAGGCGAAACCGCGACAACGCTCCGAGCCATACAAACGCGCCGTGCCGCCACAAATCAAGCGGCGCGAACGGGCGACCCTGCGCGCGCGGCATGAGCGTTGGCATCAAAAATTGTCGGACGACTTCGGCGAAGGCTGCGCCAATTGCGGCGCGACCGAATCGCTCGTGCTGGACCACATCATCCCCATCGCCAAAGGCGGGCGCTCGATGCTCGATAACCTGCAACTGCTCTGCGCCGAATGCAACCGTCTCAAAGGCAAGCTGGTCATCGACTGTCGCGATTTCACATCCGCTCGGCGCGTAACCGGCGATAATGACTAATACGCTTATACAAAATATCAGACCGGTTCCGCTGCCGCAAAACGTGGTTTGGCTGAAGAGATCCAGAATGAAGCGCTGCGCCAGCCAGCCGCTATAATCAGCCTGACCAAGCCAAACGAGCCGCCCATGCCCAAAGCACAGCGCCAATTCCGCAGCCAAGCCATCATCCTCAGCCGCCGCGACTTCGGCGAGTCCGACCGCTTGCTCACCCTCTTCACGCCGCAGTACGGCAAAATCCGCGCCATCGCCAAAGGCGCGCGCAAACCCAGCGCCAAGCTCAGCGGCCACGTCGAACTCTTCGCCCGCAGCGACTGCGTTATCCACCGCGGGCGCAACCTCGATATCCTGACGCAAGCCGAATTGATCGATCCCTATCTCGGCCTGCGCGACCATCTCGGGCGCGGCGCCTACGCCAATTATGTCGCCGAACTGCTCGACCGCTTCACCGCCGATGAAGAGGAGGATGGCCCCGCGCTCTTCCTGCTGCTGCACGAGACCCTGTCGCGCCTCGCCGATGCCGAAGATCCGCGCCTCGCCGTCCGCTTCTTTGAACTGCAACTGCTTGATTTGGTCGGCTTCCGGCCCGAATTGCTTGAATGCGTCGTCACCCGCGCCGACCTGCTGCCGGAGCCGCAATTCTTCAGTTGCGAGGAAGGCGGGGTCGTCAGCCGGGCCGCCGCGCCCCAAGTGCCGTCGCGCCTGCTTGAGATCGACTTCGACGCGCTGAAACTATTGCGACACTTGCAGCGCAGCAGCCAGTCTTATAACGCGGTCGGCAGCCTGCGCATCGCGCCGCCGCAGCACGACAGCGCCGAGCGTATCATGCTTGCTTACATCACCCACATGCTGGAACGGAAATTGGAAAGTATCGATTTCATCCGCCGCTTGCGCCAACAGATGAGCGGTCCATGAGTTCCCGATACACTTCAACAGTCGCCTCGGCGATGCTGTCGTGAGTGAAATGCGCCTGGAAACGCGCTCTTCCCGCCTTGACCATTTGTCCGCGCAGAACCGCGTCATCTCGCAACTCCCGCAGCGCCCGCGCCAAAGCCGCCACATCGCCCTCCGGCACGATGCGCCCGGCTCCCCCCGCAACCGCCGGTATCGCCCCGCTGTCGCTGCCGATGACCGCCACCCCGCTCGCCATCGCCTCCACCAATACGCGACCGAACTGCTCCTTCCAATTTGGCCGCGTCAAGGACGGCAGGACAAGAACATCAATCTTCTGATACTCGGCTGGCAGTTCCGTCGAGGGCAATTGGCTGACGAAAGCCGCCCGGTGATCGATGCCCAGCGACCCCGCCAGCGCCTTCATCTCGTCAACGGAGGAGCCCCCGCCGATCAAGCGCAAGCGCCACTCGCCGGCGAGCTGAGCCGCTGCCCGGAGCAAGATGTGAACGCCCTTCTCCGGCACAACGCGACCGATGAAACCGATGGTGAAGGGCCGCGATGGCGCAGTTTCCGCCGGGCGAAAGAGCGCTGCGGATGTGCCAAATTGCGGGATCGTCCGCAGCGGTCCGCCAAAGCCCTTGCGCCTCAAGACCGCCGCGGCATCGTCCGTGCCCGCCAAGGCGTAATCGGCGCAGCGCATGACCCAGCGCTCGCCCCAATTGAATGGCGGCGGATAGCGGCGCAGGATGTTCTGCCAGGTGAAGAACAACGATTTGGCGCCGGCCCCCCGCGCCAGACGCAGCGCCTGCCAGGTCGCCAGATTGTAAGGTTCTTCGTCGATATGCGCGATCTGCGGTTGAGCGGCGGCGATCTCCCGCGCCAGCGTCGGATAGTGATGCAGATGGAAATTGCCGTTGAAGCGAATGGGAATCGCGCGCAGCCGATAGCCAGCCGTATGGATGCGCTCCAGTTGCTGTGTGCCGCGTTCATCGCGCCAGGCCGGCGGAACGAGCACCGTCAGGTCGACGCCGCGGCGGGCGATGGCTTCCAGCTTGGGCTGATAGATTCCAACGATGCAAGCTTTTGAGAGCATCAAGACGCGCATGACTAGCCCGTGGCTCGGCGCCGTCGCCTAGACAATTTCGATAGGCGGTTCGCCGCAACTGGCATTGACGTCATAAACGCGAAAGGTTTGATCGGGCAAGGAAAGCACGCCATAGGTATGCGATGTGGAGCGGGCGCAAGAAAAAGTATAGAGCGAGCCGGGATTCACCAGGCAGCCGTGCTGAGTCTTGATGTGCAGCGGCAAATGAGTATGACCGGTGATGAGAACATCAGCTTTCAGCGAACTGAGCACCATCGTGAGATAGGTCGTCGACAGATGATCTTTGTACATGCCCCACATATTGTTGCCGGGCTTGCCGTGACACATGTAGACCGTAGTGCCCCCCAACTCGCCTTGCCAGTCCAGCGGCAACTCTTGAAGGTATTGGAGGTTGTCTTGCCGAATGCCGTAGACCCACTCGTCATGATTCCCGCGCGCGACCGGGATGCCATGCGCGCGAATCAAGTCCACCACGCGATCCGGCTCGGGACCGCGCCCCACCAAGTCCCCGGCGCACAAGACTTGATCCACCTGATGATGTTTTTCGAATCGAGCGAGCACATCCTCTAGCGTGTCATAATCTGCATGCACGTCTGAAATGATTCCAATTTGCATCCACACTAGACCTTAACCGTTCACTACGCCAACCATTATACAATCGTAAATTACTCATGTAGAGGTACGATCTCCCTACGCCGCCTAGCCGCGCGTCCTGACTGGGCGCATGCCGGACCGAGTCAGAGGATATTGCTTGACCCGCAGCGCGGACATTCCTCTCCGGCTTGTTTGACCATGGCCTTGCAATCATCACAAATCACAATCTCGCCTTTTTGCAAGCTGTGGTCAAGCGAAACGCGCTCATCAAATACGAAGCACTCGCCCCGCCACAGCGACGCCGATGGCTCTACCTCTTCCAGATAGCCCAAGATACCGCCGCGCAAGTGGTAGACTTCCTCAAAACCCAACTGCAAAAGGTAAGCGCTCGCCTTTTCGCAGCGGATGCCGCCGGTACAATACATCGCGACCCGCTTGTGCCTCGCCGGGTCGAGATGCTCGGAGAAGTAGCCGGGCAACTCGTGAAAGGAATCGGCGCCCGGGTTTACCGCGTTTTCAAAGGCGCCAATTTGGACTTCATAATCGTTGCGCGCGTCGATCAGCAGAACATCATCCCGCGTGATTAAACGGTTCCAATCCCGAGGTTCTACATAGATCCCCACCTGCCGATTGGGGTCGATGCCCGCGACTTTCATGGCAACGATCTCCCGCTTCAGCCGCACCTTCATCCGCTGAAACGGCATCCGCGTGTGAAAGGATTGCTTAACCTGCAAGTCGGCCAAACGCCGGTCGCCGCGCAAGTAACGCAGCAGGTCTTCCACAGACTCGCGCTCGCCGGCGATAGTCGCGTTAATGCCTTCTTCCGCCAGCAGAATCGTACCGCGCAAGCCCGCCGCCCGGCAGCGCGCCAGCAGCGGGTCCCGCAGCTCCCGGTAATCCGGCAAGCGGACGAACTTGTAGAAAGCGGCGATGAGTATGGTCTCATGCATAGCTGATCGGCTCGTGTATTCCCGGCTCGATTCTAGTGCGATGCGCGGCAAATTTGGAGTTGGAATCAGCCGGGTGGCAATAGTGTGGAGCAAGTCCGCCTTCCAGCCTCGCTTCAACATGCGAACATTTGGTCGCCCATGCCGCGCGTATTTGTGCTACACTGATTGTCATGAACGTCATTTCGCCAATAGAGCGTCTATTTCCCGAGCATGCCGTGTCGCTCAAGCACAAGCGCTATGCCACCATACCCCCCCCCCCGATACTATATATATACTGTATCAATACATCGGCATATTTTCAGGAGATTTTAGCCGTTTTAAGGGCTTTTAGAGGCGCTTTGGGGCAGATTGTTGCGGGTTGTTACCGCCTTTCTTGACGAAGCCGAAGCAAGGCCAGACTGCCCTGCGGGAGTCGGACTGGGCACAGGGTATGATGGCTTCAACCAAATATCGGACAAGCCCTGCCGGGGCGATTTATCAATCACCCGAAAATGTATCTCGAAACGCGGGCGACCTGATAGCTCGCCCCTACAAATGACTTGGCATCCAGCAAATCCACCGCCCCCTGCCAGTAGAGATTGCCCGGATGCGAGCGCGCCTATGCTATACTTTGGCTTATGAGGGTCGGTCTCAACGCGCATCTGCTTTCCAGGCAAGCCGGATATCGTTCGGCCGGCATTCACGGTTATATCGTGAATTTGCTTCGTCACTTGCCGGAGCAAGCGCCGGCCAACTGGCAGTTTCAAGCCTTGGTCGGCGCCGCCTGCCAGGCGAGCCTTTCCGGCGTCAGCGTGAAACGGGCGCGCTTCAATACCGAGGGACCGCTGCGCCGCATTCTGTGGGAGCAGACGCTGCAACCCTGGGCCATCAGGCAATTCGATCTCTACCATGCGCTGGCGTTTGTCGCCCCGCTAGCGCTGGCCGCGCCAATGGCGGTTACCGTTTACGACTTGAGTTTCCTGCGTTTCCCCGAGCGGCTGAGCAAGGCGCGCCGCCTTTACCTGCGCGGCATGACAGCCTTGACTTGCGCGCGAGCGAGACGCATCCTGGCGATCAGCCAGAGCACCGCTGAGGACCTGACCGCCCTGCTGGAGATCCCCGCGAGCAAGATTGACGTCACGCCGCTGGGTTACGACAAGACGCTGTTTCGTCCGCTCTTGCCGGCGGAGCGCGAGCGCTTTCGGCAAAAGGAGAGGTTGCCCGCGCGCTTCTGGCTTTATGTCGGCACGCTTGAGCCGCGCAAGAATCTGGAGATGCTGCTGCGGGCATACGCGCGCTTGACGCCCCGCGAGCGCTTGCCGCTGATATTGGGCGGCGGCCTTGGCTGGCAAGGAAAGCGTGTGCTGGCCGCCATCGAGAGCCTCGGGCTGAGCGACAGTGTCAAGCATGTCGGATTCATACCTGCCGCAGACTTGCCATTTTGGTACAATTGCGCCGAAGCATTCTTGTACCCGTCCGTCTTTGAAGGTTTCGGCTTGCCCGTTTTGGAAGCTATGGCCTGCGGCGCGCCCGTACTCACGTCCGATGTCTCGTCCTTGCCGGAAGTGGCCGGCGCGGCGGGGAAATGCCTCCCGCCAACGGACGAAGAACGCTGGGCGGCGGAACTCAAGGCGCTGAAGGCGGATGAGGAATGGCGCGATATGGCGCGGACGAAAGGACTGGAACGGGCGGCGCTCTTCAGTTGGGCGCGCACAGCGGAACTCACGCTCGACAGTTATCGGATGGCTATGACAGTCAAGGAGCAGCCGCTCGGCGAAAGTGAAAAGGCGACCGGCCTTGAAGCCAAATAATGCCCGATACCCGCGGACAGCGCATAAGACAGCAGCCTTGATCCCCCCGAGCAAGTCATGAACGCGCCGCGATCTCTATCTGAACGACCCACCATAGAGCCGCGCTGGCTTTTCCCGCTGGCGGACGCCTTGCTCGCATACGCGGTCTTTGGCATCGCCTATATCCTGCGTTACGACTTGCAGATCATACGTCCGCTTTTGGATCCCGGTCAGCGCGACTTCGGACCCTATATCCCCTTTGCCATCATTTACGCGCTGCTGATTCTGGTCAATTATCAACGCAACAATCTGTACCGCAATATCGCCGGCCGAGCCTGGCTGGAAGAAGTTTATCTGATCGCGAGCAGCGTGGCTGTTTCCATCGTCATCGTGCTGGCGATGTATTATATCTTGCAGCCGCTGGTGACAAGCCGCTTGATGCTGATTTATGTCGCCGCGCTGACGCTGGTGGTGGGCGCCGCGTCCCGCTTGATACGGCGCTGGGTGTTGGCATACCTGCGGCATCACGGGATTGGCATTCGCCGCGTCTTGATCGTCGGCATGGGCGATGTCGGGCGCTCCTTGCTCGGCATCATGTTATCCCGCCCCGAGCTGGGTTATCTGCCCATCGGCTTTCTGGATGATGATGCCGAGAAGAGTTCGGCCGGCATGGGACGGGTGGAGGCATTGGGCGGTACCGCGCAGTTGTTGTCAGCCATCCGGTCACACATGGTCGATACGGTTATTATCACATTTCGCTGGAAGCATTACGATCGCATTCAGGAGCTCACTGAAGTCTGCCGCGAGGCCGGCACTGATTTGCGGATCGTGCCGGAAATCATGCAGCTTAATATCCGGCAAGTGCAGGTCGAGAATTTGGATGGCGTGCCGCTCTTGGGCATCGGCGCGCATCGCTCGTTCAGCCGCAGCAATCAGTTGATAAAACGCGGGCTGGACCTGCTGCTGGTCATCATCAGCTTTCCGATTTGGGCGCCCATCAGCCTGCTCGTCGCGCTCGCTCTCATGCTGGAAGGCGAGGGTCCGGTTCTGTTCTGGCAGATTCGCGTCGGGAAAGACGGACGGCAATTCCGGATGGTGAAGTTCCGCAGCATGGTCGAGGGCGCGGAAGACCTGCACGAAGATATGCTGCGCGAATCGGGCGAAGACCCGCGCCACGCCAAATTCATCGACGACCCGCGCATCACCCGCGTGGGCAGATTCCTGCGGCGCACCAGCCTGGACGAATTGCCGAATCTCATCAACGTCGTCCGCGGGGAAATGAGTATGGTCGGTCCCAGGCCGCCTACCCCGCGCGAAGTCACCCATTACGAACCGCGGCATACGCGTCGCTTGCAGGTTTCACCGGGCATCACCGGCTGGTGGCAAGTGCGGGGCCGCAGCAACGTGCCCTTCGACGAGATGTGCGAAATGGACATGTATTACATCGACAATTGGTCAATCTCGATGGACATTGAGATCCTGATGCTCACGATACCACGCGTCGTCTTGCGCAGCGGCGCTTACTGATTGCATTTCTTTCTCCACCCCAAGCCCCCGGAACATCAAGACCTTCTCGCCCTAAATTATCTGAATGAGAACATTTGCTCTATAACTCCACTCCAATTCCTGCTATAATTAGCCTATGAAAACCTGCGTCCATATCGCGACCGCCCACCCTTCATTCGCCTCGCTTTCCGGCCAGATGGCCAGATTGCCAGATTGCCAAAAAAACTTTTGTGTCGGCAAAGGCGCTGCGGTTATTGGAATCCATTGGAGAAAAATTGTTTCCCTTTTCCGAGACTTCCAATATTATTTCCAATCCGCTACATGACAGTCCGACCGCTTTTGTCATACCTGCTTCTGGCTTTACTGATTCTCAGCGCCTGCGAGTCCGCGCTGCTGCAAGAATCGCGCGGGGGGACCGCGGCGACGCCAGTCCCGGTCGCGCAGACCACCAGTTCCGACCCGACCGAAGTCCTGCGGGAGTTCGTGACGGCTTGGAATAGTCAAGACTTTGAGAAGATGTATGGCTTGCTCGCCGAGCGCAGCCGCGAGCTCTACCCGCAGGCGAGCTTCATCGACAAATATACGCTAACACATAGCGACCTGCGTTTTGGCGGCGTCCAATACACAGCCCGGGACGTCGAGTATCAAGGCAGGACAGCGATCCTAAAATACGATATCGCGATCGAGTCGCCGATTTTTGGCGTCGTGGTCGATGACGATCGAGTGATGCGCATGGTTGACGAAGGCGGCTGGAAGATCGCCTGGTCGCCGATGGATATTATCCACGGCATGTCCAGCCGAGCACGCTTGAACGAGCGAACGGAATTCCCGCAGCGCGCCAATATCTACGCCGATGATGGCCGTCCGCTGGCGCAGCAGGACGGGCTGGTCTACAGCCTTTACGCGATCCAGCAGGATATGCTCAGCATTGACGACTGTATTGGCACGCTCGCGCTCGTGACGCGGCAGCAGCTAAATACCCTGCGGCGCATCTTCGTGGATTACCTGCCCGAGACGTTTTTCCACATCGCCGAGATTGACAGCGACCAATACGAAACGCATCAGCAAGCGCTGGCCGCGGACTGTGACATCCGCGTCAGCGATGGTCCGCTCAACAAAGCGCGTTCGTATCAATCGCGCAGTTATTACGGGCACGGCAGCGCCACCCATGTCGTCGGCTATATTGGCGCGGTGCCGGCTGATGAGCTCGACCGTTGGGAGGCGCGCGGTTACTCCGCTCGCGACTTGGTGGGCCGGGCCGGTATTGAACTGTCGTACGAAGAGACTCTGGCGGGCAAGCCACAGCGTTATCTGCGGATTTTGGAAGGCGGCAGCACCGTCATTCGCGAGCTTGCCGGCGCAGTCGGCCAGGCCCCGCGTCCGGTGACGCTGACCATCAATCGAGACTTGCAAGCGATCATGGCGCAGACCATGTCCGACGCGGTCAATTATGCTTTTCCCAATTGGGGCGGCATCACCACTGGCGGCGCGCTCGTCGCCATGGAAGCGACCAGCGGGAAGATCCTGGCGCTGGCGAGTTATCCCAGTTTCGATCCGCACATATTCAACCGGGACACGGAGTACAACGTGCTCAACGCGATCACGCGTCTCAATGGCGATCCGCGCAATCCCTTTATCAACAAGGCTCTCGCCGAGCAATATACACCGGGCTCGGTCTACAAAATCGTGACGGCGCTGGCGGCCGCTTCGGAAGATATCTGGGCGCGCGATGCAATATTCGATTGCGATTACTATTGGTACGGCGAAACCTATGGCGACTCGCAAGCAGTGCGGACCGATTGGCGCTTGCTGGAATCACCGCCGAAGGACCCGGCCGGCTCCGTCACCATGGCGGACGCGCTGGCGGCCTCCTGCAATCCCTTCTTCTATGAAATGGGCGCTTTGATGTTCGAGGCGGACCCCAACATGCAGAGCGGCTATGCGCAACTGCTCGGTTTCGGCCGGCAGACCGGGATACGCGCGCTGGGCTTGGAAGCGGCGGGTGATATCGCGCCGCCAGGCGAGATCACGACCGCTATCAACAACGCCATCGGGCAAGGCGATGTCGCCGTCACTGTCATACAAATGGCGCAATTGACCGCGGCCATCGCCAACGGCGGCAACCTCTGGCAGCCTTACGTCGTAAGTCACATCGGCAGTGAAGGCGAGCCGGACTTTCAGATGGAGAATGAGCCGTCGCAGGTTGCCGCGCTGGACCTGGACGCGGAGGCATTGGACATCGCGCGCGCCGGCATGTGCAAGGTCACGACTGTCGAAGATCTCGGCACGGCCTGGTTCGTTTTTGACGATGCGCCTTACACCATCTGCGGCAAGACGGGCACGGCCGAAACTGCCGGCAATCCCCATGCCTGGTTTGTGGCTTATTGGCCGCGAGAAAATCCGCAGATCGCCTTCGCCGGCGTGATGGCGCATTCGCGCGAAGGCTCGGAAGTGGTCGCGCCTATGATCCGGCGCATCCTGGACGATTATCTGGGCGAGCCGCGCAAAGATTTCCCCGAGTGGTGGCAAGAGCCGTATATCCCGGTCAAGACGCAGCAGCAGGCGCTGGCGGAGTTGGCCGCCGCCGAGAACTAGCCGCAGTTGCCGGGCCAATTGCTGTTCGGCGTCCAGGCCGGCAAACGATAGGGTACCTTGGCGGGCGGGGACCCCAGCAAGTAAACATAAGTGTACTTGCGCCAGCGCACATAATCATGATCGCTGTAGCCAAGGTCTATCCAATAATCCGTGCCGCTTGGTCCGCCGCCGGTATCGCGGACGGTTCCAATGCCGTATCCCGGCACGTAGAGTTGCGAGTAATAAGGAATGATGTTCGGCTTGGCGGCGATGATCCCCTTTGCCAGATCGGCGCCGGTCGAAGTATTGAGGTTGCCGCCATTTGACGTCGGGTTATAGCTGGTGACATAAACGCAGAGCCGCCGCCAATATTGCCGCGGACCGTTAGGCGTTTGCACCGTGCCCAGCGGGACGGCTTTGGTCCCGTAGGCGACAATTCGGTTGACCGCCGCCTCGGCTTCGACCGTCTCGGTATGCTCCCGGCTCACTTCAATCCCGTTCTCATAACGAACGCGGTAACGAAGCTCGCGCCTGCCATCGCGCCCCTCTTGAACCAGCGCGCGAGCATCAAGATTCAGGTTGGAATCGGGCCGATATTGCACAATATGTTTGATGACCTCGCTTTCCGCCACCACCGCTTCGGTGACGCGAACGATCTCGATCCGCATATTTTCCTCGACCGCGGCATCCTCCGGCGGCCGCACGAAATCCAATCCAAAGAGCGGCGCGTTCAGGTCAGTGAGGACATCCGCCACAGTCTCGGCGTTGGTCCGCGCATCAATATCGACGCCGTCCACTTTTAATACCAGCGGGATCGCGCGACTGATGCGAATTGTGACGGGTCCTGTGATGAGACTATCGGGAGACGGCGCCACCTCATCAGTTATGTAAAGCGAGAGGCCCGCCTCGTACAGCGCGTCGCCGACCGTCTCGGCGGTTGATTCGATCGTGAACTCGTCGCCATCGTCGATGATGGTCAGGCGGGACGCGCGCCGTATTTTGATGCGCAGCGCCGGCACCGTCCAATCGGGCAAAGCCTCGTGATGAGCCAGCGCGCCGTTGACCCAGATTCTGTCGGCGTCGCTGACCGTGATGCCAGCCTCCATCAAGATAGCCAGCGGCTTCTCCAGCGTTGTCTTCAGCTCGCGTTCGCTGCCGTTCTCCTCTACTGTGACCTTCCGCTTCCGCAGGACCGTGACAAGCATGCCTTCGGTCAATCTTTCGTTCGCGGCGGGTGATAGCGCCTCCGCCTCGGTCAATTCTATTCCTTGTTCAGCAAGCAGCTCGCCCACGGTGTCAGCCGAGGTCGTGACTTGACGGGCGGCGCCAGCATAGTGAATAGCGACTTGTCGATAGCCACCCGCCTCAAAACCGGATGTCCTTGGGATGGCGCGGATGAATAAGGCGAGGGTAATGAATAGCGTGCAGAAGGTAAACACAATGACCAGGCTCGGCAGCCAGCGACCGCGCGTCAGCAGCCAATTGCGCCCTCTGGTAGAATCTGTCCGGCGATTCCTGCTCATCACCTGTAATAGCCCCGCGTATACGCCTGCCAATTACCTTTGTAGTAAACTATTACAAACGCAAGTGTTTCACAATTATATCGGATTCAAGCACCTCAAAAAGGGGTTGCGAACCGGTCAAAAGAGACTATAATGAGACCTCGTATCAATAAGATGTGAAGGAGAGACTCAAAATGCAACAAAGAATCACCCTGATATTCGCCATTCTTGCGGCCCTTTTGCTGCCAAATATCAATGCGATCACGCAGGAAGACAAGCTCGAAGTGATCGCTTCCTACAGTATTCTTGCGGATGTCGTCTACAACATTGCGGGAGATCACATTGAACTCACGACGCTGATTCCGACCGGCGCTGACCCGCACAGTTTCCAACCGAGCCCGCGCGATCTCACGCCGCTGGCGGAGGCTGATCTGGTCTTCGTCAATGGCGCTGGCTTTGAAGAAAGCTTGCTTGAGGTGATAGAAGGCGCGGCGGAAGATGTGCCAATCGTGGAAATATCGGCTTGCGTCGAGATTATTCCAGTTGGCGCTTCCGGGCATATGCATGAAGATGATGAGCACGCCGATGAACACGGGCATGCGCACGATGACGATGATCACGCCGACGATGACGAAGATGAGCACGGTCATGATGATGATGACCATGCCGACGACCACGATGATGAGCATGCTCATGATGACGATGACCACGCTCACGATGACGAAGATGAGCATGCGCATGATGACGATGACCACGCCGACGACCACGATGATGAACATCAGCACGGCGACATGGAAAGCCATTGCGATGAGCACGATGCCGAATTCGCTCAAATCATTGGCGATGACGAAGACGGTCATGCGCATGGACCCGTCCTCGGTCGGTTGGAAGATATCGAGTGCGGCGGGCATGGTCATGGGCATGACCATGAAGAACACGCGCACGAAGAAGGCGCCTGTGACCCGCACGTCTGGATGGATCCGCACAACATCATCTATTGGTCGCTAATGGCTCGCGATGTGTTGAGCGAACTGGATCCCAGCCATGCGGAGGAATACGCCGCTGCCGCTGAGGACTACATTGGGGAACTGGTCGCGCTGGAAGCGGAGTTCATCTTGCCGCTTCTGGAAGAGCTGCCGGTCGACAAGCGCATCTTGATCACCAGCCACGATTCGCTGGGTTATCTGGCGGCAAGTTTCGATTTTGTCATCATCGGCACGGTGATTCCTGGCGCTAGCACGCAGGTCGAGCCAAGCGCCAGCGAAGTGTCCGCCTTGATTGACCTGGTCAAGGAGACGGGTGTGGCGGCCATCTTCGGCGAGACTATCGTGAACACAGCGGTCTTGGAGACCATTGCGGCTGAAACCGGCGCCGAGCTAGCGGTCATCTACACCGGTACGCTAAGCGTTGACGGTCCGGCGTCCACATATCTGGATTACATGCGCTACAATCTGCGCACGATCGTGGAAGCGCTGGGCGCTGGCGGCTGATAGCGCCTCTGTGCCCGGATTGAGGCTGGCTGGCTATGTCGATATTCAAGCGAAACAGCTTCGACGCCAGCCAGCCGGCACTCTTGGCGGAGCAGCTTTCGGCCGGTTACCCGGGCAACCGCCACGCCTTGTCGGATATCAGCCTCAACATCAGCGGGGGCGAGCGCGTGGCGGTCATCGGTCCGAACGGGGCTGGCAAGAGCACGCTCTTCAAAGCCATCGTCGGCTTGCTGCAATTCACGCATGGTCATATTTCGATTCACGGCGTTGATTGCTACAGCAGCCATATCTATGTCGGTTACGTACCGCAGCAAAGCGAGATCGACTGGAAGTTTCCGGCTTCTGTATTTGATGTGGTGATGATGGGCCGCAGCCGGCATATCGGCTGGTTCCGCCGGCCCCGCAAAAGCGACCGCGCAATCGTCAACGACGTCCTGGACGATCTCAGTTTGGGCGATTTGGCGAATCTACAAATTGGCGAGTTGAGCGGCGGGCAGCGCCGGCGTGTCTTCATCGCGCGCGCGCTGGCGCAAGACGCCCGTGTGCTGCTGCTGGATGAACCTTTTGCCGGCGTCGACCAGACAGCCGAGCAAGAAATCATTGATACACTTGATACATTGACGAATCAGGGTATCACGATTTTGCTTTCGACCCACCACATGCATAATGACGCCCTGCACTTCGACAAAGTACTTATATTGCGGCGGACGGTCATGGCTTATGGCCCGCCCGGCGAGGTGCTGACCGCGCAAAACCTGCGCGCTGCCTATGGCGCGTCCGCGCCGGTGCTGCATCATGGCGATGACCGGTTGATGTTCAGCATGGATCACGATCGGGACTCGTAACGTGGATATTGGCAGCTTACTCTCCGAGCCGCTCGGTTACGCCTTTATTCAGCGCGGCATGCTGGCGCTGATTTTGGTGGGCGGCATCAGCGCGGTGGTGGGCTGCTTTGTGGTCGTGCGCGGCATGTCGTTTTTTGGCGATGCGCTATCGCACGCTATACTGCCCGGCGTCGCGCTTTCTTATACGGCCAGCGGCGGCTATGTCGCCAGCAATCTCTTCCTGGGCGGCTTGGGCGCGGGGATTGTGTCGGCCCTAGTCATCGCCTGGCTGACGCGCAACCAGGAGCTCAAGGAAGACAGCGCCATCGCCATTGTATTCGTGACCATGTTCGCCCTGGGCATCGCCATCGTCAGCACGCAATCGAGCTATTCCGCCGACCTGACGCATATCCTCTTCGGCAGTATTCTCGGCATCAGCCAGAGCGATTTGCTAATGGTGGCGGCCATGGGCGCCGCCGTCCTGCTGATTATCCTGCTGCTGTACAAGGAGCTTCTGATCGTCAGCTTCGACCTCACGCTGGCGCACAGCTTGCGCTTGCCGGTGGAGCGGCTGCGCATCCTGCTGCTGCTGCTTATCGCCGTCACGATCGTCGCCAGTTTGCAGGCGGTGGGCATCGCGCTGATGCTGGCGCTGCTGATCACGCCGGCGGCGACCGCCCGGCTGCTGGTCAAGCGGCTGCATCATATGATCGTCATCGCCAGCTTGATCGGCATCGTCAGCGGCGTGGTCGGCTTTTACGCCTCCTATTATCTGGACATCCCGTCGGGCGCTTGCATCGTGCTGACGCTCAGCGTGATATTCGGCCTGGTCATCGCATTGCAGGCTGGGCTTGGGCAACTGCGAGAACGCGGCGGATCGTAGCGAGAGCGGCGAATATCGCGGAGGCGTCGACCTGGACGCGGCAAATAAAACGGGCGACCCCGCCCTGGAATCGCCCGCCTGAAATGGGTTGTTCGTTTTGGCTCAGCCGCAAGTTCCTTCGGTCTCGACGTAATCAGCGCTGATCCAGCCATATTCACCGAGGCGGTCTACCCGGAACCAGCCCGCTGTCCGCTCGACGGCGGTCAAGAGCCAGCTCTCGCCGACGCCGCCGATGACCGCCCCGCCCGGGCTGGCGCGCAGGTTCAGCGAGGCGGTCGCTCTCACCATGCAGCCGCTCAGGCTCTGCCCGGTCGTGGCTGTTGGCGCGGACCCGCTCGCAGCGTTGCGGGCCGGGGGCGGATCCCCGGGCAGCAGCACAAGGATGCCGGGACCGTTGATCGTCGCGCAGGTCATGCCGTTCAGACTGTAGGCCGTCAGGTCTTGCACGGTTCGGGGCATAGCCGCCGTGTCGATGAATTTGATGACGCCGCCAGCCGCTTCGAAGCAGATTTGCGTATTGGGCAGCACCCAGGACCAGACATCGACGGCGTCGACAAAATCGCCCTCCTGGATATTGGGGTTGGCGATGCCGACCGCGTCCACCCGCTGGCACTGGGTCGACTGGCTGATGCCACTGACCGCGATGCCGGGCAGGGTCAGGCAGGTCGAGATGGCCGGGGCGGCGCCTGCAGCGGAATCGCCCTCATCATCGCGAGAACCGCCTGAATCGCCTGAATCGCCTGAATCATCGCTTGTCGGCTCCCGGCGCTCCGGAGGCATCGCCCCATATTCGTAAGCGCCGATATCGCAGTTGCTGCCGCTAATGGGACGCAGATAACCGCGCTGGTCGTCGAATACGCTATCTAAGCAAGCGGCGTCGTCGACAGCCGGGCTGTCGGACGGCAGGGCGTAATGAGGCGGCGAGCCAGTCGTGCTGGAGGGCAAGTTGGGATCGTCAGTGATTTGGTTCGCAGTACAGGCTGCCCAACCACCGCCAGGTCCTACGATGTTGTCGCTGGCAGTGATGGAGGGAGATCCCCCGGAGGCGCAGTTATTCGCTGCTCCACTCCGCGTATTGCCCCAGATGATGCTGTTTCGCAGCTCCAATGAGCTCTGGAAAATGCGAAGGCCGCCGCCCGTATTTGTCACGCTATTCCCTACGATGGTTACATGATGCAATTTGGCGACTAATCCCGCAGTCCCGCCTATACGTATCCCGCCAGCGCGAGCGGCTGTGTTTCCGAAGATGGTGGTATTGCTGATTAAAGTGGTTGATGAGCCAGTCATCTCAACGCTAATGCCACCACCATCAGTGCTGCCGTTTACCCTGTTATTGTGAATGGCGCTGCGTGTGATTGTCAGCCAGCCACTTAGACTGTTTACGCCTCCACCGCCGGCGGCAGCGGAGTCTTTTACCGTAACGCGATCAAGCGTCAAGTAGCCGCCGTTGTTAAAAATCGCGCCTCCACCATCTTCGCCCGCCGACCCGTTGGTGAGAACGGCATTGCTGACTTTTAGGGACTTGTCCTGATTGACAAGAAAAATTTGATACTGGTCGTTGCCGCTGATAGTGTTGCCGCCTCCTAGGATGGTGATGGTCGAGTCGATGGCGGGCAAGGCGGCGGTCAAGGTGATGTTCGCGGTGATGTGGATGATGTCCTCTTCGCTGTTGCCGTTGGCGGAGTTGATGGCGCTTACCAGCGCGGCGTGGCTGTCAACGATGAATGTCGCGGCGGATACCTGCGCCAGGGGCAGCAGCAGGATCAGCGTGGCGAGAATGAATTTGATTGGAAGGGAAGAGCGAAAATCAAGTAAGGAGGTGTTATTATTTGATATTACGGGGGGGGGGGGGGGGAGGGTGAACTGATGTTCCAAGCGTGAAGACAATCGTTTCCCAATGCAGCCAGTGATGTTGATGCCGTTCATGTCGTATATCTCCAGTCTTGCGAGCTTATGCCACGACCAAAGTTGATACGGGACATATAGACGAAATACAGTCTTATCGAATGATTTATCAGGATAATGCCATTTGAATGGATTGTCAAGCTTTTGGCGTTAACGCAGGATTGCGTTGCACTGTCTGCAATTCAGGTAGTTGGGCATGGACGGCGGACTCAAACGAAGCGCCTCGCCCCAAATGGCGTCTTTTCGGCTACAATGACCTGCGATTGCCACAAGATATGGCAGCAAGGGACAAGACGATGCGTTATGAAACCGAAGTGATCATTAATCTGCCGCGAGAGCGCGTGATTGAACTCTTTGACAGTTTCGAGAATCTGAAAAAGTGGCAGGAGGGCTTGCTCAGCTATGAGCCGATCAGCGGCGAGCCGGGCCAGCCAGGCGCCAAAACCAAGCTGTTATACCAGATGGGCAGCCGGCGCACGGAGATGATCGAGACCATAATCACGCGGAACCTGCCCGATGAATTTTCGGGCGCCTATGATGCCAAGGGCGTTCACAATATTGTGCGGAATTACTTCTACGACGACGGCGATACCACGCGCTGGATGCTCGATTCCGACTTTCAATTTCACGGCATGATGCGCATCATGTCGATTTTCATGCCCAACAGCATGTTCAAGAAGCAAACGCGGCAAACGATGGAAGCGTTCAAGAAATTCGCTGAGAGCGCTTAAACTTACTAGCGTCTGTCCAGCAATTGGCGCGTCATCCCGGCGTGGCCCAGATGCTCCGCTGTGTGGGTCAGCCCGCGCATCAGCGACCACCCGCGCGTGAACCGCTGCGGCGGCCAATGGCGGTACCGGCTCACATCCACGATTTCGCCCAGCCGGCTCGCTGACTGCGCCGGGAAGGTTTCCTTGCAGAAAGCCACATTCGCTTCAAAGCGTTCGATGAGTTGGCTGAGCTCATAGCCCGAAGCGCTGAACTCCGCCGGACGATCCCGCGTGATCATGTCATCGACGACAGCGCCGAACCAAAAGCGCTCGGCCGCGGTCACATGAACCACCAGGACGCAGAGCGAGTTCATCTCTGGACCCGGCGACCAATCCAATTCTTCAGTCGTCAAACCATCCAGGTATTGTAAATACTCTCCGTGCAGCCATTCCAGCTGTTCGAGCGCGGCAGCGAAAATCGGTTCCATCGCGGTCCCTCCTGTTGCCTCCGGCGCGCCTACTGGATACGCAGCATCACTCGGGAAGCCGCGTCCCAGAGTTCTTCCAGCCGATAGTAGTCCCGGCGGTCCGGCGAGAAGAAATGCGCGACCACATCGCCGTAATCCATCACGATCCAGCCGTGCTCCGCTTTGCCTTCGTTTGTGAAGGGCAATTTCTGGTATCGCTCTTTGACATCCTGCCGGACGGTGTCAGTCAAGGCGCGCAGGTGACGCTCGTTATCGCCGCTGCAAATGATGAAGAAGTCGGCGATGATATTATCCGGTCGGAGGTCTAGCAGCAGGATATCCTCCGCCTTACGATCCTCCACAAGGTCAACGATATGATGAGCCAAGTCTAATGACTGCAAATACAGAATCTCCATAATATCCCGGGCAAGCAATGTCCGAAGTTTAGCACAGAACGCATCTTGGTGATATGCGCGCTTCGCATTGGGCAGTTGCGGACCGCCGACAAACCCGCTGTACAACAGACTCGAATTAATCTAGCATCCCTTCTCATGGACATCCAGCACCCCCTACTAAAAAAGGCGGTCAAATGGGCGAGCGGCGAGGAGCCAATCCGCGCCGTCGTTATCACTGGCTCACAGGCTCGCGCCGATGATTCCATCGACGAATACTCTGATCTGGACATCCAAATCATCACCCTCGACATCGAAGCCTACACCGCGGATGACAGTTGGCTTGACGGGCTGGGCGAGGTCTGGATTCGCTTTCCGCTGTTTGAAGACGTCCCCTATCGCTTGGTCTGGTTTGCCGACGGTTACAAGGTCGATTTTCAATTCATGAGCGTGGACAGCCTCCGAGCGGAAATCGACAGCGGCGCCCTCAGCGACGAATACCAGAGAGGCTATATCGTCGCGCTCGATAAGGACGGACTCTATCGCGGCTTGCCGCCTTCGCCGCAGGTATTTCCCGCGCCGCCCGCGCCGGAGGCTGATGAGGTCCTGGCCACGATCAATGAGTTCTGGTTCGAGGCGATTCATGTGGCGCAGTTTATCCGCCGGCGTGAATTCTGGGTGGTCAAATACCGTGACTGGACGATGAAAGAAGACTTGCTCCGCCTGCTGGAATGGCATGCCCGAGCGATGCGCGAAGGTAAGATCAACACCTGGCTGCTGGGCAAGCGCATTGAACAGTGGGCCGATGACGAGACCGTCCGCGCCATCAGGGAAATATGGACCGGTTGGGATGCGCGGAGCCTCTGGCGAGGGCTGTTGACCCAACTGGCTCTATTTCGCCGCTTGTCACTGGAACTATCCGCCATGCTCGGGATTAACTGCCACGATGCGACGCAGCAAAAGATCGAGCGGTATATCCGACGCTTGTATGAAGAAGATCAAGACGCGCGTTAGAGGCTGACCACGCCATCCGGCTCCGGCACAATTGGCTGCGCGTCGGTCTCGCTGGCGACCCGCTCCGCCCAAGCCCCGACATCCTGTTCAATAGGCGGGAAAGTATTGTAGTGCAGTGGCAGGACCTTCTTGGGCTTGAGCAGCTTGACCGCTCTGATAGAGTCGTCAATCCCCATCGTGAAGCAATCGCCGATGGGTATAAGCGCGAGATCGAGACCTTCTTCGCCTATGAGTTGCATGTCACTGAAGAGGCTGGTATCGCCAGCGTGGTAAATGGTCCCGCCGCCGCCGCGGATGACGAAGCCGTTGGGCTGCCCGCCATAGGTGCCATCGGGGAAAGATGAACTATGAAAGGCGATGGTCCATTTGGCGCTCATCCAGTCATTGCGAAAGGTGCCGCCGGGATTGCCTTGATAGACATTCTGTACGCCGTGCGCCATAAACCAGTCGCCCATTTCAAAGTTGCAGACCACCAAGGCGCCGGTTCGCTTGGCGATCTCGACCGAATCGCCGACGTGATCCCCGTGGGCGTGTGTCAATAGAATGATTTCAGCATCGAGGTCCTTCGCCGCGGCTTTGGCTATAGGATTACCGCTCACGAAGGGATCGATGAGGACCTTGCGGCCGTCAATATTCAGCGAACAAGCTGAATGCCCCAGCCATCGTACTGAAACAGACATATCACCCTCCAGCAATAAAATCTCATTGTCAGACACGATTGTAGCACCCTCGCCAGCGCAATGCGAAACTTGTAAGCATAGGGTAAACATCGGGCGCCGATGAGAATATGAACTGCAAATTCGCTGCCATAGCCGCTAGAATGGCAGCGGAATATTTCGGTCCGTACGACGAAAAGTCGTGAATCGGGAGAACAGACCTTATGTCGAATGAGAGCAGGCGCGGGATTCCCTATCTGCTTGTATTGCTGCTTCTGCTGATAGCAGCGGGCGGCGGGGCGGCCGCCGGCATCCTCGGTTATATCTGGATCACCGGCGGATCCGGCGAAGCAAGCCTATCGGTGGAAGACGCGCTGGCGACGCTCGAGGCGAGTGAAGACACGATGGCCGATGCCGTTGGCACGGCGATTGTCGATGTGGCGAATACCGTGATTGCCGATGCCGTGGCCGTCGCCCTGGCTGAAGCGGTGGATTCCAGCGTCGCCGCGGCGATGGAGGCGGTCGCGCCGGCCAGCGAGCCGAGCGAGTTCAACATAGTCGCCGATGAAAGTCTCGCCAGCTTCACGCTGGAAGAAGATCTGCGGGGCGTACGGACGACCGTGATCGGGTCCACCAACGAGGTTGGCGGCAGCATCATGGTGGATCTGGCGAATCCAGCCAACTCGACCATCGGGACGATCCTGATTAACGCGCGCACGCTGGAGACGGACAACAGCTTCCGCAATCGCGCTTTGCGCAGCCAGATTCTCAAATCAGCGCGGGACGAATTTGAATTCATCGTCTTTGAACCGCGCGCGCTTGGCAACTTCTCGGCGGATTCTGTGGCTGCGGGCGAGACAATCAACTTTGATATCACCGGCGACTTAACGGTAGTCGGCGTCACCCGTGAAGCAACCTTCAGCGCCGAGGTCACGCTGGACAGCGAAACACAGATCAGCGGCAGCGCGTCAGTAAACTTGCTCTACGCTGATTTCGGCTTGGTGATACCCGATGTGCCGAGCGTAGCCAATGTGACTGACGATGTCGATTTGCAGATTGACTTCGTGGCGCGGGCAGGATAATCAACCGGGAAAATGAGCACGGATACTGTTAAGACTAAGTGTCTAACGCTGCGGCACAAATCAATGTGGCAAAAGGCAGCAGCGTTGCAGCCTTGATCAACCCGCCTGGCTAGACTGTGATGAATCGTGGGATTCCGACTCGCGCTTCAGATCCTCGTCTCTCATGCTTAAACGGTGTTCTCGCTGGTCTTCGCTTTGCTCGCCCAATTCTTTGGGCTCTGGTTTGCGCTGTTGAGGTCGAATCACACGTGATGCGACTACGATTATCGCCGCAACCCCGAGGAGAAACTCGCGGATTTGTGTTCCTTCATATCCCAAGACAAACAGTGCGGATGCAAGCAGGATGATAAAGATGCACAGAACGTATAATACCAGCCTCATGCATCAGCCGAAGAAGATGTAGGTGATGCCCGTTGTGAATCCGAGGTATGCTAAGATATCAAGGGGAGTGCGCCCCGCATTTGCAGCTATGAGGACCGTCAGCAAAGCAATTATGGCAATCAGGTAAAGGAATCCACGCTTGTCCGGGATTGAAGATTTTCTTTCACTCACGGTAGTTTACTCCCAATCTTCGAAGCGCCTCAAAACCGTCCCGCGCCAATTACTCGTAGAGTACAATAATTGTACTCTAATAGTTGCAAGAGTTCAAGAAATTCTAACTTGCGTCGGATAAATTATGTCTGTTGCCCCACTGTTTTCGCATGAACTGAATGATCTAATGAGTTGTCATGTGAAACGTTCGCTTTAGTTTGTCTCCACTACCCCGAATTGCTTGCCTCTGCGATAATTCAGACACGCGCCCGTATCAACCCCGGAACGACCAAACATGCCCAGACCACTTTATACGACCGAGCCCAAGGTCATCAACACGCTGCAAACGCGCAATGCCGCCCTGCCCTACCTCGAAGTCGCCACGAGCAATCGGGACAAACTGGCGGAATTCCGCCGCCTCCTGCCCGGTTATGAAATCGTGGGGGTGAAGCTCAATATCGAAGAGATACAGAGCCTGGATCCCTACAAGGTCGCCGCGCATAAAGCCATAGAAGCCTACAAGGCGAATGACTACAACCCGATCCTGGTGGAAGAGACCTCGCTGGCGTTGCGCGGGCTGGGCGGGCGACCGGGGACATATATCAAGGACTTCTGCCAAGAAGCGGAAATGCGGCGCATGATCGTCGAAAGCTGGCTGAAAGGACGTGACCGGGCCGCTTTGGCGAAGGTCTTAATCGCTGTTTACGATGGCGCCGAAGTGCAGATTCGGGAAGGGAATACGGCTGGGACAATCGCGGAGACGCTGCGCGGCACAAATGGTTTCGGCTTTGATGATATGTTCATCCCGGAGGGCGAGACGCGCACCTTCGCCGAGATGAGCGTTGCCGAGAAAGACTGCCTCAATATGCGGCGCAGGGCGCTGGAAGCGCTTTGTCAGCAGCCCTTTGAATTGGGTCAGGCTGTTTTTATGATCCCCGAACCCTATCGGCAAGAGGTCGAGCGGGTGGATTACGCCGCGCTGAAGGACGAAACTGCGCTCAAATTCGCCTTTGCGCTGGAAGCGCTCGAAGACGACAACCCGCCAAACAGCGATTTCGCCGCGCCAAATTATCAGCCGATTCAATACGAAGAGAATATCTATTACAGCCGTTACCCGCCCAAAGCTGATAGCCACAGCATCGGCTTGATCCTCACCGATGTCGATCGCGGCACGCTGCACATGAACAAGAACGGCAGTCCGATCATCTGGCAGTTTGGTCCGGAGCGCCGCACGCTCAGCCTGGCGCAGCGCGCAGATTTCTTCCGCAGCAACCAAAGCCCCGAGGTCCGCGCCACGCTTGACCGCATCGCCAAGGGCAACATCATCCCGCCGCGCAGCAACCGCCGCTCAAGCACGATTGAAACTGTGCTCGGGCTCAATGAAGCGCCTTATATCACCAGCACCTATTCCTGGAAAGACTTGGGCTATCGCAAGATGTCGTCTTCGCGGCATGTTTCGCGCACACTCAGCGCCGAATGCGGCTTGTTCAACCGGATCGGCAAGCATCCGCGCAGCGCGCTCGGCTTCGGTTCCATGCCCGCGATCTCCGGCTGGCGCGATGTGCTGGTCACCGCCGCCATCGGTCATCACGCCATCTTCACCCATCGCAACAGCATCTTCGCCGGCTATATCGAGCGGCAGGCGGCTGTCATCAAAGCAGCCAAGGATGTGCTCAAGCGGCTTGGACTTAGCGAGACCGATTATCAGCGCGCCGCGCGCAACATCGGCGCCGCCATCGGCTGTAGCGATGTCGCGGAAGAAGTGGAAGCCGCGACTTATCTCTACGAGCAGGCCGGCATCCGCCTCTTCCGCATCTACACCATCAATTCCGACCCGCGCGTGATTGAAGTAGCGGCGGCGATCCGCGCCGAATTCGGCGATGACATTGAGCTATTCGTCGGGCAGGTCAGCGACAAGGCGCAATGTCTCAAGCTGATCGCGCCGGAGATCCGCGCCGATGGCCTCTTCTTCGGGCATGGCGGCGGCCGGCAATGCACCTCGGCGACCAACGGCATGGCGGTGACCACGCTGGAAGAGGTCTACAGCATCACCACCGACGAGCGCTTCAACCATGTGACCATCGCCGTCGAAGGCGGCATCGGCACGTCCATGGGACACCTGCTGCTCATGGGCGTCGACTTGATCTCTTATAATCAGCAGTTGGCGCGCTGCGTCATCGAGCAGGGGGATATCTACTTCGAGCACAAGAGCGGCAAGGTCTGCATGCCTTATCACGGCAGCGCCTCCGCGCCGACGATGATTATCGAAAGCGCCAACCCGGCTTTGGCGCGGAAGCGACTGCGCCCCGGCGGGCGGACGCGCAATGTCGAGGGCAAGGCTGGTTATCGCTTCTTCGAGGAGAAAGCCAATTCGATGGTCTTTTACATCAACACCTTCAAGCATTACGCAGCGCGGGCGCTGGCGGATGTCGGCGTGACCGATATGGCCGAGCTGCGCGAGTTCGTGCGGGACAGCGACGAAGAACTGATCCGCGTGGTGAGTTCGCAAGCCAGCGCGGTCGGTCAGGCTTATGGAAATCAGATGTGAAATCAGACACAGCAAGTGTTATCCTACAAAGATATGGAGCGAGGGAAAGGGATATGCGAAACTCGGCGGCTTGGATTTTGATTATTCTTCTGTTGTCCGGCGCTACAATTGCGCTCGCCCAAGACGACATAGAACTTGAGTACTTGTATATCAACAACCCATACGGCGACGCTTATTTTTGTACCGCGGAACAAGCTCTGGCATTCTATGAAGCGCTAGATGAATATCCTGCTCTCGTCGAAGAAATCAGTGACATCAGCACCGGGGTAGTTCTGTTAATGTGGACTTTTCGATTCGCATCCTGGTATGAGACTGCCGAGCAAGAGTGCTACGGCGCGGGGAATCCGCCGGTCGAGCTGGAACGCGATGCCAGATACTTGGCAATCCAGCATATGACAGGCGAAGAAGCAATATTGCCCGAAGAGAACGCTTATACTCGGGCATTGGAAATGTCGATTGCCGATCGTGAAACCCTAGAAGAAGATGAGACAACTTCCGAATACGACCTGGAAGTTAATCGCGAGATCGTTGAGGTCCCCCTATGTGACGTTGAGAGAGCTATGGCCTTTTATGAAACGACGGATGCATTCGTGGAGGCTAGCAGCGGAATAGCGGGTATTTCGGATCGGGACTCCTTGCGAGAGTGGGCCGCAGAATTTTATACGTGGTCGGACGAATCCTGGGCGCCGCTGCTGGAAGAGCCTTGCGGTCAAATGAAGTCGTTCATCGCTTTCCTAGAGTCTTTCGCTTATGGCGCGGCGCTTGCCCAACTTACTGGCACAGGGGAGATCACGCTAAAGGTTTTTGACGAGACAATGGAACTACTTGGCGGGTGGATGGTCGAAGAAATAGCTTGGCTTCAAGATTACCTGGACGAATAAGCTGCGAGTTGCCCGTCGACACAGTTCTCAAAATCCCCAACAGCGGTTCGGCAAGCTTATGGAAATCAGATGTAGGGGCTAAAACACAATCACACCCCGCGCCACACCACCCGTTAGCATGGACGCATAAGCCTCGTTGATCTCGTCCAGCCGATAGCGCTGGGTCACCAACTCCTCCAGCTTAAGCCTGCCCGCCTGATACAGGTCGAGCAGCATGTGAAAATCCCGCGCCGGATTGATTGAGCCGTAGAAGCTGCCACGAATCTTCCGCTCGGTGCAGGTGATGACCTGCCCGAGGATCGTTGTCCTGCTGTCTTGCGGCGTGATGCCGACGAGGGTGACGATGCCGCCAGGGCGCACGGCTGCGATGGCGGTTTCCTGCAAGACGGGGATGCCCACCGACTCGAGGCAGTGATCCGCGCCGCGGCCGCCGGTCAGCTTCTGGATTTCGGGGACGACCCTTTCATCCGATATCAGGCAGTGCGTAGCGCCGAATTCGCGGGCGATCTCCATCTTGTTGCTGTTGGTATCGACGGCGATGATCGGGTCAGCGCCGCAGAGAGCCGCGCCTTGAATGATGTTGAGGCCGACGCCGCCCGCGCCGAAGACAGCGACGCTTTGCCCCGAGCGTACCTCGGCAGTATACATCGCGGCGCCGACGCCGGTGGAGACAGCGCAGCCGACCAGCGCCGCCACTTCCAGCGGGACATCTTTGCGGATTGGCACGACGCTCTCTTCCCGCACGACCGCGTACTCGGCGAAGGTGCTGAGGCCGCCCCATTGATGCAAGGTCTCGCCGCGCCACCGCATACGCGCCGTGCCATCGCTCATCACGCCCGCGTTGATGTCAGCGGAGTGAGTGTCGCAGATGGCGGGTTGGTCGTTCCGGCAATAGAAGCATTCGCCGCAGCAAGCCTTCCAACTGAGTGTCACGTGGTCGCCCGGCTTCACGCGCGTCACGCCGGCGCCAACCGCCTCGATGATGCCGGAACCTTCGTGCCCCAGAATTATCGGCGCGTGAAAAGGCGCCTTGCCCGCCACAATGTGCCAGTCGCTGTGGCAGATGCCGGCGGCGGCCATCTTCACCAGCGCCTCGCCGGCTCTGGGCGGATCAAGGTCAACCGTTTCGATTTTGAAGGGCGTATGCGCTTCTGTCAGGATTGCCGCTTGCATTTGCATCGTGATTTCCTTTCAATAGCGGACGATATGATGGGCCGCCCCTACAAATTCAGACGGTCAGAAGACGATGATGCCGCGGGCGACTTCGCCGGTGAGCATGTCTTGGTAAGCTTCGTTGATCTCGTCCAGTCCGTAGCGGCGCGTCACCAGCTCGTCCAGCTTGAGCTTGCCGTTGCGATAGAGATCCAGAAACACGGGAAAATCGCGTTGGGGCAACACTGACCCATAGAAGCTGCCGCGGATGACCTTTTCCGTGCGGGTGATGACAGAGCCGGGCAGGTTCGTGCCGCTGCCCAAGGGCGTCAAACCGACGAGCGTGAGTGTGCCGCCCGGGCGCGTGGCGGCAAAGGCGGTCTCTTGCAGCGCCACCAATCCCACCGATTCGAAGACATGATCAGCGCCGCGACCGCCGGTGAGCTTCTGGATTTCGTCAACGGTCTTATCGTCGGAGTAGAGGCTATGCGTCGCGCCGAATTCGCGGGCGATTTCCATTTTGCTGCTATTGGCGTCGACGGCGATGATCGGGTCCGCGCCACACATCGCTGCGCCCATGATGATATTCAAGCCGACGCCGCCGGCGCCATAGACCGCGACGCTTTCGCCCGGGCGCACATCGGCGGTATATATCGCAGCGCCAACGCCGGTCGAGACGGCGCAACCAACCAGCGCCGCCACTTCCAGCGGCACATCAGGGCGGATCGGCACACAAGCTTCTTCCGGTATGACGACGTATTCGGCGAAACAGCCCAAGCCGGTCATGACAAATATCGGCTCGCCATTTAGAGAAACGCGGCTGGTGCCATCGATCTGCAAGCCCGAGCGCAGCACCGGCGTATAGACTTCGCACAGGTTGGGCTTGCCGCGCTGGCAATAGAAGCAATCGCCGCAATTGGCGCGAAAATTCAAGGTCGCGTGGTCGCCCGGCTTCACGCTTGTGACGCCGTCGCCAACGGCTTCCACCACGCCAGCGCCTTCATGGCCGCAAATGATCGGCAGAGGATAGTAGGACAAGCCTTCCACGATATGCCAATCGCTGTGGCAGACGCCGCTCGCCGCCATTTTCACCAGCACTTCACCAGCTTGAGGCGGCTGCAAGTCCACAGTTTCGATGCGGAAGGGACTGTTGGTTTCGGTGAGAACAGCGGCTTTCATTTTCATGCGATTTCCCCTTGTCTTGATCTCCGTCGGTATGCGCACTATGGGCAGTCTGATTGTAATTCAGGCGCTATACATCGCGCCACAAATCGCGGAATCAGCAGCACAACATTAGCCACCGAGTACATCGAGTATTTTTAGGGCGCAGAGAGATATCCTTTGAAGGGCTATCTATTCGGCTGTGTCGATCGCTGGAATAGAAGCCTCTTCTCGCTATGCTGCGTCTCAGCCTATAATTGCTCGCCAACACGCTATGTTTATCGGAGGAGAAAATGAACGCGCAAATCAAAGAATTTTGGGATTTGAACCGCATGTACACGCAGTTGCGCGACGAGTTGCTGGAGGCGCTCACCGACGAAGATCTGGCTTTCTCGCCGGGCGGCGGCAACCCGACCCTGGGCGAACTCTGCCGCGAACTTGGCGAGACGCAATACGCCTACGCGCAATCCTTCAAGAATTTCAAAATTGACTTCAGTTACCGCACAAACGATGACCGCTACATCAAAAGCGTCTCCGCCCTGAAGAACTGGTACAAGCAGCTTGATGAAGATCTCGAAGCGGCTGTCGAATCTGTCACCGATGAGGATGTCGCGGAGAAACAGATGGACCGCGGCGGCTACGAGACGCCGGTGCATATAAGTCTGGATATCCTGCGGGAAGCGCTGCTCATCTTCTACGGCAAGGTCAGCGTCTATGCCAAGGCGATGGACAAGCCCTTGACGCAGATGTGGCGGGACTGGATCGCCTGACGTATGACTCAGCCGCGCGCCGGCCAAGCCACCCTGCGATTCTTGCCCGCCATGCGCTAGAATAAGCCGCTGTATTGACGAGACACTTGGGATGCGATGACTTCACAATTTACTTCCGTTGACGAACTGCAAGCCGCTCTGGGCGAGCAAGACTATATCGCCGAGCGTGGTTTGGCGGTGGCGATTTATCTGGCGCTGAAGACGGGCAAACCACTCTTCCTGGAAGGCGATGCCGGCGTCGGCAAGACAGAAATCGCCAAGGTGCTCTCCGCGCTGCTGGGCACAGAGCTTATTCGCATGCAATGCTACGAGGGGCTGGACGTCAACACGGCGGTCTATGAGTGGAATTACGCCGGGCAGAGTTTGCACCTGCGCCTGATGGAAAGCGAGAGCATGACGCGCGCGGCGATGGAAGACGAGCTTTTCTCTCCGCGCTTCTTGCTGAAACGGCCGCTGCTGCAAGCGATCGAGCAGAGCCGCAATGGCAGCGCGCCGGTCTTGCTGATTGACGAGTTGGACCGCTCCGACGAAGAATTTGAAGCCTTCTTGCTCGAGCTGCTCTCCGATTTTCAGATCACGATACCGGAATTGGGCACGATTACGGCGAACGCGCCGCCGGTCGTGGTGGTGACGTCCAACCGAACGCGCGAGATTCACGATGCGCTCAAACGGCGCTGCCTCTATTATTGGATCGACTATCCGCAATTCCGCAAGGAACTGGAGATTGTCGAGCGGAAAGCGCCGGATGTGCCGCCGATGCTGGCGCGGCAGATCACGGCATTCATTCAGGATATGCGCTCGATGGAGCTGTTCAAGCGACCGGGCATCGCCGAGACGCTGGATTGGACCGCCGCCCTAATCGCGCTGGACCAGAACGAATTATCCCTGGAGACAGTGCAAGATACGCTTGGCGTGATCCTGAAGTACCAGGATGATGTCGAAATGCTGGACGCGACAACCATCCAGAACATGATCGAACGCGCCAAAGTCGAGGCGCAGCGGGCGAGTTGACCCCGCAGTTAACGAAGTGTAGGGGCGACTCTGTGAGTCGCCCGTTACGGCAAGTTATCCTGAAAACCATGTCCTCCAACGATCCACCGATTAGAAGCCTCTTCCTCGGACCGGCCGATGCGCCCTACGCCTATCACGGCGGCAAGCTGACGCACAACCTGATTTTGTTCGGGCGGGTCTGCCGGGCGCTGGGCATGAATGTGACGCCCAACCGCATGATGGAAGTCGGGCGGGCGCTGGCGCATATCCAACTCGGGCGCAAGCAGGATTTCTATTACACCTTGCGCGCGCACCTGGTATCCCACCCCAAAGAGCTTGATTATTTCGATGAAGCCTTCGATCTCTTTTGGCGGCGACCATCGGATGGTTTCACCACCTTGAATCTGCAATCGCTGGGTGAGGAGCGACGCAAGAAAAAGACGCAATTCCTGCCGCCCTTGGACGCCAGCCCCAGCGAAAACGGCGCTTCCGTCGACGAGTTGGATTCAAGCATGATCGCGCTGGTGCCGACCTACAGCCGGCAGGAGCGCCTGCGCAACAAAGACTTCGCCGATATGACCGCCGAGGAATTGGAGATGGCGAAGCGCATGATCGCCAAAATGCCGGAATCGCTGGGCATGCGCCGGACGCGCCGCTTCAAAAAGGGGGTGGGACGGCAGATCAATATGCGCCGGCTGATGAAAGATATGATCCGCAAACAAGGCGATGTGACGCGCTTGCCAACCCACCGCCGCAAAGAGAAACCGCGCCCGGTCGTGCTGCTATGCGACATCAGCGGCAGCATGGAGCGCTACACTCGCATTCTGCTGCACTTCATGCACACCTTGGCCGGCTCGCTCTATCAGGTGGAGTCATTCGTCTACAGCACCGATATCACGCGGATAACGCGGCAGATACGACAGAAGAATGTCGATGACGCCCTGGAGGACATCGGGCAGACGGTTTTGCAATGGGGCGGCGGCACGATGACGGGCGAGTGCTTGCATCGTTTCAATTGGATCTGGTCGCGGCGGGTGCTGGGGCGCGGCGCCATTGTCATATTGATCACCGATGGCTGGGACCGCGGCGATATCCCGCTTCTGCACCGGGAGATGGCGCGTTTGCGGCTGGCCTGCAAACGGCTTATCTGGCTGAACCCGCTCCTGGATGTTCCGGAATATGAACCGCTGACGCGCGGCGCGCAGGCACTGCTGCCATACGTGCAGGACTTTCTGCCAATTACCAATCTGGCGAATCTGGAAGCGATCGTCAAAGCGCTGCAGAACCTCAACGGGCGGCCCAGCGCCGATGCCTATCGCAAGCGGTATCTGGCATAGAGGAGGCATGATGCTGGACATCCTCAGTACGATGAATCGCTGGCTGGCGGAAGAGCGCCCGGTGGCGCTGGCGACCGTGGTCAAGACCTGGGGCTCGGCGCCGCGCCGCGAAGGCTCAAAGATGGGTGTTTCCCCGCAACGTGATGGGGCTGGCGCGCAAGAGGGGCCTGCGATGATCGGCTCCGTCAGCGGCGGCTGCGTCGAAGGCGCTGTCGTGGAAGAAGCGCTGGCCGGCATGAAAGATGGCAAAGCCCGCCTGCTGAAATTCGGCGTCGCCGATGACATGGCTTGGGAAGTCGGCTTGACCTGCGGCGGCAGCATCGAAGTCTTCGTCGAACCCTTGGATTCGCTCTGGTGGGACGCGCTCGCTGAGTTGGCGGAAAACGACAATTTTGGCTTGACCGTCACGATTATGGATGGCGCGCTGGTCGGCGAGAAAGTCTTGCTGGACGCGGCCGGCGACGTGCTGTATCGGACCGACTCCCTTGACGAAAACATGCTGGACGAGATGAAGGCGGCCGCGGCAAAGCGCCACAAGAGCGGCATCGTCACGATGGGCGAGACGCGCGTCATGGTGGATATGCAGGTGGAGCGCCCGCATCTGATTCTCATCGGCGGCGTGCACGTCTCAATACCACTGCATAGAATGGCGACTCAGATCGGCTTCCGCGTCTCGATTGTCGATCCGCGGGCGGCTTTCGCCTCGCGCGAGCGCTTTCCCGATGTGGCCAACATCAGCCATAGCTATCCCGACAAAGCCTTGCCGGAGTTGGGTTTGGACCGCAGCGCGTATCTCGCTGTCTTGACGCACGACCCGAAAATCGATGACAAAGCGCTGATCACGGCGCTGCCGGCCAATATCCCCTATATCGGCGTCTTGAGCAGCGGGCGGACGCATCGGCAACGAGTGGCGCGCCTGAAAGAAGCGGGCTTGAGCGACGAACTCATCAAGCAAATCCGCACGCCGATCGGCATCGAAATCGGCTCAAGTACGCCGGAAGAAATCGCCGTCAGCATCCTGGCGGAGATCGTCGCCGTGCGCAACGGAATACGCGATGAAGTTCGGTGAGGTCGGGCTGGACGAGGCGGTCGGCGGCATTTTGGCGCACAAGCTCTACAACGACGCCGGCAAACTTGTCTTCAACAAAGGACATTGGCTGAGCGAGGACGATGTCGCTACCCTGCGCGACCTGGGTAAGACGCGCATCACCGTCACCCAACTCGGCGAAGCGGACCTGCATGAAGACGTTGCCGCGGCGCGTATCGGGGCGGTCGTGGCCGGCGACCATGTCAACATGCGCGCCCCCGGTGTGGGCCGGGCGAACCTCAGGGCGGCGGAACGCGGCGTGCTGCATGTCAATGTGCCGACGCTGGAACTGATCAACAACATCTACGATGGCATCACCATCGCGACCCTGCGCGCCTACAGCCTGGTTGACATCCGCGAGATGGTGGCGCTGGTCAAGGTCGTGCCTTTTGGCGTGCCGGCCGCCCGCGTGGTGGATGTCGAGCGTATCGCCGAAGCGGGCGCCGATGTGCTGCAAGTGCGGCCCCTGCTGGCGAAACGCGTCGCGCTCGTCGTCTCCGGCGTCGAGGCGGCGCGCGATCGCCTGCTGAAGAGTTTCCACGAGCCGGTGCGGCAGCGGATTGAAGGCTGGGGCAGTTGCCTGCTCGAACCCCGCTACACCGCCCACGACGCCGGCGCGATCGCCGAAGCGATTCAGTCATTTGCCCAAGCCGATCTCATCCTGGTGGCGAGCATTTCGGCGATTATCGACCGCGAAGACATCGTGCCCTCGGCGTTGCGGCGAGCCGGCGGCAGCATCACGCTGCATGGCGTGCCGGTCGATCCGGGCACGCTGCTGATGCTGGGCTACCTGGGCGATGTCCCGGTGGTGGGCGCGCCCGGCTGCGTCAAGTCGCCCAAGACAAATGTCATCGACTGGATTCTGCCGCGCCTGCTCACCGGCGAGCGCTTGACCCGCGCCAACCTGGTTTCGATGGGGCATGGCGGCCTGCTCAAAGATATCGCCGAGCGGCCGATGCCGCGCAGCCTCACGGACTGACATCGTGTCCCCTTCTACCCCACCCCCCGAAGCATCAGGGAGGGGGAGCGTCGCCAATCCCGAGTCAGGGCAAGGGAGCGGGCTTCCCCCCGTTGCTACGGGAGGATTGAGGGGGGTAGGCTATGGCGCGATCATCCTGGCGGCGGGATTGTCCTCGCGCATGGTGGAGAACAAGGTGCTGCTGCCCTGGCGCGACGGTCAGCCGCTGGTCGCGCATGTGGCGGCCAAGTTCCTGCAAGCTGGGCTGAGCGCTGTCCTGGTCGTGACGGGCCGCGATGCCGACGATGTGCGCGCTGCCGTCGCCGATCTCGCCGTGACAACCGTCCACAATCCCGACTATGCGACGGGCGAGATCTTGTCTTCGGTGAAGGCTGGCTTGAGCGCGCTGCCGAGCGATTTGACGGCGACCTTCATTCAGCCGGCCGATATGCCCTTGGTGTCTGTTGATGTGATACAGGACTTGCTGGCGCGGCACGAGGCGGGTTGGAATCTGGCGCCGCGTTATCAGGGTCGGCGCGGGCATCCGGTACTGCTGGATCGAGCGACTTGGCGGGCGATGCTGGATTTGCCGGCGAGGTCAATGCCGCGCGATGCGCTGCGTGGCTCGCGGCTGCGTTTGGTGGATGTCGAGGATGAGGGCGTGCTGCTGGATGTGGATACGCGAGCGGGGTATGAGCGTACCTTGGAGCGTACAAATAATGGCAACTGTCACAAACGCGATCTCGAATGATCGCTAATGGGCTTCTCGGCAGTTTTCAGGAGGCCGCGCTCCACGAAACACTTCGTCCGGCTAGCTGATGTCGACCCTCACCATCCCGCCCCCACTCCAGCCGTCGCCCCAACCCCCGCCACAACAGCCCAATCGCCCCTTCGCGGGCGCCGACCGCCACTAGCAGCGCTCCCGCCTCAGCCAGCATCCACGCTCCCGGCCCCGGCTCAATCGCCAGCATCCCGAAAGCGACCAGGACCAGCGCGCCCGCCAATAGCGGCAGCAGCGACAGCAGCGCGTACAAGAAGATGCCGATCAGCATCGAATCCTGCCGGGACAAATCGAAGCTGCTGGCGAAGAGTCCGACAACCAGGCTCAGCACAAGCGTCTGCGTCATGTTGCTGTAGTAGAGCGCCAGCAATAGCGCGACCATCAACAACAGCCGCGCTTGCTCGAAGCCGAAAGCTTGTCCGCCTGCTATCGCCGCCAGCAGCGCGAAGACGCACAGCCCGCCCAGCAGCGCCAGGCCCGCGCGCATGGACAAACGCGTCCCCCAGCGCAACGGGCTGAACCAGTCGCAGCGATGCAAGACGCCCGTCGCGAAAGACCAACTTGCCGCCAGCGACCCCCGCGTCGAGGCGCAGATAAGGTCGTAGGTATATTGATGCTTCTCGCGGAAGATGCCGCCAATGACCTCAGCCGTCAGTTGAACGCCCGCAGCCCAGACATAGAGCGGCAGCAAGATCGGCGAGGCCGCCATCAGCATGATCAAGAGGATGGGCACGAGCAACACCAGAACCAGCAGCGCCGGCGAATGGACGACCGCGGCGACCAGCGCAAGAACCCCGAGGAGAATCAGAAAACGCGGCAGCTTGCGCCGACCACTTGACGCGCGCGCGGTCCGCTGGAACTGGCTGGCGCGCCGAAATATCGGATCGTCGATGGCGGCATCGCTTATGCTTCGCCAAAGTCGAAATGAGATCATGCCAGCGCTCCGCGGCAACTTGACTGATAATGCAATGGTAGCCAATGACAGCGACTTGTCCAAGCGGACAATTGTTGCCGGTCATCCCGGTCGCGTCAGGGACGAGAAGATCGATGCTTCGGGGGGCTGATGGATATTAACCGCGGATCGCCCCTTGCGTGAGGCCCGCAATGATCTGCCGCTGCATCAGCACGAAGACGATAAGGATGGGCAAGGTGCTGAGGAAGGAAGCAGCCATGATGGCGCCGATCTCGACATCATAGGGTCCGTCCATGGTGGCGATGCCGATCGACAGCAGATACTTTGTGTCATCATGCAGGACGATGAGGGGCCAGAGAAAATCGTTCCAGGTATTGACGAAGGTCAAAATCGCCACGACGCCGAGCGCCGGACGGACGAGCGGGATGATGATGCGGTGGAAGATGCCGAATTCCGAAGCGCCATCTATTCGCGCGGCATCCATAAGTTCATCCGGCACCGACTCAATATATTGCCGCATCAGGAAGATATTAAAGGCGCCAACGATGCCGGGCACAATGACCGCCCAATAGGTATCGACCCAGCCAAAATCGCGCATCATCAAAAAGAGCGGGACAAGCAACACTTGAAAGGGCAGCGTCAAGGTCGCCAGCACCAGAAAGAAAAAGAAACGCTTGAAGCGAAAACTGTATTTGGCGAAGGCGGCGCCGGCCAATGCCGCGAAATAAACGCCGAGCACGGTGCGAAGGCCCGCCGTGAAAATAGTATTGCCGTACCAAATGACAAAATTTGTATCGCCGAAGAGCTTAACATAATTGTGCCCGTGCCATTCACGCGGCATGATGGTCACCGGCAACGAGTAGAGTTCGCCCTGCTGGCGGAAACTGGCGGTGATCATATAGATGAAAGGGATCGCGGTCAGCAATACGCCAACGAGCACGACCGAATTCATAAACATCAAGTTGACCCGGCCCGGTCCCATCGTATTCGCGCGCTTGGTCTTGAGTTGCATGGCGCGCCTCACACCCGCCACAGGCGAAACAGAAAGAGCTGCAAGCCGGTGATGAGCAGGATGATAACAGTCAACAGATAGCCGATGGCGGACGCGTAGCCCATGCGGAAGTTCTCGAAGCCCATGAAGAAGAGATACATCACCGGGAACAAACCGGCATCGCCCGGTCCCGAGCCGCTGTCGAAGAGCAAGTAGGGCTGGCTGAACAAGCTGAATGAGCCGATCAAACCGGTGATGACGACGAAGACAAATACGGGACGCAAGAAGGGAATCGTGATATGCCAGAAGACGCGTATCGTGTTCGCGCCGTCGATGCGCGCCGCTTCTTTTAGGTCATCGGGCACATTCTGCAAGCCCGCCAGGAAGAAAAGCGAATTGTAGCCGCACCAGGTCCACAAGCCGAGGATGATCAGAGCCGGCATGACAAAGGTCTTGTTCGTCAACCAGCCGACGCCTTCCAGCCCGAGCGTGCTTAAGGCCGCGTTGAGCAAGCCGTATCGGTCCTGGAAGATCAGCGTGAAAATCCAGCCGACGACAATGGCCGACGTGATATAGGGCGCGAAGAAGGCTAATCGCGCCAGGACCTTGAAGCGGATATGGGGCGCGTTCATCAGCAGCGCCATGCCCAGCGCGATCGGCATTTGAATCAGAACGGTGCCGAAGGCAAATTCCGCGCCATTGATGATGGCGGTGCGGAAACGCTTGTCCTTGGTCAGCAGGCGCTCATAATTGTCCAGCCCCTTGTATTCCAGGACGACGCCGCCGCCTTCTGAAGCGTCAATGAAACCGCGCACGCGCTGAAAGCTGAGGAAGAAAGCCGCTCCCGCCGGGTAGACGGTGAATATGAGAAAAGTCAGCAAGAAGGGCGCAAGGAAAATATAGGGGATGACTTTGCGCTGGTTGCGCGACCACCAGTCCCCGATTGATAAAGACTGCGGTTTGTCGCCAGCGGTCAATGTGTGAGCGGACAAGCGGAGATCTCCTTGCTTGCCCCCACCCCAACCCCTCCCCGAGAGGGAGAGGCTTGTCGATTCATTTGCGGCCAGAATGCGCTCCTTCCCCCACAAGGAGAGAAGGAGCCGGGGGATGGGTGGTCGAATTAACCTACTTGTTGAACTCGAATTCGTCGATCGCTTCGTCAATCGCCGTCTGCGGATCAGCGCCATCCAGCATGACCTGCTGCACAACCAGCCGGTTGACCGCATCGACAAATAGCGTCCAGTAAGGATCGACATTGACTTCCGCCATGGCCGAGGCCGCTTCCGCGATAAATTCGCCAGGCTTCTGGCCACTGAAGTAGTCGTCCGTCCGCAGCAATTCCTCGCGATCCCAAACCGGGATATAAGATGGGAAGAGGTTCATGCGGCGGAAAGCCAGCAGCGAACCCTCAGCCGTCAAATTGCAGATGCGGATGAACTCCCAGGCTTCTTCCTTGTTCTCCGAAGCGGCGGTGATGCCCATACCCGTGCCGCCGCGCGGAACAGTCAGGTAGCTGTTCTCATCCCAGATCGGCAGGTAGCGCATCTTCCACAAGCCTTCCAGCTCGGGCGCGTTCTGCTTCATGAAGCCCTGATACCAGGGCGCGCCCCAGACAGTGATGAAAGCGCCTTCGTTCATCAGCGCATAATGCGCGTCGCCCGTGCCGCGATCGACGTAGACGCCACTGTCAAGCTGCTCCTTCTGCCAGGTGAGAATCTCCACCGCCAGGTCGGAGTTCAGTTGCACGTTGCCATCGGCGTCAAAGAATTCGCCGCCGGCTTGATGGAATTGAACGTAGAAATCCGCCCAGCTTTGCGTGGCGATGGCGAAGAGACCATGGCCCGCGCCCATCGTCCCGTCGCCGAGCATGTTGACGAATTCCTCCCAGGTGCCCGGCGCGTCAATATCCAAGCCCAGTTCGTCGAAGATATCGTGGCGGTAATAGAGCAATACCGGGTTGACCTCGTTGCCAATGCCGTAGATATTGCCGCGTACCGTCCAGGGCTTGGTCGCGGAGGGGATGGAGAGGTCTGCCAGTTGATCGCCGATATGGTCATTCAGCGGAGCGAAAGGTTCGCTGCCGGCTTCGCGCACGAACTGCCCCATGGCCGAAATCTCGATGTCCACCATATCGGGGATGCCGGCGCCGGCGACGAAGGCCGCTTGCAGCTTGGGCCAGAGATCAGCATAAGGCGTCAGCGACAACTCAACATTGACATTGGGGTGCGCATCCGACCAAATCTCCTCGGTCAGATTCTGCATCCATTCGTCACGGTTGTTGGCGAAGCCCCAGAGATCGATACTGACCTCATCGTCTTGCGCCCCCACCATGCCGACCGGCAGCGCGGCAACACCGGTAGCCGCCACCGCGGTTGACGCCGCTTTAAGAAAATCACGGCGCGAAAGTTTCTTTTCAGACATGTCTGTCTCCTTTTCTTGCGCAAAAAATCGGCAAAGTTCCGCAATTGCTTCTCATGATTATGTCGTATGGCGCCTCCGGAAAACCATTCGCTTGTCTTGGCAAAGAACTATTATCGATATTTTGCAATAATAAATCACGCATTCAATAATATACGCTCGCAGACCAATTTGCAACGAAATCACGCAAACATGACAACCGCCGAAATCATCACCCTCCCGCCCGAGCGCTGGCCCGAAGCCAAATATCTGCGTCTCGAAGCCCTGCGCGAAGAGCCGACCGCCTTCGCCTCCAGCTACGAAGACGAGCGGGCCTTCTCCGATGATATATGGCTGGCGCGCTTGAAGTCGGCTTATGAGCGCGACAAGAACATGACCTTCTACGCCCAGCTTGAAGGCGCGCTGGTCGGCATGGCGGGGGCGGGCTGGTCAGCGAAAATCAAGCTGCGCCATGTGGCCGAAGTCTATGGCGTATACGTATCGCCGCCGATGCGCGGACGCGGAATCGCTGCGCTGCTCATTCGCCGATTGCTCGAAGAACTTCAATCACTGGCGCAGATCGAGAAAGCAAGCCTGACCGTCAACAGCGAGTCGATTGCGGCGGTGGCGCTATACGAGAAACTAGGCTTTGAGATCGTCGGCGCGGCGAAACGCGAACTGAAGGTCGCCGGGCAATATTACCACCTGCACTATATGGAGCATCATTTCGAGTCTTAGTCGGCTAAGCTTTAACCGCGCCGCTGGTCAAGCCGCTGATAAATTGCCGCATCGCCACGGCGAAGACGCAGAGCAGCGGGATCGAGGAGATGACGTAGCCGGCGAAGAGCGTGCCCCAGTCCGTCTCGAAATCCGACGAGAATTGCATCAGCCCCATCGCCAGCGGCATCTTGTCCTTGTCGGTGATCGTGACCAGGGGCCAGATCAAATCGTTCCAAGTGCCGATGAGCGTCGTCATGGCTACAGTGGCGATCATGGGGCGGGCGAGCGGGACCGATACATAGATGAAGACCTGCCATTCGGCCGCGCCATCGACATAGGCGGCGTCGAACAACTCTTGCGGCAAGGACTCGAAATAACTGCGCATCAGCCAGGTCGATAGCACCAAGCCGCCGCTGACCCAGACCGAAATCAGCGCGAAGGGAGTATTGACCAGGCCCAGGTCGCGCACCAGCACAAAGCGCGGCGCCAGCGTCAAGACGCCTGGCACCATAATCAGCGTGATGAAACCGAGGAAGATCACCGTCTTGAAGGGAAAGCGGAAACGGGCGAAGACATAACCGGCCACCGAGGCGATGACGGCGATGAGGCAGATAGTCGAGCCGGAGTAGAGCACGCTGTTGTCGATGTAGCGCCAGATGATCCGGAAGGCGGAGGAATAGTTGCCCGTGTGCAGAGGCAGCTCGGGCAGCCAGAAGTTGTGGTAGAACTGCGTGTTGCTCTTGAACGAGGTGATAACAACCAGCGCCAGCGGGAAAAAGGTCACGATGCCAAAGGCGATAAGCGCCAGTTGAAAAGGGAGATCGCGATTGCCAAAGCGCAGGCTCTTACGATTGAGCGTGGCCATTTGTCCGTCCTTAGTCCGCTGTCGCGCCAGCGGAAACGCGCAGGTTGATTACGGTCAAGGCGAGCATGGCGACGAAAAGCACGACGCCGATGGCGGAGGCGTAACCAAATTCCAAGAAGTGGAAAGCCGATTGATAAAGCTGCAAAGCCGGCACCATGCTGCTATACCCGGGTCCGCCATCGGTCATCACCAGGAAGAGATCAAAGCGCTGCGTCATAAATAGCATCGTCAAGATCATCGCCAGCGTGATCTGCCGCCGCGTCATGGGAATATCAATATAGAAAAGCCGCCGCCAGAATCCCGCGCCATCGATAGCCGCGCTCTCATGCACCTCCTGCGGGATCGTCTGCAAGCCGCCCAGGATAATGAGGAATTGCAGGGTCGGCAGCCAGGGAAAGCGCACGAATGCCAGCGCCCACATCACCGTATTTGGATCGCCCAGCCAGGCGTGGGTGTATTCGCCCAGGCCGATCAGCTCCAAGCCTTCGTTGAGCAAGCCAACCTGCGGGTTATAGATGAAGCGCCAGATCAAATAGTTGAGGATGGTCGGCACCACCATCGGGAAGACGAAGATGATCTTCCACCAATAGCTCCAGCGCTGGCTGCGTAAGTTAATTATCATCTCGGCGGCGAAGAAGGGCAGCACCGTCTGCATGATGACGCGGAAGAATACGAAGCCGACCAGATTGGCGATGGCGACGCGGAAGGTGCGGTCGCTCAGCATACGCTCGTAATGCTCCAGCCCGACGTAGAAGTGAACCTTGCCGCCGTTCCAGATATAAAGCGAGTTATAAAGCGCGCTGAAAGCCGGCAGCCACTCGAAGATGAGCAGCATCGCGACCGGAACCAGCAGCGCCAGATAAAGCCATTTCGCCCGCCATACGCGCAGGTGAAACGGGCTGCGGTTCTCGCGTTTGGTCTTGATGACCGGAGGACTTGTGGCTAGGCGTCTGAACATGACTTCCCCCATCCCCCGGCCCCTTCCCTCCGTGTGGGGGAAGGGGAGCTATCCCCATTAGCTTGAATCGCGCGTTGAAGCCCCTCCCTCATTTTGGGGGAGGGGTTTGGGGTGGGGGTAGAGTTGGTCCTAACTTACTCCATCTGGAAGTCGCAGGACCATTCGTTTTCGGCGATGACGACGCGCGCTTCCCGCGACATCAGGCGGTCCTCCTCGGCGATCAGCGTTTCGAGATCGATTTGGTCGGTGAAGTACTCCTGCATCAGACGGCGATGATCTTCGCCATAACGGCGGCTGAGGCGCGGATCCGGATCTTTCAGCGCGCGGATAGGCAACTCGAGGAAGGCGACCGTCGGCTTCAAGGCGTCGGGCACATCCAGGCCGAATTGGGTCGGAATGCTGCGCGGCGAGTCAGTGACGACGCGGCCCCATTGCGGCTGGGCGGTCAAGAACATCAGGAAGTCGACAACTTGCTCTTCGATGCCTTCGCGGCGCGCGCGGTCCGTCACGGTGAAGCCGGCGGTGAAGCCACCGACCAGGTAGGCGCTCTCGTTGTTGGCGGCATGCGGACTGGTGGTTTCGGTGACGGGCGGGAAGTAACTGATGCCCCAGTTGAAGTCCGCGTCGCGGGTCACGTTAAGCGTTTGGCTGGCCGCGTTGCCCAGCAGGAATGGCGTCTCGCCGGTGATGAAGAGACGATAAGCCTCGTCCCAGGTCATGGTAGCGTAGCCTTCCACCCACATGGGCTCGAAGTCAGCCAGCAGCCCCAACCAATCGGCGAAGGCGTCATCATGGGCGCTGATCAAGCCGTTTTGAATCGCGCAGGCGAATTCGCGTTGGTTGAGCGCATGCCAACTGGCGCCCGGCTCCCACCAGCTCTCGATATGATCAATGTACATGCTGGTCAAGCTGGTGCCATCGAACCAGTTGTAGGTGTAGGGCGAAGCAGTGGACATGCTCATAGCCAAAGGTTCGTAACCAGCCTCGGCGACGGCGCCCATCTCGGCGATCATCGTCTCCCAATCTTCCCAAAGCGAGTAAGAGATGTCGAACTCGGTATCGATGCCCGCCATTTCCAGCATGTCGATGTTATAGTAGAAACCGACGGCTACTGCATTGACCGTCACGACATATTGATTGCCGCTGCCGGTATGGTAGGTGGTATTCCAGACAACTTCGGGGATGCTGTCCCCCCAGCGTTCGTGGCCTGGCGTGCCTTCGGGAATGTGGGGATTGGGCATTTCAACATAGTCGTTGAGCGGCAGGTACCAATCGTTGCCTTGCTCCTGCCAGACCCGGATGTAGTTGTTGACGATGATATGCGGCTCGTTCTGACCGTTGAAAACGGTGCTGCGCCATTGATCGCCGGAGATATTGGAGGGCACATCCACCAACTCAATGTTGACGCCCGGATTGGCCGCCTCGTATTCGGCAACGAGGGTGTTCATCATCCTTGGCGGATCAGGATTGTTCTCCGTCGGCTCATCGGGATAATAGGCGCCAACAGTGGCGAAGATGGTGATCTCATCTTGCGCCAAGCCCGTAAACGCGCCGAACAGGAGCGCGAAGAGTGAAACAACTAACAATCGTCGGAACATGGCTATCTCCCTATTTATGGTTGCTGATGTAAACAATGTTAGACTCGCGCGAGTCTAACGAATTTGATTTGCTTGTGTCAAATCCGAATGTCCAGGCTAGCCCCCGCTGAGAAAATCGTGCAGCGCCCGGTTGAATTCCTCCGCCTTTTCGACGAAGGGCGTATGACCGCAGTCTTCAATGACGACTTCTTGCACCGAGCCGCCGGCGCCGGCGTACTTGTCCAGCACCTGCTTGATCTGCGCGATCATCGGCTGCGGCGGGCAGACCTCATCGCCGGGCCAACCAGGCACGACGCCCAGCTTGCCGAAGGTGGCCAGGTCAAACATCGACATATCGGCGATGACCTGGTCGCTGTCTCCCCGCAGCCAAAGCAGCGGCGGCTTGTTTTCAATCGCGTAGAGTCGCGCCACATCGGGCTGATTATTCGGCGCCATGCCGTTCAGCACGCCCCAGCGGCCGGGCGCGACGCCGGGCCAATTCTCGGACGTAACAAAATCGCCCGGGTAATCGCGTTCGCCGGTATGCGTCTGCAAGACCGATGTCAGCAGGTCTTCCTCGCGCTCGGAGCGATAAGGCGGCTTCCAGTAGAAATTGTTCATCACGTTGAGCGGCGTCATCTCGCCATCGCCGCGCTCGCCATCGCGCAGCATCTGCGTGTACTGCGGGTTGGCGACGCCCCCGCCCGAGCCGGCCGCGTCCGGCGCGCAAAGAAGCCCTTCCGCGTCCTTCGTGCCGCCGAAGCCGTAGGGCGATACCGGCGCGACCAGCACAGCGCTCAAGAGCCGCTCCGGCGCATCGCCCAGCAAATGCCAGGTCACGCCGCCGCCCATCGAATGGCCAACTACATGCGCTCGCTCAAGCCCGAGAGCGTCCATCAAGGCGAGCACATCATCAGACATATCGCTCAAGCCGCGGCCGCCATCGACGACCGCCGCCGGGTCGGATTCGCCGAAGCCGCGTTGATCGGGCGCGATGCAGCGATAATCGGCCGGCATCGCCAACATGGTCTCTTCCCAAAAGGTCGCGGAGGTCAGGTTGCCGTGCGCGAAGATGACCGGCGCGCCGCCTTCGTCGCCGGCAAAGAGGACGCGCGTCGAAAGTCTTGCAGATTTGATTGTCTTGGCGCTAACACCTGGAAGCGTCGGAATAGTTGGCATGATTGAGTCTCCTTTCGCTGCGATTGGCAAGTCAGAATGTAGCGCATGTCTTGGGCTCGCGCCAAATCTCTTAACTTAGAAAGGACCGTAGCGATCGGTCTGCGCTGGATGGGCGTAGACGGTGGCGTCATAGCTGCGGCGCAGCAGATCCCACTTCACATCCGTGTAGGCCGGATCCTCTGATAGATCGTTGTGCTCCCAGGGGTCCGCCTCCAGATCGTATAACTCGCAGAGTGCCTTGTCGTGATAAACGGTCAGCTTCCAGCGCCGATCGCGGTACATGGTCGCATGGGTCTCGTCGGCCAAATTCGTGGCGGCGTAATGCTCGCAGCGCAGGAACTCGCGATGTGGCGCCGCGCTCCCATTGCCGCATATCCGCGCCGCGGCCGAGTGCCCCTGCACGTAGGCTGGAATCTCCATGCCAAGCAATTCATACAGCGTCGGCACGATGTCCACCAGCTCGATCAGATCGTCTCTCACCGCCGGCTGAATCCGATTGAGCCAGGAAATCATCAGCGGCACGCGCACCGAGCCCTCATAAAATCGGCAGCCTTTCAGCAGCAAGCCATGATCGCCCAAAGCCTCGCCATGATCGCTCATGAAGATAATGATCGTATTCTCGCGCTGGCCCGTTTGATCGAGATAATCGAGCAGGCGGCCGAACTCTTCGTCGATAAATTCGATCATCGCATAATAGGACGCTTGCAGCTTCTTGTGATCGAACTCGGTCGGATGCGCCGCCCCGGTCTGGAAGTCGATATCAGCCGCCGCCAAGCGCCGCTGATGCGCCAGGTCGCTCTCCTTGAAATGCGCGCCGGGCAAGCTGTCCGGCTCATAGCGCCGATAATATTCCCAAGGCGCGTCAAAGGGCGGATGCGGATCAAATGGATTGACGCTCAAGAACCAGGGCATCTCCGGCTCTCGGTTGCGCCCGATGAACTCAATCGCTTTTTCCGTGCACCAATGCGTCTGATGCAAATGCGGCGGCACATTGTCTTGCTCCGCCGTCGGCTCGCTGAAACCGCCAAAGGTCGGGTCGTCCCGCGAGTTTCGATAATCTTCCGTAGACTGCACGCCGCGCTGCTGGAGGATGCTGTCCGGATCGACGCCCTGCCCTTTAATCCACTCGACGTATTCGTTGCCGCGCTCGTTGCCGCCCTTATGATCGTGGCTGTACTGGAAATAATCGTAGCCGTCATTCACGCGCTCTTCCCGCCGCAGGAAGGCGCTGGCCAAATGCAGCTTGCCGATCAAGCCGCAGTCGTAACCGGCATCGCGCAGCGCCTTGGAGATCAGCCGATCTTCATAATGCCGGGGAAATCGGTGGAAGCCGTTGCCGTTGACGCCCACCGCGCTGGGGTACATGCCGGTCAGAAAGCTGGCGCGGCTCGGCGAACAAATCGGCGATTGGCAATAAGCATGGGTGAAAGTCGCCGATTCGCCGACAAAGCGATCCAGATTGGGTGTATTGATATGCGGATTGCCCAGCGCGGCGATGGTATCGAAGCGCTGCTGATCGCTGCAGTACCAGAGGATATTCGGTCGAGATGGCATGACCCGGCTCCTGAAATCGTCGCTCACAGAGCAATGGTAACTTTTTCAGCGGCATTCTGCTTTTTTCTAGCCACAGAGAACACAGAGCAGCTTGCTACAGCGCCGCCAAAGTACCTCGGAAAATCCTCATAAATTACCAAAATATATAGATACAGTATGTATATCTGAGGGGGGTATGGGGGGTGTTTCGGCATTTTGGCGCTGATTTCAGGGGGAGCGATCGAGTGTTCATGCTGATGAGGGTAGCATAGTTTTGGCGGCAATGGGCGACTATATGGTAGCGCATTAACAAGCAACGATCTGTAGGGGGGACATACCATGTCGCCCGAAACCGCAAGTCGCAGCGGCCGCGGGCGGCTCACAGAGTCGCCCCTACAAAGCTTTCGCTTTTTTGCCTATCTCATTACCTTACCATATCTTTTCATTACTTTGTTGAAACTGCTTCCGCGCTTCGTTTTTTGGGCGGAGAATTCTCGCAAAAAGCAGTAGAATAGGGCAAACGCGGCTGAACGAGGAGAAAGCTTATGGTGGATTTTGGATTAGGTCTGCTGGCGGGACCGCCCAAAGGGCAGAACGAGCGCTTCCTGACTGACCTCGACGCGACCCTGGCGCAGCTCAAAGGCAGCTTCCGCAGCATCTGGATGACCGACCATTTCTTCTGGGATGGCGAACCGACCTACGAAGCCTGGACCGTGCTCAGCTACCTGGCGGCGCGCTACCCGGATTTTGAAGTGGGACCGATGGTCCTGGGGCAGAGCTACCGCAACCCGGCATTGCTGGCGCTGATGGCGGCCACCTTGCAGAATCTCTCAAACGGGCGCTTCGTCATGGGCATCGGCGCCGGCTGGAAAGAAGACGAATACCGCGGCTATGGCTACCCTTACCCCGAGCCGAGGCTCCGCGTGCAGCAATTGGAAGAGACGCTGATCATCTTGAAGAAGATGTGGGAAGAGCCGGGCAAACTCAGCTACCGGGGCCAGCATTATCATATCGCGGAGGCCTGGTGCGAGCCCAAGCCGGAGAAGCGCATTCCCATCATGGTTGGCGGCGGCGGTTATACCACCATGAAACATGCCGCCAAATACGCCGATATCTGGAATTATCCGGATTCGCCGCTGGACCGATACCTGGAGCGGCAGACTATTCTCAAGCGTCACCTGGATGCCATCGGGCGCGATCCGGCGAGCCTGCGCTGCAGTTGGTTTGGGCGGGTCGCCATCGGCAAAACGGAAGCCGAAGCTGTCGCGCGGGGCCTCTCCCGCGTCGACAAATGGACGCCGGAAAAAGCCTTCGTCGGCAGTCCGCCGCAAATCGCCGAGCAGATGAGCGCCTTCGTCGAAAAGGGCTGCGATTATTTCATGATCGATATCATCGGCTCGCCCGATCCGGAGGTCCTGGGCTTGTTTACCGAAGAAGTGATACCCGCCTTGAACGGAGCATAGCAACATGAAAATCAAATGGTATGGACACGCGGCCTTTCTTGTCACCGGCAGCGACGGCGCCTCGGTCATCACCGATCCCTACACGCCGGAAACATCCGGTTACCAGCCCATTCCCGATCATCCGGACATCGTCGTCACCTCATCGCTGAACGACAGCTTCCACGACCGCTCCGACCTTATCGGCGGCGATCCGGCGCGGCTAAATATGCTGGAAGTCGCGCGGGACAGCGGCGAAATCGAATGCAAAGGCGTGAAATTCAAGGCGATCGAGTCCTCCGAAATGTACGACCATCCCGAGCACGAACCCGACAAATGCGCCATGTACCGCTGGGAGATGGATGGCATCAGCATCGGGCACATGGGCGATGTCGGCAATCCCTTCACGCCGGAGGAGTACGAATTCTTCCGCGACCTCGATGTTTTCCTTGTCTTGGCGGGCGATGTGCCGACCATCGACCTTGGCGATCTCAAGCAAGTGATTGACCGTGTGCAGCCGAAGCTGGTCATCCCGATGCACTTCCGCACCCTGCGCTACAAGCCGCGCAATATGCAATGGATCACCGCGTTCCTCAGCCACTTCGACGAATCCGAGGTCGATTTTCAGTCGGATTGGGAGGTGGAACTGAGCCGGGACGATCTGCCTGACTCGACGCGTGTCCTGGTTTTGACGCACGCGCTCTAGGCTTCAGGAATAGCGCAGTCGACCGAATCGATCCTGCAATCCTCCACGAACGCGAGCCTTCTGTAGGGCCGCCCGTCTGTTTCCTCGGCGTCTAAAGCCGCGCGAACGTAGCTTTTAAGGCGGGATAAAGCGACCGGTAGATTTCGTAGCGCTCGGCGTAGACCGCAGCGTTAGCGCCAACCGCCACTTCTTCGCCGGTCTGTATCATCGCCTCGCAGGCGCTGGCCACATCCTCAAAAACGCCCGCCGCCACCGAAGCCAGGATGGCCGCGCCGAAAGCCCCGCCCTCGGTTGTATTGATGTTGACCAAGGGCGCCGCCAGCACATCGGCAATGATCGCCTGCCAGACCGGGCTCTTCGCCCCGCCGCCGCTTATCCGCGCCTCATGCTCGTCCGGCAAGCCGGCTTGGGCTACAAGCGTGAAAGAATCCTTCAAGCCGAAAGCCACCCCTTCCAGCACAGCGCGCGTCATGTGCCCGCGTCCGTGGCGAGTGGTCAGGCCGATGAAGGCGCCCCGCGCCAGCGGATCGGGATGCGGACTACGCTCGCCCGTCAAGTAGGGCAAGAAGAACAGACCATCACAGCCGGCTGGAGCCGCGGCGGCTTCCGCCAGCAAACTATCGAAGTCGATATCGGGCGCGAAGCTGTCTTTATACCATTGCAGGCTGCCGGCCGCGCTGAGCATCACGCCCATGAAGTGCCAGGCGCCCGGCACAGCGTGGCAGAAGGCATGCAGACGCCCTCCGCTTTCGTAGGCGTAGCTGTTCAGCGGCGCAAAGACGACCCCCGATGTGCCCACGGTGACGCCGATCTTGTCCGGCGAGACGCAACCCATGCCGACCGCGCCCGCCGCTTGATCGCCGCCGCCGCCGACCACCGGCGTTCCGGCTTTGAGTCCAGTCGCGGCCGCGCCCGCCGCGCTAATTGTCGATGTCACCTGTGTGCCTTCATGCACCGGCGGCAGCCACTCGGCCGGTATCTCCAGGGCGTCCAGCGCCTCGGCCGACCAAGCCCGTTCCGCCACATTGAGCAGCGATGTCCCGGACGCGCCGGCCAGGTCGGTGGCGTAGGCGTCGGTGAGTTTGTAGCGGATGTAATCCTTGGGCAGCAAGACTTGCGCCGCCCGCGCGTAAACCTCCGGCTCGTTGTCGCGCACCCAGAGGATTTTGGGCGCGGTGAAGCCGGTGACAGCCGGGTTGCCCGTCAATTCGATCAAGCGCCGAGCGCCGATCCGCGCCGTCATATATTCGCATTGCGCCCCGGTCCGCTGATCGTTCCACAGTATGGACGGACGCAGCACTTCGCCGTTTTCATCGAGCAGGACCAAGCCGTGCATCTGACCGGTCAGGCCGATGGCGCTGATGTCTTCGCCGCTCAAACCGGAATCCGCCAGCGCCCGGCGGATGCTCGCGCTGATGCCCTGCCACCAGTCGCCCGGGTTCTGCTCGCTCCATAGGGGCTTGGGCTGGCTGATCGGCTGCGGACTATTGGCGACGGCGATGACGTTGCCGTTCTCGTCGATGATCAGCGCTTTGGCGCCGGTCGTGCTGATATCCAGTCCCATCAAGTAGGGCATGGTCTGTCCTTTCTCGAAGATTGTCACTTCGATCAACGCAACAGACGCAGGCTTGCCCGGTACTTGGTCAAAGCCAGCGTTCGCGTCACTCGCCGGCCCCCGTCCGGCAGTTTGGCGCCCCTTCGACTTCGCCAATAATGGCGGGAACAGCCCGCAGTCATCTACCTTAAAGCGCCGCTAAAACCGCTGAAAACAGCCAAAAATTCGCCCATGTATCGATACAGTATGTATATAGCATCGGGGGGGGAGGGGGCACAGAGTTCGTATATTTGCTGGCGAAGTTATCGGGCAGTCAGCATAGAGCCGCTCCCAAAGAGTATTTGTTTTCAGTTTGTTTATTGCCCGAAACGGACAAAGTCGGACATGGGGAAATGCTTTTCGGACAGAAGACGGGGTTTTCCAGGCGAAACGGACAAAAAGCAGGCGGCGGCCGGTATGATTTTGGTATGTCGGCGCAGGGGCGCAAATGCCGGCATCGCGGGAGTCTGGCGACAAGGCCGGAATAGAGAGCGAGTTTTCGGCGGAGGGCATCGGTTGGGCGCCGCGGTTGAGAGCCTGCGAACATTGATCCATAGGGGGAGTGTATCATGATTTTGAGTTGAAGGAAAGAACAAATGTACGAGATTCTCCGAGATCGCCGAAAAGCAATTTCGGGCGACATGGCATGCCGCCCCTACATTACCTCGTTCAACGTGATTAGCGCACGCCCAGCAAGATATCGAAGGTCAGTTGATCCAGCCGCTCGTAGGGCAGATTGCGCGCGCCCAAGCCGATCCGGTCAAATTCGGTCGCCTTCAGCCGCTCGGCGGCCGCGCTGCTATAGCCATCAGCCAGATAAGCGTAACTGCCGTCATCGGCGTTGATCTCCGCCAGCAAGGCTTGCGCTTCGGCATCGGCGTTGAATTGCGCCGCTTTCTCCTTGAAGACCAGGTAGGAGCGCATGCAGCCGCGCGCGAATTCCACCACATCCTCGTAGCCCGAACTGCGGTAGGCGTGGGCGTCGAAGTGACGGCTGCCGTCATAACCGACATCTTCCAGGAAGCGCACCAGGTGGAAATTCTGCTTGATCATCATGCTGCCGAAGCGAAAGTCCTGATCGTATCTGCCAAACATCTGGTCGTTGAGATCAATATGGAAGAGCTTGCCGGCGTCCCAAGCTTGCGCCACCGCGTGCATGAAGTTCAAGCCGGCCATGTGCTCATGCGCCACTTCCGGGTTGACGCCGACCATATCGGGGTCGTCGAGCGTGGCGATGAAGCCGAGCATGCTGCCCACAGTCGGGAAGTAGATATCGCTGCGCGGCTCGTTGGGCTTGGGCTCCAGCGCGAAGCGATAACCATAATCCTGATCTTTCGAATACTCGCAGAGGAAGTTGATGGCATGGCGCATCCGCTTGACGCCATCGGCGGGGCACTTGGCGCTGTCGGATTCCGCGCCTTCCCGCCCGCCCCAGAAGACATAAACTTTCGCGCCCAACTCCGCGCCCAGGTCCATCGACGCCATCGTCTTTTGCAAGGCATAAGCGCGAACGGCCGGGTCGTTGCTGGTGAAAGCGCCGTCTTTGAAAGCCGGATCGGCGAAGAGATTGGTGGTCGCCATCGGGCAGACGATGCCGGTTTCAGCCATCGCCCGTTTGAAATCGGCCACGATCCGGTCGCGCTCGGCGGCGGTCGCGTCGATGGGCACGAGGTCGTTATCGTGCAGGTTGACGCCCCAAGCGCCGACTTCCGCCAACATGCGCAGGATCTCCACTGGAGAAACAGGCGCGCGCGTCGGCTCGCCGAAGGGGTCGCGGCCGATGTTGCCGACTGTCCACAAGCCGAAGGTGAATTTATGTTCCGGTTGGGGAGTGTAATCCGCCATTGTCGTCGTCCTTTGCTGAAGTCAGGTTTGGCGGGGATTATAGCAAAAACTGTCGGGCTTGGCAGTCGGGACAGGCGCTCATAAGCCCTTATTCAACACATCCCGTCTGAATACCCCGAGAGTCCCTGGGATTGCGCGCCATTGCCGCCGCGCACGGAAAATGAAGAGGCGACGCATCAATCTACGAGACTCATGCTGTTTGGACCGGCGATCGCGGTTCAATCAGGTTGCGGCGGTTGCAATGGGCTTGCTCAGGCGGCGGCATATTTCACTGAGGCGGGTCTGGATCGGGGCGCAGGCTGACTTCCCTTTCATCGAGGGCCGCGGTTTCGGTCACCTTAAGGATGAGCTCGTTCGCCATGGTAGCCATCTGCTCCACGCTGTAGGCCTGGCCCTCGGTAAGCCACCAGTGGAACATTTTCACAAATGAATTCACCAAATGATTCGCCGATACGACAAAGGGGATGATCGTCTCGTCGCGCGCCTTGTAGCGATCGTTCACGATTCGCGTCGCGCTTTTCAGGATTGGCTCCATGACCGGATGATCTTCCGGCAGGCTCATCGCCAACAGGCAGGCGTCTCGATGCTTGCCGATGACAGTGAAGACCAAAAGCGACAAATCGTAATGGGTCATTTCCGGGTGCATTTCGCGCGTGATTTCCGCCTGGATTTCGCTCAGGTGACTGCCCAGCAGATCGTTTTTGTTTTTGAAATGGCGGTAAAACGTTGAGTTGCCGATGTTGGCGAGCTCGGTGAGATCTTTGATCTTTACACTTTCAAATCCTTGTTCCATGCCCAGTTCAATGAGAGCGTCGATTAAGGCTTTTCGCGTGCGATCTACGCGGCGATCCTGTTTTTTCATGGCGCAGTCGGTCTCCGAAGGTGGTTCTTGTCATTCAGTCCTTGGGAAAACAGCGCGTCAAACTGACAAACGAGCCGTCGATTCCGCAACCGTCCCAATAGCAATTTTAACGCCACATGCGCGTCGAGCGCAAATAGCGGACGATGTTGCCCCAGTGTCAGGACAGGATGCAGGTTTATGAAACGATTATTGAACTTCGTTTCGGATTTCAGTTTGAACAGGGCGCTTTTCCATCCAGCAACGGTAGTTAAACAGTCCATATCGGGGAGATAAATCCCGCCGGCGGAATCCCAACCTCCAAAACTTGATAAATCCAGAAATGGCATTAAACTAAAAAAATCTTTGGTAAGATAGGTTTTTCTATATGCATCCCGTCATAATGATTATGCTCAGGGTCACGCTTTCGCTTTTAGCGCTTGTCCATACAACACAGTCCAAATTCAGATGGGGGTTTCGGGAGATGTGCTTAATGTTTAATTCCCCCCCGGCATGTCACGTTAAATTTCGAGCTTTCCCTGAGTCGCTCATGAACGCCGGAATTCTTGCCAGGCTCATCCTCATCGCTGCGCTGCTTTTTCTGCTGCTGGCGGCTCTGGCGCCGGTCTACGCCGCGGACATCAACGTCGATAGCGGCTGCAGCCTGGCGCAAGCAATTCGGGAAGCCAACGAGGCGACCAGCAACGTCGGCAGCTGCGACGCGGGGACGGATGGCGCGGGGGAGGCCGGCGCCGACGTCATCAACATGCCGGAGACCGCCGACACGCTCCGGCTGTCCGCGGTTCTGCCCACGATCACCTCGACCATCACCATCAACGGCAAGGGCTGGACCATCAGCGGCGACGGCGACAACGACGGCGATGGCGACACGCGCCTCTTTCTGCTGAATCGGGGCAAATTGACCATCAACAACATAACCTTGACCAAAGCCTGGGCTGATGCCGATGCTGGTAACGGCGGCGCGATCCGCCTCTTTCCCGGCACGCTTGAACTCAACAATGTTGTGATGAGCGACAACAGAGTCGATGGTCAGGGCGGCGCCATATTCATCGGCGGGCACGGCTCGTCGGCGACCATCGTCAACAGCGCGTTTTCAAACAATGCGACTACCAATAATGCCGACGGCGGCGCCATCTACAATCACAGTTCCTTGTCGATCGAAGGCAGCGCCTTCAACGGCAACAGCGCCCATGAGGAAGGCTTTGGCGGCGCGATTTCCACCAGCAGCGGCTCGATTTCCACAACGATCGTCAACAGCACCTTTTACGGCAACAGCGCGAGGCGCGGCGGCGCGCTCTACTTCGCGGGCGGCACGGTCAAACTGCTGCATGCGACCCTCTTTAACAACACCGCCAACTCCACCAGCCCGGCGAATCAAGGCGGCGGCGTGAACTTCGCATCGGGCGCCGAGATAAAGAACAGCCTGCTAGCCGGCAACACCGGGCACGATTGCTTCCAGAGCGCCTCCCCGAGCGGGATTAACACCAACCTGATCCGCACGGGCAACTGCGGGACGCCCTACTCCAGCGCCGATCCGCGCTTGCCCGCCTCGCCCACCACCCCCACCAGCATGACCGACCCCCCAGCCTATTTCGCGCTGCCCTCCAACAGTCCGGCTGTCAATGCCGTCGACTGCCTGACAGGCGCAAACGGCGTGACCGTCGATCAAGCGGGCACGAGCCGTCCGCAGCCGGCCGGCGGCGAGTGCGATATTGGCGCTTATGAATTACCGGTAGCGGCGCCAACCGCCAGTTTCAGCGCCGCGGTCGATACGGGCAACGTCCTGCGCTGGAACTTCGACGCCAGCGGTTCCAGCGGCCAGATCACCAGCTATGCCTGGAACTTCGGCGATAGCAGCACCGGCACAGGCCAGACCACCTCCCGCACCTACAGCGGCGGCGGCAGCTACACGGTGACGCTGACGGTGACTGGTCCCGGCGGCAGCGATACCGCCACGCGCAGCATCAGCGTCTCATGGCCCGCGCCCAGCGCCAGCTTCAGCGCCGCGGTCGATCCGAGCAATGTCCTGCGCTGGAACTTCGACGCGGGGGGCTCCAGCGGCCGGATCAACAGCTATGCCTGGGACTTCGGCGATGGCAGCGCTGCCGGCACGGGCCAGACGACCAGCCACACTTACAGCAGCGGCGGTAGCTATACGGTGAGGCTGAGGGTGACTGGTCCCGGCGGCAGCGATACCGCCATGCAGTCCATCTCGGTGTCGACGCCGCCCGACCCGCCGAGAGCCAGCTTCACCTACAGCGTCAGCGGCTATCATGTCAGTTTCACTTCGACCTCGACCGGCAGCAACCTGAGCTTCAGCTGGGATGTGGACAACGACGGCGCGGAAGATTACAGCGACCAGAATCCAACCCACACTTACCCCAGCACTCCCGCGGCCTACACCGTGATACTGACGGTCAGCAACAGCGCCGGCAGCGCCAGCGCCAGCCAGCAAGTCTCGGTGCCGCCGCCGCCCGACCCGCCGACCAATGGCGATCCGCCAGACGACAGACCGCCAGACGACGGGCCGCCAGACGACGGGCCGAAGGCAGCCAGCACAGCAGTCTGGCGCCCGACTCCGACCCCGACCCCGCTACCGGTATATATCTACACGGTGAGCGAACGGATCTTTGTGCAATCGGTCAACGGCGATATCAACTACGAACACTTGGAGATGCTTGACCTGGGCAAGCACCCGGACCTGCAAGGCGGCCGGTTCGCGGCCAGGGTCTGGCGCTCGAACCCGCAATGCACGCATCGGGTAGCCGCGGGCGAGAATCTGTTTCGGCTGGCGATTCGTTACGAAACAACGGTG